>CAWJLD010000004.1:0-190907 GCA_963843655.1 uncultured Acidobacteriaceae bacterium | reverse complement strand
AATTGGTGTACCGCATCATCTCGTTCAGAACCATTCCATAGGCGACCGCCTGTTTCATGCTCGTCCGGCCGAAAGGCGTGCCGCCCGGTTCGCCGCCACCGAAGTACGCATACTCGTCAATGGAGAGCTTGATTTTGTTCACGATCCATGGGAATCGCTGTTCATAGCCCTGCCACTCCTCGGCTTTCAGCCGTACCGTGTCGGCTGCATAGCGCGCGGCTTCCAGCGGAGTCATGTCCACCTTCACAAACGCATCGTCTGACGGCTTGTCGACAGGAAGGTTCCGTGCTTTGACCTGGTCCCAGTGGTGTCCGCCAGATGCATACCAGTGCTCGGCCATGATTTCGAAGTTGCCCTTCGACTCGCGCATGAAGCCGCCGGTCCAGTCGTGGTCACCACCGAAGAGCGGCCCGAGATTGCCTACATATTTCGAACGGAGTTCATTGGGCACATTGTCGTCCTGCAGCATCATGCCGGAAGCGATGAGAGTAATCGACGGATCTACCTGTCGCATGGCTTTGGCGAATTCGTTGTGCTTGATCAGGTAGTACTTCAGATCGGTGCGGCCAATCTGCCATGAACCCCAGGGCTCGTTACCGATGTTCCAGAACTTGACGTCGTACGATGCGGGATGGCCGTTCTTCGCGCGCTGGGCGCCCATGGGTGTTGTGGCTGCGCCGTTCATGTATTCAACTTCTTCGGCGGCGGAGTGCGAGTCACCCAGGCCGGCGTTCACGCTGATGTAGGGCTCAACGTTGATCAGCCGGCACAGTGTCATGAACTCGTCGAGGCCGAGATCGTTGGTCTGCATCGCATTCCACGCATAGTCCCAGTCCGGTGGGCGCTTATCGATGTCGCCGACGATGTGGTACCAGATGAGGTTCGATGTGTAATTGCCGCCGTAACGCCAGAAGCCAGTGGGGATCTTGCGCAGCAGAGCAATGGTGTCAGAACGGTATCCGTCAATATTGTCGGCAGGCATAAGCGAAATGGTTCCGATATGAAAACTACCGCTGCCAGTTCCGGTGACTTCGATGATCGCTTCCTGTGTATCGGCTTTGGACGTAAAACTGAGTGGGAACTTTTTGTACGCGGCGGTGAGTGGCGAAATTGAAACAGTTTGCCGGTCGTTCTGGCCGTCGCCCCAGACAAGCGTCACGTTGACCTTTGCTCCAGGCGCACCCTTGAGATAGATACGGCCCGTATACTGCTTGCCCTTCACGAGACCAAGTCCAGTCTGGCGGATGCCGTGTGGAGTGGAAGCATCAAGCTTAATCTCGGGACTTTGATCACCAACGAACGGAGCGTTCTTGTCCATGGTGATCTCGTCGAGACCAACGGAGGTCCATCTCCGTACCTGTCCTCCAAAGCTTCGCGGGCCCGGTTCTGGTTCTTTGGCGGTAATTGGGAAGTAAAACTTGCGGTCATCAACCATCTCAGCCCAAAGGCTGCTGTACATCGTCTTGACAATGTGTTCGATGAATTGACCAAACTCGTATTTTGTGACGGCGTCGGATGTCTGCGCGGTATTGATGTTTACGCTGATTCGGTCTGGATACTGTTGAGCGGTGGCTGGGCACATGGTCCCGAGCCAGATTGCCGCTGCAACAAACATAAGAATTCTTGCTTTCATCGTGTCCCCTGTCCTCTTTTCTTGTCTGATTGTCGGTTCCCGGAGTTATTGATTCCGCGCTCGAGCCAAATTCGATCCATTCTGAATATGGCTCGAACGCGGATACTTTTCACTGACCGGCCACCGGGAACCGATAAATGCTCACAGTGTTTGCTGCCACCGACACCGTGGACGGTGCGCTCCCGAGAGCAATCTCTTTCACTTCAACTTGTTGCGGCTGGCCTACGTGATTCTCGGCATCCAGGCTAGTACCGCTCAGTTGCCACTGAGTTGAGGGGCCCGCAACCTGCGCGCCCGTTACATTGAGGTCGAACTTCTGCTCGGACTCGGTTGCATTCACGACTGCGATGGTGAGGAATTTGCGATCCTCAGTGAGCGCTGCGGTTATGTCGAGCGGGTAGGTCGGGCTACCCGAACTTGTCTCCGGCTGATCGCCGTAGGGTGGGCGGGTCGGCGCGGGCTGCGGCGAATTGCCTGAAACCGCAACTGGAATGGTTCCGAAGTGCTCACGGTACATCTTATACAGCAGGCCGCGCGAGTTGTATGTTGATGCCGTTGGCGTGATGTCGAGCGTTGAGGTGGCCATGGTGTAGGCGGCCATCTTCATGTAGTCGGTGTGCCGGAACATCTCGTTCAAGACCATGCCGTAGGCGAGGTCTGACTTGAGGCTCCCTCCGCCATAGCCGTACTCATCGATCGACAGAAAGATCTTCTTGTCGATCATCTGCGGGAACCGCTTGGTGTATTCGGTCCACTCTTCCGATTTCTTATGAACACGGTTTGCCGGATGACGCGCCCACTTAAGCGTGGTCTCAGGCAGATCCACATATCCAGCTTCGATAGGTGAATTGAGCGGGATGCTTTTTGCATGTTCGTAGTCGAAGTACTTGCCGCTGCGGACGTACCAATGTTCGGCAAGTCCGTCGAAGTGGCCAAAGCTTTCGGTCAGTAGAGCGCCGGTCCAATCGAGCTTTGGATCGCCAAAGTGAACCTGAGGGTCAGCTATACCGTTGGCGCGCGGCTGCCCCTCAACCGTCATTTCGTCAGGCATTGCGCCGGAAGCGATCAGTGTGATCGAAGGATCGGCCGCTTTCATTGCCTTGTAGAAATCGTTGTTCTTCCAGGCAAAGTAGTTTGGGTACGTGTGTCCGTGCTGCCACGATCCGTAAGGCTCGTTGCCCATGTTCCAGAACTTGACGTGATAAGGTTCCGGATGTCCGTTCTTGGCTCGCTGGGAACCCATCCAGGTGTTTACTGAACCGTTCAGATACTCGACTTCCTCGGCTGCGGAGTGGGCATCTCCAAAGCCCGCATTGACGGTGATGTAGGGCTCGACGCCGATCAACTTGCAGAGCGTCATCAGCTCGTCCATTCCAAGATCGTTGGTTTGCATGGCGTGCCAGGCGTCGTCCAACATCGGAGGCCGCTTGTCGATATCGCCGATGGAGTCATACCAGACCCAGTCGGAGATGAAGTTGCCACCAGGCAGGCGCCACATGCCGGCGTGTAGATCCTTCAGCAGTGCGATCGTGTCGGGCCGGAAACCCTGGATGTTGTCCGAAGGCATGAGAGAGAGCGTGCCGATGTGGAAGTTACCGGAACCGGTGCCGCTGATCTCAATTGCACCTTCCGCAGTGTCGGCTTTCGATGTAAAGCTCAGTGGAAACTTCTTGTACTGCGACGTAAGAGGAGTAATGGCGATGGTCTGCCGATCGTCAGGGCCGCTGCCCCAGCTCAACGTGACGTTGACCTTGGTCCCTGGTGTAGCACGTAGCCAGATTCGGCCGTTGTAAACCTTGCCTTTCACCAGCGGAATTCCCGACTGTCTGACGCCGTGTGCCGTGGATGCATCGAGTGCGATGCGAGGGCTCTGATCACCCACAAACGGCTGATCCGTGTCCATCGTCACTACCTCGTCAGGACCTACAGGATGCCATTTGCGCATTGCCATTCCGCGGAATGGACCGCCTCCTCGCCGTGCCGGCGCCGGCGGCTCCTTTGACGTAATTGGAAAATAGAATTTGCGGTCGTCGATGATCTCATCCCACAGGCTGCGATACATGAGCATGCCGCCATGCTCAATGAATCCGCCGTAGAGGTATTCGGAGATTGGCGCCGAAACTTTCTGCGTATCGATGGTTGCCTTGATCTGGCTTGGAATCGCCGAATCTGTCTGCTGACTGAAGGCTGCTATTGAGCCTCCAAGACACATGATCGCCGCAGCGAACATCTGGGTTCTAACTTTCATTGTGCCTCCCATGCTTCTCCGTCAAAATGGTTGTCTTCTTCCTTCAACCAACGTCCTAAGGAGCTGTTCAGTCCGCTCGCGCTTGGCATCAAGGGCTTTCGCTCTTTATGTGGCTGAACTGAGTGATTGCAGTGTTCGCAGCACTCGCTTCTTGTCTTCCCCAGGTACGTGAAAAATGCAGCTTGAGCCTGCGTAGCTCAGCCGCATTCGGTTTATTTGCCGGCTCCCCGGAACAGCAGTGGAGCGAACTGGTTGAGATCTCTCCGCCAGGTGAGCCACTCGTGAGCAGTGCCGTTTGATTCGTAGTAGGTATTCTTCACTCCGGCTTTGTCGAGAGCCTCGTGAAGTACATAGATATTTGGGTTGTTGGCCTTCTCGACCGTTCCAGTACCCAGCCACAACAGTTTTACCTGCTTGTTGAATGCGGCCGAATCCTTCAACGGGCCTTGATCGAACAATGCCTGCGGAACGCCGGGGCTGAATCCGCCGAGGTATGCAAATTTGTCGAGATTCGGCAGGGTGGTGACGAACGTCTGCATGCCGCCCATTGAAAGCCCCGCCATGGCGCGATTTTCGCGGCCGGGAAGAATGCGGTAATGCGACTCCATGAAGGGAATAAGATCGTTCAGCAAAACCTCGGTGTACGTCTTGCCGTAGTTCCCGAAGTTCGGCCGCGGAGCACCCGGCCGCCGCCCTCCAAGCACCAGTGGCTCTTCACCCGGCTTGAGTGCCGTGAACTGGTCGTCAGTTACGATCACCATCGGTGTTGCTTTCTTTTCTGCCAGCAGATTGTCGAGGATGACGTTGCCGCGTCCCTGCGTAAACCATCCGGTTTCGTCTTCGCCATAACCGGGCATGATGTACAGGATCGGATACTTCTTTTGGGTCTGGGTATCATAGCCGGGAGGCGTGTATACAAAGCAGCGGCGCCAGTTGCCGGTGACCTTGGAGAAGTAGAGGATGGAACGAACATCGCCGTGCGGAACGTCTTTCACTTGATAGAACGAGTCTGATGGCACCGGTGAAGGGATCTCAATGCCGCTCATCCAACGCGCGGTGCCAAAAAAGGTCTGGCTGCCCGGATCGGGCACTTCTGTTTCATCCAGATAGATGAAGCAGTAGTGAAATCCTTCCACGATGGGCGGTGTGGTGATAGTCCAGTAGCCGTCGGCGTCCTTGGTGAGATCCATTCTTGGAGTCTGAGCTCCGCCACCCCCGATCACCGCCTCAACCTTCTGTGCGCCGGGTGCATTAATGCGCAACATCACGCGGCGGTCAGGGTAGATGCACGGATACCGCGCCGCAAGGATGTTGGTTGATGCAGGAATACAGGCGTCGGGAGCGGGACTGCCCACCGCACTAGCCTCAGACCCCTCGGCCGAAGCCGCACTGGCGTAAAGAGCAGCGACTCCAATTGCCGCAATTGAAGCAACCTTGAGTACTCTTGTCATTGATTTCCCTGTAGTTGCACCTGATAAGCGCTCACCGGCCATGCAGATAAGAAATCCCCGCATAGTCTTGGTAATGATGATTTAGGCATTCCTCTGGAAAGCGTTTACCAATCGAAACCCGATAGTAAATCACTTTTTTCTAAAGCACAGGCATACTATCCACAATGACTGAGGCTGAAAAGCAGCATTTTTCGAACTGAAGCATCGAGATTTTAGATGTGGCTTTGCCCGACGATTTGAAACGGGGTATCGCTAATACTCAGGCTGCGGGAGGTTTTACAGATACAGTTGCAATTGGGTATGAGTCATTTCGCAGCGGTTTGGTCGCTCACCTTCTTGAAGACCTCGCCCATCTTGTCTTTCAGGTTCTTGTAGTGGGTGTACTGGTCCATTTCATGCTTGGCGTCGGCAACTCGGCCGGCTCGGCGGTAGAGCGTGCTCAACCGGTAGTGAGCCACAATATTGGTGGGGTCGCTCTTAACCGCGCTTTCAAGCAGTGGCAGCGCTTCTTTCTGCTGGTTCATCGAGATGAGCGCAATTGCCAGATCGGTCTTTGCAGTCGCATCGTCTGGCTGCAAAGCAAGAGCTTTGTTGTATGCTTCCTGCGCGGCTTTGAAGTCTCCCTTTTCTGCAAGTACCTCGCCTAGGTGGCACCATGACCTTTCGTCGAACCGGTTCTCTTTCAACGCAGCCCTGTATTCATCTTCGGCCATGGCGTTCAACTTAGGATCCGCGGCGGTCCGCAACTGTTCTGCAAGTTCAAAGTGAACCCCCGGCAGATGCGGATTCAAACGGATCGCCTCGCGGTATTTCGCAATGGACTTGTCGTGTTCACCTTGCCGAGCAAGTTCGCCGCCCATCATCATGTTCATCTCGGCTGAATCCGACGCTACCAGCACCATGCTCAGCATGGTCTGATCTTTCAACTGGGACGCAATCTCGTATGCCACGAATAGAATCTGCGGGTCCTGCGGAGAAACTTCCTCCAGCTTTGCCGTGACGGCGAGGGCCTTGGCGAACTGTGAAGTGGCGGAATCGATTTCGATCAGTTCCAGGCCCGCCTGCCTCATGATCTTAGGATCGTCGAGGTTGGGGAATGCCTGTTCGAGATCGCGTTGGGCACTTGCCATGTCGCCAGTGCGTTTCTCTGCGATTCCAAGAAGAGCTTGGATCCTCCAGAGATTTGGCTGCAGCTCGAGAGCCGTGCGCATTTCCGGAATGGCGCCGGCAAAATCGTTTTGAAAATACAACAAGACTCCGAGGTTTCCCTGGGCATTCAAATTCTTCGGGTCGAGAGCAATAATCTGGCGCAGGACCGGAATGGCGAGCGTAGGTTTTTTCTGCTGCAGATACGACTGGACCTCTAGTTCAAGCGACTTGACGCGAGATGCAGTGTCGGTGGCATCTTGCCCTGAAGCACCTATCGCCAATGCAGGCAAAAGGAGTGCGCATAGAGCAAATGAATGAAGCCGTCGCATAAAAATCACCTCGGTCACGCAGCACAAAGCTGAGTTGAAAGATCTCCCATACAACTATAGAGGTTCGACGTTGGCACTGAGTTTTTGGGTGAGCAAGTAGGGTTATGCAAAGCAATGCTAGGCCATGCTTTAGGAGATTGATCTTGACAGAAGCGAATGGAGTGTCTAACTTGCTGTGTCGGAAAGCGTTTACCTGCTTAATCGCTTTATCCTGCAGTTTCGCCAACCAACTTGCATCGGTCCGCCTGTCCACGAATGCCGGCGGTCCGTTAAGCCAGACAAATTGAAGAACGCATTTCTGGAGGTAAAAGAATGTCAAAAAGAAGTTCAGCATTTGGCCCGATCATGAGCCGTCGCCAGGCGATGTTCCTTTCAGCAACGGCCGGCATGGGCGCCGCGCTTGCCAAGCCGGCGCTGGCAATGGACAGCATCAAAACCGCAGCGCACCAGGAGCCTGGAAACTGCTCCACGCCGCGCACCGCAGTCGCCAACACGCAATATGGAAAGGTCCGCGGCTTTTTGGATGGAGGCGTATTCACCTTCAAAGGCGTTCCTTACGGACAAGACACAGCCGGAGACAATCGCTGGCTGCCTGCCAAACCTCCCGTGCCCTGGAAAGATGAGTATCCGGCCCTCATCTATGGCGCCAACTGCATGCAGCACCTGCACAACTTTACGGCCATTGAGCAATCGTTCATTCAGGACTGGGATGACGGCTACATGAGCGAAGACATGCTCAAGCTGAACATCTGGACTCCAAGTCTGAGCGGCAAGCGTCCAGTGATGTTCTACATTCACGGAGGCGGATTCAGCTTTGGCTCATCATACGAACTCCCGTCGCACGAAGGCGCACAGATGGCGCGTCATCACGATGTAGTTCAGGTCTCGGTCAATCACCGCCTGAACGCACTGGGATTCCTCGATGTATCTGAGATTGGCGGGTCGGCATACGAAGGCTCAGTCAATGTCGGCATGACCGATTTGGTGGCCGCGCTCAAGTGGGTTCACGAGAACATTGCCAACTTCGGCGGCGATCCAGGCAACGTGATGATCTACGGACAGTCTGGTGGCGGGTCGAAGGTGACGACGCTGCTCGGTATGCCGTCGGCAGAGGGACTTATCCATCGCGCGTCGGTACAGTCAGGTGGCGGTGGCAATGCTCCCACCGGAGAGCAATCGAAGGAACTGGCACGGCAGGTGATGAAAGAGCTCGGCCTGTCGCCGAACGATATCGACAGCCTGCGCAAGATTGAGTGGGACAAGCTGAATGAGGCCGGCAATGCAGCTGTCGCAAAGATCAACGGTCCAGGAAGGCCGATGATGGGGGTGCCGGGACAGAAGCCGCGCGTGGGCTGGGGGCCAACTCTCGACGGTCAAATCATCAATATTCGTTCCTTCGGTGAGGAAGCGCCCGAAATTTCAAAGAACGTGCCGATACTCTTTGGCTCAGTCAGCGAAGAAGGCAACAGGATGTCTTCTCGCCCCACTGAGGCGGAGTGGCACGCCACGCTGGCGAGATCGTACGGCGAGGAGAAGGCGACGAAGCTCGTTACGGAGATGAAGAAGGCGCATCCGGAGAAGAGCATCCGCACGCTTTCGTACATGTGCAGCGGTCCCGGACTGAATGGTCTTTCTATGCGCAACAACGTGGTTCGCATGGCGACAATGAAACACGGACAGAAGGCAGCGCCTGCGTACGCGTACTACTTTACGTGGCAGTCGCCGATGCTTGAAGATGCAGGTGCATGGCATACCGCCGAACTTGCATTCTGCTTTGACAACGCCAAGCGCTGCGAGCAGGGCACCGGCAATACCCCTGAAGCACAGGCGCTGGCGAAGAAGATGGCAACGGCATGGGCGACCTTTGCCCGTACCGGAAATCCAAGCCAGCCCGGCCTTGAATGGCAGCCATTCGAGCCGGAGAGCGGAAGAACCATGGTATGGGACAACAAGTGCCAGATGGAGAACGATCCCGAAGGAGAATTGCGCAAGATTCTGTTGAGCTGAAATAGTTCGACAGGTGGTGCTATGAGGATATCCCCTGGTAAAGCCAGGGGATATCTATCTGGAAATGCTGCGAGAACTCGATTCGGCGAGCCGGCTTCTGTGATCGGTTGCTCGCTTTATTGTCAGGGGGCAACTCCGAATAGTTCAGGTTTGCAACTATATATATGATACGAAGCTCGGCGATCCTGGTTTAGATCTTTGGCGGCCAGGAATTTCAGATGTGATCTGCAAGGGGCGCAATTTATATTAGATGACTTCAAGTTCGCCCTTTGCGCCAAGCAGGTTGGCCAAGAAAATTATTTCTTTGCTGGTTGAATCCAAGTCCCTCATTATGAGATGCATACGGGCGAAGCGTTCTCCGCCCAGCGGCAAATGAAGGCCCACCAACTCGCCGGAGTCCAGATACGATTGGATCCTGAACACCGGCAACCAACCGAAGCAAATCCCGCTTCGTACAGCCTCGATCGCAGACTCGATGGTGTTAACGGCCAAGAACCGCTGTGAAGCTGCATGAGGCTGCCGCCTTGGTTCAGGACCGGAGCCTTCAATGATCACGGCAAGTTGCTGGATCAGGTCCATCCGAGTCAGTTGCCGCTTTACCGCGAGAAGCGGATGGTCGGCGCGCGCAACTGCCTTCATGCGGATGTCCAGAATCGGCTTGATGAGCTGTTCACGTGCCGAAAGCCCGGTGATGCATAGGTCCGCTCTGAACGTTGAAAATTCCTCAACGGAAGAAAGGAATGAGCCTTTGTGCAGTTTGGGATGCGCGTGGGGGTAAACGCGGGCTAGCTCCGCGAGTGCCGCGAAGAGCCTTTCATTCGGAAAGACGCTGTCAACCGAGAGACGGATCTCGGTCTCGCCACCCGCAGCCAGCGATTCGGCGCGCTGCTCAAGGGCTCGGAATCCCGTCAGGAGAGGCTCCACATCCGCCAACAGTGCTTTGCCCGCCTCGGTCAGTTGAGCCTTTCGGCCCTTCATTTCAAGAAGGGGAATCTTGAACTGATCCTGCAACCGCGAAATAGCGTAGCTGATCGTGGATTGCGAGCGGTTCATTTTCGTTGCGGCTGCCGCAAAGCTTCCCAGTTGTACCACTGCTTCCAGGACTTCCCATTGATCAATCGTCGTATTCATCTACTAGGCACTCCACAAGGCGATTCCAATCTAATAAATCAATCAGTGCAAACAATACATCGAATTCTTCGACGATTCAATTCGAAAAATACTGCTTGCCAATGGATTTCATTTACGACTAATATCTGCATCGGTTTATAGTGAGATGGTTTGTATCTTGGCAAGTAACCGTTTCCCGAAAACACGAACATACTGGATCTCTGAAGCGGCGTTCTGAAAGTTGCTTCTTTGGAAGATCGAACTTGAACAGCTGTACGACCCTTTTGGAGGCTAGTGATGAAGTTAAGACTACAAGCCCTGGGCTTGCTGTGTGTGCTTTGCACCAGCATGGCCTTTGGTCAGGCAACAAATTCAGCAGATGTGACAGGAACTGTTACCGACTCTACCGGGGCAGTAATTCCCGGTGTGACAGTTACGGTAAAGGACCTGGACAAGGGAACAGAAAAAATCCTCACAACAAACGCGGCTGGACTGTACGACACCGGTCCAGTCGTTCCGGAAGATCGTTACACTATCACATTCAGTAAAGAAGGCTTTGGATCAGTTCAACGCGGTCCTATGACGTTGCGTGTTGGCATTATGGGAATGAACATTCAGTTGGCTGTGGGACAGACAACACAGCAAGTGGTGGTCAATGAGGCTGCACCACTGCTGGAAACAACAACCGCGGAAATCTCGGCAACATTGCCCTCTGAATCTCTACAGGTGCTGCCACAGACCGGAACTCCGGACTGGCAGTCCTTCATTATTCTGCAGCCCGGCACGAGAGGCACCGCAAATACTACTCCTGGTAACCCCGGAATGGGCGGTGTATCGGCGAATGGAAGTATGCCGTTCTCGAATGCTCTGCTTGATGGCGTAACGACCAGTTCTCCGATGAGCAACAACGTCATCAACACGCCGATCTTCGATGTCATCGGCGAAGTGAAGATGAGCGCCTCGCTCTTCTCCGCGCAGTACGGAACCGGCGGCCTGCTCTACAACCAGATCAGCAAGGGCGGAACGAACACCTGGCATGGTCTGGTGTACGACTATCTGCGGAACACCGCATTAAATGCCGCCAATTATGGGTTCGGAACCGGCAAGGTCCCACCTATCCACTGGAACGATTTCGGATTCCAGGTAAGCGGTCCGGTTATCAAGAATAAGGTCTTTTTCCTGTTCGACTGGGATCACACCATCAACCACGGCGGATCGAGTGTAAGCTTCATCACCGTACCCACCCCCGCCATGTTGACCGGTGACTTTACCGGTCTGTCTACTCTTTACGATCCAACAACTCAAGTTACCGATCCGATCACTGGTATTGTGACCAGGCAAACGTTTGCCAGTGAATATGGAAACGGCAACAAGATTCCATCCGCCATGCTGGACTCGGTTGCCAAGAATATCCAGGCATTCTTCCCGGCGCCGAACCTGTCCGGAACAACGAACAACTACAACTACGTCCTCCCATCCACCTCTTCGCTGCAAAAATATTTCGGACGCTTTGATGCAGACCCGTTCCCAAATCACCATATTTCGGGTTCGGCTGCCTATAACGTCTCTCTCAGTCCTCCGTATAGCCCGGTATACCCAGTCAATGCGATCAGCGTAGACGTTGAGAACCAGAATACCCAGTTGTCGGACGTCTGGACCATCAGCCCGCAGACCATCAACGAAGCACGCATCGGGTTCATGGGCGAGTATGACCTGCTGGATCCTGTAACGCGGGGGCAGGGCTGGCCGGCCCAGCTTGGCCTGCAGATCGCCAAGCAGGACATCTTTCCAACCATCAACATCAGTGGTGGAATGTATGCGCTCGCGCCTGGTACACACGCCAATTACAAAGAGAACATCTTTGACATCTCGGATGTATTCACGCTTATCCGCGGTCGGCATGTTCTGCACATCGGTGGCGACATACAGATCTTCCGCGCGGACTCAACTGCCTGGGGCAACATCAACGCTGCAACCCTGGGTTATTCGGGCGTTTACACGCAGGGTCTGGATGCGACCAACAAACCCGTGACGGGAACAGGTGCTCCCTATGCCGACTTCCTGTTGGGTTACACCAATAGCTGGGCAGCTAGCTTCTCACCGGAATACGGTGGAAGGCTGAAGAATCCTGCCGTGTTTATTCAGGATGACTTCAAGATGACGCCAAATCTGACCTTGAACCTCGGCCTCCGCTGGGATGGCAGAACGGGCTGGTCAGACAGCACAAAGAACGAACGCTCCTTCGACCCAACCATCACCAACCCAGCGACGAACACGCTGGGTGCAATGTGGTATGCCGAAACCGCTGTAGGTGGCAGGACGACGCTGCAAAAGAAGCAAATGAATGTCTGGCTGCCAAGGCTCGGCGCCGCATATCAGCTCGGTACCAACACGACTCTTCGCGGCGGCTTCGGTCTGTACACTTTTCCGTGGAATGTGGACACCTACGCCAGCAACGGCCTGGGTAACGCCCGCAGCCAGAGCGGCAATTTGACGGATTCCACCGGCGGTATCAACCCTGTGGTCATTCTTTCCTCTGATGGCAATACCAACTATCAGGGTGCGAGTGGCGCTTCCATCAACTCACGCTACGTGCTGGCTCCGACAACACCGGAAGGCTATAACGGTCAGGGAGTCTCCTTCCAGCAATACGAATCTCCAGTTCCGTACCTTTATTCGTGGAACTTCACCATCCAGCGCCAGCTCAGCGGCCACTCGATGGTCGACATTGGCTATATAGGGAGCAAGGAAACGAACCTGGTCTGGCAAACCGACCTCAACCAGGTTCCTGTGAGCAAGCTGGCGCCTGGCGACGCGACTGACCGTCCGTATCCGCAGTACCAGAGCATCAACGGACCCACCACAGAGGGCTACTCAAACTACCACGCGTTGCAGGGTGGCTTTACGCGCCGCATGGACAACGGAATGATGCTCAGCGCCAACTACACCTGGTCTCACATGCTTTCGAACCAGGATTCGTCTGGCTGGGGCTCAAAACAGGGCACCACTATCTGGCAGAACGCCTACGACACGCACGCGAATTACGGCGCTTCGAACTTCGACGTCCGCAACATGTTCAAGATCTATGGCGTGTATGAACTGCCATTTGGTCATGGACGGAAGTATATGAATACCAATGCAATAGCCGATGAAGTGATAGGCGGCTGGACGATTTCAGCTACCTTCATCGCTCAGGGCGGCAATCCATTTACCCCCTATATCGGAACAGCAGACAACAGCTACTCTCTGTCCAATGGAAACGGTTACCGCTGGTTCCCGGACCAGGTGGTAGCGGATCCGAAGGCCGGGGCCGGCACCATCTCTTCCTGGTTCAACCCCAGTGCGTATCAGGCACCCGCAGCTGGCACGTTTGGCAACATGCACCGGAACAGCATCTACGGCCCGGGGCTGACCCAGATGAATATGTCGATTCGTAAGTCATTCAAGATTTACGAGAGGATTTCATTCGACTTCAGCGCCAATTCTACCAACTTCCTTAACCATCCTTCGTTCGGGATCCCCGATGCTGTTATCGGCCCAGGGCACCAGGCGAAGATCACCAGCGTTACGGTGGGCGGACGCAACGTGGAGCTGATCGGCAAGATTCGGTTCTGATGCGCAATCCTTCATTGTGGGAGAAGCGGTAAGACTTCGCTTCTTCCGCAATCGAGGATTTTCAATTGAATTTTTCTTATCGGCCGCTTCGCCTTGGGTGCATCCATCCCATGGCAAAGCGGCTTTCATTTTGTTCAGGTCCTATTTCTTGGCGCGTGCGTTAGTTCTCGGAACCTCGCGGCGCTAATGATCGACAAATTCGATTCAAATTCACAAATTTTCGGACTTTTTCACTGAAATCACCGCCGTTTAGTATTGCTTCGATTCCAGCACAACACACGGGCTGCGATGGATGGAGTTCTGTGTGAAAGTGTGAGGCGACCGTTGGCTTCTTGGCTGGTTGCCAACTCTTATTCAGCACAACTGTATTGCCGCACTGCGGCGAACTTAAAAGGAGTTTCGATCAATGAAGAAAACCCTGATGGCATTCGTGATTGCGGTATTGCCGCTTGCGGGCTTCGCTGCCACTTCAGCTGTAAAAGTAGAACAGGGCACGCTACAGGGCACGGTTGAACAGGGCTTGCGAGTGTTCCGGGGAGTTCCTTTCGCCGCGCCGCCTGTCGGCGATCTGCGCTGGCGTGCGCCGCAACCCGCTGCCACATGGACGGGAGTTAGAGAGGCTGACAAGTTTGCGCCGCAGTGCGTGCAGAGCATGGGGCCGCCGCCTCCCGGGCAGCAGGCTCCGGCCATGAGTGAGGATTGTCTCTATCTCAACGTCTGGACTCCGGCGAAATCCGCTTCAAGCCGTACGCCGGTACTTGTCTGGATCTACGGTGGCGGCTTCAATGGCGGAGCTACGTCGATTCCCACCTACAGCGGAGAGGTTCTGGCCCGCAAGGGGGTAGTGCTGGTCAGCATCGGATATCGCGTAGGACCGCTCGGCTTTTTGGCGCATCCTGAATTAAGTGCGGAATCGCCGGAGCATGTGTCCGGCAACTACGGCATGCTCGACATGATTGCCGCTTTGCAGTGGATACAAAAGAATATTGCGCAATTTGGCGGCGATCCCAACAAGGTGACAATCTTCGGCGAATCCGCCGGCGGCATTGCGGTAAGTATGTTGTGTGCCTCGCCGCTGGCCAAGGGTCTATTTCAGGGGGCGATCTCGGAAAGCGGCGGTTCGTTTGGCCACTACCGGGCAGTGGGTCAGCCCGGCGAGAATATGCGCTCGCCTGCGGACGCGGAACGTGCCGGCCTTGTGCTTGCCGAGACTGCAGGAGCCTCGAACATCTCCGATCTGCGCCGCTTACCGGCCGAGAAGATCATGGCAGCCACGCGCGGGCAGCGTGGTATGGCCTGGCCCATCGTTGATGGCTATGTCATTCCCGATGATCAATACAATCTCTACGAAGCGAAAAAGTTTAACGACACGCCAATTCTGGTGGGATACAACTCCGATGAGGGCGCCAGCTTTTCTCCGCCGCGCACTTCTCAGGAGTTCATTGAAAACACCCGGCGCCGTTACGGTACATTTGCTGGCAGCCTTCTGAGCGCGTATCCACCGGGCGATGGCAAGCCGCCCAAGACCGCACGCGATCTGCAGCGCGATGCAGCCTTTGGCTGGCACACATGGGTATGGGCGCGCATGCAAGCCAGCCTGGGTAAGGGCAAAGCCTACCTGTACTGCTTTGATCAGCATCCGGATTACCCAGCGGATTCACCGCGTGCAGGCTATGGCGCTCCGCACGGCAGGGAAGTCGCCTACGTCTTTGGCCACGTAAACGAGATGCGGAATGAGCAACCCACCGCTGCCGATCACGTTATCTCAGATGCGATGGTCACGTACTGGACCAACTTTGCAAAGTACGGTAACCCGAATGGCAAGGGTGTCCCTGCATGGCCAACCTTCAGCGATCAGACTCCGGATGTAATGTACTTCGCCGGAACGCCGCACACTGGGCCGGTTCCAAACGAGCCGGGGCTCAAGGCATTGGACGCGTACTTTGCCTGGCGGCGGACGCCGGAAGGCGAGCGCAACGCATCCATTGAGGATGCAGTGCCTGCAAAGACTAACGTTCTCGGCGCGCAGTTCCCACGCGTGCTTCCCGACAAGAGCGCGGCATTTCAGATTAAGGCTCCGAATGCCCGCAAGGTGGAGGTGCGGATTGGCGGCGGCGCCTATCCAATGACGCGCGGCGACGATGGCGTGTGGAGCGTTTTAACGCCTCCATTGGTTGTGGGCTTCCACTACTTCCAGTTCCTCATCGACGGCGTGTCAGTGAACGACAACAGCAGCCACGCGTTCTACGGCACATCGAAAGACTCAAGTGGTATTGAGATCCCTGAAGATGGCGTTGACTACTACTTGCCGAAAGACGTGCCGCATGGCGACGTGCGTATTCGGACCTACTTGTCCAAGGTCACGGGACAGTGGCGTCGCTCCTTCATCTACACACCGCCGGACTATGACACCAACCTCAACGCCCGCTACCCGGTGCTGTATCTGCAGCACGGCTCGGGTGAGGACGAGACCGGATGGATCTTCCAGGGACATGCGAACCTGATTCTCGACAACCTGATCGCCCAGGGAAAAGCCGTTCCCATGATCATCGTTATGGATAACGGATACGCCTCGCGGCCGGGCCGTCCTGGACCGGGTGGAGGCGCTGGTGTGCGCGGAGCATCCGCGGCAACCAGTGCGTTTGAAGACGTGATGATTGAGGACGTCATTCCGATGATTGACTCCACATTCCGCACCATCGCCGATCGCGATCATCGCGCCCTGGCGGGTCTCTCAATGGGCGCTAACCAGGCTCTCAGAGTGAGCACGCATAACCTGGATAAATTCGCGTACATCGGCGGATTCAGCGGCACCATGAACGGGCTGAGCACCGATCCTCTGGATCCCGCAACTGCCTTCGACGGCATCTTCAAAGATGGTGCTGAGTTCAACGAAAAGGTGAAACTGTTTTGGCTCGGCATGGGTACAAAAGAGCCCAATCCGTTTCCTGGGGCAATCGGAGCCTTCAGGACGATGCTGGAGAAATCCGGAATCAAGTATGTGTACTTTTCTTCGCCCGGCACGGCCCACGAATGGCTTACCTGGCGCAGGGACCTGAATGATTTCGCTCCTCGGCTTTTCAAGTAAAACCACTTACGACAAAGCATTGTCTTTGCTGTTGAAACAATGCTTTGTCGCAGGTACCAGGTCGTGTCGAATTTCATTTCCGGTCTTTGAGCGACGAGCAGTTAGAAATGGGGCTGACAAGGTAAACGATTACCAATAGAGGTGAATTGCGAAGACCGCTTGTCTGTCGATTTCCAGGGAGACTTCATTGCCAGACCTTCTCGCAGTTCCCGCAGAAACCTGGATAAATACGTGGGCGAGAAAACGGTTTCCAAATTGCTCCACGGGTGTACAATCGGTCCCGTCCTTGAAGGCAGCGTCGGACTCGGCGCCTAATTTCAAGCCATGTTTTGGGTGGTGCGCAATGCGTACTTATGGCATGTTCTGCGGCCGAGGGTGAACCGTTGACGAAGGGCCGACGGCGATGCGAGGTGCATGATGAAGAGGACTCACAAAGTTGTGAAGACGATGATGGCGCTTGCCGTTATCGGAGGGCTGGCACTCAGCGGCAGCGCGCAACAACTGACCATGCAGGTAGACGCCGGCAAGACGGGCCCACAGATCTCGCCTTACATGTATGGCTTCTTTACCGAGTTGCTGAGCAACATGTACACGGGCGGCTTGCGGGCGGAGATGCTCGGAGACCGCAAGTTCTTCTACCCGGTCAACTCAAGTCCACTGCTTACTCCCCAGAATACGCGGCGCTTTGTGGGCCGGTGGAGGCCAGTCGGTCCCGATGATGCCGTGGTGATGGACAAGACACGCGTGTGGGTGGGCGAACACAGCCCGCGGGTCACAGTGGATGCAACGTCGCCACGCGGCATCAGGCAGGCGGGGTTGGGTATTCGCGCCGGGAGGAAGTACACAGGCGGTGTGATCCTCATGGCCGATCCCGGGGCTGATATTTCTGTGAGCCTGATCTGGGGATCCAAGGCGACTGACCGCCAAACCATTCGGATCAGAATCGTGGGTAGCGACTATGCGAAGTATCCGCTGAGCTTTACGGCTGGCGGCGACACGGACGATGCAGCGCTTGAGATTGTAGGTACAGGAACTGGAACATTCCACATTGGAGCTGCCTCGATGATGCCCGCAGATAACATCGACGGCTATCGCGCCGACATGATCAATCTGTACAAGGAGATTGGCCCAACACTGGCTCGCTGGCCCGGCGGCAACTTCACCTCCGGTTATGACTGGCGCGATGGCATCGGCGATCCAGACAAGCGGCCGCCGCGCTACGACTATGCGTGGAACGCACTCGAGTCGAATGACATGGGAATCGACGAGTTCATGCAACTCACTGACATACTTGGTCTGGAACCCTATATCTGCGTGAACGACGGATTTGGCGATGCCTTTTCAGCGGCGCAGGAGGTCGAGTACTTCAATGGTCCGGCCACATCACCCATGGGTAAGCTTCGTGCGGCAAACGGACATCCTGAACCGTACAAGGTCAAGTATTGGAATATTGGCAACGAAATGTACGGCTCCTGGCAGCTCGGCCACATGTCGCTCTACCACTACACCATCAAGCACAACATGTTCGCGGAGGCCATGCGGGCGGTCGATCCCGGCATCTACATTATTGCCTCGGGTGCAACTCCCGCAGAGATGAGCACCACGGGCGCAGGCTTTTCAATCACCGGCAAGAAGGTGACGAAGTTTGGCGATCCGATAGCCGATTGGGATGCAGGACTTTTGACGCACTCAGCGCCCTACTTTGATTCCCTCGCGGAGCACCTTTATCCCCGAGCAGAGCAGGCGTTCGATAATGACAAGCAGGAGTGGGTCAAGACGGACGATTCCATCACTGACAAGTCGCGCAGATTGCCCAATCGCGTCAAGTGCGCCGCCGATGCCTGGGACGAATACCAGAAAATGTTCCCGCAGTTGGATATGAAGAACATCAAGATATCGCTGGATGAATGGGTTGCAGGCCGAGTCACCGGGGCAAGCGATATGTATCGCTCTCTATCCGCGGCGGAGGGATTGCAGGAGATGTTCCGGCGCTCGGATGTGTATGGTTTTTCCGCCTACACAGCCCTGAGCAGTCTGCTCACGTGGAACAAGACAGATGCCACGCCCAGCTCGCTCGGCTTGATGTTCGAGCTCTACCGTCGCCACTATGGCACTATCCCGGTGGAGGTGACTGGGAACTCGCCGCAGCACGATATAGCCGGAACAGTGATGGTTGATAAGCCAAAGGTTCCATCGGGTAGTCCCACGTATCCGCTCGATGTAACCGCGGCGCTCACTGCAGACCGCAAGACCCTTACCGTTTCTATCGTGAATCCGAGCGGAGAGCCGCAGCAGATCGATGCAAGCTTTGCGGGTGTCAAGCTACAGGGCTCCGGCAAGCTGTATCGGCTCGCTCCCTCAGGTGCGGATGTACGCAACGAGCCCGGCAAGCCGCGAGTTCTCGATATCGTAGAAAGCTCACTGAATAACATGCCGGCGAAGCTGACGATTCCAGAATCCAGCGTCAGCATCTACGAGTTGCCAATTCAATAACGGGTTACCCGGCCCGGCTGCCGTATCAGACAGAAGAAAGAATGAGTGCTCTGGAAGATCTGACGGTGCAGCCGGGTTCCTTTTGTTTGGATACAATTCCTACGAGCCACGAGTGTGTTTTTGATAGCCTCACCAATTTCAACCAGTACTTTGAGTTAGCAGCCCACTGGGTCTGTCGGAGCGAAAAAGAATGAAGAAACTGCTTGTATTTATCGGAATCTGCTGCCTGCAAGGAGCTATGTGTTGGGCCCAGGGAGCGGACATACGGATCGACCTGAACCAGGCGGGCAAAAAGGTCAATCCCAGACAGTTTGGGATCTTCTTCGAAGAAATCAATCACGCGGGCGAGGGCGGACTGTATACCGATCTCATTCGCAACGGCTCCTTCACTGAAGCTCCAACGCTCGACGCATGGGCAGCCGTTCGCGCCGGCTCTGCCAAAGTAAATCTCTTCTTTGAAGCCGAGGACCCGCTGAATGCAGCCAAGCCGCGCAGCCTTCGCGTCGAAGTCACTTCGCCAAACGGCGATCGCGCCGGACTCTCTAACGAAGGCTACTGGGGTATTGCGGTCGAAAAGGGCAAATCGTATCAGTTCGCAATGTACGCACGCTCTACGGCGGAATTCGCCGGCCCTGTTACAGTCTCGCTGGAAGGCAAAGACGGAATGGTGTACGGCCAGGCACAGATCAACGGTCTCAAGCCGGAGTGGAACCAATTCACGGCCACTATCCAATCCGATGGGTCGGATGCGGCGGCGCGGCTCGTCATCGCAACAAATCACACGGCAACATTCTGGATCAATGTTGTAACGCTGAGACCGGAGGGGGGTATCTTTCGCGCCGACCTTCTTCAAAAGCTCGAGGATCTGAAACCCGGCTTCATGCGCTTTCCCGGCGGCACCTATGTGCAGGGTAACGATCGTCCCAGCTCATATCGCTGGAAGACGACCATCGGCGATCTGGCGTCGCGTCCCGGCCACTACGATGCTCCGTGGTCCTACTGGTCCGACGATTACATGGGTTTCAACGAATACCTGTTACTGTGCGAAAAGCTTGGCGCAGAGCCGTATTACGTTGCTTACGCCGGCATGACATGGACGCCCGGCTCCAAGTCTCCCTTTGGTGTTCTGCAGGGCAGTCGAATCGACGTCAGCGACTATCCGATGGACGAGATGGGACCCATTGTGCAGGATGCGCTTGATGCCATCGAATACGCCAACGGTCCGGTCGATAGCAAATGGGGGACAGTTCGGGTCAAGGCCGGTCATCCCGCTCCCTTCGGGCTCAAATACGTTGAGATTGGCAACGAAGACGGTCGCAACCCGCTCTATCTCGAGAAGTACAAGCTGATCTACAACGCCATCAAGGCAAAATATCCCGACATACAGATTCTTGCCAATGAGCGCCGCGGCGGTTGGGGAGATTTGCTGCCCATGGATCTTGTAGACGAGCACATGTATGCGCCTCCCATGGGAGCCATCAACATGGGTAAGCAGCTTGATGCGCGCGATCGCAAGGGCCCCAAGGCATTGCTGGCTGAGTATGCCGTGCAAAAGTCCGGTGGCATGGGCAACATGCGCGCGGCACTGGCTGAAGCGGTGATGCTGAGCGGCATCGAACGCAACTCAGACATTATGCCGATGGCCTCCTACGCGCCGCTGCTTGCGAATGTGCATGCCATCAACTGGCGACCCGATCTCATTTACTTTGACAACGTCAGCTCCTATGGCACGCCTTCCTACTATGTGCAGAAGATGTTTGCCAACTCCCGCCTCGATAACGTTGTTCCCGTTGAAGTGAAATCGAGCGAGCTGAAGTTGGCGATGGACGGCGGCACCAGTGTTGAGGGCGTGAATGCTTCGGCCGAGGTTAGGGACGAGAAGGTTATCGGCACGGCCAACAATTACAGCTACACGGCGCGCGTCCGCAAGATCGCGGGGATTGGCGGCCTGGTGGTTCGCTTTGCCAAGCAGGACGACGGCGGCTCTTACCTGGCCTGGTATCTGGGCGTAAAGGATCGCGCCAACACGCTGTTGGTTTGGGGCGGTGGCGGCAACCAGAATGTGCCCACCAGCCAACTGGAAACCTCGCTATCCGGTGCGATCAGCAGCGATGTTCATGGAGACATCGAGACAGGCCGCTGGTACGACGTTGAGATTCGCGTAACCGGCCGAAACGTTGTCTGCTCGCTCGACGGCAAGGAGATTAATCGCGCCCAGGTTCCCGAGAGCTTTGGACCGTCGGTTTACAGCGAGGCGGGCCGCACCGCCGCTGGCGATGTGGTTATTCGGCTTGTAAACCTTTCGCCTCTCAAGCAGAGCGCCGGCATCGATTTGGCTGGAGCCGGCACTACGCGGTACGCGGTGGTTGCTTCAAGCATGGCGTCGAAAGATCTCGATGCGGAGAACTCGCTGGCCGAACCTATGAAAGTTGCTCCCGTGGAACGTAAGTTAGCCGCCGTGGGCGCAAAGTTTCAGTACGAAATGGAAGGCAACTCGTTCACGGTCCTCAAACTCACGCCGGAGAAATAGAAGCGCAGCGCTGCGCTCTTCTTCCGAAGCCGCAACATTACTCCCACAAATAGAAGGGGAGAGGAAGGAAACGATTCAATGAGGTTCAAAGCACCGATCGTTGCTCTCGTTTGTATTTCGTGCTGGTCGCAAGCGTCAGTCGCCGCGCCTCCAGCGGATTCGGGTCCGGTCGTTGGAGTGCAGACAGGCAAGCTACGCGGCGCAGTTACTGCCGATGGTGGAGCCGCTTTTAAAGGGGTTCCGTTTGCACAGCCGCCTACGGGTGACCTTCGCTGGCATGAGCCGCTGCCCCCGAAATCGTGGAGCGGCGTGCGTGATGCCACGGTGTTCGGCCACACTTGCGTGCAGGGTGGTAACCTCGGCAAAGAAAGCAGCGAGGACTGCCTCTATTTGAATGTGTGGACGCCTAAGTGGCCGATGCAGAAGCCTGCACCCGTCATGGTATGGATACATGGCGGTGGCAACTTTGCTGGAGCAGGTTCTGAGGCTATCTTCAACGGCGAGAATCTTGCACGGCATGGCGTGGTGCTGATTACGCTGAATTACCGGCTCGGCGTCTTCGGATTCTTTGCGCATCCTGAACTGGCAAAGGAGTCGGAGCACCACGTCTCAGGCAACTACGGCCTGCTCGACCAGATTCTTGCTTTGCACTGGGTCCACGACAATATCGCAAGGTTCGGCGGTGATCCGGCGAACGTAACCATCTTTGGTGAATCGGCCGGTTCGCTCGACGTGAATGTGCTGATGACTTCACCGCTGGCCAAGGGTCTCTATCGGCGCGTTATCGGCGAAAGCGGCCCGGTGGTTGCTCCGCCTTCGATGGCGGATGCGGAGAAGAAAGGCGAGGCTCTTGCCGTCAAGCTGAACGTGACTGGCGACGATGTTCTGGCCAAACTGCGCGCCATCTCCAGCGCGGACCTGCAAAAGGCCACTGGTCAAGGATTGGCATTCCTCGGGCCGACGCTCGGCGTGAATGTCGACGGCTTCGTGTTTCCAGAGCCGCCTATGAGGGCTTTTATCCTTGGTCACGAGCAGCAGGTTGACCTTTTGCTCGGCAGCAACTCGCAGGAACTGCAGCGGCCATTCTTTCCCATGAATGGCGGATTGAGCGAGGCGATTAAGGAGCAATACGGCACGCTTGCCGACAGAGCGCTGACCCTCTACGGACTCAGTGGCGCGACGGAACCTGCGCCCGATCCCGAACTTGGAACGGTGATGGCGCAGTGGGCAACCGACGCGCAGTTTCGTTGCGGTTCAGTGGCGGAGCTGGTGTGGCACACTGAGGCGCGGAACACTGGCTACCAGTTCCAGTTCTCGCGTTCCGCGCCGGGAAAGGAAGCGCTGGGCGCGCCGCACGGCAGTGAAGTGGCATTCGTGTTTGGCACTCTCGACACGCAGGCCAACCCGCCGTCCTATACCGATGCCGATCACAAGCTTTCAGAGACGATGCAGCAGTACTGGACGAACTTTGCCAAGACGGGCGACCCGAACGGTGCAGGCGTGCCTGAGTGGCCGAAGTTCAACGCCAAAACCCGTGCCTACATGGACCTGACGAATTCAGGCCCAGTGCCAAGCAAGGAGCTGCGTGGCCCGGTCTGCGAGCTCTACCGGGAATTGCTGGAGCAGAAAGAGAAGTAGCCTGCTCCAACTCGCACTCGGCCCCGGATGCAGTATCGGCACAAACCTCCGGGGCCTTTCTATTTGCAGCGTCTGCCGTAAGGGCTTTCTATTCCACGCCGAGCACTTTTACGATCACGCGCTTGCGGCGCTGACCGTCGAATTCGGCATAAAACACACGTTGCCAAGTCCCCAGGTCGAGCTGGCCCTTGGTAACGGGCAATGTCGTTTCGTGATGCAGCAGCAGTGCCTTCAGATGTGCGTCCGCATTGTCTTCGCCTGTCTGGTGGTGGCGGTACTCGGGCCGCGCCGGCGCAAGCTTCTCAAGCCACTCGCCAATGTCGGCAATCAGGCCGCTCTCAAGATCGTTTACATAAATAGCCGCCGTAATGTGCATGGGCGAAACAAAGCACAATCCTTCTCGAATGCCGCTACGCTCAACCACCCTCTCTACCTCGTCGGTGATGTGAACCATCTCGTAGCGTTTTTGTGTTTCGAACACCATGTACTCGGTATGACACTTCATAAAGCTCTCCACTGATAGTAGGTTCCTTCTTTGCAGGGTTGCCGTATCGAGCAAACAATCTGCTCAACCATTATCCTAATGAAAGCCGTAGACATGACCAATTCACCCGATATCGACGAGCTTTGCCGGCGCGGAATGGACCTGCTGGCCGCAGGAGCGCCTGCCGAGGCCGCCGAGTCCTTTCGAGCGGCCATCTCCCTTGGTGAGTTGCACGGCGGACCCATGACCACAGTGCATGTTGAAGCCCATCACGGCCTCATTCGCGCTCTCCGCGATGCCGGCCGGCTTGAGCAAGCCATCGGTGCGGCGCTGGCCCTTACTGCGCTTACACCAAGCGATCCACTGGCCCATACGGCGCTTTCCATCAGCCTGCAACGCGCAGGCCACGTGCCTCAGGCTGAAGCAGCGGCAGCCAAGGCACGTGTCCTCGAGTGGAAGATGCAACTGGAATCGCCGCCGGCGGAGTCTACTCTGCCGCAGGTCCCACCGGCTCCGGAACCCAAGCCGTGAAGGCGCCAAGGCGGTCCTCTGGGGCAAAACGCCTGCGCCGGATGCATGACCTGTTGGGGGCGGCTTATGGCCCTCAGCACTGGTGGCCTGCGGAGGCTCCGTTTGAGGTCATTCTCGGCGCATATCTCACCCAAAATACCTTGTGGAAGGCTGTTGAGCGCTCGCTAGCCAACCTGCGCGCTGCCGGAGCGCTGACCGTTGAGGGCCTTCGCACGTTGCCACTCGATGATCTGCGCCGCGCAATCCAGCCCTCGGGCTTCTATACACGCAAGGCGCCCGCTCTCAAGGCATTCATCGCCCTGCTGGACGAGGAGTACGCCGGCTCACTTGACCGCATGGCCGCCGCACCCTCTGCTCCACTCCGAGAGCGGTTGCTGGCCTTGCCGGGAGTTGGCCCCGAGACCGCCGACGCTATTCTGCTTTACGCATTCAACCACCCCGTTCCGGTGGCGGACGAGTACCTGCGCCGCATTGTTGAGCGGCACCAATTGGTTCCGGTCTCCGCCGGCGAAAAGGGCTACAGTGCACTCACCGATCTGACCCAAGAAGCATTTGCCAGCGACCTGCCGGCGCAGCGCGCAAGCCTGTTCAACGAGTTTCACGCCCTTACGGTAGCGGTGGGCAAAGCCCATTGTCGCCGAACGCCAAAATGCGAAGGCTGCCCGCTTGCCTGCGACCTTAGAGCGGTTGAACCTTAAGCTTTCGGCTTTCGGACCCTCGGCAGCCATACCCCTCGCGTCGTAAGCTGGTGGCATGAGTCCGACAACTCCGCAACAGCCGCAAATGAAACTTGTCCAGAGCGATGATTACCGAGAAACCTACGCCAATAGCGTGCAGGTGCGCGTCAGCGTGTGGGATTTCCAGTTGGTCTTCGGTCTGGCCAGCAGTGACAGTCCCGAGCAGGTGACCATCCGCAACCATCAGGCCATCTTCCTGAGCCCGCAGCAGGCCAAGGCTCTTTGGAACGTGCTGGGACAGAATCTCGCCCAGTACGAACAGGCCTTTGGGCAACTGAATCTGGAACCGCAAAACCAGAACTTCCCGCAAGGTCCCGTTAACTAACAGCGCACGGATGCAAGGGAAATCGGATGACACGCCCAGGCTTGCCACTCAAGAGATTCTTTGAGCCGCGGATGGATAGGCCCCTGCCGCTGTGGATGATCTTTCCGGTCATCTTCGCTGCGGTTTACGCCTCCCATTTTTCGCTGCTTCGCCTACCCTACTACTGGGATGAAGTGGGCTACTACATTCCCGCGGCGTGGGATTTCTTCCGCACGGGCTCTCTGATACCCGTTTCGACGCTTACTAATGCACATCCACCGCTGCCAAGCATTTACCTGGCCTTCTGGTGGAAGACCTCAGGATTCCTGCCAGAGGTTACCCGCGAGGCCGTCCTTATTGTCGCGTCATTCGGATTGCTGGGCGTGTGGCGTCTGGCGATGCGCATTGTGGGCGTGCCTTCGGTAGCCTTCTGGACGACCGTACTCACCGGCATCTATCCCATCTGGTTCGCTCAAAGCTCGCTTGCGCATGCCGACATCTTTGCCGCCGCGTGTACGCTCTGGGGGCTGGTTTGTATTCTGCCCGAGCGGGACCGCAAACCCTGGGCCGCCACGCTCTGGTTCGCCGCCGCCGCGCTGTGCAAGGAAACCGCAATCGTCATCCCATTCACTTTGATCGCGGTAAATCTGGTTGACGCGTTTCGAGCATCCAAGGCGGAACGCGGCCGGTTGCTGCAGGAATCTGTCTGGCTCACAAGCTCTGTGCTGCCGCTGGCCGCGTGGTACGGCTGGCATTATTCCAAAACGGGCTTCATCTTCGGCAATCCGGAATACCTGCGTTACAACGCCGAATCGAATTTTGAGATTCTGCGCTTTCTGGCAGCGTTCGGGCATCGCATTCTGCATCTCACCGCGCACATGAACATGTTTGTTCCGGTGTTGATGATGTTTGCGGCGTTCTTGTTGGCTCCGCGCCTCAACAGCGACGGAAGCGAACGCTCTGCAATTCCTCGCCCGATCTTTCAGCGCATGATCGTGCTGCTGCTTGCGAATGCGTTGTTCTTCAGTGTCCTGGGCGGCGCGCTGCTTACGCGTTACCTGCTGCCGATGTACCCGTTCGTGATTTTGATCGCTGTTACGGCATTCTACCGGCGAATTCCTTTCTGGCATGGCGTGGCCGCGTTCTCTACTGCTGCCTTCATTGTCGGCTTGTTTGTGAATCCGCCATATGGATTCGCCCCTGAAGACAATTTGGCCTATGCACATGTGGTGAGGCTTCATCAAAGCGGAATCAGGCAATTGCGGCATCGTTATCCGGACGCAGTCGTACTTACGGCGTGGCCCATGAGCGATGAGCTGACCCGGCCCGAACTCGGTTACGTAAAGCAGCCGTGGGATGTGGTGCGCATCGAGGATTTTTCTGCGCCGCAGATCCAGATTGCATCGCACGAGGAAAACAAATTTACAGCGGCTTTGGTCTTCTCCACCAAGTACGATCCGCCTTCAGGAATCTTCACTCTCGGGGCCAGGAGCCGCGCTCTCGATGAGCAATACTTCGGGCTCCACCACGATCTGCAACCCGAGACGATCGCCAGAATGCTCCGTGGCGAAATGGTCTGGAAGTTGGAAGACGATGGTATGTGGGTGGGGATCATCCGCTTTAACCGCCAGGTTGAGGCGCATGTTGTCCAGCCTCGCGGGGGGGTGCCGGTGGCCCGGGCGGGTAACTGAGGTTCATATCGCAGTGGTGTAAACGCCTATAATCAGGCTGTCGTGGAATTTTCTTTTTCAGTTCGTTCTTTCCGAGCAAGGCACGTGCTCGCAGGCGCGATTTGCGCTCTCTTAGGGTCTGTTTTTGCAGCTACTTGCGCCACCGCACAGGAACCCGCCGAGACTCCCGCGTCTAATTCCGTATTAACCCTCGCCCCCGCCACCCCGGCCGCGGACCGTGGGCGAATCTTGCTGGTTCTGCCATTTGATAACCGCAGCGGACAGCCGAATCTGGAGTGGGTGCGCGAGGCCGCTGCTGACTTGCTCAGCAGCCGGTTTCGCTCCGTGGGTTTTGCGCCTACACGCCGGGCAGACCGCATGTATGCACTGGATCACTTGGGACTGCCGCAGGGTTTTCAGCCGTCCCGTGCCAGTTCGCTCAAGCTTGCTCAAACTCTGGACGCTGATCAGATCGTAGTGGGCAGCTTCATCATCGACGGAAATGACATTGTTGCCCAGGCAAAATTCGTGGATGTTCCGCACCTGCGGATGGGCAAACAGGTAACTGCGCGCGGCGACATGCATGACTTGATTGCGGTATTCGATTCGCTGGCATGGAAGCTCACCATGCAACTCAATCCGAGCGTAGGTGTGTCAGAAGAAACATTCATCGCGGCGGGCAAAAACCTTCGCATCGACGCCTTCGAGCAGTACATCCGCGGTATTGCGGAGTCCGATCAGGTTGAACGGCTGAAGCACCTGGAGGCTTCGGTCAAACTGAATCCGAATTTCAGCCCAGCCTGGATGGCGCTCGGGCGCGAGCAATATAACGGGCAGCAGTACGAACAGGCCGCGGATGCCTTTGCACGGGTTGACAAAAGCAGCATTGACGGACTGGAAGCGGGCTTTTACAAGGGGCTCTCGCTGCTGTTCTTGGGTGATTATGCCAATGCAGAAAAGGCCTTTGCCAACGTTGCAAAGGTTCTCGCCCTCGCCGAGGTCATTAACAACGAAGCGGTGGCCGCCAGCCGGCAAGGTCACGATGCCACCACTCAGTTTGTGCGGGCTGCGGCCGACGACCCCAGTTCTGCCGACTATCACTTCAATCTCGCAGTCAGTCTCAAGCGTCACGGCCAGGCGGGTCCGGCCATGAACGAGTTGGCTCAGTGCTTGAAGCTACGGCCAAACGACTCAGAGGCTCAGGTCCTGATGGCTGCCTGGAAACAGCCATCTGTCAAGGCCGTGTCACAGACCACAGGTGCTCCGGGGGACGATTCCAGTAGAGTGGCCGCCCCTGACCCACTGGAGCGCATTGTGCGTACGTTTGATGCGGCAGCCTTCCGCCAGGCAGCGCAAATGCTCGACCAGGTAGAGACCGCGCGGCTGTCTGCGCTTCCTCCGCTGGAGAGAGCGGAGAAACTCTCAGCGCAGGCACGAGGTTATTTTGACACCGGCCTCCTGCTTGAAGCGGAACGATTCTATCAGTCCGCCGTTAGAGCTGATGACAGCTGTGCGGAAGCACACGAGGGTCTTGCTCTGGTCCGCGAGCGTACCGGTGCCATGGACGCAGCCCGGCGTGAGGCGAACAAGGCTCTGGAACTCAAGCCATCCGCGGACGCGTATCTTGTACTGGGCCGGCTCGATCTCGACGCCAATCGGCTGACCGAGGCAGGCAATGAAGTGGCGGCGGCACTGAAACTGGAACCGGCCAGCGCGGCGGCGGCCGATTTGGCACAGAAGGTTCAGGCCAAGGCAGGGCAAACGAAGTAAGCAAGTTTTGTCGCGCGCAACAAGGACTCAGCCTTGCGTGGTACGCTAGGCTTTCTCCATCGCACCAAGGTTCAGATGTAGGAAAAGGTGAGCCATGGGACGGTACCGAATAGATCTCCGCTGGTATCTGGTTGGAGCCACGCTGGCTGCCACTTGTGTCCTTAGTAGACCTGCATTGACTCAGCAGCAGACTCAGCCTCTCGTCGATAAATTCAAACTTCGCGATACCATTCAGCCCGTAAGCCAGTCAGAGATGGAGAAGGCAATTTCGCGCGTCAACAAAGATGGTGCTCAAGCCCTGCTCATTGAGATGGATACGCCCGGAGGCATGGTGGAATCGATGCGCGCCATGGTGGCTGCCGAACTGGCATCGAAGGTTCCGATTATCGTGTATGTTGCGCCTTCAGGCGCGCGTGCGGGTTCGGCCGGCTTCTTCCTGCTTGAGGCGGCTGATATTGCTGCCATGGCGCCGGGTACTGAGGCGGGCGCTGCACACGTGGTTTTCGAGTTCGGCAAGCCCGACGCAACCACGCAGCAAAAGATTGAAAACGATGCGGAAGCCTTTATGCGCTCATTCGTCACGCGCCGAGGCCGCAACTCTGAAGCTGCCACTGCCGCCCTGCAGCACTCGAGTTCCTACACCGCCGAAGAAGCACTCGACAAGCACCTCATCGATCTGATTGAAAACAACGAGAATAATTTGCTGGACGCGCTCGACGGCCGTGAGATCACCCGTTTCGATGGATCGAAGGTGACCCTGCATGTGGCGGGTGCACGCATTGAAACTATTCGCCCGTCGCTACGCGACGAAATCCTGGGCTGGCTGGTCGATCCGAACATAGCGCTGCTATTTCTTGTCTGCGGGGCGCTTCTCATCTATCTCGAATTCAATGTGCCGGGAACCATCGTCCCCGGAGCCCTTGGCACGCTGATGGTATTGCTGTCAGTTTTCGCGCTTAATCTGCTGCCAATTCGCTATACCGCTGTCATGCTTCTTATCGCAGCGGTTGCGCTGTTGCTGCTTGAGGCAAAGTTCGGCGGCCATGGCGTGCTGGCAGCTGCCGGAATCTTGTGCCTCACCTTCGGTACGCTCACTCTGGTTGCCGCTCCCGTGCCGGAGTTGGCCATTACCCCCTGGGTCGCAATTTCAGTCAGCGTCGGATTTGGCGCCATCACTGTATTTCTGGTGCGCCTGGCTGCACGTGCGCGCCGCAGAAAGGCCTTGCTTGGCGCTGATGCGCTGGTGGGCGCTCATGCCGTTGCTCTTGAACCCCTGACCCCTGAAGGTCATGTGTTGGTGGAGGGTGAAATATGGCGCGCAGTTGCCGACACGCAGATCGAAAAAGGTGCCGGCGTGCGCGTCATAAGTCACGAGCAACAATTGCTTCGCGTTGTATCTGAAGCCTCGCCGCAATCACCCGCCACCGCGGCATAAAACAGCCCTGCAGGCGCTGGAGTAAAATCCCTGCGAGAGGGAAGTCAAATGTCTGAAACTACGATGCCCGTCCTGATCGTCATCGCTATCGTTGTTCTTTACCTGATCAACTCCATTAAGATTCTTCGCGAATACGAGCGCGGCGTCATATTCCGCCTTGGCCGTGCATTGCCTTCGCCCAAAGGCCCGGGCATTATCCTCGTCTTTCGGCCCATTGATCAGATGGTCCGAATCTCGCTTCGCCAGGAGGTGCTTGAGGTTCCGCCGCAGGATGTGATCACGCGCGACAACGTCACGATCAAGGTGAACGCGGTGGTCACGCTCTATGTCATCAATCCCAATGATGCTGCAATCAAGGTAGCCAACTATGTTTATCAGACATCGCAGTTTGCGCAGACCACGTTGCGCTCGGTGCTGGGCGAGGTGGAACTTGATGAACTGCTTAGCCATCGCGACAAACTGAACCTGCGCATCCAGACAATCATCGACCAGCGGACAGAGCCGTTTGGTGTGAAGGTGACATCAGTGGAAGTGAAACAAGTGGACCTGCCGGAACAGATGCTGCGCGCCATGGCCAAACAAGCAGAGGCGGAGCGCGAAAAACGGTCGAAGATTATTCATGCCGAAGGCGAATTCAATGCGGCGCAAAAACTGGTGGACGCCGCTGCGCTGCTCGCCACCGAGCCCATGACGATTCAGTTGCGATACCTGCAAACACTGACCGAAATTGGCGCAGAGAAGAACACGACGATTGTTTTCCCGCTGCCCCTTGAGATGATGTCACTGATAGAAAAGTTCGGACTGTCCAATAGGACTACCCCTGTGAAGTCTTAAACGAGAGATTTGTGAATGCGCGGAGTATTTGACGACGAAGAGGATCTGGAGCAACGCAAATCCGGCGGCGACACGGAGTTGACTCTTAGCGTTGGAACATTGCTGTTCCTTTTTATCGGCTTCGTAGTGCTTTGCGGGGCATGTTTCGGACTTGGCTATATGGTTGGCCATCGCGGTTCCGCGTCGCAGGCCGCAGCTTTGCCCCTTGCCGGCGCTCCGGCTGTTTCTCAGCTAGAGGCCACGCAGGCTAAGCCGTCCGCCATTGCGCAGCCTCCAGCTCCGGCGGCCGCGCCTGCTTCGTTGTCTGCCGGCGATCCATCGCAAACTGCCGCGGCTGCGCCGACGCAATCAACTACTACCGTGACCGTTCCGATATCGCCGACGCCGGATATCGAGTCCTCGTCAACATCCTCGCAACCAAAGGTCAGGTCGGCGCTGCCTGCAACGGCTGCTCCGCCGGCCACATACCCCTCGCATCCCACCAATGTTGCTTCGCAGCTGCAAACTCGTGCTGTCGCAACGTCGCAGTCTGGTCCATTGTGGGTTCAGGTTGCAGCCGTTTCGCACGTTGAAGACGCCAGAGCGCTTGCTGATGCGTTGACTAGGCGTGGGTACGCCGTCACAGCCCGCCGCGATGTGGACAACCTCATCCATGTGCGCATCGGTCCATTCAACTCACGGGACGAGGCAAACAGTTGGCGCACAAAACTGCTTGGCGACGGTTACAACGCCGAGATTCAGCAGCAGTAGGCGTTCTTGCTCAGTTTGCGCGCATCCATTCCGGCAGCCCTGAGGCTATGGCATTGCGCACCGCTTGCAGCAGCTCCTCGCGTGTGGCAAAGTCGCGCGGATACACGGGTGGATGAAAGACAATGTGCGCCCTGCCGCGCTTGATTGCAAAGCTGCCTTTAGCCATCAACGTCTCGGTTCCGTAAATCGACACCGGAATGCATGCGGCGCCCGATTCAAAGGCGAGATAGAATGGGCCTTTCTTGAACGGCAACATGCGGCCGGTCTTTGAGCGCGTACCTTCCACGAATGTTGTTATGTGGACGCCCTTCTTGATGAGGCGCGTTGCCGCCGTCACGCTCTCCTGCGCACCGGATACACTGCCGGCGCGGTCAACGGGGATGAATTCGCCGAGCTTGAAGGCGTAACCAAGAACGGGAATCTTCATCAGGGAGCGCTTGAGAAACACCGCCGTGCGTCCTGGCAGGCTGGAAAGCAATGCCGGCGGGTCGAGATTCGACACATGGTTGGCCATGAAAATGCAGGCCTGCTCCGCCGGAACGCTTTCGCGCCCGCGCACTTCAATTTGAATTCCCGCCGTGCCAAATGCCACGCGCACGATTGCGCAGGCCACGTTATACAGCGGAGTGGGGTTGCCCGTAATCATGGCCAGCGGAAGAAAGACAACCGCCGAAGGGATGCTCAATACGACTACGACGATAAAGACAAAGAACGAAACGATCATGGGTTGATTTCCGCCGGCGGAGTAATATGTTGTTCCAACATCAATGAAGGGGTAATGCTTCTATGTTCGCATCCAATCGGGCAATCCCGATGCGATGGCTTCTCGAACCGCCCGCGTCAATTCCTCGCGGGTTTCAAATGCGGCGGAGTCGATTGGATCGTGGAAGGTGATGAAGGCCTCTCCTGGATGTATGCGCAGGCTGCCTTTGCGCAAAATACGTTCCGTTCCGTGGATCGAGACCGGAATGCAAAGCGCACCGGCATTCATGGCCAGAAAGAACGGACCTTTTTTGAACGGCAGCATGCGGCCATCCTTTGATCGCGTACCTTCTACAAACGTCGTGATGTGAACGCCCTTTGCCAATACGCGCTCCGCTGCAGCAACACTTTCTTTGGCTGCTGCCGCACTCCCGGTTCGATCTACCGCAATAAATTCACCCTGGCGAAAACCTGTACCAAGCACAGGAATCTGCATCAGAGAGCGCTTCAGAAACGCTGACGTGCGCCCGGGAATCAGCGAAATTAGCGCAGGCGGATCGAGATTCGATACATGATTCGACATGAAGACACAGGCTCGATCGCGTGGAATGCGTTCGAGCCCTGTTACTCGAAAGCGCACACCGGCCAGCCGGCAACTGCTCGAAAGCATGAAACGAGTTCCCTTGTACAACGGCAGTACGTTCCCAGTCAGCCTGCACCATGGAATGAGGAGCGCCGCCGTCGGAATGCCGGTGACGATCATGGTGGTGATGAAAATGAGTGAAGCGAGCATTTCTTCTTTCGCGTCCTCAGGGATGAAGCTCTCTCAGCCGTGCAGGTAGCTTCTCGTAGATGCCGTCGAATCCGCCATTTGAAAGGATGGCTACAACGTCGCCCGGCCCGAGACGCGGTGCGATCCCGTTCACAATGGCGTTTGCATCGGGCAACAGCTCGGCGGGCGTTCCTTCATCGCTGAGCCTTTGCACCACATCTTCGGGATGCAGGCGTTCTGCGTTGGGAATGCGCTGCTGTTGATAGACCGCTGCCAGAATCACGTGATCGGCCGTGCGCAAGCTTGCCACAAGTTCATGTTCAAGCACCTTCCGCCGAAGTGTGTTCGATCGCGGCTCCAGAACAGCCCATAGCCGCGCCTGCGGATAAACGGAGCGTAACGCCCGCAGCGTTTCCCTGATCGCAGTCGGGTGATGCGCGAAATCTTCGATCACATCGATGCCGGCAACCTGAGCGCGCAGTTCAAGCCGCCGCTTTACGCTCTTGAACGATGCCAGCGCCTCCTGAATTGCCTGCCTGCCTACTCCCTGGCCAAAGGCAAGCACTGACGCCGCCGTCGCATTCAGGGCATTGTGCTCACCAGCCATGCGCATTTCCAACTCGCTCCACAACTCACTGCCATGCCACACTTCCCAGCGGGTTGTGCCATCGATGTAGCGGAGATTCTTCAACTTCCAGTCTGCATTTGCCGAGAATCCGTAACGCTCCACGCGGCAAAGCGCATCCCGGACGCACTCGGTCACGTTATCGCTGGCATCGTAAGCAACAATCAATCCACGGCGTGGAACCAGATTCACCAGCCGCTTGAATGCCGTTTTTACAGCGTCAAGGTCGGCATAGATATCGGCGTGATCGAATTCAACATGTGTCAGAATCAGTGCGTCAGGAAAGTAGTGCAGGAACTTCGGTCCTTTGTCGAAGAACGCAGTGTCGTACTCGTCGCCTTCGAGGATGAAGGTACGCGTAGGCCGCAACTGAAAACTCGAACCGAAATTCTCCGCTACTCCGCCGATCAGAAACGAAGGTTCCAGCGCCGGAACTTCGCGCGAAGCCACCTGATAAATCCACGCCAGCATGCTGGTAGTCGTGGTCTTGCCATGCGTTCCTGCAACCACCAGCGATTCGCGGCCAGGCAGAAATTCCTCGCGCAGCAGTGCGGCCATTGATGTGAAGGGGATTCGCTCATCGAGGACGCGCTCCACCTCGGGATTGCCGCGCGAAAGCGCATTGCCGATGACGACCAGATCAGGAATTGGATCGAGATTGGCCTCAGAGTACGGCTCCGCTACTGGAATGCCGAGCGAGTGGAGCAGATCGCTCATCGGTGGATAAGCCGCCTTGTCACTGCCCGTTATGCGGTGGCCTTCCAACTGCAACAATCCGGCCAGCGATGCCATTGCCGTTCCACAAATTCCGCTCAGGTGAATATGCCGTTCTTTACTCATCATCCCTTAACCGCCGCTTCAAGCAATTGCAGCCGCGCCTCATTGCCCACTGAGAGTTCAGCCTGTACGCCGAATGTGAGCGTAACGTTCTGCCGCGAAACGTGCCCGCTTCGCAGGCCAATCGCTATCGGTCCCTCGAACCCGTCCAACGCATTCAGTATCGCTCTCTCCAGCAGACCGGGTGTAGCTCCAGGAGAAACGCAGTCAAGCATCTCTCCGAAGATGATTCCGCGCACGCCCTGGAACTTGCCTGCCTGGCGCAGTTGCCACAACAAGCGGTCCACCTGATACGGCTTCGTTGATACATCTTCAAGAAAGAGTAGTTTTCCCTCGGTGTGCGGCTCCCATGGCGTTCCAAGTAGTGAGGTCAGGATACTCAGGCATCCGCCATACAGCGTTCCGATGGCAGTGCCGGGTTTCAGCGTGCGCAACCCTTCAGCAGCGTCTACTGTGTAAGGAGTGCCCGAGATCGCTGCGCGAAAACTTTCCAGGTGAATGCCCTCCTCGAGATAAAAATCCGCAGCGGCCATTGGTCCATGAAACGCCGGAATGCCAAGTTCATCAAGCAAACGCAACTGCACGCCGATCAGGTCACTATAAGCGAAGAACGCCTTGGGATGCTTCCGAATCAAATCGAGATCGAGTCCGCCAAGCACATAATTCGATCCGTAGCCGCCGCGAATGCACATCACCATCGAGGTGTCTTCACTCGAAAATGCCGAATGGAAATCTGCAATCCGCTGCTCGGGAGTGCCGGCGAAGTACAGCGGACCGCGATGGAGCGTGTTGGGGCCGAGAGTTGTTGTAAATCCGAGTGCGCGCAATGCTGCAACGCCCTTTTCAATGCGTTCCAGTTGGGCAGACGAAGCGGGCGCAACAATGCTAATGCCGGCTCCCGCTTGAACGGCTGGCGGCTTCAGTAGGTCTGCACTCTCTGGCGGCATTATCACCACGCCTCCCCGCGTGAGATGAGAGTTGCAGGGCCGGTCAAGTACAACTCGGTACCTGGTCCAACCCATGTGACCGTCTGCGGGCCACCGGGAGCAACAACAGTAACCGGCGAAACGCAGCGCCTAAGCGCCAACACAGCAGTGGCAGACGCAGAACTCCCTGTTCCGGAAGAAGCGGTGGGCCCCACTCCACGCTCAAAGATACGAATTTGAATTTCATGCTCGCTGACTACGCGAACAAACTCCACGTTGGTCTGGTTAGGAAAATCCTTGTGCGTGCAAATCTCTTCTCCAATCACGGTCCACATCTTGCCCGCAATCTTGAAGTCGTCATTGTGCACAAGAATCACGAAATGCGGATTGCCGGTCGAAATCTCGAGGCCTACGACTTCGGTTCCATCTACAAGCTTCACCGTATGTGGCCTGAATTCGGGGACGCCCATCCCCGTAGTTACTTCAACCGAGCAGCCGTCACGAGCATTCACGTGGCACATGCGAATGCCGGCGTCGGTCTTAATCTCAAGATCGTCACCGGGCTTCGAGTCAAGTTCCTCGGCCATCCATGCCGCGACGCAGCGCGTACCGTTGCCACTGATCTCCGCAATCGATCCGTCGGCATTGTAAAGGCGGATTCGTCCGCTCTTGCCTTGCGATGAATCGGAAATCTTCCAGGCAAAATATTCCACGCCATCGGCGCCCACGCCGGTATTGCGCGCGCAGAGCCGCCGCGTAAGTTCCGCAAGGTCGTGGCCTGCAGCAGCCTGCTCGCTCACGATCAGAAAATCGTTTCCGCAGGCATGGGCCTTGGTAAATGGGATCACTCTTCCTCCAGACTGCGAAATGCTTCAGCGCGCCGACTTTCCTTGCCCGATGCTAACACCGCCGTTACTCCGCCGCTCATGCGGAATGATGAGCCGGTAGTGGAGACGTAAAGAGTTCCCGAAGGCTGCCCGGGCGCAGTGAAATGCTGTACCACCGTCAGTCCTTCGGAATGCGCTTTTACCGCGCGGTCCACTGCATCCCCATCAAATGCCAGCACGATGGCTGCATGCTCGGCCGGTGCGCTCAATGCTTCATCCCAAACAGTAAGATCGGCCTCGTTGATCGTTTGCCGCAGCGGAATCCCCGTCAATGCAACGATCTCCGGATCAACTGAAGTCTCCATCAAAATTGTTGCATTTGGCCGTTTGGCAAGCAAAGCGCGCAGCGCCGGAGGAATCGCATTCTGGTAAGGCTGGTGAGCCGCTCTATTCTTAGTTCCCTCAACGTAGACAAGGGGTCTCTCGCGCATCATTTGCCGCACATTCGCTGCTGCAAGTGCAAGCAGCGGGACCGCCACAATCTTTGCCCATCCCGGCTTAAACTCGCGAGTTGCAGCCAGCACAAACGCGCCGGCAAAGCCTAACCCTAGTGCAAGCGCAGGCAGCATCTCCATCCCGTAGCGCGTGTTGTACCAGGAGTGCGGCCACCACGGCGGCAAAAAGATCGGCACTGAACCGTATGCCACGGAATATGCATAAAAGGGAATCGGCAGCCATAGCAGCAGAGCCCAGTCAAACGCTCTCCGGTGCGACGTTAGCCATGCCCATCCGGTGCCAAGCAGGCTCACAATCAGCATCGTGTTTCCCCACGCTTGGGCCACCATATCCATCTCACAGGCCTTGACGTAAAACAGCAGCGCTACCCAAGGGTTGTGCCATCCAGGATGCAACGGTCCGGCACCTGGGGTGGCTGTGCGCAACTCAATCGCCTTGGCGGAGTAGGGCCCACGCGCGAATTCAAGCCAGTCACCAAAGGCCACAGCGTTGTACAAAAACCATGCAACCGGTGCCGCTGCAACAACCACGCTCGCCGCCCAGAATACGCGTGACTGCAGTTGGCCACGTCGCAAAAGCCATACGCCAATCGAAATCCACGCGATCAGTGCCAGGATCCAACCGTCGTAGCGGGTAAAAATGGCGGCTACCAGCACTGCGGCAATCCATTTCAATTTGCGCTCGGCTTTCAACGCGTCATGGTCGAGCTGGCTGCGCCACTCCACCAGCAGAACCACCATCCAGATCATCTCGCACACAAACAGCGGCTCCGTCATTGCCGTTGTTTGCAGATAAAGCATATTTGGATTGGCGGCGAAGAAGATCAGCGCCAGCGTTGAAGCTGCGGGCGGCATCCATTGTCGCGCCAGCCGATACAGTCCCATGCTCGCGGTAATGTAGGCCAGCGCAGAAGGAATGATGCCCGCAATGCCGTCGGCCCACCAGCTATACACCTGAACGAAAGGCAGCAGCAGGATGTGCGGCAACGGTAGCCATACCGATCCCAATTGTGACAGTCGAGGTTGATGGCAATCGAATACGCGCCGTGCAATGTGCAGATGCGCAACAGCATCGCCGTAGTTCAGCAAGGCATCGTTGCGCCAACTCCATGCAATCGCAATCGCTGATGCGGTAACTGTGCCGATTAACACCGCCATCCATTCAACGCGAGAAATTGCCGCGTGCGTACCGGATGTTCGAGTTATATCGGCAGCAGAGTCAGTCAAGGTGCGTTAACTCACGGAACTGGCCGAAGCGGGCGTCGATTTCATCTTTCGAGAGCATCTGCAGCCGCTCGGTCCCAAAACGCTCCACGGCAAACGAGCCCATCACGCTGCCGTAGAACATGGCGTTGCGATAGGCGACCGGCGTTACCTCCGGCTGCGAAGCCAGGTAGCCAAAGAATCCTCCGGCAAAGCTGTCACCGGCTCCCGTAGGATCCACAACTTCTTCGAGAGGCAGTGCGGGTGCGCGAAAGGTGCGTTCCCCGTTGCCGTTCGCTTGAGCCTTGTTGAACAAGGTAGCGCCGTATTCGCCGTGCTTCACAATCAGAGTGCCTGGTCCCAACGCCATCACCGCGCGCGCGGCCTGCACCAGGTTGTTGTTGTCGGCCAGCATGCGCGCCTCGGTGTCGTTGATCAGCAGAATATCCAGGCCCTTCAACACTTCGAGCAAGGCGGGACGATGGTCCTTGATCCAGTAATTCATCGTGTCGCCGGCAACCAGCTTTACTCCGGGCATAGCCTCGCGCACGCGCCGCTGCAAAACGGGATCGATGTTGGCCAGAAACAGAAACTGCGAGTCGCGGTAAGCCTCGGGAATCTTCGGTTCGAACGATGCAAACACGTTCAGATCGGTCTTGTGGGTTTTCGCCTCATTTAGATTTTCCAGATAGGAACCTTCCCAGAAAAAGCTCTTGCCCGCTGCGCGCTCAATTCCGCGCGTGTCGATCTTGCGCTTCTCCAGCACGGCTTCCTGCTCCGCGCCAAAGTCCTCGCCCACCACGGCGATCACGCGGACGTCTGTGAAAAAGCTGGCCGAAAGTGAAAAGTAGGTAGCGGCGCCGCCCAGGCAGCGGTCTCTGCGTCCTGCAGGAGTTTCAATTGAATCGTATGCAACACTACCCACAACCGTAATCGCCATCTAGTATCCTCTCGTGTACCCGGGTTCACTTGCGCTTCGATCAAATTCGCTAGCGCCGCTGCGATCCGGCTACCAGCCCAGATATTTGCCGAACAGCAGTTTCAATCGCTTTTTTGCTTCCGCCGGAATGGCATCGGGCTGCGTGAGCACGGCAAACCTGGCGGCCGAGGCGCAGGCGCAGTTCCTATCGCTGGGCATGGCGGCCACTGCCGCTTTCACCACCTTGCTGGCGTTCTCGGCATTCTGATGCAGCACTGCCACAATCTCTTCCACCGTAACCGCGTCGTGTCCCTCGCGCCAGCAGTCGTAGTCGGTCACCATGGCGATGGTCGCATAGCAAATCTCGGCTTCGCGTGCCAGCTTGGCTTCCTGCAGGTTGGTCATGCCGATGACGTCGGCACCCCAACTGCGGTACAAGTTCGACTCTGCCTTGGTCGAGAACTGTGGCCCTTCCATGCATACGTAGGTACCGCCCAGCTTTCCGACTACTTCGACTTTCTTGCAGGCATCGGCTGCAGCCTTCGCTACAGTTGCGCACACCGGATCGCCAAAGGCAACGTGCCCAACAATCCCGTCGCCAAAGAACGTCGACACGCGGAGGAACGTCCGATCAATAAACTGATCCGGCATCACAAAATCGGTGGGCTTGTGTTCTTCTTTAAGTGAGCCCACCGCCGACACAGAAATGATCCGTTCAACGCCCAGTTTCTTGAACGCGTAAATGTTGGCGCGGAAGTTCAGCTCAGACGGCAGAATGCGATGACCACGGCCATGCCGTGCCAGGAAGGCAACCTTGCGGCCTTCGAGTTCGCCAAGCACAAATGTATCTGATGGCTCGCCGAAAGGTGTCTCGATCTTTTCTTCGCGAACATTTGTGAATCCGGGCATCGAGTAAAGCCCGCTTCCGCCAACAATGCCGATCTCTGCTTGCGCCAAGGTTCCGTCCTTTTCCTTGGGCCTGATGCGGCCCACAGAATGTAATGGCAGATAACTCCTCAGTATAAAGGGATACGTTCATTGGGGCCCTATTCAATTGCGCGGCAACAGCGGGGGCGTTGAATAGGTGAGTCTACTTGAGGTCGATCTGTCGGATCATCTCCATCACCACGCTGCCCACAATCGTAAGGCTGCGTGCGCTTACTTTGTCCAAGGTGTCCTGCGCGGTGTGGTGGTAGCTGTTGCCCGGTCCGTAGTCAAGGTCAATCAGGTCAATCGAAGGCACACCCCGCTCCAGAAAGGCGAGGTGATCGTCCTCAACCGGCAGGTCCTGCTTAAAAAAGTAGCGTTCGTAGCCTAGCTTTTGTGCTGCCTGTCCGGCCAGTGCCACCAGCCAGCCGGTAGAACTGGTTTCGCGCTGAACGTCCAGGTTCTTGTCGCCAACCATATCGGTAAGGATGAATGCCTTGATCTGTCCCAGCACTCCGTCGCGGCCCCATTTCGCGGCCAGGTGCCGGCTACCATACGTCGAGTCGGAGCGCGACCAGGTATTAAATGCCTCTTCACCGTCGAAGAATACGAGCCACACCGAATAGCCATCCAGTTTTCTGCCGCCTCGCGTACCGGCATGAAGGCGGTCGCCGATGGCCATCAGTAATCCCGTGGTGGCCGCTCCGTCGTTGGCGCCAACAAAGTGGATTTTGCGCAGAGGATAGTTGGTTTCGTAGTGTGAGGCGATAACGATGACGCCATTCTTTTTACCGGGGTAGCGCACTATGAAGTTGCGCATGGAGACAGGACCGATAGGAGTGTTGGCGGTAAAGGTGTCCTCTTCAAGCTGGTCGTGCACACGCTGGAAATGATTGCGTATAAACGCTTCAGCCTTGACGTGCCCGGGGCTGGTGGGCCAGCGTGGGCCGATAGCCACGAACTGGCGTGCGTAATCATAAGCCTTTGTGCCGTCCAGATGTTGCTGCGCTACGCACACGCCAGGTACAAGCAGCAGAATCAGGGTCTGAACAACTGGGGAGATCTTCTTCCACCAAGAGAAGAAGATCATTGCGCCTGCTCCTTGGCTTCCTTTTCTCTGCGCCGCTTGGGATGCACCCACCACGCAACGCCTATGCCAACGACGTAAAGCATCAACATGGGCACAGCATAAACGCACATCGTCACCGGATCGGGACTAGGGCAGATGATCGCGGCCACAAAGAACACGATCAGGATGGCATAGCGAATGTTCTTCCACAGAAAACGCGGGCTTACGATGCCGAACAGAGCCAGGAAAAAGATGAGAATGGGCAGCTCAAAACTTACGCCCAGGCCCAGAATGATCGAGAGGAAAAATCCCGTGTAATCCTCGATCGAAATTACCGGGTTGAACTTTTCACCAAAGCCGAAGATCAGAATCTTCAAAGCCCCGGGAAGCACAAAGAAGTATCCAAAAGAGGCGCCGGTCAGGAACAGCGCCATGGTGGCCGACATGAAGGGGATGACGAACCGCTTCTCCTTCTGATAGAGGCCCGGAGCAATGAACAGCCACACCTGGTAAAGAATGAACGGCGAGGCCAGAATCGCTCCGCCGATCAGACCCACCTGCAGATACAGGTTCATCGGATCCATGGGATGAAAGAAGTTCAGTTTCTCGATCGGCATGTTGAGCCGTTCAAGCGGGGCCTGCACTAGACCGTAAAGCTGTTCGCGGAAATAGAATGCGACAAAGAATCCGACCGCGAGGTAAAGGGCGGAGTGGACGATGCGCTTTCTCAGCTCCTCCAGGTGTTCCATCAGGCTCATGCCTGGGAGATCCGCGCGCTCTGACATTGCTTTTCGTGCTTTGTTAACTGCGTCTGCCGGGTCAACCATTTTGAGCCGCCGATTCTATGGTCTTGTCTGCTCCCTCAGCGGCGGGGCTTGCTGATTCAATCGTGCTCTCTTGAGCTACGGGTTCTATTTCGGATTCGATCACGGCCGATTCAACTGGCTCCTGCGCTGTTGCTTCCGCAGTGGGTGATTTGGCCGGAACCGGCTCACCCGTAGACGGCGGTTGAATCCTAAGCTGCTCCTCGGACACATCGCCGTAGCCATACGCATACGGGTCTCGCGGATCGATCGGCACTGCAGTGGGGTCGGTACCAGGAGTTTCAGGCGTGGTTGAAGAAGCAGCTTCGATTTGTGCCTGTGGGTTCGCAGCCAGTTGACGCTGCCGTTCTGCTTCTTCTTTTCTGCGGCGATCCGCTTCATCTGCGGCGCGGAGTTCTTCCTCCATCTGGAACTTGAAGTCATTTGACGCCTTGCGGAACTCGTACATCAGCTTGCCGATCTGACGGCCGATCTGCGGCAACCGCCGGGGGCCAAAAACCACCAGCGCCATCACCATCAGAATCAGCGAGTCCGCCATCGAAATGTTGGCGGTCATTACTGTTGGAGGAATAACCATGAAGCAATATGATACCTGTCTCCGCATGGCGCTAACAAACTCCTGCGTCACACTTGCGACGGCGGTTTCCGGTCGCGTCTCCCATTTCCTATGGTCCTTACTCTTCTCTCTCTTGAGATATCTCTCCGCGCCGCGGAATCGCCTACTCCAAAACTCGACCTTACCGTGGCCAGCCGAGTGCCGCCGTGGTTAAACCTGCGTTAAAATAATGGCAGCATGGAAGGGCTTCCGGCTCTGGTTTTCTGAACTGTTCGGGCTCGGAGCTGCATCCATCAAGGTAAGTGAAAGGGCTGCAACATCCCCGCGAATGGGGGTTTCTTGAGCGAAATGCCATATAAGCTCAATGAAATCAGTGCATTCGCTGCAGTTTGTTGGCTTTCAACATCCCCGCTCGCGACAGGACAGCGATGACCGTCGCAGGGCTGAAGGCGGAATAAGGTGAACCCGGTATTGCTCGAAGAAACGGCTGCCGCGCCGCAGGTCGGCGACATTTGCAGCCTCGAAAACTACTTAGCGCTACCCGATCACTCCATGGACGACCGGATTCGCGCAGCTCGCGCCCAGCTTGGCACCACCACCGTGATCCTGGGTCACCACTACCAGCGCGACGAAGTTGTTCGCTTTGCCGACTACACCGGCGACAGCTACAAGCTCTCGCGTATCGCCGCTGAAACCCGCGCAAAATACATTGTCTTTTGCGGCGTGCACTTTATGGCCGAGAGCGCCGACGTCCTTGGCCGCGGCGACCAGCAGGTGATCCTGCCTGACCTGAATGCCGGGTGCTCCATGGCCGATATGGCCGAGATTTCGCAGGTTGAAGACTGCTGGGACACCCTCAATCGTCATGGCCTGGCCGCCGACACCGTTCCCATCACCTATATCAACTCCACCGCCGCCATTAAAGCGTTTTGCGGGGAAAATGGCGGCTTGGTCTGCACGTCATCCAACTGCCGCGCAGCGATGGAGTGGGCGTTTGCCCGTGGCAAGCGCATCCTGTTCTTGCCCGACCAGCACCTGGGCCGCAATACCGCATATGCCATGGGCATTCCGCTTGCGGAGATGGCTGTATGGGATCCGTGGGGCCTGCAAGGAGGCCAGACAGGCGAGAACCTTGCTGCCGGCAGGTTGATCCTCTGGAAGGGGCACTGCGCCGTCCATCAGCGCTTCCTGCCAAGCCATGTCGATCAGGTCCGCGCCAAATATCCGGGCATTCAGGTCATCGTTCACCCCGAGTGCCGTTGGGAAGTTTGCCAGAAGGCCGATGCCCTCGGCTCCACCGAGCGACTGATCTCACTTGTCGAGCAGGCACCTGCCGGATCCATGTTCGCCATCGGTACTGAGCTTCACTTGGTCAATCGCCTTGCCAGGCGCTTTGCACCGCAAGGCAAGAAGATCATCACGCTCGACGATACCGGCTGCCTATGCACGACGATGTTCCGCATTAGTCCTCAACACCTGGCCTGGGCGCTGGAGAACCTCGTACAGGGCAATGTCGTCAATCGAATCCAGGTTCGCCCTGACGTGAAGCAGTGGGCCAAGGTGGCTCTCGACCGCATGCTCGAACTCGGGTGAAGCAGGGGGCAAGGGAACAAGTCAAGAAGTTAACAAGTTGACAAGGTTACGAGTCTACGAGAGAGAGAATTGAGAATAGAGATTCGGCGATTCCCGTTTTTCTCGTAGACTTGTAAACTGGTACTAAGGCGCAACCGCATTGAAGACTTTCACCATCGACGAAGCTCAGTCTCTGCTCCCGGTTCTGGAGTCGCTGCTCAAGCGCGCCATTGAGGGCAAACAGGCAGCGGAGAAGGTCGATTCCGATCTTTCTGACATTGCGCGCCGTATCTATCTCTCCGGCGGCATGAGGGTCGATGCCGCCGCCGTAGTCAAACAACGCGCGGAACTGGAAGAGCACCTGAAGCGCGTTCGCGAAACCATTACTGAAATTGATGAGATCGGTGTACAGGTCAAGGATCTCGATGCGGGGCTGCTCGATTTTCCCTGCCGGCTCGATGACCAGGTTGTGTTGCTCTGCTGGCGCATGGGCGAGGCCAGCATCGAACACTGGCACACCGTGGAAGCTGGATTCAAGGGCCGCCAACCAGTCGATGATCGATTTCGCCGCCGCTCATCTTCCGGTAACAAGCCCAACTGAAATCTGGACTGCCGCTTCCGAATCGCTCAACATATCGCACTTTTACTTGAGCGGCTGTTCCGCTCCTGAAATTACCTAGGTCAAGCGCCGATGTACGTCTCCGAATCTGAAGTCCGCGCACTCCTCACCTTTGAGGCCCTGATTCCCGCAATCCGCCAGGCACTCTGCGACTACTCCGCGGGCCTCGTCGTTCAGCCGCCCCGTACCATCATGCGTGCCGGCAACGCTGACGACTATCGCAACGGCTGGTTCGCCACAATGCCGGTGATTGCTGGCGACATGATGGCCGTGAAAAACGTCACGTTCTTTCCCGGCAACCAAGTACTCGGGCTGCCGACACACATGGCAGTCATCGAGCTGCTGCGGCGTGCAACAGGAGAGCCGCTTGCCGTCATGGACGGCCGACTGATCACCGAGATGCGCACCGCAGCCGTTTCGGCTGTCGCCTTGTCTGCGCTTGCGCCCCAAGGAGCACGCAGCCTGGGCATTCTCGGCAGCGGCGTGCAGGCGCGCTCACACTTGCAGGCTTTCAAGCATGTGTTCCCGAAACTTACGGAAGTACGCATCTGGAGCCGCACCGCAGCTAACGCAGAGTGCCTTGCCGACGAAACCGGAGCCCGCGTCACCACCATCGAGGAGGCCGCGTCGGCCGATGTGGTCCTCACCGTCACTTCATCAACCGTGCCCTTCTTGAAAGGCCGATGGCTGACTCCCAAAGCGCTCGTTATTGCAGTGGGCGCCACTGGCGCCACTGTTCGTGAACTCGACGACGACGTCATGCGTTCCAGCTACATCGTGGCTGAGTGCAAAGCCGCGGCAGAACGCGAATCCGGCGATGTTATTTTGTCCGGAGCAAAGGTTGACGCCGAAATCGGAGCCATCGCCGCAGGCAAAGTTCAATTTCCGGCGGGAAGGCGCGTCTTGTTCAAATCCGTCGGCATGGCTATAGAAGACCTGACTGCCGCAAGAATTGTCTGGGCAACGCGTTCACAACCGGCGAAATAGTGGACGCGCTGTGGCCGCTTTCATGCGCCACAATATTGCGAGATCCATTAGTTGGCAAGCAGCCGGGGTTATGCATCTCCGCATTCTTATTGTGATGTGATAGCGAGCAATTCATCGGCGAAGATGGCAGTCGCCGAAAGGTTGCCTGACCGCCGTTAAATAACGTGCAGTATCTGAAATGCTGCGGCTGTTTCGCGCAAGTTAGTAACTAAACCTCTTGGCCTGTTATACCGTCTAAGTCAGTGAGCTACCTCCCTCAGGTTTGATCGCTCGTGGAGGCGAAAGTAAATCCAAAAATTGAACGGAGATACTTCGCATGAAACGTGAAGCCATGCTATCCCTGTCTGCTGCGGTTCTTTACCTGGGATTATTCCCGATCACGGCACAGGCCCACCCGCTTGACTCTTCCTCCAGTACGATGAACAACAATATCTCGGCACAGAAGGCAACGGCTCGGCGCATGGTGCCAGCGCAAGCCGAGTTGAAGAACACAATAGATGCAAAGAATGCGCGCGATGGTCAGGAGTTTAAGGCCATCCTCAACGACAAGCTCAAGCTTAAAAATGGTCAGCAGTTACCTCGCGGAACCGTTCTGATCGGGAAGATTATTGCCGATCAGGTCAATGGAGGTGGGAAATCAAAACTTACATTGCGTTTTACCCAGGCACGCTTGAACGATGGAAAGATGATTCCTATCAAAGCGATGATCACCGGAGCCTACTCGCAGAGTGATCCTGAAGCTCAGTACGGCAGCGGTTGGACACCGAACGAGCTGCAAATTGAGCAGTTGAGCGCGACGCAAAGTGGCGTTGACCTGCACAGCAGTGTAACGGCCAGGAACTCCGGTATGTTCGTTGCCGCAAAGGAAGACGATGTGAAGCTCGAAAGGGGCATCGATTTTTCGCTTGCCATCGCTCCCGGCTCAAACTCTCGCGCCAACGCTCTCGTTGGTAACTAACTAAACTCCATAATCCGAATGGCTGGGCCGGGTAGTGCCCACAGCGCCCCGGCCAAACCGTATCCCTTCACGCTGGTTAACGCCTCGGCGGGATTTGCCGATTTACATCTGCTATCGTCGAGCGGAGCAGTACCTTTCTACGTCTTATTCATCAGCAGAATACATGGCGTAGCTTCTTTTGCCTTCGATGTGTAGGCGATATCCTTGAAATGGCGTAGAGAAGCCCGAACGGGCTGGATCGGTTCTTTGATCCGCCCTTAAACTTTGCGGCGAAGGGTTCGCTGAGGAGACACAATGAAGACCGGAAAGTGGAATGGGCTGGCGCTGGCGGCCGCGCTGCTCGCAATGGGCCTTGTCACGGCATGCTCTGGCTTCTGGGATGCTCCGTCCAATTCAGATGGCGGCTCTACTTCTTCCAGTGGCAACTTTTATGTTCTTAACCAGCAGACGAAACAGATCGCCGCTTACAACATTGCCTCCGGCGCTCTTAAAAAGATCAGCGGTAGTCCGTACACCCTCTCTTCGGCGCCATATTCCATCGCCATCGACCCGAGCGGTAACTTTCTCTTCGTGGGGACCGCGACAGGCATCTTTCTCTATTCCATAGGATCGAGCGGGCAGCTCACGTTGGCCAACAATGCCAACGTGATCTCGCAGGACATTGCCACCACCATGCAGGTGGATGCAACCGGCCAATGGCTGGTTGAAGCGGGTCCAAACCTCAAGGAACTGCTTGCCATCCGCGTCAACTCCACCACCGGAGTTCCGCTTTCCACCACGGAGCAGGTTACGCTGCTGCCCGCGGCCACGGTGCAGCAACTCACCATTTCACCAGACAATGCGCATGTGTTTGTTGCCCTAGGTTCCAGCGGCACCCAGGATGTGACATTCGCTGCCGGCCAGAGCACTCCATTCGGATCCACGTTCAACATCTCCACGCTCAACTCGGCTGGCGCTGCGCTGTCGGTGGCGGTTGATCCCACCAACCGGCTCTTATACATCGGCGAAACTGCCGCGGTCTCTGGAAACGATTCGGGCGGCCTGCGCGCCATTGACTACAACTCACTCACCGAGCTTGCCGATTCTCCCTACGCTACAGGCGGACTCGCACCTGTTGTGATTCTTCCTTTGCCTTACGGCGCAAATAAGGGCGGCTACGTCTACGTTGCCAATCGTTCTACCAGCAGCGGCTCAACCGGTCTGATCCAGGGCTTTGTCGTCTCTGCTTCCGGCAGCAACTATTCGCTGGCGGCAATGAGCAACGCCGCAATTGCCGGAACCACTCCCGTCGGCATGGTGCAGGAAAGTGTGGGTGACTATCTGCTGGTGGTCAACTCCGGCGGTAATCCTGACCTGCAGGCGTTTACGTTCGATTCCACAACCGCTGGCAAATTGGATTCCGCGCTCACAAGCGCCACCGGAACCGATCCTGTGCAGGCAAGTGGCATCGCAGCAGCTCCGTGATGGGAGAGCGGAGCTTGGCCAAGCGCATTCGTACAAAGACCGTCGAAGATACTCAATCGTGGTGGCCACAATCAGGCGAAAACGTCCAGTCGTTTGATAACCAACTTTCTTTCAACCATCTGATTCAGATGCGCCAGGGTGGTATGCTCTATAGAAAGTCGTATCCGTGCCCACTAGATTCCAATTCTCCTTACGCCCTATTCTGAATCGCCTTAGTAGTCCGCCGCGACTCCCGCAAGTTTTGTGCCTGCTTGCATTATTCGGTTTGGTCTCTCTTGTAGCGGGATGTAAGCGCTTTAAGCAAGAGGAGCCTGAAACCGTTTATGTGACCGCACGGCAAATCTTTTTGCATGACCGAGTTGCTGCCGTCAGCGAGCGCGTGGGCATGGTCGAAAATGGTCAAAAGCTGGAAGTTCTCAACCGCAACCGCAGATTTCTGAAGGTAAAGACCGTAAAGAACGAAGTTGGATGGATTGAGCAGCGCACAGTCATTGACAGCAAGACCTACCAGGCTTTTGTAAAGCTGGCTCAGGACCACGAGGAAGATCAACCGACGGCGACCGGAACCTTGCGCGATCTGCTTTACATGCATATTGCGCCAGGCCGTGACACCGACCACTTCTATCTGTTGCCCGGCAACGCCAAGGTTGATCTGCTTGCTCGTGCTTCGGCTCCCAAGGTATCCGGACCCGGCGCAGCCAGGCCTGTCGCGCAAGGGGAAGGACAATCTCAAGTGCCTCCTCCTGTGATGGAAGATTGGTGGCTTGCGCGGGATAAAGACGGCCATGTTGGCTGGATGCTGGCCAGCAGACTTTACGTCGATATTCCAGATGAAGTCCTGCAATATGGAGAAAACCAGAGATTCATCGGTTGTTGGATCCTGACCAAGGTGAATGATCCGGATGCAAAATCGCCGCCCGATCATCAGGTCCCCATTTACCTGACCGCAATGGCGCCCAACAAGTCGGGAATGCCATTCGATTTCGATCAGATTCGCGTCTTCACCTGGAGCATTCGACACCATCGCTACGAGACAGGCTTCCGGCTGCGTCCCATTCAGGGATTCCTGCCGGTGCACGTGAGCATGCAAAAGACGCCGAACGGCCCAGTCCCAACATTCAGCTTCCAGATTGCCGGTAACGGAGATGTCGCTGTCAATCCCGACACCGGCATTATGCGCCCGGCAAAACCGCGCACCATCACCTACCAGCTGAATGACACTCGGGTAAAACGCGTCGGTCCGGATATGGCGCCGATCCCCGCCTACCACCAGCCCACAGAGAAGAAGTCAGAGTCTGCAAGCAAAGCTACCGGCAAAAAGCGTAGATAGCGACTCAGTTTAGAATCCGCCACAACCATGGCAATGAAGCAGCAGGACGAGAGCGTCTTCAAATCGAATCAACGTCTTTCAACGGGTGCTTGCCTTGGTTCCGGATGCGGCGTAACTTGTGCTCTCAGCGTTTGGCTGTCATCTTCGTCGCCGGGAAACGTCTCATTAGGTTTGCCGGCCGTCGCGGAGCGCATTAGCGTGATCCAGATCGGCAACGCCGCGCGTGCTCCCGTTTCCTTGTCGCCTAGAGACTGGCGGCTGTCGTATCCAACCCAAACTCCGCATGTAACCGAGGGCGAAAAGCCGATGAACCATGCGTCGGTAAAGTTGCTCGTTGTTCCCGTCTTTCCGCCGATGGGATGATCCAATTGTGCAGCCGATGCTCCCGTGCCATGTTGGGTGACGTCGCGCAGCATGGTTGTCATGGTGCGAGCGGTCTGCGGGTCGATCACCTGCGTCACCGCCGGCCGATCCTCCCACAGAGTAATCCCATCCGCGTTGGAAACCTTGCGCACCAGATGCGGCGCCACACGCACCCCATCATTCGGAAAGACCGAGTATGCGGCCACCTGTTCTTCAAGGGTGATCTCCACTGCGCCCAATGCGACCGGAAGATAGGGAGGAATATTCGATGTGACTCCGAAACGATGCGCCAGATCGATGACTTTGCGAATGCCGACGCGCGCCGCGAGCTTGACTGCCGGAACGTTGCGCGATTCCGCGAATGCATAGGCCACGGTCATTCGGCCTTTGAAATTGTTCTCGTAATTGTGCGGCGAGTAGCCGTTGAAATTCACTGGTGCGTCCACGATCGTGTCGTCAGGCTTGACGCCGTCTTCAATTGCGGCTGTGTAAACATACGGCTTGAAACTGGAGCCGGTCTGGCGCTGTGCCTGGACTGCCCGGTTGAATTGCGAGACGGCGAAATCGCGGCCTCCCACCATCGCCAGTATGTCGCCGCTGGTGTTGTCGATGGTCAGTAATGCGGCCTGTACGCCGGAGTCCTGTTCAAGAGTTGCGCGGCGAGCGCTGTCTTCCGTGCCGGCGGTGAGGTGAATATAGATGATGTCACCCGGCTTGACCAGTCCAGTCGCGGACTGCTGCCCAGTCCATTGCCAATCGCTGGGTAGGAGGATCACGGAAGAGCTCTTGTCGTCTGCAGGACCAATGCGGGCATGAATCTCGTGCGCCTGCACCCCCGTTACAAGCGCGTGCACGTAGTCGCCCGGCGCAGAAGCAGTAGCCCAGTCCGGATGCCGGTAATCAAGCAACGTCGAGCCGGAGGCCAGCACATTTTCAAGGCGGCCGCTCCAGCCGCGACGCCGCTCATAAACCAGGAGACCGTCAACAACCGCATGATTGGCGGCTTTCTGAAGATTCAGGTCGAGCGTGGTGTCGACGCGAAGTCCCGCCTCATGCACCTGTTCCGTGCCGAAGCGTTTGTCCAACTCCTGCCGCACTTCTTCCTGGAACCAAGGGGCAACCGCGCTCTGCGGCTCGGCGACATGAAGGCTGAGGGGCGCGCTGCGCGCCTGCTGCGCCTGCGCGTGCGTAATCACGCCATCGGACTCCATCTCCGAGAGCACCAGATTGCGCCGTTTGAGAGCCTTGTCCGGGTTCAGCAGTGGAGAGTAGGCGCTCGGGCCTTTGGGTAGACCTGCCAGCAATGCAGCTTCGGTAAGCGTCAATTGATTTGCATGCTTTGAGAAGTAAAACTGCGATGCGGCCTCAAATCCGTATTGTCCACTGCCGAGATAGATCTGGTTTCCGTAGAGCGTAAAGATCTGTGATTTGGTAAACGAACGCTCAATCTGGATCGCCAGGAAGGCTTCCTGAATCTTGCGCCGCCACGTGCGGTCTGAAGAGAGGAACAGATCGCGAGCCAACTGCATTGTCAGCGTGGAGGCGCCCTGTGTGCGGCCATGCGTGCGGAAATCGTGCACGACAGCGCCGGCAATACGAAGGACATTCACGCCCCAATGCGATTCGAAACTCTTGTCTTCAATTGAGATGATGGCCCGGCGAAGAATTGGGGCGAAACCGTCGTAGTCGACAATGACTCTGTGCTCCAGTGCAAACGACCCCACCAGGTGGCCATTGCGATCGTACAGATCGGTCATGGTTGACGGGCGGAAGTGCTCCAACTGGCTGATCTGCGGCAAGTCGACAGAGTACACCAGAGTCAATCCCGCCAATGATCCCGTAATCATGGATAGCAGCACGAGAACAGCGAGTGCGGAACGCCCGGCAAGTTTGCGGCGGCGATATTTGGGAACCGGAGGCTCAATGTATGGATGAGTCCGGCTTCGGCCACGCAGTTCTGCGTTCCGGTTAGGCGCGCGCTGGCGGGGTGGCTGATGTGGAGGAGCAGCCAAGTGATTCAGGCCTCTTAAGCAATCTTCCGACGTGTGATAGTGAAAGGGCTACATAACAAGGCTAGCATTCCTTCGGATTTCGATGGAGGCATCATCCCCTGAAAGTGCCACGGTGATTACCAATTCGCAAAAATCGCAAAAAAGCGGCGGCACAATTTCATTTTGTGCCGCCGCCTTGGATTTCCTTAATGTGGGTCGATGCTTGCGACTTAGCTGGCCTTCGCATTCAGAAGGTCGAGAGCCTTGTCCAGCATCGGATCTCCCTTGGGCACCGGAGCATCCTCATCCTCATCCTCCTGAGGTGAGGTGACCGCAACTGTCGGAGTGACGGCTGAGTCCTGAATCTTGGCGCCGGACGGGCTTGCATATTTTGCCACGGTCAGCTGCAGGTCAGCGCCGTCGGGTAATTCAATTGACTTCTGGAAAGAGCCTTCTCCGAAGGTACGCTCTCCCACCACATCGCCACGCTTCAGGTCTTCGATTGCCGCTGCGGCCAATTCCGGTCCGCCATACGTTCCGCGGTTCACGATGACCGAGACTGGCGACGAAGTCAGAAATTGTGCGGGGTCTGCAGTGAATGTCTGAGTTGGGAACTGCTGGCCCTGAAGGGTGGCCAAGGTGCCTTCCTTGACGAAGAAGTTTGCCAGTCGAATGCCCTGCTTGGCATCTCCAGAGGTATCGCGCAGATCGAGCAGAATCTTGCTGTTCTTGGGCGCGGCTTTGATCTTGCCCGCGATCTGATCGACGCGGTCCGAGGTCAAGATTCCCGGCTTGATGTAGAGAATCGTGGCGTTGTTATAAACCTCGGTCGATAAGGCCGGCGGAGCGACGTCGGCGCGGGTGAGCGTTACCTTTTCCGGATCGGGTTTGGTTGGCCGCACGACTGAAAGTGTGATTGCGCTGCCGGGCTTGCCCTCAAGCATCAGTCGAATGACAGCGAGCGAAAGTTCGCGGGTGGATTGGTTCCCAATGGATTCAATCACATCGCCAGCGTTGAATTTTTGTTGATCTGCCGGGGAGCCGGGTAACACGTTGACCACGGCCGCATACCCGTAGCGCTTTGAAACCGTAATGCCTACCTGCGCATTGCCCGCGGCTGGCCGGTCTTTGAAGATCTTGTACTCAGTAGGCGACAGGTAGCTCGAGTCTGCATCGAGAGATTCCATCAGCCCATGGAGCGCGCCAGTGGTTACGTCGTCGATGTTCGGTTCAACCACGTAGTCCGACTGAATCTTCTGCAGAACCTCGGCATATACGCGCATCTGCTTGTAGGCGCCATCGTCATCGCTACCGGCGTGGACGCCGAAAATACCGAATTCTCCCAGAGCGAAGCCAAACCCGAGGGTGGCAAAAACGGCTATAGAGAGAACGAATACTGAACGCTGGATCATTCGGGACACACACACCACCAAGGAGGGCCCAAAGGGGAACCAGGCCACTCACCTATTTAGACGCAATCATAACGCATGCGGCTTCTTGGTCTACATCCGCGAATGCGAGGCCGTTTTCAAAGCTGCAACGCTAAACCATTCACCTGCCTGAGCCCCAATGTGCCAAGTGAAACTAAAGCAATGGGTTAGAAGAAGCCAAGCAGCTTCTTCTTCTTCGGCGCCGGGGTCAGCCCGCAAATACTTTCGCCCATCTCTCGGATCGTCCGGGCAATGTGCGAGTCTTCACTGTTGAGCGGCGTTCCCAGATTCTGCATCCGGCGGACGGCAGCGTAGTCGTTGGGTATCTTCCACTGGATGGGAAGAGTAAGAGCCTTCTGAATCTGCCCCTCTTCAATCTCGGCAGAGGCCGAATCGTAGCGATTGACCACGATTTCCATCTTCGGGCCACCCTCATTCGAGAGCTGCTTGATGAGACGATTCGAGTTGCGGAGTTCCGGAATCCCAATCTGCGTCACGAGGTAAATGACCGCCGAATCGTCTAGCACATAGGCATCCTGGGCCTCAAAGCGCGATCCTGCGTCCACCACAACGTACTCATACTCCTGGCGGGCAACCCTCAGAAGCTTGAACACTGCGTCGCTCTCAAACCGAATCGTGGTCATTTCTGAGGGAGCGGCGAGCACATGAAGTCCCGAAGAGTGCTGCGCCACCATCGATTCAAGCAAAGAGCCATCGAGCCGGTGGAAGTTCTGAAGCGCGTTGATTGTTGAGTATTCTGTCTTCAATCCGAGACTCAGCGCCGCATCTCCCAGCGGGAGAGTCATGTCAACGAGAAGTGTGCGCTGTTTGAACTCTTGTGCCAGCGATGCAGCTAAGCCACAGGCCAGCGTGGTGACGCCGGACCCGCCCTTGGCGCTCATGAACAGCAGCAGTTTGCCGCGAGTGGTTTCCTTATTAACCGTGCGCTTGGTGGCTTTCTGCACCTGCGGTTCCACGCGACGGGCAGAGACTCGAATCAGAGCCTCAGTCATCGCTTCAACGGTGATAGGCATGGGAAGAAATTCCCGCGCCCCTGCTCGCATGCAGCGAAGCAATTTTTCAGAATCCGGCAGTTCAGAGATGACAATAACGTTGGTTTGTCCGTCCGTGCATATGTTCTCGACCAGCTCAAGTGCATAGTCCGGGTCGCTGTCGAGATCGATGATTACAACATCGAAATCCTGCCTTAGCGCCTCGGCTACGGTACTCGCGCCTGTGGGATACGAGATGAACTCGCGGACGCTTCCGTTCGTGAACCGCGACAGAGCCGAGATCGCTTCGTCGCGATGAAACGTGTCGGGACTGATCACCGCAATGGAGAGCGGTGTTGAAGTGAGCGACTCGGGTAATTGGTTCGAAGTAGACATAATCCTGGGGGAATTACTCCTCGTGCCGTCTGTAGCCGATCTTGCCGGGCTCCCGCGCAACCCATTCGCTTAGTCGGTTAGTGGGCAATAGATGCAAACAGACTCACGCCGGTTTCAATGACTTCGCACACCATCACTGCCAGGGTGTGCGTAGCGTTCGCGCCCTCCCTTTCTAAACAATTCACCTTTGAATCCGCAGCAAGGGCTAAATTGCCGGCTGTCGGAATCACTGCCCCTGCTATCAGTTCACGGCGGAAGCTTCTTATCTAACCATAATCCTATTTGGCGGCTAGGTGCCTAAATAAATAGTGGTTGCGGCTTCCACAGGGTTACGCTCCAGAGGCCAACCTACGAAAGCAGTAATAATCCTTATATTTTTCAACTGTCAACCCCTGGGACGGAATACCACTTCGTATGTATCCGATATAGTGCTAACGCCTTATTCGCAGAGGGATTTCAGGCATATTCCGCCGGTTTTCAGAGCAAGAGCTATCCCGGAAAGAGGTTTGGCCACAGAGGGGCAAGCTATTAGCGGGATCTTCAATGGCAGGGGATTTGAATGGTGGCGGAGGGCAGGATCGAACTGCCGACCTACGGGTTATGAATCCGTCGCTCTAACCATCTGAGCTACTCCGCCGGACCGGCGCGTCACGGTGAATGCAGACTTCAGCCGCCTGCCCGGGGTGCGGATCGCGCTAACACAACCCCTCTCATGATGATACGGGGGGCCGGATTGAAGGTCAAACGCCTTGACCGGGCTGCGATTGCTCCGGCAGGAAAGGCTTCGCGGTCGTAACCAGCGGATGTATTGTCCGGGCCCGCTCCTGTAAACTCGCCTCCATGAACCCGTTCCGGATTGCCGGGATTATCCCGGCAAGACTGCTGTCGACCCGTATGCCCAAGAAGGTGCTGCGGCCGATCGCGGGCCGCCCAATGGTCGAGTGGGTGTGGCGCGCCGCAGCCAGTTCCGGCCTGATGGACCCGGTTGTCGTCGCCACCGATTCCGATGAAGTTGCCTCAGTCTGCAGGGAACGCAGCATTCCTGTGTTGATGACTTCGCCCGATTGCCCGAGCGGTTCTGACCGGGTCCGCGAAGTGGCGGCACAGATCGATGCCGAAATCTACGTGAACATTCAGGGCGATGAGCCAACCCTGACTGCCGACTTCTTTCCGCCCCTGCTCGCGCTGTTTGACCGCGCCGACGTCGATGTGACCACGCTGGCCGTACCGTGCCCCGCCGCGGAGTTCACCAATCCAAATGCTGTGAAAGTGGTAACTGCTCTGGATGGCCGCGCACTTTACTTCTCGCGCGCCACGATTCCGTTCGACCGCGACGGAATTGGATTCACCGGCTATAAGAAGCACCTTGGCATCTACGCCTACCGCAAAGCTGCGCTCGAAAGGTTTGCTTCATTGCCGCCCGGGAACCTGGAACGCCTGGAGCGGCTTGAACAACTGCGACTGCTCGAAAATGGGATGATGCTCTACGTGGCCGACGCACCGCGCGACACCATCGGCGTCGACACCGAGGAAGATCTGCTGCGCGCCGAAGCAATGCTTGGCCAGGTTTAGGAAGACGTCTCCTGCGAAATCGGAATTTAAAGCAAGATTCGGATAGCGCGCCAAACCCGGAATCGACGACGATGGTTTCGATGACGAACGAGGGCAAAAACATCAACGGGACAGGGGCGGGGCAATCAATCGATCCTCAGGCTGCGTGGCAGCAAATTGTTGCGCGTGACCCGGGGGCGCGCTTCTTTTACGGCGTTACCACCACCGGCGTGTTCTGCAGGCCAAATTGCGCGAGCCGGCGGCCACTGAGCGCCAATGTGCGCTACTTCGGTTCGGCAGCCGAGGCGCAGACGGCGGGGTTCCGGCCCTGCAAGCGCTGCACACCCACTATCAACAAGCACAGGCTGATCGACGTTATTCGTGCGCACGTCGAGGCGAACTTGGACAGGCCGGTCAGCCTCGATGAACTGGGCCGCGTGGCCGGGCTGAGCCCATTTACCGTGCAGCGGATGTTCAAGCGTGAGATGGGCGTTAGCCCGCTCGCCTATCAGCGTGCCCTCAGGGCAGGCACCCTACGCAGCGCACTCAAGAAGGGAGACACCGTGACCAGCGCAATTTACGAAGCGGGATTCGGTTCGGCTAGCCGAGCATACGAAGGCACGCAACTGGGTATGACGCCGCAGCGCTTTGCACAGGGCGGCAAGGGCGAAAGCATTGGTTGGTGCTCTGCGCAAACACCGTTTGGGTGGATCATTGTCGGCGCGACGGAGCGCGGGCTTTGCTGGCTATCGCTCGGCGCCACCCGGGCCGACACCGAAGCCAGCCTGCGCGAAGAATTTCCGCTGGCTGAGCTGCATCGCGATTCGGCGCTCGCGCGCTGGGTGGATGAAGCACTCGCCAGCGTGCGCGATGGTGCGGACCTGAGCGAGGCCTTGGCTCGTGGCGGCGCGCTGGACCTTCGCGGCACGGTCTTCCAGCTGCGGGTGTGGCAGGCCCTCAGGCAAATTCCGCGCGGTGAAACGCGCAGTTACAGCCAGCTTGCCCGCGAGCTGGGCGATGCCAACGCAACCCGGGCGGTGGCCCGGGCGTGCGCCACCAACCGGGTGGCCATCCTGGTGCCGTGCCACCGGGTGATTGGCGCCGGCGGCTCGCTCACCGGCTACCGGTGGGGCATGGACCGCAAGCGCCAACTGCTGGAAGCAGAGCGGGGCTGAGCTGGTTAGAGGCGCGCGCCGCCGGAGGCCTGAATGGTCTGTCCGCTCACCCAGGTGGACTCGTCGGATGCGAGGAACGTGGCGATGGTGGCTACGTCGTTGGGCTGACCGATGCGGCCCAAAGGCGTGTCCTTGATGGCCTGCTGGTGGAAGTCAGTGCCGATGAAGCCGGCTGCATGCACGCCTTCGGTCTCGATCATGCCGGGATTGAGCGCGTTGACGCGAATCTGCCGCGGCCCCAGCTCCTTCGAGAGCGCGACTGTGATGGAGTTGACCGCTCCCTTGGTGCCGGAATAGACAGCGGCCGTAGGAACGCCGGAGGCTGCGACGGAGCCGATATTGATGATGCTGCCGCCTTTGGGGTTGAAGTGAGCCAGTGCGGCCTGCGTAGTCAGCAGCAGCCCCAGCACATTCACGTTGAACTGCCTGTGGAAATGCTCCAGCGACACGTTCTCGATAGGGGCGAAGTCGTAGATGCCGGCGTTGTTGACGAGGACATCGATGGGGCCGAGTTCCTTGACGGTCTTACTCACAAGCGGGCCGATTGCGTCAGGATCGGCCAGGTTGGCCTGGACGGCGATTGCTTTGCCGCCGGCTTGGTTAATATCGGCGACAACTTTCTCCGCTTCAGTTTTGCTGCCCGAATAGTTGACGGCGACGGCTGCGCCGTTGGCTGCCAGTTCACGAGCGATAGCGGCTCCAATACCTTTTGAAGCGCCTGTTACCAGTGCGACTTTCCCTTTAAGACTGCTCATTATCCGCTCCTTTTGTCGAAGCTTTTACATTTCGACGTTTCGACAACTATCGAATTGATGGAGCAGCCCGCAAAAGGATTCAGGCCGGACTGTGAATATTTTTGAATGTGCGGTTTTTCAGCTTCGGGTGCAGGAGCCCGACCCCAGGGTGGAGAGCGATTTGCCCAGCGCTTCAAGGACCCCGGGGCGCAGGCTGAGGTAGTGGAACTTGCCCTCGCGGCGCACGGAGATGATGCCGGCGGTTTCCAGTTCCTTGATGTGGTGCGAGAGTGTTGCCGCCGAAATGGGCAGCGCCGCACGGGCCTCAGTGCAGCCCAGTGGGCAGGGAGAAGCGGCGATGCGTTCCAGCAACTCGAAGCGGCGCGGATCGGCCAGGGCCTTGAGGATGGCAGTGCGGCGGGCGCGAGTGAGGCGCGTTGGCTTCGTTTCCGGTTGCGGCTTTTCGACTGCTCTGGCGGACATGACGAACTCTCTTCCTGTTTTCCGTCTCTTGGATGATACGGCAGCGGAAGTGCTGTTTTTATGCTGTTTTGGGGCTCAAATCAGGCCAAAAACGGGGTTAAATCAGTGCTTTTCAACCACGGCTGAGCATATCGGACTCTTATGAATCTATTGATTCAATTGATGTTATGATCCGCGAGTGGCTGTTTGCGGCGGGTTTTTTGCGGGAGGGGGGGTGGGGTGGCAACGTCGGTGAAGCTTTATGAGGCGTTGGCTGGTGCGAAAGAGAGCTGATGGCGACCTGAGCGGCGTAGAGAAGCTGGCCGCTTCTATCCGCGGGGATGGCGCCGATGAGAATTCCGTGGGCGACACATGCGATATAGTCGCGAATGCTCTCGTAACCGGAGAGAACGGGCATGGCGTTGCGATAGGCCTTGGCTGCATCTTGCTCCGCCCAGCTAACCGCACCGATTTTAGCGGCTGCGGCCGTTGAAGCGTCGAAGGCGTGTTGCCAGGCCGCTCGACAACGCTTGATGGCCTTTCCTGCATTGGATCGCTTGAGCACCGGGCTGGGATTGATCGTTACAGGAGAGGCAGGGGACATGAGCATTTTTTCAACACTGTCAATGAAGTGATTGAGCATGAATTCCTCCTGGGGATAGTGTGCGCCGGGGAGGGGTAATTTTCGGCAAGGGGAAGGAATGGAGAGAGTGGGAAGTCGTGCCGGGAGACATGGAAGACTTGCACGGTGAGTTATGGGCAGGACGCGGGAAATGGATTGTGGGATACTTGCCGACTTTACAGGACCGGTCTCTTGGCCACTTCGCTTGCACCCAACGGGTGAGCTTGCATCTGACTTCCCCACAGAATCTCAAGGTAGCCTGTCCCGTACTCCCGTAAAATGGCTCAGACAGATTGCCATGACGGATGAGAAGATCAAGGCCGGGATCGCGGAGAGGGTCTGTGTGCGGTTCATCAAAATGCACACGGCCACGAAACGGCACCAGATCTTAGTGGAGTTCGAAAATCTTGACGTGCTCAATGAAATGGAGCAGCGCAACCTCATCCGGGCCTCTGATGACCGCAGTGAGTATTGGCCGACCGTGGGAACCTTCGCACTCCTTGGCGATGACAACCAACTTTACCAACAGGCGTGCGAAGGATTCACGCGGACCGCATACGCCCTCTGGAACCTTTATTGCAATGAGGACCCTCCTACCGAACATGATCCTTCTGAGTTCGCGAGATACGCAAACAAACTTTATCCTGACCCGGTTCCTCACGAATTCATCACTCTCGGTCTCTATTTGGCACTAGAGTTTGGGATCGTTCAGCCTACAAGAATGTCAGATAACCGAATGTTCATCGAGCGATTCCGGGCCGCCGAGCAAGTGATCAAAATGCGCGACCCAGTACCTTGGTGGGCGCGACGAGTACAGGCCTCACGGGAGCCATTCCGCCCCCTTGTTGTCCCGATCGAGCAGCTACACGCAACTGCCCATGAACGAGCCGACGAAGAGGGAGTCGTTACAGAACGCTACGATGATGCCAGCTTTTGGTCGCTCATCCATCCGGCTGTGATAGCGGAAGCGCGCCCGCGGTTCAAGGTGGGACATTACGCGGATGCGGTGGAATGGGCACTCAAGGTGGTGGCAAAGGAGGTTCGCAGGCGCACGGGCCTGAAAATAGATGGCTCGGATTTGATGCACAGAGCATTCTCCCCGAGCAAACCTCATCTGATATTTGAGGACCCCATACCTTCCACCCAACTCTCCATGCAACAAGGCTATATGGAGGTCTTTGCGGGGGCTATGACTGGCATTCGTAACCCGAAGGCACATGGCATGGTACAACTGGACCGGCGCCGCTGTATTCACTTCCTCTTTTTGGCTTCACTATTGCTGTGCAAGCTCGATGAGGCCGTCGATGCTCCGTAGTTGGCGGAAACTTAAAGGTGAGAATGATGCAATCTTTGACAGTGAATGGGTAACGGAGGGGGCATGGGAGATGAACAGTCCGCGTTAGACTTCTTTGCCGGCGGGGTGCCTCCTTTTGAAATATTTAGGATGCACTTAGAGAGCATCGCCGAGATGCTCTTTGTCCCAGTGGTGGGAAATGACAGTACAGTCCTGGAACTGGCCTTCATAGGAGTTGTTTCCTATACAGAGGCCTTCTTTAAGGATCATTTCGCGTCGGTCCTTAACATCTTTCCTGAGAAGGCGGTCGTGTTAAGGGAAAGCGGAAGAGGCGTCGCAGTTGATCTGACAGATATATTGGGGCTCGACGACCCGTTACACAGCAAATTTGGGTTCTTACTGAGCGAACGATTTAATTTCGGCACACCGAGGGAAATAAACGCTCTTTATAAAGATTTGCTCCTTATAACACCGTTTTCTAAGGATAAAGTGGCGGCATTTGAGAAGGTGCTGGCTACCCGGAATCTGCTCGTACATCATGGAGGGATATTAACGACGCAGTTCAACCGAAATGTCCCAGCGCCCGCTCGAGAGAGAACTTATTTCGACTCCGTCGCCGTAACGAAGAAGGAAGTTGGAGGTGGTGCGTTGCTCGCCTTGGATGTTATCAGGGGGACGGTGAGTGCCACAGTGTCCAAGCTATCCAAGGAAATAGCAGGTTTCCCTGCTTCCGATATCCGACATAAGGCTGTGAGCTTTATGGACTTCGAAGCGGATTTAGAGTCAAGGCTATCGTCAAGCCTTAATTTGCTCAGCGCTGGAATGTCTCCTTTCGAAGAGAATTCAGGAGGAGTAACAGATGAGGACATCCCGTTTTGACCGGAATCTATAGGGGTTCGACTTCCTCACGCCAACTGAAGCAGCAAAAAGGACGCGATAGCGTGGGGACGTAACTTGCCAGATAGATCCCGATAAGCGCCCTTCGCTCACGTGATCGATCTAGGTTGCGGCATCTACACGAACTCTGCAAAAGCAAATTCCTATTTGAATGCGTTTGGAGTTGCGGTCTCCGCTAAGGGGCTCTCGCTCTACTTACTCATGTTCTCGGGGCAGAGCTTGCTTTGTGAGGGATGACGGGCTTATGGGAAATGACGGCGGCGTAATGGGAGGATCAAGGGTTATTGGAATCCCACACGAATCAAAAGACGATTCAAGAATGGGCATGCGGAGACTTTTGAAATGCTAAGAGCAAACGGAGATCCTTCGGCATTGCCTCAGGATGACAGATGGTGTTTTGGAGGATTGAGGTTCTTGCTACCCCACTCATGAATCAAAAGACGATTCATGAGTGGGGCACGCGGCGCCCTGCGTCGGGTACCTGACGTGGGCACGGCCATACTGATCGTGTGGCAGCCACTTTATTCCCGCTCTTCTTCAAGTGCACCAGCAACCTCGTACGAGGCTTCGACGTGTTCTTTGAACTCCTTCACCACCTCCATGCCTGGGAATGCTTTCAGAAGGCTGCCGAGGATACTGTTCATGACCTTGAATGCCGGTTGCGTCCAGGTGATCAGCTTGTTCAGAACCTTTTCTCCCAGGCTCTCCCTTCCGGTAAGCGGTTGGGCAACGATGCGGTCGATGGGGTCCAGGTAGAAGTTCAGCGACGTCTCTTTCATGCGTAGCATCGACCCGGTCAGGCCCGCACTTCCCAGTTGACGTCTCAATCTGCTTGGCCTGTCCGGAGCCGACTGGACGCGGATCGCTTCTTCCCGCAAGCGGCGGATTGCCTGAGCCAGGTTGTTCGCAGCCTGGGGCCAGGTTCGCACGAACTGCGCTCGGAGTTCCGAATCGAGAACTCCAAGGTCGCGGTTGATCAAATTTCCGAGGCTCGTGCCGATGCGCTCCAGCATCCTGGCCAGACGCTCGAAATCGTCGGAGGGATCGCCTTGATCGCCGTCGTCTCCCTGCGTGCCATGGATGCCACCCCATCCGAATCCGCGGCCACCCCGCTTGGTTACGACGCCAGGCGGATTCAGCACATTCGTCTCTTCCGTCATGCAATCTCCCTTTCCCAGCTACGACGTGCGCAGCCATCCTACCCGACAAGATACACCAGTGCGCCGTGAACCCTGCTCGCCTCGCCCCTGCGGAGCTCATGTTTCTAAAATGATCGCTGTCCCAGGGGTTTCTCCATCGCTCCGCTTTGGGTTCACCCTGGACCCATATCCAGCATCCCTACGGGATGATTGATGGTGAAGGCGTTGGTATCCCACTCATCGAGCAGAAGGATGCTCGATGGATGGGGCCATGGTTTGATAGGTGAGGCACACGGTAAGTGGCCATGGTTCGACAAAAACTCTGCCGCGTCTCGTGCGCGTCTGATATTTGTTGTTCATGGCGACCAAGATCAAGCGCATCGGTATTCTTACGGCAGGCGGCGACAACCCCGGTTTGAACGCAGCCATTCGCGGGGTTGGAAAAGCCGCGATCGGCTACTACGGCTGGGAGCTTGTAGGTTTTCGCGACGGATTTCGCGGCCTGGTGGAGAACCGGCGGATCAACCTGGACCGCGCCGCTCTTTCCGGCATCCTCACGGTGGGCGGCACGATTCTCGGCACCAGCCGCGACAAGCCGCATCGCATGGAGATCAACGGCAAGACCAAAGACATGACCGGCGTTATCCGGGAGAACATCAAGAAGCTGGGAATCGATTGCGTGGTATGTCTTGGCGGGGGCGGCACGGCGAAGAATGCGCTGCGCCTGCACCGTGCGGGCATCAACGTGATCACGCTGCCCAAGACCATTGACAACGATGTGGCCATGACCGACTCCACGTTTGGCTACGCTACGGCGCTGGACGTTGCCACTGAGGCGATTGATCGCCTGCACAGCACTGCTCACAGCCATCACCGAATTATTGTGGCGGAGGTGATGGGGCATCGCGCAGGCTGGCTTACGCTGGGCGCTGGATTGGCGGGCGGCGCGGACGTGATTCTCATTCCCGAAATTCCTTACGACGTGAAGAAGGTCGTGAATGCGGTTCGCCAACGCAGCAAGCATGGAAGCAACTTCAGTATTGTTGCGGTGGCCGAGGGCGCGATGAGCCGCGACGATGCGCGTATCTATGAGAGCGCCGAGAACAAACTGAAACGCGCGAAATCCTTGAGCGACAAGATCCACGCCAAGCATGAAATTGCCACGCTCGATGTGAGGCATCAGGGCAATACGATGCGGCTGGCTCATCAGCTTGAGGGGCTTACGCACCTGGAATCCCGCGTAACGATTCTGGGCTATGTGCAGCGCGGTGGTACGCCGTGCGCAGCAGACCGCATCCTCGCTACCCGGCTGGGCACGGCTTGCGCCGATCTGATCAATCAGGGGAAGTTTGGCGTGATGGTGGCAGCTCGCGGCGACGATACTGCGCCGGTGCCGCTGGAGGAAGTGGCAGGCAAGCGAAAGTCAGTTCCGCGCGACCACTCCTGGGTAGAGACAGCGCGCAGGCTGGAAACCTGCCTTGGCGATTGAGGCGAACCGCTTGTGCACGCCGGCGAGGGACATCTTCGTACTGTGCTGGAAGCGGGATATTCGAAAAATGGTTTGGCATCCGCCAGCCATGCTGCAAAAGCAAAGCCCGAGCCTGCAATTCTCGCCTCCCTGTAGGGCAAGCGGGGATTGCGGCTCGGGCTGACGTCATCTTAACGAACGATTACTTTGCTGGAGCTGTGGCATCCACTACTTTGTAGAGCACCGTGTGCGTAATGGTGCACTGCTTCTCAAACTGCTGCATTGTGCTGTTGATGTCCATGTCGGGATGAACCTTCTTCCATGCGCTCGAGATGCTGCTGTACTCGTTGAGGAACGCGTCCCAACTTGGATAGATGTCCACTGAGCTGACCGCGGTATCGTCCTTGGTGCCGCGTGGGAACCGCTGCACATTGACTGCCCAACCGCTTGTGTTTTCATCCTTCACCATCTGTTCGGCGACCGGCTGCCACAGATTCTTTTGGGCCGTCACGCAGGCGCCAACATCCGGCGCGCTCATTGAGTTGAAGACCAGGTAATCACCCTTCTTGGCGCCACCCACCAGTACCTGGTACTGCGTATAGTTGTCGGATACCAGCTTGCCGAGATCGTCTTCCTGGGCGTAGAGCTGCTCTGCGGTTAAAGGGACGTCCGCCTTGTGCAGAGCAGCAGTCAGCTCTTCCTGGCTCATCGGTGCAGGGGGCAGGCCGTTGAAGAAGGTGACAAAGACATAGTCGCACTCGGCATCCGTCCCCCGCGGCATCACGGTTCGCAGGACGAGCGTGTTTGCATAGTGGCCGGAATCCACAAGCGACTGGCCCAACTTGTGGCTGTCGCCGGCGATAAATTCTCCAACAGCTGCCATTTTTCCGGGGTTGATCTTTACACATTGAACGTGGTGGTAACCGGTTGGGGCTTGTTGAGCAGCAAGTGGAATCGAAAGCGCCGCAGCCATAGCTGCACCCAGCAGAACGCGGGGAATCGTCATATCTCATACCTCCATGGGATTTTGGTGAGAGTTAGTGAGTCGGGGGGAACGACATCCGAAATGTTCAGAAACCATATACCCGCTGCCATGCTACAAGATAGAAAAATCGGTGTATCCATGCGGTTGAGAGCTGGTGTTACACCGAATTTGACTCAGGCGGGTTTGGTGGCGAGGCCGAGGAGAGTTTGAAACTGGGGGGCTTCGGGGTCTTTGTAGACCACCGAGGTTTGGACGGCGGTGAAGCCGGCTTTCTCAAGCATGGTTTCCACTTCGGCTTCGCTGAAGCCGAGCCACTCGTCGGCGTAGATCTCGCGCGCTTCTTCAAAGCGGTGCTTGAGCAGGTCGAGCACCACGATGCGGCCGCCGGGCGCGAGGATGCGAAAGGCTTCTTTCAGGGCGCGGTCGGGGTGCAGGGCGTGGTGGAGCGACTGCGAGAAGAAGACGAGATCGACTTCGGCGTCGGCGATGGGGACCTCTTCCATATCGCCGAGGCGGAACTCGATGTTGGCGATGCTGTTGCGCTGGGCGAGGTCGTGGCCCACTTCGATCATGCGCGCAGAGGTGTCGACAGCGATGACGCGCTTGGCTCCCTGGGCCAATAAGAGCGCGAATGTGCCGTCGCCCGCGCCGAGGTCGGCGATGGTCATGGGCGGCATGAGGCGCAGCAGCGCTTCGGCCACGCTCTTCCACGACTGGCCGGGGACGTAGTCCTTGCCGAGACGGCCGGCCACGGAGTCGAAGAAGCTGCGCATCTTGTCCTGGCGCTTGCGGACCACGCGGCGAAGCTCGGCCTGGTCGTTGGCGGCCTCGGGTATCTCTTTCTCCGCTTCGGTAAGAATCTGATTCAATGGACTGCCGCCTACAAGATCAGCGGTGCTGAGACGATACAGGTTGTTTTTGCCGGTGCGGCGGTCTTCAACCAGTTCGGCCTGCTTGAGCTGCGAAAGGTGCGTGGAGATGGTGCTTTGGCCCATGACGAGAATCTCCTGCAGCTCGGCCACGGACAGCTCCTCGTCCTTGAGCAGGAGGAGGATGCGGAGCCGGTTTGGGTCGGCGACCACGCGCAGGATTTTTACGATTGAGGCCATAGATTCAGGTTGACGGCACAGCTTGGATTCTGATACATATCAACATATCACGATGGGTCGATGCAAGTAGGGGTAAGAGCTGGAATCGACTTCGCAGGCAGAGATTCCCCAGGGGCTAAAGCCCACGGTTTAGAATTCGCGGTTTACGTACGGGCTGAAGCCCGTACCCTTCAGGACACCAACCTCTTCGGAGGTTTTACAAGGAGATTTTTTGATGGCATCTACGACATTGGAAGCGACGGGATTGAATTACAAAGTGGCCGATATGAGCCTGGCCGACTGGGGCCGCAAGGAGATCGTCATCGCCGAGCAGGAGATGCCGGGACTGATGGCGATCCGCAACAAGTACGCGGCGGAGAAGCCGCTGGCCGGTGTGCGCGTAACCGGTTCGCTGCACATGACGATTCAGACGGCGGTGCTGATTGAGACGCTGGTAAGCCTGGGCGCTGAAGTGCGCTGGGCAAGCTGCAATATCTTCTCGACGCAGGATCACGCGGCGGCGGCGATTGCGGCGGCGGGCGTTCCGGTGTTTGCCTGGAAGGGCGAGACGCTGGAGGACTACTGGGATTGCACCTACCTTGCACTGACCCACAAGGACGGCAAGGGGCCGCAACTGATTGTGGACGACGGCGGCGATGCGACGCTGCTGATCCACAAAGGCTATGAGCTTGAGAACGGCGACGGCTGGGTGAATACGCCCTCGGGCAATCACGAGGAGCAGGTGATCAAGGACCTGCTGAAGAAGGTTTACGCCGAAGACAAGCAGCACTGGCACAAGGTGGTGAAGGACTGGCGCGGCGTGTCGGAAGAGACGACGACGGGCGTTCACCGGTTGTACAAAATGATGGAGACGGGTTCGCTGCTGGTTCCTGCGATCAATGTGAACGACTCTGTTACGAAGAGCAAGTTCGATAACCTGTACGGCTGCCGTGAGTCGCTGGCCGACGGCATTAAGCGCGCGACGGACGTGATGGTGGCGGGCAAGGTGGCGGTGATCTGCGGATACGGCGACGTGGGCAAGGGCTCGTCGCACTCGCTGCGCGGCATGGGCGCTCGCGTGATTGTGACGGAGATTGACCCGATCAACGCGCTGCAGGCGGCCATGGAAGGCTTTGAGGTTGCGCCGGTAGAAGACACGCTGGGCCGCGGCGACATCTACGTTACCTGCACGGGCAACGTGGACATCATCACGCTGGAACACATGAAAAAGATGAAGGACCAGGCCATTGTGTGCAACATCGGCCACTTCGACAACGAGATCCAGATGGACAGGTTGAACACGGAGAAGGGCGTTGAGAAGATCAACATCAAGCCGCAGGTGGATAAGTACACCTTCCCGGATGGGCACTCGATCTTCATCCTGGCGGAAGGCCGGTTGGTGAACCTGGGCTGCGCGACAGGTCACCCGAGCTTTGTGATGTCGAACAGCTTTGCCAACCAGACACTGGCGCAGATCGACCTGTGGAAGAACAAGGACACCTACGAAAAGAAGGTGTATGTGCTGCCGAAGAAGCTGGATGAGGAAGTGGCGCGGTTGCACCTGGAGAAGATCGGCGTAAAGCTGACCAAGCTCTCGCAGGCGCAGGCAAACTACATCGGCGTGCCAGTGGAAGGGCCGTTCAAGGCAGATCACTATCGCTACTAGTTGTCAGTGGTCAGTTGTCAGTTACCTGCTTTTAGCTGTTAGCTATTAGCTCGATGATGCCCAGATTCCGAAGTTGGGATCTGGGCATTTCACACATACATTCGTATTGTTTTTTGAAAGTCCGGAGTTATGGAACAGTCACCTAGTTATTCATTTGAGCTTGCTCCGCCGCGGACGCCTGAAGCTGCCGCAAAGCTGCCAGGCGTTGTCAGTCAACTTGCGGTGCTGGGGCCGAAGTTTTTCTCTGTGACGCATGGCGCGGGCGGATCAAATCAGGACGGCACGTACGAGACGCTGTTGACTGTTGTGGAGCATTGCGGCATCGAAGTTGCGCCGCATCTAACATGCGTGGGCTCGACGCGTGCGAATATCGCGGCCCATTTGCAGCGCTATCGCGATGCAGGCGTCAAGCGTATTGTGGCGTTGCGCGGCGATCTGCCCGCGACGGCGATGTCGGCGTCGGCTCCGGGCGAGTTTCATTATGCCAACGAGCTGGTGAGCTTTATCCGCGAGACGCACGGGGACCATTTTCAAATCGAAGTGGCGGCGTATCCGGAGATGCATCCCCAGGCGGCAAACCCGACGGTAGACTTTGAGAACTTCTGCCGCAAGGTGAGGGCCGGGGCTAACTCGGCGATTACGCAGCTCTTCTATAACGCCGACGCGTACTTCTGCTTTGTGGAGAGATGCGTGAAGGCGGGAGTCACCGTTCCCATCATTCCGGGCATTATGCCGATTACGGGCTACGCGAACATTACGCGCTTCTGCAATGGGTGCGGCGCCGACCTGCCGAGGTGGATCAGGCTGCGGCTTGAAGAGCTGGAGAACGACAAGGCAGCACTGCAGGACTTTGGCGCGGAGGTGGTGACGCGGCTGTGCGAAACGCTGCTGTGCGGCGGCGCGCCCGGGCTGCACTTTTACACCATCAATCAGGTGACGCCCACGACGCGGTTGTGGAAGAATCTGGCGCTGCCTGTGCCTGTGTAAGCAGATCCCTGATCGAAATGACTTATGGTCGCGAGCAATGCGGTCCCACCTTAACCGAGGCGCAATGACACTGCGCCCCGGCGAAGGTAAAGCACCCGAATACCTGTCTATCTCGCGGATGACTTTGCGTTTCCTTAGGCGCTCTTCAGACGGATTGATATAGCTTTTTAGTACACACCCTGCTGGACTTCAAACGGCCGGCGGCGTTGTGTCTTCCCCGCTGAATTGAGAATTGGAGAAAGTGGAATGATGATCGGCTCGATCACGATGATTACTCCCTACGCGGACATCATTACGTTTGTGGTTGGCATTCCCACGATAGCAGCCACGTATTATCAGGCGTTCAAGGCAAGGCAGGAGGCCCGCAAGGAGCGCGAAGGCACGCTGCACAGCCAGGACTGCCTGGAGTTTGTGAGCCTGAACGGAGACTGCATCAATCTGGTGCCGTTGGAGACGCTGCACTCGCTGCCGAGGGCGGGCGATGTGATCCTGCTGCCGGGCGATGGCGTCGGCGATGGGAAGTCGTATCTGCCGGGAGCCTATCTGGTGGAAAGTGTCGAGCATTACTATACGCACGTGGAGAAAAGGGGGAGCCGGCCGCTAGAGGCGCGGCTGACCAAGGCGGTGGCCAAGGTGACCTCACTGAATCCGGTAATGGACACGGTGTAAGTTGGCCCGGTGAAAGTTGGGCACCCGTAATTCATTGGGTTTTTTCGGGGACGATCTTGATTTCGAACAGCAGGGGCCAGAGCTTTCCGGTCACGAAGAGCCGGTCGTGAACAGCGTCGTAGGCGATGCCGTTCAGTACGCCTTCGGGGCCGGGATGCTGGTCTGGAGGCAATAGACCGGCGAGATCGATCCAACCAAGCACCTTGCCGGTTGAGGGAGAGATGCGGGCGATGCGATCGGTGTGCCAGACGTTGGCGTAGATCTCGCCGTGGATGTACTCGAGCTCGTTCAGTTCGTGCACGGCTTTGCCGCTATCGGTGACATTGATGCGCCGCACGACCTTGAATGTTTTGGGGTCGAGAAAGCGGAGGGTTGAACTTCCGTCGCTTTCGATCAGGTTTTTGCCGTCCTGGGTGAGGCCCCAACCTTCGTAGTTGTACTTGAAGGTGTGCAGCAGGCGGAAGCTGAAGCGGTCGTACACAAAACCCACATGCGATAGCCAGGTGAGCTGAACCAGCGTGCTGCCCCAGTCGGTAAGGCCTTCGGCAAAGTACTTTTCTTCGAGCGGCGCATCCTGCAGCACGCGCCCGGTGGTGAGATCGACCATGCGCAGCGAAGAGTGCCCATCCCGCCCGGTGCTTTCGTACAGGTGTCCATCCACATAGACGAGGCCTTGCGTGAATGCGTTGCGATCGTGCGTGTAGGTATTCACGATGCGAAAGCCGTCGTCTGCAAATGCCGTTGCGCTGAGAGAGGTAATGGCCAGCAATGCGAGAAGCGCCGGCACGCGGGCAAGAAGGCGGACGAGGGGAAGAGAACGCATCTGCTGAGATTTTAATTGACGTCGCTGCCGACGTAGATGGTGAGCGGCGGGTTGGTGGTGAGTTGCGTGTTCACGATAAGCACGGTGCGCACCTCGCTGCCGGTGAGATTGATTGGCTTTGAAGTGTATAGAGCCGTATCGCCGCCGGCCGCGGTAATGACCAGGTCAACGGTCTGCGATTCAAAGCTGACGTAGTTGCTGACCGCGCCGACAGCGAGATTGGTGACCACCGGGACAGCGTCGGCTAAATCGACTCCGTCGGGGACCATGTAGATGTCGATGGCGCCGGTCTTGAGGCCTTGATTGATGTATCGGAAAGCGGAGTGACCCTGGGCGGCGAGGGTTCGCTGATCGTCGAGAAAAGTAATGTTGTAAGTGGCCGGCGTCAGGCCGTTATCAGCGATCAGAATGGAGTACTGCTGTCCGGGAAGGAAAGTTCCGTTGGTTGAGATGAGCGGCGTGCCTCCGGCGACCGGAGCAACGGCGATGAGGGCCCCGCTTTTGCCGGTGAGGGTGGCGTAATTTGTGAAGGTGCCCTGGCCGATGTTGGCTGCAAAGAGCGTGCTGTCGAGATTCACGTTGATGGCCGCCGCCATGTAACTGGCGTCGATGACGCGCACTACCGTGGGCTGCGTGTAGGTGGCCACATTCTGGCAGGCCACAAGGCCGCAAGCCAAGGCGAAGGACAGCAGAGCGGTAATGGCAAGCGTGGGCAGATTCAACTGCCGTGATTTCATCATCAGGGTCCCGTTAGGTCCTTTGCAGGGGCTTCGCATATCCCGTACCGGCGCGGGCTCTAGTTGGTTGAGTTGAGTTTACGCTTTTTGGCCCGGATAAAAAATCACAGGAAAGGGGGATGTGAGGCAACGAGTCAGCTAGCCGGCAGGTCGGCGGATGAGGGCAGATTTTGCTTCTGTTCAGGATGCGCCCAGGTAGATGAAGCGCCATAGGAAGAGCGCGGCAAGGATGTAAAGCAGCCAGTCCTGCCTGCGGTATTTGCCTGCGGCAAGATGCAGAACAGCCCATGCGATGATGCCGAAGCCCAGGCCGTTGGCGATGGAGTAGGTAAAGGGAATCAGCACCAGGGTGAGGAATGCGGGTAAGGCGACCAGCGGTTCGTGCCAGGGAATTTCAGAGATGGAGGCGAGCATGAGCGAGCCAACGAGAATGAGTGCGGGCGAAGTGGCGGCCTGCGGCACCATGTTGACGAACGGCGCAGCCACGATGGCGAGCAGGAAAAGCAATCCGGTGACGATGGCGGCGACGCCGGAGCGGCCGCCCGCGGCAACGCCCGCGGTTGATTCCACGTAACTGGTCACGGTGGAGGTGCCTGTAAGCGAGCCGAAGATGGTGGCTGTCGCATCGGCAAACAGGATGCGATTGAGGCGCGGAATGGAGTGATCGGTTGAGATGAGGCCTGCACGCTTGGTTACAGCGACGAGCGTGCCGAGATTGTCGAACAGATCAACGAAGAAAAAGACGAAGACGATTTCAAGCAGGCCTTTGTTGAGGGCTCCGCGGATGTCGAGCTTGAATGCGGTGGAGGTAAGCGCAGCCAGGCCGCCGGTGGAGGGAGCCCAGTGGACCATGCCGAACATCCATGCGATCGCGGTAATGCTGAGTACGCCGATGAGGATTGAGCCGCGAATCTTTTTGGCTTCAAGCGTGACCATGAGCACCAGGCCGAAGAGTGCGAGCGCGGTGGTGGGATGGCGAACGTTGCCGATGCTGACGAAGGTTTCAGGGTCGGCGACCACGAGCCCGGAGTTGCGAAATCCGATGAATGCGATGAAGAGTCCGATGCCGCCGGCAACAGCCGCGTAAAGCTCGTGCGGAATGGACCGGAGAATCATTTGCCGGATGCCGGCCACCGTGAAGACAAGAAAGATGACACCGGAAAGAAAGACCGCGCCCAGGGCTGTTTGCCAAGGGATGTGCATCTTGAGGCAGACGGTGAATGTGAAGTAGGCGTTGAGCCCCATGCCGGGCGCGAGCGCAATAGGATAACGCGCGACGATGCCCATGAGGACGGAACCGAAGGCCGCAGAAAGGCAGGTGGCGGCGGTGACGGCGGGCAAGGGCATGCCCGTCTCCGCAAGGATGGCCGGATTTACCAGGACAATATAGGCCATGGTGAGGAACGTGGTGACACCGGCAAGGATCTCGGTGCGCCAGTTGGTTCCCAGATGGCTGAATTCGAAGTAATTTTCCAGGTACTTGCGCATAGGCGGGTTCTACTTAGAGCTTGTTATGACCTTTCCCGTGAGCGGCGTTGCTGGAGAAAATCGCGTCAGACGAGGCGGAGGACGAAGGCTTTGGCAATTCCAAGGCGAGGACAATAACGAAGTATGGCGGGATTTTCTCCGCAACCCTTCGGGCTGGGGCCCAATTTCCCGATTTCTGCGTCGCTCATCGCTAGGAGACACCCGGTATCCGTCGCTCCTCCCTCCTTGAACTCGGAAAATTTGGCACCCAGCGCCACCCGCGCGAAAGGTCATAACAAGCTCTAGAAAACCACACGGGGCGCATAACGCAAAGTGATTTATGCCGGTACAGCCGGCGTGGATGGGCGGAGTCGCTCAGAAGCGCACATTACTGCGTGAACGCGCCGGTGTTCAGCAAGAGATGAGTTCCCATACCTGCAAAAAAGCCAAGCAGGATAGCCCAGGTCCACTTGATGTGAGAAACGAAGGTGTAGTTGCCTCTTCCAATGCCCATGAGCGCCACGCCGGCTGCGGAGCCGATGGAAAGCAGCGATCCACCTATGCCTACGGAGAGAGTTAACAGCAGCCACTCACCCAGGCTCATGGCAGGATGCATGGTGAGTACGGCAAAGGTGAGCGGAATATTGTCTACGATGGCCGAGAGAATTCCCATGCTGATGTTGGCGACCAATGCGCCGTGACCTTCATACAGGAACCGGGAAAGGCTGTGGAGGTATCCGATTGCGTTGAGTCCGCCGACGCAAAGCATGATTCCGTAGAAGAAGAGAAGTGTATCCCACTCAACCTTTTCAAGAATGTTGAAGATCGAGAACGGCTTCTTCGACTGCCAGTCGACGTTTACGTGCGGCGGAAGTTCCGCGTGATCGGGGCCCATCGCCAGGACGCGTGCTTCAGTCCGGTGCAGGAAGTACGAGTAGAGATTGAGCGCTCCCAGGCCCATCATCATTCCCAGAAACGGGGGCAGGTGCAGGTAATGGTCCATAAGTACCGTGCATGCGATGGTTGCCAGAAACAGTCCCGCGACGACGTATCCACCCGTGCGGGCTTTTGCAATCTGCGTGCTTTCCTGTTTTATGTCGGTGGGAATTGTGAACGCGATGAAAGCGGCCGGGATAAGCCAACTGATCAGGGAGGGGAGAAACAGTTCAAAAAACTGAGTGAACTGCACCATGCCCTTCTGCCAGATCATCAGGGTAGTGATGTCACCGAAGGGAGAGAATGCACCGCCCGCGTTGGAAGCCACCACGATGCTGACAAGAGTTCCGGCGCTTGCTTTCTTGTTATGGCCGAAGGTAGACATGGCCACGGTTCCCATCACCAATGCGGTCGTCAGGTTGTCCGCAATGGGCGAAAGGAAGAATGCGATGAAGCCGATGATCCAGTAGATTCCGCGGGAAGAAACTCGCAGCGAGGTCAAGCGGGTGCGCAGGACTTCAAAAACGTTCCGCTCCACCAACGCGTTGACAAAGCTCATGGCCGACAGCAGGAAGAGAAACAGTTCGGTGTAGTCGAGGAGCACCTCCCGCAGCTTTTCGGCCACTTCCGGGCTGCGTCCATCGTGACTGAAGGCGATGGCGACGAAGATCCAGATTAGGCTGGCCGCGACCATGACCGGCTTGGATTTGCGCAGGTTCAGCTTCTCTTCAAGAAACACGAGCACATAAGCGGCGCAAAAGACCACGAGGATTACCGGGCCTACCCAATGTACTTGCGGTAACATTTTGTGTTTTGTCTCCCCGTTGTCAGGAAATCGGTCCCTGGTGCTGGATGCGTCTTTTCAATGAGCGAGCGCCACCGGCAGCAGCCGAACGGAGACATCTCAATGGATTCACGAATCACGTCCAATGGACGTACTGGACGAAAGGCGGATAGCTGGATGAAGCTTTCCAATCCGCTTAAAATGCCGAGCGCAAGCTCAGACGCAATGCCACTTTACCCATGGTAAAGGATCGCATGCGTGCGCGGACCCGAAATCGGCAGCACGTGCGCGATAATCGGAAGGCTCAGGCGAGCAGCTTTGCTGCTTCCTTGGCGAAATACGTGATGGCGAAGTCGGCTCCGGCGCGGCGGATGCCGAGGAGTGACTCGAGTATGGCGCGATCGCGATCGAGCCAGCCGCGTTGAATCGCGGCCTGCAGCATGGAATATTCGCCGGAGACCTGATAAGCGCCGATGGGCACATCGAAGCGTTCGCGGGCGGCGCGCACGATGTCGAGATACGGCATGGCGGGCTTCATCAGAATCATGTCCGCACCCTCTGCAAGGTCGAGTTCAATCTCGCGCATGGCCTCACGTGGATTGGCTCCGTCCATCTGATAGGACCTGCGGTCGCCGAACTGGGGCGCGGAGTCGGCGGCCTCGCGGAATGGGCCGTAAAAGGCCGAGGCAAATTTCGAAGCGTAGCTGAGGATCGGTGTCTGGGCGTGGCCTTCGCTGTCGAGGGCGGCGCGAATGGCGGCGACGCGGCCGTCCATCATGTCGCTGGGCGCGACGATGTCGGCTCCGGCCTGGGCGAGGCTGAGTGCGGTGCGGGCCAGCAGCTTGAGCGAGGGGTCGTTGTCGACTTCAAAGCCGTCGCGGCCTTCAACGACGATGCCGCAGTGTCCGTGGCTGGTGTACTCGCAGAGGCAGACGTCGGCGATGAGAACCAGCTTTTTGGCGGCGCTGGATTGGCGAAGAGCGCGCAGGCTCTGCTGCACGATGCCGTCTTCAGCCCATGCGCCGGTGCCCTTCTCATCCTTGCTCTCGGGCAGGCCGAACAGCAGCAGGCCGGCGATACCTAGGGCGGCGGCCTCTTCGGCTTCGCGGACGGCTTCGTCGATGGAGAGATTGAAGACGCCGGGCATGGAGCCAATTTCGCGGCGGACACCCTGGCCGGGGCAGATGAAGAGCGGGTAGATCAGGTCGCCGGGCTCGAGCGTGGTTTCGCGTACGAGCGCGCGCAATGGATCGTTACGCCGCAGACGGCGCATGCGCATTTGAGGGAAACTCATACATAAATTGTAGTCGAAGGGCGGTTGGGGCAGGAGAAGCAGCTTTCTGGCCGATAGCTTCCAGCTACTAGCTTTTTGTGCTTCGAAAGAGGCTGGAATGCATATCAAAACGATGGTGCGCAGTTACACAATGTGGATGGACGAACTCTACAACTGCTCGTAGAGCGATTGGTTGCGGTAGCCGAGCAGCATGATCAGGGTCCAGACGCCCATGGCTGTGCCGAACGGAAACTTAAGGATGGAAAGCACGGCGGCGATGATGGCGACCAGGCGTCCCCACGACGTGTGGGTCATCAAACCGTAGCCTGCGGCGGCTGCTAATGCGCTGCGCAGCACAACGAAGACCCACATCAGATGGAGAAATGGGGGTTCCATGAAAAAGGGCGCGGGGCCGTGCATCCAGGGGCCCCAGGAGCCCATGTGACCCTCAAAGAAGGCGCGGGCGAATGTGACGCCGGCGATGCCGAGCAGAAAACCGAGGCCGGCATAGACGAACCAGAAGATGCTCAGCGTGCGGATTTTGCCGGCATAGTTCTCCAGCTCAAACTGAATGCCGGGAACGGGGGGAACCGGCGGCGCAACCTGGCGGCCGCACTGGGAGCATACAAGTTGTCCGGGAGCCAATGCCTGTCCACATCCGCTGCAATACATCGTGACCTCCTTGTTGAACGGCCGAACTTGCCTGTTGTATAGATCGTACGCAAATTCGCGGTGAGAGGTTCCGTGGAGGTGCTTATCGGCTTCAGCCAGGAGCTTTTCCTAGCGGTTTGCAACCGTTTTCCTTCTTTCCCAGCGCTCCTCGTGGCGGTCATCGCGCATGACGATTGCGGTGATCCGTCCTTCGGTGTTGTGCTCGGCGACGATGCGTGTAGCGCTGGCGCCGTGGGGATAGAACAGCTCGGTTGGAGATGCGGCTGCCAGTTCGTCGATCTCGCCATAACGGTTGCGGCCGTAGAGCTTTTCGTTTTGAAAGAAGATGGTCATGCCGGCGTAGCCGTTCGATTCGATGTACTCGCCGGAGAGGTTGTCGATCTGTGCCTGGCTGAGCCGGATTGCCGGTGGATGCAGCGGGATCACGATGCGCTCGGCATACGGGGGCTGCTCGAGTTCGGCTTCCTGAGGTTTTTCTTTGCGCGTGGTTGGCGGAGCGGAAAGACGATGCTCGATGATCCAAAGGGGTAGTTCGGGTTCGTTGTACGCGCGGGTCCAGGTGTCGTGATGCATGCCCTGAAAGATCCATAGCCGTACGTTTCCGCCGGATGCCTTCAGCGCGTCGTACATCATCTCGCTCTGGCGAAGGTTTATCACCGTGTCGTCTGTTCCGTGAAAGAGCCAGACCGGCGTGTGGCCTATGGCGCGGGCGTATTGGGCAGGAAGGGTAGAAGCACGCGACCAGCGCTCCGGAGCATAGCTCCAGAAGATGCCGCCCGACGCGATGACGATAGCGGCCCACCGGTTTGGATACAGTCGGGCCAGTTCCCAGGCGCCATAGCCACCCAGGGAGATTCCGGTGACGTAGGTGCGTTCCGGATCACCATTGAATTCGTCGGTTTCGCGGTTGAGCGTGGCCATGGCCAGGTCCATGCTGCCCTGATCGGTCCAGTAGGCGTTTAATGGACACTGCGGCATGACGATGATGAAGGGCCAGCGGTCGGGGTGATCGCGCACGTCCTGGGGCAGGCCGATCTGTGTCTGCCACATGCCTTCGCTGCCGCGCTCGCCCCGGCCGTGGAGAAAGAGAATGATCGGCCAGAGCTTGTGGTCGTCGCGACTGAAATTCTCAGGCACGTAGACCTGGTAACGGTAGGTGACGCCGCGAAATTGAATGCTGCGATTAAGGAAGCCCGTCTCCTGCGGGGGCTCCTTGGAGTGCTTCTTGGCGCGAGCCGCAAGTGCCGTGCCGGGCGCGAGAGACAGCAGGAGGGCCGTAACCGCCGACAGGTAGACCATTCGATTTCGCATGGCAAGAGACATCACATATTCCAAAAGACAAATATAACGGCAGGAACGGCGAAAAGCCGGGGCATACGAAGCCATGGAGCCACCCGAGTAACGCCGAAATGCGGGCGGGGGTAAAAGCATCGCAGATCGCTGATTTTGGGCGCAACCGAGCCTGACAACGCTGATTCGCACCGAATTTCCTTGCGGGATTCTTAGGCGTCCCATGGGAGAATCAGAAGTGCTTATGGAACCAGAGTTTATGAGGACGTTCGATCCCGGCGATATGCTCGATCACTACCGCGTTGAGGCGGCCATTGCGCACAGCGGTATGTCAACGCTTTACCGCGCCATGGATGTGAACAGCAGTAAAAGGGTGGCTCTCAAGGTGCCCCATCCTGAGATGGAAGCCGATCCGGTGTTGCTGGAGCGCTTCAAGCGCGAGCAGGAGATTGGCCAGGAGCTTAACCATCCCGGAGTAGTGAAGACCTTCAACAACGAGCATCGCAGCCGCATTTACATGGTTGTCGAATGGGTGGAAGGCCGGCTGCTGCGCTCGCTCATGAACGATGAGGGAATCGACGGGCGCAGGCTGCCGATTGAGCGCGCCATGAAGATTACGCTGCGGCTGTGCGACGCGCTCGATTACATGCACAAGCACGGAGTGGTGCACCGCGATCTGAAGCCGGAAAACGTGATGGTGACGGACGGCGACCAGATCAAGCTGCTGGACTTTGGAATCGCAATGAAGGAGGATGCAAGGCGGCTGACCTTTGCAGGCCCCTCGCCCATGCTGGGTACTCCAGACTACATTGCACCTGAGCAGGTGAAAGGACAACGTGGTGATCAGCGCAGCGACATCTATTCGCTTGGCGCCATGTTTTACGAGATGCTGACCGGGCAGCCACCTTTCGCGGGCCCAAGCCCTCTGGCCATCATGAATGAACGGCTGATTGCCGATCCTGAGCCACCGCGCAAACTGAATCCGGCGATCTCTCCGCAGCTTCAGGAAGTGCTATACCGCGCGCTGGAGCGCGATCCGCGCCACCGTTATGCCACGGCCCACGAGATGGCATGGGACCTTGAACATCCTGAAACTGTTGGCGTGGAAGAAGGTACGCGCCACCACCAGTTGCACCAGCGCGTGGGCCCCGGACGGAGCAAGATGATTGTGTACGCTCTGCTGGCCCTGGTGCCGCTGGTGATCTTTGGGCTCATGATTGCTCTGGCTAAGCGTTGACACACGGTCGTAAACTACTTCCGGTCGGTTACGTCAAAAAATATGGACGACAAGGTGCATCGGATGAAAACGATCAAGTTTGTCGGTGTGACGCTGGTTCTATTCCCCATTCTTGCGCAGGCAGGCAAGAAGCCCAAGATTCCTGAAGCGATCAATCAAGCGCACCTGGTTTTTGTTCAGGCTGCCGAAGGAGAAGAGACCGCGCCCGGAATGCCAAAGGAGCAGGTGCAGGCCATTGCAAATATGCGTGCGGTACTACGTTCCTGGGGACGCTACACCTTAACCGATGAGCGGAACAAGGCTGACCTGGTCTTTGTGGTTCACAAAGCCGTGCGGCGAAGCGATCCCGGCGACGGTTTTGGCGCAGAGCGGCGAGGCGGCGGTGGCTCTGGAATGGGCGCAAACACTACTGACATGCCGGCTCCGCAGGGCAGTCAGTTGCCGGGCCAGGGCCGCGACTCCACGATGGGCATGAACGATATCGTTCCATATGACGTTGATAGGCTTGATGTGCGCCTGTTAAAGCCCAATGGCAAGCTGGGAAGCACACTTTGGAGCCGCTCCATGGAGAACGGACTTTTGCCGCCAAAGATGCTCTTATTCGCTGAGTTTCGAGACGGGGTTGAAAAGGCTTATCCCGCGCCTGAAGCCGCTCAGCCTGCCAAGCAGTAATTTCGAAATTCAGACACTTCGGATTTGATTGTGCTTGCTCCGTCCGCAAGTGCGATAACAGGCGCCTCGCAATCTGAATCCATTTACAGCCGCGGTGAGCTCTGAGGATTCGCGCGCTCGAAACAGAAGGCGTCTGATTGATAAGATTGATCTCAGTTATCCATAACGTCTTACTCTGAGGTTGATCGAATGCGGCGCTTTCGCCTTTTAGCATTGTTGTCTTCGCTTGCGGCGTCTCTGTTTGCGCTTTCAGTCAGTTTGAATGCGCAGGTGACCGCACTTACAGTCAATGCCACCGGAACCCGGCAGAAGCTCCTGCGCGTACATGAAGTCATTCCTGTATCGGCCGGCAAGCTTACGCTTTACTATCCCAAGTGGATTCCCGGCAATCATCGTGCCAGCGGGCCGATTTCAAGCCTGACTGGCTTGAAGTTTGCGGCTGGCGGAAAGACCATTCCGTGGCTGCGCGACACGCTGGACGTGTACACGTTTCATCTCGACATTCCCGCCGGCGTGAAATCACTTGACGCCGATTTCGACATTCTTGAGCCTCAAAACGAGTCAGCCACGGACAAGCTGATGGTGCTGGCGTGGAATTCAGTGGTTTTGTATCCGGCGGGAACGCCCGCGCAGAAGCAGATATTTGAAGCTACGCTGCAACTGCCCGAGGGATGGAAGTTCGGCACATCGCTGCCCGTCAGCAAAGAGGACGGCAGTCAGGTGGTGTTCAAGCCTATCTCGCTCGATATGCTGGTGGACTCGCCCGTGATCGCCGGCCAGTATTATCGCGCTATCGACATTACTCCGGCTGGCGAGCCTATTCATCATGAACTCGACATGGTTGCCGACAGTGAAGCAGCGTTGAACATCAGCGCGGACAACCAGAAGCAGATGGTGAACCTGGTTGCGGAGTCGGGCAAGCTATTCGGCACACGCCACTATCGCGATTATCATTTTCTGCTCACGCTGAGCGATCACGTGGCCCACTTCGGGCTGGAGCACCATGAGTCGAACGACAGCCGCCTGCCGGAGCGTGCGCTGCTATTACCCACGTCGGGCAAGTCACTGGGCAGCCTGCTGGCTCATGAGTTTGTGCACTCGTGGAACGGCAAGTATCGGCGGCCCGCGGATCTGACGACGCCCTACTTTGAGCAGCCGATGGAAACCGATTTGTTGTGGGGCTACGAAGGGCTCACCGATTATCTTGGACCTCTGCTCGCGGCGCGTAGCGGTCTTTGGACCAAGGAGCAGTACCAGGATCACATGGCTTCGATTGCCGGTGCTCTGGGGCCGGGACGTCCGGGCCGCACATGGCGTCCGCTGATCGACACGGCGATAGGCGAGCCGGGTGTCGCGGCCCGTGGGGCATGGTTTACGTGGCGTCGCGGCACGGACTATTACGACGAGGGAGATCTGCTGTGGCTTGAAGTGGCCACCATCATTCATCGCGAGTCGAAGGGCGAGAAATCGATTGACGATTTCTGTCAGGCCTTCCATGGCGGCGCAAACAACGGCCCGGAAGTGAAGACCTATACTTTCGATCAACTGATGAGTGCATTGAACGCGATTGCTCCTAACGACTGGGCGGGCTTCTTCAAGACGCGGCTTGAGTCGACTTCAGCCGAAGCGCCCGTGGGCGGCATTGAGAACGCCGGTTGGAAGGTGGCGATGAACGACAAGCCGCCTCGCACACCGGAGCGCCGCGGAGGCCTCGGCTATACCTATTCGCTGGGAATGCAGATTGGCGCCGACGGAATTGTGGCCGATGCGATCGTTGACGGTCCTGCCTTCAAGGCCGGAATTGCGCCGGGTATGAAAGTGATTGGCGTGAACAGCCGCGTGTACACGGCGGATGTGCTGGCCGATGCTGTAAAGGCGGTGCAGGATAGTAAGGACCCAATCGCGTTGCAGGTTGTCTCGGACGATTACATCCACACCTTCAACGTGGACTACCATGGCGGACCGCAATTTCCGCACCTGGTGCGCGTTGAAGACAAGCCGGACTATCTTGACGAGTTGATCAAGCCGCGGGTTGCGGCGCAGTAGTGCGGCGAAGAGTTGCTGAGTTGATCTGCGAGGCCGGCCGTTTTCAGGCCGGCCTTTCATCTGCCGGACGAATATTCGGGAACACGGCGAGTTCGACGGTTGAGTCATGATCGATGGCACGGAGCCACGCTGAAACTTCCTGTCGCAGCGGAGCCACGTCGATTCCGCCAAAGACCGCGGGACAGACTTCAAGACGTTTTAGGGCGCGGCGCAGCAATGAGGCCGCGCCGATTCTGTTTTCTGCCTGGAGGTGGTGGAAAGCAGCGGTGATCTGGATAAGACCCTGCAGGAAGCTCTTCTCCGGTTCCTCTAAAGTGAGCCAGACGCTCTCCCAGTGCTCATGTGCGTCAAAGAAACGCGCGGTACGGTAACAGGCAAGTCCCTCAGCGAGCGGCGCGCTACTCCAGTCCAACGGCATGTTTCAAGCATACGATCGTGGGTTGCTGCTCGCAGAATGCCATCCTCAAAAAGAAGCCCGTCACACGACCTACGGCTGATCTTGACCACGTAGCAGTTTCACGATGACATAGGGGGTCTGCTTGTCCATGTCAGGGTAGATTCGGCCATTGCCGGCGTTATCCATCACTTCAAAGAAATACTGCAGATCGAAATGAGGATCTACTTCGATGCCGGGAATGGTTGCCACGTATTCATTGGCTTTTCCAGTGGGGAGCATGTTCAGCGTTTTGTAATCCTGGTGCTCGCTCACTCCGCGATAACGAAGATGAACCCACTTGACGCCCGAGGGGTCCTGAACTTCCGCCGTGATGTGGAGCGGCTCCGATGCTTTCGCCGAAAGCGCGGGTTTGTGTGTGAGGGTTGGCGGATGATTGTCACCTGTTATTTCAATCGGAAGTGGAGCCATGCTGCCGCTCTCGGGATAGGTTGCAATGCGGCCCGCGGAATCGGTGGCCTGAAGGAAGTAGGATGCGCCAGCTCTGAGCGTAGAGGCAGGAACGGCCGCCCTGTAAATCTGCCCCTTGCCTTGCAGGTTGAATACTTGAAAACCTTGCTGCGCATTGCCCACGAATGCCTGCACGCTTTTGATAGGATCCAATCCTGTTACGGTGGCGCGGAGATTGAGATCCTCGCCGGGCGTGAGGCGTTCTACAGGAACGTGGGCAATCACTGGGTCGATTCTGGTTACAACGATCGTGCCGGCGTACCAATCCGCACTCGTGGCATGGTCGAAGATGATCTTCAGCTTCCCATCGACAGTCGTGGTTTCCATTGTTCGTTTGACCGGAGTGCCGGCAGGAACTGAAAACATGTCGCTATAGTTCACGCCATTCAGCTCAATCCACATCGGTCCGTGGCTTACTTTGTCGTCACGTGCATTCACGGTCACTTCGTACCGGCCGTTTGGCACATCGATGACAACCAAGCCGGTGCCGGCTCTTACGCCCACCCCTGGCTTACTTTTTGAGGTGATTTCTTGATAGCCGGCGACAGGCTCGCCATGACCAAGGTAATACTTTCCGACGATCCTTCGGCCGCCAAGTTGATATTCCTGCCGCTGGCTTTTGAGAGTTTCAAGGCCGCTCTTGAGCTTTACGAGTTCGTCGCGCCAGTGACCGCTCTGGTCGAATTGCGGCAGGCCCATCATCAGATCGAAGTTGTACACATCGCCGGCATCCTGAACGATGCGCGCCCATGCATCGACGGCTTCGCCTTCGCGCTGAATCGCATCGTCGAGCATGATTGCGTCATGGGTCTTCTGGTAGAGGACAAAACTCAAGCCCGCCATCACGCGATGGGAATGGTACTCGGCAAGATCGGAGAGGACCTTCAAGTCAACGATTGTCGATGCGAGCTCTTTATCGGGATGGGTGCCGGCACTTTGCTCGGCTTTGGCGGTCAATGCCCTCACGTCGTGCGCAGCTTGCGCAAACCACGCACTGGTCCTGGCCGGCGTCATCTTTGCGGAACGCCTGCCGTTCAGAATGTCGTCGGCGGCATCTTGCACGCTCTCGAATTGTTCGGTGTCGCTCGGTGTGGCATCAGCGTACTCCGCAAGTGTGCCTTCGCTTTGGCGCTCGGGCCAGCCGCGAGTCGTCGAGAAATGTTCATCAGGCCTGCAATACGCAACTATCTCGGGTAGTATCTGGCTCGCGCGCTGCAAGGCACTTTCAACGAGCGATCCCGTGACGCTGCCAAAGCGCACGGAAAAGTCGTGGTCCCACTCCGCTGAAGGTGTTTTTGGATCGTAAGTGAGGCGGCCGAACAGCTTGAAGAAGTACCAGTAGCGCTGAAATTCGTAATCGTAATACCGGTACTGCGGCGCCATCAGTTCGAACGGCGTCATGTCATGCGGGTGTCCCTCCATCTTGGTTGCGAGCGGTTCGTAAATATCGAAACCGTCTGCATCGCCGAGGTGTGTGGCTTCAGCAAATCGCCGCACATAATCCGGATTGCCCCATAGCAGAACGCGGGTCGTGCCTGCGGTCCAGAGAGTCCAGTGCAGCTTGTAATCGCGCGGATACCGGAGCATGTCAGCGTAGCCGCCGCGCCTATTGAATTGATCCAGTTCCTGCACGTGCGTCTGGAAGAAGGGAGGCCCAACCTGCTCTTCCCAGAATTTTGTATTGACGCGAATCTTCAATCCCAGGTCGAGTCCTTGCTTGATGAGGTCGTCGGAAACACCCTTTGCACGAAGTTCGTATTGGAGGTTAGGAGCCGCCTCCTTTAAAGCAGGAAAGATATTTTTCCAGAACTCCTTCATGTCTTCGGTCTTCAGGCCGGACTCATCCATCATGAGCAACTGCACGGCGTCGATCTCGTGGAACTCGCGCAGAAACTGCTTGATTGCCGTCAGCGTGTAAGGAACCAGGTTCTTTTCCGAGAGGCCTGTAACGGTGAACGGCGTTTCTTTGGAGTGATCGAAGAGTTGGAAGGTCGGCGTGAAGCGATTGTAATGACACCAGATTCCGAATTCGACGCGGATGCCTCGTTCATGGGCAAGGCGGACCAGACGGTGGAGATCGTTGCGGTTCCGCTGCTGTTCTTCTTTGCTAAGGCTACTGACCCTCACATCAGGAAAGCCCGGGACATCCATATAGTACGGATAGACCGGACAGTTGTAGCCATTGGCTTCATAGGCGAACAGCACTTCAAAAGTGTTGAAGCGGTCATCGGCCAGCATGTCGAAGTACTTCATCCAATAATTCGCGTCGTGCAGCCGATCTTCGTATTGATGCTTCTGCATAGTGAAGATCGTCACTCCGCGGTCGGCAACGTCCGGTGACTCCACGGCGTCATGTACGTCACTCAAAAGTGTGGCGTTACTCTTCGCCCAACCGATTCGATCTGCGAGCTCAAGGAGCGCATACATCAGGCCGCGGTCATCGCTGCCGGCCAACAGCACCGTTTGCTTTCCTGATATGGCCGTTTTGTGAATCACAAGAGATTCCGGTTTTGCTGGAATACTGATTCCGAGCGATTGAAGCCGGTTCGCCACTGAACTGGAATTCAGGCCGGCATCAATCACGATTGAGCCATGAGCTTCGGCGGCAGATGAGACATGTTCAAAGTGAATGCCCTTCGCGGAAAGGGCTGCCTCGATCTTGTCCCATCCATGGCGCGTTGCCTGGCCCGGCTCACCATTCTGAATCAGAGAGACTTCAACGGCGATGCCGGTTGCGTGTTGCACTTGGGCCGGATATGCGGCCGAGACCAGGGCAATAACGATTGCAATCAGATGAGACATGGTTTTCCCTCATGCACAGAAAGAACGAACCGGATCGGTCGTTGGATGCGGATCAATACTATTCGAGAGGTGCCTGACCAGGCCAGTGGATGGTCATACCAGAAGTCGCAGGTGCGCGTATAGAATACGTGATGATTTCCAGGGGGGCGGTTTATGGGCATTTCTAGACGTTCGGCGATGAAACTTGGCGCGGCGGGTGCTTTGGCAGCGGCCGTGAATACTTCAGCAACGGGGCAGGGCAGCGCGCGGCTCGGGATGCGCCTTGGCGGACCGGTGTTCCTCAAGACCAAAGACCCTGTGTTGCTTGCGAAGGAACATCGGCGTCTGGGCTACGGCGCTGGATACTGTCCCGATTTCGCGTCGCTCTCCGATCTGAAGACTGTGCGCGAGATCGAGCGCAGTTTCGCTGCTGAAAATGTGATCATCTCCGAAGTCGGCGCATGGCGTAACATGCTGGACCCGGACGAAGCCAAGCGGGCCGCAAATCTCAACTACGTGGCTGAGCGGTGCGCGCTGGCTGATGAGATTGGCGCGCGATGCTGCGTAGACATTGCCGGCTCATATAACAAGGACAGTTGGTATGGCCCTGACGCTCGCAATCTCTCTCGTGAGTTTTTTGAGCGCACGGTTGAGAATTGCCGCCAAATTCTGGATCATGTGAAGCCGAAGCGAACACGTTTCACGATTGAGATGATGGGCTGGAGTCTTCCCGATGGGCCGGATGCCTATCTCGATCTGATCAAGGCCGTAGATAGACCGGCGTTTGCGGTTCATCTTGACGTGTGCAATGGCATCAACTCTCCGCGGCGGTTTTACGAGAACGCAGCATTCATTCGCGAGTGCTTCAAGAAGCTGGGGCCATGGATTGTTTCCTGTCACGGCAAAGACCTGCAGTGGATCATCGAGTACAACGTTCACTTCAAAGAGGTGGCCCCCGGAAGCGGTGAGATCGATTACGGCGCATACCTTGAAGAGATCGCGCGCCTGGATGCCGACATTCCGCTGATGCTTGAACACATGCCGACGGCCGCCGAGTACGACGACGGCCGCAAGTTTATTCAGGAACTGGCAGCGAAGAAAGGTATCGTGTTGAATTGAAGCGCGGGGCTACCTGTCGATAGCTCGTGCTTCAATCCAACTGTAGATCGCGGCGTAGATAAGGCATCACGTTCGGCGCGTCGGGTCTGATACCGGGCAGCGGCCATGGTTGCACGCCAACGTCTTTTGCCCAACGCTTGTAAGCGGCCGCCATCTCGCGAACGCGATCGGGATACTGATCGGCAAGATCGTGAAACTCGGTGCGGTCGGCTTCCATGTCGTAGAGTTGCCAGTAGTCAGGGTAGGCGGAAACGATTTTCCACTTGCCGATGCGCACGGCGGCGTTGCCCTCGTGCTCCCAGAAGAAGGTTCGCTCGGCGCGCGGCTTGCCTGAGAACACCGGAGTAAGCGTGGTGCCAACGGTCGGCGGAATGCTGTGCCCGTCGTGCGTGGTGGGATAGGTAGCGCCGGCCAGGTCGGCCAGAGTTGCCATGATGTCGGTCTCGTGCGCTACCTGGTTGGTGGTTGTCCCCGGCTTCTCGTGAATGCCTGCCGGCCAGTGGGCGATGAAGGGCGTGGAGATGCCGCCCTCCTGCGTGTAGTGCTTGTACATTCTGAACGGAGTATTCGCAACGTTGCCCCAGGGAATTCCGACGCTTTGAAAGGTATCTTCTCCGCCGGGCATAATCTCCGGCAGATTACCAGGGTGCACCATGTGGCCATCGCGCGTAGCGTGCGGCTGCAGGCTTACGGCTTGTACAAGTGGGCCGGGATCGGTAATCTCTTCGAGGTTGCCGCCGTTATCTGACATGAAGATGATCAGCGTGTTCTCATACACGCCTTTCTCTTTTAGCTTTGCCACAATTTTGCCGATGTTGCGATCCATGCACTCGATCTGTGCGGCATAAACCGCCATACGGTGTGCCTCCCAGTCCTTATGCGCGGCCAACTGCCACGGTGGAACGCGCAGGTCGCGCTCGCTCAGAGCCCATTTGTCCGACAGCAGCCCCGACGCAATCTGTTTCTTGTGGCGCTCGGCGCGGATTGCATCCCAGCCAACTTTGTAACGGTCAGCGTATTTGGCGATATCGGCTTCGTGAGCTTGCAGCGGCCAGTGCGGGCAGGTAAATGCGGTGTAGATAAAGAACGGATCCGCGCCGTTACCTGTGGCGAACTCATCGATATATTGCGCTGCATGATCGCCGATAGCGTCTGTGTAGTAGAAGCCGTCGCCCGCGCGCGCGGGTTCATTGCCATCAACCAGCGTGAATGGATCGAAGTAGTCGCAGTGCCCGGTGATGGTTCCAAAGAAGCGCTCAAAGCCTCTCTGCATCGGCCAATTGTGTTTTGACTCAAACTCCGGCGGAGTGAGGTGCCACTTGCCGGTCATTGCAGTTCGATAGCCGGCGCTGCGAAGGACCTCGGCAAGTGTTACGCAGTTTGGACTGAGGTCGCCGCTATAAGCCGGAGATGAGAAATGGCCGTAAAAATCGGCCATCAGCCCGAAACCGACTTGATGCGAGTAGAGCCCGGTGAGCAGCGACGCCCGCGACGGGCAGCAGCGAGGATTGTTGTAGAAGCTTGAGAAGCGCAAACCGCCGCCGGCGAGGGCGTCGAGGTTTGGCGTGCTGATCTCCGAACCATAGCAGCCGATATCCGAATATCCAAGATCGTCCGCGAGAAGAAAGACGATATTGGGCCGGGCGGCACGTCCGGCTTCCTGCGCATGTGCGGCGCCCACTCTTGACAAGGCCATATTTGCAGCCAGCGCCGATGCCGACTGGATAAATGCACGCCGTGTTGCCATTTTGGTTCTCCTGAACGGGGATTCGGACTATTGGCGGCCTCATCTCGCGCACTTGATTCGCCGCTTCAGCTTGACATGTAACTCTAATCCAACCTGCACATGCATTGAAAAGGAAAATCGTCTGAATTTGCCCAATTCGTACAGAACTCGGGTTCCATCAACCCGGCCGCATCAAGTATCGTTTTTTGTGGTGAGGGAATAAACTATGCAACGACGCGACTTTATGAAGACCGCTTCGCTCAGTGCGGTTGGAGCCGCTATGGCTTCAAATGGATTGGCGCAAACCGCGGAGCCCAGGAAAGAGCGGCTGCCTAACATCATCTTTATTGTGTCGGATCAACATCGGGCCGGCTATTCGAAGCGCTCGGGCTTTCCGCTGGATACCAGCCCGACGCTCGACAGGCTGGCTGACCGGGGTATTGGTTTCGACCGGGCGTATTGCGCGTCGCCTTTGTGCGTTCCCAGCCGCATCAGCATGCTTACCGGACGCTGGCCCGATGCGCATCGTGTGCGCATGAATCTCGACGCGAAGGATGCCTACTATGAGAAGGATCTCTACCAGGTAGCGAAGTCGAGAGGCTACAAAACGGGCCTCGCCGGCAAGAACCACACCTATCTCAAAGAGGGAGACCTGGACTTCTGGCGCGAGTATTCGCACTGGATGGGTTACAACCCCGCTGGCTCTCCGGAGGAGTACAAGGAATACGACAAGTGGCTGGGTAAGCTGCAGGCGAACGCCGCCATCGAGCCGACTCCGTTTCCTCTCGAATTGCAGTATCCGTACCGCATCGTTTCAGACTCGATTGACTTCATCGATCAGTGTGGAGATACGCCGTTCATTCTGCAGGTTGGTTTCCCTGAGCCGCACGATCCTGAGCAGGTGCCAAAGCCGTATTGGGACATGTTCTCGCCTGATTCGCTTCCCAGGCGTTGTGCAGGACCGGAAGCTCTGAAGCAGATGGGATTCAGAGCGCAGTGGCTGTACGGCATTGAGAACGCCAATTTCAAGTCAGAAAAATACTGGCGGCGCTACAACTCAAACTATTTTGGAATGCTTCGCCTGCTTGACGACCAGCTTGCGCGGCTGCATCAACACCTTGAGCAAAAACAGCTCGTCGATGACACGGTGATTGTGTACCTGGCCGATCACGGTGATTACGTAATGGACTACGGCCTGGCGCGCAAGGGCGTGGGACTGCCCGAGTGCCTGACGCGCATTCCCATGATCTGGAGCGGCGGACCCATCAAGCCGTCGAGCATCGGAGCCACGGCCCACGTTTCAAATGCGGACGTGATGCCGACCTTTTGCGAAGCCATGGGAGCGGAGATTCCGCATGGAGTGCAGGGGCGTAGCCTGTGGCCGCTGCTGCTGGGGCAGGAGTATCCCAAAGAGGAGTTCCGCAGCATTTATGCTACGGCCGGTCTGGGCGGACTCTACTACCAGGCATCAGACGATATTCCGTACAACTCCGCATCGCTACACACAGGAGATATCGACCCCACCTATGGCGAAGGTTGGGACGAGCTGAACAAAGTGACGCAAAGCGGATTACAGAAAATGGTCCGCATGGGCGACTGGAAATTGATCTACGGCATGATGGGCTACGGGCAGATGTACGATCTGTCCACCGATCCATGCGAATTGAAGAATCGGTTCAACGATCCAGCCGTGGCCGCAAAGCAGCAGGAGCTCATGGCCGAACTTCTGATGTGGACGATCCGTTCGCAGGATTCTCTGCCGACCGGTCCGCAGAACGCAAAGTACCAGACCAAGTGGTCGAAGCAGCACAACTGGTACACGCCTTACCGCGAGCACCCACCCGACACGCCATTCGTTCCGTAAAGATAAGGTGCGGAGATGCGTCCCCGCACCGGCCCTTCGAAGTTGTACGGGACTATTGGCCGCAGCAGTGCTTGAATTTCTTGCCGCTTCCGCATGGGCATGGGTCGTTGCGGCCGGCCCGTGCAAATGCCTTCTGCTCTTCCTGTGCAGCAATCCAGCGCATCACGTTGGCCGGCGGGCGCTGCGCCGCCAGTTCCCGCGCCATGAATCGCATGTATGGGTCAATGTGGTGGAAGAACAACTTGTATCCTGCGCATAGATAATTCAATCCGGGCTCACCGTCGGGCGTTTCTAGAAAACGATGCTTGGGGCACTCGCCGTTGCATGCAAAGCGGACATCGCACTCGCGGCAGTATTTCGGAAGCGTGGACTCTTTGGCTTCACCAAAGCTGTGCTGCTGTTCCGACTCCACTAACGACGTCAGTGGAGAATCCATGATGTTACCGAGCCGATTCTGCGGATACACGAAGTGATCGCAGGAGTAGAGATCGCCGCTGTGCTCGATGGCCATTGCGCTGCCGCATTGCTTTCTGAAGACGCAAAGGCTGGCCTCCATCCCCGACCAGGTTTCCAGGCTTACATCAAAGATCTGCACGAAGTATTTGCCCACATCGTTGCGCACCCACTCATCGAAGATGGCGCTCAGAAACCGCCCAAATTGTTTTGGTTCAACCGACCACGGGGCAACACGCGCTCCTCCGGCAAACTCCGGCGACACAAGCTGCAGCCCGTCAGCCGTTACTTGGTGTGCAATGCGCTCCACAATCGGGATGAATTGCATAAAGTCGCTGCCGTTCTCTTTCAGGAAGCGATAGACCTCAAGCGGGTGGCCTGCGTTGCCGCTGTGCACGGTTGTCAGCGTGTTGAACTCCACGCCGTTGCGCTTAAGTGTTTCAACTCCGTGCATGACGCGATCGAAGGTCGGCTGTCCTCCCTTGTCGACACGGTAGGCATCGTGCAGCGCGCGCGGGCCATCGATGGAAATGCCGATGAGGAAATTGTTCTCTTTAAAGAGTGCGGCCCACTCATCGTTCAGCAGCACTCCGTTGGTCTGGAAAGCGTTCTGGATGCGCTTGCCGCCGGCGTACTTCTTTTGAATTTCGACCAGGCGCCGAAAGTATTCGACGCCCAATAGTGTGGGCTCGCCACCCTGCCAGGCAAAGCTCACTTCCGGCGCGTTGTGCGCCTCAATATATTGATGGATGTAGCTGTCGAGGACTTCTTCGCGCATGGCCCATTTCGAGACCTGCGGATAGAGCGATTCCTTCTCAAGATAAAAGCAGTATTTGCAGTCGAGATTGCAGATGGGGCCGATCGGCTTAGCCATCACGTGAAAATCGGGAAACCGCATCTGCGCCTCGCGGAGATTCAGTAGGGAATATCACTCAGTGGCCGCATGCGCTTTGCATTGAACCGGCTGCGTGCAGAACCATTCTAGTACGTAGAGGCGGTGGCTGAGTTTTTAGAAAGGCCGGCGCTTTGTTGCGGGTATCTCAAACTTGAGTATTGCTGCGCCAAGCCGAATCAGGAGTTGGATCCGCGCGCTGCGGCCGCACTTGTCTGCGATTTGCGCAGGTTCTTCCTGGCTTCACGGACAAAACGGTTCATTGACTTTGCAAGGTGCTCGAGCACGACGGTCCATTCTTCCAGGTGGCGCTCACCGTCTTTTGTGAGCTTGTAAACACGGCGGGCTGGGCCGGCCTCGCCTTCTTCCCACGTCGACTTGACGTTGCCGCAGGCCTCAAGCTGGCGGAGCGTGCGATAAAGCGCGGCTTTGTCAATCTGAGCGTCTGTGAGAGCGTGATTTTTTAACTCCGAGCAAAGATCGTATCCGCAGGAGCGGCCCTTGGTCTGAAGCATTTGGAGTACAACAGGTTCAACGAAACGGTAAAGATTGCCCATGCCACAGGAACACGGATAGTCCTTGTCATGGTGCACGCAAATTTTACGGGGCATGACCTACCTCTTCTCAGGCGTTCGATCTCACGGGTTCAGGGGTTCAAAACTATCACTTCTTGAACCTAGATGTTAAGTATATCTACCGCCGCGCCGTTTGCGGCGATGCGCTGACGCGTGTAGCATAGATGTAACTTACATCTATACCGGAAAGTGCGATTAGAGGTGGGCTTAGGCCTGCCATGCAAACCAGCACCCGTTTGGGTCTGCCTGCCTTATCGCGTTGGCACGAGTCGGCATTGATCGCCATCCGATTCGGAAAAGGGAAAGGTTCTTATGAAGATTGCAGTTCCAATGACCGGAGAATATCTGGACCAGCATTTTGGCCATTGCGAGAAATTTGCGTTTATCGATATCGAAGCGGAAACAAAGAGGGTCATTTTCAGCGTGGTCGAACCTGCTCCGGCACATGAACATGGGCTGCTTCCGCGATGGCTGAAGGAGCGCGGTGTGACCCACGTCATAGCGGGCGGCATGGGAGCTCATGCACGTTCTCTATTGGCAGAGGCTGGCATTGAAGTGATAACGGGCGCGCCTGCGGATAAGCCTGCTGAAGTGGTTGCACGCTACCTGGCCGGAACGCTTGTGTCAGTTGACCGAAGTTGCGATCACGTCTGCCATCACTAGGCGTGATTTGAATTCAGAAGTTGATGGAGTGACACGATGGCGAAGAGGCGGGTAGTGATCGTCGGCGGCGTTGCCGGCGGGGCAACGTGTGCAGCGCGGCTGCGCAGACTGGATGAATGGATAGAGATCGTGGTCTTTGAACGAGGGCCCTATGTCTCGTTTGCAAACTGCGGCCTGCCGTACTACGTGGGCGATGTTATCAGCGATGAAGCGAGTTTGCTTCTTGCTTCTCCCAAGTTGTTCAGTGAGCGCTTCAATGTGGATGTGCGCACGCGGAGTGAAGTCGTCGCCATCGATCGTCAGGCGCAGACCATCACGGTGAGAAACCTCGAGAGCGGTAATGAGTCGGTGGAACATTTCGATACGCTCGTGCTTTCTCCTGGGGCTTCGCCGATTCGCCCTCAGTGGCCGGGAATCGATCTGCCGGGGATCTTTACCCTGCGCACCGTGCCGGACAGCCGCGAGATCCGCAACTGGATAGAGACGAAGAAACCAGGCAAGGCGGTTGTGGTTGGCGGCGGATTCATCGGATTGGAGATGGCCGAGAACCTGGCGCATCGCAGCATTGCGGTCACGATCCTGGAGATGGCGCAGCAGGTGATGCCGCCGCTAGATGCGGAGATGGCGGAATACGCACGGCAACGTCTTGAGTCGCGGGGCGTGAACCTGGTGCTGGGCGATGGAGTGGCTGGATTTGAAAAGAATGGTGTGGGCGGACTCATCGTTCGCACCCAGGGAGGAGCGGAATTTGAAGCGGATCTGGTGGTGCTGGCCATCGGCGTCAAGCCGGAGGCTCAGCTTGCCCGCAACGCCGGACTCGAGATCGGTGAACGCGGAGGCATTCGCGTTGACAACCAGATGCGCACCAGCGGCCCGAACATCTGGGCGGTTGGGGACGCAGTGGAAGTAAGGAACTGGATCACCGGCCAGTGGGAATTGATTCCGCTGGCAGGGCCCGCCAATCGCCAGGCGCGTGTCGCCGCCGATGCAATCAACGGACGCGATACGGAGTTCAGAGGCACGCAGGGAACGGCGGTGTGCGGTTTCTTTGGGCTCACGGTTGCGCTTACTGGCGCTACCGAGAAGGCACTTCTCCGCGCGGGGATGGACGACTTCAGTGCCGTATACCTGCATCCCGTGCATCATGTGGCTTATTATCCGGGCGCGCACCAGATTCATATGAAGCTGCTCTTCCGCAAATCAGACGGGCGGGTCCTGGGCGCGCAGGCCGCCGGTGAAAAGGGCGTCGAGCGCCGGATTGACGTGATTGCGCAGGCGATTCAGATGAATGCCACGGTCTTCGATCTTGAAGAGGCCGAACTTTGCTACGCGCCGCAATACGGTGGAGCCAAAGATCCGGTCAACTTCGCCGCAATGATCGCGGCCAACATCATGCGCGGCGATCTGCAGCTTGCTCCGTGGGGCGATCTGGAGAAGCAGGGAGCGCTGATCCTCGATGTCCGTGAGCCGCACGAGTTCAGGGCCGGCGCAATTCACGGCTCGGTCAATATTCCTCTGGGACAACTGCGGGCGAGGATGCAGGAGTTGCCCGCGACGAAAGACATCTGGGTCACGTGCGGCGTGGGCCAGCGCGCTTACTATGCCTGCCGCATTCTTGCGCAACACGGCTATAAGGCGCGGAATCTATCAGGCGGATACAGCACGTACCAAGTGCTGTATCCAGATGAGAAGCAACAGACTGCGCGGATGGGCGCATAGGGCACTCTGTTGCGCGAGGAGCAAACGGAATTGGTGAGCACATTGGGAGACTCCGGGCTGAAACAAGGTGAGATGAAGGCTCCGGCAGCGGAGTCGCGTAGGCTTGAGCCTTCAAACTGCTTTGCGTGCGACCCCGGCAACGCGCGCGGACTGAAGCTCCAATTCAAGTCCACCGCGGATGGCGCAATGGTTGCCGAGTGGATTCCGGAATCGGACCTGGAAGGCTACCGCGGCATCGTTCACGGTGGAATTGTGAGCACTGTGCTGGATGAGGCCATGGCGAAAGTTGTGGATGGCATGGAGATCGACGCCCTCACCGCCGAGCTGCGCGTGCGCTTCCGCAAACAGGTGCATAGCGGTTCACGTGTTCACGTAAAGGGATGGATCGAACGCCGCGAACACCGCATGTTGAGAACCGAGGCGTCAGTTGCAGAGCCCGGCGGCGAAGAGCTTGCCCATGCATGGGCAACGTTTCTCGCATTGAGATAGTTGGGTCAGAAATTGTTGCGCTGCGCTTCATTCTTGTTTACGCAGGCCAGGAGAGTCATAAGCAACGGCCGGATCTCAACGATCCGGCCGTCTCAAACGTTGCACCCTCATCACACTACGATGACTGACAGATCGATATCAGCCATCTTGACGGAGAATGCGTGAAATAACTTCGGCTTATAAATCGGAGCAGGTGAGGATAGCCAGTCAGTAAGTTCGATTTCGCATCGTTTTGCCGATGACCTTCCAGAATCAATTCACTGAAATCACCGCAATGCAGTTATTGTGTCGCTGACCGGGTAGTCGTTTGATTCAGTGCTTACCTGGGAAACCGCCTAGGCCGTGAAATGTGAGGTAGAGCGAGTAGCCGCAAACGGCGATCGAGATCAACATTTCAAGCATCAGAAATGCGACGCCGTATTTATACCAGGGTTCGTATTTAACTTCCAAGGAAGATTCGTGTGAATGCATGATGTACCTCCTGATTTGAATGAAGGGGTAATGAGACTTTAGACCTCGTCGAATGCCAACGCATTACTCAGCAGTCCGTGCTCCTCAGGGTTCCGCTCGTAACGGGCCGCCCAGAAATAGAAGAGGACGAACGGCAGGAACACAAACATAGCTACGTAGGCATAGCCGGTGTGAATGTTTGATCCACCCGCAAAAATGAGCGGATATGCGATCGCGGCGGCAGTGCTTACACCACCGATGAAGCCCGCAGCCGCCCCCGGCCGGTCGGGAAACAGCAATGGAACCAATGCAAAGGTGCCGCCTGTCCCGAAGGATATGAAGATGCCCAGAGCAACCAGGACCAACACCGAAACGTGTAACGAACCAGTCATTCCACCGACCGTGAGTCCAACCATCGCCATTACGATCAGCAGCAATGCGATTCCCAGCCAATGCAGTCGAGGAGCGTAGGGAAGATTCTTTGCAATGAATGGCAATGGCGTCCATCCCTTGCGCTGAAATAGATCGGACATAAAGCCGGAGAAGGGCCTGAAGAGAGAGGCAGTGAACGATTGCACGGCAGCAAAGGTCCCGGCTGCAATCTGGAGGCCCGCAACACTGCTGAATCCAAGGGCCAGGATGGCATCGTGAAAGCCGTGGGTGAAGTAACCCGGCAGCCAGGCATTCATTGCGATCTCAAGTCCGAATGACATGGCATAAGCCAGCATCAGCGCGATCGCAATGTAGCGGCTCCAGATAAATAGTGTGCCGCGCATATCGCTGCGTTTGCGGACGAGTTCCCGCATCTCGCTGGTACGGGCAGACTGTCCACGAAGCAAATACCAAAAGGCGATGACGATAGCAATAACGCCCAGCCACAGGAATGCGCCATGGTAGTCAAGTCCGAAGATGCGGGGAAGAAGCAATGCACCGGCTCCGGCCCCTACGTTGCCGGTACCGGCATATAAACCTTCGGCTGTGCCGATCTCATGAGGTTCGAACCATTGCGCTACATGCTGAATTCCGACAACGAATGAGACGCCCGCAATGGCAACGATCACTCGTTCGATGAACAGCACTTCATAATTAGTCGTGTAGGCCGAAGAAATCGACACCAGTCCACAGACCATGAGAATAAAGGCGAAAGTTCTCGGCGCTCCAAAACGATCAGATGCCCAGCCCGCGACAATTCTCCCAATGGGGGCCATCCAAATTGCCGAACTGGCCAATAGTCCGAGTTCCTTGATATCAAGGTGATAATGTGCGGCGATGCTTGGACTGAACGCCGCCGTTGAAAACCACATTAAAAAACACCAGAAGAAACCGACGGTCGCAATGACGAGTTGCTCCACCTTGTGAGTTGACATGCTTCTCCTTCCTTTCCTTTTGCCGGCACGCGGGCAGACTGGCAATGGTTATGGCTGAACGAAAGGCGAATCGGAATGCGAAAGCATTGCGACTTGATAACCGCCGATCGAACAACAATGATCAAAGACCTTTTGGACTCTCGCGCGCTTTCCGGGGGCAAACTGGCAATACCCTTAACGAGCGCAAGGTGAGTCCAAACGTTTTGCTTGGGCCGCGCAGCCTGGCGCGTTATATGTGGTTGTTCCGGACAACGGCTGCAATCTGCAGCAAAGTCCTGATGGCGCGTCGAGGCGCCGTGAAGGATTTCTGTACGCCAAACATCCGATCGGTATGTCGAACAACTGCTTTCCGTATTTGCCGTATAACCGTGCTTTCGATTTGCAGATAGCGGACGTCTTATTTGGCCTTGCTTCCCGAGTTACCCGATCCCCAATGGTAGACACACTCGAGATAGCCGTACTGCATATTCGACCCAGTCGGGTATATGGCTTCGACCACTGACTTACCTTGGGCAAAGGCGTAGTAAAAATTCAGATCGACAGCTTTCGTGGCGCGCCAATCCGCACTTATATCGGCAACCGATGCAAAAGACGAAAAGCCTTGCGCGGGACGGCCGACATACCCGAAGACCTTGTTATCGAACGCGCCTCCACCCAGATACCACAGGTCGTTCGGTGAAGTCAGCTTCAGCCAATGAAGTTCAGAACGCAGTGCCAGAGCCTTCGAGGGCTTGTCCATGATCTGTACGAAACCGTCCGTGCTGTTCATCAGGTTGTAGAACGGCAGGCGAGCATAGATACGCGGTGTCGGAAGCACCTGGAAGAAGGTATTGTGCGTGTTGTCCGTGGGATTCTCGTCACCGGTGGAACGGAACCAACCTCCGCGTAACCACGGGCTGGTTGCAACCTTGCTCAGTTGGTACCCGCCTTCAACCGCAACGGCTCCCGCGCTCTGGTTAAGTGCTCCCCACTTGCCGTTCTGCGCCGCTCCCCAAAAGAGAAGATCGAACTGCCCTGGCCCGGCAGGCACGCTGGCAAGCACATCAGCTCCGTAGGTGCCGAGTCGGATATTTTCGTGGTCGGTTGCCCGAGTGGCAGAACTGCGATTGTCTGTCTTGGTGAGACCAGTTCGACCATCGTGATACCCGGCTGCAAAGGCGCGCCACAGCACATGCTTACCTACAGGACGAGTGAGGGCCAGGTATTGAAGGTCAACGTTTAACTCAGGGTTGCCATTCATATTGAAGACACCCTGGTCGGCTCGCCCTGCCAACGCTGTCGCGTTCCATGAGCCCGCCTGGAGACGAAGATCAATGCCATCGAAACTACGTTGGGCATTGGAGAAACCAAAATTGCCGATAAGCCGATGGGCAATCCGCTGGGATTGTAGCCATGCGATCGTCGGGTCGGCCGGAGAGGTCTCCGTTCCGTCGACAAATTCGAAGCGTCCAAAGCGCAAGTTCGTTGCTTCGGAGCTGTGGCGAATAAAACCCTGCTTTAGAAAAGCCGCTGCTGAATATGAGTCACGGTTTGCAGCATAGTAAGTAGAACCGAGTCCGAGTTGTCCCTGGCCACTTCCTGCACCAATGGCGTCGCCCGGCGCATTCAGGATCGATGGTTGTGACAATTCCAACTTCCAATCCCAGTTATGCAACCGCTGCTCAGCAGCAATGCGCAGAAGCGATTGAACATAGCCGTATGAGTTTGAGGCCGGGGGCGCAGCAAACCATTGCCATGTATCAATGCGCGTACGGTCCATGACGTTCACCTTGATGCCGGAATTGAATATGCCACTCTGCTGTGCAGATGCGGCATTGATTAATAAACAGATACAAATAGAAGCGAATGAGAGCTTCCTGACGGATCTCTTCAGCACATGACCTCCTTAACAACACAACATCCAATTGATTCAATTGCAGATGTCGAACCACGGCGAAATGGGGATTAGCCGATCCGACATTCAGTACACATCGCGGTGGTATCGATGCTGTTCACTCAGGCTTGCAACGTACTCCTGTGCCTGTTCAGCATGCATTGCGCCCTCTTTCTCCGCAATCGCGCACAAGGCAGAATGGACATCTTTGGCCATGCGCTTTGCATCGCCGCAAACATATACATTTGCGCCCGCTTGCAGCCAAGACCAGACCTGGCATGAGTGCTCCATCATGCGGTCTTGCACGTACACCTTCTTGCCTTGATCGCGAGAAAAGGCAGTGTCAAACCGGGCAAGATGCCCATCTGCGTGCATCGACTCCAGTTCGTCCCGATAAAGAAAGTCCGTCGTCGAATTACGTTCGCCAAAGAAGAGCCAATTGCGTCCCTTGTGACTCAGCGCACGCCGCTCGTGTAAGAATCCACGAAATGGCGCAATACCTGTGCCTGGGCCGATCATCATGATCGGAACATCGGGATCGGAAGGCAACTTGAATTTCTTGTTCGGCTGGATGTAGATGGGCAGGCATTCAGAAACGTCTGTTCGGTCTGCAAACAATGTAGAACAAACTCCGCCGCGCTCGCGGTTGTGCGAGCTGTAGCGGACCACAGCCACGGTTGCGTGCACCTGACCGGGATGGGCTACCGGGCTGGATGAAATGGAATAGAGACGAGGTGTGAGACGTGGCAGCATGCTCACCAGATCCGTGGGATCATCGATCACGCCTGGGCACTCGATCAACAGATCGATCAGTCCGCGGTCATAGACATACTTTTCCAAATTTGATTGCTGATCGGGCGCAACCAACTCCAGCAGCTTGCCGCACTCACCACGCTTGGCATACTCCTGAACCATCTTGCGGGTCAACCGGGTAATTTGAAATCGAGTGGCCAGTGCATCGTGCAGAGTGGTGGTTCCCGTCTTACCATCGGGCACCAGTTCGTTGCCATTGAAACGGAGAATCTGCAGAATCTCGGCAACGAGATTAAGATCATTCTTCGGAATCACTCCAAATGCGTCACCGGCCTGATAGGAGAAACCCGTACCTGCAGTGGAGAAGGCGAGGTGCAGAGTCACCTTTGTCGAATCCGGATGCGTGAGAGTTCTCTTGTCGACAAGGGGTGCTAAAAGAGGATTCTCGCGAGTAAATGCTTTACCTACTCCAGAAGCAGGCGTACTCTCAGGTGTCCTGTCCTTTCCATCGACCGGCGCGGATTCTGTACCGCTCAGTTGTGGGCTTGTTTTGCGCTGTGAGTAGTCGAGATCCTTCAGTCGAGCCAGAACCGCATCCTTCCATTGCGCAAAGGGTTCATCGACATCAACGTCACACTCCACGCGCTGAAGAATTTGATTGCCCCCCAATGCAGCAAGCTTTGCATCGAGGTCGTTGCCAAACTTGCAGAAGTGCTCATAGTGACTATCGCCAAGCGCCAGGACACAATACGAGAGTCTTTCCATGCGCGGGAAGTGCTCGAGGCAGAGCTGCTCGTAGAACGGCTGTACTCCGTCTGGAGCATCGCCATCGCCATAGGTGCTGGCAAGAATCAAAGCACATGACTCTGAAGCAAGCGCAGCAGGCGCGTAGCCTGCAAGAGTTGAAACGGTCGGTACATGTCCGGCAGCCTTAAGTTCTTTCGCCAGCTTTCGTGCCAGTCCTTCTGCCGTTCCAGACTGCGATGCGTAAAGAACAGCAATTCGATGTCCTGCGTTTCCATTCTCGGGCTCTGACGCGGGCGCCGAGGAAAAGATCCCAGCAAGGAATCCATTGAGCCACGCGCGTTGCTCGGATGTGAACGGCGCATTGTCGGGAATAAATGGAACGGTCTGCATCATTGGGTCACCATCTCTTTTGAGTGAACAAAACTCTTGAGTTCTTCGATGCTGTGGCGACGGCTGAATTCTAGAAAGGACTCGCCGTCGTGACGTTGTTCAGCATAGGCAGCAATCAATTGCTCAAGCTTGGCGGGAAGCCGGCTGTATTGAATGGCAGGAATCAGCTCGCGGGCTAATCCGCTATCTGTATCTGATCCGCCGCCGATGACTACCTGATATCCCTCTTCGCCACTCACTTTTGTTCCGAGTAACCCGATATCTCCGACATAGTGCTGCGCGCACGAGTGAGGGCATCCGGTTACGTGCAGGTTTACGGGCTTATCGAGTTCGAAACGTGAATCAAGGAGACGAGCAAGTTCTACTGCATGAGACTTGGTGTCGGTCGCGGCGTATCGGCAACCGCGATTTCCGGTGCAGGCAACGGTGCCGCGCAAGACGACCCCGGCTTCGCAACTTAAACCCGCTTCCCGAAGCGCCCGGTTTGCCTCGGAAACGCGGCTCACATGCACGTTAGGAATCAAGAGATTCTGCCACACGGTCAGGCGCAACTCGCCTGAACCGTATTCGTCGGAAACTTGAGCAAGGGCGCGCATCTGCGCCACAGGCAGCCGGCCGACTGGGACTGACACGCCAATGTAGTTGAGTTCCGGTTGAAGCTGGGAATGGACTCCAATATGTCCCGCGCGATCGATGCACTTACGCGGCTCGCATTCTGCTGCATCAAACCGCTGCAGAGAAAATGCCAGCTGCTTCTCGGTTTCTGCAACAAACTTTTTGACACCCCAACGATCGACGAGATATTTCAATCGTGCTTTCTTACGATCGGTTCTGTCGCCGTTCTGGACGAAGACTCGTATCATCGCCGCGGCAACTGCTACGGTCTGTTCCGGGCGCAGAAGCAATCCACAATCGGCGGCAAACTGTTTGTGCCCTGTTATTCCGCATAGAAAGGCCCTAAAGTAGATACCCGCTGGGACGGATCGTCCCTCAGCAACTCCAACCGCCTGAAAGCCGATATCATTTGTGTCGGCCAGCACGCTGATGGCGCCGCCGCTGTCGAAAGCTACGTTGAATTTACGCGGCAATTCGTAGAGTTCACGTGAATTGAGAATGTAGTAATGGAGTGCCTCAGCCAACGGACCGACATCGTATAGTTCCGTCGCGTCGAAACCCGTGGTAGGCGAGGCCGTGATGTTTCGAATATTGTCTGCGCCTGAGCCGCGTGCCGTTAAGCCGACCGAACTTACCCGCGTGAGCACACGCACAATATCCTTTGGCCGCAACTCCCTTACTTGAAGATTAGCGCGCGTGGTCAGATCGGCGCGGCCACACCCCCATCGCTCCGCAATCTCCGCAACGCCGCGCAACTGATGCGATGTAATTACTCCTCCCGGAATGCGAAGACGCAGCATGAAGGAGTCCTGGGCCGGAGCGACGTAAAACAATCCGTGATATTTGAATCGAAAGACGTCTTCTGCATCAGGCGCATTATTTGTATCGGCGCACGACACGAGTTTGTCCCAGATATCCAAAGGATTCTGCTCATACTTCCACAACTCTTCACGACAGAGATCGGAGACGGGAATTCCATGTACCTCCGGCTCGGCTGCAACTCCAAGATTTGTGCCGCCTTCACTTGCATTACCTGTAAATTTCCCTGTGGCCGTAAGTCCAACGAAGGGTTGCGGAGAACGTTGCATCGCCCCCGAGAAGAAGCCCGCCAGGTATTCCTTTTGTTCTGTTGTAAATCCGGGTGTATCTCCCGGACGAAAGGATCCCATGATGCATACCTCCGCCGAAGCAGCTAAACAAGTTGGTGTGGGTGTCGGTCACGAAGACCGCGGCGTACACAATTTCTCTGTGCAGCGCACGGCAACGTATTGCTCAGCGGGGAGCGGGGAAATAGATTATTTTGCGAGGAGCCTCGTGCACGTCAGGGTGAGAGGCGAGTGACCAGGGGAGACAGCTCAGTCTCACCCTTGGGCAAATACTAAAAGGAAATCGATCTGCACACAACAGGAAAATTCAATTTCTTTATTTGTCTTTATGCGAGCACGTTCTTCAGTGACTTCTTGTTTCTATTTTCCACCAGTGCCCGTCGCGGGCCGCGAAGTAGATTCTCCGCCTATCTCGGTCAGTCTCGATTTCCGTAAATCATCATTCAGGAGAATAGCTTCCGCGATTTCGCGCATGGACTTTCTTCTTTGCCTGCTTTCCCGCTGCATGGCGCGATATGCAGCCTCTTCATCGAGGCCAAACTCCCGTTGCAGTAATCCTTTGGCGCGTTCCACTTGCTTCCGGGATTCGAGACGGTCTGTAAGCTCAGTGTTTTCCGATTCCAGCCGCGCACGTTCAAGGTCTGCTCCCACAAGGTATCCCACTGCGGCCAGCAGTCGAACTTCCTGCTCAGAGTGCTGGTATGGCTTGCGATGCTGGAGATTGATTACGCCCACAAGCTTGCTGCGGCAAAGGATCGGGATAGAAAGAAATGCCTCAAAAGAATCCTCTTGCAGTTTGCGAAAGCGCTTGAAGCGCGGATCCTTCAACGCATTGGCCGAGATGGCAACCGGCTCACGGTGCCACCCCACCCAGCCGGTAATTCCCTGACCAAGGGAAATTCCCAGCCGGTCCACTACATCGGCATGCGGATTTTTTGAGGCCCGAAGCACGAGCTGGTTGTCTTCAAGAAGATAGATGAAACATGAGTCGCATTGAATGAGCGTCGACGCAAAATCAACAATGCGATTCAGGACAACATGCAGCGGGTCTGCGGCGGCCATGCGGCTGCCAATCTCATGAAGGAAATCGACAGGAGTCGGCTTCTGCAAACCTGCCGCACCTGTTGTTGATTCGCCACGGAGTAAAGGGCTGATAGGAAGTGCTGGGAGCAGCGGCGGAATCTGAAGGGCCGCCGCAGTTCTCTTTTTTTGCAGCAGGTCGGCGGCCCGCTCTGAAAGCTCCTTGACCAGAAATCCCATGCGCGATTGAGACGGCTCAAAGTCAGGTTGCACGTTATACATTGAAAGGCCTTCCGTCGTGCTGGGACCGATGGACCCAATCAGTGTGGAGTGAAAGCCTTCATAAAGCGCATCGGTATATCCCATGCGATCAGCCATGAGGAACAGGTGAGCAACTTGGCCCGCATTCATCAAGAGCAAAACATCAACGTGGCCGTGCGCCAATGCGATGACAGCCTCGCGAAGCGGCTGCACATCCTCAGGAAGCGCCCATCGGTACACAGGAATCCGGGTGATGGAGATGCCTTTTTCAGCCAAGGCCGTCAGCAATTCTGGATTCGAGGTTCCGTATTCCTGAACTGCAATGTTCATCCCGCGGAATGACTCGCCAAACTCCGCTTCCATTGCGGCCATCAGTGCCCGCCATGTAAAGGGATCAGGCGCAATTACTGATATAGGTATGTTTAGTTCGCGCAAAGCACTGGAGGATTTCGGCCCGCGCGCGGCGACCTTCACGGATCTGAGAGCAGCGATGAATTCTTCGCGATCCAGATGGTCTGAGACAATCTTTACCAGCGCTTTTACGCCGACACCGGTCGTGAAGATGACGAGATCGAACGCTCCATGCATGATGCCTCGAGCAAACTCAAGCACCGGCTCATTTTCATCAAGTTGCACCTCCCGCATCGCGGGCGCCGTTAAAGCCTCTCCTCCATAGGTGCGAATAAGCGTGGCTGCTTCTTTTGCGCGCCGGGATTCGAGACTGAGAACCCGCAATCCCCCAAAGCCAACTGCGTGCGAAACTTCATCTCCAGTAATTGGCTTTGTACCCATGTGTTTTCTCGTTTTCCTCACTGCCGGGATTTTCACGCATCGATCAAAGGCAATTTGCATGCATCAGCGTTCGGGGTGTAGCGCCGAAGCCGGTCATAGGGAAGTGTCTATTAACGTAACGATCGAGGGTTCAACCAGGGAAGCACCTTGCCCGATCCAAGGTCTTTGCTCAACTTAGGCTACATCAACCGGCGTTCAGGTGAATTGGCGTGCAGACCTGAACTGTAGATGAGTTTCATTATGAAGGCTACCCAGCGAGAGATAAAGATGCCGTGAGGAACTTGGCGAAAACCACCCGCAGTCTGCCAAATCATGCAGTTTGCTATTGCATATAGAGCGGCTTCAAGTTATGCTGCGAAGCATCTGGTGATTTCGCGGTACGGAATTTTCCAGATGCCGCTGTTTCCCGACCGGCTCTGCGTGCCGGCACTCGTGGAACAAGATCTTCCCCAAGCTCCCCGAAGAGCACAGTGAAACTTCATTGCAGTGTTGCAGATGCGCTAGTTCGCATCGTGCAATCACTGTTGTGTCCTCTTTGACTGCGACGCACAGACGTCGTACAGGAGCTTCATGGAACTTCCCCTTCTTCAACGAGCGGAACAACCCGGCACCTTTGTCACGATTGCCGATTCAAATGCGACTGGCACAGAGCATGCGTCCTTTTGCGGAACGGGAGGAAACGGCGCACCGCTTCCGACCCCTGGACCCGGTGAACAGTATCGTTTTCATTTCGATATGACAAAGTGCATCGGTTGCAAGTGTTGCGTAGTCGCATGCAACGAGCAGAACGGAAACCCTTCAGACATATTCTGGCGGCGCGTGGGCGAGATTGAAGGCGGTGTATATCCAAACACGCTGCGTCATTATCTTTCTATCGGCTGCAATCACTGTCTTGAGCCGACTTGTATGACCGGCTGTCCTGTCAACGCCTACAGCAAGGACGGCTTAACGGGCATCGTGAGGCATAGCGCCGACGCGTGCATCGGTTGCCAATATTGCACATGGAATTGCTCGTACGGCGTTCCCCAGTTCAATCCCGAACGAGGCGTGGTTGGCAAATGTGATATGTGCTACGGCCGATTGCAGGAGAGTCAGAGTCCAGCATGCGTGGTTGCATGCCCTGAAAATGCAATTCAAATCGAGGTCGTGCGCGTGGATGAGTGGCAGCGTGAATACCGTGAGCACGCTAACTCCCCGGGCATGCCATCCGCGGACGATAGCATCTCCACAACTCGAATTACTCTGCCAAAGAATGCTGCTGGACGGCTCAATCGAGTTGACCTTGGCCATCTTCATCTTGAGAGTCCGCATTGGCCGTTAGTTTTCATGACCGTTCTTACACAACTTTCAGTTGGAGCCTTTGCGGCGATCTGGTGGATGCAGGCGTTCGCCGTGCGCTCCGATAGGCGCGCGAGTCTGATCGCTTTATTGATTGCCTTTTGCGCGCTCTCTGCATCGACGCTGCATCTTGGCCGGCCGTTGTACGCTGCGCGTGCACTGCGAATGTGGCGTCGTTCCTGGCTCAGTCGAGAGGTCTTGATGTTCACACTATTTGCCGGGGCGGCGACTTTGTTTTCACTTTGCCAGTGGATCGAGATGAGTTTTGTCACGACCTCGGGGGCGATTACGATTCTTCTTGGCCTTGCAGGCGTTGGAGCTAGTGCAAAACTCTACATGGTTCCCGGGCGGCCTGCGTGGAATTCGTCCCTGACCATATTTGAGTTCTTTGCGACGACAGCCCTGCTGGGAGCCTCGGCCGCCAACCTGTTGACGACAAACTCTGCAGACGATGGTCTTGTTACTGCTTGTGGACTCTTCACATTACTCATCCTGTCGATCAAGATGATCCGTTTCGCTCGCTCCTCTTCCAACGAGCTTTATGGCACTTGGCAACTGCTTACGACAATATTGTGCAACAAGCTCATACTCCGGGTTGGTCTTTTGATGGTCGGATTGTGGCTCGCCGGCATTGGCCATGGGTTCCTTACTCATCTCGGAGCTCTCTTGCTCATCGTCGCCGGGGAGTTCCTAGGCCGATACTTATTTTTTGTCAGCGTAGTACCCACGAACATCGCTAACAGCTTCCTCGTGCAGGAGGCAGCATGAGTGTTGTTGATTGGCTCAAACGCCGCAGCGGTATCGATATTCGTTCCGATAAATATAGATACGGGCCAGATCCCGTGCTCGGTTTCACTGCAGAGAGCAAACATGCTGACAGATGGGTAAATTCCACATGCGGCTATTGCTCTGTCGGTTGCGGCATGCAACTCGGCGTGAAGGACAGCCGAGTTGTGAGCGTTCGAGGAAATCCGGAACATCCGGTCAATCGCGGAAAGCTTTGTCCAAAGGGCTTAGCTGAGCACTATGCAATCGAAGCAGAAGGCCGGGCGCTCTATCCATTGCTTCGCAAGAATGGCGAGTTCGAACGCGTGAGCTGGGATGACGCGCTTGACGTTATGGTCGAGCACTTTCGCAACATTCAGCAGAAATATGGCTCTGAATCCGTGGGCGTTATCAGCACTGGGCAACTTGTTACCGAGGAGTTCTACACTCTCGGCAAGCTTGTCCAACTCGGTCTCGGCACCCGCAACTACGACGGCAACACAACACTCTGCATGTCGACTGCGGTGTCTGGGTATAAGCGATCGTTTGGCAGCGATGGGCCCCCGGGAGCATACGAGGACCTAGAAAGAGCTGACGTCATCTTCCTGATCGGTGCAAACATAGCGGACAACCACCCTATTCTTTGTTCACGCCTGGAAGCGAACCCACAAAAGACATTGATTGTCGCTGATCCACGAGTAACCAAGACGGCGATGATGGCGGATATCTATCTCCCTGTGCGGCCAAGATCGGATCTCGCTCTCTTGAATGCCATGTTGCGCATCATCGTCGATGACCAGCTCTACGACTACAACTATGTTGAGAGGCACACTAAAGGCTTCGACGAGCTTCGCGAATCGCTTCGTGAAATGGACATTGACGCTGCTGCAGAGATTACTGGAATAGATGCGCAGTTGATTGACCACATTACTCGTCTCTACGCAAATGCACGAGCTCCGTTTATCGGTTGGACCATGGGTGTAAATCACAGCACAAAGGGAACGGAGACCGTAAACGCAATCAATAACCTTGCTCTCCTGACCGGCAAGATTGGGCAGGCAGGTGCGTCACCGTTCTCCATAACCGGCCAGTGCAATGCAATGGGAACACGTGAAGCCGGTTTCACCTCCGGCCTGCCCGGCTATCGAAAATTTGAGAGCGCTACCGACCGAACGGAAATTGCCAATATATGGAAGATCGCCGAAGAGCGGCTCCCCACCAGCCGCGGCCTCGCCTATCCGGATATTGTTGAAGCTGCTGTTGCGGGCAAAATCCGCGGCCTTTGGATTCTAGGCACCAACCCTCTCGTATCGTTTCCAAATATCGATGTGCTGAAACAAGCGCTCAGCAATCTCGATTTTCTTGTTGTGCAGGATGGCTTTCATCCGACTCCAACAACAGAGTTGGCTGACCTCGTTCTTCCTGCAGCCATCTGGGGAGAAAAGGAAGGCACCTACACAAACTCTGAGCGCCGAGTCAGCAAGGTGAATGTCGCCGTTGCGCCGCCCGGTGAAGCACGTTCTGATTTTGACATTTTTCTCAGCCTCGCTGAAAAGCTCGGATGCAGAGAGGAACTCTTTTCAGAATGGCAATCGCCTTCCGATGCCTTCGAAGAGTGGAAACTCGTTTCGGCAGGCAGGTTGTGCGACTACTCGGGCATGACGTATAAAGACATCGAGCAATCTGGTGGAATCCAATGGCCGTTTCCCGAGAGAAGTACTGAGCAACCTTCGGCAGTTCGACGGCTTTACGGTGACGGAAAATTCGCGACCGCCGATGGCCGAGCGCAATTGATCGCCACGCAGTGGACACCCTTTCCGGAACAACCGAATGTAGATTTCCCGCTTATCCTCAATACTGGCCGCACGGTCGAGCACTGGCATACGCGCACAAAAACAGGCGCCATCTCGATCCTTCAGCGCATGTCACCTCATGCGTGGCTTGAAATCAATCCAACGGATGCCAAGAAGCGAAACTTGAAATCGCATGACCGTGTTGAAATAGTATCGGCACGGGGACGCATTGCTAACGTTGAGCTCCGCGTGACTGAGATCGTCGCGCCAGGACAGGTGTTCCTTCCATTCCATTTCGCAGAAACGAACGCAAACCAGTTGACTCAAAGCGCATATGATCCGATTTCCCGCGAGCCAAATTTCAAGCAATGCGCAGTTCGCGTCGAGAAACAATCTGCAAAGAGCGGCTAGAGATTCAACTTCACGGTTACGCGAATCGACATTGCGCCTGCCACGCACCTTCTTGTTGCAGGGGTGCTATCGAGTGTGGAAGAGCTACAGTGTGTACCAGATTCTGGACCTATTCTTAGAAAGATGCGTTGCTACCCTGAAGCTGCCACAGTAGTTTGATGAAGGTGTAACGTCTACCTTTTGAGGCGGCCGGATCGCTGCCATCCGGCCGTTGCTTAAGAGGGAGTTACGAGGCTGCTTTTTCCACCCCTTTTGTCACCCCCTTCAACGGATTGCACAACGAAGATCAGGCCATGAAAATGCGATCAACGGCACTTTCCTGAGTGTGCCAGTCCGACTGGAACTGGAGCAAGACCGAATCCAATGAAGTTACAAATCCACCTCAAGGCTGGGGCGCTGGGTTCACTGAGACAGAGAATACAGGAATAAGGCTTCTAAGCGCGGGGCTGTTCTTCTCAAAATCATCCGGGTAGTAGGCGAGATGAAGTGCGCCCTCGCCTTGAAGAATTTTGACCTGCTCTGTGAACTTGCGCGTATTCAGCGCTCTCTTTTTGCGCCAGTCCACAGCCTGCACTTCAAACACCGTCTTATCTAACCCGTTGGGCAGAGTCCCAACTCTCTTAGCAAGGGCTGCAAGCCACTTCTTCCGCCTTCCAGCATTTTCCAACTCTGGCATTGCCATCACTACAGTGAGGTTGTAATTGGACTGAAACGAGGGAAGAGATTGCGCAAACCAGGATTCAGCGTTAGGGTGAATCACTGGTTCCGCGAACAGATTGCGAGCGGTTGCCAGTTCCGGGCTCCAATGTCGCACATGGTCGGCGAGCTCATTGGTGAATTGAATCAGCGCCTCAGTGCGGCTCCGGCCGGGCGCCGGCGCTTCAGGGCCAAGATCATCGGTATCTCGCAAGATTGCGTCGTCGCTGAATAAAATTCCTGCCACTGGGGCTGAACGCCCGAGATCTTCATAAATCTCACCAACAATTTGCCGTGTCTGGGGCAGGAAGGGATTTAACCTGACAGGCGTCTCCGGTGCGACCCCTGCCTTGGGCTTGATTTGAAGCCGAGATTGCAGACTCTTATCCGGCAATTGCCAGGCAAGGGACGTCATCCACGCGTAGACTTCCACGCCGCACCGCGTCCGCAATTGCCATGCAACCCGCGCGAAGAGATCTGCACGGACCGGAAGCACACGATTGGGAAAATAAACGGAAGAAGGCGCCCCAGAGCCGTCGGGATCTGCAAAAGCCTGCAGCCATACCTGCGTGGGATGGAGCTTCTTGATGCGATCAAGAAGTGCACTTAGATTTCTCTCCTGCTGCGCCGGATTAGGATCGTAGACATAATCCAAATCCACTTGGACTGCCCGAACATTGCTTCTTAACACAAGGTGCCGGAGTGACCAGTCGAGATCTCCTGGAGCTGGGTTAGAGACCATTACCAGTCGCGGAATCGCTGTGAGGCCCGTGAGCCCAAATCGTCTGTTCGGGAAGGTGACCGGCAGATCCAACGTGAAGGTCGCTGACAGACCGAGCGATTCCGCGATTTTTTCGGCGGGCTGTGTATAGGCGCCATAGGGCCACATGATCGCGTGCGGAGCGTGTCCGATCCGGCTTTCAATTTCTTTCACGCTTCGCGTGAGGTCGGCTCTAATTCTGGCCGAATATTCGGCGTCGGTTTCATATTGATGCGTCTTCGCGTTATATGCGTGGGCCAACACGGCAGGAATCAGGTTTCCCTGCGGATCGGCCGCAATTCCCTGATGCAGTCCCCACGAATGCGAAGCAATCTCAACCAGCCCGCTGCGATCCATTTCGCGGAGCTCTTCCCAGCTTGCGAAATCATCGCGAGTGAAAGTTCGATAGTCGTAATCGATTTTCTCGCCGGGAGCCCGATCGGCCCAAGAACCGACGACCGCGACGACTGCGTGATATCCATAAGCCTTGAGCAGTGGGAAGACCTTTGTATAGGAGCTCTTCAAGCCGTCATCGAAGGTGAGCATAACGGCACGGTCCGGCAGCTTCGCCTTTCCATGCCGCGCATCAATCAATTGCTGCAAGCTGATGACGTGATATCCATGTGACGCGAGCCAGTCAAACTGCGAAGCAAGATTGCGCGTGCTGATTGCATACTGATCTGGATCGAGGCTTGAGTATCCTGCGTAGATCTTTCCCGGACTTTTGGCCGCGCTAATGTCTGTAGCACCCACATCGTCGCGCACGTCGTGATAGCAGAGGACGGTCACATCCGCTACCTGAGCATGCAAGCCAAGGCACATTGTCATCACGAAGCAGATGAGAAAAAGGGTCCGTCTCATTGCTCACCCCACGTCAAGCCAAGACTGACGTCAAAGTAGGGCTCCCTGACGCCATCGTACGGGTGGCTGTTCCATACAAACTTGCCCAAAACACCTAACCTCCTGGTCAGGGCCCAACGCTGCGTATAGTCCGTTGAAATTGCGCTCATAAAGCCGTAGTCTTCCTGCCAATAGGGCGCAGCAGAGACATTGAACTGCTGAAGAAGATGGCGATCGTAATGACGCCAGGTGATCCAGTCGATTCCGGCATTCACGCCAAGTGAAGCGTCATGTTTGGGATTGAAATAGATGCGACTTTGATCCTTGGAGTTTTCCGAGGCCCAAAGCTGGGGAGTGAGATTGATTTGCAGGCGAGGCCGTGTTAAAACTCGCTGCTCCCATGAGGCCGCAAGTTCAGAGCGTGCATTGCCGTCGCTGTAGAGCATCTTCGTGAAAGCGGCCTGGATAGAACGCGATTCACTTTGCCGCCACTCCGCACTAGCCCGGCCGCTGCGTGCACGAATGTCGTTTAGTCGAGCAATCAACTGAACGTCGGTCACATTATCCCAGTCGCCCTCAACACCAAGACGCCATTGATCGCCCAGACTAAACTGCGCTCCGGCCGCACCGGTAGGAATCCAGCCCGGGTTTGCCGAGTCGGCTCCGGCTTCTCCCCAGAACGACTGGCGATTGTAGCTGTAGCTGATTCCAGCCGCAGCACGCGAGCGATACGTGGAGCCCGCTGCAAACTTGCCAGAGTCACCGACACCGTGAACATAGGCGCGCCAACGGTATCCAATCAGCGGGCTATATAAATACGCCTGAGAATGCAGCACATTTCCAAGATACTGTCCGTTCGACCATTCATATCCGGAAAGTACAGACCCTTGCCAGCCGCGTTCAATCTCGCGTGTGGTCAGAAACTTCGTGACCGATTGACTTTTGCCTTCGCGTCTGAGGACCTGGGCCAGCTTGACATCGGCCTCTTTCCGGCGTCCGGCGTTTTCGAGAATCTGGGCATCCTGCAAAACGGGAAGCTCGTCTTTCTGATCGAAACTGTTCGCAAGTTGCTCCTGTTTCAATGCGCGTAATGGCCAGCCACGCAGGTCAAATGTCATGGCCAATGCCCGGCCCAACCTGGAGTTGGCTGGCGCCATCGCTAAGAGATTCTGCAGCCGCCGCTGCCCTTCCGCGGGCATATCGGCAAAGGTCCGCATTTCCGCGGCCTGCAACCCGAGAGAAGCATGGAACGGATTAGGCTGAGGGTTCTTCAAATCCTGACTTTGAAGCCACGCAGGAGCATTCCGGTAAGCTTGATCAATTGTGTCAAAGGCCTGCTGAATTTGTTCATCTTCAAACTCGGCATAAGCCAAACCGCTCCACAGGCTTCCATCGTCGGGCGTATGCTCCGTCAAAGTACGATACAACGCAATGGCCTTTTCTGGCTGGCGTAGCTGAAGATATGCGCTGGCTACGCTTGCAAGAGCGTAGTCTGGCACCACGATGCCAAGACGATGAAGTTTTTCCCAGGACTGAACAACTTCCTGCATCCGGCGTAGATTGTAGAGTGCCGGCAATCGATCCGATTGAGCTTGTTTCCAGATCGCGTCCCCGGGCTTCGATGACGAAATAACCTCGTCCAGCACTGTGAGCGCACGCTCACCGTCGGCCTTTTGCTGGAGCCAATCATTGTCATCCCAATCTGACCATCGGACGCGCTCTGCTCCGGTTGCCGCAAGCAGGCGCAGCTTCTCTGCATTATCTGGGGTTTCGCACAATTCCTGGGCCCGTGTGCTCCCACCCAATTGCGAAAGTGCCTGCGCGATTTGGCAGTGAAGTTCAGCGCTTTTCCCAGGACTCGTCGCCGCAAGCTTTTGGTACATGGCAATGGAACAGGCGAAATTCTGTTGCCGCTCGCAGAGGTATGCCTGCCCTCTCATCACGTCCGGCTCAGAACCATGTTTCTCAAATAAGGGCTTGATCAATGCCGCCGCATCTTTGTCATTGCCCTCATCGACCAGCACCATTGCGCGTCCGAGCCGAGGTTGCCAACGATCCGGCGTAAGACGCTCCGCTCGCGCGAAGAGATCGATCGCCAGACTGTACATGTGTTGATTACGAGCTGATCGAGCCGCCGCTTCAACCACGCCCGCGTCATTCTTTGGAGTATCAGCGCGTGAATACAGATCGAGGGCGTAGGCATCTTCTCCTGCCCAATTGGCAACAATGGTTGCATCGGCAAGCAAGCGAGGATCGTCTGGGAATTTGGCGACCAGATCCTTCAAAATCACAAGCGCACCCTGCGGATCACCCGATCGCGCCTGGATGACGGCCGCTTCTCTTGTTTGAGCTGGAGCGGATGTCGTCTGTGCCGCAGAAACGATAGCCATCGACAGCAGCAGGAACGCCATAAGTGCGAGGCGAGCGGGCGCAGGGCGTGCATCGCAAAGGCGATCGCGGATCTTCTTCACGAGTTTGCGCGTGTTTACTGTTGTCCTTTGCATCATATGCGCGTCCGCTGAATTCGCCACGTCTGAACCTTCGGAGGTTTACGGAACAGCGCAGGCACTGTGTAGATAAAGGTGATGACCGCCATCATGATCCAATAGATAATCGGATAGAAAACGGAATAGACCATTGAGCGCATGATCTGAGGGTCGTAACGGCGATCGACCCAGGCGCCGATCGTAAGTTGTGCAATACAGGTGGTCGCGATGGCCATGCCCCAGAAGTTTGGAAAGGGAGAAGCTCCCACAGGAGTGTATCCGCAGAGCTTACATGTCATCCAAAACACTGTCATAAGGACGAACACACAGGCCCATAGAATTGATGCACAGGACTCGTAATAAATCGGCCACATACGTCGAAGTTTCCACCGGAATGGAATTTCGCGATGTCGGGCTATGGCTTGTGCCAGACCGCGGGCCCAGCGCCTGCGCTGCTTCCATAACTCGCGGCTGTTTGGGGGAACCTGCATCCAGACGATCGCACGCGGCTCATAGCGGATATCCCAGAAATGCATCTGTAGGCGCCACGACAGATCCATATCTTCTGTCGCCATATCTGAAGAGAATCCACTTGCCTCAATGAGAGCCGTGCGACGGACGGCGAAGACAGCTCCTGATACCGTCAGGATTCGACCAAGAACGCGTTGTGCTCGACGCTGCATCGAAACAATGGAGGAAAACTCCACTGCCTGCAAGTGCTGCAAAAGATTTTTGCGATTGCGCACTCTCGGGTTGCCCGTCACGGCCGCAACGCGGGTTCCGAGAAAATGAGGCACTACATATTGCAGCAGCTTGGGCGAAACGATGATGTCGGCATCAATAATAAGAAGGATTTCGCTGCGACAAATAGGGAGGGCATCATTCAAGCCCATCGCCTTTCCCTCATTCACAGTCTTGTTAAGAAGTCGAACTCGGGGATCGCGCAAAAACTGTCGAGCTTTCGAGCCTGTGTCATCGGGGGAGTTGTCGTTGATAATGATGATCTCAAAGTTCGGATAATCAAGGGCGAGGAGCGCTTCTACCGTGGAACTGATCGTATGTCCTTCCGCATAGCACGGCACCAGGATTGAAACCGACGGCAGGTCGCCCTCGAACTCCAGGGACGTCTGTTCCTGGCCTCTCCGGAAGAAAAGCGATAGACAGATCCAGATCCAGCTCATTGCAATGGGGTATATGCCATAAAACTGAAGAGCCATGGCATATATCAGGGTGTGATCGATCGCTCGAAAGAACGGCCAAAGCACTTCCAGGTGAAGGGTCATTCGCTGGCCACTCCTGAAACCTCAACGGAGCGGTAGACCTTTGTATCACCTTCAATCGAGACGATGATCTCCCTACTGTCGCGTACTTTGCCGTCCATGACCAACACCCGCCCCAAAGAGTCACGAGAGTACTCCGGAGAAGCATAGCGGGTCATCAAACCGCGCCGCCCACGTGCGGCAATTCGCTTATTGTGTCCAATCCACGAATATGCGCTGATGTGGATGAACAGGAGGGACACAATTAGGACAACAACGAGAATGATTTCATCCAGGCGTGCCGTATGATGAGTAACGCGAATCCACTCAACTACAAATAGAACCCATCCGCCGATCACAGAGATGATGTAGAAGACCCTACGGAGCAACGATTCGTAATTGTTTGGCATGACTCGGGCTCCAATCCTCCAGAGCACGACGCATCTTGCAGAGTTGGCTCGCCCCCAGAACGATTTTCTACTTTATCTATAACGGCAATCTCATTCTAACGGATTCTCTACGCAGCGGCATGACCCGTCAGAATCTATCCCTCTCCCCGAATGTGCTACAAACAGTCAATCCATTGGCAGAGCTACAAAACATATAGAAGTCACCTGAAGGAACTGATCGGAAAAGCAATCGGCGTCCATCCTCTCCAGCTTGATCAGGACAGACGATATCCACCACAGCGCCTCCATGATCGAATGAAGGAACCACGGCGGGGCCGGAAGGGAAGAGCAGAGTGCTTCATTAGGGGGGCCTCTCTAGGAGGATCGTCGGGGGAGTGTGGCGTAAGCCTTATATCATCAGTGCATATAAATCCCTGGGGGCGAGATACTGTTACTTGCTCACTCGGTGGCTTTGTCATGCGCGATGCATTTTGTCATGCAAAACTGCTGAACAAAGCCAAATCCGCCTGACAAAACCGTACATTCCAAACAATCGGAACGCACCTCAAATCACTGATTTTTATTGATTTACAAAGATAATTCAGGAACTTATGCGGGAAGCTGGCGGAGAGAGGGGGATTCGAACCCCCGATAGAGCTTTTGACCCTATAACGGTTTAGCAAACCGCCGCCTTCAGCCACTCGGCCATCTCTCCGGGTCTCTCACGCATTATAGCGGATTCCTCACCTACCCAGTTGACCTTCCGGAGCCGTCGCTCGTAATTCCTCTCGACTTATAGCAGTTTAGGAATTGGTGTAGGCCGAAGGCAGGCGGAAAGGCGGCATTTTCATTAAGAAAATGCCGCCTTTCAACGCTCTCAAAAAGTCTAGGTGTTTCCGAAACGGCTCTACACCGCAACCTTCCGCTTTGTTCCTTGGGGTTTGGCCTTGGCGTCTTCGAACATCTTGGCGGCCCGCGTCACTCGGTCGCGCGCATACGAGGCATCGCGCCAACCCTTCATCTCAACCCGCTTGCCTTCAAGATCCTTATATATGGAGAAGAAGTGGGTGATCTCCTTCAGCATGTGTGGATAGATATCGGTGTAGTTCCAGATGTTGGCAAAACGAGGATTGTTTTTGCCCACCGCCAGCACTTTTTCGTCCAGCACGCCCTGGTCCATCATCTCCAGCAGACCGATCGGCCGTACCTCCTGCACGCAGCCCGGAAAACTCGGGCTCGGCACCAGCACCAGCACGTCCAGCGGATCGCCGTCGTCGCTCAGTGTGGATGGAACAAAGCCGTAGTCGCCGGGATAGTGGACGGGTGAGTGCAGATTGCGGTCCAGCTTGAACACGTGCAACTGTTTGTCGTACTCAAACTTCTGCGTGCCATCCAGGGGAATCTCGATTACGGCACGAAATACTTCCGGCGACCGGTCGCCGATGGGCAGTTCCAGGTAGTTGACCATCTCGCTTAACTTCTCCTTCGGGTGGGGGAACGATGGGGTATTACACCGAACAGGCTCAAATCCTCTGCGGACTATCAGAATTCAATACTAAAGGATCGAGGCATCGGCTCGTCTAAAGACACTCCCGCGCACCGGAATGAAGTGAGCTCATTCCAGCAGCCTCGATCTTCGAAGCCCACCGAGACTGAAAGAGTGAATGAAATCAGGATGAAGCCTGTTTAGCTTCTGATCGGCTTCGCGTTTTCTCCGGGCCGGCTATCTTCGTTCCAAAAGATGCTCGACGTCGGTTGTGTAACGCACGGTCTTGCCGTCTACCTGTACACCGACCACCAGCATATCCCCTTCCGCTGGTTTGTCTGGCAATCCGTAGGCGACATTAAAAACATAGGCCGCCCCTGCTAGATAATCCGCATATTGCGGTGTCTGGTATCGAAGGCTCTCAAAAGCCTTGGCTCTCGCCGATTCGATAACCGCGTCAGCCTCTTCTTGGCTGCAATAGTGCTCGCATTTCTTCCAGGTACCACCCGTGAATCGGATGGCAAATACATTGATCTGCATGGTCTTCCTACGCGAACAGAACTCTGTCCCCCCTTTTGAGAGGTGGGCTGAGCAATCAAACATAATCGGATATCGGATCCTTATGACGGATCTCTACCTATATTCAGTTGGGTGGGCGCACCCCCAAACGCGGTCCTGGGAAAAGAAAAACCAATAAACCTGTATATTCTGAGTTCTTGGTTGCCTGAAGTGTTAACCAAGTTGCCTTATTCGGTCAATATCAGGATGAATTTTTGTTCATCTTGACGAAGGATGTGTTGTCTTTTTTGGCACTCTATCCCTTAACGGGAAAGCCGGTGTCCCAATCGCAGGTCCTCGCTCCAACCTGCGTCCGCCCCGTTTGACCGTCTATAATCGCCTTAAATGAAGGCACATGTCTACGTTACGCCCAAGACATCGGTCCTGGACCCGCAGGGCCAAACCATCCACAATGCCCTGCGCAAAATGGGTTTTGCCAATGTTGCCGCCGTGCGCCAGGGCAAGTACTTTCAGCTTTCCCTCGCCGACGGCCTCGCATCCGACGCTGCTCGTGCCGAGGTGGAGCGCATCGCACGCGACGTACTCACCAATCCCGTCATTGAAGAGTACACCTACAAGCTCGAAGAGTAGGCTGCCGTGCCCCAAAGCGCCGGCAGCCTGTTCAATTAACTAACCTGACGAAACACCGTTTCCGCCGCGAGCCGCAGCGATTGGAACGGCAGCCCGCATATTCGCACTCGGTCTCCGCCTCTATTTGAAGACGCCATTGCCTTTCAATACTTCATCGCGATGACCGCTGTCATCTGTCATTGCCCCAAAGGCCGTGCCGGCGAGCGGATGGTTCTTCAGTGTATCCATAACGGCCGCGTCAACTTTGTCCAGGCCTTCCGCTGTGGGAGTCACGTACACAATCACAAATGTTCCCGGTGCCGCACTATGGACAGCCATTTCGTCGATCTCGTATTCGTTGATCGTGCCGTCCGCCAGCAATTTCTCCAGCAGGGGCACAACCAGATGCTGGCTGAGTACATCGACAGCATTGTCGGGGGCGTCGGCCTTCAATTTGTATACTGAGGTGCTCACATAGGCGCCCTTGTAGGCTCCCGGCTTCCAGTTGTAGTAACGGCTGATGTAGATCGAGTCCCAGTGTTTGGTTGAGGCTCCGTAGGGCGAAGAAGAAACATCGGTCGACATAAGCGTGTCCAGCACCTTCATGAGCCCAGCCATAGACTTCGACGACCACCAGGTGTCATGCGTTTCCCCCTCGGGAGTATGTACCAGATTCAAGTCATCGCCGTAGCCGACAAGCGTTCCATCGGCAATCGCTTTCTCCATAACCGCATTTCGAGCAGCCGCCGATTTCTCCATATCCGCCCAGTGGTCCCGCGGAAGCTGCCAGTTGGCGATATACGAGTACATCGGTGACTTCGGTTTTACATCCTGCGCGCTCGCCGGTGCAGCGAGTGCCGTTAGCGCAAAAAGCGCACACAACCCCATAAACACGGTCCACATCTTCTTGTGCATCTTGTCCTCCAGTCGTGATTGTGCCAGTCGTGCTCTGGGAGGGAAGGGCTGGCAGAGCCTGAAGTATACAGCAGGGGTAACTCATGGAAAAACAGAAAGTTCCGCCTCCTGTGGATTCGCCCCGAGAGACCGTGATCGTCGTTGTTTTGCGCCTGTAGTTCGATTCGGAAGTCGCCCGATCATCCAGGATTGTTCCTTGAATGCAAGATGCAGCATTTGTTAGGTGAAAAGCGTGGGCAACCCCGCCGCCCACCAGCGCATCAGAAAAGATCGTCTCAGCTTCTTGTTCTACTTTCCCCGGATCACCGCATTGTGTTGGTACGCAAATTACCATTTGTACCTTCCCGGCACTGAATTGCCGGTTTCCTGTATCGCGGTGAATCTATGTCTTTAGCCAAAGCTCTATTTGTCGATGACGACAAGATAGTGGCCGACACGCTTGCCCAAATCTTCAAAAATGAAGGCTACGAATGCCGCGCAGTCTATTCGGCTGATCTTGCCCTCGAAACCATCACCCAATGGGAGCCCGAGCTCGCGGTTGTAGATGCAATCATCCCCGGAATGAGCGGCATCGATCTCGGAATTCTGCTCAAGGAGAGATTTCCCTCTATCGCCGTCATAATCATCTCGAGCAGTCACGCCGCAAGTTCTCTCGTAAAAGAAGCCGCCCTGAAGAGCTACAGATTCCCGTTTCTCAGCAAAGACCTTACGGTGCGCGAGCTGCTTCTGCGCGCGTCTGCCATTCTATGGGGGAATCGTGCCGTTCCAGCCCGTGGGCAAATTCGAAGCATCCACACAGGTCGTTGAAAGCGTCCTTTAATCTCTAAGAAACTAAGGCTTTGTCCCACCGTGGAATCCCGCACCCACCTTTGTGTCACAGTCAAACCTGCGTCTCTCGCTTAAAATCCATACATGTGCGGGATAGTTGGATACGTTGGTAAGAAGCAAGTCGTTCCTGTCATCATCGAGGGGTTAAGGCGCCTCGAATACCGCGGATACGATTCGGCGGGCATCGCAGTGGGTAGTCCCTCCTGCTCCACTCTCACTGTGCGCCGTGCTCCCGGCAAGCTGGGTAAGCTTGAGGATGTTCTCCGCGATCACCCTCTTGATGGCACCTTCGGCATTGGCCACACGCGCTGGGCCACACACGGTCGCCCCACTGAAGAGAACGCCCACCCTCACCGCGACTGCTCCGGCCGCATCGTCGTAGTCCATAACGGCATTGTCGAGAACTATATCGATCTCAAACACGAACTCACTGAGAAGGGCCACAAGTTCGTCACGGAAACCGACACCGAAATCATTGCTCACCTCATTGAAGAGGTGCAGAAAGAAGCTGAATCTGCGGGCCGGCCCGTCTCGCTCGAAGTTGCAGTCCGCCGTGCCGTCAAGCGCCTCACCGGTGCATTCGCGCTCGGCATCCTCTCGGCGTCGGAGCCCGACAAGATCGTCGTCGCGCGCTCCGGCCCTCCGGTTGTCATTGGCGTAGGCGAGGGCGAAGCCTTTGTTGCGTCCGACGTACCCGGCATCCTTCACCACACGCGCGACATCTACTTCCTCGCCGATGGCGACATGGCCATCCTCACTTCCGACGGCGTCACGCTTACGGATTTCGAGGGCAACCCGATCGACCGCGCTATCACGCGCATTACGTGGGATCCCATACAGGCGGAAAAGGGCGGCTTCAAGCACTTCATGCTCAAGGAAATCTGGGAGCAGCCGCGCGCCATCCGCGACACCACCATGGGCCGTGTCTCCCTCGATTCCGGCAAGGTCTACCTTGACGAAATGAAGATCGCCGATGATGAGCTTGCCTCCGCGTCAAGCATCAACATCGCGGCATGCGGCACCAGTTGGCACGCAGCGCTGGCCGGCAAGTACATGATCGAGCGCCTTGCCCGCGTACCCGTAGACGTCGATTACGCCAGCGAGTATCGCTATCGCAATCCGATTCCCGATCGCAATGCGCTCGGCCTGCTCATCACGCAGTCCGGCGAAACCGCTGACACCCTCGCCGCGCAACGCGAGATGATCAACCTCGGCTCCAAGACCGTTGCCATCTGCAACGTCGTTGGCGCCATGGTGGCGCGCGAAGCTCACGGCGCTATTTACACGCACGCGGGTCCTGAAATCGGCGTGGCCTCTACCAAGGCTTTCACTGCCCAGCTTACCGCGCTCTTTATTCTCGCTCTCAAGCTGGGCCAGCTTCGCGGCCGTATCGACCCCGAGCGCTCCGTCGCACTCATTGAAGAGCTCAACACCATTCCGGCAAAGATCGAAGAGGTTCTCAAAACGCGTTCAGAGCAGTGCGAGCAGCTTGCCGCGTACTTCGTCAACGCGCGCGACTTCCTCTACCTCGGCCGCGGCATCCATTTCCCCATCGCGCTTGAAGGTGCGCTCAAGCTCAAGGAAATCTCCTACATTCACGCCGAGGGCTACCCGGCCGGCGAAATGAAGCACGGCCCCAACGCCCTTATCGACGAAACGCTTCCCGTGGTCGTGCTGGCCACGCGCGACGAGCACGATCCCGCCTCACGCCTGCGCTACGAGAAAACCATCTCCAACATTCAGGAAGTCACAGCACGCAGCGGGCGCGTCATCGCCGTAGCCACTGAGGGCGACAACATCATCGGCTCCATGGTGGAGCACGTCATCCACATTCCGCCGTCGTTTGAGCTTCTCTCGCCGCTCGTCGATGTCGTTCCGCTGCAGTTGCTGGCTTACTACATCGCCGTCCGCCGCGGCTGCGACGTAGACCAGCCCCGCAACCTGGCGAAATCAGTCACAGTCGAGTAAGGCAACACAAAACTCTCTGCTTCAACAAAAAGCCCAGCCTGTGCAACGGCTGGGCTTCTTGCATCTCTTCGCACTGCAGCGGCACGCCAAGTCAATTCAAGCTGAAGCGTACCGTACCCTCCACATGAGGGATCGCCGCCAGAGGTTGGCCGCCGCCAATGCTCACCGTCACAGGCGAGTTCGGCAGCACGTCGGAAGTGAGTGTGAAGCTTACGGTCCGGCTCTCGCCCGCACGCAGGTGGATGCGCTGAAAACCTCTCAGATTCCGCACCTCTTTGCTCGCGCTGTCTGCCACGTAGAGTTGCACCACCTCGTCTCCTTCGCGTGCGGAAGTGTTCTTCACCGTAGCCTGAACTTCCGCTCCATTTGCAGTCCGCTTCGTCTTCAGGTTCGAGTACTGGAAGCTTGAGTAGCTCAATCCGTAGCCGAAGCTGTAAAGTGGATCGCCCTTGAAGTACCGGTAGGTGCGTCCATCCATTGAGTAGTCGGTGAACGCCGGCAGTTGATCCGTGCCGCGATAGAACGTAACCGGCAGACGCCCCGCCGGATTGTTAACGCCGGTGAGTGTCTCCGCAATTGCGGTGCCGTCCTCTTCGCCTCCATACCACGCTTCCATCACCGCGGTCGCGTGCTCGGCGGCGTAGTTCGCGCTGATGGCGCTTCCGCCGGTCAGAACCACAACCGTCGGCTTGCCGGTGGCGATGGTTGCTTCAATCAGCTTCTCCTGCGGCGTCGGCAATTCGATACTCTCGCGGTCGGTGTTTTCGCCTTCAAGTTGCGAATTCAAGCCCACAAATACGAGTGCGATATCTGAATCCTTCACCACTTTTTCCGCTTCGGCCAGCGATGCTTCAGGCGGAGGACCCCAGTTGAACTCGGCGCTGCCGCCCGGTCCATTCTGCGCGTATTCAATCTTCACGCTGTATTTGCGGCCGCCTTCCAGTTGCATCTTCACCTGCGGATTCCGCCATCCCGGAGGTGGAACCGCTCCGGCCTCCATAGGTGGGCGATTTCCCACGGCAGCGCCTGCCGGAGGAGCCGTCGGTGGACGCATTGGAAACCGCGCCGGAGCTACCAGCTCTTTACCGTCGATGAACAGGCGAATCTTTCCATCGCGATTCCATGTGCCTGTCCGCGCAATAAATCCGTACTCACCGCTTGCCGGAGCCGTCAACGTCCCGGTCCAGCGAATCGAGTACTTCCCATCGCCTACTGCGGCAACCACCGCAGGCTCATCCATCTCCCGCTCAAAGTACACGCGCGGTTCAATCCTGCTCAGTTTCGGCCCGCCCTCAAAATCGGGATTGTCGAAATACTCCGCCTGCAGGCCCGCGCTCTTTCCATCCGGTGTTGTCAAAACGGTCGAGGGCACCAGCGCAAGATTATTCTCCGTGTAGGTTGCTCCCAGCGCATACATCACCTTCGCATGAGGAAACTGCTGTTTGATGCCGTCCAGAGGCGTCACCTGTCTTGAAGGAACACCCGCGTAGTTCAGGTTGCCGCGGGGCGCAATCGGATCGTCCGCCGAGGGACCAATCACCGCAATCTTTGCAAGCGACTTTTTGAGCGGCAGAATACCGCCCTCGTTCTTCAGCAGCACCATCGACTCGCGTGCCGCCTGTAGCGCCAGTTGCTTGTGTGCGGCCGAATCGTTTTCAGAAAGTGGAATCTTCGAGAACGGAACGCGATCCGGCGGATCGGACATGCCCAACCGGAATCGTGCTTCAAAAAGGCGCTCCACGGATCGGTCGATGTCGGACTCGGGAAGAGCGCCCGACTTCACTTCGTCCGGCAGAGTCTTGTATTCCTCGCCGCAGGTCAGATCGGTGCCCGCCTTCACCGCCGCAGTGGATGCCGCGCCGAGTGTGTCTGTGTACTTGTGGCTGCGATAAATATCGTTGACCGCTCCGCAATCGCTCACCACGTAACCTTTGAATCCCCACTTTTCGCGCAGGTACTTTTCCAGCAGGTCCGTGCTCGCGCATCCCGGCACGCCGTCAACCGCGTTGTACACGCACATCACTGAGTCGGCCTTGCCTTCCATCACGGCGGCTTTAAATGCAGGTAAGTAGGTATGCGTCAGATCGTATTCGCTCGGTTTTACGTCAAAAGTATGCCGCAGGCGTTCCGGCCCGCTATGAACCGCGTAGTGCTTCGGCGTCGCAACTGTCTTCAGGTAGTGCGGATCATTGCCCTGCATACCTTCAACAAACGCGACACCCATGCGGCTGGTTAGGTAAGGGTCCTCGCCGTAGGTTTCCTGGCCGCGTCCCCAGCGGGGATCGCGGAAGATGTTGATGTTCGGCGACCAGTAAGTGAGTCCGGCGGTGCGGCCGGGCAGCGTGCCTGTTTCTACAGGCATCGGATGACGGTGAGCTTCGTTGTATTTCGCGCGCGCTTCCGTTGAAATCACATCGGCAATGCTGTGCAGCAGCGCCGGATCCCACGTTGCGCCAAGTCCGATCGCCTGAGGGAACACCGTGGCGCGGCCCCGCACAACTCCATGCAGAGCCTCGTTCCACCAGTTGTAAGCGGGCACCTGCAGCCGCGGAATCGCGGGAGCATTGCTCTGCATCTGCAAAACCTTTTCCTCAAGCGTCATCCTTGAGACCAGATCCTTCGCACGGGCATCCGCCGGCAGATCCGGATTAAGGTATGCAGCCGGTTGCTGGCTGAACAGCACCGCGGAACAAAGTAAAACAGGAGTCGCTAAAAACAAAATGCGCTTCAACTGAGGTTCTCCTCTCATCCACAATCGCCCACAATCTTACCAGTAACTTTCGCGCGCTTGCAGTGACGCATTCAGCGCGGACGTGCATCTTCGACTAACTCCGTGGTTTGTCAAAAATCTTGAGTGAGTTATGTCACAGGTCACGTCAACACGAATCTCAAGCAACCGTTAACAATTCTCCGCGTCGCCTTCCATTCCGCCTTCGCCGCTTGCCTCGCGTCACTCCGTCTCCACGCAGGTACTCGCTGCTATCATCGATTTATCCGAATCCTACAGTCGATCTTGTTGTGTCGACCTTGCTCAGGAGAATCTTCATGTTTCCGCAATCTTCCATTCGCTCTTTCACGCTCTCATTCACCGCTCTACTTTGCCTTATACCTCGTTGCGTTGCGGAAAATCCGATCATCCAGACCAACTTCACCGCCGACCCGGCTCCCATGGTCTACAACGGGGTTGTCTATCTCTACACCAGCCACGATGAAGACAATGCCGTCCACTTCACCATGCTCAACTGGAAGCTCTACACCTCCACCGACATGGTCAATTGGACCGATCACGGCGACGTAGCATCCCTCGCCACATTTCCATGGGCCGTCCAGACTAATGACGCTTGGGCGCCGCAGGTAGTTGCACGCAACGGCAAGTTTTACCTCTACACACCCATCAGTGTCCCAGGGCGTCCCAAAAACGTCATCGCCGTCGCTGTCGCGGACAAACCGGAAGGCCCCTTCAAAGATGCGCTGGGGCATCCGCTGATTGCGCCGGCAGTTGGAAACATCGATCCCACCGTCTTTGTCGATGACGATGGCCAGGCATATCTCTATTGGGGCAATCCGAATCTCTGGTACGTCAAACTCAACAAAGATATGGTGTCCTACTCGGGCCCGATCGTGAAGGTTGACACCAAGCCGCAAAACTACCAGGAAGGTCCGTGGTTCTATAAACGCGCAGGCAGATATTACATGGCCTATGCCTCCCACTGTTGCTCTGAGGGCATCGGCTACGCCATGAGCAATGGCCCCACCGGTCCATGGGAATACAAGGGAATGCTTATGGATTCGAATCCCTTGTCCAATGGGAACCACCCCGGCATCATCGACTACAAAGGCGCGTCCTACCTCTTCGGCTTTAGTTATGCTCTCAACCACGCTCTTACCACTGAATTCCGCGAGCGCCGCTCCGTAAGCCTGGCCAAGTTCTCCTACAACGCGGACGGAACCATCACAACCCTTCCGTTCTGGAATCATGAAGGAGTTCCACAGGTAGGCTCGCTCAACCCTTTCAAGCGCAATGAAGCAGAAACCATTGCCTGGGAGTCTGGGCCCACTTCCGCCTTCTGGACAACCGGAGTCAGAACCGCGAAGGACGACAAAGTCGGTGTCTACGTCACCCAGATCGCCAACGGCAGCTACATAAAAGTGCGTGGCGTCGATTTCGGCAACAGCAAGGCAACGCGCTTCAGCGCCGGCGTCGCCGGCGGTGCCGGTGGCGGCGTCATCGAACTGCATCTCGACAGCGTCGACGGACCTGTAATCAGCTCGCTACCGGTTTCGGATACAGGCGGAGTGAACAATTGGAAGTTGGAGTCGAGCACAGTTAAGGGCGCATCAGGAAAACACGATCTCTTTTTCGTTTTTAAAGGCGAGTCAACCGGTCCACTCTTCAACTTCGACTATTGGAAATTCGATACCGGCAAGGCAGGTAGCAGTTCTGCCGGGCAGTGATGTTTGAAAGATCGGTCCATAGTCATGCGTTTCTCAAAGACTCTGCCATCGTCCGCGGGCGCTCCACCACCCTGGTTGAGCGCCGCAGGTGCTATATTTCCCGGTGTCGGAAAATTCGAAATCATACGCCGCGTAAAGATCGATCGATGCGCTCTAAAGAGGGTCTCATGAATCGTAAAACCATGCTTGCTGCCGCTCTCGTGATTGTCGCCGCGCTGCCTCTCTCCGCTGCACCTCTCTCCCCTGCAATTGACAAGCCTGTCCTGGTTGAAGGCGGCCTGGTGCTCGGCGTTCCAGGCAACGACGCATCGATCATGACGTTCAAGTCCATTCCGTTCGCGGCGCCTCCGGTCGGCGATCTGCGCTGGCGCGCTCCCCAGCCGGTCTTGCCCTGGAAGGGAATTCACTCGACCGACAAATATCCCACCAGTTGCATTCAGGACATTCCCACCTCCAATCCGCCGTGGACCTACGAGTTCATGGACCACGACGCAATCGGAGAAGATTGTCTTTATCTCAATGTCTTCACTCCCGCCGCTTCACCGGCGCAAAAGTTGCCCGTATTCGTGTACATCCACGGCGGCGGATTCCAGCAAGGCGGCACTGCGGTTCCCGTCTACGATGGCGAGGGTCTGGCCAAGAAAGGCATCGTCGTCGTCACTATCAACTATCGCGTCGGCATCATGGGCTTCTTCGCCTACCCTGGGCTGACCAAAGAATCCGGCCACAATGCCTCCGGCAACTACGGCCTGCTCGATCAGATCGCCGCGCTCGGATGGGTCCAGCGCAACATCGCGAAATTTGGCGGCGACCCGGACAACGTAACCATCGACGGACAATCCGCTGGTGGCGCATCGGTCCAGGACCTCACCGCATCTCCACTCGCGCGCGGACTGTTTCAGCGCGCCATCATTGAGAGTGGTGGCTCTACCGTCGGCAAAGGAGGCAGCACCTCGACGCCCGAGCCGCTGGCAGAAGCCGAACGCGTCGGTGAAAAATTCGCAGAGTCAGTAGGCGCACACTCGCTCGCTGAACTCCGCGCCGCGAGCTGGCAAACGCTCATTGCAGCGCCGCCCGGTGAAAGACCTCAACGCTTCTCACCCATAGTGGATGGCTACGTGCTGCCCGCATCCGTCATGACCGTTATCGCTGAAGGCAAGCAGAACGATGTGCCCACATTAACCGGCAGCAACCTTGGTGAACTTGGCGGAATCTCCGGCCCGCAAAAGCCGCCGACACTCGCCGAATTCCAGGAGCACGCCCGCCGGCGCTTCGGCGACGCCGCGGATGAATTCCTCAAGCTCTACCCGGCCACAAACGACGCTGAAGCTCAAGCCGCGCAAAAGCAAAGCATCAAAGATCAGGCGCTGGTGGCGCAGTATCTCTGGGCGCGCGTCCGCGCCAAGACTGCCAAAACCAAAGTCTACGAGTACCTGTGGGATCACACGCTGCCCGGTCCCGACTCAGAAAAATACGGCGCGTTTCACAGCTCGGAACTGCCCTACACGCTCAACAACCTGCACACATCCGACCGTCCGTTCACAGCCGACGATCACAAAATCGCAGACATGATGTCGTCCTACTGGGCAAACTTCGTTACCAAGGGCGATCCCAACGGGAAAGGCCTGCCTGAGTGGCCTGCGGTCGGCGACAAGCCGCAGGTGATGGAAGTAGGCGACAAAACTCAGCCCATTCCACTGGCAGGCAGCCCGGAGAAACTTGCCTTCTTTGAGAAGTTCCTTTCCAGACCGAACTAGAGCCTGTTATTAACTTTGCGCCAGTTGTCGAGCGAGATTTGCCAGCATGAGGATGGCGAATGCGAGGTAGTGGAGCGCGGCGAGGGTTTCGGCCAGTCTTTCGTAGTCTCGAGCCAAGCGGCGGAAGCGTGCGGCCCAGGCAAAGCTACGCTCTACGACCCAACGTCGTGGCAACAACACGAAGCCTCTCTTGACTTCAGTGTGTTTCACTACCTCCAGTTGCACACCGTGTTTCTCTGCGGCCTGCGCGGCGTTTTCGCCGGTGTAGCCTTGGTCAACGTATGCCAACTCAACGTTCTCGCCGGTGATCTGTTGCACCGCCTCGGCCAGGATTCCCACTTGTGCGCGGTCCTGTTCGTCGGCCGCCGTAACATGCAAGGCAAGCAGATGGCCCAGCGTGTCGACCGCCGCATGCACCTTCGATCCTTTGCGGCGCTTGGCTCCGTCGTAGCCGCCACGCGCTCCCGATTCCGGCGTCGACTGCAACGTGCGGCTGTCGAGAATCATGGCCGAAGGCTGGCCTTTGCGCCCCGCAAACTCACGCAACAGAATGCGCAGATCCTCCACCATCGTCTCGAAGCAGCGCGCATCGATCCAGCGTCGCATCTGCTGATAGACCACCGTCCAGGGAGGCAGATCGTTTGGTAACATGCGCCAATGGCAACCGGTTTTCGCTACGTAGCGCAACGCGTTGAACACATCACGCAGAGGATAATCGCGCTGTTGCGCATCCTCGCGGCAAAGCGCCAAATACGGCGCCACAAACAACCACTCCTCATCGGTCACATCGGTCTGATAGCCTCGACGATCTCGATTTCCCATCCATCTATCGTCTGCAACCCAGAGGGCCGCTTCTATATAAATGCAAGCAAAGGGATAAAGTTAATAACAGGCTCTAGGCATCCACAATCAGACCGCCGCAGCCTCGCTGAATTATCGCGCTACGGCGGTCTCCAAAATTTCATTTTCTTTTCACGTATCTCTCGTCTTCTGTCGCTCTACTAATCACATGCGCACATTTCATCCGCTCCGCATCCTTATCGTCTCTTTTTTCGCTGCGTGCACATTTGCCGCTCATGCTGCTCCGGTCCTGATGATCTCCATCGACGGCCTCAAGCCCGAGTACGTAACACATGCCGATGAGCACGGCCTGCGTATCCCCGTGTTGCGCCGTTTCCTCACTCAGGGAACCTATGCAGACGGCGTACTCGCCGTCGTGCCGACCGTGACTTATCCCGACCACACCACGCTCATTACCGGTGTGTGGCCTGCCGAGCATGGCATCTTCAACAATCAGATCTTCGATCCGATGCGCCGCTTCAACGGCGCCTGGTACTGGTATGCCGGAGACATTCGCGTCCCCACGCTCTGGGATGCGGCACACCAGGCAAGCATCTCAACCGCATCTGTCAGTTGGCCTGTGAGCGTCAACGCGCCCGTCGATACGCTGATTCCAGAGTACTGGCGCGGCGATGAAGCCTCCGTCGAGCCGGACAGCGCCAATCCTCAGGACGTTGAGTTGATGGCCGCTATCTCAAGACCCGATGGCCTCTTGTTCGACATGCAGAAGCGCCTCGGCCCTTACATGATGGGCAACGATACCAGCATCGAGGGCGACCGCATCCGCACCCGCTATTCCGTGGATATCATCGAGCGCCGCCATCCCGGATTCATGACCATCCACCTCAGCTCGCTCGACGAGACCGAGCACATGACCGGCCCCTTCAGTCCCGAGTCGAACAGCAATCTTGAGGCGATCGACGAGATGGTGGGTCAGCTCATCCACGCAGCGCTCAAAAACGATCCCGCCACCGCCGTCGTCATCGTCTCCGACCATGGCTTTGCGGAAATCCATCACGCTCTTAATATTGCGATCCCGTTCCTGCAGGCCGGGCTTATTACAACCAGGACCGACTCGGGCAGCGGCAAAGTCTCCATCACTTCATGGAAAGCCGAACCCTGGGCAACCGGTGGCATGGCTGCCATCATGCTTCGCGATCCCTCTGACCGGCAGACCCGCGACGAAGTTCGTGCCTTGCTTACGCGCCTTGCCTCCGATCCGGCAAACGGGGTAGCTCGGGTCCTCGACAAAAAAGAATTCATGCCAATGGGCGGATTCCCCAATGCCGAATTCATTCTGGCGCTCAAACCCGGTTACACATTCGCCGGCGCGTTCTCAGGCAAACTCGTTACCGACCTGCCAAAAACGCTAGGCACTCACGGCTATCTGCCTTCATTCCCTGAGATGCACGCCTCGTTCTTCGCCATGGGGAAGCGCATTGCCCAGGGCCGCGACCTGGGCACAATTGACATGCGCCAGATAGCGCCCTCGGTTGCTGCAATTCTCGGGGTCCAGTTGCCTGGCGCCAAACGGCCGGCGCCCAACCTCAAGCCTTGACCTCAATCCGTAATCTGTCCGCCAATCACAAGCAAAACAGCCCAACCCGCAAGGGTTGGGCTGCTGTTGACATACCCTCTGCTCTGAAAGGGCGCGAATTCATCCCACCAGAGAAGCCGTCTTTCGATCACAAACGCAGCGAGTCAGCAATAACAACTCTGACAACTGACCACTGTTCACTGACAACTGTCTTTACGCTCTGCCGGCGAACTCCTTGGTCTCCGTGTACACCTTCACCTTTTCGCCAACCTCGATATAGAGAGGCGCTTTGATCTCAAGCCCCGTCTCAAGCCGCGCCAGCTTCGTCACTGTGCCGCTGGTGTCGCCGCGCGCGCCGGGTTCGGTGTAGCTCACCGCCAGCTCCACCTTCTCCGGCAGCTCAAGCCCAATGGGATTCCCATTGAACTTCTGCAACTGGATGATCGCGCCTTCCACCAGAAACTCAAGCGCATTGCCCATCATCGCCTCAGTCAGTTGCAGCGTGTCAAAGCTGCTCTGGTCCAGAAAGTACGAGCCGTCTCCATCGCTGTAGAGATACGAAGCCTCCACCGTTTCCAGATCAGGCTCCCTGAACTTATCGCTCGCCTTGTATGTCTTGTCGAACACCGCACGCGTCAGCAGATTGCGCATCTTAAGCCGAACCAGCGTCTGCCCGCCGCGCGCCGTCGGCGTCGACAATTCAACATCCATGCAATAGAAGGGCGTGCCCTCATGCTCAAAGTACATCTTGCGTTTTACGTTGATGGCTTCAATCACCGCGGCCATAGATTCCCCAAATTATGATCGATCTTCGCCGGCACAGAATTCCTCCGGCCACCCGTCAATTATAGGTGCGCGTCGCGCCCTCGCCCCGCCGATATGGCCGGCCATTTGACGCGCTATCGGCTGCTCTGCAAAACTCACCTCAATGCGTTACAGCGGAAAGATTGAATATGCCGATGCGCGAAAGATGCGGCAGCGGAACAAGCATTACTATCGGGTCCTTCACACCCCCATCTGGATCTGGGTCTTCTTTCTTGCTCCCGGCCCATTAACCTTCAGCCTTTTTGCCCACGGATTTTCGCTTTTAAATGGCGCATGGCTGGCCATCGTGCTCATCGGAGTCTTCACCGCCGCCCTCTTCGGCCAGTTGCCCGGCTGCGAGCCCAGGCCCTACATCCTTCGCTTTGACGAGGACCGCCCCAATCCGCTCTATCGCAAAGTCTGCTACACCTTCGCCTGGAACGCCGTCATCAACTTCGCCCTGCTCAACCTCGCCGGCCTTGTCGCCGCCGTCGTAACCGGTCAGTGGATGCTCAAGCAGATCTACACCTACGGCTACTCGCCCATCTGCGCCATCATCCTGATGCTAGGCCTAATGGGCAAACTGCCGCGCGTCGGCCCCTCCACCAAGGGCGAGGGCATTGAGCGCCGCTACTTCTACGGCTCCGTCTGGGCCGTCACCATCGCGCAAACAGTCCTGCTCATCCTCTGGAAGACTCTTCCGCAAAATCCCACCACTAGCGTCGTCAAACTCGCGATCTATGTCGTTGTTCTCGGATTCGTAGGCATGGCCGCATGGCAGGGAATGCTCCCGCGCACCCGCCCCATCCTCCCCGGCGAACTCATGGTCGACTGAATTCCGCTTTCGACCCATCCCCTTTGAAACTAGCCTGTGGCTGATTCATAAATTAGCTCACAACTTCAAGTAACTGCATTGCGTTCGCCATGAGCCCAGATTGCATCCATTGATGATAGGGTCTAGACTGTTCCCGCAGTTGATTGGGGTTCCTATGTCGAGATTTGCCTTGACCCTTCTGTGTCTTTCCCAGCTTTCAGTCTTCTCTTTTGCGGCAGACCGCGTCACCGTCGATGAACTGAACAAGGTCGTTGTTTCCAGCCGCGGCGAGCACGACAGCAAGATCGCCGGACGCCTTACAGCGATGGAGCTTACGGAGCGGTTGAACGCTTCGAAACTTGCCGCAATGGAAGCAACACTGCCGGGTCCCGAATCACGGCGCGCTCTCGTCATGCTCGCCGATCAGGCGGCGTTCCTCGATCCGCCCCCAGCCGAAATCCCAAAGACTCCGCCACCAACCTTCGCCGAGCAGCGCGCCATCATCGCGAAGACAATTGAGTACGTTACGGCAATGGAAAGCCGGCTGCCGAACCTATTCGCAACCCGCGACACAATCCACTTTGAAGACACGCCTCCAGGTCTGAAACTGGGCACAAGCAGCGGTTTCAATTCCGCGCAGCCGCTGCATCCTGTGAGCCGGACCGATCACACAGTCCTTTACCGCGACGGACAGGATTTCATCCAGGTTGACGGAAAAGAGCAGCCGTCAACGACCGTGACTACCAGGGGCCTGTCGAGCTTTGGCGAATTTGGCCCATCCTCGCCGACGTCCTCATCGACCTTCCAAAAGGCAAGCTGGCATGGAGCCACTGGGAGAAGGGAACGGCAAAACCGGTAGCTGTCTTTGGCTTTTCCGTCCCCAAATCCGCATCTCACTATGCCGTCAGGTTCTGCTGTGTTGGCCGGCAGACATATCAGCAGTTCTCCGGTTACCACGGAGAGATGACGATTGATCCGAATGATGGTACCGTTCTCCGGCTCGCGATCATGGCAGATCTTGCTGAAGACAGTCCAATTACAAAAGCCAACATCATGGTTGAGTACGGTCCGGTCCAACTGGGCGGAAAGACCTTTTTCTGCCCGAAGAAGAGCATTTCGATTTCTCTCGCATTAGACTCGGCAAATTTCACAAGTGCAAATTTTGGGCTGGGCAGAGTGGTGACTACTCACGATCTTGCCAAAGTTCCAAAGCAGACGATGCTGAATGAAGTCATCTTCGATCACTATCATCTCTTCCAGTCCGAGTCACATATGGTGACGGCAGATAACTCAGCGCCATCGTCCAAGCCGGACTTATTCTCATCGGTCCCCTCCGCTCCAAATACTGAGGCCTCGCCGGAGACCGCACGGGAACCTGCACCAACAACAAGTGAAAATCCAGCACCCGCTCCATCCACCGGCAGCGATACGCCCGAAACAGTTGCGGTAGCTTCTCCCGCACCTGCCGGCATCGCATCACATTCCGCGGCGATTCCCGCTGCACCCGCCACGCCCGAACTTCGCGTAACGCCGCAGAAAACACCCGCAATCCCGGATGTCGCGCCCGACAATGCGAAGTTCTCGCTGCGAGTCACTACTCGTATCGTCGACGTCAGCGTGGCCGCCTTCGACAAAAAGGGACAGCCCATTACCGGACTCAAGCCTGAGGATTTCGTGATCTACGACAGTGGCAAAAAGGAAACCCTCAGGTCATTTAGCCGCGCGGTTGACGCGTCTGCACCTTCACAGGTTTCTGCTCCGTCCGCTCAACCCGTCGAATACACCAATCGTGCCAACGCCGCCACCGAACCGGCATCCAAAGCACCGCAAGAAAGCAGCACCATCATCTTCTTCGACGCAACCAGCCTACAGTTCAACGACCTGACCAACGCCCGTCAGCAGGTCCTTAAGATTCTTGGCACGCTTCCGCCAACTGAGCCGGTTGGTCTGTACGTCCGCATTGGCTTTGGCTTTCGCGTCCTGCTCGAAGCAACAACCGATCGTACTGCCCTGACCGCAGCCATCGACGCATGGAAGCCCAACGCCCGTGATGTTGCCCGCGCCCAGGAAGCGGAAGAGCGTAACCGCCAGCAGTTCGACACGCTGCGAAGCCCCGGTGCAGTCGATGCGACATACGCGATGGTGGGCGGGGCCGGCGGCGGCGGATTCATGATTGGTTCTGATCCCAAGCTCTTCAACCTAGGTGAGGAACCGGCGCGCGAGGCGCTTTCTGTGTTGCTTGCGGTCGCCACGCACATGGGTGCGATTCCGGGCCACAAAAATCTTGCTTGGATCACCAGCGATAACGTGCTCGCAGACTGGAGCGATCAGTCGGCAAGCGGAGACGAGGGCCGCATGGGCCCCAACCGCATTGCCCAGTACAGCATCCCCACGCAGGAGGCGCTCAACAACGCCCATGTGAGCCTGTATCCGTTCGACGCCTCGCAACTGGGGACCGATGCTACCGACGCGAGTCTGCAGAATGCCGGCGTTGATCTCGACCCGTCGGCCGAGACTCTGAATCCAGGCTTCAAACCTCCTCCCGGTGGGCGCACGCTCACTCAACTGCGAACGCAAACTCACACTGTTCAGATCGCGATGCAGCAACTGGCCGAATCGACCGGTGGTCGTGCGTTTGGCCGGTCCAGTAACGTCATTTCCAACCTGAACAGCGTGATCGCTGACAGCAAGGCCATCTATCTGCTGAGCTTTGCGCCGGACACACAGCCCGACGATAAATATCACCAGATCAAGGTCACTGTTCCATCGCGCCGGGATGTCACGCTGCGCTACCGAACCGGGTATCTCTACAGCAAAGAACCTGCCACGCTCAAAGCACGATTTGCTCAGGTGCTCTGGCAGCCATTCGATGCCGGCGAAATTGCTCTCACCGCTCGGCGTACTCCTGCCACCGGCGGAGCCGAAGTCTCGCTCAACATCGCCGCCAATGACGTCGGCCTGACGCAACAGGGAGATCGATGGACCGGCCAGCTCGACGTCTTCCTGGTTCAGCGTGACGACACAGGCGCGGGTGCGATTGTGAAGGAGCAGACGTTGGCCCTGGATCTCTCCGCTACTACCCACGACCAGTTCATGCGCGGCGGTATTCCATTTGAGCAGTACCTGGACACCAGGCAGAACGCCGGCAACGTGCGCCTCATCGTGGTCGACGAGAACTCCGGGCACATGGGCTCGATAACGCTGCCCCCGGCAACGCAAAGCCCAGCGCGCTAGAACTACTCGTGCTGTGGGCAGCGTCAATGCCGTACTGTGCGCATTAGGTGATTTAAATCACATTCCTCACCCGCCCAACAGCGGTATAACCTAGTTGCCATGTGTCTAGCGATTCCGGGAAAAGTCGAAGAAATCAGCTCCGATGGCCTTATCCGCATGGGCCGCGTCAACTTCGGCGGAGTGGTCAAAAACGTCTGCCTCGACTATGTACCTGAGGTCCAGGTTGGCGACTATACCCTTGTCCACGTTGGGTTTGCCCTCTCCAAAATCGACGAAGAAACCGCCGAGCAAACCCTCAGGGACTTCCGCGAGCTGGGCATCCTGCAGGAAGAGCTGGCAAGCGAAGAGGAGGCCTTTGCCCGCGCTGCCGACGCTCCGCAATCCAGTTGCCCCGACGGAAGCTGCCTCCCCGCTGGGAGCAGCCTCGAGCCCGATCCCGGATCGGGTAAATGAAATACCTCACCGAGTTTCGCAACGGAGAAATCGCGCAACGGATGGCGCGCGAAATCTCCCAGGTCGTCACCCGCCCGTGGAAGATCATGGAAGTCTGCGGCGGCCAAACCCACTCCATCATCAAGAACGGCATCGACCAGATGCTGCCTGCAAATGTTGAGATGGTGCACGGCCCCGGCTGCCCCGTCTGCGTTACGCCACTCGAACTCATTGACAAGGCTCTGGCCATCGCCGCGCAGCCCGGCGTCATCTTCTGCTCGTTTGGCGACATGCTCCGCGTTCCCGGCACTGAGGGCGATCTCTTTCAGGTAAAAGGCCGCGGCGGCGATGTCCGCGTTGTCTACTCGCCGCTCGACGCCGTCGATCTAGCCGTCAAAAATCCTGACAAGCAGGTAGTCTTCTTCGGTGTAGGATTTGAAACCACCGCGCCCGCCAACGCCATGAGCGTGCACCTTGCCAAGCGCCGCGGCCTCACCAATTTTTCGCTTCTCGTATCGCATGTGCTGGTGCCGCCCGCCATCGACGCCATTCTCAGCGCGCCCGGCAACAAAATCGATGCCTTCCTAGCCGCCGGCCACGTCTGCAGCGTCATGGGCTACTGGGAGTATCCGCCGCTCGCTGAGAAGTTCCGCGTGCCCATCGTCGTCACCGGATTCGAACCGCTCGATCTGTTCGACGGCATCCGCCGCGCTGTGCTGCAGCTTGAGTCCGGCCGCCACCAAGTCGAAAACGCCTATAGCCGCGTCGTCACCTACGACGGCAACCAGGCCGCGCAAAAACTGCTGGCCGAGGTCTTCGAAGTCACTGACCGTGCTTGGCGCGGCATCGGCGTCATTCCCAAAAGCGGTTGGCGTCTCAATAAGGACTATCGCGACTACGACGCCGAACTGCGCTTCCACATCACCGGCATCCACACTGAGGAGTCGCCGCTCTGCCACTCCGGCGAAGTGCTGCGCGGTGCCATCAAGCCCGCCCAGTGCCCGGCCTTCGGCAAGGAGTGCACGCCGCGCCACCCGCTCGGCGCAACCATGGTTTCAAGTGAAGGCGCCTGCGCCGCATACTATAACTACGGCCGCTTCCTCTCCGCCAAAGAGTTAGCCACAGCAGGGAAGAGCACTGCATAGTTTGTTGCCTGGGTGGTGTACGAAAGTAGTTCTCGCAAGAAAGGGCTAAAAGCTAAGAGCTAATAGCTAAAAGCTGAGCAACAGATGACTGACGCCACCAAATCCACATCCCCCGACTTCTCCAACTGGTCCTGCCCGCTTCCGCTCGCCGACTATCCCACCATCGTGATGGGCCACGGCGGTGGCGGCAAGCTCGGCAACGAACTGGTCGAGCATCTCTTCCTGCCCGCCTTCCGCAATCCCGAGCTTGAAAACCTCGGCGACGCCGCCGTCTTCGATTTCGTATCGGGCAGCAACCTGCCCGCAGGCAGCTTGGCCATGAGTACCGACTCCTTCGTCGTGCAGCCGCTCTTCTTTCCCGGCGGCAACATCGGCGAGCTTGCCGTCAACGGCACCGTCAACGATCTTTCCGTCACCGGCGCAGAGCCAAGATTCTTGAGCGCCGGCTTCATCCTTGAAGAAGGCTTTCCGCTCGCCCAGCTCGCCGCCATCGTTGAGTCCATGGCGCACGCCGCCGCCACTGCCGGAGTAAGAATCGTCACCGGCGACACCAAGGTGGTCGAGCGCGGCCACGGCGACGGCTGCTACATCAACACCGCCGGCGTGGGCCTGCTGCGGCCGGGTATCAGCGTCGGACCACATCGCGCCCAGCCCGGCGACGCCATCCTCGTCTCCGGCACCATCGGCGATCACGGCATGGCCATCATGTCTGTGCGCGAGGGGCTCGAATTCGAGAGCCAGATCCGCTCTGACTGCGCCGCGCTCAACGGCATGATCGCCGAAGTGCTGGTAGCGGCAGGCACGGCAGTGCACACCATGCGCGATCCCACGCGCGGCGGTCTCGCTTCAACACTGAATGAAATTGCACAGTCTTCCAACGTCGGCGTCGCCATCGACGAGACCAAACTGCCCGTGCGCCCAGAGGTGCAGTCGGCCTGCGAACTGCTCGGCCTCGACCCCGTCTACGTCGCCAACGAAGGTAAAGCCGTCTTCTTCGTCGCGCCCGATGTAGCCGGCCGAGTGCTCGAAGTGCTGCGCAGTCATCCGCTGGGCCGCGACGCAGCCCTCATCGGCCGCGTCACCACGGAGCACAAGCGCATGCTGGTAGCCCGCACCGCCATGGGCTCCAACCGAGTCATCCCCACCCAAATCGGCGAGCAACTCCCCCGCATCTGCTGATCAAGCGAGACCAGTTTCCTCTATCCGTATCAATGAACCGAGGGTGCCCAATCCTTCGAGCGTTTTGTGCTCGAAGGGTGGGAAGCAATGCTCTCAGCGCGCCGCACTCCGTTTCATTTAGCGTCTCCGCGCCGTCCATTCTGACTCGATCTCTACGTGCACTCTTACCCGATTGCCTAACGAGCAAAGAAAGTAGAATTCTAAATCAGGCACTGAGGTTGAGTCCGTAATCCCCCACCCTCGCGCGATGAGACTGAACAATAATACTGCGCAAGGATAGGTCGCCTGTCTCGTTGCGAGAGAAGATTAATCTTTATCCGGCTGCTTTTTTCTGTTGCGGCAGGACTGACTGGTAGGCCGCGTATACGTCGTCGAAGACTGAGTCCCAGCTAGCGGTTAGCGCGTAAGTGCGGGCGGCTTTGCGCATCTGTGCGTGCTGGCCGGGATTGGCGAGGATGGCGGCGATGGCTCCGGCGAAGTCTTCGTCGGAAACAATGCGGCCTGTTACGCCGTCGCGGACGATGGTGCAGGGACCGCCCTCAGGTGTGACGAAAGCGGGCACTCCACTGGCGAGCGCCTCAAGCACCACGTTGCCGAACGTATCGGTGTTCGAGGGGAAGACGAACAGGTCCATATCGGCATAGGCGGCGGAAAGTTCCTCGCCTTTGAGCACGCCGGTGAAGACGGCGCGCGGCAGGTGCTCGCGTAGCCATCCTTCCTCTGAGCCGTGGCCCACGATCGTAAAGTGAAAATCCGTATGGCCGAGCGATTCGAGTTCCTGCTGCACGCGGGCCAGCAGCGCGACGTTCTTCTCAACCGACAAGCGGCCTACATAGCCGAGAACGATTTCCTTTTCACCTGTCCGGCGGCGCTTGGCGGGACTGAAGAGTTCTGCATCGACTCCGCGCGGCATGAGGTGGCAGGCGCGGCCGGTGGAGTGCTCAAGCAGGCGGCACAGCCCGGGATTAGGCGCGAAGAGAACCTGTGCCCACTTGTAGAACCATCCAACGGTGGCGAGTGCGATGTCTTCGATCTTCTGCCCGGTGGCGGCTGAGGCTTCAGGCGGCAGCATGCGGAGAAACCAGTTGGACCGTCGCGCGGCGTACTCGTGCACGTTGGTGTGCCAACTGGCCGCGAGCGGCACGCCGAGCTGGTAGGCGAGACATGCGCCCACCATGCCCACTTCGCTGGGGCCGGTGATGTGGATGATGTCGGGGCGGAAGCGTTGCAGCACGTCCCACACCTGCGGGATGTGGCGCGGGAATGCGGGATCGAAGCGGAGGTCCTTCTCGAGCGCGAAGGAGAGGAAGCCTCGGGGCAACTCGAGTGTTTGCAGATTGCCTTCTTCAACGAATGCCTGGGGGCGGTCGCCGGCGCGCACGCAGAGAAATGAAAGATTGCGGCGGCGCGCAAAAGCCTCAAAATGGCGGCTGGTGTGCGCAACGCCGTTGACTTCGTGGAAAGAGTCAGGAAAGTAGGCGATGCGAGGAGCGTTGATAGAGGTGTTGGCGGAGTTAGCGGGGGTAGCAGAGTTAGCAAAGTCCGAACTAACGCCGCTATCTCTGCTGACTGCGCTGACTCCGCTGTCTTCCTTCACCCTTCATTCTCACCGAGTGCGTGGCGTAGCTGGTGCGATTCGTTCCAGGCGAGGCGCAAGCCGCCGGAGACCGGGCCGCGGCCCATGAGCTGCACGAAGGCGATGATGGCGCGCATGTACAGGGGCGCCGATCCTTTTGGCCACAGCTCGCAGATGGGCCGGATGTCGCCGCCGGGGCCGGGGTGAAAGACGCGCTCGTCCCAGTTACGCGAGCCCTGCGGAAACTCAGGGTAGTTGCGGATTGCGTCGATGGTGGACTGCAGGATGCGGTGCTTCCACGGCTCGGCGTACTGCGGCATAAAGAGCACGCTGCTCTTGCGCTCGCGGCGAATTTCGTGGACAAACTCAGTGAACGAAGTCGCGTTGGTGAGATTGATGTTGGCGTTGGGTTCAACGCCGTGGCGGTCGCCGCCGGAGATGAGCAGCATGTTCCACTTTTCAGCCAGGCGGCGGACCAGGCGATTCTCATCCCAGTTGCGCAGGCCGTTCAGCTCAAGCGCATGGAGCCATGCGCCGTTCTTCTGCAGAAACTCGTTGACCAGGAACTGGTGCTTCTCCTGGCCGATGATGTAGAGGTCCCACATGGGGTGGTTGAAGACCACCAGCACGTTGGGCTCGTCGTGCAGTGCGCGGAGGATCTCGCTGAAGCGCGCGTCGGAGGGATTCGCGGTGTAGTCGCTGAGCGTGGCCATCCACTCTGTGGCGCGGGCGCTGGGCAGGTTGTGCACACCGAGGTGGAAAGACTGTGCGCCGCCGTAGGGCGCGGACCACTCAACCGAAACCGGAATGTGCCGGGCGCTGGGCACGGTGCGCAGCAGCATGGGAGCGTTGATGTTGTCGTGGTCGGTAAGGGAGACCATGGAGTCGAGGCCCAGCTTCTGGATCTGCCGGCTTTCGAGATCGTAGGCTAGCTTGGGCGTCATGGGCGGCGTCCAATAGCTGCGCGAGTAGTCGATGCGGATGCCGTGCATCTCAAGCGCGCGGCGCTCGGAACGGGCCATCAGAGGGCGCATCACCGGGTACTGATTTCCGAAGTTCGCCAGAAAATCGAGGGTTTCTCTCGACTGGTTTGTGTGACCGTGGAGAGAGATACCGGACTTGAATCCCTTGGACGCACTCTTGTCGCGCCACAGGTAGTTGATCGTCGCGCTCGGCATGTTTGCTCCTTCATCCGGTCGTGGGCCCGGACTACTGTAAACAGTGTCCATGGGGCCCGATAAAAGGACCGTTAATATAAGACGAATTGCACTTCAATTGATGCATGTATACAAGGAGTTACATGCTGAACACGCCAAGGGGTGCGACGCCAAAAATCAAACGCAAACCACTCTATTTGCTGGTTTTGGCGATTTCCGGGCTCAGAAAATCCTCCACCGTCCAACCGGCCATGAGGTCCTCGTCGTGATTCACCGGCTGAGCCTCGGCATGGACTCCGGCTGCGGCCAACGCGATTTCTGCCGCGAGATAGTTCTCCGTGAGCCCGTGGCGCAGAATTTCAAACGCCTCTTCCGGCGTATCGGCAAATTGAAACAGGTCAAGATCCTTGGGAGAGATTGCGCCCGAGTCGACGAGCTCGTCGAGGTTGATGACCTTCTTCCAGTACTCCCGCCCGTAGATGACGACGGTGATTCTTTTGGCGAGCTTGTGGGTCTGCGCCAGGGTAAGGATCTCGAACATTTCGTCGAGCGTGCCAAAGCCGCCGGGAAACACGACCAGCGCCTTCGACAGGTACGCAAACCACAGCTTGCGCATGAAGAAGTAGTGGAACTCAAAGTTGAGCGAGGGCGTGATGTAGGGATTGGGTGCCTGCTCAAAGGGCAGCCGTATGTTGAGGCCGATGGTCTTGCCGCCTGCCTCCCACGCGCCTCGATTGGCCGCTTCCATAATGCCGGGGCCGCCTCCTGAAGTGATAACAAAGCGGCTCTTGCGCGAAGGAATCTTGCCGGCCCATTTTGTGAGCAGGTGCGCGAGGCGGCGGGCGTCTTCGTAATAGCGGGCCATTTCAACGGCGGCCACGGCGCGTTTGCGCTGCAGGTCAGAGGCTCTGCCGGAGACGATGTCGGGCGCGGTGGCAGGCTGCTCAGGATGGGGAGCGGCCTGAGTTGAGCCGGTGTTTTCAAGCAGTTCGAGCGCGTGGTCGGCTTCTTCGCGGCCGCGGAAGCGCGCGGAGCCGAAGAACACAACCGTGTCCTGAATCTGCTCGTGGCGGAAGCGCGCCAGCGGCTCAAGATACTCCGAGACAATGCGCATGAGGCGTCCGTCGGCACTGTTGAGAAAGGCAGGGTTTTCGTAGGCCAGTGGAGCGCGCTCAAGCGGTGGCGGCGCTCCGTTGCCTGGGATGGTGGCTGCCGAGGCCTTTGTTTGCGCAGCATTCTCTGCCGGTTGCTTCTTTTCGTTCATGGGCTAACCCTCCCGGTGGCGGAGAACATCCTGCAAGGCGTACCAGAGATTTAAAAGTCCCAGGCCCGAGACGAGACCGCGCACGGCTCCGTGGCTTGCAATGCTGGCCAGAACCGGAAACTGCAGAAACAACGGGTTCCTGTCCCAGAACATGGGCGACCAGGGAGCGTAGCAGACAGCCAGGCCGATGTACATCCGCAGCATGACGCGCAACAGCAGCTCAATGCGCTCAAGCCATTTTGGAATTCGCTGCGGCTCGTGCTCAGCGGGCAACTGCCGCTCGGGTTCGGGACCGCGGTCCTGTTCCGGCATGGGCGCTGGACTGATTGCGAGCGTAGTGGATGTCGATTCCGGCTGCTGTGACATTCTGATCTATACGCCCGCCGCGCCTACCGCAAAAAAGCATGCAGACAGGCACAGGCACAAGCCGGATCGCGGGTGCGCCGGCCTGGGGACGCCGTAATGAAACGGTAACACATCGAGGGGTTGGAAACGGGTGCTGTACCGGCTTGAACCCCGTTTGCAACCGGAGTACGCTGTTGGTGTGTAATAGAGGGCCCAGCCGTCTTCTACGCACAAAGGAGGCATAGTCATGAGAATGGTCATGAAGCTCGCCTCAGCGGTTTCAGCCGCCTTCCTTCTGGGATCGATTCCACTGGCCGCACAAAGCGCGGGCCAGGCTCAGGTGACGACTTTGACAGCGCAGGTGCAGCCGGATTCCTGCCCGGTTACGCTGCGCGCGCAACACGGCGCCGACGGAAACATGATGAAGGTAGACAGGAATCGCCCGCAAGGGCTTGCCCAGCTATTGCATCTCATCCTGACCAGTAAGGATTCCCGCCAGATTGTTGAGGCGCGGCTGCGGGTACGCGGTACCAGCGGCAAAGGCCGGCTGAGAGGAGCCGACGCTGCGGACGATGTGAATGCGATCAGGAATGTCACCGTACGGCTCAGGGCCGGTGAGAAGAATGAGTCCAGCGGCAGCGTGTGGGTTCCGGGGATGACCTCTGTGATGGAGGTAGATCTGGCCTCGGTGTCTTATTCCGACGGGAGCGTGACGCGCTTTAGCGGCACGGATGGCTGCAGGTTTACCCCGGAACACACGATGCTGATTGCGGGGGAGAAGCATTAGCTTCTAGCTCTCGGCTTTCTCTTGCAGGTGCAGAATTTGTGCATGTAAAATCCGGCTTCGGCGCATGCCTCCGTGCAAATGGAGGCATGTGCCGTGAGCCCGGCCCAGTTCGGAATTTATTCAGTTCAGAAGCTGAAATACAAGCCTGCCATTGGCCGCGCGGTGTGGGTAAAGGCGTCGGTGGACGTGTAGAGCTTGCTCAGATCGGGCGACTTGTACAGGCTGCCGCGATACTGCAGGCGCAGGCCGAGATGTGGCAGCAGTCCCCAGTCGACACCCGCGCCGAAAACATATACTCCACGCGTTGAGGTGGAGGTATTGGTCTGGCCGTTGGCGGGTTGATTAAGCAGCAGCCCCGCGCCCAGCACGCCGAAGGGCCTGAGATTCGCGATGTGAATCGACGGGATCCAGTCGACCGTGACTTCGTGCGCGTTGGCAGGTACGAATGCAGGCGTAATAACCGGACAGCTCGAGGTTGTGCAGCGATACTCCTCGTTGGCGCGGTTGTAAGCGTACGTAACTTCGTATCCGAAGATGGGATTGCTGATGTGGCGCAGTTCGAACAAGCCGCCGGCAGCGTTGGAGGGGCTTTCCTGAACACCGTTGCCCGTAGTGGTTCCGCTGAAGGCTCCGTAGACGCTTACGCCGATTGACGTTTGAGCACGTGCGGCTGCGCTAAAGACGACGCCGCAGAGAAGAGCTGCAACAAGAGGGATCAATCTTTTGGGGGACAAGGTGAACTACCTCCTAAGTGAATTCTGGTGAGCCGTGGATTTACCTGTGCGCGCCTGATGTCGGCACGCTTTTCAGGTGCGCCTTTGCGGCGCAGTTTACGGTCCAGGGAGAGAAGGTCCTATGACACGATCCTTACCTTCCGGGCCAATGCGATGAAACGGGCATACCAGGGCAAGTAAGAGAAGCCAATTGGGACAAATGCCGTGCGGCAAGCGCGGAGTAATTAGTTAGACTCCGCGCAGGCGCTAAACGTTGCCAGGCAGGCACCGGGCTTTTCCGGTACAGGCTCAAGCTTTAAAAGCGGTAGTAGATGCCGCCCATGGGCATGGCAGTCTGTGTAAACTGGCCGTTTGCCGGATAGTTGGTGGTGACGTTTGGCGCTTTGTAGAGGGTGCCGCGGTACTGGCCGCGAATGCCGAAGTGGGGGCCGAGATCGTAGTCGACACCGCCGCCGTACACGTAGGCGCCGCGAATGGAAGTGTTGTTGCCGAGCGGCGTTGGGTCGGGAACGCTGATGAAGAAGCCCGCACCGGCGATGAGGAACGGACGCAGGTTGCCGAACTTGTAGGAGGGCACGTAATCCAGCGAGAACTCTAGCTGGTGGCCACCGACATCGACAGGCTGATACTGGCAGGTGAGGCCGCAGTTGCCCGCGATCGGCGCGTAGGCCTGCCCGCCGGAATTAACCGAAATGGCCAATTCATAGCCGAGAAGCGGGCTGATAAGGTGGCGTCCCTCGATCATGCCGCCGATACCGTCGGAGGGCGTCTGAGTGAATCCCATACCGCTGGTATTTTGCACGAAGGTCTTGTAGAAACTGGCTCCGATATCGAACTGGCGGTAGTCAGGGGCACTGGCCCGCCGGGGCGCCGGCGCCGGTGCGTCCTGCGCGAGAACCGCTACTCCGGTGAGGGCGGTCATTCCAGTTAAAACAAGGGTCGTCAGCATGTACTTCTTCAGCATTATTGTCTCCGTCTTCAATTTCACCGGCCATGCAACAGTCAGGCTCGTGCACACTGGCTGCGGTTCTCCAAAATACACTTCAGAGTACACTTCAACGCCGTGTTGGACCGCCTGAAACGCGCACAGAAAAGCCACTCCGATTATATCGGCTCTGCCTGGGGCTGCCGGTTCGGCGGATTCATGGCTTTTCAAGAGTTTAGACGACGCCGAACCAAAATGGAGTGCAGCAGCGGCAAAGAGTAAACACACGGCGCGTCGTACTTCCTGTCAGGCTTGAGAGCAGGCGCGCCGTACCGTGTGGCAAAGGGTCGATCGGGCGCGTCTGCACCAGGCTGCGTACCACTTGGCGCGGGCCAAATGCTGCGAAAGTGCGACAATGGAAACAGCGGCGGGTATGGCGAACAAGCCGGCCCGGCGCGAGGAACCCGTTGAAAATGTTGCGCGTCCTCTCAACACATCTGTTTCTGAATCAACGCCTGCACCCCGGTCTGCTTGAATTGGCCGAGCGGTCCGGTGCGGAGGCCGTGGAGATTTTTGCGGCCCGGCAGCACTTCGATTACACCAGCCGCGAATATGTGTCGGAGCTGGCGGCCTGGTTTCGCTCCAATGCTCTCAAGCCTTACTCGATGCACGCACCGATGTTTCCCGATCGCGAGATGGGGCGCGCCGGAGCGCCGGCGGTGAACGTGCTGCATCCTGAGAAGTCGCGCCGTATTGACGCGATGGATGAAATCAAGCGCGCCCTCGAGAGCGCCGAATATATTCCTATTCGTAACCTGGTTGTACACCTGGGCGAGCGCGACGACACCTGGTCGCAACGCACCATCGAAAACGCAGCCACCGCACTCGAGCACCTGGGCGCGTTTGCGCAGCCGCTCGGCGTGCGCATTCTGGTTGAGAACCTGCTGAGCGAGCCCACCACACCGGAACATCTGAACCTGATTCTTGAGCTGGGCCATCTGAAACAGGTGGGTACCTGCCTCGACCTTGGCCATGCGCACATTACAGTGGGCGTCGACGCGGCCATTGCCACAATGGGCAGTCACATTGTGCAGGTCCACACGCACGATAACCACGGCGTCAAGGATGAGCACCTTTGGCCGGGTGACGGCAGCATCGACTGGCCTACGACGGTGCAGGCGCTCAAAAATCTGAGCGAGCCTCCGGCGATTGTTCTGGAAATAAGCCAGAACCTGGGCGAGACGCCTGCCACGGTCGCGACACGAGTGGAACAAGCCTTCGCGCGGTTCGAATAGCAACCTTTTTGTCAATTGCCTCGCCCACTCATTTCATCTCAAAAATGGTCGGACCACCTGACCTTATTTGCGTGTATGCCGTGGTACAAATTGTGAGATGGAAGCCTCATACCGGAGAAGAATGAGAGGCACGATTTCACGGCTCGTGTTGGGTAGCGCGGCGATTCTTTCAGTGTCTGTTGTGTTGCTCGTAACGGTTTCAGCGCGCACAGAACAGGCGGCTCCAACTCAGGCGGCGCGCCACAATGCAGCACACGCGGCGAACGGCGTCGCGCCGGACAAAGACAGCGCAAAGATAGAAGATCCCAAAGAGCGCGAACGCCTGCCTGAATTCAAAGTGATTCCGGCGGCAACGCCGAGCGAGCTCACGCCTGCGTCGCAAATTCCCATGACACGCTTTTCCACGTGGACGCGCTCGCAGGGTGACGAGGGTTCGCGGCGCTATTCGAGCCTGACGCAAATCAATCGCAGCAACGTGACCGAGCTGCGTGAGGCGTGGACCTATCACTCGGGCGATGGAAAGCGGAACATCGAAGCGACACCGATCGTCGTCAACGGCATTCTGTATGGACCGACAGCTGGGCGAGCGATGGTTGCGCTAAATGCGGCAACAGGAAAAGAGATTTGGCGCATCAAGCCGGAAGAGCCTGCGCGCTTCGGCATGGAAGATGAGCCGGCGCGGCGCGGGCTTGTTTACTGGGCAGGCGGCGAAGGGCACACGCCGAGGATTCTGTTTGGCAACGGCGAGTGGGTCTACGCGCTGGATGCCGCGACGGGAAAGCCTGTGGCTGAGTTCGGCAAGAATGGCAAAACGCCTTTACCGACCGGTGCTACAGTGGGCGGCGCAATCTACAAGCATGCGTACGTCACCGCGGGCATTCGCGGCGACATCTTTGGATACGATGTGCGGACCGGCGCGCTGCTGTGGCGCTTTCATACCGTGCCTACGGGCAAGGAGTTTGGCGCGGACACATGGTCGGGGCCGCAACGCGGGGCAGCGGTGTGCTGGGGCGGTCTGTCAATGGATGAAGAGCGTGGCATTATGTTTCCCGCGGTTGGCGCTGGGCATCCTGATTTTGTGGGCGCAGGGCGTACGGGTGACAACCTGTATGGTGATACGGTTCTGGCTCTCGATGCTCTCACTGGGCGCCGTATCTGGTACTTCCAAAGTATTCGCCACGACATCTGGGATCTGGACAATGCCGCGCCGCCTAACCTGGTGACGATTACTCGCGATGGGCGCAAGGTGGATGTGATCGCCAGCGTTTCCAAAACAGGCATTCTGGTATTGCTGGACCGCACGACAGGCAAACCGATCTTTCCGTTCCGCATGCGGCGCGCGCCTACGTCGCCCTTCCCCGGCGACCGCAGCGCACCGTATCAGCCTGATCCCGAATTGCCCGAACAGTTTGCGCGTCAAGACTTTCGCCTTGAGGAAATAACGGATCTTTCGCCCGCGGCGCACGACTACGTGATGAAGAAGGTGGCCGGCACCATCTACGGATGGTTTCTGCCGTTCACACTGGGCAAGCCGAACCTCTACTACAGCACGCGCGGTGGAGGCGAGTGGTCTGGAGCCGCGGTTGATGTACCGACCGGCAGACTGTTTGTGACTGCTAACAACAAGCCGTCGATGATTACAGTGCTTGCTCACGATGAAGGCCGGCGCGATCCTAAATATCCGCCATCGCGCGGCGAGCTGGTGTTTGAGAAGAATTGCGCGATGTGCCACGGGGCAAAGCGCGAAGGCATGGGTGTGGCGCCGCCGTTGATCGGGTTGCAGAACCGCATGAGTGACGATGAAGTGCGAAAGATTCTTAAGTCAGGCCGCAACCTGATGCCTCCGGCTCCCGCGATGACGGACAAGGAAGTGAATGACCTGCTCGACTTTCTGTTCCGCCGCAATCAGCCGCCTACGGTTCGCGCTCCTTCGGCAGAGGTGCAGGTCTCAGACAAATACACCTTCGGCGGCTACACCTATCTGACAGACCAGAACGGCTACCCCGGCGTAAAGCCACCGTGGGGCTCGCTGATCAGCTACGACCTGAATACCGGCAAGATTCGCTGGAAGGTGCCGCTGGGCGAGTATCCCGAGCTGACGAAGAAAGGGATTCCGATTACCGGCACGGCCAACCTTGGTGGAGCCTCAGTAACCGCCGGCGGACTTGTGTTTGTGGCAGGAACGCCTGACCGCATGTTGCGCGCGTTCGATTCCGACACCGGGAAGGAACTGTGGAAGGCGGAGCTTCCGTTCGCGGGCTACTCGGCGCCGGCAATCTACGAGGTAAAGGGCCGCGAGTACGTGGTGATCGCCGCCAATGGCGGTGGGAAGCTCGGCGGGCCCGCGGGCGACGCTTATGTTGCGTTTGCTTTGCCGCGGTAGAGATGACGCGAATTGAACCTCCGCAATCGCCGGTGCTATGAGCCGGGTTGGAAGACTCCGTTGGTTGGAGACTTACGGCTCGGCGTATAAGCCAACTATCGAGAATCCCGATCTCCGCTTGCTCTGACTGAAGGTGCTTGCGATCATGTTTGCATGCAAGGTGTCTTTGAAGCTGCGGGTGGTATGGACGGCTTACGCCGTCTTGCCGATGCCTGGCATCATCGGGTAATAGCCGACGAAGTGGTTGCCCATGCGTTCAGTCATGGGTTCCATCCGCAGCATATCGAGCGGCTCGCCGCTTACTGGGCTGAGGCGCTCGGAGGCCCGAAGGCCTATTCCGATTCATATGGCAATGAGACCACCGTCGTCAGAATGCATAGCGGGAACGGGCCTCACGATGAAATGGATCAACGCGCAATTGCCTGCTTTGACCAAGCCCTTGCCGATGTCGGACTGGATCAGGACAGCGCTTTGCGGCAGGTACTGCACGACTACTTTGCCTGGGCAGCCACAACTACGATGGCCCGCTACCATCGTTCGGCTGATAATGTGCCGAGCGGCCTCAGCATTCCGCGCTGGTCATGGAATGGACTGGAAGAGTAAGTCGCCGGCGGGTGACTTATCCTTACGCAGTTTCATCGCGCAAGTGCGCGCAAAGCACGCCTTCAACCCAGTACCAACCCACTCCCCAACTCCACAGCAAACGCCTTTTCCTTATCCGTCATCATCTCCCAGCCCGTGCCGCGCAGTACGCCGTTCTCAATGCCGGTAATCGTCACGCCTTCATCCGACAGCTTGCCCGTCTCCCACGCAATGCCATCATTACCCCACGCCAGCACCGAGCGATGCCCCACAAACAGCAGCAACCCCGCCTCCACCGCAGCCAGCACCGCAAGCACCGGACGATACTCGATCATCGTGAAGCGTTGCGGATCGGTTGTGTCGATGACGTATGCGTAGCCGCCGCTCACCGCGCAGAGCTCGCGTGGATTCGGCGCAGACCAGATTCCGGTGGGAACCGCCGGAGTGCGAAACCCCAGCGCGCAGGTAGCAAGAAACGGCTGTATCGGCGCAGCATCTTCGCCATCCGCCTGCGGCCTTACCATCACTTCAAGCGCGCCGCGTTCGACCTCCTCGGCTTCGCGCGGATACACAAAATGCCGTGCGGGCAGAATAGCCGGCCGCGCAGGCAGAATCTCAGCGCGCCACAGGTGAGAGAAGCCAGGTTCGGCGTTGCGCGTGGTCACATGATCGGCTTGAAGTGCAGAATAAAGCGCTCCTGTTCCAGCGTGTCCGGCACAGCGCAACCGCGCGCTGCCGCAACCGCCGCCAGCGAGAGGTCCGGCCCGAATCCCAAGCGGATCAGCGTACATGCCGCCATCACCGTTGACCGGCCAATGCATCCGCGGCAATGCACCCCCACCTTCGCGCCGTTCAAAATGCGGGTTGCCACGTCCGCCACAAACAGCTCAAACGACTTTGCGTCCAGCGGAACGTTGGCGTCGGGAATGGGATGAGAAAGGAATTTGATTCCGAGGTCTTCCGCGATTTGTGCCTCATCGCCCAGCCCCATCCACACAGCTTCGTCCTTTTCCAGCATTGAAATAATAGTGTCAATGCCGGACGACTGCAGCTCAAAGAGATCGGATTTTAATTTATCGTCGCCGCGAGGGCACGACACCACCGCCAGCGTCACCTTCGGTCGAGTGCCGATCCAATAAATATCGCTCACAAACTCTGACTCCCAGTAAGCTTTTCAACCGTGTGTGCACATTCCAGGTGCGGAACCTGCCACTGACCTCTCACTTTCGATAATAGCCGTTCCAGCAGGGTGCATTTCGTTTCGTGTTAAATTGCGGAACGCGTTCTCAGCAAAAATGCTCCCAGCCACGCGGAGCTAGCGGCGTCTTCGTGTGTCCTTCATTCAAAGTAACCTGCGCCCGGCCGGCGCGCCGCCGCACCATGCGGCCTATCTCGGTCACGGCAACGCCGGCAATCGTGCTGGGAATGCGTGTACCCTCCGGCGCAGTAAAAAGTAACTCATAGTCTTCGCCGCCGTGCAGCGCCTGTTGCAGCGACGCTCCCGCATGAACCGGCAGTAAATCCATATCCACCTCGGCGGCAACATGAGACTCTTCGCAAAGATGCGCCAAATCCGTCGACAGTCCATCGCTGACGTCGATCGCAGCGCTCGCCCGCCTGTGCCGCTGTAGCCACAACCCTTGCGCAATGCGCGGCTGCGGATAAAGATGCGCAGAGAGTTCTGCAGCAAGCGCCACCGGAAGCGTATGCCCCTTGCCGCGTGCCGTCTTCGCCCACTCCGCCAGCCGAGCCAACCCTGCCGCCGCACCGCCCAGAGCGCCCGTTACGTACAGCCGGTCTCCTGGCTTCGCGCCAGCTCGCAGCAGCGCTCGTTCGCGAGGCACAGCGCCCACCAGCACCACATCCGCCACCGCCACCGGCGACTCCGCCAAGTCTCCGCCCGCCAGCGAAACTTCGTATTGCTCCGCAAGGGTCAGCAGGCCGCTGAAAAACAGTTCCATCCACGAGCTAGCCCCACGTCCCTGCCTGGCCAGCTCGCGCGGCAGCCCCAATGAAAGAAAAGCTCCCACCGGCCTCGCCCCCATCGCTGCCAGGTCGCTCAACCCGCGAGCCAGCGTCCTGTGCCCCACAGCTTCAGCCGGATGCCAGTCCAGGCGAAAGTGCCGGCCGTCGATGGAGAGATCGGTGGTCACGGCCGCCTCTTCTCCCTTGCGCAGCCGCAGCAGGGCGCAATCGTCGCCAATGCCGAGCCGCACGCCGTCCGCCCGCCCTGCCGCACGCCCGGCCGCACGCTGCCTGATCTGCCCGATCAGCGCCAGCTCGCCACGGCCCGCGGCCCCCGACCCACCGGCAGTCTCCCCCGAGCGGAGATTTGCCCCTTTTTTCCTCATAAATTGAGCATAGGCCAAACAGGCGCCCTTCGGAGTTTCTTCGCCTGATTTCCGCTTTTCTCCCCCCAAAGCCACAAATTCACCCATTTTGCGGCCCTTTCTCCCCAAATGGTACCCAAAGCGATTGATCACTAAGGTGGTATTTGTCCTATATTTGCGTTGACCCCCTCCTGACACCCCTGCTAGCCTTTATAAACATTCAAGCAATCGTGCCCCGTAGGGTGGGAATGTATATTCTTAAACCGAGATAGGCTCCGTTAGAGAGCTATCCGCACGTCGGCAAATTGCGGTCCTGTGGGTCGCAGGCAATAGAAGGCAATCTATGCTGCGTAAGCGCTATTACATTCTGTTTGTTGCCAGAGACGAAGACGGTCGCATCCGCAAGATCCCTTTGCCCCTCCGCTATGCTTACGGTTTCGTAGCTGCAGCAGTCATTGGCGCCTTCACGGTAGTTGGCCTCGCCGGTTCTTACACCCGCATGCTCCTCAAAACTGAAAGCTACAATCAGTTGCGCCAGGAGCGCGAATCGCTCCGCAAAGACTACAAGCAGATGGCGCAGATCGCGCACGATCGTAACGTTCAGGTTGCATCTCTCGGAGCCATCGCAAACGAAGTAACCGCAATTTACGGCCTGCGGCAACATCCGGCCACGGTCAAGCCCGGTACAAGCGCCTCAGCAGTTGCAGCAGCCGTCACCATTCCGGCCACCGTTGGGCAAACCGACACTCCGAGCCAGCAGCAGATTTCGACTTCTCTTAATCAGTTCCGCGCATTGCGCGCAGAGGCACTCTCAGGCCGCATCTCGCGCGCTCTTGAGGGCGGCCTCACTCCCGGATACCTAGGTGACTGGACCGCGCTCGCCGACGCGCCTAACATGTGGCCCATTGAGGGCCGTGTAGGCTCCAGCTTCGGCCAACGCGAGGACCCCATCAACGGTGAAGGCGCGTTCCACTCCGGCGTCGATATCGACGCGCCCTTCGGAACGCCGGTTCGCGCTTCAGCCGACGGCGATGTTGTTGAATCCGGCATGAACGGCGGTTATGGCCGCGAAATCGTCCTCAACCACGGTCACGATGTCTCTACCGTGTACGGCCATCTCTCCGCGATAGCGGTTTCCAACGGACAGCATGTTACTCGGGGCCAGATCATCGGCTACGTAGGCCAGTCGGGCCGCGCCACCGGGCCGCACCTCCACTACGAGGTCCGCGTTCACAGCGTCCCGGTCAATCCGTACAAGTATCTGCGCACCACCTATGCGGAATTCGCCCAACTCGACAGCTACAGCACGACGCCGTCAGGCAACTAAGCTGCCCGCAAGCAGGCAATAAAAACGGCTCCCGCATCGGGAGCCGTTTTCATTTGATCCATCCGCAATTCCGAGACTAACTCCGCTATCGCCGCCAACTCCGCTGCCTTTAGTCCTTCTCCGTCGAGCACCCATCAAACCCGAAGTTAAAGTTACCCGTGCCCACAATCTCCATGTTCAATTGTCCGGGAATCGTCAGGTTGTTCACCTTTTGATATGCAACGTGAACCAGCATCTTCTGCGTCTGCTCCGGCGCTGCACCTGCGGGATGGATATCGGCTTCAAACGCCTTCACCAGCATCCCCTGCGGAGTGGGCTCAAACGACGGCGCAAATTTAATCGACGTCCCGGACAGCATCACATCGAAATGCTCCAACACCAGGTTGCTGTTAAAAGTCTCCGTCAGCTCAGTCGCGCCCTGCTTGGCGTGAATCGTATGCACTGTGGGTGTATGCGTAATCTCCAGGCCATCGGTCTTGCTCGGCACCACCGTCACTTCCATAAACGGGCTCCAGAACTGCAGAAACCCTTCCAGCATCTGCTGCACGCTCAGGTGCATGTTCTCCAGCATCGCGCTCGTCGGGTCGTTGTCGCTGGCGTTTGGCCCTGTATCGGCCACCCATTCAATGGTTGAGCCGCCCAGCATTCGCGCATGCATCCTCACCTTTACCTTTTGCAGTGCCTCCAGACTCGGATTGCCCGCAGAAATCTCCTTGCCATGGTTGACGCTCACAAACAGCGCGTGCCAGTCCGGATGCACCTCGCAATTAAATCCGGCCAGGCCCTCTTTCCTGCTGGAGAAGTAAAGCCCCGCGGTCTTCTCAAGCCAGGCCTTTTCCGTCTTCTGCTGGGCGCTGTCTGCCGGTGTGCTGGGCGTGGCCGCGGGACTCTGCGCTCCCGCAGCCGTCGCCGCAATCGCAACAGCCAGAATCGCAATGCTTGATCTGAGTGGGAAGTTAAGCATTCATAACCTGCTTTCTGTGGCCTGCCTGTGCGCCCCAAAAGAGCTGGCGGTTTCGGGTATTGTGCGTCTTTCCGCCAACGTTCGGCAAGAAATACGTTTGTCGTACACCAGATAAACGCAAGAGCAATTTCCCAGCGCAGGCGCACTCGGCAAGACACGAATGTATTTGCCTGACCACTGACCACTGACCACTGACCACTGACCACTGACCACTGACCACTGATTACTGACAACTGACAACTGTTTATGCCTGCGTGATATGTTGGCTCTGTTCTCATATTCATGGGAGGAGCATTCGTGGATCTTCGCCTTTATCGCCGCGCCTTCATACCTGTCCTGACATCTGTTATGACGCTCACCCTTGTCTACCCGCTCGCCGCGCAGGATCAGCAGAATCGTGCCGCCGGCCTGCAAACCGCCAGAACACGCGCTCAGCATCTGCAGCATGGAATCAATGCATCCGAATGGTTTTCGCAATCGGGCGACTACTCCGCCGCGCGCACTAATCGATACATGGACGCGCAGGACATCGCGCTCATCGCCCGGCTCGGTTTCGATAACGTTCGCCTGCCCATCGATCCCGCGCCGCTTGAGAAATACCCGCGTGCCGTCGACGGCCTGAACGCCGAGTTCATGGGCCGCCTCGACCGCGCCGTCGATGCCATGCTCGCCAACGGTCTCGCCGTGCAGATCGATCTCCAACCCGAAGACAGCTACAAACAGCAGTTACGCTCCAGCGACGACGCAGTCGATCGTCTTGTCATGCTGTGGCGCAAGCTCGCCGCGCATTACGCCGGCCGCGATCCCAACCGCGTCTTCTTCGAGATTCTCAATGAGCCGGAGGTCAGCGACGCCTACCGCTGGGCCGGCATTCAGGCCCGCATCGCTGCCGCTGTTCGCCAGGCCGCTCCGCACAACACCATCATCGCCAGCGGAGCAAACTACGCCAACCTCCCTGACCTGCTCGCGCTCCAGCCGCTCGCCGATGGCAACGTCATCTACAACTTCCATTTCTACGAGCCGCACGAGTTCACGCACCAGGGCGCAAACTGGGGCCTCTCCTGGTGGAGCTACACGCACGGCATTCCGTATCCGCCCGACGATGCCGCCATGCAGGCGCTCATCGATCAGGTGCCCGATTTTCCGGATCGCTATGCGCTCGAAAACTATTGGCTCAATCGCTGGGACGGCCGCCACATCCGCCTGCTCATCGACGAGGCCGCCGCATGGGCGCGCCAGAATAACGTGCCGCTCATCTGCAACGAGTTCGGTGTCTATCGCAACAACTCCGATCCAGTCTCGCGCTCCAACTGGCTCCACGATGTGCGCACCGCGCTTGAGTCCGACGGCATCGGCTGGGCCATGTGGGACTACCGCGGCAGCTTCGGCGTCGTCACCAGGCAGGATGGCCAGCCCGCGCAGGTTGACAGCACAGTCGTAAGCGCGCTGGGATTGAAAGGGAAGTGATTCCCGATGCGGCGACTTTTCCAATACAGAGTTCGCCGCATTAAAGCTCTGACCTTCGCCGCTCTCTGTGTAGTCACTCTCGCCGCGCAAACACCCCAACTCATCCCGCGTTCCCACCAGGAAAGAGAACAGAAGTTCCGCGCCGAGCACCACGCTATTCTCAACGTCAAGGTCACCGGCGCATCCGGCGATCCGCTACTCGGCCTCAGGCAGAGCGACTTCACATTGCTTGATAACGGCCGGCCACGCACCATCGCATCGCTTCGCTTCATCGAGCACGGCACGCAACTTGCCCGTCCACACGCGCTGCTCGTGCTCGACGCAATGAATCGGTCGGCACGCGAATTGTCTGAAGACACGAAAGGCGTTCGCGCCTTTCTCAATCGCGGAAGTGAGCCGCTCATCGCGCCAACATCCATTGCGGTGCTGACAGGCTACGGCCTGACCGTCGGCGACCCCTCGCAGAACCGCGCCGTTCTCTTGCAGCAGCTCGACGACATGACCCGCGAAGTCAAGCCCGCCCACTGCGAGGACCTCGTCGGCGCTCCCATCATCCCTTCCGACATCTGGAGGAACCGCTCGACCATCCAAAGCCGTTCCGATCAGGGACCCGCTTGTCTCAACCAGAAATTCACAAGCAGCGTCACGAGCCTCGAGCATCTCGCCCGCAAAGAGGAAGACACCTATGGCAGGGTCGTCGTCATCTGGATCGGCCCGGGCTGGCCTCAACTTGTCGGCAAGCAATTCCTGCCCGATACGCCTCAAATCAAAGACAATTTCTTTGAGCACCTTGTAATCTTGTCAACCGCAATGCGCGTGGGCCAGGTTACGCTCGACAACGTATCGGCGCTGCCAGTCAAATACGCCGCCAAAGAGCAGGACAACCCATTTCTCGACGGCGTTCCTGAAGCGAAGGACATGTCGTCGCAAGGCCTCAGCCTCGTCTCGCTTGTTCGCCAAAGCGGAGGGCAGATCCAGGATGATAGCCAGGGCATCCCCGCCGCCATTGCCAAGTGCATGAAGGACGCGGAAAACTTCTACGCCCTCTCTTTCGACTTTCCGGCCTCGACAAATATTCACGAATTTCACGCGCTCCAAATCAAGGTAAATCGCCCCCAGGCAATCGTGCGCACCAACACCGTCTACTACGCTGAGCCGTAGCAGCGCCGCCGCAGGCATCCTTCAGAACCTCAATGGAATTGAGGTTCTGAAGGATGCCTTCCTTTCCGTCATTCCACCCATGTATCATTGCCGCAGCAAAATCATGACCAGCCAATCAGCACCTCCATCGCGCATGAATCGACGGAACTTCCTCGTGAGTTCCGTGGCCGCCACAGCCGTCGCAGAACTTGCCGTCGCCTCCAACCCGTTTCTGTCGAGCGTCGTCAACGCTGCCGGCGGGCCAAGAGTCGCCGTGCTGCTCGTCGACACCGACATCGTCACCACTCCCATTAACAAGCACATCTACGGCCAGTTCCTGGAGCACATCAACCATTCCGTCGTCGATGGGCTCTTTGCCGAGCAGATTCGCGGCGCGGGATTCGAGGGCGACGACTACAGCAAATACTGGGAGCCCATCTCCGATCGCGGCCAGGTTGAGCTTGCCAACGTCGAATTCCAGAACGGCTCAAAGAGCGTGCGCATCAACGTGCAGAGCGGCCGCGCCGGCGTCAAGCAGGGCCGCATCTATCTCGAGTCCGGCTTCAAGTACGACGGCTCGCTCTTCGTTAAGCGCGAGAAAGGCTCGCCCAAACTCTCGCTTACCGTGAAGGGCGCAAACGGCGACACCATCGCCACCGTGCCGCTCGCGTTTACCGGCGCAGACTGGCAGGAGTTGCCCTTCGCCTTCACCAGCAACGTGCGCGATACGCAAGCCTCCATTGAAATCGCCGCAACCGGCAAAGGCACTTTGCTCATCGACTTCGTTTCGATGATGCGCTCCGACGTGCGCGCCAACGGCATGCTGCGCCCCGATCTTCTTGAAGCGCTCCGCGAAATTCATCCGTCCTTCATTCGCTGGCCCGGCGGCTCCTACGCTTCCACCTACAAGTGGAAAGACGCCATCGGCAAATACGCCGCGCGCGGATTCCATCCCAACATGCTCTGGGGCGGATACTCCGACTACTACGGCTTTGGAACCGACGAGTTCCTGGCGTTCTGCGAAAAAATCGACACCGAACCCCTCGTAGTGTTGGCCTGTCCAGACACCAAGCCCGAGAGCATCGAGTACGCCATGGACTGGGTCCACTACCTCAATGACCCGCCGACCACCGAGTGGGGGCAGAAGCGCGCTGCCAACGGACATCCCGAGCCCTACGGCGTCAAGCTCTTCCAGATTGACAACGAGCCCATGAACAACGGCTTCACGCCGGAGTCGTACGCCGCCATCGTCAACGCATACGGCAGCCGCCTGCGCGAAATAGCTCCCCATGCCAAGATCGTTGCCTGCGGACAAAAGCGCTCCAACGATATGAACTGGAGCGAGAAAGTCATCGACATCGCCGGAGACAACTTCGATGTCCTCGGTTGCCATAACTACGAGTACGAGCCCGTCAACTTCGAATCCGGCCTGCGCCGCATCCACGACTACCTCATCAAGCTGCGCGAGTACGTGCGCGACTCAAAGCATCCCAGCATCGAGATCTCCGTGCTTGAGTGGAGCCTGCAACACACCTACGACTGGCGCGCGGGCCTTCACACCGCCGGCACCCTCATCGCGTATGAGGAGCTCAGCCCCACCATGACCATGTCGTGCCCCGCTCTGCTCATGCGCAACACCACCGACGATCCAAGCTGGACCGCATTCATCTATCACGACCATGTTTCGTGGTTTCCCGGCGCAGGCTACGTCGTCGAAAAGCTCTTCCGCGAGCACTACGCCGAGCGGTATCTCGCTTCGGCAACCGGCGACTTCACCGATCTGTCCGACCGCAAGCGCTTCTTCGACCACATCTCCACGCAGATACCGCAAGGCTGGGAGCCCGGCGCAATCGACGCCATCGCCACCGCCAGCGAAGACGGCCGCCGCATCGTTATCAAGGCCGTCAACTATCGCAACGAAAAGAACACGTTGCTGGTGCGCCTGCAGGGCTCCGGCATTCCGCAAAATGCCCAGGTCAAGCTGCACACCATCACCGCGGGTCTCATGGACGAGGCGTCCCTTGAGCACCCAGACGTAATCAAGCCTGTCACCACCACGCTCGATTACGCAAAGGACTTTTCGGTAGACCTCGATCCCTACACCGTCGCGGTAGTTGAAATCCAGGCGGTGTAAATCCAGACGCGCAAAATCCTATCTCGCATCAAACATCAACGCCCCGCAGCTATATGCAAGCTGCGGGGCGTTTTTCTACTTATCCTTGCGCTTACTTAAATCACTTACCCACGTACATCACGTGCCAGATTGACCGCGACCCGTCGTCCGATACAAACAGTGAACCGTCCTTCGCCTCCGTTATGCCCACCGGTCTGCCCCACACCTTTCCATCGGGCGTCACAAATCCGGTAAGGAAATCTTCGTACTCGCCGGTTGCGTGTCCATCCTTCATCGGCAGCCTGATCACTTCATAGCCGCTCCGGGGCGTGCGGTTCCACGATCCGTGCTCGCACGCAAAGCCGGCGCCCTGGTATTCCGCGGGGAACTGCGAGCCCTCGTAGAACATCACCTGCAGCGACGCCATATGGGGATTCACCAGAATGTCCGGCGTAATCACTTTGCTCTTCAGCTCGGGATGTTTGCCCATGTGCCGCGGGTCCTGGTGCCCGCCCATGTAGTACCACGGCCAACCGTAAAAGCCGCCCTCCTGCACGTGCGTAATGTAGTCGGGAACCAGGTTGTTGCCCAGCGTATCGCGTTCATTTGTCGAGCACCACAGTTCGCCCGTGATCGGATTGATGGCTTCACCCACGCAGTTGCGGATGCCGTACGCATACACCTTCACGAACTTACCCTCCGGAGTAAACTCCAGCACATCGGCGCGATGAAACTCCTCCGGATGCGTGTCGGGATCGTCGATATTCGAGTGCGAGCCCACTGACACCAGCATCTTGGTGCCGTCCTTTGAGAACACGATATTGCGCGTCCAGTGTCCGCCGCCCGCAGGCAAATCGGCCAGCTTCTGCATCGGGCCCGTCGCCTTAAGATCGCCGTTGTGATAAGGGAACCGCACAATCCCGTCGGTATCGCCAATGTAAACCCACTTCGGATCAGGTCCCGCCGGATAGAACGCAATGCCGAACGGCATGTTCAGGTCCGTGGCAAACTCTGAAACCTGTTTCGCCTTGCCGTTGGGGCCTACGCCGCGAAACACCTTGATGTCTCCGCCGATACTCTCCGCCAGAAAAATATCGCCGTTGGGCGCGGTGCGCAGCAGCCGCGGATTCTCCAGATTGCTTGCGTACAGCGTCACCTTGAATCCGGCCGGCGCCTTGGGCCAGGCCTTGGCAGGACGGTCAATTACGTTTGCCCCGTTATCGACCGACTGCTTCGGCGCCGGCGCAGGCAAATCCCCAACCGTCAGGTGCCGCCGAACTTCGGGCGACTCGTGCTGCACATCCGTAAATGCCGCCTGCCCGGTCAATACAGCTGGCTTTGGAGCGGTAAGCACAGTACGCTTTGCTGAATCCTGAGCGTGAACAAGAGTCCACGAAACCAGCAGCAACGCTGCCTGCGCAAAACCTTTGAATAAACGCATAGATGACCTCATTGGGGAGTGGCCCACGGAGTGAGCCCACGAATTAAAGATTAGCTGACTAGAGCCTGTAATGAACAGGCTCTGCCGGAAGCGTCTGGAAAGCAGTGAGGACAGAGCCTACCAGCGCCCCGGCAGCCCTTTTCAGCAGCGGCAATTCGGCTCAACTGGGAAAGCGCGTTAGCTATTTGGTTGCGTTATCTGCAGGCTTGGTTGCCCCATCCGCAGGGAGATTCCCGGCGGTTGAAAACAGGGCAGGGGAGATCGTCGCCGTCAAAACCACCCGGTCCTTTTTCTGGTCCACCTCCGCCGTCTTCAGCAACTCCTTCAGCCCGTTGTTGGCCGGATTGTCGCCAAGCGGCGCGGTAAAGCCGCGAGCCATCGTCACCAGCGTCGCCAGTGAAGCGGCCTGCGACGCGGCGGTACTTTCGTCCGGAGCAATCTCCACCACCCGCAGGTGCAGCGACCCGGCCCAGCGAATGCTCGCAATGATCGTCGAGTCCGCCTCAATCGGCAGTGAGAAGCCGAAAATCTTGATCGCCCCGCTCTCTGAGAACGGCGCGCCAATCTGCCCCATGCCCCAGGCAATCGAGAGCAGCGGAATCTCCCTGTAGTAGTGCTCCAGCAGCGACGAGCCCGCAAACGGCAACGCCGCCGCACGGTGCCGGTCCAGCATCGAGTGAATCTGTTCCGGCGTCGGCGTATTTGACACCGCAATCATGTCGTAACCAATCTGCGACACCCGCACCGTGCGCCCTTCAGAAGGAATGTCGTAGATCGTGTGACCGCCGTAAACTTCGCGCGACTCCGCGTGCGCCTCAAGCCAGTTGTTCAGCCTCTTGCCCGTCAGTTTGCCCACCAGCACCATCGAGTAGGCCACCGGCCCGTTCGGCCCATTCGGATCGGGCATCCGGTGCAGCGCAATCGCCACCTGATCAAGATCGCGCTCCCAGTCAATTCCGGTCGCGTCCACAAACTGCTGATATTCCGGAACCCGCTCCGGCGGCTTCAGCGCCTTGAAGTGGGTAAAGGTCCTGATCGGCTTGAAATTGATATAAATAATGCCGTCCGACTCCGGCAGCAGCCGCGCTGCCTCCGGCGGAGCCTTCGACCGCAGAAAGACGGCCAGCGCCAACAAAACCAGCACAATGGCCACCACCAGAAGCGTTCTTCGCGTACGTCGTTTCATGCGTACGGCTCAAACAGCCGTCACGAATGAGCGTAACATCCCGGGCTTGCCCGGTATGTCAGGAGTACTTCTCTGCGGAGCGCGGCTCAACAATGCGGTCCGAAGCACAATCTGTGACTCAGTTCTTCACTGTCATGGTGTCGGAGTTCACGGCCTTCTTTCCCGTAACGCCCTCAAGTCCCGCCAGGAGGCCCCGATAGTCGTTTTTATCTGCCTGGAATGCAAATCCGCCCTTCTGGCCGTTGTTATCCCATGTCAGTCCAACGTAATGCTTTTTTGACTTGGTAAGAGCCAGCAGCGCGCCAATGCCGAGCGAAATCACGGCAACGCCAATAGCTGCACCGATCCGTCGATGAACATCTTGTCCGTAGCTGATTTCCGTGATGGATGCGGCGGGGATCGTTGTGATTTCTGCCTTCTTGTCCATGACCTTGATGTTGGTGCCTTCGATGAGGAGCTTCATGTCGGTTCCAGCTTTCGAGTTGGAAAGTGATCCACCATCGTAGACAATCTTGTAGCTGTTCTCTCCCGCGAAGGCGCATGTTGGAAACAGGATGCAAAGAAAAAGAGCGATAAGTTTCTTCATAATTAGACCTTTCAAGACACACTTCAGCCCAGTAACTGCAAAGATGAGTTCGCATGGAATGGCAATCGAATCATCTACCTCATTACTCCTTTCTGCAAGAGGACTTTCGCAGTATCTGATGCGTTCCCAAAATGGGAATTCCGCAGACGCAAAAATGCCCGCAAGGCCCCAGGCCCGGCGGGCATCTTCTACTGCCTTCCTCCGTTACTGAGTTACTGTCTTTACGGCGTCCCCAACCTTGAAGTCGCTGCCGGATACTGGCGTGCACACCGCCGAACCGTCGTCCACATCCGTCGCCTTCACCACGCCAACGTTGCTCGTCATCCGGCGAATCACCTTCCCGGTCGCAGGGTCCTTGATCTCGCGTGTCACGCGCATCACGTCCAACTGGTCGCCCACCTTCACGCCGGCCCGTGTGCCCACGTTCAGAATCACCTGGCCGCCGTCCACTGCTGCCACCAGCCCCTCCACCGTAATGGTGCGAACGCCCACCTTCGACACATCGCCCACCAGACTCGTGGTCAGCTGGTCCACCGCGTTCTTGGTGGCTTCGCCAATGATGGTGTTCTGGAAGTCGCTGCTGCCAAAGTCGGCATGGCCCGCGCCAAATCCGTGCCAGTTGCCGCCTCCGCCGCCCAGGCTCGTGCTTGACCGGCTCGACGTGCCCTGGCCCTCAGCCACCGCCATAATCTCGCCCGTGTCCACGTTCACCAGCCGCGCGTCGATACCCACATTGGCGTTTGACTTCGAGTGGCCGAAACCGCCCAGCCCGAATCCGCCAAAACCTCCGCCTCCACCGCCCAGTCCGGTCTTCTTCGTCTCATCGCCAAACTTGGTAATGCTGCCTACCAGGATCGCGTCCACCCCCAGCAGCTTGCCGATCTTCGCCGCGCTGGTCGGGTCGGCGCGGTCTGAGTTTGAGAAGTTCTGCTCGGCCATGATCTTGTCCAACGCCTTGCGCTCAATGATCGTGTACGATCCGTCCTTCACCAGGCCGGTCACCAGCAGGTCGGCAATGCCTTTGCCCACGTCGATGTCCGAGCCGAAGAATGCCGCGGCATTCGTCCTCACCGTCGCGTAGTCAAAATCCATCACCGCGATGCGGGGTTTACGCGCAGGCGCAGTCTGCGCACTCACCGGCAGGTCGGCAAACAAAAGAGCAACCGCCGGCACAAAGGCCAGCATCCAAGCAAGCTTTTTGCCATTCATTGGGGAAAACCTCGGAGAAAATCGATTGCAATCAGATTTGCCCCTCAACTTCAATATGTCAAGGCAAATCGTCTGCTGGGTAGTGACCCAAAAGCCAAAAACGTTTCAATTTCGATGAAAGGCACCTGTAACCTTGCTCGCCATACTTCGAATGAACCAGGGAGCAGAGCCACATATCTCTGAGCATTACCATAGAAAACGGAGGAAATTCCGATGTTCATCGTTCACGTGCACATCCATGTCAAGCCCGAGTCGGTTGCCGCCTTCACGCAGGCCACGCTTGAAAATGCGCGCAACAGCATTCAGGAGCCCGGCATCGCCCGCTTCGACCTCGTGCAGCAGCAGGACGACGCTACACGCTTCGTGCTCGTCGAAGCCTATCGCACGTCCGATGCGCAAGCCTCGCACCGCGAGACAGCCCACTACGCCAAATGGCGCGATACCGTTGCCGATATGATGGCCGAGCCGCGCCAGAGCACAAAATACAATCCAGTCTTCCCCGATCCGCAGGACTGGTAAACCATGCGCTTCGAGTTCGCCACCGCCACCCGCATCGTCTTTGAAGAAGGCGCAGCCGCCACGCTCCCTGACCTGGTGCGCTCGTTCGGCGCGCGCCCGCTCGTCGTCACCGGCTCCTCCACTGTGCGCGCGGCATCGCTCATCTCAACACTCAATGCGCAGGTATTTCCTACGCCCGGCGAGCCCACCGTCGAACTCATCCGCCAGGGCGCTCGCCTCGCACAATCCGCCGCATGCGACGTCGTAGTTTCCTTCGGCGGCGGCAGCGCCATCGATGCGGGCAAGGCCATCGCCATCATTGCCACCAACGGCGGCGAACCGCTCGACTTCCTTGAAGTCGTCGGCAAGGGCAACACCATCACCGCTCCGTCTCTGCCGTTCATCGCTGTGCCCACCACCGCCGGCACCGGCAGCGAAGTCACCCGTAACGCGGTTCTCGGCTCAACAGAGCACGGCATCAAGGCAAGCCTGCGCAGCCCGCTCATGCTGCCGCGCGTCGCCGTCGTCGATCCCGAACTCACCTACGGCCTGCCGCCCGCCGTCACCGCACACACCGGCCTCGACGCGCTCACGCAACTCATCGAGCCTTACGTCAGCTCACGCGCCAATCCGCTCGTCGACGCGCTCTGTGTTGAAGGCATTCGCCGTGCCGCCGGTGCTCTGCGTCGTGTCTTTCATGATGGATCTGACCGCAATGCCCGCCGCGACATGGCCCTCGCCAGTCTCTTCGGTGGCCTAGCGCTCGCCAATGCCGGTCTCGGCGTCGTCCACGGTTTCGCTTCTCCGCTCGGCGGTTCGTGGAAAGCTCCGCACGGCGCGCTCTGCGCCGCGGTCCTGCCGCACGGCATGGCCGCCAACGTTGCAGCCCTCCGCGCCGGCTCTCCGCAGCTTCCGGCTCTCGAACGCTACGTGGCCATCGCGCGCCTGCTCACCGGCCGCAGCGACGCAACCGCGGAAGAAGGCATCGAGTGGGTGCGAGTGCTCTGCGCCGAGCTCAACGTTCCGCCGCTCCGCGCCTGGGGTATCACCACGGCCGACCTGCCCGGCGTAGTAGAGAAAGCCGCCCGCGCCGGCAGCATGAAAGCCAATCCGCTCCCCCTCACCAGCGAAGAGCTCCTTTCCCTGCTCTCGGCTGCTTGGTAGCGGTCATTGGTCGGCATTCAAACTTTAGCCGGCCAATCAACGTCACACATCGTGTGACTTCCGTTATTGACGCCCCCTCCCGAATCGCTTACATTGATCCGTTCAGCTGCAACTGAAGAAACCTCCATTCGAAGGCCAACCATGAGTGTGTCTCGCAAAATCATGATGCTCGCAACGGGCATCATGGCCGTATCTACTATTCAAGCCATCTCGGCTCAGCCCTCGTTTCCGCCTCGCGCGCCCGATCCCGTCGATACGCATCGCAGCATCGCGCCTTACTTCAGTCCGGCTGCCGCAGGCCCCAAGGCCACGGACCCCGAGGGCTTCCTGCAGCGATGGTTGCTCCTCGAGCCCATCGTCAAGCCCAACCGCAGCAACGCCGTCTTTACTGATAGCTACGTGCGCGAGGCCTTGACCACTGAATACTTCCCGAACCAGTTCACCGGCGTCCCAAAGAACGGCGACAAGGTCACGGCCAACGGACAGGAACTTGCCTGGCACGCGCTCGATACGCCCACCTTCAATGCCAAGGTCTTCCGCTTTGCCTACGGCCTCAATAAGCCGACCTACGGCGTCATCTTCTGGGCCGTCACCGTCGTTGACAGTCCCCGAGAAATGAAGAACGTCCGTCTTGCCGTCGGCTCCAATTCCGCATCCATGTGGTGGCTCAATGGCCAGGAGGTCGTAGACATCTTCGGTGACCGCCACATGATCGTCGACGATGCCGTCTCCAAACGCATCACGCTCAACAAGGGCAGGAACATCATTCGCGGCGCTGTCATCAACGGCCCGGGCCTCAGCGACTTCTGCGTGCGCTTTATCCGCGACGACGGTACGCCGATCAAAGACATCACCATCAACCTTAAGTAGCGCCGGACGCATCGCTGTCCCACATGCGATCATTCAAGTTTTTGGAGTAACCATGAAGTCCCATCGATTTGCCGCAATCGGCCTTGTGACCGCAGCCTGCCTTGCTCTTGTATCTCTTTGCGCACTTCAACCGGCTTCGGCCGAGGACGGCGAGCCTTACATCCACGATCCCTCCACCATCATGCAGTGCGGCGGCAAGTACTACACGTTCGGCACCGGCGGCGGCGGTCTCATCTCTGACGACGGCTGGACCTGGCATCCCGGCGCTGTGCGTCCCGGCGGCGGTCTCGCTCCTGACGTCATCCACCTCGGCGACAAATACTTCGTCGCCTACGCCTCCAAGGGCGGCGGCATGAATGGCGGACACGCCGGCGCAATCAATACCATGTGGACCAAGACCCTCGATCCCACATCGCCCGACTTCGGCTTCAAAGACAACACCGTCGTCGCCTCCACCAACGGCATCGAAGACGCCGACGCCATCGATCCATCCTTCCTCTACGCCCAGGGCAAGCTCTGGCTCACATACGGCACGTACTTTGGCTACATCCGCATCGTCGAGCTTGAACCCAAAACCGCCAAGCGCGTTCCCGGCAACCAGCCCGTCAACATCGCCATCGATACGGAAGCCTCGGCCATGATGTATCGCGATGGCTGGTATTACCTGCTCGGCACTCACGGCACCTGCTGCGACAGCGCCAACTCCACCTACAACATCCGCGTCGGCCGCTCCCGCAAACCCACCGGCCCCTTTCTCGACAACATGGGCATGGACATGCTCCGTGGCGGCGGCAAACTCTTCGCAGCCGCCAGTGGACGCCACATTGGCCTCGGCCACTTCGGACTCCTGGACCTGGGCAACGGCGTCCAGAAGTTTTCCTGCCACTACGAGGCCGACCTCGACCGCGGCGGCCGCAGCGTGCTCGACATTCGCCCCCTCATGTGGAAAGACGGCTGGCCCATCGCCGGCGACAACTTCCAGGAAGGCACCTACGAAATCCAGTCCGAGCGCGGCGGCTATGCTCTTGAGCTTGCCGTCGATTTCGTCCGCATGCCCAACCCGCCGCGCGGCCCCGGTTTTATGCGCGCGCCCACCGGCCCCGTCAGCCCCGTCCCCAATCAGGAGCTCTCGCAGGTCGAGCCCAACTGGCCCAAGGGCAACATCGATGTCCGCCTCAACGACTACATGGTCCGCCCCAGCCAGAAGTGGACCATCAGCCCTGTGGCCAACGTCGGCGGCTATCCCGGCTCGCCTTACTTCAGAATCACCATCGCCGGCACTGACCGCGCCCTCGCCGCCACCGCTGAAGGCGAAGTCGTCACCGTCCCTGCCTTCACCGGCGCACCCGAGCAGCTCTGGCGCATCGATCAGCTCATTGACGGCGACTACCGCATCATGCCCAAGGCAATTCCCAACTCAACCGAGCCCTGGGTCCTCACCGCCATCGGCGGCAGAACCCCCACGCTCGATAAGTTCGACCCCAAAAGCGACAATTCGCGCTGGAACTTCCTCAAACCCTGAGCCCAGCCCGCACTAAGTCTCCTCAAATCGTCACCGGCCGCCCATCCTTCCAGCACTCTCCGCTCAAAGGATGGGAGGCCGCGACCCAGAACTCCTGCCGCCCCCTCAGCGCTTCACCGCCGCTCATCCGCACTGTCAAGCAGCCACCCCGCAAAGAAATCGCTTCAATCCCGGGTTCCCACCTTACCCATGCGTGTGGCAGAATAGGTCAACCCCTGAGAGGCGCGAACCCGGATGATCGATTACTACGATTTCCTCCAGATAAGCCCCACTGCCGACGCCGAAACCATCCATCGCGTCTATCAGTTCTTCGCCGCCCGCTATCACCCTGACAATCAGGTATCGGGCGACGCCGGAATGTTCCGCCTCTTGAAAACCGCCCACGACGTGCTCTCTGACCGCAAGCGCCGCGCCGAGTACGATGCCATGCGCAAAGATGAGTGGGACACGCCGCTCTCGTCCACAGTCGATTTCCTCGACACCCGCGAAGGCGAGCTCAATCGCCGGATGGCCCTCCTCGTCGTCCTCTATTACAGGCGTCGCCGGAGCCCCAACATGCCCGGAGTCACCCTCAAAGAGATCGAAGAGCGCATGGGCTTCCCCCGCGACCTCCTCGACTTCACCCTCTGGTACCTGCACCAGCGCGGCTACATCTCCAAAACCGACAATGCCCAGTTTGCGCTCACCGTCGACGGCGTCGACTTCATTGAGAAAGAGCGTGCCAACATCCCCATCGTCAACAAGCTGCTCACCGGCAGTTCCGAGGTTCCGGCCGAAACCGAAGCGCCCTCCACACGGCAGAACCCGGCGTATGAGATGAAGCACAACGCCGCCGGCCCCGGCAACTCCGCGCAGCCCTCCGGCCCCATCGCTCTGCCCGCGTCCATGGAAAGGAATTATGATCAGCGCAAAAGATTCTCCGACCGCCGCTCCGGCGCTCCAGACCGCCGCGACTTCAAATTCGAACGCCGCAAAAACACAGCAGACCGCCGCGCCGTAGCCTGACAATCAATCAAGTGGGTGGTGGCATCGCAACCCTCGCTATTGGATAGCGGGTGCCCCCGGTGCCTCGCCTTTGGGCACCGGGGATCCACCACCCTCATCCCCTGATAAACTCGTAAACTCGTAAACTGCCTTACTGACCACTGCCCTCGCACCTCCCTGATTCCAAACCACAAAATCAAAATCAACCGGTTTTGCCAAAACCCGCGCCTGCTTCCGCGAGCAACCGCATTCACCCACGTGGCATCTACCCCGTCCTGTGGCACACGACGGAGAAAAGTCGATGAAAGGAGTAACCATGAATTCCCCCGCAAAGAAACTCACTCATCTCTTGCTCGCAATGTCTCTGGTCGCTGCGGTGTTCGGCACCGGCTGCACCGCTCATGCGCGCGTTTACGATTCTTACGGTCATCAGTACCGCGCATGGGCTCCGGAGAGCGGATTCTACGTTCAGTGGGAAAGTGAAACTCATCGCCGTCACATGGACTTTCACAGGCGCGATGACAACGACAGAAATGACTATTGGAGATGGCGTCACGACCACGATCGCGATCACGATCACGACCGCCACTAGAGCTGGTTGCATAAATCCGGTTTTGAAAGGGCACGGCTTTAGCCGTGCCGCAAAGGGCTCATCAATATTGGGCTTTAACCCCTGAGGGATGTTGCCTCAGCGATTCAAGCCATTGGTGCCGGATGCCCCATTCATGAATAGGCTCTTTCGATTCATGAGTGGTATACCACAAACCTTGCCGCGTGCCCCCGGTGCCTGGTACGGGTTGTATAGATCCATTTTTGAAAGGGCATGGCTTTAGCCGTGCCGCAAAGAGCCCATAAATATTGGGCTTTAGCCCCTGAGGGATGCTTAGCGGCTCAAGCCATTGATGCAACCAGTTCTAGCCTTTGCGTACCTGGGATACAACAAACTCCTCCTCATCCCCTCGTCAACTTGAATACTGCCCCCACTGACCACTGTCGTTGATGATGAAGTCTTGGTCTTTGAAGGGTACGGCCTTTACAGGCTGCGGAAGAACCCTTTGTCGCGAGGTTTGTATCAGGGCACGACTTTCAGTCGTGCCGAAATTGCAGCAGAATCAACGCGGGCTTTAGCCCCTGCGCAATGTTCGTTCTTGCAAAAACCCGGTACATCGACTTTTTCCGCAGCCTCTTTAGGCCGTACATAGTACCTTCCAAATCAGTCGGCCTTCAGGCCCTGAGGGAATGCTTTTTCACTTTGTCAGCAATCCCAACGCGGCAAAGCCGCGTTCACCCCCCCGGATATATCCTCAGCAAATACATCACCCAAGCCGCCGTATAAATCGGATGGTGAGATTGCAGATTGTCCCGACGGGACGACAATAAGGTGCGCTAAGCCGACTTGCACTAAGACTTTTCGATAGTGATCCGGCGCGGGGTCGGGAGCTTCCATTCCCAGACCCGAGAGGCGAGGGGCCGGATTCCCTCATTTGGTTTGGCATGGGTCGGCGGATTGAGGCAACCCGCCTATCACACATACGAGGTGTTGTTGAAGTTCCATACCTCAAGGATCATCGGTAGCAGTTGCTTCGCTCGGCTTTGTACCGCGGCCACGTCCCACTTTGCATATGTCTTCGCTAAGTCTTGGGTCATGGCCAACTCAGTCGTCTTCTTGTAGTACGCTCTCTTCTTGTCATATCCCGAGTTGGCAATATTTCCGTTCAACCGCTTTCCGAGCATCGTCAGGTTGCCCAGATGCCAGAGATATTCCTCTAACTCGTCCTGATTTTTCCACTCTGCGGAGGGGTTCTTTGGGAAAATGTGCTCAAGGTTCGATTCGCTCAGGGCGACCTCTTTGGTATTTGACTGCATCTTGTTCGCAAGTCTCGACATTATGTAAACCGCGTCTTGCTGCATCAACTCCATCTGCTCTCCCTCTACCTTCATGGCGAGCAATTGTTTATCATCTGGGGCTCTCTTTACCAAAGTGTCTTTAATGTGCGCGATTACCTTTCCTTTTGGAAGCGCCCTAATCTCCTTGGCCAGCGCGTACATAGTGTTCTCTAGTCCAGAGATATCTAAACCGAGAAGCATCGAGTACCGCGTTACATACACCAATACGAGCCTGGAGACATTATCGAGGTCAACATTGTGAAGCAGCATATGCGTGGATAGCAGCAATGGCAATGTCTGTTCAAAGCCAAGGTCGTTAACCAACGCACCTACACTCTTTGCCGCACCCTCACCTAAGTCATTCTTGTTTGCCCGTAGCAGCTCAATGTACTTCTCGCATTCCTCGGAACAGGTTTGGGCAAAATCTAGGCTTTTTACCTTTTTATCCTCGACGTGTTTCTTAAGCGCAGTGTACAAGTCTATGTTCTTCAGGTCCCCATATTTTGATACCCAGATGTGGCGTAAGAATTGCCCAACATCCTTCTTCCCCATGCCCTCAATCATCCCGTCCCAATACTTCCTGATTTGGTCACGCTCAGGATCGCTCGCTGCGAGGCCCATCAGGAAATTGAGCAGCAGATCAGGCACAGAGAGCCGGAGCCCCCTATCGTTAAGCGTTTCAAAGATCTTGAATGCATCGCGTTGGGATCGAACCGGAATCGAAGCCATAACCAAGTCCCTACGGACAATAGTCCGCAAGGAAGACAAGTGCTTGACGGCACTAGCCGGATCAGATGGAAGCGTTGGCTTTATGGTGTCGTAGAGGATTTTTCGTGCTGTGGAGATATTCCTATGGGATTTGATTTTTGCCTTCGTAGCAGTCGATGGGTAGGTCTGAATTGTGTTGCGGAAGAAATCGTTGTCTAGCACTCCCATTTGAAGACAGAATCCGTAATCCTCCTTTGTTATTAGATGGTTCTGAACGTCATCTCCAAAGCTCTTGCCTTCCGAGGTTTGCAGTTCGTATGCCAGGTCACGCAACACGCTGAAGAAAATGGTAGCGGTTGCCAGCCGCTGTTGGCCATCAAGAATATATGTGATGAGTTTGTTATCTTCATGTTGCATGACAACGATGGGTCCAAAGAAATGGGCATCTCGGCCACCTTTGGTTGATGACTCCTTCTGGAACTCAGCAACGTCTGCCCAAAAATCCTTCACATGCTTCTTTCCCCAACTGTATCCACGTTGAAATTTAGGTACAACGATGGTGCCCTTGAGGCTGTCGCTTAATAGATCGCCGATGGTTCTGGACTGAGCGCTGTATGCGTCGAACATGTCCGGCCCCCCAGTTTTAAAGATAGGGTCAATCATACGCGCCCTCCCTGCGGAGGGGCATGATTAGATAACCGTGTCGGCCAGGTGCCCACGGTCTCTCGCACTTGGAGACCGGGGATATCACACAATCAATCTTCTCCATCAAAATCCAACGAACCCCGCGCCCCGGAGCCGCAGACTCTTCGCCCCCACCAACACTCACAACATCCCGCAACCGCTGACAACTGACAACTGATAACTGACAACTGACAACTGACAACTGAAAAGCCGTTTCCCGTGCAAGAAATGGGCTAGTAGCTGGCAGCTAGAAGCTGGTAGCTGTTTCTCAATCCCGCCAATCTCGCCTCTTACTCCTCCGCGGAGCCTCATCCTCTTCCATGCCGCCGAACATGCCTGCCATCTTCAGCAGCAGCCTCGTCGCCTTGATGTTCCCACCGATTGCGTCATCCGCCATCATCTCCGTCACCCGATCCGCATCCAGTCTCTCCAGCCGTCTTGGCAACCGCTCCAGCCGCAAAGCGCACTCCGCTTCCGCCGACCGCACCACCTCAATCTGCCGCCGCCTCTTCCGCCCCGGCACCGTAACCTTCCCGCTCCCACGCTTCTTCTCCCGATCCCCGCCTCCAGCCACAACACCCCCACCGCCAGTCCACTGTCCACTGGCAACTGACCACTGACCACTGACCACTGACAACTGCCTCTCACTCACCTCACCCTGATCCCCATCTTCCGCAGAGTCTTCCTCATCTGCCTCCGTGTTGCTTCATCCATGTCAAGCCATCTCTCAATCCGGTCTTTATTCTGCCGCCGGCTCTGCTCCGCCATCGCGCGCGCTGCCTCGCGAACCTCCCGCTCCTCCGCCGCCAGATCTTCCAGCGAACCCTCCGCCGGCACCAGCGCATAAACCAGCTCGCACCCCAGCGCCTCCGCGGCCCGTTGCAGATTTGCAACTCCGAGCCGGCGCTCCCTCTCTGCCTTCTCCAGTCGAAATACCTCGGTTTCGCTCACGCCAAGGCGTTTCGCCAGCACGCTCGCCGGAACGCCGGTCGCCCTCCGCACCGAGCTCAGCCAGTTCCGCTTGTCCGCGTCCGCAACCAGCCTGCGCGCCGCCCTGAACCCCAGCAGCGACTCGTCCAGCCGCCTGCAAAGCGCCGCATCCTGTCGGGCGAACCGCCGCGGCTTCAATCCCCCGGCCTTCTTCACCAGGTAATCCCGCAAAGTCCGTAATGTCGTAGCTTTAAAATGCCTCATCCATCCCCCAATCCCGCAAGATGCCTACATCTCCTCAATCCCCTCAATCCCCGCGAACCCCGCCACCCGGCAATACCTCACCCGCCACATGCAGGAGCTAAGAGCTAACAGCTAATAGCCAAAAGCTGGCAGGGAAGCTGCTTTCACAACCCCATGTACCAATTTTTCCCGTTTCAGCTCAATTTCTATGCAAACCCCAAAAACACCCCCACCCCCGCAATCCCCGACAACTGCCAACTGCCAACTGACCACTGTTCACTGTCCCCTGTCTTTCCCCGTTTGCTCCGCTCCTCGCGGTGTGCTAACCTTTATTTTTGTGCCACGTTGTGTCCATAGTGGAAGTGTGTCTACGGCATGGGGCGGCACGGTTTCAGGCTTTCCGAGGCGGTTCGCCTGTGGTTAGGGCTGGCGTAGCTCAGCTGGTAGAGCATCTGATTTGTAATCAGAGGGTCGGGGGTTCAAATCCCTTCGCCAGCTCCACATCCCGAACCATAAAACGGACTCTGGAACCAAGATGATTTCACCGGCGTATTTTGGGTTTGGTAAGCGCCGGGCCTGTCCTCCGCGGCGATCCCACTGAGGTGCATGCTCCAAATTTCCGGGCTCTTCCGGACGGGGTTTAATGCGCTGAAGTGGCATCTAAACCGGGTGCAGGAAGCGTGCTTGAAGACCCTGCAGCAGGCCATCGTTGCCGGGCGTTTTGATCGTGCACAGGTGGCCGAGCGGTTAATGGCAGCAGACTGTAAATCTGCCGCTCCTTGCGAGCTACGGAGGTTCGAATCCTCCCCTGTGCACCATAAGTATTGAGGGATTGCGATGCGCGAAGAGCCTGGCCGGGACAAGCTTTCAACGGCCGGGAAAAAGCACATCGGCGAGAGCGCACACTCCAGCGGTTCGGAGTTGCAAAAAAAGTCCTGGATTGCCCTCTCGTTGTACGCGGTTTTGGCAGCACTCGTCTGGCTCACAATGGACCCCGGCAAGATCCTGATCTGGGGCAGGCAAGTGCAACTCAGGCTCGTTCCACTCATCATTATTGGTGGGCTGGCCCTGAGAACAGTATTAGCCCTGCAAGCCACCAAGATTCGACGTGGCGGGGAGAAGGACAGCTAGCAGCATTTCGGCTATCTGTCTATGCAGAGCTGATGTAGCTCAGTTGGTAGAGCACTCCCTTGGTAAGGGAGAGGTCACCAGTTCAATCCTGGTCATCAGCTCCATAAAATCAGCCGTTAGCTTTCAGCTATCAGCTTTCAGGTTGTACCGCGACCAGGGTGGTTGATACGTATGGCGCGGCATGGTGAAGCTGGGAGCCAAAAGCTAATGGCTAATAGCTGTTTGTGGGCGGGAGTAACTCAGTGGTAGAGTCACAGCCTTCCAAGCTGTTGGTCGCGGGTTCGAGTCCCGTCTCCCGCTCCAGAGTTTTTTGAGAAGTGAATTTGGTTAGAGTGAAGGATCACGATGTTTGAGCAAGCGGCCATAGCGGTTCAGGATGAGCAAGGATACAAGCAGCTTCATGCGCTGATCGATGCTGCATTCGATGCTCGGGACGTAGAGGTCTTTCTTAATCGGGTCAAGCGTTCCGGCCTTCGCATTCGCGACTATGAGATGGTTCTCAAGCGCGGTTATCTGGGCAAGGATGCGATTCGTTTGTACGAGGCGCTTCCGGTGTCGGATCAGGCTCTTACCCGTGAGCGTTATCTGCAGTTAGTTGAGGCCGTGCCGGAAGAACTGCGGCAAAGATATTTGAAGGCCTACGCGTATTACTGAGTTCAGTGAGCCGTCAGCTATCAGCTTCCAGCTTTCAGTTTTTTAATACGGGAGCAAAGGGTAGTCGGCAGTATCAAGTTAATGGGGCTGGAGCCGGACCGCCGGCGCCCCTTGTAGCAACGAGCAGTAGAGCGATGAAAGGGATTTGAGACTTTTATGGCGAAGGAAAAATTTGATCGTTCGAAGCCGCACGTGAACGTGGGAACGATTGGACACATCGACCACGGCAAGACGACGTTGACGGCGGCCATCACGAAGGTTCTGTCGAAGCACAACCCGAAGAATTCGTTCCGGTCGTTCGATTCGATCGATAACGCTCCGGAGGAGCGCGAGCGCGGCATCACGATCGCGACGGCGCACGTGGAATACGAGACGGCGAACCGTCACTACGCGCACGTGGATTGCCCCGGCCACGCCGACTACATCAAGAACATGATCACGGGCGCGGCGCAGATGGACGGCGCGATTCTGGTGGTGGCGGCGACCGACGGTCCGATGCCACAGACCAAGGAGCACGTGCTTTTGGCCCGCCAGGTAGGCGTGCCCTGCATCGTGGTGTTCCTGAACAAGTGCGACGCGGTGGATGACGCCGAACTGATCGACCTGGTGGAGATGGAAGTCCGCGAACTTCTTTCGAAGTACCAGTTCCCGGGCGACGACGTACCGGTGATCCGCGGCTCTGCACTGGGCGCGCTGAATGGCGAAGCGCAGTGGGAGGCCAAGATCGACGAGTTGATGGATGCGGTGGACAAGTACGTTCCCCGCCCCGACCGCGCTATCGATCTTCCGTTCCTGATGCCGATCGAAGACATCTTCTCAATCTCCGGCCGCGGCACGGTGGTGACGGGCCGTATCGAGCGTGGCCGCGTGAAGGTAGGCGAGGATGTGGAGATCGTCGGCTTCCGCGATACGCGCAAGACGGTGTGCACGGGCGTCGAGATGTTCAAGAAGCAGTTGGACGAGGGCATGGCGGGCGACAACGCGGGCATTCTGTTGCGCGGCACGCCGAAGGAAGACGTTGAGCGCGGCATGGTGCTGGCCAAGCCGGCGTCGATTACGCCCCACACCAAGTTCAAGAGCGAAGTGTACGTGTTGTCGAAGGAAGAGGGCGGCCGTCATACGCCGTTCTTCAAGGGCTATCGACCGCAGTTCTACTTCCGCACGACAGACGTGACGGGAGTGGCGGAGCTGCCGGAAGGCGTAGAGATGGTGATGCCGGGCGACAATGTGTCGCTTGAGATAGAGCTGATCACGCCGGTGGCGCTGGAAAAGGGCCTGAGGTTCGCCATCCGCGAAGGTGGCCGCACGGTAGGCGCCGGTACAGTGTCGGAGATTGTTAAGTAGAGCTGTTAGTAGTCAGTTGTCAGTAATCAGTCGATGCCACTCACAGAATCGATGCTGTGGAGAGGCCAGGCAATACTGAGAACCGACAACTGAAAACTGATCACTGGAGTTTGAAATGCGGGAAATTATCACATTGCAGTGCACTGAGTGCAAGGAACGGAATTACTCGACGACCAAGAACAAGAAGACGACCACGGGCCGTCTCGAGTTCAAGAAGTTTTGTAACCGTTGCCGCAAGCACCAGGTACACAAGGAAACGAAGTAGAGCAGCTCTCAGCTTTTAGCGATTAGCTCTTAGCTTATGCATTGGCGAAACCTGGAGTTTCCGGCTTTCCCAAGAACAGGCTAATAGCTGGAAGCTGGTAGCTGCATTCAGGGGCGTAAGCTCAATGGCTAAACTGTCGGTCTCCAAAACCGAACTTGGGGGTTCGAATCCCTCCGCCCCTGCCAGATTTTGCAAGGCCAGAATGTTGTAAACACAGGGCTCCTACTCAGCTGAAGCAGGCTGAATTGGGCTTTCTGAGACAATAGGATCAAGTGCTGACCACAGCGGGTCGTTAGAGGATGCGCCGGACAGTAAGCCGGGCGCAAAGGATTAATCAGTATGGCAACGAAAACGGCAATCGAAAGAGGCGACGATCGTTCCGCCAAGCGGCAGGAGCCAGGCGCCATTTCGGAGTTTGGGGGTAGTGCGATGGGTTGGTGGAACAATCTGACCCGTTTCATCACAGACGTCCGCGCGGAGATGCGCAAGGTCGTTGCGCCCTCACGAAAAGAAGTCCAGGTGACTACATCGGTTGTGATTGTCGCCGTGTTCTTGTTCGGCCTGTTCTTCTTTGTGGTCGACTGGGTCTTCCAAATCGGCGTACACCAGTTGCTGTCCAAACTGGGAGGATTGCAGTAACGGTGCAGTCTGGAAACGAGAGCAGCATGGCAGAAGAGATAGAACAATCCGCGCAGCCTGAGTCCACACCGGAACCGCAGCCGGAGCGCAACGAGCGCTTCAAGTGGTACATCCTGCACGCCTACTCCGGATTTGAGCGCAAAGTGCGCGAGTCCATCGAGAGCCGCGTTCAGGCCTTCGGGCTGGCTGACCGTGTAGGCCGGGTCATGATTCCGACCGAGCCGGTTACCGAAATTATCAACGGAAAAAAACGGACCGTTGAGCGGGTGTTCCTGCCTGGGTATGTGCTGGTTGAGATGGAATTGGACAACCACCTGTGGCACGTTCTGAAAGATACGCCCAAGGTTACGGGATTTCTGGGCACGGGCGACAAGCCGGTGGCGCTCTCTGAGGAAGAAGTGAGCTCTATCCTCTTCCGGTCCGAGACTTCCAAGGATAAGCCGCGGCTCAAAATCAAGTTTGAAAAGAACGAGCAGGTCCGCATCACGGACGGCCCGTTCGCCAACTTCAACGGCGTGGTGGATGAAATCAACGAAGATCGCGAGACCCTCAAGGTTATGGTCACCATCTTCGGACGCTCGACGCCGGTGGAACTGGAGTTTGGCAAAGTCGAAAAGATTGAGTAGTTGCAGCCTCTAGCTACTAGCTTCAAGCTTCTAGCCGGTCGAGCCTGCCTGGTGGGTACCGGTTTGAAACGAACGCTAAGGCCGCAACGCCAAAATTTGAACAAGGAAATTACCCAGCTAACAGCTAGAAGCCAGGAGCTAGAAGCTGGGTTCCGAAGGAAGCAAAATGGCACCCCCGAAGAAAATTAACGGCTACGTCAAGCTGCAGATCGAAGCCGGAAAGGCGACCCCGGCGCCGCCGGTCGGTCCCGCACTCGGCCAGGCACAGGTCAACATCATGGAGTTCTGCAAGCAGTTCAACGCGCGCACGCAGAACAAGGAGATGGCCGGCCTCATCATTCCGGTCGTCATCACCGTTTATGCCGACCGCACATTCAGCTTTGTCACCAAAACTCCGCCTGCCGCTGTGCTGCTGAAGAAAGCTGCCGGCATCGATAAGGGTTCGGGTACGCCCAACAAGGAAAAGAAGGGCAAAGTAACCGAACAGCAGGTGCGCGAAATCGCCACCCAGAAGATGCCCGACCTGAATGCGGCTTCAGTTGAAACCGCCATCAAGAGCATCAAAGGCACGGCCCGCTCCATGGGCATTGAAGTCATCGGATAACTTCGTTTCACGTTCGACCAATGAAAAAGGCCCTTCCCATCGGGGGAGGCCCTTTTTCATTGTGCTGGAATGTGGTTTCAAGCCTCAAGCATTCTGCGTGGAGTGTGCATCAGAACCAGCGCCCGATGGTGAAGAACACTTTGCGATGCCCGGCGTCGCCGACGGATACTCCAAACGTGACGAGACCTAGTGGCGTGTTTCCTACCAGTCCCGCGACTCCATCCTGTCGCATGAACGTCCGCTGCTCGGGTGACCATACCTGGCCGGCTTCATAACCGATGAGCCCATAGAGACCCTGGCCCAGCCCCGTGGGCAGCGCCGCGATGCGCCGCATGTAACCGGCATGCGCCAGATACATGTCGGTGCCGCGATACTCGTCGATGGACGACGCCGAAAGCCGCATGGGTCCGCCCAGCGTAAAGCGGAACGGCTCGGCAACATTGGCGCGAAGGTACGAGTTGACCTCGCCTCCTATGCCGAAGATGTTGTTGTCACGGTAGGATGTGGTTTGCATGAACGAGAGCATGGCCACCGGAGTGTTGCTGCTGCCGACTGCGTGGTACAACGCTCCACCCGATGCCGACAACCGAAATCCGTTAGGTGAAATAGAGCCCGAAGAAGCACGATCGACGTTGATGTGAAACATACCTGTCTGTGCTGTGCCGGTCATATATGGTCCGCCGCCTGAACCGGTGCGGAGGGCCCAGCGCGTATCGAGAGCGCGCCACTCGGCGGAAAGCTGCAGAGAATTGCCGAACGTGCGGCCCACTTCAAGGCCGGCGGTCAGATTTTGCTGGAAGCGCTCCGCAATCCGCTTCTGGTTGGCCCAGATGTACACCGGCTGGCGAAGTACTCCGGCGTGCGGCTCAATGAAATAGCCCGACGGCGTAAGCAGGCGGTAGTACTCCAGCGCAAGCGAGGAACGATAGCCGAGTTCTACGGTGGCGCGTGCCTCAGATCCAAAGCCGCCCAGATTCTGATCTACGACGCGAAGGTTGATTTCTCCCTGGGTGATGTTCGACGTGGATGCCGTCACCTCCGGGCCGATGATCAAGTAGGGCGGTCCGATGGTGTCTTTGGCCAGGTTGACCTGGATACCGGTATCCACCTTTGTACCTGGAGTGCTGATGGCTGTTGACCCGGCGGAAGCCGGCATGAATGTTTCGTACGAAGCGGTGTATCCGCCGTTGGACTGGATCGGTTTGAGCGCGTTGATCGTTTCGGCCGCGGTGATGGGCTTGCCGTGGAGCGGCTCCAGATCGGTGGTAACAGTGCGTGTGGCCCCGGCAGAACCGCCCACCACTACAACGTCTCTCAGTGCGCCGGGCTTTCCATGAATCCTGGCCGTGCGCGCTGCCAGATACGCCTCCCAATCCCGAGGGCTCAGTGCGTACTTCAACAGGGCTGCACGATTCTGCTCCGCTGCATCGTATCCCGCCTGAATAATCTGCGCGCTCTTGGCGTAATCGGTTCCGGTGAATTGATCGAACTGCACTGAGATGACAAGGTTCGCCAGCGGCATGGCCTGCGCTACGTTCTGCTCAATTCCTGCTGAAAAGGCGCGGTTGAGCACGCCGACGATCGAACCGGTATCGCCTGGACGCAGCACGTCGCTCTTGAGGTAAACTGCGATCACCACGTCGGCTTTCAAGTCGTGCTTTACAATATCGGTCGGCAGATTGTTCATGATGCCGCCGTCGACCAGGAAGTGCCCATCGCTGGTTTTGACCGGAGCGAAGATGCCGGGTATTGAGATGGATGCGCGGACTGCCAGCGGCAGCGGGCCATGCGAAAAAGTGACTGCCTTGAGCGTCGTGAGGTCAGTGGCCACGCAGCGGAACGGGATCGGCATGGTGTCGAAGTCGAGCTTGCTGCTGTTGTAGCTTGCCAAATCGGTAGCCAGCAGATCGTTAATGCCACGCTCCGCGACCAGGCCATTGCGCGCTTGTACTCCATGCCGCAGGCCCACGGTAAATGACTGCGGAATTTCGTAGCGGTCCTGACGCCGGCGAAAGCTCAGGTCGTTGTAAGGCGACTGCAAAGTGAAGACGTTCTTGAACGCTGTGCTGGTTCCAACGCGATGCAGTTCCGCGGGCGTCATGCCCTCTGCGTACATTGCGCCAATCAGCGCGCCCATGCTTGTGCCCGCCAGCCGATCAACAGGAATGTGATTTTCCTCCATCCACTGGATCACGCCGATGTGTGCAAGGCCGAGCGCGCCGCCGCCTTCGAGGGCCAGCCCGATTACCGGCCGGGGTGCGGGTTCGGCCTCCGGCAGGGCCTCTGGTGTTGCGGACGTGGCCGCCGATTGCTGGCCGTACAGGCCGGCGGCCAGCAGGACGGTGGTAAGGAGGGTTGCAGCGGATTTCCAACTCATCGGGGCACCTCCCGGCAATTTCGTTCAAGGGAACCGGTTGTTTTTGAAGTTACTGCTTTTGATGTGAATTTGCTGTGATGCGTAAGCAGTCGAAGTACAGGCGGCTGGTGTGCGAGGGGCTGCCAGGGATCTCGGTCAGATCAGGTACGGATACATCCAAAACAGCAAAGGCTCCCTCTGAGGACAGAGAGAGCCTTGCTGCGTCTTCTTCGCGGACGCTGTTGGTGGTGAGGTCAGGAAGCGCCCTGTTTCGCCGCGATGGATAGCCTTACTTCGGCGTCGGCGTAAAGATTTCCCGCCGCAGTGGTTCCGGTTTGGGCTTAGGTTTGGGAGCTTTCTTCGTTTCTTTTCTGCCTTTGTCTTTGTTTCCCATGGCAAGAAGTTTGACACAAAAGCTTGGGCAGGGAAAGTGCAGGCGAATGCCGCTAGTTCTTACGCAATACGCTTTTGTGCATCGATGTAAGCGCGAAGCACGGCGTTCATCCGAGTCAAATGCCCTTTTCCACCGGCACGGAACCACTCCACGATGTCGCGATCCAGGCGCAGATGGACAGAGGTCTTGCCGCTTGGTATGACGACGCGAGCCGATTTCCAGAATTCCTCGCCGAGTGGTCTGGCTTCCGGAGCGTCAGGACGGGTTGAATCCTGCCCGCGCATGCGAACCTCTTCGATCTGGCTAAGGGAGTATTTCGCGGTAGTAGATTTCCTGTTCATTCTGGCCGGCTTTTTGTGCGCTGATGATGCGGATGCAGTTTTCGGCGCGCCACGTGAATACGACACGGTATACCTCCATTTGCACGCGGCCAAGGGCGATCCACCTGATTTCGCCGTAATCCTCGCGGTCGTCAATGCGCTCGAGTCTTTCGTTTCGGAAGATAGCGGCAGCGGTGAAAAATGAGACGCCGTGCTTGTCAAGGTTGACCTTGGCCTTGGTCTCGTCCCACTCGAACCCCAGCTCTTGCCCGGCCATCGCGCCTGCCTAAGTGTAAGCACAATTGTGTACACAATTCAAGTGCGGATTTTGGCGCCTTCCGTAATTTGTCTTTCTCTATTTTGTGGTAAAGGGCAAGCAGTTAGCCTAGAGGCGCTGGCAGGGAAAGGGCAGCGAACCGCAGCTCAATGTCGGACTTCTCATTGCAATTCTGCTGCCATTTCGCTATGATAATTAAATGTGTCTGGGGGAGATCCCTGGACAGTCAACAGCACCACGGCTTTTGGACCCGTTCGAGCCTGCGGATGTCACGATTCAATTCCGGCATAAAGGTTCTGGGTTCCCCGCAACGCGGGGCTGGCAAGAGCGGTGGGAGACGAGGAAAGAATGGCAAAGAAATCCAGCAAGAATATTGCGAAGGCGCGTGCGGCCGTTAATAAGGCTTCGTATGCGCTGCCTGAAGCCGTAGACCTGCTCAAGCAGGTGAAGTACGTCAAGTTTGATGAGACCGTCGACCTGACCATGCGCCTGGGTGTCGATACGCGCCATGCCGATCAGATGGTTCGCGGTACCGTGGTTCTGCCGCACGGACTTGGCAAGACCAAGACCGTTGCCGTGATCGCCGCGGGTGATCGTCAAAAGGAAGCCACTGAAGCCGGAGCGGATTTTGTGGGCGGCGAGGAGATGGTGGAGAAGATCCAGAAAGAAAACTGGACCGCCTTCGACGCGCTGATCGCGACACCTGACATGATGAAAGTTGTGGGTCGTCTGGGCAAGGTGCTCGGACCCAAAGGTCTGATGCCGAATCCGAAGACCGGCACCGTCACCATGGATGTGGGTGCGGCGGTGAAGGAGATCAAGGCCGGTAAGGTTGAGTTCCGCGCCGACAAGACCAGCCTGGTGCACGTGCCGGTGGGCAAGCTCAGTTTTGAGCCGCAGAAGCTCATCGACAACGCAACCACGGTGATCACGTCTGTTATGCGCGCCAAGCCTTCGGCTGCCAAGGGCAAGTACGTCAAGAGCATGACCATCAGCTCGACGATGGGCCCTGGAGTGCCGCTGGATCAGGCAGTGGCCGACGCGGCCGGTAAGCACTAAAAGGCGAGCGGACAGCGGACAGGTGCCGCGGGTTCAGCTTCAGTCCGGAATGACGGGTTTAGCGAGAGATTTGAGAGCAGGGATATGGGTCGAGGGCAGGATTTGAAACTGTCCACTGTTCACTGACCACTGTTCACTGCGCGGAGCGCAAAATGGCAATTACAAAGGCAAAGAAGACAGAGAAGATTCAATTGCTGGCCGGCGAGCTCGAGGGCTCCACGACAGCAATTATCGGCACCTTCAGCGGGCTGACGGTGGCCAAGGACTACGAGCTGCGCAAGGTTGTCCGCGAAGCGGGCGGCAAGTATCGCGTAGTCAAGAACAAGCTGGCCGCCATCTCCGGCAAGGGTACTCAGGTTGAGGAAGCGCTCAAGGGTTTGAAGGGCGTTAACTCGGTGGCCTTCACTTCGGGCGACCCGGTGGCTCTGGCCAAGGTGTTCGCAAAGTGGGCAGGTGAAAACGCCGAGTTCCAGTTCAAGCTGGGCATTGTTGATGGCAAACTGCTGGGCGTCGAGGAAGTAAAGGCGCTGGCTTCCATGCCGGGCAAGGATGAGCTCTACTCCAAGCTCCTGTTCCTCATGCAGGCGCCGGCGCAGCGTTTGGCCACGGTCATCAACGCCACTGGCCGCGATCTGGCTGTGGTGATTGGGCAGGGTGTGGAGAAGGAAAAGTTCGCTGCGGCGTAGCTGCCGCGAGCTGTTAGCTCTTAGCCATTAGCTTTTAGCTTTTTCATAGTGAGAGTCAGCCTTGTTGGTTCAACCGAGAGTTAGCTAATAGCTGACAGCTAAAAGCTGAAAGCTGTTTTAAGGGTTTTGGCCGTAGGACTGGCAGGAAGGGCGCAAGTCTGGCGCATCGGAAACTTCCGGCGGTGTTCGGCGGCTGGGTAAGAGAATTTCAAACGGATTTTGAATGGAGAAGAAAATGGCGGATATCGCACAGTTGAAAGAGCAGATCGTTAGCCTGAGCCTGCTGGAAGCAGCAGCTTTGGTCAAGGAGCTGGAAGAGACCCTCGGCGTTTCGGCCGCGGCTGCGGCCCCGGTTGTGGTTGCGGGCGGCGCTGCCGCTGCGGCTCCCGCAGTTGAGGAAAAGACGGAGTTCGAGGTCATTCTAAAGGATGCCGGCGCGAACAAGATCAACACCATCAAGGCAGTGCGCGAAGTTACCTCGCTCGGCCTGAAGGAAGCCAAGGATCTCGTGGACGGCGCTCCCAAGCCGCTCAAGGAGAACGCTACCAAGGACGAGGCCGAGGCCATCAAGAAGAAGTTCGAAGGCGTCGCCACCGTCGAAATCAAGTAACCTTCGAGGGCTTGCAAGTCGTGCCGGGACGCGCTACGATAGTCGTTGCGCGTCTTTTCGGCTCATTTCGGTTTTTCTACCGTATGGGCCGGTGCTGGACGGCGCGTTCTTTGGGCTGCAACAGGTATCGAGGAATGGCACGCAATCGTTCGTGGAATCAGGCGGGGCCAAGCCTGCTTCCAGTGAACCAATCAAAGCGATAAGTGCCTTAGTGTCAATAGGTTATCCGGAGCCAGGCCGGAGATCGGTTGACGTGGGTCGTGTGGCTGGCGAGCGGGCGGCAGAAGCGAATATTGGAATCGGCGAGTCAAGGGCTGAAAAATTCGGATGGGAGCACAGGCGTTAAGCCGCGCTCGTGAGGGATTGCGTCCTTACGGGCCTTTTGTGTCTCCCGCTCCAAAAAGAACAGGATTGAGCATCACGGTTGCCCTGACCGCAATACCTTCCCAGCGCGAAATTTTCGCGCCTTCGCTTCTTCCGTTTCAGCGCAGTTTAGCGCAAATGCCGGAATTGCGGCAATGCCTGCCACCGGATCTTAACCTCGACTCTGCAATGGAGTAAACCTGGCCTGGTTCTTTCCGGAAGGGCTGAGGGCAACCTCAGGGTCTTCCGGTAGCGCATGGATAGCGGCTGAATATCAATGGTTCGCTTATCCGGTTTTCGATTGACTTACCGCAATCAACTGGCGCCCCGGGACTCGGGCGCCGGTCCGGGGATGCCTCGAATTGGGGGAGCCGGAGTAAAGAGCCTCAGGAGTGAACATGCCTAACGAGAAGCGCGCGATTCGCAGCCGGCTCGATTTTTCGAAGATTCCCACCGCAACCCAAATCCCAAACCTGATCGAAGTGCAGCGCAGGAGCTACGAGCGCTTCCTGCAGATGGACAAGCTGCCCAACGAGCGGGATGACTCGGGGTTGCAGTCGGTGTTTGTTTCCGTTTTTCCAATTGCCGATTTCCGCGGGATCTCGCAATTGGATTTCGTCGATTACTCGATTGGCAACTGGGAATGCAAGTGCGGCCACCTGAAGGGGCTGCATCACCTTCGTACCGCCTGCATCCATTGCGGCGCGATGGTCATCACCGATCCGTTCCTGCCCGGCGATGTGCTTTGCCACAAGTGCGGCACCTACAACAAGAACACGCCTGACTTCTGCAACAAGTGCGGCGACCCGGTCAGCCTGCAGTTGAAGTACGACCAGCAGGAATGCGAAGAGCGCGGCATGACCTTCTCCGCTCCGCTCAAGGTTACGGTGCGCCTCACCATCTACGACAAGGATCCGGAGACCGGCAACAAGTCGATCAAGGACATCAAGGAGCAGGAAGTCTTCTTTGGCGACATTCCGCTCATGACGCCGAACGGCACGTTCATTGTGAACGGCACCGAGCGCGTCATTGTTTCGCAGTTGCACCGATCGCCCGGCGTCTTCTTTGAGACCGCCAACAACCGCACATACTTCCTCGGCAAGATTATTCCTTACCGCGGATCGTGGGTTGAGTTCGAGTACGACCAGAAGAACACTCTCTACGTCCGCATTGACCGTAAGCGCAAGTTCCTGGGAACCATCTTCCTGCGCGCGCTCGGCCTGCGTTCCGACGAAGAGATTCTCAAGACCTTCTACACCGTCGATCGCATTCAGATTGCGGACAGCAAGTTGTTCTGGACCGTGCAGTCAGACACGAAGACCGGCACACACCTGGTGGGCGCAAAGCCCGCGCATGCCGTTGTGCACAAGGGTGAGGAAGTCGCGCACTCGGGCCGCAAGATCACGGCGCACTCCCTGAAGGCCATCCGCGCGGCCGGTATCGACAAGATTGAAGTGGAAGCTGCCGAGCTCGACGGCGCGCTTACGGCTGCCGATGTAGTTGATACCACAACCGGCGAAGTGATCGTTGAAGCCAATGCCGAGCTCACCGCCGACCGCCTGCACAAGGTGCTTTCGAGCGGCGCGACCAGCTTTGAGGTCTTCTTCCCCGATCGCGACGACGTGGGCAACATCATCACCAACACGTTGAAGCGCGACTCGGTGCACAAGCCGGAAGAGGCGCTCATCGAAATCTACCGCAAGCTGCGCCCGGGCGATCCGCCGACGCTCGACACCGCCACGGCGCTCTTCGAGGGCATGTTCTTTGACGCGCGCAAGTACGACTTCTCGCGCGTGGGCCGTCTGAAGTTCAACATCAAGCTCTACGAGAACCAGGATGCAACGCACCTGGATCACCGCACACTGACGCCGGAAGATTTCTACGCGACCATCCGGTACCTGCTCAAGCTGCGCAAGAACATTGGCGTTGTGGACGACATCGATCACCTTGGCAACCGCCGCGTGCGCGCCGTTGGCGAGCTGATGGAAAATCAGTTCCGCATCGGCCTCGTGCGCATGGAGCGCGCCATCAAGGAAAAGATGAGCGTGTACCAGGAGCTGTCGACGGCCATGCCGCACGACCTCATCAACGCCAAGCCGGTCATGGCTGCCATTCGCGAGTTCTTTGGCTCTTCGCAGTTGTCGCAGTTTATGGACCAGACCAATCCGCTGTCGGAGATTACGCACAAGCGCCGTCTCTCCGCGCTTGGACCGGGCGGCCTGTCGCGTGAGCGCGCCGGATTCGAAGTCCGCGACGTGCACCCGACGCACTATGGCCGTATCTGCCCGATTGAAACCCCTGAAGGTCCGAACATCGGCCTCATCAGTTCGTTGAGCTGCTTTGCGCGCATCAACGAGTACGGCTTCATCGAGTCGCCTTATCGCAAGGTGAAGGACTCCCGCATCCTCGACTTCGTTGAGATCGTCAACGCCGGCGAAAGCAGCCTGCGCGTGGGCGACCACATCGAGAAGGAAGAAGCCATCAAGCTGAGCAGTCAGCTCAAGAAGGCCGGCAAGCGGACCATCGACTACATCCCGTACAGCTTCTATCTGTCGGCGTGGGAAGAAGACAAGCACACCATCGCCCAGGCCAACATCGATTTCAACGCAGAGGGCCAGATCACTGAAGACCTGGTCAACGCTCGCCGGCAGGGCAATTTTGTGCTGGTCAACCGTACTGATGTTGACTACATCGACGTCAGCCCCAAGCAGCTCGTGTCGGTGGCCGCATCGCTGGTGCCGTTCCTTGAGCACGACGACGCTAACCGCGCGCTGATGGGTGCCAACATGCAGCGCCAGTCTGTGCCGCTGCTGGTGGCTGAGGCTCCGCTGGTTGGTACCGGCATGGAAGGCGTTACCGCGCGCGACTCGGGCGCCGTCATCCTTGCCAAGCGCAACGGCATCGTGGACTCAGTCGACTCCGAACGCATTATCGTGCGCGTCGAAGGCGAACATCATCCCACGCAGCTTTCGCGCGAGGTTGGTTCGGACATCTACCAGCTCATCAAGTTCAAGCGTTCCAACCAGAACACCTGCATCAACCAGAAGCCGGTTGTTCGCGAGGGCGAACGCGTGATCAAGGGACAGGTGATCGCAGACGGTCCCTGCACCGAACAGGGCGAGCTGGCGCTGGGACGCAACGTGCTGGTGGCCTTCATGCCGTGGCGAGGATACAACTTCGAAGACGCCATCCTCATCAGCGAAAAGCTGGTGCGCGAGGACTACTACACCTCGGTGCATATTGAGGAGTTCGAAATCGAAGCCCGCGACACCAAGCTGGGCCCCGAGGAAATTACGCGCGACATTCCCAACGTGAGCGAGCATGCGCTGCGCGACCTGGACGAGAGCGGCGTGATCCGCATTGGCGCCCAGATCAAGCACGGCGACATTCTGGTAGGCAAGGTAACGCCCAAGGGCGAAACCCAGCTCACGCCTGAAGAGAAGCTGCTGCGCGCCATCTTTGGTGAAAAGGCCGGCGATGTGCGCGATGCTTCGCTTACCTGCCCCCCGGGCATTGAAGGCACGGTTGTCGATGTGCGCATCTTCAGCCGCAAGGGTCAGGAGAAGGACGAGCGCGCCAAGCAGATCGAAACCGAGTATGTGGCCAAGCTCGAGAAGAACCTCGGCGACGAAATCCGCATTCTGACTGACGAGCGTTTGAAGCGTCTCGACGCCATCCTTGGCGGCAAGGAAGTGCTTGCCGATCTGCACGACGAGCGGACCAACAAGCGCCTGTTGACCAAGGAAGCGATCCTCGACCGCGACACCATCGAGCGCATCTCGACCAAGAATCTCAAGCGCATCCGCTACGCCGACAAGGATCCTCGCGTCAACGAGCAGATCGATGAGATCGAGGAGATGACATCGCGGCAGATCGAAGTTCTGCGCAAGATCACCAATGAAAAGGTGGCCAAGCTGCAGAAGGGCGATGAGCTGCCTCCGGGCGTCATCAAGCTGGTCAAAGTCTACGTCGCCATGAAGCGCAAGCTGTCGGTCGGCGACAAGATGGCCGGACGCCACGGCAACAAGGGCGTGATCGCGCGCATTCTTCCTGAGGAAGATATGCCGTATCTGCCCGATGGGACGCCGGTGGAGATTGTGCTGAATCCGCTGGGCGTGCCTTCACGTATGAATGTGGGCCAGATTCTTGAAACTCACCTCGGTTGGGCTGCGCATGTGCTCGGCAAGAAGATTGCCGAACTGATGAAGCTCAACTCTGCTGCCGACGCGGTTCGCGAGATCATCAAGAAGGAGTTTGCGGGAACTGCGACGTTGGGCCAGCTTCTGGAGCTCGACGACGAGATGTTGCTTCGTGTCGTTGCCGGCATGGAGCGCGGCATCTGGTTCGGTACGGCAGTGTTCGACGGTGCAAAGGAAAGCGAGATCAAGGCGCTGCTTAGTTCGGCAGGCCTTCCGTCTTCGGGCAAGACAGCACTGTACGACGGCATGTCGGGCGAGCAGTTCGAGCAACCGGTTACGGTGGGCTACATCTACATGCTCAAGCTCTCGCACCTGGTCGACGACAAGATTCACGCTCGTTCGATCGGACCGTACTCGCTGATCACGCAACAGCCGCTGGGCGGCAAGGCGCAGTTCGGTGGTCAGCGCTTTGGCGAAATGGAAGTGTGGGCGCTCGAAGCTTACGGCGCGGCATACATCCTGCAGGAACTGCTCACTGCCAAGTCCGACGATGTGTACGGCCGAACCAAGATCTACGAGGCCATCGTCAAGGGTGAGGCGGCCATTGAGCCGGGTGTGCCTGAGTCGTTCAATGTGCTGATTCGCGAGCTGCAGTCGCTCTGTCTCGACGTTGAGTTGATCAAGCGCGCGGATCTGAACCGCAAGGCTCCGGCTCCGGAAACGGTGGCGGCGGTAGCCGACTAAGAGCAAGTTGCCAGTGGTCAGTTGTCGGTGGACAGTTCAGAGCCGACAACTGATTGCTGAAAACTGAAAGCTGTTTTTGGATTCTTCTTGAAAGCGGTAAACACCGCTACCCGGGAAGGAAGAATCCTAAATTGAGAATCCCGGGAGATACCGCGGCGGCTGCCTGAAGGTCCGCCAAGGAGGGTCGCCTTGTTCCGTTCGAACCCGTTTGAGCTGTCGAGCCCGATTACCGATTTCGATGCCATCCGCATCATGCTGGCGTCGCCAGAGAAAATCCGTAGCTGGTCGCATGGTGAAGTAACTAAGCCTGAAACCATCAACTACCGCACCTTCAAGCCGGAACGCGACGGCCTGTTCTGCGCCCGCATCTTCGGTCCCGTAACGGATTGGGAGTGCTTGTGCGGCAAGTACAAGCGCATGAAGCATCGCGGAGTCATCTGCGACAAGTGCGGCGTCGAAGTGACGGTGAGCAAAGTGCGCCGCGAGCGCATGGGCCACATTGAGCTGGCTTCTCCCTGCTCGCATGTGTGGTTCTTCAAGGGTCTGCCTTCGCGCATCGGCCACCTGCTCGACATCTCTCTGCGCGACCTTGAGAGCATTCTCTACTTCGAGTCCTACGTCGTGATCGATCCGGGCGATGCGCCGGTGCGCGAGCGCGAGATCATCAAGGACGAAGTCAAGTTCCGCGAGCTCGATCAGCAGTTCCGTCCCTCCGGCTTCAAGGCCATGATGGGCGCTGAAGCCATCAAGGAATTGCTCAAGCGCGTCAGCATTGACGAGCTGGGGATGGAACTTCGAGAGCGCATGAAGACCGAGACCTCCGCGCAGAAAAAGCTGAAATATGCCAAGCGGCTGAAGGTTGTCGAGGCGTTCCGCAAGTCGGACAACAAGCCGCAGTGGATGATTCTCGATGTGCTGCCGGTCATTCCTCCCGAGCTACGCCCCCTGGTGCCTCTGGATGGCGGCCGCTTTGCCACCTCCGATCTGAACGATCTCTATCGCCGCGTGATTAACCGTAACAACCGGTTGAAGAAGCTGATGGACCTGCACGCGCCCGAGGTCATTGTGCGCAACGAAAAGCGCATGCTGCAGGAAGCCGTGGACGCGCTGTTCGATAACGGCCGCCGTGGCCGTGTGCTGCGCGGTGCAAACAACCGTCCGCTCAAGTCGCTCTCCGATACGTTGAAGGGCAAGCAGGGCCGCTTCCGCCAGAACCTGCTCGGCAAGCGCGTTGACTACTCCGGCCGTTCCGTCATTGTTGTCGGCCCTGAGCTCAAGCTGCACCAGTGCGGCTTGCCCAAGAAGATGGCGCTCGAACTGTTCAAGCCGTTTATCTATCACCGCCTTGAGCAGACCGGCCAGTGCACCACCATCAAGCAGGCCAAGGAAATGGTGGAGATGCAGGAGCCGGTGGTCTGGGACATTCTTGAAGAAGTCATCAAGGATCACCCGGTAATGCTGAACCGTGCTCCAACGCTGCACCGCCTGGGTATTCAGGCGTTTGAGCCTGTGCTTGTTGAAGGCAAGGCCATCAAGATTCACCCGCTGGTCTGCACCGCATTCAACGCGGACTTTGACGGCGATCAGATGGCAGTGCACATTCCTCTGTCGCCTGAAGCGCAGATTGAAGCCAGCGTGCTCATGCTTGCTTCGCACAACATTCTGTCACCGGCCTCCGGCCACCCCATCACCGTGCCTACGCAGGATATGGTGCTCGGCCTCTATTACTTGACCAAGGCCAAGAAGGGCGCCAAGGGCGAGGGACGCACCTTTGCGAACACTGAAGAGATTCTGATGGCGCTCGAAGCCGCCGAGATCGAAACGCTTTCGCCCATTCGTCTGCGCTACAGCGGCAAGGTGCTGGACATGACCACCGCGTACGACGATCAGGATCTGATTCACACCGAGCCGGTGGACTTCAACAAGGAGTACATCAACACCACGGTAGGCCGCGCTATCCTCAACGATTCGCTGCCCGCCGGCATGCCCTATGTCAACACGCTGCTCAAGAAGAAGGGCATCGGACAACTGGTCAACTACTGCAACCAGAACCTCGGCCTTGAAGTTACCGTGGGCATGCTCGACAAAATCAAGGCGCTCGGCTTCCAGTACGCCACCCGCTCGGGTCTGTCCGTCGGTCTCGACGACATGGTGATCCCGGCGAGCAAGTATAAGGTCGTGGGCGACGCCGACAAGAAGGTGATCGAGGTCCAGAAGCAGTACATGGACGGCGCAATCACCAACGGCGAACGGTCGAACAAGGTCATTCAGATGTGGTCCGCCGTTACTGACCAGGTTGCGGACGAGATGTTCTCGAACATGAAGCGCGCGGACGACGAAGGCGCCATGAACCCGATTTACGTCATGGCCGACTCCGGCGCTCGCGGTTCGAAGCAGCAGATTCGTCAGCTCTCCGGCATGCGCGGATTGATGGCCAAGCCCTCGGGCGAGGTCATTGAGACGCCGATCACGGCGAACTTCCGTGAAGGCCTCACCGTGTTGGAATACTTCATCTCGACGCACGGCGCACGTAAAGGACTGGCCGACACCGCGCTCAAGACCGCGGACTCCGGCTATCTGACCCGCCGCCTTGTCGACGTGGCGCAGGACGTTATCGTCACCGAGTACGACTGCGGCACCATGGAAGGCATCTACGTCGGTTCGATCGTCGAGTCCGGCGAAATCATTGAGGAGCTGCGTGACCGTATCATCGGCCGCGTTTCGCTCGAGCGCATCAAGGACTACGACGGCAACATCGTTGTCGACGTGAACCAGCCCGTTGACGAAGACATCGCCTCAGCCATTCAGGGCGCGGGTGTTGAGCGCGTCAAGATCCGCTCGGTACTTACCTGCGAGTCGCGCCGCGGCGTTTGCGCGCTGTGCTACGGCCGCAACCTTGGCTCCGGCCGCATGGTCGAGCTCGGCGAAACGGTCGGCGTCATTGCGGCGCAGTCCATCGGCGAGCCCGGCACGCAGCTCACCATGCGTACCTTCCACGTGGGCGGCACGGCCAGCCGTGTGCAGGACAAGTCCCGCCTCGACGCCAAGAACAACGGCTTCGTGCGCTTCATCAATCTCAGCTATGTTGAGAGTAAGGACGGCTCGCTGGTGGCTATGAACCGCTCCGGCTCAGTCGCTGTGGTTGACGAGCGCGGACGTGAAAAGGAGCGCTACCAGGTTGTTTACGGCGCGCGTCTTCGCGTCAAGGACGGTGCACAGGTGAAACTCGGCGAGCTGCTCGCAGAGTGGGATCCCTACACCTACGCCATCCTTACGGAGATCGGCGGCACGGC
>CAWJLD010000003.1:0-297516 GCA_963843655.1 uncultured Acidobacteriaceae bacterium | reverse complement strand
ATTAATTGCAAGCTCAGGCCGGAGCACGCCAATTCCTTGGCACCGCGCCATAAGAATCTCATTGGAGCTGAGCAGCGCTTCAAACTCGTCAATGAACGCCGGCAGACCGGCAACAATCTTGCGCGTTTCATCCAGCAGCGCCGCCGACATATCCACGCGGCAGCCGCCAAAGCGCATGTAGTTGCACATCATGCGCGAGCCGGTAAGCTGCTCAAACACATCCAGAATCTTTTCGCGCTCGCGGAAGGCGTACATCAGCGGAGTGCCGCTGGCGCCCATCTCCTGCGTCAAAAACCCAATCGTCGAAGCATGATTCTGAATGCGCGTAAGCTCGGCAAGAATCACGCGAAGATACTCGGCGCGCTCCGGAACCTCCTGGCCAACCAGCTTCTCAACCGCCAGCGCATACGCCCAGTTGTTGGTCAGCGAGCAGAAGTAGTCCAGCCGATCCGTATACGGCATCGACGCCAGATACGACGCGCCTTCCGCAATCTTCTCGTGGTTCCGGTGCAGATAGCCGAAAACCGGCTTCAGCTTGATCACGCGCTCGCCGTCCAGCGCAACGTCCATGCGGAACACACCGTGAGTCGACGGATGATGCGGCCCCATCGCAACTTCAAGCAGCTCGCCCTCGCCGTCCGGCTCCACAACGGGCGGGCGATTCCAGCCGTCAACGCGTTCGGGATGTGTAGCAGATGGAGTCATTGACCGGCTTCGGCTCCTTCCTGCATCGCGATGCTCTGCGGTGTCACATGCTGCTTGTGGCGCTCCAGCACCTGATCGTGTGCCGTCGGCTCGTACTCGAAATCGTCCGGCTCAACGTAATCCTTGCGCATCGGGTGATCCTTGAATTCGTCCCACATCAGCAACCGGCGCAGATCGGGATGCCCCGTGAAAACAATGCCGTAGAGATCGAAAACTTCGCGCTCCTGAAACTCTGCCGCGCGCCAAACCGGCGTGAGCGAAGGCATCTCAACGTCCGTACGGTTGGCCGTGCGCATGCGGATCACAACCGGCCCATGCCTCTTAGTCACCGAATAGAGGTGATACACCGCTTCGAGATATCCGGGCTCAACGTGCTTCCGGACCTCATCGACCGTCTCCTCCACCTGTTGCTCCACGCCTTCCACGGTCTTGGTCACCGTGCGTTTCACTTTCACCTTTTCGCTGATCTCTTTGTCCAGCCAGTCCACACCGGTCACATTGGAGAGGTAATCAAGCGCAAGCTCGTTGTCGTCGCGCAAAAACTGCGCCACTTCGAGAACATGGCTGTGCGCAACCAGCAACGAATGCTGGCCACTGGGGCTTGGATTGGAGATAAGCTCCACGCCCGCGCCCGGCACGGCCGCCTCAATCGCCGCCTTGATCTCCTCTACCGTCTTCATCAGCTAATCACCACAGGTACCGGCCAGACTCCCTTGTTCGAAGTTGGCTCAAGATCGTGTGCACCTTGCTCGGGAACCTGAAACTCTCCCTGCGCCTCGGCATCCAGGTGCCGCGGACGCTCTTCACCCGTCAACGGCTGGCCGTCAATCTTCTTCTGCAGCGTAATAAACGCCTGAATCAGCGCCTCAGGCCGCGGCGGACATCCCGGAATATGCACATCCACTGGGATATACCGGTCAATGCCCTTCAAAACGTTGTAACCCTGCTTGAACGGCCCGCCCGAGATAGCGCATGCGCCCATTGCGATCACATAGCGCGGCTCGGCCATCTGGTTGTAGAGCCGCACCACCTGCGGAGCCATCTTCTTGGTCACCGTGCCGGAGATGATCATCAAATCGGCCTGGCGTGGCGACGGGCGAAAGACCTCCGCGCCAAAGCGTGCCAGATCGTAACGCGCCATGGTCGTCGCAATCATTTCAATTGCGCAGCAGGCAAGCCCAAACTGCATCGGCCAAACCGAATTCCGCCGGCCCCAGTTATAAAGCTCTTCGATGGTCGTGACGAAGACGCCCTGCTTGCCCAGTTCTATCTTCAGTTCCTGATCAACCGCCATCGGTTCCTAATGCTCCTTTGCCTCTGTTATGTCTGGAGGGTACGGGCTTTAGCCCGTACGTTAAACCAGCCATTGAATGGCCTTCAGGCCCATAGGGAATTCCAACCTTGCCTCAACCTCCGGGAAATTGGTCATGCCCACGTCAGGACACCCTTGGCCCAGGCCCAGGCCAGCCCTTCAATCAGCATCAGCACAAAAATCAGCATGGCTACGCAAGCCGCCATGCCCAGCCCGGTAAACGCAACCGCAAAAGGCAGCAGGAACACGGCTTCAACATCAAAAATGAGAAAAATGATGGCGTATAAGTAGTAGGCCGACCGGAACTGTACCCAGGCATCACCCTTTGAAACCAGGCCGCACTCGTAGATGGCATTCTTGGTGGCATTCGGCTTGGCAGGCGAAAAAACCCGGGCCCAAAGCCACGCCAGACCCAGCGGAGTCAGCCCAAAAGCAAGCCCCGCCAGAAATAGAACCGCTAATGAAAAATAAGGATTTGATGCCATCGCAGATAGATATGCCTACCTATCTAACCTACCAGTTTTGGGGGACCTTTGGCGAAGGTGTTCCGCATCACAAGCGCAGTTCAGACCCAGTTTTCCGCAGTTCATCCCACGCTGTGAACCACCGGCTGGTTACAGCTGCCTGAAGCTAGGATTCCTGGCGTTTCCCCGCCTCAGATAGATTCCCCACCCCACGTAACTGAGGCATGGCCGTCCACTCTTCCCCCACCCCCAAACAAGCCTGTCATACCGAAACGAAGTGAGGGGACCTGCGATTGCTGTTAGCGACGACTAACTCTCGCTGCCGCTACGGCACGCTTAATCGTCATCATCCCGATCCGCCTTCTTCCCATGCACCTTCAGCATCGCCGGAACCGGCTTATTCCCCATCGCGTCCTTCCACAGAATCACATTAAGCTTGTCAGTCGGCACGCGGTCCTCGTGGCTAAAGTCCATCTTCGCGCTTTCGCGCGCGCCCACTGCCTTTCTGGTATTCGCCGTATAAATCAGGCCGTTGTCGCGATTGCTGTAATCGGCCGTAAACGGAGCCTGATCGCCCGGCCCAGTAAACAGGCTTGAGATCACCGAGCAAAACGCATCGTCGTTGTTCATCGGCGGCAGGTTCAGCACTTCCTCCATTGTCCTGATCATGCTCACAGTCGAATAGAACCGGCTGTCCACGAACGGCCCGCCCTCAGCCCCGCGCGGCGAATACTTGCTCACCACCAGCGCAATACTCCGGTGCGCATCCACATGGTCGGCCCCGTTCTGCGCATCGTCTTCCAGAATGAAGAACGCCGTGTCGTCCCAGTACGGCGAGTGAGAGATGGCCTCAACCGCGCGCCCAACCGCCAGATCGTTGTCGGCAACAGAAGCTTGCGGTGTCGGACTGCCCGGCCTGGTGCCCGCAGTGTGGTCATTACCCAACCGCAACTGGATGAAGTTCGGCATCGTGTCATTTCCGCTCTCGCGATCCGCGATCCACTGCTTCAAATGCCGCTCGAAAATCGAAACGCGAACCTCGTCGGGAATCAGCAGTTGAAAGTCGGGATACTCTTTGGCAAAGTGCCCCACAAGCTCGGCCTTCGTTGCGGTGTTTGAAGCGATCAGAGGAATCGCCCACGGCCATTTGTTCACACCGCCGCCCCACTCCGCAGGAATCTGCTCTCCCGGCGCGATGGCGGCGCGCTTGCAGCTTTCACCCTCAAGGACAGGCCCCTGCTGCGGATTGGCGGTCTTCTTCACATCACAGAACTTGGTGGAGATGAACTCGCCAAAGTGGTAGTAAGTCTTGCCATGCGACGCAAGGTTGCCCCAGATGTAGCCGCTGTGCGGCTCATTCACATCGGGAATCTTCTGCAGCAGCGGATATCCTTCAGCCACTACTCCTTCGAAATCGTAGCTGCGTTGCGAGCCGCGATAATTCTGCTGCCAGTTCTTCTCAAGATAGTCTGTGCCGATGGCGGCGTTCGACCATACATGCCCATCGCCCGACACCTCGCCTGAATCAAAAAAATTGTCCAGCACGCCAAACTGCAACGCCAGCTTGTGCTGGTTAGGCGTCACGGAATTGCCGTACATCGTCAGGCTTGGATCGCCGTTGGCAACCTGTTTTCCCTTGTAGCTCAAATCGCCGAAGATCTGATCGTAGGTGCGGTTCTCTTTAATGATGTAGATCACGTGCTTGATGCGATTCTTCGTGCCGCCTGCATAGGTAATCGTCTCCGCTGCGGCCTTCATGCGGTTCGCCGTCAACACGTCTTCGGTCCATTGCGGCAGTTGGCGCGTAATCTCATCCTCGTCCAGCACGGCCAGCGAACCATACAGCAGCGTCGGATTATAAGTGCGCGACTTCTCGAGTGCCGTAGGGACTGAGGCTTCGCGCTGCGGAAAATTGTTCGCCCCCGTTCCCTTCCCTTTATCCGTCGCCACGTAGAGCTTTCCGCCGGCCGCTGATGGCGTAAACGCCATCGAAATCGGCATCCACTCGGTGGGCACAAACCCATCCGGCTCAACCATCCCCTCTCGTGCGGCCTTCGCAGTCAGCTTGCGCGTGTCAATCACCGCCACCGCATCGCTGCCCATATTCGCAGCGTACAAACGGGAGCCGTCTCCGTTCACCGCCAGCGCCACAGGCTCCGCGCCAAAGTAGCTTTGCCCCGGCAGGCGCGTATCAAAGTAGCCCTTCACTGAAAACTGCCCTTGCCCCACATTCACTGCCGCCACAACGTCGCGGTTCGAAAGCGCCACATACAGCGTCTCCTCATCGGGTGAGAAAGCGAACGCACTGGGATGCGTTCCCGGAGCAATAGGGCTCGTCGGCTTCAGCAAGGCAAGCTTGCGGCCAACAGTACCCTTTGCCAGATCAAGTTCCACAATCTCAGACGCGTTCCACAACGCAACAAATGCCCGCGTGCCGCTCTTCGGAACCGCGAGCGCAATCGGATAAGTGGACGGAACCGCATCGCTCTCCGAAAGATCGAAGCGCGTCTTGATCGTTCCACTTGCGGGATCAAGCAGAATCACATCGTCCGACAGATTTTCCGCAACCAGCAGCATCTCCGCTCCGGCAGAGCCCACCACGCTGATGTCCGCGGGATACGGCACTCCCTTATCCCCTTCTTTGTCGCCAATAAGCAGCGTCTTGCGCCCCGGCGGCAGTTGCTCCAGCGGCAGCGAAATCATGCGCTCCGGCGCAATCCGGCCATCGTTAAAGCTGTACACAAGAATCCCGCTGCCCACAGAGTTCTTCACCCCGCCCAGCGGATTGGTCAACGAAGCAATGCTCGCGTAGATATGCTTGCCGTCGCGGCTGAACGCAAGCCCCGAATACAGCGTTTGCTTGGATGTTCTAACCTGTGTGCGTTCATCGGGAAAATCCGTGACCTTTCCCGTTTGTGCATCGAAGACCGCAAGCGACTGCTCGTAGTTCGATTCATAGGTCCCAAATCCGGCGTTAACCGTCACAACATAGCGATGGTCCGGCGAAATCGCCATCGAAATCGGCAGGCTGTTCAGCCGCTGCGGCTGCCCCGGAGTCTCGCCGATAAGCTGCTTGCTCGTAGGCAGATCGATCGTCTGCGAAAACACCGCGGACGGAACAGCGAATAACATGCTGCTGAAGAGTGCAATTAAGCCCTTCTGATTCACGACAACTCCTCGTAGTGGATTGCCTCCGCCTGCGGTCTCGCACAATATCCGCGGCACAGCGGAGCCTCTCGCTTTAACTGAGGATTGTACATGTGAATCGTGACAGAGAGTGTCCGGGCAGTCATCATGCCGTGCTCCCCGGCTGACCGGCAGCCGGGGAGCACAGTCAGGACTCGCGACTTATGGATAAATACCACGAATCTTCACGGCCTCGGCCACACGGCCAATGCCAAGCATGTTCGCAGCAATACGCATAGGCACATTCTTGTCGAGATGGATCTTCAGCACGTCACGGAACGACGTCTTCATCACCCGCTCCAACCGGTTATAGATATCCTGCGCCTCCCAGAACAGGTGTTGCTCGTCCTGTACCCATTCAAAGTACGAGACAGTAACACCGCCTGCGTTGCACAGAATATCGGGGATCACAAACACACCTTTGCCCTCAAGAATGCGGTCAGCCGCCGGAGTCAACGGGCCGTTCGCAGCTTCGGCCACAATCCGCGCCCGCACTGTCGTCGCATTATCCTCGCGAACCGTGTTCTCAAGCGCAGCAGGCACCAGAATGTCGCAGTCCATCGCCAACAGCTCAGCCTGAGAAATTGCTTCGCTCTCCGGGAATCCCTGCACATGTCCACACAGCGCCTTCATGTGAATCAGTTCAGGCACATTCAGCCCGTTGCGGTTGTAAACACATCCGGTCGAGTCGCTCACCGCAACGATCTTGGCTCCCGCCTCGTGCAGCAGCAGCGCGGCAATCGAACCTGCATTGCCAAAGCCTTGCACTGCCACCGTTGCGCCCTTGAGCGGAATATGCTGGTGCTCGCACGCGCACTGAATGGTGTAGAAAACGCCGCGCCCCGTTGCCTCGTTGCGCCCCAGCGATCCACCCAGGCTGATGGGCTTGCCCGTCACCACTCCAGGAATGGCATAGCCCTTGGTCATGCTGTAGGTATCCATGATCCACGCCATGGTCTGCGCGTTGGTGTAGACGTCCGGCGCGGGAATATCCTGCTCGGGCCCGATCAGCGGAAGAATCGCACTGGTGTAGCGCCGCGTCATCCTTTCCAGTTCGCCCTGCGACATATGTTTCGGATCGCAGGTAATCCCGCCCTTGGCCCCGCCGAAAGGAATATTTACCACCGCGCACTTCCATGTCATCCATGTCGCCAGCGCCTTCACCTCATCCAGAGTCACCTGCGGGTGATAGCGAATGCCGCCCTTGGCGGGCCCGCGCACGGAACTGTGCTGCACGCGATAGCCTTCAAAGCGATGAATGTGCCCGTCATCCATACGGACAGGCACCGTGACCATAAGAATGCGCTCGGGATACTTGATCATCTCTCGCGTATCCTGGTCGAGCCCTAATGCATTTGCTGCTGTATCGAAATTTTCCAGCGCTACGTCGTAGGCGTTCCCTGTATTCGCTGTTGTCAGCATCCTCTTACCCTCCTTGCCTGAACCGGGCTTAGGAACAAACAACACACTCGCCGCGGATCAGGCGACACTTGCCTCGTGCAACTGGACGGCCGGCTCCGCTGCATCCTGCCGCACTCTCGCTCCGTAGACCGGCTGCAACCACTTCCGGTAAGCGCCGATATGCCCCCGCGTCACATCGAAATACCTCCGCTGCAACTGGCTCACGATCGGCCCAATCACCGCATCCTTCACCGGCCGATGATCCACGCGCACAATCGGCGCAATACCCACCGCGGTTCCGGTCAGGAAAAGTTCGTCACACATGTAAAGCTCGCTGCGGTCAATCGAGCGCTCCACTACCGGCAGCCCAAGCTCACGCCGCGCAAGCTCCATCACCGTGTCGCGCGTAATGCCTTCCAGAACGTTATCCGTCACCGGCGGCGTAATCAGCTTGCCCTTGCGCAGCATAAAGAGGTTGCACGTCGCACCCTCGGCAACGTGGCCGTTCTCGTTCAGAAAAATCGCCTCATCGAATCCGCTTTGTTTCACCTCATCGCTGGCCAGCGCGCTGTTCACGTAAGCTCCGCAAATCTTTGCGCGCGCAGGAATCGCGTTATCGTCGATGCGCTGCCACGAGCTAACCCCCGCATGAATCCCGTGTTCCGCATGCAGATAATCGCCAAACGGCATGGCAACGATCGCCCAGTTATCCTCGTCGTCCATGGCAACGCCGATGCGCTGAGCTGACTTGTAAGCCAGAGGGCGAATATACACGTTGGTGCGAAACTCATTGCGGCGCAGCAGATCGATCGTAATCCGGCAAAGCTCCTCGGCAGACACCGGCACGTTAATGCGCAAAATCCCGCAATTCTGCTTCCAGCGCTCAAAATGCTCAAGCGCGCGAAGAACGAACAATTCCTTCGAGAGATCGTCCCAGTGTGCGCGAATCCCTTCAAACACGCCCGTCCCGTAATGCAGCGCATGCGTCAAAATTCCGACACGCGCCTCGCGAAGCGGCATGAATTCCCCGCCAAAGCAAACGATTGAATTCGGATCTGCATCAGCCTTCACTGCACACCTCCTGATAGGACTCTTTTTGCGATTCTCGATATAGCTCCCTGCCGCGCTCAAGCGCACGCTCATCCAGTTCGAACCACTTCGCGTTCTTCACCAGCCGCCGCAAAGCAGCGTCAATACTTACCTGCGGCAAACCATCGGCAATCTCCAGCAGCGCGCCCAGCATCACCATGTTGCACGCACGGGCACTGCCCAGCTCATGCGCAATCTGCGTAAACGGTAGCGCCAGCACGTGAACATCGTCGCGCTCGCAATCGGCCGGAAACGTTTCGCCGTTGTAGATGATCCACCCGCCCGCGCGAACTGCCTTATCGAACTTGCGCAGCGAGGGTTCGTTCATCGCCACCAGAATGTTCGGCGAAGTCACCAAGGGCGAATCGATGGTTTCGTTTGAAAGCCGCACATGGCAATTCGACGTGCCTGAACGCATCTCCGGACCATAACTCGGCAGCCACGAAACCTCAAGTCCCGCATCGAGCCCCGCCTCCGCCAGCACCTCGCCCAGCAACAGCACGCCCTGCCCGCCAAATCCCGCAACACGCACATGCAGATCAATCGGCCCTGCCGCTTTTTCAGCAGACTCCGCTCTAGTGGCATCGTCGTGAGCCACTCCCAGAATTCCGGGAATCTCATCAAGCGATGGCGTCTCGCTATCGCCCCTTCGCGGCTCGGCCTCTTTCGTCCGGTCGCAATACACACCGAGCGGAAAGGTCTTCTCCATCACGTCGCGTACCCAGTGCTGCGCATCAACCGCAGACATCTTCCAGATCGTCGGGCAGGGCGAAAGCACTTCAATGAGCGAAAAGCCAAGCCCCTTCACCTGGTTCTCTACCGCGCGATGAATCGCACGATTCGCCTGCGCAATCTGTTTGTTGTCTCCCAATCCCACGCGCTCGATGTAAACCGGCCCCTGCAGTGTTGCCAGCATCTCACTCACGTGCAGTGGGTAACCTTCGCCAATTGCGCGGCGTCCCTCCGGCGTCGTGGTGCTGGTTTGCCCAATCAGCGTCGTCGGCGCGGCCTGCCCGCCGGTCATGCTGTAGATCGCGTTGTTCACAAAGATCGCCGTGATGTTCTCGCCGCGATTCGCAGCATGCAGAATCTCGGCCGACCCAATGGCGGACAAATCGCCATCGCCCTGGTAGCCGATCACCACGCTCTCCGGCCTGCTCCGCTTCATCGCCGAGGCCACAGCCGGGCAGCGCCCGTGCGCGGCCTGCACATTGCCCACGTCGAAGTAGTAGTACGTAAACACTGAGCAGCCCACGGGCCCAATCAGAATGGTCTTGTCCTGAATGCCAAGATCGTCGATGGCCCGCGCCAGCAGCTTATGAATAACGCCGTGCCCACATCCCGGACAGAAATGTGTCTGATGCTGGAGCTCGGGCTTGCGATCGTAACGCTCGTAGAACGACTTTGCCCGTCCGTGAACCACTGTGTACTCAGGCGTCTGCTCGTTATACATTGGCCATCCGCTCCTCATCGTCTTGAACTGCGTTATTAGCTTTCTGTGTTTTTGCAGGTTGATAGCGCTTCGCCAGATCGCGCACAAGCTCCAATACCTGCTCATGCGACGGAACATTGCCGCCCGTGCGGCCAAAGAACTTCACCGGCCGCATGCCGTTCAACGCAAGGCGAACGTCCTCAACCATCTGCCCGTTGCTCATCTCAACCGTTAGAAATACCTGTGCGTGCTCCGCGAGCCGCTTGAACGACTCCACCGGAAACGGATACAGCGTAATGGGCCGCAACACACCCACGTTGATGCCTTCCGCCCGCGCCTCCGCCGTCACGGCTTTTAAAATCCGGCCTACAATCCCGTAACCCACCAGCACAATCTCGGCGTCTTGCGCCTGCCACTCCTCGGCGCGCGCCTCCAGGTGCTCGGCGCAGCGATACTTCTGTTCAAGGTGGCGAATGTGCGCCTCAAGATCGTCGATATCCATAAACAGCGAAGTAATCAGGTTGGGCCGAGTAGCGGCCGTGCCCGTCACCGCCCAATCCGGCGTCGGAGCCTCTACGGCCTTCTCGGCAAACTCCACCGGCTCCATCATCTGTCCGATAAATCCATCCGCAAGAATCACCACCGGATTCCGGTAACGGTCTGCAAGCTTAAAGGCCAGCGCGGTCAGGTCCGCCATCTCCTGCACAGAGTGCGGAGCCAGCACAATGGTGCGATAGTTTCCGTGGCCGCCACCCTTCACCACCTGGTGATAGTCGCTTTGCTCGGCGGCAATATTGCCCAGCCCCGGACCTCCCCGCGTAATGTCGGCAATCACGCAGGGCAGCTCAGCTCCAGCCATATAGCTGATGCCCTCCTGCATCAGGCTTATGCCCGGGCCGCTCGACGCCGTCATGCATCTCACGCCTGCTGAAGCACCCCCGTAAAGCATGTTCACGGCTGCGACTTCGCTCTCAGCTTGGAGAAAAACTCCGCCTGCGCGCGGCATGTATTCCGCCGCGGCTTCTGCAATCTCGCTCGCCGGCGTAATGGGATAGCCATAAAATGCACGGCACCCGGCCAGAATTGCGCTCTTGACGATGGCTTCGTTTCCCTTCATCAGTTGCTTGCGCATGGCTGCCGTCCCTCCGTGCTCGCACCCGCGGCTCGCATCGCAGCCGCACGCAGCACCGTAATCGCCCCCGGCTCCGGACAGGCCATAAAGCAAATTCCGCAACCCGTGCAACCTGTGCCCGCGTATACCGCGGTGCGATACCCGTAATGATTGAGCTGATTGCCAAGCGAGATCGCTTTTGGCGGGCATGCCTCAATGCACAGCCCGCAGCCTTTGCACTCGTCTTCATCAATCCTCAGCAATCCTCGATCGCGTTTCACTGCATCCGTCATTCCACCGCTCCTCACTGGCAAACCGTTATCAAGATAAGGCGGCCGCTGTCCGTTCGCGCTCAAGATAGTGGGCGCGCACGGCAAAATCCTCCAACTCCTGTTGAAAGCGCGGATCGGCAATGGCAATCAGCGCCTGCGCACGTTCGCGCAGTGTCTTGCCATGCAAATAGGCGATGCCGTGCTCGGTCACCACGTAGTGCACATCTCCGCGCGACGTCACCACACCCGCACCCGGCTCAAGCATCGGCACAATGCGCGAAACATCGCCGTGCATCGCGGTAGACGGCAGCGCGATGATCGGTACGCCGCCCTTCGACCGCGCCGCACCGCGAATGAAATCGATCTGGCCTCCAAAACCGCTGTAAGGCCGCGTACCCAGCGAATCGGCACATACCTGCCCCGTCAGATCCACCTGCAATGCGCCGTTGATGGCAACCATGCGGTCGTTCTGCGCAACCACAAAAGGATCGTTCGTATATTTGATCGGGCGGAACTCAAAACATGGATTCTCATGGATGAAATCGAACAGCCGCTTCGAGCCGAGCGCGAACGCCACCACCGCCTTGCCGCGATGGATCGATTTCTCCTCGCCATTCATCACGCCCGACTCCATCAGGTCCACAACTCCATCCGGACACATCTCCGTGTGGATGCCCAGATTTCGCTTATCGTCCAGGCAATGAAGCACCGCTTCCGAAATTCCACCGATGCCGGTCTGCAAAGTTGCTCCGTCGGGAATTAATGAGGCAACGTTGCGCGCCACCCGCATGTGCATTTCGGTAAAAGGTTCGGTGTGCAGTTCGAGCAGCGGCCGGTCCGACTCAACCACTGCGGTCAGGTGGCTGATATGTACGGCCGTTTCTCCTTGCGTGCGCGGCATCTGCCGGTTCACTTCGGCAATCACTGTCCGGGCCAGTCGGACCGCCGTCATCGTGCAGTCCACCGCGGTGCCGAGCGTGACGAATCCGTGCTCATCCGGTGGCGACACCTGCATCAGGACAACATCGAGCGGCAGTTCGCCACTCTCAAACAATCCTTCAATCTCGCTCAAGAAGATCGGGGTGTAATCGGCGCGCCCGGCGGCAACCGCGTCACGCACATTCGGTCCCAGAAACAGTCCACGATGGCGAAAATGCCCTTTGTATTCCGGTCGGGTGTATCGCGCGCTGCCCAGCGTCATCATGTGAATGACCTCGACATCGCGGACATACGGCGCGCGCTCAACAAGGGCGTCAACCAGCACAGAGGGTGTACCGCATCCTGATTGAATCCAGACCTGGTCACCGGAACGCACTGCAGCTAGCGCCTCGTCGGCGCTCATCGACCTTTTCCGGTAGTCATCTTTCCACGCCATCGGGTCGCCTCCGGCTCTGGAACAGCCGTTCCGCATGCTGCCATGGTCTGGCCATTACACCACCTGCCTGCTGGTCCGTAGCCAAACCTTACTCCAACAAAACACGGCATTTGGGCGCAGAAGTGTTTCTCCCAAAGCCCGCGTTATTCTGCTCCTTGCCGGAGACCGCTGCTGTGATGGTGGTCACCCCATCGGAAGTGCCTGTTGCCCTGCGCAATACCCTGTGTTTCACAATCTCATGTACCAGAAATTCGGCTTTCGGCTATCGCTTTAGGCTGAGCCCAAAACCACCTGAAATCCTCAATTTCCGCATTCTCAAGAAGCCATCCACAACCCAAATCAAGTAAGCTGTCTTCGTCCATGCTTCCCTCTCAACAAGTCGAAGAATTGCGCGCTGCTGTCGGCTCGGATGGGCTTATCACCGGAGAAAGCCAGTTGCAGACCTATGAGTGCGACGGCCTTACAAACTTCCGCGTGCTGCCCGCGGCCGTTGTGCTGCCCCGCAATGCTGCTGAAGTCCAGGCCGTGGTCCGCGTCTGTGCGCGTCACAAGATTCCCTTCGTAAGCCGCGGCGCTGGAACCGGATTGAGCGGAGGAGCATTGCCTGCTAAAGGCGGCGTGGTCATCAGCCTGGCGCGCATGAACCGCATCCTCGAAGTGAATATCCCCGACAAGTACGTTGTTGTTGAGCCAGGCGTCATTAATGCGCACGTCACCCAACGCGTCGCTCCGCAGGGATACTTCTACGCCCCCGATCCTTCTTCGCAGTCTGTGTGCACCATCGGTGGCAACGTGGCTGAGAACTCCGGCGGAGCGCATTGCCTCAAATACGGCTTCACCGTAACCCACACTCTCGCTCTTGACGTCGTGCTGCCGAACGGCGAGTTGATTCAGCTCGGCTCGTCCACGCTGGACGCTCCCGGATACGATCTGGCCGGAGTTTTTGTAGGCTCTGAAGGCACGCTCGGCGTAGCCACCAGGGTTACACTCCGCATCGTAAAGCGGCCCGAAGTGGTGCAGACGCTTTTGGCCGCCTTCGACTCGCCGCAGGCCGCCGGACAAACCGTGAGCGATATCATCGCCAACGGCATGCTGCCTTCCGCGCTCGAAATCATGGATACGCTCGCGATTGAAGCGGCTGAAGCTGCGGTGCACGCCAACTACCCCATGTGCGGCGGACTGTTGCTGGTCGAACTCGACGGGCCCGGCAGTGAAGTAGATGCATTGATGCATCAGGCACTGGAAGTCTGTAAAAAGAACGGCGCGCAGGAGACGCGGCTGGCCCAATCGGACGCCGAGCGCATGCTGGTGTGGAAGGGCCGCAAGGCCGCGTTTGCCGCCATGGGGCGCATCTCCCCGAATTACATCGTGCAGGACGGCGTGATTCCGCGAACCGCGCTGCCGAGCGTGTTGAGCGAGATAACCCGTATGGCAAACGAAGTCGGTCTGCGCGTTGCCAACGTGTTTCACGCCGGTGACGGCAATCTACATCCGCTCGTGCTCTACGACCGGTCAATCGAGGGCCAGGAGGAGATCGCGCTCGATCTTTCTTATCGCATTCTGCATCTCTGTGTAGACAGCGGCGGCTCCATCACAGGTGAGCACGGCGTCGGCAAAGAGAAGCAGGAGGCGCTTGGTTACATGTTCTCAGAACCCGATCTTGACACCATGCAACTGGTGCGCTGCGCGTTCGATCCCGATAGCATTTCGAATCCCGACAAAGTGTTCCCGCGTCCGCGGCTCTGCGCCGATGTTCCCGGACCGTACAAGCCTCATCCGCTGGAGACAGCAGGCATTGCGGAGATTTTTTAATGAGCACTACCGTCGCCATCACGCAGGAAAAATGTAGGGCGAGGCTGGCCGCAATCGCCGGTGAGGAACACACCAGTGCCTCCGGCGAAACATTGACGGTTGCCGCGGGAGACGCTGGGCAGATCGCGCAAATCCTGCGCTTTGCCGACGAAAACGGAATCCCGGTGACGCCCTGCGGGAGCGGATCGAAACAAAGCTGGGGAAATCCCGTTGATGCCGGAATTTGGCTCGATCTTCGCCGCATGAACAAGCTTCGCGAACATGCCTGGCAGGATATGACCTGCACCGTAGAGGCGGGCTGCACCTGGGCCGCAATGCAGGCAGAGCTGGCAAAGCACGGACAGATGGTGGCCCTCGATCCGCTGTGGCCCGAACGCGCAACCGTGGGTGGCATTGTTGCAGCAAATGACGGCGGCAGTCTTCGACTGAAATACGGCGGCCTGCGCGATCTCATCATTGGGATGACAGTAGTGCTTGCCGACGGCACAATCGCCAAGACCGGCGGCAAGGTCGTCAAGAATGTCGCCGGCTACGACCTGCACAAGCTCATGACCGGCAGCTTCGGAACCCTCAGCATTATTGCTGAGGTCAACTTCCGCCTCCACCCCCTAGAGACAAACCCGAAAACATGGACGGTGTTCGCCACTCGTCCTCAACAATTCGAAAGGCCCCTACTCAATCTGCTCGACTCGCACCTTACGCCTTCGGCGGTGCAATTGCGCCTGAGCGACATTGAATGCGAACTCGACATCAAGGTCTCGGCTCCAGCTCAATGCATAGCTGAACACGAAGCCAAGCTCAGAAGCATCTTCGCCGAGATGGAGTTCAAGTCTGCCGAAAATGCGGTGTGGCAGCAACGGGAGTTGCTGCACAACACGCCTGAAGGTATCGTGCTTAAGATTTCGACTGTGCCAAGCGATCTGTGCGTGTTGGCCTCCGAACTGAAATCCTGGGCAACCGGCAGCAGCCGCGATATGGCTCTTGTGGCGCAGGCCAGTGGCTTGATGACAGTTATATTGAAGGCTCAGCCGGACGATGCTGCCACACTGATCGGGAGATTGCGTTTACGACTCAGCGGCGCTGGTGGCGGAGTGGTGGTGCTGCAATCCTACGATCTGCCGCCAGGTGCTCTCAACGTGTGGGGCTGTGAATCAAACGCGCTGCCATTGATGAAAGAGATCAAAAGGCGCTTCGATCCAAATCGAATTCTCAATCCAGGCCGCTTTGTGGGAAGCATTTAACGACCATGGCTCATACTCAGTCGCAAACAGTCCAGCACCCCTCGAGTTTCGACGCGCATCACCAGCCCGAGAAGCAGTACATCGACGACTGCGTGCACTGCGGCTTCTGCCTGCCTGCGTGTCCGACATATGTGCTGTGGAACGAGGAGATGGACTCGCCCCGCGGCCGCATTTATATGATCAAGAAGGCCGCCGACGGCGAGAGCCCGCTGGATGGCCGCTTCAGGCTGCACATGGATAACTGCCTGGGTTGCATGGCCTGCATGACTGCCTGCCCCTCGGGCGTGGAGTACAACAAGCTGATCGAGCCGACGCGGGCGCAGATCGAGCGCAATCTCCCGCGCAGTTTCAGCCAGAAACTCTTCAGGCGCATGATCTTTGCCACCTTCCCGCATCCTGAGCGCCTGCGATTGCTGGCTCTGCCGCTACTTGTCTATCAGAAGTCCGGACTGCGCTCCATGGTGCGCGCGATAGGACTGACGAAGCTACTGCCGAAGCAGTTGGCGGCAATGGAGTCGCTGCTGCCCGATGTGCCCGAGCACCCGTTCAAACGCATGCCGGAAAACTTTGCACCCGCGACCGCTCAGCGCCGTCGTGTAGGCATGTTGAGCGGATGCGTGCAACAGGTCTTCTTCTCGCACGTGAACGAAGCGACGGCACGCGTGCTTGCGGCTGAGGGATGCGAAGTCGTGATCCCGCAGGAGCAGGGCTGCTGTGGTGCACTGATGGTGCACTCAGGCTTGGAGAGTGATGCGATTGCCTTGGCCAAAAACATGATCGCCGTTTTCGACAAGGCAGACGTCGATACCATCGTGATTAATTCCGCTGGTTGCGGCTCCACCATGAAGGAGTATGGCCACCTGCTGCGAGATGATCCGGAGTGGGCCGCACGCGCAGCAGCCTTTTCAGCCAAATGCAAAGACATCGCAGAGATTCTGTGCGAACTGGAGCCGCGGGCCAAAAGGCATCCACTCAAATTGTGCATCGCCTATCACGACGCATGCCATCTGCAACATGCGCAAGGCGTGCGCGAGCAGCCGCGGCGATTGCTGCACGGCATTCCCGATCTCGAGGTTGCCGAGATTCCCGAGGGATCGCTCTGTTGCGGCTCTGCCGGCGTCTACAACCTTCTGCAACCTGACACCGCCAACCAACTCGGTGATCGCAAGGTGGAAAATCTTTTGACCACCGGCGCACAGGCAGTGCTGTCGGCTAATCCCGGATGCCTTCTCCAATTGATGAATGGATTGCGCAGGCGCGGCATGAAGGAGATGCCAGCATTTCACATGGTCGAACTGCTGGATGCATCGATCCGCGGTGTCGATGCAGATGGACTTATGCAGGGGAGACAAAAGCCAGTGCATTAAGGCAAACTGAATGGCATGATATCGGATACCCGTAAAACAGAGTTGCTCTCAACTGCTGAATTCCTATTGAATGCCCGCCGTACTTCCACACCGGTTGACGACCTCTCCGCGCCAATGCTTGCCACATCGCTTGAAGAGGCTTACTTTGTGCAGGACGCAATGGCCCGAAGCCTTCAGCCGGAAGGAATCCTTGACTGGAAAGTCGGTGCGCCCGCACCAGATGCGACGCCGCTCTTTGCTCCCATGATCAGAGCCTGGGTTGGGAGCGACGGTGGAGTGATGGGCAACAGACGTCTGCGCGGACTTGAGGCAGAGATCTCTTTCAAAATCGGCAAGGATCTGCCTCCGCGTGCGACGCCATACACACGCGAAGAAGTCATCGACGCAATTGAAAGCTGCCATCCGGCAATTGAAGAGTTGGAAAGCGGCCTTATTGTTCCGGCGAATGTGGCGCGCTTCACTCTGTTCTCTGACGTTCAAGTGCATGGCGGATTCGTTCCCGGGCCACCGGTAACGGATTGGCAAAAAATCGATTTCTCAAAAGAATCCGTAGCGCTGGCGATCGACGGCAAGATCGAGGTTGTGCGCACGGCGTCAAACACGGCCGGCACCGACCTGCTGCGGCTGGTTGTCTTCATGGCCAATGAAGCTTCTGCCAGAACCGGCGGACTGAAGCGCGGCGGGTGGATTACCACAGGCAGTTGGACCGGAAATACGTTTGCAAAGGCCGGTTCCCTGGTGGATGTCCGCTTTTCGACGGCGGGCAGCGTTTCGCTTCGGTTCGCATAATTTGCATAAATCGAAAAATCCGTCCTATATTGTGCACAATGTTGAAGGTCGGACCATTATGATGTTTGAGGAAGATTTTGCCACTCAATGGGAGTACCGTCCATGTCCAGTGCCATCAGCCTCTCAGGAGTTGAGTTTCATGCTCCAATTACCGATAGCTATGCGGAAATACTGACGCCCGAGGCAGTTGCTTTTGCCGTCGATTTGCACCGTACCTTCAACCAGCGCCGCAAAGATTTGCTCACCGCACGCCACGAGCGGCAAAAACGGATCGATGCCGGCGAAAAGCCTGACTTTCTAGCGGCGACAAAATCCGTTCGCGACGCGGATTGGACCGTGGCTCCTTTGCCCGGCGATATTCTCGACCGGCGGGTGGAGATCACCGGGCCCGTTGACCGCAAGATGATCATCAACGCGCTCAATTCGGGCTCGAAGGTGTTCATGGCGGACTTCGAGGATTCGAACACGCCGACGTGGAGCAATCTGATTGAAGGACATATCAATCTGCGCGACGCCATCCGGCGCACCATCACATTCAGCGATCCCGCAACCGGCAAACAGTACAAGTTGAACGAGAAGAGTGCGGTGCTGTTTATCCGTGCTCGCGGCTGGCACCTTGAAGAGCGCCACGTGCTGGTGGACGGCGAGCCGATGTCGGGCTCTATCTTCGACTTTGGCCTTTATCTCTACCACAACGCGAAGGAATTGCTCGCGCGCGGCAGCGGCCCCTACTTCTACCTGCCCAAGATGGAGAGCCACCTTGAGGCGCGGTTGTGGAACGGCATCTTTTTGCGCGCACAGGAGAAGCTTGGCCTGCCGCAGCGCACCATTAAGGCGACGGTCCTGATTGAGACCATCTTAGCCAGTTTCGAGATGGACGAGATCCTCTACGAGTTGCGCGAACACTCTGCGGGCCTGAACTGTGGGCGCTGGGACTACATCTTCAGCTTCATCAAGAAGTTTGCCAACGATTCGCACTCGGTTCTGCCTGATCGCGGCCAGGTGACGATGACAACACACTTCATGCGCAGCTACTCCAAGCTGGCCATCAAGACATGCCATCGGCGCAACGTTCACGCGATCGGCGGTATGTCGGCATACATTCCTGTCAAGAGCGATCCTGTGGCAAATGAAAAAGCGATTGCGCAGGTGCGCGCCGACAAGGAGCGCGAGGCCAGCGATGGGCATGATGGAACCTGGGTCGCTCATCCGGGGCTGGTGCCTGTTGCGCTTGAGGTGTTCGATCGCCTGATGCCTCAGCCCAACCAGATCTCCAAGCAGTTGCCCGACTATAACGCCACAGCCGCCGACCTGCTGCAGGTTCCCGGCGGGCAGATTACGGATGCCGGGTTGAAGCAGAATGTTGCCGTCGGTCTTGGCTACGTTGAGGCATGGCTGCGCGGCATCGGCTGCGTACCTCTTTTCAATCTGATGGAAGACGCGGCCACGGCAGAGATCAGCCGTGCGCAGCTCTGGCAGTGGGTGCACCAGAAGGCGAAGCTCACCGATGGACGAACGGTTGATATTCCGCTGGTTGAGAGCTTGATTGCCTCGGAACTCGAAAAGCAGAAGACGGCAGTCGATGCCACCCGCTTTGCGGCATATCAGAAAGCCGCTGACCTGATGAGCGAACTGGTAAAGACACCGGAGTTCGTGGAGTTCCTCACACTGCCCGCCTATGAACGCATCCTTAAAGAAGAGAATCTCGGCGCTGTCTAATTTTCAATCACGATGACAAGGGCCGCAGGCTGATCGCCTGCGGCCCTTTTTGCTTTATGCATTCAGTCGGCAGCCGCGGTGTGGAGCCAGTAGTGGAAGCCATCGACAATCGCCATGAGCGCGGCCTGATTCAGATCGCTGCTCACGCCAGCTGTGACCCACGGCTCATGGCCGTCGGCGTTGAAGCTCACTGTCACGCGAACGTGAGCGGCGGTGTCCTGAGCCGATACGTCGATAGCCGTGACGGTGAAAGTTCCCAGGCGCATGTGCGCAATCGCGGGATACCATTTCTCGAGTTCCTGGCGCATGGCTTTGGTCAGCGCGTCTACGGGGCCGGCGCCCTCGGCGCGTGTTGTTACTACTCTGTTGTCGCCGACAAATAGTTGCATCGACGCCTGCACATAACGATTGCCGGTTTCGTCCGACTCGTCGATAACGCGCCAGCTCTTTACGCTGAAGCGTTCATGCAGAGAGCCGAGCACTTTCATGCAGGCGAGTTTGAAGGAGATTTCGCTGACGGTGAATGCGCCGCCGTCGATCATGCCCTGGTTGGCATCCATGAGCGCCTGGGCCTGTGCCGAGTTCAGCGGAACACCGAGCGCCTCAGAAAGCAGAACAATATTCGCGCGGCCGGACTGAGCATTGACACCGATGACCGGGTTTGCGCCCACGTGCGCGGGATTGCACCAGAGATATGCACCGGGATTTTTGCGCTCGCTGCTGCCGTGCATTCCGGCCCAGGTGCCAAATGCTCCGGGACCAACGATGGGCGTACCGTGCGGTGGCTCAAGTCCAAAAGCTGCGTAGGTGGAGTGTGCGAGAGCAGTAAGTCCGGTGAGCGCCTCCGGTGAGACGAACTCGGCTTCGCCTCGTAACTGCATGCCGCCGATGACGGTTGTGAGGTTGACGTTGCCGCAGCGCTCGCCTGTTCCGATCAGAGTGCCCTGGACCTGCATTGCTCCGGAAAGAATAGCGGCGCGGCTGTTGGCAATGCCGAGGCCACGATCGGTGTGACCGTGGAATCCGAAGTTGGTTTCAGGGTAGCTCTTCATGAGTCCGCTGATGACGTGGGAGACTTCTTCAGGGCTGGCGCCGCCGTTGGTATCGCAGACGACGAGGCGGCTGGCCTTCTGCTTGATGCATTGCTCCACCATCTGCTCGAAGTACTCGATACCACGAGCCTTTTCGGCGGCATCGCATGGAGTACCCATCTCACGGCGGCCACATGCAGCATCCATTGCGTGCTCGAAGTCGACGAAGACCTCGAGGCCGCAGTCGTGCAGATATTGAATGGTCTCTGAAACCATGAGCAGATTTTCTTCCGGCGTGGTTTCGAGGGACTTCTCTACATCGAGCAGGCGCGACTTGACCACGATGACCGCGACGGAGATGCGCGGCTTGTTGGCGACGATGAACTTGACGTCGGGCCAGTCCTGCACGCGGGTTCCGCGGCCACGGCTGCGGCCGAAGAGCGCGAGCCTCATGTCACCGGTTTCAACCGATTGCATTGCGCTGGTGAGATCGGAAACGAACTGATTAGCTCCGGCAAAACCGATTTCTGCATAGCTGACGCCGAAGCTGCCCATGCGCTGAAGGAGCCGCACGGCATTGGGAACTGAGATGTCGAGATTCGGCTGCTGCAGGCCGTCGCGAAGGCTGGTGTCGAACAGCTCGATGCGCTTTACTTTTCTTTCTGTCATGGAACCCTGTTTCGTGAGTGCGGCGACGCCGCTTAACAGCGTCTGCGAAGAAGAGACTCTGTACATCCATCATAAATGTCCGGTTTTGCGCGCCTGAATGGCCTTAAATATGGGCATTTCGAGGCCTAAAACGCACGAAAACAGGCTAAAAATGACCCGTATTCAGCACCTCATGTTTACTGGTTGGTTATGGTAACCATTCAAGTAAACCATTTGGAATGAGCACCCGTTCCCCAATGTTGCACCAGGAATGCAGCAACCTGGGCGGGGAGGGGGTAGGGGGGTACGGGGTACGGGGTACGGACCGGCCACATGCCTGACATTTTGAACCGGTTGCATCTCCGACACACTGCAAGCGAGGGCATGGGCGTTCTCCACAACCATTGTGCGGAAGAGAGAGGGAATGTTACGCAATTGCCGGGGTGAGGTGAGGCACCCGGCAAAAATTCCTCTTGCCACAAAACAAACATATGTAGTAGATATTATGACACACGTAGGAGGAAGGGCCTTGGCCGATACAAAGCTTTCTAAACTTGAGTTCCAGATCATAGAAGTTCTTTGGGTCGGTGGAGAATTGTCGATCCGCGATATTCAGGAACGGTTCCCCGGCAAGCGGGTGCCTGCCTACACCACGATCCAGACCACGGTGTACCGCATGGAGGCCAAGGAAGTTGTACACCGAGTGAAGAAGGTGGGCAACTTTCACATCTTTGCGGCCTCGATTACGCAAAAGGAAGCACAGCGCCGGATTGTGGACGACTTGCTGTCTTACTTCGGCGGGCACAGCCAGCCGGTAATGGCACATCTGGTTGAGTCGGGCAAGCTGTCGCTTGAAGACGTGAAGGAAGCTGAACGGACGCTGAAGAAACTCTCCGCAAAGGATAAGCGATGATGAATATTCTGACGTTCTGGCACGATCAGTGGACCGCATCACTGGTGAATCATCTGTGGCAATCGACCGTGTTTGCCGCATTTGCGTTCGCGTTGACACTTGCACTCAAAAGGAACCAGGCGCGGGTTCGGTACTGGGTGTGGATGGCAGCATCGGCAAAGTTCCTGCTTCCCTTCTCTCTGCTGATGGATGCTGGCTCATGGATGCGATCGATGATCGCTGCGCCGATCGCCAGACCCGACGTGACGTCGACGATCGAACAGGTAACGCAGCCATTCCCGGCAGCCAAGCATCTGGAATTAGCGGGTGCGCCGACATCGGTTCACCACTTGGCGTGGTTGCCAACCTTGCTGGTCGCGCTATGGCTGTGTGGAATGGTGATGATTGCAGTGCGATGGATGCTGGCGTGGATGCGCATTCGCGCCACGGTGCGGGCTGCCGTTCCTGTGGAGATTGAGGCCGATGTGCCGGTGCTGATCTCCTTGGCTTTGCTGGAGCCGGGGGTATTCGGCATGTTCCGCCCAGTGTTGGTGTTGCCCGAAGGAATTCTGTGCAGGCTAGAGCCGGAGCAGCTTGGCGCGATTTTAGAACATGAGATGTGCCACGTGCGGCGAAAGGATAATCTGACATTTGCGCTGCACATGATGACGCAGGCATTGTTCTGGTTCCATCCGCTGACGTGGTGGATTGGTGCGCGGCTGACTGAAGAGCGCGAACGCGCGTGCGACGAAGCCGTACTCGAAGCGGGCGGTGAGGCCGAGGTTTACGCCGAAGGAATTTTGAATGTATGCAAGTTCTATGTGGAGACTCCTCTGCCTTGCGCGGCTGGCGTAAGCGGAGCGGATTTGAAGAATCGTATTGCACGGATCATGTCGGCGCCGATGACCTATCGGTTGAATGCGGGTAGAAGGGTTTTGCTGATTGCGGCGGGATTGGCGACAGTGGTGCTGCCGGTGTCGCTGGGATTAGTTCATTTGGCGCTTGCAGAAGAAAGAATTGAGGACGCTGTAGCAAAGCTTCCGAAATTCGATGTTGTTTCGATTAGGCCCAACAAAGTTGTGAATCGGATCTTGATCAACCTACAGGCTGATGGGATCTCAATCGAGGACATGCCCTTGCATTCGATCATTTACCAGGCGTTTGGCCTGCCGGAGGGCCGTGTGCTGAATGAGCCGGACTGGACCCGATCGGCGTGCTTCGACATTAAAGCTAAAGTAGACCCCGCTGATGGTCCAAAGATGAAAGAACTCAAGTTCGATGAGAAATGGGAGATGTTATTGCCTGTGCTGGTGGATCGATTCAACCTACATTACCACCATGAGAACCGCGTTATGCGAGTCTACACGCTGGTTCCAACAAAGGGTGGAACAAAACTGCAGCATTCGACATTCCAAGATCCAACGCCGAGCGGCGAAACAAATCCAGTTCCGGGCACCGGCATCAGGCGACCAATGATGCGGATAACGATGAATCCTGCGGGTTTCACCATTGTGGGCCAGGACTCAACAATTGAAGGTCTCATTCGAGAAATCTCACATCAAACCGGCAACACGGTGGTTGATCAAACAGGATTGACTGGCAAGTACGATTACACCCTCAGTTGGATGCCTGAACACCCAATGATGAAGGCCTCGGATACTGGGCAGCAGCCTGGAGGAGGAGATTCGGCAATATCAGAAACAGGGCCTTCGCTATTAACGGCTTTGCAGGAGCAACTTGGACTCAAGTTAGTGCCACAAAAGGAGCCTGTAGACGTAATTGTGATTGATCATATCCAGCAGCCTTCGCCTAATTAACGCCAGAATGGTGCGGACTGGCAGAATTTGTCGTGAAAATTCATCGCAGCAAGGGAAACAAAAGCTTATGTCGAAACGTACATAGGGGTGTATTCTTCTCTGAGATTCAACTCAGGGGTGGTTTGCGTCTCGAAATGACCGGAGGCCGGCCGCAGAAAAGGACAACCTCATGCTGAATGCTGTTGCAGGAACAAAGCTCATCGAACACGGATGGAGGCGCAGATGGGTGATGGCGGGAATTGTTTGCCTTGGAGGCGGACTGATCACGTCGACTGCCTGGGCGCAAACGCCGGCTGCGGGCTCCGCCGACGCCACGCACAAGATTGATGACACATGGCAGGGGACACTGCATATCCCGCAGGCCAACCGCGATTTGCGCATTGTTCTGAAAGTGAAGAAGGACGAGAAGGGCGCGCTGAAGGTATCCACCTACAGCATCGATCAGGGCGGCCAGGAGATGCCCGCGGATAAAGCCGGCTTCGACGACGGCGAGTTCAAATTCGCTATTCAGGCGGGTGATATCAACTACGACGGCAAAATGGCAGGCGACGGAAAGTCGATTGCAGGTACCTTTACGCAGGGACCAACGAATGTGCCGCTTCTGTTTGAACGAGCGACGCCGGAGACGGAGTGGGTGATTCCGCCGCCGCCGAAGAGACTGGCTCCCATGGCTGCGGATGCGGATCCAAGCTTTGAGGTGGCGACGATCAAGCCGAGCGAGCCGGATAAGCCGGGAAAATTCTTTCGTGTAGAAGGCAGCCATTTTAGAACTCTCAATACCACTGTCGCGGACCTGATCAAATTTGCATACGGTATGCAAGACAAGCAGATTCTTGGCGCACCGTCGTGGATTGAGTCGGACAAGTGGGACATTGAGGCACAGCCCGACGTGCCAGGTGCTCCGAACAAGGATCAGCTAGCGGCCATGGTGCAAAAGCTGCTGGCGGATCGTTATCAATTGAAGTTCCATAAAGAGACAAAAGAACTGCCTGCGTATGTGCTGACGGTGGCCAAGACGGGCCAGAAGATGACGAAGAGTGAAGGACAGGGTACTCTGCCGGGATTGTTCTTCACCAACATTGCGCCAGCGACACTGACCGTACGCAACGCGACAATGGACGACGTATGCAACCTGTTCCAGTCTGCGGTGCTGGATAGGCCGGTGGTAGACCAAACGGGCATTACCGGCAAATGGAACTTTCTGCTGAAGTGGACAGCGGACGACTCGCAGTTTAGCGGAATGGGGGTGAAGGTGCCTCCGCCAAGCGACGCAGCCGACGCACCTCCGCCATTGTTTACAGCCATCCAGGAGCAGATTGGATTGAAACTGGATGCGGGCAAAGCGCAGGTTCCTGTTCTGGTGATCGACAAGGTGGAGAAGCCTTCTCCTAACTAAACTGCTGAACCACAGGTCTGAATTAACACATGAGATTGCGGCGCGGAGTCTACATTCCGATTGCTTGTGCTGTTGTGTGCCTCTGCGCCGCTGTTTCAGCGTGGGCCCGGGAGTACCACGGACAAGTGTTCTACGGAGCCGTGCCGGTGCCGGGCGCCACGGTGACGATCAGACAGGGAGACAAGCGGTTCAGCACCGTAACCGACCGGCAGGGCCTGTACGAGTTTGCCGATGTTCCCGATGGGCAGTGGAAGATCGAAATCGCAATGAGCGGTTTTACGACGCTGGACGATACGGTGACGGTTGCGCCGGATGCGCCGCAGCGCAGGTGGGAACTGACGTTGCTGGGGCTGAAGCAGATTCTGGCAGAGGCTCAGACGAGCACACAGCTCAAGGCCCGGACTGAGAACGCAGTGCAACCCACTGCAGGAAACGAAGGCGCAAACGAGGACGCGGGGGCCGTGCCGCCTGTTCCGCCGGATCAGGCGGCGGAGCAAACCGCCGACGGCATGCTGGTAAGCGGCAGCCAGAACAATGCGGCTACTTCGCAGTATGCGTTGTCGCCGGCGTTCGGCAATCGCAGGCCCGGGCAGAGGGGCCAGTACAACGGCGATCTTGGGTTGATCTTCGGCAACTCGGCGCTTAATGCGCGGCCCTACTCGTTGAGCGGCATGCTGACGCCGAAGGATTTCTACAACCGAATCACGGGGATTGCCACACTGGGTGGGCCTTTGTGGATTCCGCACCTGATGCCAAGAGGGCCGAATTTCTTTGTCAGCTATCAATGGACGCGCAACGCGACGGCGGCGAATGAAACCGGACTGGTTCCGACAGCGGAAGAGCGGAGCGGCGATCTCTCCGGCCTGACAAACGCGCAAGGCCAGCCGGTGACAATTTACGAACCCGCAACCGGGCTGCCGTTCCCGGGAAACATTCCGGTGAGTGCGCAGGCTGTGGCGCTGTTGAATCTGTATCCGCTGCCGAATGTGACCGGGAATACTCGCTACAACTTTCAGGCGGGCGTACTGAACAACACACATACCGATGCGCTGCAATCGCGGTTGATGAAAGCGATCGGGCGGCGCGACCAGTTGTACGGCGGCTTTGGCTTTATGAGCACGCGCGAGGATACGACGAGCCTGTTCGGATTTGTGGATGCGACGAGCTCGTTCGGCATTGATACGAATGTGAACTGGTCGCACCGCTATCGGCACCAGACGTTTGTGCTGACGACCTACCACCTGACGCGATTGCGCACGGCGGTGCAGCCGATGTTTGAGGGGGAGCAGAATATCTCCGCGATGGCCGGCATTGGCGGGAATAATCAGGATCCGCAAAACTGGGGACCGCCGAGCCTGATGTTCTCGAGCGGCTTTACGGGGCTGGGCGATGGGAACAGCGCCTTCAATCGCAATCGCACCGACGAACTGAGCGTGAAGGTTTCTACGAACTACAGGCGGCATAACTTTATCTTCGGCGGAGAGTTTCGGAGGCAGGAGTACAACATTTATTCGCAGCAGAATCCGCGCGGTAGGTTCACATTCACTGGAGCTGCTACGCAACAAGGCGGGAGTTCGGCGGGCGGCGCATCCACGACAACGGGATCGGACTTTGCCGACTTTCTACTTGACATTCCCGATGCCAGCGCAATCTCGTTCGGCAATCCAGATAAGTATCTGAGGCAGTCAGTGTACGACCTATACTTTACCGACGACTGGCGGCTGATGCCACAGCTCACCATCAATGCGGGCGTGCGTTGGGACTACGGCGCGCCCATGACGGAGCTGCATGGCAGGCTTGCAAACATCGACGTCGCGCAGGGCTTTGCGAGCATTGCGCCGGTGGTTGCGACTAATCCGACGGGGCCGGTGTCGGGAATTGCGTATCCGACTTCGCTGGTGCGGCCCGACAAGAAGGGATTCGCGCCGCGGGTTGCAATTTCGTGGCGGCCGATTCCGGCGTCGACGCTGGTGGTGAGAGCCGGATACGGGATCTACTACGACACGTCAGTGTATTTGAGCGCAACAGAGGCGATGGCAACGCAGGCTCCCTTTGCCACCAGCGTGAGCCAGGCCAACAGCAGCGCGTGTCCGTTGACGCTGGCTGACGGTTTTACTCCATGTACGAGCGCGGCGACTGACACATTCGGGATCGATCCGAATTTGCGTGTTGGTTATGCACAGATATGGAGCTTAAGTATGCAGCGGGATCTGCCCTGGGCACTTGTGGGATCGGTACGTTACACGGGGAGCAAGGGTACGCATGGCATGCAGGAGTTTCTTCCGAACACGTATCCGCTGGGTGGCGTGAATCCTTGTCCGGCATGCGAAGTGGGATTTGTTTATCGCACGTCCGGGGGCAACTCTACGCGCAATGCTATGGAAGTGCAGTTGCGGCGCAGGTTGCGCAGCGGATTGACTGCGACTCTGGATTACACCTGGGCAAAGGCGATGGACAACGATGCGCAGGTTGGCGCAGCCGGCCATCAGACGGCAACGAATGCGGTGAGTATCGACAGTGGCGGAGCCGGAGCTGCGATTGCACAGAACTGGCGCGATCTGCCGGCTGAGCGCTCGCTCTCGAGCTTCGATCAGCGGCAGTTGCTCAAGTTTCAAATTCAGTACACGACCGGGATGGGGATGGGGCGTGAACTGATGAGCGGATGGCACGGAAGAATGCTGAAGGAGTGGACCGTAGGGAGCCAGCTTTCCGCCGGTACAGGATTGCCGGAGACACCAATTTATCTGGCGACCGTGCCGGGGACGAGCTTTAGCAGCACCATAAGGCCGGATGTGACCGGAGCGCCGATCTACAGCGGAGCTGCCGGACAGTATCTGAATGCTGCGGCGTTTGCTGCTCCGAGTACGGGCGCATGGGGAACGGCACGGCGGAATTCAATTACCGGGCCGAGCATGTTCAGCTTGAACTCGTCTATGTCGCGCACGTTCAGGCTGAGGAATCCGCTCAATCTCGATGTGCGAATTGATGCTACGAATGTTTTGAATCGCGGAGTATTCACGAGTTGGAACTCCGTGGTGAACAGCACGACTTTCGGATTGCCATCGCAGGCCAACGCCATGCGGAGCGTGCAGGTGACTGCGCGATTGAGGTTCTGAGGATGCGGAAGCTGCGAAAGTTGACGGCGGTGATTGCCCTTGCGGCGACTGTGAACCTGTGTGCGCAGCAGGTGGGCAGCAATGCTCAGCCCGGGCAGAGCGAGAGTTTCAAGCTGACACTGAACTCGCAACTGGTGATTGAGCAGGTAGTGGTGAAGGACAAGCAGGGGCAGTTTGTCAGCGGCCTGACGGCGAAAGACTTTAACGTCACGGAGGATGGAGGCCCGCAGACGGTGAAGATCTGCGAGCATCAGCACTTTTCCGATGACGTGGCTCCCCTGCCCCCACAGTCGCCCGATGATGAAAGCATCACGATCTACAAGAGACTGACCCACACGCAGTTTGCGCCGGAACCTGGTGATGGCTCAAAGTACAGCGACAAGCGGTTGATTGCGCTTTACTTCGATATGACGGCCATGCCGCCGCAGGACCAGATTCGCGCGCTGACAGCGGCTCAGGCCTTTGTCCGTAAACAGATGACTTCCGCGGACATGATTTCGATCCTGGAGTTCGCGGGCGGATCGGTTGCGGTGCTGCAGGACTTTACTGCGGACCGTAACAAATTGTTGAGCATTCTTGAGACGCTGATCGTGGGTGAAGGCCAGGGCTCAGGCGATTCGATTGACGACGCGGCCAGCGCGGACACCGGTGCTGCCTTCGGGCAGGATGACCCCGAGTTCAACATCTTTAACACGGACCGGCAGCTCTCGGCTTTGCAGACGACCGCACGAATGCTGGAGCAGATGCGCGAGAAGAAAGAACTCATATACTTCGCCAGCGGCCTTAGACTGAACGGCGTGGATAACATGGCGCAACTGAGTGCAACGATCGATGCGGCAGTTCGGGCCGGTGTGTCGTTCTGGCCGGTGGATGTGCGTGGGCTGGTGGCCAGCGCGCCGCTGGGTGACGCAACGCAGGGATCGACCGGCAATGTAAGCATGTACTCGGGGATGGCAGGCCAGGCAGCGAATGATAGATTTCAGCAATCGCAGGACACGATGTACTCGCTTGCAGCGGATACCGGCGGCAAGGCGTTGTTCGACAACAATGACTTGACGCGCGGTATTGTGCAGGCGCAACGCGCCATCTCCGACTACTACATTGTGGGCTACTACACGACCAACACCGCCCAGAACGGAAAGTTCAGGCGTGTAAAGATCACTGTCGATCATCCAGGCGACGCGGACCTTGCTTATCGCGAGGGTTATTACGCAAACAAGGAGTTCACCAAGTTCACCACTGTGGACAAGGAACGCCAGCTTGAAGACGCACTGATGCTCGGCGATCCTATTACGGACCTGACCATCGCGATGGAGATCGACTACTTCCAGTTGAATCGCGCAGAGTATTTTGTTCCCGTCATGGTCAAGATTCCAGGACGCGAGCTTGCACTGGCGAAAAAGTTCGGAGCCGCGCATACGCTGATCGACTTCATCTCTGAGGTCAAGGATGTGTCCGGCGGATACACGGTGACGAATGTTCGAGACCATGTGGACATCAAGCTGACCGACGCCACGGTGCAGCAGCTTGCGAAGGTGCCGATTGAATACGACACCGGCTTTACGCTGTTGCCCGGCCACTACTCCATCAAGTTTCTGGCGCGCGACGATGAGACGGGAAGGATAGGCACCTATCAGACGGTATTCACAATTCCGAACCTGAACAAGGAGACGGTGCGCGTGCCTATCAGCTCAGTGGTGCTGGGCAGTCAGCGCGTGAATACACGCGACGCGGTTTACAACGTAACGCGCGGAAAGCAGCAGGCGGAGAACGATGCGAAGGATCCGCTGGTGCAGGAAGGGCTGAAACTGATTCCGAGCGTGACGCGGGTATTCAATACCGCGCGCGAAATGTACGTGTATCTGCAGGCCTACGCCGGGGGACCGGCTGCGGCAACAGCGGTAGGAGCAACGCCGAAGCCGCAGACGCAACTTATTGCGTATGTGAGCTTGTTTAAAGAAGGCAAGAAGGCATTTGAATCTGCACCGCTCGCTGCTTTGCCGGAACAAGGAAGCCGACTGGGCGTGACACCGTTCAGCTTCCACTTGAGCCTGGGAGATGTTGCGCCGGGACGCTACGACTGCGAGATTACAGTACTCGATCCCACGGGGCATCGCGTGGCGTTCTGGGTAAATCCGGTGATGCTGGTGAAGTGAGGGGGAGACAGCTTTCAGCTATCAGTTTCTTGTTTGTCCGTGATGGGATCAGTTAACGTTCTAGACTTCGACGCGTTCTTTGTTCGAAGTCAGGCGTCCTAGAAGGCTGAACATCTTTTCGCAGGTCTGCAGATGTGTACGCATGGCGTGCCGTGCTTTTTCCGGCTCGCGGCGGCGCACCGCTGCAAGAATTTTGCCGTGTTGTTGATGCGCGTTCTCCTTGATGCCGGGCAACTCTTGCGATTTGCTGATCCACTCTTTCAGGACCCCGCGAATGGGCGTTAACAACTCATACAGCATCTGGTTCTTTGCGCAACTTGCTATGGCGAGATGGAAGTCTACGTCGAGATCAACGAAATCGCGGCCAATGCCGTTCAAACTCTGTTCCATGTCGTCCATCAAGCGGTCGAGCTGCTCAAAGTCACTTGCATCGGCTCTTTCCGCGGCAAGCGCTGCGGTTTCCGATTCGATGAGCAGGCGGGCTTCGCCCACATCCTGCAGTTCCTTGTCGGTTTTAAGGAGGCCTCGCGCCATGATGCGATCAATAAGAAGGCGTGAGGTTTCAATGACGTAGGTTCCCTCACCGGGGCGCATCTGCACCATGCCGACGAACGCGAGAGACTTTAACGCTTCGCGCAACGTGGAGCGGCCGATGTTCATGGCATAGCAGAGCTCGGCTTCTGACGGCAGTTTTTCGCCGGGCTTCCACCGGCCTTCGGCGATCTGGTCAGAGAGTTGTGCCGCCACCTGCTCTCCTAACGTGACCCTTGACACTGGTTTTAGCGTTGACATGGCTACCTTGGCGTGATTATAGTACGCAGGCTAGAACATCTGCACATCAGGCTGTCTGATGTTTGGTGGCCCGACCAAGATCGACAACCCTTCCGGGGTGGCCGAGGTGGGGTCTCCAAAAGACAGGTATTCGGTTGGGCGATTGCACCTTTCGGAACCTTTTACTTTTATTCCGGGACATTGCGGCAATTTACCGCGCTTCCCTCACCTGTTACTCGGGTCCAAACCGCATGTCGTACGCGAGCGCGTAGATATATGACCAAATCCCTGCGCTGGAACATGGCCATTCTGATCACGGCCGCAATAGCCATCAGCTATTTTGATCGGCAGACTCTACCCATTGCGATCCATGCGATTCAGAAGGAAATTCCAGTTACAAACGGGCAGTTTTCTCATCTGCAGGCGGCATTCCTGGCGGCTTACGCGCTGATGTACGCGGGCAGCGGAAAGCTGATCGATGTAATGGGAACGCGGCGCGGGTTCCTTCTGATCATGATCTGGTGGTCTCTGGCATGCGCGAGCCAGGGTCTGGCTTCGAGCGTTCCGATGCTGGCCGCGAGCCTGTTCCTGCTGGGAATGGGCGAAGGCGGAGGATTTCCGGCGGCGACCAAAGCCATGGCGGAGTGGTTTCCCGCAGGCGAGCGCTCTACGGCCATGGGACTGATGAATGCAGGCACCGCAGTTGGCGCAGTTGCAGCGCCACCACTCATTGCACTCACTCTTTTGCACCTGAGTTGGCATTGGGTGTTCTATCTGGCCGGAGCAGTTGGACTGTTGTGGACTGCATGGTGGGTAAAGGACTATCAGCCGGCCGCGTCGCATCCGCGACTGAGCGCAGAGGAGCGAGAGATGCTGGCCGAAGTGCTCGCGCCGAAAGAAACGGGTTCGGCATCGGTGCGATGGATTGATCTTTTCCGCTACCCGCAGGTTTCGGGACTGGTATTTGCCAAGTTTCTGAGCGATGCCGCCTGGTACTTCTACATCTTCTGGCTTCCGAAGTATCTGTACGACGTGCATCATTTCGACACCAAGCAGGTGGGCTACTACGCCTGGATTCCATATGCTGCGGCCGGCGTGGGCAGCCTGCTGGGCGGATGGTTCTCAAGCAAGCTGATCCAGAGCGGCGTGTCGCTCAACAGATCACGCAAGATCGCCCTGGGCGCGAGTGCGGCGGTGATGCCTGCGATTCTACTGGTGCTACATGCGCCGGCGGAGTTCGCCATTGTGATCTTCAGTATTGCATTCGCCGGCCAGCAGTCGTGGTCGACGCTGGTGATGACACTGCCGTCCGACCTTGTTCCATCCAATGTGGTGGGATCGTTCGCGGGCCTGGTTGGATTCGGCGGTGCGTTGGGCGGTATTGTGTTCGGTCTCGTGGTTGGAAAACTGCTCGACAACGGATTTGGATACGCCCCGGTTTTTGCAATTGTAAGCACCCTGCACGTGATTGGATTCGTCGTGATTCTGCTGACGATTCGCGTGGTAGAACCAATCAAATTTAAACCCAGAACGGTGAAGCTTGTTACGACATAAGCCGCTTTGATCCAGGAGGAGATGAAAATCGTGGAAAAACAGAAGAAGACTATCGGCATTATTCATGCAATCCATTTGACGATCCGGGCCATGCAGCCATTTCTCGAGCGCTATATCCCCGACGTCGAGGTGATGCATCTTTGCGACGACACGATTCAGCGCGACAATCTCTCTTCGCCGGTAGGAGTCATTCCAAAACACAATTATTTCCGCTTTGCGCAGTACGCGCACAACATGCAGGAGTCGGGTGTTGAGTTGATTCTGCTGGCGTGCTCTACGTTCAACTATGCCGCGGAGCTGGCCCGGCCGATGATCGACATTCCTATTCTGCAGATCGACCGGCCGATGATGGAGCTGGCCGTGATGCAAGGCAAGCGCGTGGGATTGCTGGCGACACTCGGCTCCACCGTGCCTTCATCGGAGCGGTTGCTTCGTATTGTTGCCGCTGAAAAGAATCGACCGGTGGAGATTACGACGGTGCTCCGCCCGGAAGCTTTTGAAGCCGTGGCAAGGGGCGATGCAGAGACGCACAACCGGATGCTGCTTGAAGAGATCGACAAACTTTCAGGCAAGGTCGACTCGATTGTGATGGCGCAGCTCTCCATGTCCGCGCTTGAGCCGCAACTGGGTAAAACCGCGGTGCCGGTATACAACAGCGGAACCACGGGATTCGGATACATCCGCGAGAAACTTTACGGACCTGCTCGCGAAGAGGTGCACGCATAACGGCCGCGGCAGAGCGACCGTCAATGCTCAACCATTTCCCACTGGAAGTGATTGTCGAATGATGAAACAAATTACGCTCCCTTACGGACACGAAGAACGGACCATTGAAGTTCCGGAAGAGAATCTTTCGTGGATTGAAGGTCCGCGCCGCGCCGAACCCATGCCTGACATCGAAGCTGTGATCCGGCATGCAATTCGAAATCCGATCGGCTCCGCGACGCTGGCGGAACTGGTCGCGAAACACGGAAAACGCACGCTGATCCTTATAGACGACAGCACACGCAGCACACCGCAAAAACTCATCCTGCCGATTTTGCTGGATGAGCTAAATGCGGCAGGCGTACCGGACAGCGAGATTTCAGGAATGGTCGCACTGGGCACGCACCGCCGAATGAGTGCGGCAGAGATTGAGGAGCGGGTTGGGGCGCGAGTGCTGAAGCGCATTCCGGTTACCAACATGTCGCACGACCCGAAGGACTTTAAAGACCTGGGCGTGACACCGCTCGGCATTCCTATCCACGTCAATCGCAGATATCTCGATACGCCGATCACCATTGCGGTGGGCAACATCATTCCCCATATGTATGCAGGCTGGGCAGGCGGGGCCAAGATGGTGCAGCCGGGCGTGACCAGTGCCGTCACGACCGGAAGAACGCATCTGATCGCGGGCCCACGCGTGTACGAAATCCTGGGCAACGTCGATAACGAAGTGCGCAAGGAGATGGAGACGATTGCGGTCCAGTCCGGCCTTAAGTTCATTGTCAATGTGGTACTTGATGCTTCGGGCTCAGTGGCCGGAATTGTCGCGGGCGATGTGATCAAGGCGCATCGTGCAGGCATTGAGATTGCAAAGCCGATTTACACGCTTGAGCTGTCAGAAAGACCAGACATTGTGGTTGCAAGTTCGCATCCGGCGGATCGCGATCTGTGGCAGGGCTTTAAGCCTGTGAACAACTGCGGAATGCTGGCCAAGGATGGTGGAACCCTGATTCTGCTGATTCCCGCACCGGAAGGCATTGCGCCGGACCACACCCTGCTGGTTGATTTTGGAACCACTCCCGGCGATGAAGTGATGGAATTGGTGACGCAGGGTAAGGTTCACGACGAAGTGGCCGCAGCAACGTATCTTGCTTTTGACCAGACGCGGAGAAGGTTGACGATTGCTTTGGTCTCCGACGGAATTACCAGCGACGAAGCACGCAAAATCGGAATCACATCGACCAAGAATTTCGACGAGGCCCTTGCCGCGGCACTTGAGCGGCATGGCAAGGACGCGCGCATCGGCGTGATTACGGCCGGCGCGGATATTATGGCGAGATTTACCCAAAAGGAGAAGGTGAAAGATGCCGCGATTTGCAGCGAATCTGTCCATGCTGTTTAACGAACTACCGTTCCTCGAGCGCTTCAAGGCTGCGGGAGAGGCGGGATTTTCTGCTGTAGAGTTTTTATTCCCTTATGAATTTTCTCCCGAAGAAGTGGCAGCAAAGGCAAAAAGTGCGGGCGTAGAGATTGTTTTGTTCAACATGCCTCCGGGTAATTGGGCAGCAGGTGAGCGTGGTATTGCCGGTTTGCCGGGACGGGAGCAGGAATTCCGCGATGGCGTGGCCAAGGCTTTGACCTACGCGAAGGTGCTGGGTGTTCCAAGGATCCATGCTATGGCCGGCGTTGCTCCGGCGGGAGCTGACCTTGACGCCTGCCGGGCGACGCTGATCTCGAACCTGAAGTACGCCGCGAAAGAACTTGCAAAGCACGACCTCACCTTGCTGCTTGAAGCAATCAACACGCGGGATATTCCGGGCTTTTTAGTGAACACTCAAATGGACTCCTCCGCCATATGCGAAGCGGTGGGCGAACCAAACATGAAGATGCAGATGGATCTGTACCACATGCAGGTGATGGAAGGCGATCTGGCAACTAGCCTGAAGCGCTATGCGCCGCTGTGCGGACACATCCAGATTGCAGGATGCCCGGAGCGCAACGAGCCGGACACAGGCGAAGTCCGCTACGAGTATCTTTTCAAACTTCTGGATCAGATCGGCTATCCAGGATGGCTTGGCTGCGAGTATCGCCCAGCCGGCAAAACGACTGAAGGACTGCTGTGGTTGAGCGCGGCAACACGATAACTCTCTCAAAAAGAGAAAGGAATAAGGCGTGTCAAGAATTGGATTCATTGGTCTCGGCATCATGGGTAAACCGATGGTTCGCAACCTGCGCAAGGCGGGACACGAACTTGTGGTCTATGACATTTTTGCGAAGTCAGTTGACGAGATGGTAAGTGACGGGATTGAGCGCGGCAGCTCGGCCAAAGACGTGGCGGCGCGCGCGGATCTTGTAATTACGATGCTGCCCGATGGTCCTGAGGTGGAGCAGGCGGTGTTTGGCGCCAACGGGATTCTGGAGGGCATTCACGCCGGCTCAATTCTCGTGGACATGAGTTCGATCAGTCCCCTAGTTTCACAAAAGCTGGGCTCCGCCTGCGAGGAAAAGGGCGCGTCATTTCTCGATGCGCCCGTGAGCGGCGGCGAACCCAAGGCAATTGACGGAACGCTGGCCATCATGGTGGGCGGCGACGCGGAAACATTCAAGAAGGTTGAACCCATTCTCAAGTTGATGGGCTCAAGCGTTGTACTCACGGGTGGAGTAGGCGCCGGTAATGTAACCAAGCTGGCAAATCAGATCATGGTAGCGTGCAACATTGCGGCCATGTCCGAAGCCTTGGTGCTCGCCGACCGCTGCGGTGTGGACTCCGAAGTAGTGTTCAACGCAATCAAGGGTGGCCTTGCCGGCAGCACGGTGCTGAACGCAAAAGCGCCCATGGTGATCGCCCGCAACTTCAAGCCAGGTTTTCGCATTCGCCTTCACCAGAAAGACCTACGGAATGCACTCCTTACTGCTGAATCAAAGAAGGTGGCGTTGCCCTTGACGAGCCTTGTGCAGCAGATGCTGATGGCGCTGATGAATCGCGGCAGCGGTGACTTGGATCATTCAGCAATTTTCACATTCATTGAGGAAATGGCACCAAAACCGGAGTCATAGATACTCTCTTACCGGTCTTCAAGAACGGCACGAAAAGACGACCGAAAGGAATCAGCATTCCTTGAACGAAAGAGAATGCGAAGCAATCTGGAGGAAGCTCCTACTGTTGATCCTCCTCTTGGCTAATGAACTCGCAGCCCTGGTCAACGTTTGTTGGCAACAACATGAGGATTGAAGAATTCATTGCGCGCGAGTGCAAGCGAGTAACGAGGACCTTCAACTCCAATTGGAACGGCGACGAGTTGACGGCATTTGTTTGAGGTGAAATGAACGCGGACCTTCTCTTCCTCGATAGTTGTCTATTGAGGCAATGCACCGGAGGCCGGGAGAAGGATGACAAAAACGTGATTGGTTTCACAAGACATGGGAGGTAAGACGTGAATAAGAATCGACATGTTGGTTGGTTGAAGCCGGCTATGATGCTGGCATTCTCTCTGGCACTCGTAATTCCAGGCTACAGCCAGGTGGAGAAAGGAAGATTTGTTGGCCGCATCGCCGATCAGCAGGGTGCTGTAGTGCCTAATGCGCAGGTGAAGGCGACCAATATCGGCACGAACATCACGCAGGAGGCAGCTACAAACTCTACTGGGGAGTTTGTGATTACTCCTGTTTCCGCCGGTCAGTATCGTTTGACTGTATCGGCCGCGGGGTTCCAATCCATTACCACTTCTGTGATCGAAGTAAACGTCGGCCAGATCGTTCGTGAGGATTTGACGCTGCATGTTGGATCGTCGACCACCACGATCGAAGTAACGACTGAGGCGTCACTTATCAATACGGATTCGGCAACCATGGGCACGGTCGTGTCGAACCAGCAGCTCACCGATCTGCCGCTCAATGGACGCGGGTTCTTTCAATTAGCCGAATTGACGCCGGGCGCGGCACTTCTTAACCCCACGGGAAACTCCCAAGAAGTACGCCCTGAAAAAGTAAACGGCAACACGATCAGCGGCGTTCATGGATTTGCAACTTCGTTCCTGCTTGACGGCGTTGACGTATCGGAGCAGCACCAGGGCGGAACTTTTATGCAGACGTCAATCGACGCATTGCAGGAGTTCAATGTACAGCAAAATGCCTATTCGGCTGAGTACAACCGAGGTGGGCCGGGCTTCAACTCCACAACGAAGTCGGGAACGAACACCTTCCACGGAGGCTTGTTCGAATACATCCGCAACGACAAGTTAGACGCCCGCAATTACTTCTCAACGGAACGCGCCATTCTCAAGAGGAACCAGTTCGGCGGCGACATCGGCGGACCGCTCACGATTCCCGGCGTTTACAGCGGGAAGGACCGGTCGTTCTTCTTTCTCGATTACGAGGCGCAGAGACTACGGCAAGGCACAATTCAGAGCGGAACGGTTCCAACAGACCCGCAACGTCTCGGCGATTTTAGTGCGCCGGGTTTAAATGCAATTTACGATCCTGCGACAACGTCTACGAGCGGTGGTGTTACCACCCGGCAGCAGTTCAGCTGTAACGGCGTATTGAACGTAATCTGCCCAAATCGAATCTCTCCTCAAGCGCAGGCCATATTGGATTACATGCCTAACGCCAACGTAGGCACCAATAGCTATCGTGCTGTTCCATCGCAGGCGATCGACTGGGATCAATTTGTCGTGAAGGTCGATCACCAGGTGAATCAAAGTAACCGGCTATTTTTCCGCTGGGCGTACATCAATCAGCGCGAAACTGACCCTAACTTTGCGCCTGATTTAAAGAACGCGTCACTTACCTCCAATGCGCAGGACATTGCATTGGGCTTGATCACCAACATCGGTACAAACAAAGTACAGGAATTCCGTGTTCACGGGCTCCCGAGTCACATCAATCTCACGGCATTCCTTCAGGGACCGGACTTCAACACAACCCACGGCATCACCGGATTCGCAGACCTGCTGAGACCGGGCACCGGCGGCTCGTTTCCCGACTATTCATTCAGCGGCTACCATGCACTGCAAGGATCCAATTTTGACCAGCGGCCGAAGACACAGGACCGCCGCGCGCTGGAAGCAACCGACAACTTCACTATCCTGATGGGCCGTCAGTCATTGAAGTTCGGCGTACTGATCCGTTACTACCAGTGGCTCGGTACCGATGCAGGCAACTACGTTGGTAACTGGTCGTTCACGGGTGCCGAAACGCAGAATCCCAGCCTCAGCTCAAAGGGCGGCGATGCCTTTGCCGACTTCCTGCTTGGCTATCCTGCCGCGGTGGGCCGCGCTTATCCCGCGTCGAACTTCGGCGGACAAGCCTGGTACAAGCAGTTCTTCGCTCAGGACGACATCAGAGTAAATGACAAGCTGACGGTGAACATTGGGCTCAGATACGAGTACACACCGTGGCTCGAAGGCTACATTGGTCAGCTCGGAACGTTCGATCCTACACTGGCGAAACCAATCATCGTGGCCAGCCACAACAGCCAAGTAAACACTGCCGCACAGTTGGCCGCGCCGACTGCGATGACTTTCTTCAGCCAGTACATTCAAACCACTTCTGATGTGGGGTTGCCCTACAACGTGACCTACACTGACAAAATGCAGTTTGGACCACGCGTCGGGTTTGCGTGGAAGGTGCTTCCCAAGACCGTCATCCGCGGTGGATACGGGATGTTCTACGAGCCAGAAGGAACAAGCGGACGCGTCAATCACAATATCCTTCCGTTCCTGCTTTCGGAGACTGTGAACCAGACGGCGAATGTGGTTCCTAACCGCACGCTTGCCGATTACTTCCAGGGATCGCTACTTGGTTCAACCACAACCAATCCGTCGATGAACCCAACACCGACCCATCTACAGATGGGTGAGAACGATCACTGGAGTCTGGCAGTTGAGCGTCAGATCACTGACAAGACCGTCCTGGAGGTCGCGTACGTTGCGAATCATGCGCTACATCTTCAGGGATCTGATGTTTTCAACATTCCCGCACCTGCGGCAGGCTCAATTCAAGCTCGCCGGCCCTATCAACCATGGGGTTCGATGAACTTCCAGGCACAGGATCAGAGTGGAAACTATCAATCGTTGCAGTCAAAGTGGCAGCATCGCATGGGCAATGGTTTAGCAGCGATGGTTTCGTACACATACTCCAAGTTCCTGCAAAGCACGCAAACCGCGCAAGCCGGCGGAGTTGGAGCATACGAGAAGACGTACTCACCCTTCGATATCCCTCAGAATCTGGCAATCAGCGGAACGTACATTCTTCCTGTTGGACGTGGCCGCAAGTTCCTCTCGACTGCCAACTCAGTAACTAATGCCCTGATCGGCGGTTGGCAGGTCCAGACCATTACGATCCTACGTAGCGGAACCACCTACACTCCGGTTGTTGGATCAGACGTCGCCAATACGGGTGTCGGTTCACAGCGTCCGAACCTGAGTGGAACAAGTAACCCTAACTTCACGAAATCCTTAAGCACGTGGTTTGACAAGGCGCTTTACGCGGCTGCGCCGCAATACAACTACGGCACCGTGAAGGGCAATACCTTGCGGTCGGATATGCGTCGGCAGTTTGACGCATCACTTTTCAAGAACTTCAACATGCCGGGCGAGACCAAGCTGTCGTTCCGTGCCGAAGCGTTCAACATTTCAAACACAACCAGCTTTAACGCACCGGGTGCGACGGTCACATCGTCGACATGCTGCGCGGTAACGTCAACTTCAGTTCCTTCGCGCGACATCCAATTGGCGTTGAAGTACGACTTCTAAGCGCCGGGAATTACAAATGTATTGAGCTCCTCAAACTACGGTCAGTGTCGCCGCTCGTTGACGGCACTGACCATTTTTTTGATTCCCTTTTCACATAAATTGGCGTTGCGCTGCAGCAGTACCAGGCACTCGCAATCCAGGAGATCACGCCATGAAAAAAGTTCCCTTCGGCATCATCGCACTCATCCTCATACTTCCCATGTGGGTGAGCGCGCAGTCGGTCTATCTCGACCCCTCACAGCCCATCGACAAGCGAGTCGATGACCTGATTCATCAACTCACCCCGGCGGAAAAGACGTCATTGCTGAGCACGACGGCTCCCGCCATCGATCGCCTGAAAGTACCGGTGATGAACGGGTGGAACCAGAGCCTGCACGGAATCGTGTGGTCGCAGCCGACGACGATGTTTCCAGTTTCGATCAGCATGTCGGCAACCTTCGACCCGCCGTTGATTCACGATGTCGCTTCGGCCATTGCCGATGAAGGCCGCGCGGTTTACAACTACTGGCATACGGTTCAAGGCACCGTTGAAGATACGGGGCGCGGCCAGGCCGTGACAATCACAGTGGACGGCAAGCGGATTGCACACAATGGACTGGTCTATCGCTCGCCGGTGATCAACATGGATCGCGATCCGCGCTGGGGACGTATCTGGGAGACGTTTGGAGAAGATCCGTTGCTGGCGTCACGAATCACTGTCGCGTACGTGCAGGGGACACAGGGAGACGATCCGAAATACCTTAAGCTGGCAACCACGCTCAAGCACTACGCGGCTTATGACGACGAGAGAGACAGGGTCAAAACCGGCAACGATATGGTGAGCGACCGCATGCTGCGGGATTATTATCTACCGCAGTTCAAGGCCGGCATCATGGCCGGAAAAGCGACTTCGATTATGTCGTCGTACAACGGCATCAACGGCATGCCCAACGCTGAAAACCAGATGCTGCTCACCGATGTTCTGCGCGATGACTGGGGTTTTAAGGGGTTTGTGGTTCCTGACAGCGGCGCGGTGCGGAACCTGGTTAGTGCGTACATGAAGTATCCGACGCTGGAGATGGCGGCGGCCAAGACGGTTCTTGCGGGCAGCGATCTGGACGACGGATCATATGCAATTGCACTTCCCAAGGCGTTGCAGGAAGGATTGCTGACCGAGAAGCAGATTGACGAGTCGCTGCGCAGAGTGCTGACGGTTCGCTTCCGGTTGGGCGAGTTCGATCCTCCCAGCATGGTTCCATACAGCAAGTACGGACCGGAGATGATCGATTCACCGGCGCACAGGCAGCTTGCATTGCGTACGGCGCGAGAGTCGATTGTTCTGCTGGCAAACCAGGACAGGTTGTTGCCGCTGGACAGGAGCAAGATCAAGACGCTGGCGGTGATTGGTCCTTTTGCCGACTACGCACAGACGGGTCCCAACTACACGGGCGAATATTCCAAGTTTGTAAAGCCGCTCGATGGCATCAAGGCTGAGGTTGGCTCAGCAGTCAAAGTGCTTTATGCACGCGGCAGCGGAATTGTCGAGACGGACAATCCCGAAGAAAGCATGAAGGAAGCAGTTGCTGCTGCGAAACAGGCCGACGTTGCCATTCTTTTTGTGGGAACGAACCAGTTGCTCGAACGCGAAGGACTCGACCGCGGATACCTTACTTTGCCGCCGGTACAGATTGCGCTGGTGCGGCGAGTGATGGAGGCAAATCCGAAGACGGTAGTCGTGCTGCTCAATGGCGGACCGATCTCGCTTGCCGGACGATATTCCGGCAGCGGTCAGAGTCCGGAAACTTCGCGTTTCTCCACGGTGCTGGATATGTTCTGGGCCGGCGAGGAAGGTGGAACCGCAATTGCCAATGTGCTGTTCGGCGACTACAACCCGTCAGGCCGCATGCCTTACACCGTTTATGGCAGCGATCGCGGATTACCGCCGATGACCGAGTACGATATTTCCAAAGGTTTTACCTACATGTACTTCGAGGGGAAGCCGCTATTCGCGTTCGGTCATGGCTTGAGCTATACGAACTTCGATTACAGCAACCTGAAGATTTCTTCACCAAAGGCGCCTGGCAGCGGAACGGTGCAGATTCAGGTGGACGTGAAGAACTCTGGTGAGCGCGCTGGAGACGAATTGGTTCAATTGTATGTGCACAACAGGGACTCCAAAGAGGTTCAACCAAAGGAACAGCTTCAGGGGTTCGAGCGCATCAGCCTGAATCCGGGAGAGACCAAGACCGTTCATTTCTCAATACCTGTCGAGCAGTTATCGTATTGGGATACCGGCAAGCATGAATTTGTCATCAACCAGGGAACCTATGACGTTATGGTTGGCGGCGCTTCAGACGATGCGCGACAAAAGGGCAGTTTTGACGTCACTTCGGCAGGCGTATGGCCGGCCACCGAATTGACCACGCGTGCGGCGATCGGCGACTACTCGAACGTGAAGAAATAACCCATACCGAAGCTGCGGCGGATTGAGTTGCGCCGCAGCCATTCGGTTCCACTGCAGGGGAGAGATCAGGATGAGATCGGCAAAGTTCGGAACGATTTTGGGTATTGTGCTTCTGGCCATCACGTGCCAGGCGCAGACACCGGTAAGCATCAACGTGGACCTTACAAAATCTGAGGGCGTGTATAAGCCAATCTACAGCTGGTTCGGCTACGACGAATCGAACTACGGCCCGATGAAGTACGGCCGGCAGCTCACGAGAGAGCTACATGACCTGAGCCCGGTACCGGTGCAGATCCGCGCTCATTTTTTGTTCAATTCCGGCAATGGCGTTCCGGAAGTGAAGTGGAGTTCGTCGAACGTGTTCAGCCTGGACTCAAACGGCAAGCCGGTATACGACTTCAAGATCACCGACGAAATGTTCGATGCCTATAAGGAAGCAGGCGTAAAGCCGATGGTGGAACTCGGTTTTATGCCCAAGGATCTGGCGTCGACGGTGCCGGGCATTACGGAGTATCAGCTCCACTACCCTGCCCCGACCAACGGCGGCTCGGTGAACAATCCTCCCAAGGACTACAAGATGTGGGGAGAACTGGTTCACAAATATGTTGAGCACCTGGCGGAACGTTATGGCCGCGATGAAGTGAGCAAGTGGTACTTCGAAGTGTGGAACGAGCCGGATATTTCTTACTGGCACGGCACGCAGGAAGAGTATTTCAAACTCTACGACTATTCCGTGGCGAACGTGCGCGCGGTGTTACCGAACGCGAGGGTGGGTGGCCCTGCTGCGACCGGTCCTGCCAGCCCGAAGGCGATAGCCTTTCTTGAAGCCTTCCTGAAGCACTGCGAGAACGACAAGAGCGCCGCGGATGGCAAAACAATTCCTCTGGACTTTATTTCGTTCCATCCGAAGGGACGGCCGAAATTGGTGGACGGTCATGTGCAGATGGGCCTGAATGCCGAACTGCGCTCAGCCAAGCAGGGATATGAAATTGTCGCGAAGTTTCCAAAGTACAAAGACACACCCATCATCCTGAGCGAAGCCGATCCCGAAGGATGCGCGGGATGCTCAATGAAAGTAAATCCGGCAAACGCGTACAGGAACGGGCCGCTGTATCCCTCGTACACCGCTGCGGCTATGAAGGGGCTCATCGACCTCGAACAGAAGGCTGGTGTGAACCTGATCTCCATGCTTTCCTGGTCGTTCGAATTTGAAGGCAAGGACTACTTTGAGGGATTCCGCACGCTGGCTACCAACGGGGTCGACAAGCCGATTCTGAATGTCTTCCGCATGGCCGGCATGTTCTCAGGCGATCATGTATCCGCAACCAGTACCGGTGCAGTTTCAGCCGAGGACATTATCCAAAACGGCGTCCGCCAGCAGCCGGATATCGATGCCTTCGCCACCAAGGCTGCGCATGAGGCTGCCGTGATGATGTGGAACTATCACGACGACGATGTACCGGGGCCAGTTGCGCCGGTGCAGGTGACGGTCACCGGAATTCCGGCAGGCGTGAAGAAGGTTTTCCTTGAGCACTACCGCATCGATGAAACGCACAGCAACTCCTACACGGTGTGGCAGGCAATGGGCTCGCCGCAATCTCCAACCCCGGAGCAGTACGCAAAGTTGCAGTCCGCCGGGCAGCTTGAATTGCTGACGTCACCCAAATGGCTTGACGTAAGCGACGGCAAGGTGACGATTGACACGAATCTGCCTCGGCAGGCAACATCTCTACTGCATTTGAAGTGGTAGGGAGATTGATATGAATGGCAGCAGCCGATTGCACGTTATCGCGCTGATGGTTGCTTTGTGGAGCTGGGGTGCGGTTGCATCCCAGCAGCCAGAGGCTCTCAATCCGGAGGGGGACATCGCCGGTGCGCATGACCCTTCCATGATTCGCGAAGGCAATACCTATTACGTATTCACCACCGGGAAAGGTCCAAACGGCGGCCAGCTTGGCATTCGCTGCTCCAGCGATTTGATTCACTGGGGCAATTGCGGTCAGGTGTTCGATGCGGTTCCAGCGTGGATCAAGGAGCGCAGCCCAGGCACCAGAGATCTTTGGGCGCCAGACATCTCTTATGAGCACGGGCAGTATCGTCTGTACTATGCGTACTCGCTTTTTGGAAAGAACACATCGGGTTTGGCGCTGGCGACCGCCAAGACGCTCGATACCAAAAGTCCCGAATACGGCTGGCGCGACGAAGGCCTCATCTTTGAATCGAAGGCGACGGACGATTTCAACGCCATCGATCCGAACTATGTCGAGGACAGTTCGCATCACGCGTGGCTGAATTTCGGCAGCTTCTGGGGCGGGATTAAGATGATTGCTCTTGATCCGGCGACCGGCAAACAGCTCGCAACCGACAGCAAAGTTTATTCGCTCGCAAGCCGAGCCCGGCCGGAAAATCCGCCACCGAATCCACCCGGCCTTCCGGGCAACTGGCAGGCCATCGAGGCGCCGTTCATTGCGCATCACGGCGGATACTACTATCTGTTCACGTCATTCGACCTGTGCTGCCGCGGCGTAAAGAGCACGTACAGGACGGTCGTGGGCCGGGCGAAATCCATTACCGGGCCGTATGTTGACCGCGATGGAGTTCCGATGCTGAAGGGCGGCGGGACAACGATACTTTCCGCCAATCAACGGTGGCTGGGGCCGGGCGGCGAGTCGATCCTGCTCCGCAAGGGCGATCCCGACCTGATCGTGTATCACGCCTACGATCATGAGACCGGGAAACCGTCGTTGCAGATCTCCACGATTGCGTGGAAGAATGGCTGGCCGGAAGTGGCGCTCCGAGAGCGGTAGTCAACGGCGATCTGAACGATTCATATGCGATTGAAGGACGCCTGAGTCCCTGAACAACTTACGATTTTCGATCACAGGGTTCATCTGGTAACGTGGAGCGAGGTATTCGCTTTCCCCCGGCAAACACACCGTTTGCGAGTGACTTCAATGAACCTCATCGATCGACTGGCAGAGCACAAAGCGCTCGGCTCGGCACCACGGGAAGAGCTTGAGTGGCTGGCGAAGCACGGCACGCTGCGGCACCTCGAAGCGGGTGAAGTTATTTCGCACAAGGGCGTGCAGGTTGAGGGCATGTATGTGGTCCTTTCAGGACACATTACGCTCTCTGTCGATCGGCCAACCGGACGTCAGAAGGTAATTGAATGGCGGACCGGCGACGTATCCGGGACCCTGCCTTACTCGCGGTTGAAGGCGCCTCCCGGCGACGCAGTAGCGGAGGAACCAACAGAGATCCTTTCGCTTCCGCGTGAAGAATTTCGGGCGCTTACTGAAGCCTGCCATGAGATCACTGCAATGCTGGTGCATATGATGATTGACCGGGCGCGGTTGTTTACCTCGACCGATTTGCAGAATGAAAAGATGATCTCACTCGGCAAGCTTTCCGCCGGCCTGGCCCACGAATTGAACAATCCGGCATCGGCAATTGAACGCAACGCGACGTTGCTTGAAGACCGGCTGGCCGAGGCGGAGGCGGCAACTCACGCGCTGGGAGTAGCGCGGTTATCCGATGCGCAATTGGCCGCGGTTGAGTCCACACGGACTGCCTGTCTGGCGAAAGTGCCGGAGGGAGTGCGGTCTCCGGTTCAACAGGCCGAACGGGAGGAGGCCATCGCCGATTGGCTTGCCGATCATGGCATCGATGAGAACCTGACGGAGTCTCTTGCAGACACACAGGTGAGCTTAGCGACTCTCGATGAGCTGGCGAAGACGGTTCAGGGTGAAGCGCTGGAAGCGGTGCTGCGTTGGGCAGCTTCTGGGTGTTCTGTACGTTACCTCGCCGCTGAAATTCAGGAAGCAGCCATGCACATCTCCTGGCTGGTGTCGGCGATCAAGGGTTTTACCCACATGGATCAGGCCGTGGTTGCCGAGCCGCTTGAGATCGGGCCCGGACTAGGGCATACCGTTGCTGTACTCCGGGCCAAAGCAGGCAAGAAAGCGGCGGCTGTATCCATCGATATTGAGCCGGACTTGCCGCGCGTGCGCGGATTTGCAGGCGAACTGAACCAGATTTGGGGAAATCTGATCGACAATGCACTGGATGCGGTGCAGAATCTCGGATGTGTCCAGGTAACAGCGCGCTGTGAGCGCGGGCGGGTGATGGTTCGGATCATCGATAATGGGCCGGGGATACCGCCTGCGGTCCGCGAACGCATCTTCGATCCATTCTTCACGACAAAACCCATGGGAGAGGGCACGGGGCTGGGCCTGGACATTGTGCGGCGTCTGATTCTGCATAATGAAGGCACCATCGAGGTGGAATCGCAGCCGGGCCGGACAGAGTTCTGCGTGGGACTGCCGATTGCCGAGAGCGCCGGGGTTGCGCAATGAACAAGCCGGTTCTGCTTATCGTGGACGATGACCCGCAGGTTCTGGCTGCGGTGCGCCGCGATCTGCGTTCGCGCTATCGCGAGAATTACCTGGTGATGGGCGCGGGCTCCGGCGACGATGCTCTGAACGCCATGCGTGAGCTGAAGAGCCGCGGAGATTCGCTGGCAATGATCATCTGCGATCAGCGCATGCCGGGCATGATGGGCAGCGAAGTTCTGGCAAAATCGCGAACCATCTATCCGCTAGCGCGGCGAGTTCTGCTTACCGCTTACTCAGATATCGACGCAGCAGTAAAAGCAATCAATGAGGCGCATCTCGACCATTACCTGTCAAAGCCGTGGGACCCGCCGGAGGAACGACTGTTCCCTGCCGTCGACGATCTGCTGGATGGTTGGCAAGCCGAGTGCCTGCCTGAAGCGAAGGGCCTGCGCCTGGTGGGCCATCAGTGGTCGCCGCGGTCGCACGCCATCAAGGATTTTCTAGCCGGGAATTTGATTCCCTATCGCTGGATCGATGTAACCCGCGACACGGATGCGCAGGCCCTGCTGGATGCCGCCGGCGTAGAGGAGGTCGAGCTGCCGGCGCTGTTCTTTGACGATGGATCGCCGGTACTGCGCAATCCCGATCCGCGGATGGTGTCCGAGCGGCTTGGCCGGCCGCTGACGGCGTCGTTTGACCTGTACGATCTGGCAATCGTGGGTGCGGGTCCGGCAGGGCTTGCAGCCGCCGTCTATGGCGCTTCTGAAGGGCTGCGAACCTTGCTGCTCGATCGCCATGCACCCGGCGGACAGGCAGGCACCAGTTCGCGGATAGAGAACTACCTGGGATTTCCGGCAGGGGTGAGCGGCAGCGAGTTGACACGCCGTGCAATTGCGCAGGCTCAGCGTCTGGGCGCGGAGTTTCTGGTCCCGCTGGAGACAACCAGCATGTCGATCGACGGCGGTTACAAACGGCTTACGCTCGGTGACGGGCGTGAAGTAGTTACACGGAGTGTGCTGGTGAGCACGGGAATGCTCTACCGGCAGCATGCTGCACCGGGCATCGCGGAACTTACGGGCGCGGGAGTCTATTACGGTGCGGCGACCACTGAGGCAGCGGCGTTTCGCGATCGGCGCGTGCTGGTGGTGGGAGGCGGCAACTCCGCTGGGCAGGCAGCGATGCATTTGGCTCGCTACGCCAAAGAGGTGGAAATTATTGTGCGCCGCGACAGCCTGCAATCAACCATGTCACAGTACCTGATTGAGCAGATCGAAAAGACTTCGAACATCCGCCTGCGGCCTCTCACTGAGGTGGTTCAGGTGGAGGGCGATGGGCACGTGGAGCGTGTCGCGCTGAAGTGCACGAAAGATGGAACGGCGAAGACCGAAGATGCCGATGCGCTGTTCATCTTTATCGGCACCAGCCCCCGCAGTGATTGGCTTCCGGCTCAGGTTTTGCGCGACGAGAAGGGCTTTGTGCTGACAGGCCGCGACCTAATGGCAGCCGAAGGCTTTGCACGCACATGGAAGGAACAACGTGAGCCCTTGACGCTGGAAACAAGCGTTCCCGGTGTCTTTGCCGCCGGAGACGTACGCGCCGGCGCTATGAACCGCGTGGCATCGGCCGTTGGCGAGGGCTCAATGGTGGTGCGGCTGGCGCATGAATACCTGGCGCTCACATAAGCAATCCCGGTCACTGCATTTCCATCCGAACTGCTGATAGGTATATACCTCACCTGTATCCCTGCACCGCTTCCTGCGATTACTATATGTAGGACTTTCACACCTCAGTTCTTACTGTTCTGAATTCCGGCAGAGTGCCTGCCAGGCGAATGGTCTGGCGCTTCGGAATGGGATATCAGCACGGAGGCGCTATGTATCGGCTGATGAAGACGGCTTGTATCTGCATCGTGCTCACGATGTTTTCTCCAGGTGCGATCCGCGCGCAACAGAATCCGCCAAACAAGCCCCCCTCGCCTTCGGCAGGGCCAAATAACTTCGGCTTCGGCACCAGCTCGGCTACTCCGCGCAGGCTTGCCGCCACACAGGCGGCAATGCGGGCGGTGGCTCTGTGCAGCGGGCTTTGGGAAGGCGGGCGCACCCTTGAGCAGATTACGGCCGATAACGGCGGCGTGAGCGGCACGGAAGCGATGAAGACAGATATTGACTACTCGCGCAAGATCGTCTCCATCAAATACTCCGACGTGATGCCTCCCCGGATCGTGGCGTGGCGGCCCGTGCTTGGCTGCGTGCAGTTGCCGATAGGCGCTACCGAAGATGCGCTCAAATACGTGCCCCAGATGGATGCGAGCGTTGTACGGCCCGATCTTGACAGCAAGGACTGGCCTACCGGAGATAGCAACGCCACCGCCCGGCTGCCCGAAGAGAAGCAGAAGGCGCTGGACGCGCTGGTGGATGCGGCATTCGACGGCAAAACCTACGGCGGAAATACCTGGGGCATTATTGTGGTGAAAGACGGCAAGATTATGGCGGAGCGCTACGCCATGGGCTTCGATATGCACCAGGCCGCGCAGACGCATTCGGCAGCCAAGAGCTTCACCTCATCCGTCGTGGGTATCGCGACATGGAAGTACGGACTCGACATCGACCGTCCCGGCGCTCTCGAAGAGTGGCGCAGACCAGGCGACCCCCGCAATGCCATCACGGCGCGCTATCTACTGCACATGTCGAGCGGACTCTATGGAGAGGCCGGCGGCAGCCCGCAAGGGGACATCTACTTTGGCGGTGCCACGGTTGCCGACCGCGCGGTCACAAATATGCTGGATACGCTGCCGGGCACACGCTTTCTGTACAACCCACCTGACACGATGCTGCTGATGCGGGCCGTGCGCGAAGCCGTTAAGGACGACAAGACCTTCTGGGCAATGCCGTTCCAGCAGCTTTTCTGGAAGATCGGCATGACCCGCACCACACCGGCGAGCGACTGGAACGGCGACTTTATGATGTCGGGGCAGACGTATTCAAGCGCCCGCGACTTTGCTCGCTTTGGTCTGCTTTACCTTAACGACGGAGTTTGGAATGGGAAACGCATTCTGCCTGAAGGATGGGCAAAGTTCGTATCCACGCCCGGACCGGTCCAACCGAATGACAACGGCCCGCGATATGGCGGCCAGTTCTGGATCTACACCGGCTTGGACGGGCTGACGGATCTTGCCTATTCGCCTAATGGGGGACAGGGCCAATATGCCATGATCATCCCTGCGCACAAAACGGTGGTTGTCAGGCGCGGATTCGATTTTGGACCCGGTTTCAAGATCGCCAAATTCAGCGCGGACGTGGTTGCAGCCGTTGATTAACTATCGAGCGTCACAGAGGCAATTGCCGGAATTGAGCGGAAAGTCCTTGGTCGATTCACAAAATCCACATTATTGCAGGGAGGTCAGGCCACCTTATGAGCCGAAAGTGCTTCAAATAGAGCGGTTGCTGTTTTTGCGGTCTATTTTGGCGGGGTGCCGTCCGTAACAGGCAACCGATCCCAAATCTCGCATCTCTTTCATTGCTCTTCGAAGCCGATGGTATTATTCTTTGCCATCGGGAAAAAATTGACTGAATCCAGTCGCTGGCTTTTAAGTAAGTTTTCAAAGGAGAAAGATAATGACTCGGCGCGAATTAAGTTCAGCTTGCCTGCTTGCGGCAGCAGCGAGTCTGGCCCTGCTTCCAATGGGCTGTAAAAAGGCTCCACCTATCACTCTGTCCGCAAACGCAGCACCTCCGGCGGTGTTTCCGGGAGAGCCGGTCACTGTGACGGCCACCCCCGGCTCGGTATCGACCAAGAAGAACAACAACGTGATCTATAGCTGGTCTGGGACGGGTGCCTCGGGTAATGGCCCTTCAACCACGGTTCAGACCAGCTCGCTTGATCCCGGCAAATACTCGGTGACCGCCGAAGTAAAGGAAGGCAAGATGGGCAAGGAGGGCCTGAAACCCGGACAGACCGCCCAGGCAACGGCCGACTTCACCGTCAAGCCCTTTGAACCTCCGACGATCAGCTGCGCGGTCAATCCAACCACCATTAAACCGGGCGACTCGGCTACTGTTACTTCAACCGGCATGAGCCCGCAGAACCGGCCGCTCACCTACAGCTACACGGCAACCGGTGGCACCATTTCCGGCGACGGTACAACCGCAACTTACTCTTCAGCTGGAGCGCCGACCGGCGCAGTGGGGATTACCTGTAACGTGTCTGACGACAAGAGCCACACGGCATCTGCCGGCACGAACCTGACCATTGTGGCTCCCCCTCCGCCTCCGCCTCCGCCGCACACGTCTACCCTTTGCTCCATCAGCTTCGACACAGACAAGAGACGGCCAACCCGCGTAAACAATGAAAGCAAGGCCTGCCTCGACGAAGTTGCCCTCGATCTGCAGCGCCAGGCTGACGCCAAGCTCGTGATCGTAGGCGAAGCGAACGCGAAGGAAAGCGCCTTGACTACGAAGCAGGAAGCCTACGCGGCCCAGCATCGGAGAGCAAGAGTCACCCGTTTTGCCGCCCAGCGCGCGGTGAATGCCAAGAATTACCTTGTGACGGAGAAAGGCATTGACGCATCACGCGTGAGTGTCGCCACCGGCACAACGGACGCCCAGTCTGCGGAAAACTATCTGGTTCCGTCGGGCGCCGCGTTCGACACCGATGTGACCGGTACGTCTCCGGTAGACGAAATGACCGTGAAGCCGGAAGTCCGCAAGTAACGGACTGAACGGCGTCGTCAATTCACCTTCGAAGCCTTCCAACAGGCTTCGACAGTACCCATCGGCTCTTCCATCCCTAGTGGTGGAGGAGCCGATGTCGTCTATGGCGCCAAATGGCCCTCAAACCCTTCCATCCCCAACTCTTTCTTCATTACAGGCCTCAGATGTGAAACTCCACTTGCCTGCCAATCGTATAACCACTGGAGATTAAATGGGGATCTGCGCCTGCCGTCTCCCTTCGCCTGTTGACACAAGGTGGAGCGACTCTATAAAAGGTCCGCAGCAATAATTTAGGCGATTGCCGGGTACCAAAGGTTCCTTGGCGCTCGCACTCACAGCACTTGCGCCAAAAGGAGAACAATGAAAAAAGCAGCGATCATTCTAGCGTTTCTGGCTTCGGGAATCGCCTGGGGACAGCCCCCGGCCGATTGCAAGCCATCAGCGCTGAATATTCCAGGAGCGCCCTATCCGTGTGTATTTCCCGATAATCGGGCCATGTTTCGCGTAAACGCCCCCAGCGCGCAAAGCGTTCGCGTCCGTGTGGGACCCGGGTTCGATATGAAAAAGGAAGCTGACGGGCTCTGGTACGCAACCACAACGCCGCTCGTTGAAGGCTTCCACTATTACCTGCTCAATATTGACGGCGGCACCTTTGCCGATCCGTCCACCCGCACATACTTCGGCGGCGGCACTGACAGCAGCGCCATCGAGGTGCCTGCGCACGACGCCGACTTCTACGGCCACAAGGATGTGCCGCACGGTGTGGTGCGTGAGCAGGGTTATTACTCGACCGTCACGCAGAAGTGGCGTCGCGCTTATATCTACACGCCTCCGGGCTACGATACGAGCGTGAAGGAGAAGTATCCGGTCCTGTACCTGTTGCATGGTTGGGGAGAAAATGAGCAGGGATGGACCTTCCAGGGACACGTTGATCTGATCATGGACAATCTGATCGCCGAGAAGAAGGCCAAGCCCATGATTATCGTCATGGACAACCTCAATGCAGGCAAGCCAGGCGAAGACGTCTCAATCTACAATGCACGCGGGGTCTTGACGCAGGCGGTGCCGGAGCCTGCACCAGCCCAGACAGGAGCTCCGGGAGTTCCGGGAGCGGGTCCGAGTAGACCCGCGGGTGCACGCCCTACTCGTCCCATGCGCGGACCGATGATCGGCCCTACGTTTGGCGAGATGATGTTCACCGACCTGATTCCATTTGTCGAGAAAACCTACAGGGTTGCTCCAGGCCGCGAAAATCGAGCCATGGCCGGCCTGTCGATGGGCGGAATGCAGACTTACACTACCGCGCTGCTCAACCTGGATAAGTTTGCCTACATCGGCGGCTTCAGCGGAAGCTGCGGCGGACGCGGCGACTTCGATCCGAAAACCAGCTGCGGCGGCGCATTCGCGGGCGATCCCGCAGCGTTCAACGCTAAGGTCAAGCTGCTGTTCCTCGGCATCGGCTCCGTTGAAGGGCCGGGTGCAAAGAACTTCAGCGAGGCGCTGACAAAAGCCGGCTTCCACAATGTGTACTTCGAGTCGCAGGGCACCGCGCACGAATGGCTCACCTGGCGGCGTACGCTGGCCGATTTTGCTCCTCGGCTGTTCAAGTAAATCTGTTGAAACCGAAATCCGAACGCCTGCCGGCAAAATATGCGGCGACGTTCGGATTTTGCTTTGCAGCCGTTCTTAGGATTCGTCTTCGTCTATTTCCTTAAGCAATTCCCTCACCCGTCCAATTGCTTCCTTGAGTGCTGAATGGCCTGCGCGTGTGGCCTTATAGCACCTGCGCCTCTTTCCCGCGATGACAACGGTTTGTACCTTCAACCAGCCACGCCGCTCCATGCTGTGCAGCAGTGGATACATGGTTCCGGGACCGAGCCGATACCCATGGCGTCCAAGCTCCTGGATCATTCCAAGCCCAAAGATCAACTCTTGAGAAGCGTGATGCAATACATGCACGCGGACAAGGCCAATATAGAGATCCTGATACCGCGCGTTGACTTGCTTTTTCATTCGGTTACTGTCCCCTCACCAAGCCTGCTCTGCCGGACTTAACCGAAATAATGGACCGCAGGTGCAGGATGCATAGAACTTGATACAGTCTCCTGCTTTGAAAACAGTCGCATATGGATAACGTTCAGACTGCAATAGAGATTCGATGTTGTCATTTGGAAAAGATCATTGTCAATGCGAACATGATCCTATCCAATACTATCGACATTCGATATCAGTATGGTTTATTGTTGCGCTTAACAATCTGAATCGGGAGCAGCCGATGATTTCTTCCCCTTCCACACGGCGCAGTTTCCTCAAGTTGATGGGCGCTTCGGCCGGCGCAACCATGCTTTCCACTCGAGGCCTTCATCCCCAGACGAACACGGGTGAGTTCGCGAACGGCTCAGAAAAAGCCGATTACACTCTTCGCATCCAGAACAGCCTGGTTGAGATCGCTAAAGACAAGCTGATATCAACCACCACCTACAACGGGCAGTTTCCCGGTCCCCTGTTGCGCTTTAAGGAGGGGGAACGCGTCATAATCGACATCCATAACGAGACGGACGTGCCTGAGCAGTTGCACTGGCATGGACAAAAGGTGCCGGTGGATGTAGACGGCGCTGCAGAGGAAGGAACACCGTACATTCCCGTGCATGGCATGAGGCATATCTCATTCATCCCGCAACCTTCCGGGCTACGTTTTTACCACACCCATGTTCGTGCAGGCGGAGATCTCAATCGCGGCCAATACACGAGCCAGGTGGGACCGGTGTACATCGAGCCAAAAAACGATGTGGGCCGATACGACCAGGAGGTCTTTCTCACTCTCAAGGAATTTGAGCCGTGGATCAGCCGAGGTGGTGACATGGATATGCACTTCCTCGCAGGCCCTGAGGCGCCAGAACTCCACAGACGCGGTGAAGCTGCAATGGAGGCGTCACTCCGGCAGGGCCACGCGCACGGCTTCGAGGTTAACTACAACTCATTCACGATCAACGGGAAGATGCTCGGTCACGGCGAACCTATTCGCGTGAAGACCGGACAGCGAGTACTGCTTCATGTGCTGAATGGCAGTGCAACCGAACTGCGCAGCCTTGCGCTCCCAGGCCATACATTCCTGATCGTCGCAATGGATGGCAATCCGCTTCCCCGCCCAGTGCGTGTTCCGGTGCTGTGGCTGGGAACCGCAGAACGCATTTCAGCCGTGGTCGAGATGAATCATCCCGGCGTCTGGATTCTCGGCGACACGGGCGACGACGATCGCCACAATGGAATGGGTATCGTGGTTGAGTACGCAGGACACAAAGGCAAACCCACATGGCTTGCGCCGCCTGCCTTTAAGTGGAACTACGTTCATTTCGGAAATTCCGGCAGCGATGCTCCAGAACCTGACGAAGTCTTCGAGATGATATTTGCCAAGAATAATGCAGCGCTTAACGGATTCAATCAGTGGACGATTAATGGCACGCCCTATCCAGAAAAGCAAATGATGGCCCCGCCGCAGTTCCATCTGCGCGAAGGCAAACGATACCGCATTCGTATGAAGAATGCGAGCGACGATATTCACCCCGTCCATCTGCATCGCCACAGCTTTGAGCTGACTCGGATTGCGGGTCAAAAGACTTCAGGCGTGCTGAAGGATGTTGTCATGCTCGGCGGATACCAGGAGGCTGAGATAGACTTCGTTGCCGACGATCCAGGAATGACGCTGTTCCATTGCCATCAGCAGTTGCATATGGACTTTGGCTTTATGGCTTTGTTCGACTACGTTTAAAACTGATGCCCGCACGCAATCAGAACATAGCGAGACTCGCCTTCCGATTTGTGTTGATGATCGGCATCGTGAATTTCTTCGCCGATCTTACGTACGAAGGAGCGCGCAGCGTAGTTGGACCCTTTATGGGTTCACTAGGCGCCAGTGCAGCCGTCGTTGGGTTTGTGGCAGGCTTCGGCGAGATGATCGGCTTCGGCCTCCGCTCTGTCACGGGATACTTTGCCGACAAGACTCACCGATATTGGACCGCCGCCTTTGTTGGGTATGCCGTCAACATGCTTGCGGTGCCTGCGCTGGCTCTGGCCGGTAACTGGCCGCTCGCGGCCGCGCTCATTGTTGCGGAGCGGACTGGCCGCGCAATACGTAAACCCGCAATGGAATCGATGCTGTCGCGGGCCGGCAATGTGATCGGCCATGGCTGGGTGTTCGGACTGAACGAAGCTCTGGACCAGACAGGCGCTACCTTGGGCCCGCTGATTGTGGCCTTCGTCTTGTACAAACACGGCGGATACCGGCATGCTTTCGCAGTTTTGCTTTTCTCGGCGCTGATGTGCCTGGCTGTCCTTGTCACCGCATCTTTCGTAAATCGCGATCACGTCAATGAGGCGCGACATCCATCGCCCGAGCCGACACGAAAAGTGTTTTCGAAGGCCTATTGGCTCTACCTGATCGCCGGTACCTTGATCGCCGCCGGATTTGCCGACTTCTCGCTGATCGCGTTTCATTTCCAGCAAGCCGGTACCGTATCGCAAAACCTGACGCCCGTGTACTACGCAACCGCCATGGCTACCGGCGCAATTGCCTCACTGGTACTGGGAAAACTGCTGGACAAGATCGGACTGCCTATCCTCTTCTTCGCTTTCGGAGTTCCGGCTTTTTTTGCGCCGCTTGTCTTTCTCAGCACTGCCCGCTTTGAACTTGCTGGAATGATCCTGTGGGGCATGGGTATGGGTGCACAGGACTCGTGCCTCAAGGCCGTGCTTGCCTACGTGGTTCCATCGGAAAGACGGAGCACCGCCTTCGGCATCTTTGACACAGGATTCGGAGTGGCCTGGTTTGCCGGGAGCGCCATCATGGGCCTGCTCTATGGAATTTCGATTTTCGCGCTGGTCATATTTTCTGTTGTGCTTCAGCTCGCCGCGCTCCCGTTGCTCGCCCATGCATCAAAACACATGCAGACGGAGCACCCAGCGTAATCTGATCCGCAAGCTCGTCAAGCGAATTAGTACAGTCTCCAACCGTGCCCAGTGATTTCAATCACGCTATCTGAAATTCATCTTCCAACCATCGCTGGACAGGCGCATACTATTGGTAAATACACCCGATATCAAGGATGTGAAACGGGGAGGAGCCCATGCATTCAAATGTGCTGGTAGCTTACGCTACCCGGACAGGTTCGAGCGAAGAGGTCGCCCAAGCCATTGCCGAGGTTCTTCGCAACCACAATGTGACTGTTGACCTTCGTCCGGCAAAAAACGTTACATCGATCCAGCCTTATACTGCGGCTATGATTGCTGCGCCTCTTTACATGGGGAAGTTGCACAAGGATATGCGGCGATTTCTTTCCGCACATCGTGCAGCGCTAATAAAAGCACAAGTCGCGCTCTTCATACTCGGCCCCACCCAAAAAGAAGAAAAGGACTGGACCGGTGCGAAGCAACAACTCGAAAAGGAGCTCAAGACTTTTCCGTGGCTGTTGCCGGTTGCTCAACACATCGTTGGAGGAAGATTCGATCCTGCGCGAATGGGCTTCCCTTTCAACTTGATTCCAGCGATGCGGAAGATGCCTGCAAGCGATGCTTTGGACTGGAATCTAATACGCGAGAAGGCCGGTGAATTGGCAATGATATTCAAGAATACTGGAGCTGCAATGCAACACTGAACCCAAAGCGCGAAAAGTGATGGCAAGAAAGAAGAAGGCCTCCGGCAGATAGACTCTGCGAGAGGTATCAATAGTGAGGGTCGACGCGGCTTGCTGCCGCTATCTTGCTATTCGGCCCTGACCCGATCAGAAGGTGTGACTTTCTATCAGGCGTTCATCGAAGTTAGCTCATCACGAACAAGCGCACCAAATGCTGTGGGCTCGACATTTGCAGTGCGTAGCTGTGCAACCAGCCTGGGAGAGTCGCACCAGCTCCACGCGGCCCAGCCTAGTTCAAGGCGGCGCATTTCACGCGCGAGGTCCGCGCCAAACTCAAGTTCGTGGTCGGCACCACCCCACTCGCCGACAAAAACCGGGACTTCCCCGCATCTTCCCAGCGCCTTCGGCCAGTCTCTCTTGCCGCGATTCGCGTAGATGTGCGTTGAATACACAATGTTCGGCGCATCGACCTTTACTTCACGCAGATCGAATGCCCAGTCAACGCCCGCGACCAAAATGAGGCCATTCGGTTTTATATCTCTGATGGCTGAGGTGAGCAGGCTGGCCCATCTTGACCACTGATCCGCGGTAAAACATTTCCGATCCGAAGTGATGATTGATCCCTTCTTACCGATGAGCCTCAGCTGATGAGGATCGTCGCTCAGCACGTCATGCGGTTCGTTGAGCAGATCAAATATGACTGCGGTCTCACCTTGATAACGCGCTGCCAAGGTACGCCACAACGTTACGGTCCGCGCATTTGGAGCGGGCGGCACACAATTCATGACTCTTCCCTCTATAGGGTGCTCAGTTGTGCCGTAAGCCGTTTCCACATCGAGCCATTGAAGGTCGAGGATTGTATATGCGCCCATCTCCGCCGCCCATGAGATCACTTGATCGAGAGCAGAAAGATACTTTTCGGCAGAATGACCTCCGCGTCCTTTGAGGCACCAATCCTGATTGAAAGGAATCCTGATTACATTTGAGTGCCAGCCTGCAACGATCTCCTGAATCTCATCTCTGGTCAGGTGCGCGGCAGACAGAAAACCTTCCGCATCGGGCTCCGAGTATTCCAGACCGGAACGATTAACGCCGCGGAGCAGAATCGGGCTCATTGTATCGGCGCGCAGAATACGATTGCCAGATGTGATGAGTGCAGGCAGGCCATGAGAGAGTTCCCCGTTCATTACGGCTGTCCTCCATCGCGCACAACAAGGCGCGATTCGTCCAGACGAAGTCTGACGTGATTTTCAATCATGATTTAGATCGACAGTTGAAACAGAATACAAAGGGCGAACACGCATACACATTGTTCAATCGAACCGCGAGCACGGCAAGCGCTCGCCCCACAATTATCCAAGCAACTTTCCAAGAACTGACTGGATGAGAGTTCCAGAGCTGGGCATGGGGTTACTAGTCTGCTGCCCGTCTGTCGTCATATGTCCGGCGGAAGTAACATGATTCACCAGCAAAGGAACAACGACTGCCAAACTCGAGCGTACTGTATCGGCTGAAATCCCGGTTCGCTGCGCCACGCCTTCGATGATTCCTGAACCTGCTAGCGCCTGCTGAATTGCATTGGGATCCAGTGCCTGCGTCTGTCCGCTGGCCATCTTCCGGACAAGTTCGCCGGCGCCGTTCTGATGAAATTGCTGAATCAGCGCAACTACACCGTTCACTCCGCCTAGCTGGTCAAGGAGCCCGCTCGTGACGGCAGCGTGATCGCCGCCTTGTGAAAACTCCTTCGCCATACCTTCTATCGAATCGAGAATACCCATCGCGTTTCCTTCAAAAAGAGAGAGTTAAATTCGTGCAAGGAGTATATGCGTAAAGACCGCTCCTTGAAAATACGAAATTGATCAGACCGTCTGCTTGTTGATTTCGGATGGCGGGTTGCCGGCGCGCGTGCTGTCCTTAAGGACTTTAAACTGTTCGTGGCGCATGTGCTCCAGATGCCGATTTGGATCGAGGGGCTGACCGCCGGCTCGTATACTTTACAGGAAGCATTCCCGCCTCATTTGGACATCGACTAATGAATTCACATCTCCTCTCGCGTCGCACATTTCTGTCTCAGGTGGTCTTGTCAGCGGCTGCATTGCGCACAAGCCGTCTCTATTCGCTTGCATCAGCAACGCCCATCACATTGCGCACCCCGCTCGGACCGCTGCGTGGCGAAGAGTCCGATGGCGTGCGTATATTCCGCGGCGTGCCTTTCGCTGAGCCGCCTGTCGGTTCACTGCGTTTCAAGCCTGCAGTTGCCGTGAAACCCTGGACCGCGCCACGCGATGCCACGCAGTTTGCGGCGTCAGCAATGCAGCCAGACGAGCATGGAATTCCGCACAGCGAAGATTGCCTCTTTCTCAACGTCTGGTCGCCTGCCGCCAAAGGAACGTATCCGGCCTACGTATGGATTCACGGCGGCGGCTTCACCGGCGGTCATTCGTTTGAGCCGTTGTTCGATGGAGCCGTGCTGGCACATCAAGGCATTGTGTGCGTCACCATCGCCTATCGACTAGGTGTCTTCGGTTTCCTCGACCTGGGCCCGTTGCTTGGCCCAGAGTACGCCGGCAGCGCGAACAACGGGCTTCGCGACGTGATGACTGCATTGAGTTGGGTACAGCAGAATATTGAAGCCTTCGGTGGCGATCCGTCGCGGGTCACAGTCGGCGGTCAATCTGCCGGCGCCAAACTCACGGATATTCTGATGGGCGTGCCATCTGCAAAGCCGCTCTTTCATCAGATGGTGTCTGAGAGCGGCGGTGCTGAGCGCGTGTGGTCGGCGGATCAGAGCGCGGCTGTCTCTGAGGGCTTTGGCAAACTGTGGCAGTCGCAGACTGGCCATCCTGCATCATTGCTTGTTGCCGCTCCTGCTGCCAAGTTAATCGAAGTGCAGACGCAGTTGATGAATCATTGGCCTCACCACTTCCCATTTCGCGCAGAAATTGACGACACATTCCTTCCCAGGCTGCCCGTAGAGACCATCGCAGCAGGCTCTACCAAAGGAAAGAGGCTGCTCATCGGAACCAATCGCGATGAGAGCGCTGCGTTCGTTGGGCCGCATCCTGATTACGATGCCGGAGCATCGGATCTCGGCAACATGGAGCCACAGCAGTTTCACAAGGTCTACGAGAAGTACGCCGAGGTCTATCCTGACATAACGCTGGAACAGCGTCGCATCCGCGCACTCACTGCGGAGGAATACTGGGTACCCTCGGTGCGCGTGGCAGAGTCGCACGTCGAAGGAGACGGAGCGGCATGGATGTACCGCCTGGATTTCCGCGAGGGCAGCGGTCGCCTGGGAGCATTCGCCGCGCACTCTCTTGAGTTGCACCTGGTATGGGATAGGCCGTTAAAAGAAGCGGCCGAGGCCACGGCGGAAGTTGAGCTCTCCCGCCAGATGTACGAGGCGTGGTGCGCCTTTCTGCGCGGGGGGACACCCAGTGCTGAGGGGCTGCCGGCTTGGCCGGCTTACACACTCGACGAGCGCAGCACGATGATCTTCGACGCACGGAGCCAGGTAGAGAAACAGCCGCAGCAAGCTGAGCTGCGCCTTTGGGACGGAGTGCTGTAACCAGCGAAATTAGAGTCAGCCACAACCGCCGCAGCACTTGTGTCATGGCGGCAAGCCAATTTATCTCGGAAAACAATCGGTGCGGAATTGCTACAACTACTCTCCCACCATCAGTCCATCAGACTTTTGCTGAAGTTTCGGTTCTCGAAAAGACTGGGACAGCTGTTTGTACTTTGTCAGAAAATAACGTCCCCATCTGATCAGGCTGGGGCGCCACATGTGTCTGAAGATATTGATCTGCAGAGTAGGTTCCGCAATTGGCTTCCAGTCATTATGCCAATCAAGCCCTGTCACGAGGCTCACCCGGTCGATAACGCCAGAAGCTTTTGCACGCTCAATTACAAGTTGTGTAAGAAGTTGTCCTGGCGAGCAGCGTGCACACGCTTCATCGTATCCCATTTTATAAATATGTTCCCAGCGTGCGGCCCGTATCAGAAACTGACCTGCTACCGCGCGGTCACCGCAGTACAACAAAGCTACATCCGCTTCAAATTCCGAACTCGACTGAGCAAGTAGCGCAGCGTAGAAAGCTCGGGCTGCGGGCACGTATGCCAATGCCGTGCACGTTCCTTTGTCTCCCTTCCATCCGGAAGACTCGATGCGCAAGAACTCTTCGAAATACATCTGAACTTTGCCTTGTTCACGCCCACTGCGCATTTCAATTTGGCCCTGCTGTTCAAGCCGGCGCCATCTGTTCGTAAGGTTTCTCCGCAATTTGCCCGACTTGACGGTAAACGCCTCAATATCTGAGCCAGAACCCGCAGAACTTGAGGTAAAGAAAGTGTTGCACACCGAAGATGGGGCAATGTCCGTCAGCCGGTGACCGATTGCAGTCGCGACCCTTGCTGCATTGCTGTCGGCCATTACGCGCGGCCACGAAATGACTCGCCACTTGAATGGGTGTTCGCTGAACGCCTTGAGCATCAACTTTCCAATCTGGAAGACATCCGCCCCGGCTGCAAGCGGAAAATCGGAAAGTGCCAATTGATCACCCCAACCAAGCACGAAGGCCGGCAATTGACGAAAGAGTTTGACGGTTGAGACTGAAGTAGTCCCAGGAATGATTGCCAAGGGCCGGCCTGCATGGTCGCCGATTCGGCAGAAATATATGGTATGGCCATCGCCAAGAAGATGTTCCGCAGCCGCCAGATGCCACTCATAGCGCGCGAAGAGATGTGCATCGGTAGTCAGATCCTGCCAATCGGTACGCAGTTGTCTCAAACCTGCAACACCTTCGTGCCAGTGCACGTTCAAAGGCATAAGCTCAGAAGCTTTGGCGTAATCCATCAATGTACCTTGTGCACTAATTGGAGCATTCGTCCAGCTTCGAGCCTCGACACTCCCCTGGGTCACACTGCCTTCCGCACTAACCAGCGAACCGATGCCTGAATTTTGAAATCACTGTTTCTGTCATGGCCAATAACGGTGCCGGTTCTAGTATCCATTCTGCTCCCACTTCCAGAACCTCGCGGCTAAAGTATCTCTTAAATCTGGATATGCCCTCCAAGGGAGAAGCATCGCCGTCCAACGTCACGCCCCCCATGTCGAACCAGTCCGCACCCGTCGTTTTCGCCCAGCGAATAATGTCCCATGCTAATAGATAGCCGAACGGTATCCCATCATCACTCCTCTGCGTTCCAGCTGCACAATACTCAACATGATCTCCGTTGCTGCATGCCCAGCCGAACGCACCCATATCTTTCGGTGCGGTGCTTTCACTTGTGAAAATGCCGATGATGCGGGAAAGATTCGGATGCTTGCGAGATAGCGTCAACGCTCCCCGCCAGTCTCTCGCTCCGATGTGTCCTCCGGTTCGTTGAAGAGCCAACTGCTGCAGCTCCTGCAGCCGTTCAGCGTATACCGGATCAGTGATTGGGAACGATCGCAGCGACATGGTCATCGATTCTCGAATTCGTTTGCGAGCATTCCTGTTGAAGGATGCAAGAATCTCATCTTCGGACTGCTTCAAATCGATAGCAAGCGTATATCTGTACGAGCTTGGCGGTCGAACCTCCCGTAACCCCAGTTCTTCTAAGACCTTCGCAATTGCCTCTCGCCCTGCTCGCGAGAAGATATTCACTTGTAGCCGCAAGACCCGTGGACTTCTTTTTGCGAGAATGACGATCGCCTTAAGTGCCACTCTGCAAACTTCGTTAGGTAGACTCCCTCCAAACCGCTTCACGCGAAGAACCATGCTACCAGGCAACGTTCGGCACCGCACCTTCTCAATCGCGACGCCTCCGCAGGCCCGTCCATTCGCGTCGCGGACGAACACGAACCACGGCTCCCGAAGGCAGAGATTTGCAGCCCATTCTGATCGATGACGAAGCGGAAGGTGTTCTCCCCTCGACATGATCTCCCGTTCCGCGTCTTCGCGATTCTTCCCGAGCCCACGGATCAAGAACGCCGCCATGCCGCTCTCGGTGCAGTTGAATATCAATTCCTCACCCCTACCCAGCCACCTCCGCGGCGAGACTTGGGGGGCCCTGTAAATGTTGTCGACGCTCATTTTGTCTTAGGTGTCTTGCTACTCTCCTCGAGTGAAATAAGAGGGGATGGAGGCGCGAGACGGATTTGAACCGCCGAAATGGGCTTTGCAGGCCCACCCCTTGAACACTTGGGTATCGCGCCTTAGCTGAGCTCTCTTCTTGCAGGGGCTAAACAAATTGTCTTCGCGACGTCACTGCAGACAAATAGCACTTCTGCGTTAAGTGAGCGTTTCAGATGATGCTCGTCACGCCCTCAACTCTATTGACTTTGTGGATACACAATACAATGGCAGTCCCAATAAACGCTACAAGACTTCTCGATTTAGTTGTTGAAATCATTTCGAACTAGACACTTCTCATTGATAAGCTACCCACCAGTAATTTTGATTTAGATGCAGGCTGTAATGACAGAGTTGCTTGCGACTTATCAACAGCGTAGTTCTGCGAGATCTCCAGGCAAGCTCCGGCCCGCCCAGCTTCGGCTTCAGCTCCGATTTAGGCGACACGGCCAACCGTAATCTTTAGGAAGATGTTGCTGTAATTTCGCGCAGTAATTCCGGGGAGGGCCGCGGGCGTCCTCCATTTGCGGTTTCTACCATCGACAATCGCAATTCGTCATTCACAAATCGCCTAAGGCTTAAACCCGAGTCTCCCACGACTGGAAAATTGTTCCATTTATTGCTGCCACTGTGACCTGCCTCTCGATGTGTGCTCAAGTAACACGCGCAACCGGACACCAGAAAATCAGAGGCACCAAAACTTCGATCTTCCAGTCGAAGACTAACTTTCGGGTTGGTTCAAAAAGACTGGGCCCTTCATGCCGCTGATGAACTATCCGTTCAGTTGGTCAAGAAGACCTTACCGGGTTGCATCGTCTGCATCGATCATGCGGTCATGCTTATCTCACAGTTCCTAGCTCTACCAGAGGGAAACCTCACACACTTACGGCAATGTGCGTGCGCTTACACTTTGTTTTTGGTAACGGGATGGAACATGGCAAGATCAATCCGCCCAAACTGATTGATGCGGCTATCAGTGGGCATGTGCTTTCGATTCGGCCTATGTGGAAGGTTCTCCGAACATTTTCGAAATGGCATCAAGTAGTTCGCGGGCAGCGCGGAACGAACTTATCTGGCCTTCCAACAGTTGTTTCTCTAATAGAAGCTTCTGTGATCGGAGGCGGAGATTAGAGTCCATTTTGCGACGGAGCTCCGCCTCGACGATTTCGCGCATCCATAGTTGTGTTTGCTGCTGCCGCGCTCGGGCAAACCACCCATTCTGCTGTGTCAGACTTACATATTCCCGCACGAGGTTCCAGATTGCAGCAATTCCTTCACCCGTCCGAGCCGAGCAGATGAGCGTCCGCGGTGTCCAACCAGAGGAAGCAAGCGGAAAAAACTCCAATGCATTTTGAAAATCTCTGCACGCATATTCAGCTGCTTGCCGATTATCGCCATCTGCTTTGTTGATGGCAATCGCGTCTGCAAACTCCACCACCCCACGTTTAATCCCCTGCAATCCATCGCCCGCCTTTGTCAGTCCAAGCAGCAGGAAAAAATCTACCATGTCGTGGACCGCGACTTCGGATTGTCCAACTCCCACGGTTTCGACCAGGATATTCTGAAATCCTGCGGCTTCGCAGAGTAGCATGACCTCGCGCGAGCGCTGCGCCACGCCCCCCAGGGTTCCACGCGAAGGAGAAGGCCGGATAAACGCCAAGTCGCTTAAGGCCAGTCGTTCCATTCGCGTCTTGTCCCCTAGGATGCTCCCTCCTGAGATTTGGCTGCTGGGGTCGACTGCGAGAACTGCTACCGTTTCGCCAAGCTCTGAGATCAGGTGGGTACCCAGAGATTCGATCACACTGCTCTTGCCTGCGCCGGGGACACCGGTTATTCCGACCCGAACCGATCGGCCAGTGTGGGGAAGACAGGATTCGAGAATCGTCTCAGCCAGTTCTTGGTCGGCTTCGTGAGTGCTTTCGATCAGCGTAATCGCTTTGCCCAGGATGGCGCGATCTCGGTGGAGGATTCCCTCAATAAGCTCGTTGGGCGAATGGTCGCGTCGGCGAGAAGAAGAGCGGTGAGCTTCCAGATATGTCTCACCTCGTGGTCTTTTCCCACGATCACTTAGTTCAGCCATTCGGATCTCCTTCGATCACAGGCTCACGTAACATCCGGATTATCTGTTGAGCCGCAACGGGAATGACCGTGCCGGGGCCGAAGATCCCCGCTACTCCCGCGTCATACAAGGACTGGTGATCCTGCGATGGAATCACGCCTCCGACCACAACCAGAATGTCTTCCCGTCCGATGGCGTGCAATTCGGAAATGAGTTGCGGCACAAGCGTTTTGTGACCTCCTGCCAATGAAGACAGCCCAACAAGGTGCACATCATTTTCTGCAGCATTTCGGGCCACTTCCCGTGGCGTTTGGAAGAGCGGTCCTACATCTACATCGAAACCAATATCTGCAAACGCTGTTGCAATCACCTTTGCTCCGCGATCATGACCATCCTGCCCGAGCTTTGCCACCAGGATGCGCGGCCGGCGCCCCGCGGCTTGTTCGAATTCGTCAGTCAATTTAGCGGCCATTTTGAATTCGACGGAGCTAGCGCTTTCGGCCGAGTATATCCCGGTAATGGTTGGCGAGTTCACCGTATATCGCCCCCACACCCTTTCGAGCGCACTTGAGATCTCACCAAGCGTGGCGCGCTCTCGAGCAGCATCCACTGCGCATTCAAGAAGATTGCCTTCACCAGTGGCAGCGCAACGCTCCAACTGCTCAAGCATCTTATGTACTGCTTCACTATCCCGATCGCGCTTAAGAGTATTGAGACGCTGCAATTGCGCATCCCGAACTGCATGGTCTTCGATTTCAAGTACCGGAACGAACGTCTCTTCCGTTGATTGATGAATATTCAAACCAACGATCGGATCTTCTCCGGAATCAATGCGCGCCTGACGGCGGGCAGCCGCTTGTTCAATCCGCATCTTGGGAAGGCCCGACTCTACTGCCTTTGCCATACCTCCAAGCCCTTCCACCTCTTCGATCAGTTTCCACGCCCGATGCATGAGTTCATGGGTGAGGCGTTCAACATAATAGGATCCGGCCCACGGATCAATGAATCGCGTAATATCTATCTCTTCTTGCAGATAGATCTGAGTATTTCGCGCAATTCGAGCAGAAAAATCGGTGGGCAGCGCCAAAGCTTCGTCCAAAGCATTTGTATGCATTGATTGCGTATGTCCGAAGGCGGCGGCGAGCGCCTCAGTGCATGTGCGCACCACATTGTTGAACGGATCTTGTGCTGTCAGACTCCAACCCGACGTCTGCGAATGAGTTCGCAGTGCGAGCGATTTGGGGTTTATGGGATTGAACTTCTTGACCAGCTTGGCCCACAGGAGTCGCGCTGCGCGAAGTTTGGCAATTTCCATAAAGTGGTTCATGCCGATTCCCCAGAAGAAGGAAATCCGCGGGGCAAGATCGTCGATATCGAGGCCAGCTTTCATACCGGTACGCAGATATTCCAGCCCGTTCGCCAGCGTATAAGCAAGTTCGATGTCCGCAGTCGCACCAGCTTCCTGCATGTGATACCCACTCACGCTGATGCAGTTGAACCGAGGCATCTTGGTAGCGCAATAACGGAGAACATCTCCAACAATCCGCATCGATGCCTCCGGAGGGTAAATGTAAGTGTTACGAACCATGAATTCTTTGAGAATGTCATTTTGAATTGTGCCGTTCAGCTTTTCCGGGACTACTCCCTGCTCCTCGGCCGCGACAACGTAAAAAGCCATGATGGGGAGCACGGCACCATTCATCGTCATGGAAACCGACATTTGATCTAGTGGAATCTGATCGAACAGGATCTTCATATCAACAACTGAATCGATTGCTACGCCAGCCTTGCCCACGTCGCCTGATACTCGCTCGTGATCGGAGTCGTACCCGCGGTGCGTCGCAAGATCGAAGGCGACGGAAAGTCCCCGTTGACCTGCCGCCAGGTTACGACGGTAAAACGCATTCGATTCAACCGCAGTCGAGAATCCTGCGTACTGCCGGATGGTCCATGGCTTCATCACGTACATTGTGCTGTAGGGACCACGCAGAAACGGAGGAATCCCAGCCGCGTAATGCAGATGTTCCAAATCTTCCAGATCATCCGCGGTGTAACAAGCTTTCACCGGAATAGATTCCGGCGAGAGCCACTCCTCAGTCGGCAATGCCTGCCTGGATCGGAGGACCGATTTGTATTCGATCTTTGTAAAGTCTGGATGCATCGACTAAACCGTTATTCCCAGCCGCTGCTGCAGCTTTGTAAGTGCGTCTACTCGATTCGTGTGTGTATGGATGAATTCAGCGATACCCTCCGCTCGCAGTCGCTGCGCCGATTCAGGATTCCCGGCGATGATTACCGGTATCCGACACTCCACCTCCCTCATTCGCAACATAAGGTCACTGGCCATATCGGAGCATTCCCGGTCCGAACTACAAAGCACAATCATGTCCGCATTCGCCTCTGCGATCTGGTTCGCCGTGGTGAATCCCCTTGCCTCCACATCGAAACCTGCACATGCGAGGAAGTCGGCCGCAAAGCGCGATCGTGCCAGGCACACCTTTGCGTCTCCGAACTCCGCCAAAAGAACATGCGGAGTTCTTCCGGTTTCGGCAGCGTACCTCTCCGTTCTTAAGCGAAGCTCCTCGTAAGCGGCAGCTCCGCGTCGAGCATCCGACGCCTGTTGCGCCTCCATCCAGTCCAGCAGGCGCTCAGCCGCATTTGCATACTTATTAGTACCCGTCAGGATACGGCGAAGTGAGATCACGGCTTCCTCTTGTCTTAGTTCAAAATTCCTCAATGATTTATCCAGTTGCCCATCCTTGCAAGCCTTCGTGTATCCCCCGGCCGCTTCAATCTTCTGCATATATTTCCAGCTCTCGCGTGCCAAGAAATCTGTAATGACCTCGATGCAGTACGATCCGGCTGCAGGATCAGCCACGCGTCCGAGCATCGCCTCCAGTTTGAGGATGAGTTGCGTGTTTCGAGCCAACCGCCGACTAGCTCGGTCGGGCGTCTTGAAGCATTCATCGAAAGGCGCGACAGAGATAGAGTCCACACCTCCCAGCACTGCACTCATCGCTTCAGTCGTCGCGCGCAAGATATTGACATGTGGATCACAACCAGTCTTGTTCCATCGAGAGGTCCGCGCATAAACTATTGCCTTCGCCTTGCCGCAATCAGCCGCAAAGCAACTCACGACCTTCGCCCACAGTGAACGAAACGTCCTAAATTTGGCGATCTGAAAGATGTAGCTTGCGCCTATAGAGAATGAAAATACGATTGAGGGCGTTGCACGTTCGATATCGATTTCACGTGCTTGCATTTCGCGAAGGAACTCTATGCCAGCGGCCAGTGTGTAGGCAATCTCCTCAATTGCGCTCGCACCGCGTTCTTGAAACTGTTCGCCATAGATCGTAAATGGAACAAATCCAGCAGGCATCTTACGAAGTAAGTCGGCGGCAAACTCCGGGTTGTTAAGTGGACTCCATCCAGCGGAGATGGACGACTGCGCCAGGGTATCCTGCGCAAGAAGCAGCAGGTTTAGCAGCGATTCGGTCGCGTCTTCAAAGCGCAGAGAAATTGGGTGCAGATTGGCACAAAGGCTCTGTAAATCTGAAGACGCGTGCAATGCCCGGCTCCGAAAAGCAATCTCCTCGACACCCGAGGCAACAGCTTCCCGTGCAATTCGATTGGCTTCTATTGGATCGGCAGCGCCGATTTCTTCGCGAATACGCCAGTTACCCGTCACGCGAGCTGACGGTTGCGAGGCAGGACTACCTTGATCCCCGTCAGATTCTGTGCACTCAGCGAGATCTTCAGCCCGATAATACGGTTTGACCGCCATTTTCTCGGGCGTCTGCCAGACGAGCGTCCTCTCGTAATCCGCACCATTTAAGTCGGCGCGAATCGCCTCCTCCCACGTTTCCCTGCTTACCGGTGGAAATTCGTTGAGCAGCTTGTCGGTGTGCATCATGGTTCACTGGTCTCTGGAGCTTCCACAATCTCAATCAAAAGGCCAAAGGGATTTTCGAGTCTCGACTTAGGATGGACGAAAAAGACCGTTGTCCCGCGAGATCCATTGCGCGGAGCGCTGTCGATCAGATGAAACCCTCCGGCCTGCATGGCTTCGAATGCCTTCTGAGCGCTTTCCACTCTAAAGGCGATATGCGCAAAACCGCCGCGACCACCGTTTCGGTCAATCATTTTTTGCACGGGCGAATCGCCTGAAAGCGGTTCGATCAATTGAATCAGGTTTGGACCCTCGCCGATCTTGAGTAGCACTTCCCGAACATGGTCAGGGCCTTCGACCTCTTCACGATGTATCTCACGAAAACCGAGCCTCTCGTAGGCTTTCACTTGAGCGTTCAATTCGCCTCGCTTCACCGCGATCGCCACATGGTCGACAAATTTGATACCCGGCACCTTGACCAGATCCTCATACTCAGTGCTCACTCACACACCTTCCGATATTGCGGTCTCATCTATTCAAGAAACCTAAATCCCAATTTCCTCACGCTGCTCGGTAGTCTCAATATCCTGAACAGGATTGAGTGCCCATTGCATCAGGCGAATGCGTTCCGCCAATTGCACAGGCGTCACGAGTTCAAATAGAGAAGGCAGAGGAAGCTTTACGCCGAAACGTTCCCGAATGCGCGAGAGTACTTGAACACCGTTCAGAGAGTGCCCTCCCAATTCAAAGAAGTTATCTTCCAGATGAACCGGTACGCCGAGCAGTTCCTCCCAAATGCTCATCACGACTACTTCCACTTCGTTATCGGAGCTAGTTAGTAATTCAGAGCCGACATTGCCTGTGGTCGTGAGACTCTCCGATGACTTTGTCGCTGCCGGCGCATGAGGAACCGGATTCATCGTTGCCCGATGAATTCGCTCCAGGTCACGTGTAGAGACAACAAGTTGTGGCACGGGGAATGAGAGGGCCTTGTCGAAGACCGCAATTCCTTCGCTCGGCCGGATAGCATATTGCTCCAGTCCCTTCCTCACTCCCTCGAGCGCGGCCGGCACATTTGCGTTCACTGCTGTATCCGGGTCTCGCCAGCGGTCCCAGTTCATCGAAATCACCCGTGTTCCAGCAGGATTGTCGTACATGCATGCGAATCCATCCAACCAGGCGTTCGCAGCACAGTAGGAGGCAAGGCCCAGAGTAGGAAGAATGGCGCTGATTGAAGAACAGAATAGAACGAAATCGAGATCGGGCTGCTCTATGCATTCACTGATCCATTCTGCGGCCTGCACTTTTGAGGAGAACAGTGCACGCAGGTCATCGCGAGTACCGTCACAGATGGCCCCTCTGCTTACGGTTCCGGCGGCGTGGATGACCCCATTCGCCGCTCCATATTGCTGACGAAGTTCGGCCAGCACTCTGCGCATTGCCGTTGCATCTCCGGCATCAGCCTGCATGGTGATTACTCGTCCACCAGCGTCGCAGATGGATCGCAACCCCTCGATTTTTGCCTTCATTTCCGGAGCGGTTTCCTGGGCCTCTAGCAGAGCGTCCCATTGCTCCTGGGGAGGCAGGGAAGCCCTTCCGGTCAGGATGAGGGTGCCTTTTGTGACCTGCGCGATATGCCGCGCCAGGACGAGTCCGATATTTCCGGTTCCCCCGGTGATCAAGTACACTCCCGACGTTCGTAGAGTTATTCCGCCCGGAAGATCCCGGCTGCTGTCATCGATGCGAACCGGCTCGAAGATGCGCTGCCACTTAGTCGTTCGGCGACAAGCCACGAGTTCGTTCGCACCTGATTGCGCGACTTCCTGTAGGACATGTTCTGCCATTTCCTGTTCAGCAGTATCCACGTCGACTATGCGGACTGTGAAATTTGGGCATTCCAGTGGCACTACTTGCCAAAATGCAGAAAGAGCATTACCGCCGGGCGAAAGAAGTCCTTCTCCAAATACGGAGTTGGCGCGGTCCAGGACAATTGTGAAGTGAACTGAGTTGTTCACGGTTGCTTCTGTTACAACCTGGACCAGGAACATTGCGCGTGCCAGGCTACGTTCTACCTCTCCCGTAGCGGGGAAACAAACGATTCGATTCGGCCATTGGCCACTCGTCTGGAGTTCGCCGAAAAACGTTCTCACATCCTCAAGCTGGTCGGAGTTAACCTCCCACATGCCTGCACCTGTGCTCCGAGAAGACTCGCTATTCCGAACCTCGAGTGTCCGATACGTAGCGCGCAAAGCATTGACCGCCGCGTCCCACTTGGCATCTTCATCCCGGAAGATCAACGCGAGGCCGCCTTTTTCTATCGGAATTGTCCTCGACACCGCTCGCTTCCACGAAGGGACGTAGAGCCATTCGGAGGGATCCTTCCTCTCCGCAATCGCTGACGGGGTCTTCACAGCGGGAGCAGCCGTAGCCGGCTCAATGCAGTAACGCTGCCGTTCAAACGGATAGGTAGGAAGCGAAACCCGCAACCTTCGCTGTCCTGAATAGACGCCTTTCCATTCGACGGGAACATTCCAGATCCATAGCTTCCCAAGAGCGGTTAACCAATGGTCGCGATCATTTTCCTCACTCGATGAATGGCGCATCGACGAAACAGCCGGGCGCTTCGCTCCTGATAGCGCACGCATCAGAGTGCTGAGCGTCTCGCCCGGGCCAACCTCCAATGGGATTGCCTCAGTATCTTTCAGCAGGACACGCGCGCAATCTGCAAATCGAACCGCGCGACGCAGTTGCGCGCCCCAATAACCGGGATCCATTGCTTCCTCGGGCGTGATCCACGTTCCTGAAACATTGGACAACCATCGAAGCGATGGCGTCCGGCGCTGAATTTTTGCTACCTGCTCTGTAAAAATTCCAACGATGGGATCCATCATGGACGAGTGGAATGCGTGAGAACTCCGGAGTCTGGTCGAACGGACTCCTTTCTTCTGAAGTACCACCTCCAATTTCACGATTTCATCTTCCGCCCCGGAAACTACTGTTTGGGTTTCAGAATTGATCGCTGCAATTGAGACTCCGGACGGTAATAGGGGTGTCAGGTTGAACTCGGTCAAATTGATTGCTAGCATCACTCCGCCAGGCTGCAACTGCATCAGTCTGCCTCGTTCAGCTACCAGCGCAAGCGCATCATCGATCGAGAATACGTCCGCGACGCACGCGGCTACATATTCCCCAATGCTGTGCCCGATCATTGCGGACGGCTTGATTCCGCACTGCATCCACAGTTGCGCCATTGCGTATTCGATTGTGAAGAGAGCCGGCTGGGTGATCGACGTCTGACGCAACTGGCGCTCGGCGTCGTCTTCCTGTCCCGGAGCCGGATAGAGTATCGTTCGCAGGTCTAGTCCCAGGATCGGTTGAAGGATTAAGCAGCATCTATCCACCGTCTTCTTGAAGTAAGGCGCGCTCTCATAGAGATCTTGTCCCATGCGGACGTATTGTGCCCCTTGACCTGGGAACACGAACGCCACGCTGGCCGCTTCAGTTGGCACTTGTTCGCTGCGCAGCCTTTTGATTTCCGGATCAGTCGTTCTGTGCTGCAAAAGGGTGAGTAGATGTTCAATGTTCCGCGCTGCGAATACCTGCCGGCATCCAAACGGCCGGCGCCCGATTCCTAGTGTGTAGGCTATATCCGCGAGGCTTACTCCCGGCTCTTGTTCTAGAAACTCCTGCAAGTCCGCCATTCGAGCATCCAGCGCCGCTGGAGTCTTCGCGGACAGTAGAATCAGCTCACTCATGTGCGAAGCTTCAGAAACAATCGCCGGCGCTTCCTCCAAAGACACATGGGCATTGGTTCCTCCAATGCCGAATGAACTCACTCCCGCCCGGAAAGGCTCTTTCCCCTGATATGCCTCTGCTTCGGTGTTGATATAGAACGGAGTCTTTTCAAGTTCGATGAGCGGATTGGGGCGCTCGAAATGCAGAGTCGGTGGAATGGTCCTATTCCGAACCGCGAGAGCTGCTTTCATAAGTCCCGCCACACCGGCGGCTGCATCAAGGTGTCCCAGATTCGTTTTTAGAGCGCCCAGGGCACACCAGTGGTCGCCATTTGAGGGGGTGTGAAAGGCACGACTCAGAGCAGTGATTTCAATGGGATCGCCTACTTCGGTTCCCGTCCCATGCGCTTCAATAAAACGCACTGACCTGGGGTCGAAGCCCGCCATCTCCATGGATTGCCTAATGACGGCTTCCTGTCCCTCCACGCTGGGCGCCGAATATCCAACCTTCGAGGCACCATCATTGTTCACCGCCGCTCCACGCAGAACAGCGTAGATGTGGTCGTTGTCGGCAATGGCGTCATTCAAGCGCTTGAGCGCAACTACGCCGGCACCTCCCGCCGGAACGATTCCCGATGCCGCTGCATCGAATGCGCGACAATGCCCGTCCCGGGAGTAGATCATCCCGGGCGTATAAAGATACCCCAGCGGCTTCGGAAACGGAATCGATACACCACCCGCCAGCGCCATGTCGCAATCGCCGCGCAGCAAACTTTCAAAGGCCACCTTTACCGCAACCAACGAACTGGAGCATGCCGTCTGTACCGTCACGGCCGGGCCTCGGAGGTTCAGCTTGTAGGCGACGCGACTGCAGAGAAAATCCTTATCGTTTCCCACCATGACCTGGTAGGGCCCGACTGAAGCCAAGAGATCCGGATGGCCCATCAGATTGGCAGTAACATAGGAAGTCATCCCGGTGCCTGCAAAGACCCCCAGCGCACCGGCATATGCGTCTGGATCGCAAGCGGCATCTTCCAAGGCCGACCAGGCGCACTCCAGAAAAACCCTCTGCTGCGGGTCAATGATTTCGGCTTCGCGCACGCTGAACCCAAAAAAATTCGCATCGAAGTATTCAGGAGCTTTCATCTGACTGACGGCCCTGACATAATCGGGATTCGCTATCAAATCGGGATCCACGCCGGCGGCCTGCAATTCTTCTGTGGATGCGAAGCGGACGGCTTCGCGACCAGCGAGAAGATTACGCCAAAACTCGTGCACGGAATCAGCGCCTGGAAACCTTCCCGCCATTCCAACCAGCGCTACACCTATCTGCTCTCCACTTCGTGTCATTGATTTATCCCCGCACATCCGTTTCAGTCTTCATGATCGCTTCGCCGGCTTCCCGTTCAATGAAACCACTTAACGCCCTCACGTTTGGGTACTGAAACAGAGAAACCAGTGAGATCGGCTTTTCAATCCGTTGATTCAGTACGGCACGAACACGCACCATCTGGAGTGAGTGAGCTCCGAGATCAAAGAAGTTTTCATCCGCTCCTACTCGATCCACCTGCAGTACCTCCTGAAACACCTGGGCAACGATCTGCTGAATCCCATCGGCCGGAGCAGTGAACGATCCATCTTCTCTCTTCGCCAGCTCGGGCTTGGGCAATGTCGAACGATCCAGTTTGCCATTCGGTAGTCGCGGCAGTTTTTTGAGGAAGACATAAGAAGCGGGAATCATATATTCAGGCAGGCTTTCGCGTAGACGATCGCGTATCGCGGACTGCGCAAGATCTTCGTCCGCAGATTCGATATACGCCACCAGCCGCTTCTCGCCGCTGTCTTCGCTCAAAAGAGTGACTGCACTGGTTACGTTCTGGATTCGCGCGAGGGCATTGTCGATTTCGCCCAGCTCAATCCGGAATCCACGCAGCTTGACCTGGTAGTCGGCGCGTCCATAGAAATCCAACGTGCCGTCATCTCGATATCTGACAAGATCGCCCGTACGATACATACGCGTTTCGCCGGCCGCAGCCCATGGACAAGGCACAAAACGTTCTTCGGTGAGATCAGGCCGATTCAGATAGCCTCGGGCCAACCCCTCACCACCAATCCATAACTCTCCAATGACGCCTTTTGGTACCGGTTGTTTCATCCGATCCAGAACATAGAATGTCGTGTTCCTGATCGGACGACCGACGGGAATTGAGTCCGCCCCGAGTTGCTGCACCCGATAAACGGCAGACCAAATCGTGGTCTCGGTCGGTCCATACATGTTCCAGAGCTGATCGCAGCGAACCAGAAGCGCCTCAGCGAGCGGCACTTCAAGAGCCTCTCCACCGCAGAGAATCTTGAGATTCTGATCTCCCATCCACTCTGACGCCAGAAGCAGCTTCCACGTTGAGGGCGTCGCCTGCATGATGGTGGGACGATAGCGGTCCAGATCACGCAGCAGCTCCATTGGATCACCCGGCTGCTGAGCGATGCAGACAGTCGCTCCAACGTAGAGAGGCAACAATAGCTCCAGTCCCGCAATATCGAACGAGACGGTGGTGACAGCTAGAAGGACGTCGTTCTCAGTCATGCCCGGCTCTTCGCGCATTGCCTCGAAAAAGTTCAGCAGGGCGCGATGACCGATTTGAACTCCTTTGGGCCTGCCAGTGGACCCCGAGGTGAAGATGACATACGCGAGATTTTGCTGGCTTGCGGGAGCCGACGGGATGAATGTCTCGTTGCGTTCCGGCAGATCTTCTTCGCGATCCAGGCAGAGCACGTGTGCCGCAATTTCGGGGAGGTTGTCCAGCAGAGCACTCAACGTGATGACCGCAACCGGCCGAGCATCTTCAAGAATGTTTTCGATCCGGCCTTTCGGATATACCGGATCGAGCGGAATATATGCTGCTCCGGATTTGACCACTCCCAGGAGCGCTGCGACCATATCTGCTCCACGAGGAAGAAATACACCCACCAGTTGATCCGGACCCGCTCCCCGACTTTGCAGCGCCGCAGCGATCTGGGATGCGCGTTCATTTAACTGACCGTACGTGATCCCCTCACTGTCTACCATAAGAGCCACTTTGTCTCGGTTCGTTTGGGCAATCTCCTCAAACCAATGATGAAAGCAGAGATCGCCCCGGGTATCTGCCTCGGTTTGATTCTGTGCGAACAACAGATCCTCTGTTTCAGCATTGGAAAGGAGTCGAATTTCGTCGACGTTCTGCGTCGGATCGCTTACGACGGATTCAAGTATGGTCTGATAGTGCGCCTGCACCTGCGCCATGGTCGCATCGTCATAAAGATCCGAGTTGTAGTCGAAGTAAACGTCGAGCGCACCATCCTTGGGGAATATCTCGACTGTCAGGTCGAACCGTGCACTGCCATATTCCAATTCCATCGGCTGCAGGGTGAGGCCGGGCATTTCAATGCGCCCAATGGGAAAGTTCTGCAAAATGAACATCGTCTGGAAGAGGGGCGAGTGGTCAGGCGAGCGCTCAGGGCGCAGTGCCTGCACGAGCTGATCGAAGGGCACGTCCTGGTGCTCATACGCTTGAAGAGTCACTCCGCGCACGCGCGCCAATAGTGTCAAAAATGCCGGATTGCCGCTGAGGTCTGTTCGCAACACCAGATTGTTAACGAAGAAGCCCATCACGTCAGACAGCTCACTGCGACTGCGACCCGCTGATGGAGAGCCCACCACAACATCCGCCAAGCCTGTGTAGCGCGACAGCAAGACATTGAAACAAGCGAGGAGAGTCATGAAAAGTGTCACGCCTTGCCGATGACTGAGCGATTCGAGTTCGCGCAGCAACCCCGGAGAAATCACCATCTTCCGCCGTACACCGCGAAACATTTCCACCTGCGGTCTTCTTCTATCTGTGGGGAAATTGACGACAGGAGGCGCGCCAGCGAGTTGCTCCTTCCAGTAAGCGAGCTGCTGTTGGAGCACACCCGATTCAAGCCATTTTCTCTGCCAGACGGCAAAATCTGTGTACTGCAATTTCAATGGTGACAGGTTGGGAGCCGCTCCGGATGAGTACGCCCGGTAAAGCTCCTCCAACTCGCGCACGAACAAACCCATTGACCACCCATCGAAGACGATGTGGTGCACTGTGAGCAGGAGGACATGCGTGTCGTCACCCGTAGTGAGCAGTTGCACTCGCAGAAGTGGCGCGTGGGTGATTTCAATTCGCTCCTGAGACAGGCGCGAAGTGTAGGGTATCAGCTCTGCATCTCCTCCCTTGGCGATTTCTCTCGCATCAATCCGCTGCAATGACCAATCCACCTCTTCGGAGATGATGACTCGGGGAATTCCGTTTTCCTGAGCAAACGATGTCCGCAGGTTTTCATTGCGGCGAATGATCTGTCCGAGGGAGCGCTGCAGGGCGTCGACGTTCAACCGGCCTGTGAGGGTTACGGCAATGGGAATGTTGTAGACCGGGCTGTCGGGATCGAGCTGGCAGAGAAACCACAACCGCTGTTGCGCATACGAGAGTGGCAACGGTCCCTTACGGTCGACAGGAGCAAGCATGCTCTCTTTCGACAGCGTCTTGTTTGTGGACGACCTCAGGAAATCGACAATCTCCGGCTTGTGTTTCGTCAGCTCAGCACGCAGTTCGGGCGTCAGAACTCCTGCCGGGGCCGCACACTTCAGCGAATCGCCGTCCAAGGCTATCGAAACACCTTCTGCTCGAAGTCGCCCGAGCAGCTGAATTACCTCTCTCATATATGGACCTCATCCTGCTGTGAGCTTTCGCGGAGCGACGAATCGCCTGCGCCAGCCCATACCATGGTTTCCATCAACTCAGTCAACTCGGACATTGTTGGGTAGTCAAATACGACGGTGGGTGACAATTCGCGACCGACAATATTTTGCAGACGGTTCCGCAAGTCAACTGCCATCAGGGAATCCAGACCGAGTTCGGTCAGCGGTACATCGGTCGGAGGGCGATCGCCCGCACGAAAACCAAGAACCCGGGAACACTCAATAAGAACCATCTCCGCAATCGATGCACCTTCAGGCTTTGCTGTGGCCCTCTCCGCCTGCTTCAGGTCGACTGGTTTCCCGACCGTCCCCTCAACGTTCAGTTCGCTCAAAATCGGACGGAGTCTCCGAGATTCATACAGTCCTTTCGCCGTTTTCCAGTCGATATCAGCAATCATGAACTGGGGACAAGATGCTCCGAGGACTTGTGGCAAGCAATTTAGAGCTTTCTCGGTCGTCATGGGCACAAGGCCTACCCGCTGGAGTTGTTCATTTGCGCCGGGTATTGTCCATGCGCCCCAATTAACTGAGGTCATGCATCGGCCTTGCGCACGTTCTGCCCACGCGAGGCTATCAAGGAATTGGTTTCCGGCCGCATAGGCCGCTGACCGCTGGGCGCCCAGCAGAGCCGTGATCGAGGAGAAGCTCACAAAGCAATCCAGATCGTGTCCCTGCGCGGCATGCGCCAGAAGCCAGCCGCCCAGAACTTTGGGACGTAGAACTTCGTCGAGTTCCTCTTCGCTCAGAGAAGACAATTCACTCATCTTCTGCGAGGTCGCCATGTGGAAGACTCCTCGTAATGGAGGAAAGTCCACTCCGAAACAACGAAAGGCTTCGTCCATTGTTTTTGACGAAGACAGATCGGTGCGAATCAGGTTCACCGAAGCTCCCAATCCTTGCAGCTCCTTCAGGAATTGTGCGCGCTCCTCCCCTATAGCATCCTCTCGGTCGTCCACACCCGTTCGACTCACGAGTACGAGGTGACCTGCACCGGACTGCGCGAGCCATCGGGTCACATGTCGTCCAACCGTTCCAAAGGCTCCTGTGACGAGGTAGGAGCCATCGCGCCGGGGACGGGCAACAGTTTTGCCGATCTCACCAGCAGGCAAATGCCGCAACCGCGGCGCGAGACGTTCTCCGCTTCGCAAGACAATCTGGTCCTCGATATCTTGCTTCATCAGTTCACTGAACAGCTCATTGGCGGAGTCTTCCGGCGTGTGCTCCGGATCGAGGTCAATAACGCGCGCGAGACGGTCTGGAAGCTCGAGTCCCATGACCCGGGCAATTCCCCAGGTCATTGCCTGAAGAGCGCTCTTTACCGTCGGCATGCTTCCGTGCGCAGCCTGAGCTCCGCGCGTGACCAACCATAACTTTGTTTTCCGATTGCCTGAAGAGAAACTCTGGATCAGCCGCACCGGAGTCTTCGCGCAGAAATCGACGCCATCGGTCGGATTGCTTGCGTTGAGGCTGCCTAAATAGACAACCTGCAGCTCTCCATCGGCTGCGAACTTCTCGTCCGAAGCAAGAGCCACTGCGGAATCACACGTATCGGCATCCAGTTCTATAAGCTTCCCGGCATCGGGCCGTGTACGCAGAATCTCCCTTAGCGCTGCTCCCACTCCGCTATGGTCACCGAGGATCAGCCATTGCCGTCGGCTTTCTTCCCGTGTTTCTCCGTTCTCTGGCGAATCTGTACACGCTGCCAGAAGCACTTGCTGCGATGCATTCCCATTGTGCTCTGTATACGTGATGGCACGGGTACGATTGAGACCCTGCCTCCGGAAAAGTTCCTCCCACTTCTCGGCTGAAATCAGGGGGTGCTCTTTACGTAAATCAGAATCCGCGAAACGCCACCACCCATCAGTCAAGCCAAAGGTCAAGTCGAGCCAGCGATCGGGATGGGTGCCCTCGATGAGCATTAGAAGCCCGCCCGGGCGTAGCAATTGGTGAGCATGCGCTACGGTTTCTTCGAGGAGAGCCGTCGCGTGCAGCACATTGGCTGCCAAGATAATGTCAAAGCTGGCCCCATCAAACCCCTGCGACTTAGGATCGCGCTCCACATTAAGCAGCTTGTAATCCATGCCGCTGAATGATCGGAATTTTTCTCGCGCCTTGGCCAGGAAAACGGGTGAGAGATCGGTGAATGTGTATGCAACATCCTTTCCCATCAGGGGCGGCAGCACGGAGGACGTTGTTGCTCCGGTACCGGCCCCTATTTCCAGAATGCGTGTGGTTCTTCCGTGTATGCCGGCAACAGCCCGGCGAATCATCTCGGCCGCAGCCCGATTGAAGTGCCGGCAGATGGGCGATTTTTCGTAGATCTGCTCCGCTTCGTCGATGGCCCCCTTCGCAAATACCAGTTGCATCGGATCGCACGTTCCGCGCAATACCGCCGGAGTCTGATCTGCACAGCGCTTTAGGATTTTCAGTTCCGTTTCGATCTCTGGATATTGCTCCCTCAACTTCGCCAATTCCAGATCCGGGTCTGGAGCTTCTTTATTCTCTAAAACGCGGAATCGGTCCTGGTCCCGAGCGATAAAGCCATCTTCTGCGAGAATGCCGAGAATGCGACCGGCTATTCGCGAGCGGGCCGGGGCGATTTGCAGCCGCTCACATAATTCACCAAGATCAAATGTCTCGCCGGTCAGCTTTCGAAGTCCAAGTTCATGGAGCGAGCGCAGAGCGTAAAACGCGCAAACCGACTGCAGCCGAGATGCCGCCTCGCCAAGGCGGAGAGCGGCCTCGGAAGCAGGCTCTGCGATATAGGCTTCCAGTACTGAAGAGAGGGGTTTCTGCTCAGTTGTTTGCACGCGGGTGGGCTGCGGTTCCCAGGCGACCTGATAAACCCAGTCGCTCGGCGCAATGGACTCCTCAGGTTCAACCTGACTGGCAGATGCTGAGAACGGGGAAAATGATTCCGGCTCGGTTTCCAGCCAGTACCGTTCCCGCTCAAAGGGATATGTGGGGAGTGCAACTGTTCGCGGAACAGTAGGGCCATACAACCTGCCAAGGTCCGGACTGCAACCCACCACATAAAGCTCAGCAGTCGCCCGCACGAAGCCTTCCAGCCCATCTTCGCCCTTGCCGTAAATCGCAATGCCCCGATTTGCGGCGTCTCCGCTTTCCGCATTTCCTATCAGAATCGATACGCCATTCTTCTCGACTGTCTGCTGCGATTCTGGAAATGCGACGCCCAACCTCAATGCTCGCTGCATGAACTGCGCAAGAGCGCCTCTTCCTTCGACCGCATACCATGGGCGCAAGGACGATTCTATCGGGATGGCTGCGGAGAGCGATTCAACCCTAAGCCCGTCTCTCCGGCCAGCGGCAATCGCAAGTCGCAGCGCGTCTTCAATGCGAAGTACACCGGCACAGCAAGAGGCAGCAAGCGCACCCGATTCACTCCCCACAACATATGCAGGTGCGACACCGCAGGATTGCAGCAGTTCGGCGTACGCGTACTGCAGGGTCAGCGATAGAACGGAAGATATCTCGGCTGGAATCGCGGACGAAGTGCTCCGCCGCAGCCCTTCCAAAATTCGCGCTCCGCCCACTTCGCCTGAAAAGATTGCGTCGCATTGATCGAATTTCTCGCGGAAGATGGGCACGTTCTCCACAAGCGCATGCCACGAATCGACGGGTATCCCATCGGACGAAAATATAAACCCGATGCGGGGCTTGTGCTCCACAACTCTTCCCATCAGCAGATCGCCGTGGGGGAAACTCCGTAGCTTCAGGATCGTTTCTTCGCATGAGCGCGCGATAAATGCGATCCGGTTTTCGAAATGGCAGCGGCCCGACGACAAAGTGCGAGCAACTGCGGGAAGGTGAAGAGCAGGATGTGCCTGGAGCCACCGCTCCAGCCGTTCTGCCGATTTGTGCAATGCGGTATCGGTTTTCGCGGAAAGCACGATCAACTGAGGAAGGCCATCTGACGCATCGTTCTCAGGCATCTCGGCAGCCGCTTCCTGCACCACCACGTGTACGTTCGTCCCGCTGAATCCAAATGAGCTTACACCACCTGTTCGCGCGCCTTCAACTACCGGCCATGTTTCATTCTGGCGGGCGGGGCGGATCGGCAGCGCATCCCATTCAATGCGCCGATTCAGCTTGCCCAAATGAAGTGTGGCAGGAATCTCTCCGTGCTGGAGTGCAAGAACCAGTTTCATCAGTCCCGCAATGCCGGCGGCGGACTCAAGGTGGCCTACATTACTCTTGACGGAGCCAATCCATAAGGGTCCCGACTCGCTCGATCGTTCTGCAAATACTCTTGCCAATGCACCGACTTCGATGGGATCGCCTAGCGCAGTTCCGGTGCCGTGAGCCTCGATGTATTGAATACTCTCTGTGCCCACACCGGCGTCGGACAGGGCCGCCCTGAGCACGGCTTCCTGAGACGGCCCATTGGGGGCTGTCAATCCGTTACTCTTGCCGTCTTGATTCGCGGCAGTTCCGCGGATCACGGCCAGAATCCGGTTTCGATCGACGAGCGCATCGCTCAATCGCTTGAGCACAACGACGCCGCTACCCTCCGCCCGAACAAAACCATTCGCATCATCGGAAAAAGGTTTGCAACGTCCGTCGGAGGCCATCATCCGGCTGCGAGACAAGGCAATCGTGATCTCGGGGCTCAAGATTAGATTTGCGCCTCCGGCGAGCGCGAGATCCGATTCGCGGCGACGCAAGCTCTGGCAGGCCAGGTGAATGGCCATGAGCGAGGCGGAACAGGAAGTGTCGACAGTAATGCTGGGCCCCTGCAGTCCGAGAAGGTAGGAGATACGCCCCGAAGCTACGGAGTGCGATAGGCCAGAACCAAAGTAGGGAGTAATCTTCTCGCGCGAAGCTCGCATCGCACGGAAGGCATAGTCCGAATTACAAAGGCCGACAAACACCCCTGTGGCTGTCCCAAGAAGGGATGCAGGATTGATGCCGCCATTTTCGAGAGCTTCCCAGGCTGTCTCCAAAAGCAGCCGCTGTTGTGGATCAAGAGTTACAGCCTCTCCTGGAGCGATTCCGAAGAACTTCGGATCAAAACAATCCGGGGCCTCGATAAATCCACCCCAGCGAGTTGCCATCCGGCCGAGCATCTCAGGATCTGGATGGTACAGCTCGTCTATGTCCCAGCGATCTGCAGGCACTTCACTGATAGCGTCAACGCCGTTGCGCAATAGAGTCCAGAACGACTCTGGATCATCGGCACCACCGGGGAATCGGCAACCCATTCCAATAATGGCAACAGGCGCCGAGCGCTCACTCTCAAGCGCCTGCAGCCGCTCGTTCAGTTCGTTGGCGAGCAGAGCGAGCCTCTGAGGAGAGAGTTTCGCAATTCTATTTAGAAAGTCGCTCACTGTACCTCTTGTCCGATCGTGGTTCGTTGATTCAACATTTGGTCTACCTCTTCATCCGACAGCGCTTCAATTTCATCGAGAACGCTTCGCTGGACAGGCTTAACACGTGGTTCCTCCCGCGAGGCCGATTCTTTTCTCTCCACCACACTGAGCAGATGATCTATGAGCGTTTTCAGTGTCGGGTAATCGAAAAGCAGCGTCGCCGGTAAATTCCGCTGCAACGAGATTCCCAGGGAATTGCGCAGCTCAATGGATAACAGCGAATCCAACCCCAACTCCTGCAGCGGCTGGTCGTGAACGATCACCTGGTCTGGCGGCAGGCGCAGAGTCCGACGAATTCTCTCTTCCAGGAGCGTCCGCAGCAAATCAGGCTGCTGCGCCTTTCCCGCCGCGTGGAGCTTCTCCAGCCACGACTCTGCTTTTCCGCGATTCTCGCGCACCCGACTCCGCTTTTCAGTGCGAAGCCCGATCTGACTAAGCAATCTTCTGTGCCAGCCGACGGCGAGATTATCAATGTACCGGCTCCAGTTCATTGACAACACGATTGACTGCGGACCCGCGCCGCTCTCCATGAGGGACTGAAGCGCAAGTAACGCGTCCCGTGTCAAAATTCCAGTTATTCCGGTCTGCGCGCTGCGTTCCACAACTCCAGTCCGGACAGCCATACCTGTCTCCTGCCAAGCTCCCCAGTCCACGCTCAGGGCCGGCAGGTCCTGGCCAGTCCTCTGCTGAGCGAGCGCATCCAAAAACGCGTTCGCCGCTGCATAGTTGCTCTGCCCAGGCGAACCGAGTGCTCCCGCTACCGACGAAAACATCACGAAGTGGTCCAACGGGCAATTTCGTGTCAGCTGATCGAGATGCCTTGCTCCTTCCGCTTTTCCCGCAAGCACCCGTTCAAACCTGTTCCAGGTCTGCCGAGAGAGCGCTGCGTCCTCCAGAACACCCGCGCAATGGAAAACTCCGCGCAAGGGCAGAGTAGTTTCAAGAGCCGTAGCCACATCGCGTCTGTTTGAAACATCTCCCCGTCGAACTATTACCGCGGTTCCCAATTGTTGCATTGCTTCGAAGACTTCACAGGCCTCATCAGATGGCACACTTCGTCCGATTACGATCACTTCGCCCGCGCCATGCTGTGCGAGCCACCGGGCCACCTCGAGCCCCAACCCTGAAAAGCCGCCCGTTACCAGATAGGCGCCATCCTTCCGAACTGCGACGGCCAATTCTCTCCGCTGGAACAAAAGAATAATCTTGCCGATATGGCGGGCCTGGGCCATCCATCGAAAGGCTTCCTGAGCTTTTTCAATCGGATAGGTTATGTGCGGCAAGGGCTCCAGTGCACCGGTCCGAATCTGCTCCATGACTCCGATCATTACGCGAGCCATGACCGCCTTCTTGTCGGTCAGATCGATAGGGAAATAATGGACGTCGGGCCGGGTTGTTTGAACCCATTCCGGGGAACGCAGATCAGCGACACCAAGTTCGAGAAAGCATCCGCCCGGAGCCAGAGCAGCTAATCCAGCGTCGATGAATGGCCCTGTCAAAGAGTTCAGGACCACATCGACACCGCGCCCTGCAGTCACCTTCAGCACTTCGCTCGAGAAGTCCAGAGATCGCGAGTCCATCACATGACTCACTTCCATGCCACGTAAATAGGCGCGTTTCTCTTCGCTTCCCGCTGTTGCGAAAATCACCGCTCCCGCCGCACGCGCAATTTGGATAGCAGCCTGGCCGACTCCTCCCGCGCCTGCGTGGATGAGCACGGTTGTCCCCGGCTGAATGCGTGCGACCTCGTGGAGCGCGTAGCTGGCCGTGAGATAAGCAATTGGCAAAGCCGCCGCGGCCGAGAAGCCTAGACGCTCGGGCTTTCGCCACACCAGTTGTGGATCGGCAGTGATATAGCGGCGAAAACATCCTCGTCCGACTGCGATCACCTCATCACCGGGCTCGAATCCCGAAACCTCTGCACCGACTCTGGTTACTACGCCGGCACACTCACCACCGATCGGCCCCGGTTTGCCTTTGTACATTCCTAAGACATTGAGTAGATCGCGAAAGTTTACTCCGGCGGCCCGGACCTCGATCTCTACTTCGTTCGCAGCTGGAGCCTGGCGCTCTGCAGGAATGAGTTGCAGACCTTCCAGTGCGCCCCGCTCTAAAATGCCGAGTTCAATCTGTGCATCTTCTGCTTTGTTCAGCGTGTTCACGGCGGGCACTCTTTGCACCACGCGCGGAACATACACTGCTTCTTCGCGAACAACGACTTCATCCTCAAGGCCGGCTGCTTGAATCCCTCGTGGCCAACCATTCGCCCACGACGATCCCTCCTCGACATCCATCCTGATCACGCGCATTTCCGGAAATTCGAGCGCCATAGAACGAGCCAATCCCCACAAGGCTGCCTGACTGGGATTGCTGAGGCGCGGACCTTGCGCTCCGCGCGTGATAAGCCAGAACCGTGCCGGCATACCCGATTCCCGGCTCACGACAGCCTGAGCCACTCGCAGGAAATCCTTCAATGGCTCCCATCCGGATTCCCGGAACTGAGGCGCCACATACACGACGTCGGTGGCCGGATCCTCCATCAGGTTGGTATTCGCTAAACTCTCTACACTGGAGTCGGCCCAGGCACTCGCGATTCCTTTCCCTTGCAACATTGCAGAAAGGCTTTGAGCATCTTGCTCAACACCGAAGAAGAGCCAGCGGGAATTGCTCAGAAATGCTGACTGCGGGGCATCGGCATCTGTGCCCGCAAGCACCCATTCGACCCCATAGAAAAGGTCCTCGATAGAAGGAGTCTTAGGCTTCTCCCGAACAGGTATCTGCTTCCGCAAGATCAATCCCTCACCCGCGACAAGCAGCTTCCCAGCATGATCGAACCCGTAAAAATCAGCACGCAGACCTTCGCTGCCTGTCTGCACGCTAGCGTGCGCTGCAACCAATCCTCGGCAGTCTCCTGTGATGCGCAGTCGTTTCAAACCCGCCGGCAATGTCATTTCTGACTCTTTGCCCTCCAGGCTCATGACCGCCGCTGCAACGGTTTGCAGGCATGCATCCAACGCAACGGGATGGACGGTAAAGGTGCCCAACGGTTCGCGGGCGCAGGAAGGAACAGCGAACTCCGCTACTGCCTCGCCGTTCCCCACTTGCATTGCCGTCAGAGGTCGGAAGCCGGGACCGAAATTCAACCCTCGCTGTTCGAAACTCCCGTAAAAATCGCCAATGGCGAGCTTCTGGGAGCAACGTGAGCGCGCACCGGCCAGTTGCTCATGATTTGTGATGGAGACAGCGTGCTCTGAGAGCAGAGTCAGCTCACCCGTCACATGCAGTAGCCAATCCTTCGGATCAGAAGCGGCGGTACTACTAATTTCGAAAGTAGCTGCGCCGTCAATATTGTTCTGAACATACTGGAGGATCCGAGGCTCATTAAAGACGCAAGGCTGAAGCACGGCCACAGATTCGACTGCTGCTCGCTCCATTCCGGTCATCCGAGCTGCGCTCAGCGCCATCTCCAAGTAACCTGCCGCGGGCACCAGAGGTTCCCCACGTAAGGCATGGTCAGCAAGCCAGGCCGGGCGGGTCCTACTAATGAGCGACTGAAACTGGATCTCCTTGAGGGGAGATGCGAGCCGCGCTCCGAGCAAAGGATGGTGGGACGAGTTCGCCGCCGAACTGGTGGTCATTGCGTCTGCCCTTTTGGGCAATGAGTACGTTTGCCGTTCCCACGGATATCCCGGCAGCACAACTTTCCGTCCGCGTTTCTCATGGACGGCATCCCAATCGATCTCAGCGCCGTCCTCGTACACGGCTCGCACTGAGCTCAGCAGATCCAGCCACGCGTTGCGCCCCCGGCGCATCGAAGGGAGCCAAAGAATGGATGGATTGGCGGCTGATGATTTTGCGAGAGAGATGAGGTGCGGCTGAGGGCCGATCTCAATGAAGGTGGTGTAGCCACTGGCGAGGGCGGTCTGCAGTCCGGCGTGAAACTGCACCGTCTGGCGCATATGATCCCGCCAATACCCGGCACGGCCCATCTCCTCCCGTCCCGCCGTACGCCCGGTCAGATTCGAGACCATACGCACCCGCGGCTGCCCATACGCTACCGCACCGGCACGCGCTTCGAATTCATCCAGTATCGGCTCCAGCACCGGCGAGTGAAATCCGTGACTCACCTCAAGCGCGCGCGTCCGAAGACCCTCTCCTTCCAGCTTCTCCGAGACTGCCCGCACTCCTTCCGTACTCCCCGATATCACCACGCTCGTTGGACCGTTGATGGCCGCTATCGCAACCTCGCTCTCCCAACCCGCAAGCGCCCCCTGCACCGTCTCCGCGTCCGACAGCACCGCCCGCATTGTTCCGCGTTCCGACAGCTTCTCCATCAGTTCCGCTCGCGCACCCACCAGACGCAGACCGTCTCCCAGATTCAGAAGGCCGGCTACCACCGCTCCTACGTACTCGCCCAGACTGTGCCCCAACACCAGACCAGGTTCGATTCCCCAACTCCGCCACAGTTCCGCAAGACCGTATTCCACGGCGAAAAGCGCCGGCTGAATCACACGCGCATCGCTCAGCTCTTCGCCTCGAACATAAAGCGCTTCGATCAGCGATTCACCGCCCTGCTCCTTCCACTCCGCACTACACCTCTCCACCGACTCGCGGAATACACTCGATCCCTCATATAACTCAACCCCCATCCCCGCATACTGGCTCCCCTGACCCGTAAATAGAAATCCCACTCGACCCGCTTCGCGGCTGCGATGCGGCGCTGGACCGGACCATGCCGCAAGTTCCTGGAGCATTGCGCTCGTGTCCGGCGCCGCAAAGCTGGAGCGAAATGAAAAATGAGACCTCCCCGTATTAGCTGTGAAGCATACATCCGCCAAGTTCTTTTCCTGATGCTGCTCGAGATCACTCCGGAATGAAGTAACGATCTTCCCTAAGGCAGCCGGACTCTTTGCTGAGACTGTCAGTATGTGAATCGGCGCCACTGAGTGGGATTCGGGGGTAACCGAAGCCGGGGCCTCTTCCAAGAGGACGTGGGCATTGGTGCCGCTGAAGCCAAAAGAACTCACGCCGGCGGCCCGAGTCTTCGTTGCCGGATCCCACTTTGTCAGCTCACGAGGAATCGAAAGGTGCAGCGCGTTCCAATTCACCCGTGAAGTCGGTTGGCGCAGATGCAGATGCGGAGGGATTTGCCGGTGCTGCAGCGCGAGCACGACCTTCATGAGGCCAGCGATGCCGGCGGCCGCCTCCAAATGCCCCATGTTCGTCTTCAGCGATCCAACCAGGATTGGCTGTTGCTCTGAATGGGCCGCCCCGTATACCGCTCCCAATCCCTGCAATTCGATGGGATCGCCCAGGGCAGTCCCCGTTCCATGCGCTTCAATATAGGAAATGTCGCCCGCCGCTAATCCCGCTTGCGCGAGCGCGTCGCGCATCAGGGCTTCCTGCGAGGGACCATTCGGCGCGGTCAAGCTGCTGCTGGCTCCATCCTGATTCACAGCCGAACCGCGAATAACTGCCAGAATGCGATCACTGTCGGCAACGGCCGTGGAAAGCCGCTTCAAAGCGACAAAGCCGCACCCCTCGCCACGAACGAATCCATCTGCGCTCTCGTCAAATGCCCTGCATCGCCCACGCGGCGACAACATGCGCACCCGCGAGAGAATTGCCGTGGTTTCCGGCGCCAGCATCAAATTCACGCCGCCGGCGAGCGCCAGCGTGCAGTCTCGTGCGCGCAGGCTCTGACAGGCAAGGTGTACGCTGACCAAAGAGGAGGAACAGGCAGTGTCGAGAGAAACGCTTGGCCCCTGAAGTCCCAGCACGTAGGAAATTCTTCCGGCAGCAACGCTGTGTGCAATGCCGGACGCATAGTGTGCACCGAACAAATCGGGATCACCCGCCTGCGCCACCAATTGACTGAAATCGTTGCCTGCGATCCCGAGGAACACACCGGTCTTGGTATTGTGAAGGCGCGTTGCCGCGTAGCCGGCGTTTTCCAGAGTCTCCCAAGCGACTTCCAACGCGAGCCTTTGCTGCGGATCCATGGCGGCGGCTTCGCGGGGCGCAATCTCAAAGAAGCCAGCATCGAAGCCATCCACTCGATTCAAGAATGCGCCATGGCGCGTCACCATTTTCCGCGGCTGATCGGGGTCGGGATCAAACCACTCATCAATATTCCACCGATCATGAGGAACGATCGAAATGGCATCGCGCCCATCTCGCAGAAGTTCCCAAAAACTCTCGGGACTCTCCGCCCCACCAGGAAAACGGCAACCCATACCGATGATTGCGATGGGCTCGTTGAGCACGCGTTCGGCCCCCGCCAGCTTTGCCTCGAGATCCTGGATAGCGAGGAAGGCCTTCTTCAGAAGAGCAGACTGATTGTTCGCGGTCCCGTTCATATCCAAGTTCACCTTTCCAACCGCTGGCGCAATAACTCCACCATCTCTTCATCCGACATCTCGTCGGCTTCTCTTTGGGGCAATTGCAACTTGTCATCCTGTGCTGATTCCGCTTCCATGTTGTTGGGCATACCTTCGCCCGGCCCGAGGCGCCGGAGAATATAGTCTGCTATAGCTTCCGGAGTTGGATAATCGAACATCAGAGTCGACGGCATATCAGCCAGCCCCGCGCGTTCGGCGAGTCGCCGGCTCAGTTCCAACGCCATCAGCGAATCGACACCAATTTCCATCAACCTATCCCGCTTCCTGACCTGCTCGGGGGAGCTTAGACGCAGAACATGCGCAACCTCTTCCTTCACCGCCTCGAGCACGATTCCCCGGCGCTCCGCCTCCGGGATCTGAACCAACTGATCCTTCAGCACAGGGCCAGACGAAACCGGAGGAACCCCATTCGCGAGTGCAACAGAATGCCGAAGGAATTCTTCCTCCGGGATCGCCGAATCGCCTGGTGATACAACTCCGCTCGGCGCTTGCGCCAGCAAAACATGAAGACCTACCGCTTCGGCTGGCGAATCACTCTTCGGTGCCTGTGCTATTGCTGCAAAGCCTGCAGCCTGCAGGGCGTCTCTCCACGCGGAAGTATTCATCAAGGTAGCGCCGCTACGAAGAGTATCGTCCGATTTCTGCCAACCTTCGATGAGCCCTGTCGTGATCTCGTGCCATGCCAGGCTTTGAGTCGTTTCCAGCAGGATGACCGTACCTCCGGGCACGACCAACTGCCGTACCTGCTCTAGAGTCTTCTGGATATCGCGCGTCGCATGGACAACATTGGACGCGATCAGCACATCGCAAGAATTTCGACGAGCCCGCATATGAGCTTCGTTCTCGATATCGAGGATGGCATAGCGCATGTACGGATATCTTGCGAACCGCACGCTGGCCTTTTGGAGGAACTGGTCGGAAACGTCCGTGAACAGATAAGAGATCCCATGCAATGGCAGGCGCGGCAGCACACTCGCAGTGGCCGAACCAGTGCCTGCGCCGATCTCCAGGATACGCAGCATTCCACCGGCGGGCTTTGAAACGGCCGCAGCCTCAACCGCAGCTCCGACAATCGCGTTGGCGTATCGCGCACCCGTAGATTTCTCATAGAGATTCATCGCCAGTTCGGGAGAACTGCCTGGAAAAAGTGTCTCCAGAGGAGACGCCTGTCCAAGCAGGACCTGCCGAAGCAGGGTTGCGCAGTTCCGCAGATAGGCGAGCAGATAGGGGTCATCGTGCAATTGCGCTTCGGCATTCTGCCACGCCAAAGTCAAGTCTGGCGCGACAATCTGAGAAGGAATAACTACCTGATGGCCCGATTGCTGTAGATATCCCTCTTCGACCAGCATGCTCCACCAGCGCCGCATCAATCGCTGATGGGCCTCGATGACACCGGCGTTGCGGATTAACGTATCGGGCTCGTGTATGCCGCCCTCGCGCAGGACACCGAGTTCGCCCAGCGTGACCAGTATCTGCGCGATCGTGAGATTCTTTAAAGCATCCCATTTCTTCGGAAATTGCTCGACGTTGGTGCCGACCGGCGCGAACTGCGCTTGAGCGGCGGCGGCATCCGATGCACGCTGCCAAACGCCGCGTGCAATCTCGTCTGCATTTGGTCCCTGCCAATACCGCTGCCGCTCGAATGGATAAGTTGGCAGTACAACCCGCGATCTACGATAGCCACGATCAAAACCGCTCCAGTTGACGGGCTGCCCTTCGACATACAGTTGCGCAACACTCTCGCACATCTGCTGGAAAGCAGACCGATTCCCAGCCATCGAGACCTTGATCCGATCTGCCAGGCTTGCGTCAGTTTTGGTCGCGATCGCGCGCAGGTGCGGCTGAGGGCCGATCTCAATGAAGGTGGTGTAGCCACTGGCGAGGGCGGTTTGCAGTCCGGCGTGAAACTGCACCGTCTGGCGCATATGATCCCGCCAATACCCGGCACGGCCCATCTCCTCCCGTCCCGCCGTGCGCCCGGTCAGATTCGAGACCATACGCACCCGCGGCTGCCCATACGCTACCGCACCGGCACGCGCTTCGAATTCATCCAGTATCGGCTCCAGCACCGGCGAGTGAAATCCGTGACTCACCTCAAGCGCGCGCGTCCGAAGACCCTCTCCTTCCAGCTTCTCCGAGACTGCCCGCACTCCTTCCGTACTCCCCGATATCACCACGCTCGTTGGACCGTTGATGGCCGCTATCGCAACCTCGCTCTCCCAACCCGCAAGCGCCCCCTGCACCGTCTCCGCGTCCGACAGCACCGCCCGCATTGTTCCGCGTTCCGACAGCTTCTCCATCAGTTCCGCTCGCGCACCCACCAGACGCAGACCGTCTCCCAGATTCAGAAGGCCGGCTACCACCGCTCCTACGTACTCGCCCAGACTGTGCCCCAACACCAGACCAGGTTCGATTCCCCAACTCCGCCACAGTTCCGCAAGACCGTATTCCACGGCGAAAAGCGCCGGCTGAATCACACGCGCATCGCTCAGCTCTTCGCCTCGAACATAAAGCGCTTCGATCAGCGATTCACCGCCCTGCTCCTTCCACTCCGCACTACACCTCTCCACCGACTCGCGGAATACACTCGATCCCTCATATAACTCAGCCCCCATCCCCGCATACTGGCTCCCCTGACCCGTAAATAGAAATCCCACTCGACCCGCTTCGCTTTCAATCTCGCCGGAAAAGGATCGAATCGTGGCGGCTCCCTCCAATCCATCCGCAAATTCCTTTGCTGTTTGCGCCACGAGGGCCACTCTATGGGGGAAATGGGAACGACCGCTGTTAGCGGTAAAACACACATCCTCTATGCTGTTGTTTGTGGTTCGAAGCACCTGTGCATAGCTTCGGCGCAGGTTATCGAGAGCCACCTCGGATTTTGCGGATAGGGCCAACACATGCCATGGCCGCTCCGGCACATTCTCATGCGGTAAGGTTTCGGGAGCCCGCTCCAGAATCACGTGAGCATTGGTCCCGCTGAATCCAAATGAGCTCACGCCTGCGTAGCGCCCGTTCCATGATGTGTTCTTTGCCGGGACGGAAACGTTCAATCGATCCCACGGGATTCGGGTATTTTTCTTCTTCAAATGCAGATTGGCAGGGACGATTCCATGCTGAAGCACCAGCGCGGCCTTGACCAGACCGACAATGCCGCTGGCCGATTCCAAATGTCCCAGGTTGGTTTTCAGAGCACCGAGCAGCAATGCCTGCTCTGGATCGCGACCGTCGGCAAAGACCGATGCCAGCGCTTCGACTTCGATCGGATCGCCCAGTGCCGTTCCCGTTCCGTGCGTCTCCACAAACCCAACCTCGGAGGCATCAATGCGGGCGGATTCCAATGCCTTCCGAATCACCTCAACCTGCGCGGGACCGCTGGGAGCCGTGAGGCCGCCGCTTCTCCCATCGTGGTTTACCGCTGACCCACGGATGACCGCCAGAATGCGATCCCGATCTTCGACCGCCGCCGATAGCTTTTTTAGAACGACGATGCAGCCACCCTCGCTGCGCACATACCCGTTCGCCGAATCGTCGAACGTCTTGCACCGCCCATCCGGGGCCATCATCTGTGCCCGCGAAAGCGCGATGTGCACATCGGGCAACAGCATCAGATTGACGCCTCCAGCCAGCGCAATGCGGCATTCTCCCGATCGGATGCTGGCGCAGGCTAGGTGAACCGCGACAAGAGATGAGGAGCATGAGGTGTCGATGGCCTGTGACGGACCGTGCAGACCCAGAATGTATGAAAGCCGCCCAGCAACCATCGCTGGTGAATTCCCCGATCCCACGTAAGCATCGATCTCATCCTGATTACGCATGGTCTGGCGTGCGTAGTCATTGTTTCCAATGCCAAGGAAGATTCCCGTGTCCCCGTCCTGCAAACCAGATGCGGCGAATCCTGCGTTCTCCAGCGCCTCCCAGGCGATTTCCAATACCAGTCGGTGTTGGGGATCCATCATCGTCGCTTCGCGCGGTGCAATTCCAAAGAACGTTGCGTCGAATTCCTCGGGGTGATCAATAAATCCACCAAAGCGTGTGACCGCTGTGCCGGGGGCAGCCTTGTCCAGATCGAAATAATCGCGCCAGTCCCATCGATCCCGCGGAATCTCTCCGATCGGATCATGCCCTGCAGCCAACAAGTTCCAGAAGCTCTCTTCGTCTTTCACGTCGCCAGGTAGCCGAAGCCCAAGACCAACAATTGCCACGGGCTCAGCAGATCCGCTCTCCAGTTCATCCAAGCGCACTCGCAGCCTGCGAATTTCAGCAAGCGCCCGCTTGACGGGGGACAACTCGGTCGCGCTGTTGATTTCAGGCATGAATTTTCCCTTTTCCGGAGGATCGCTCCAGTTCCTCAATCAGCAATCGTTCCGCTTCTTGTTCGCTCAATTCGTCTAGCGCGTTCTCGTCTGCCCGCGTGGCTGCGGCCGGCTCGACGAGCGTGCGGACGCTATTCGCACTAACTGATTTGGGCGAGGAAGCAGGAGTCGATAGAATTCCCAGCAGATGCTCGGTCAATTCTCCGACGGTCGGATAGTTGAAGAGCAACCCGGCGGACAGCGGCACGCGAAGCGATTGAGCGAGTTCATTTTTCATATCGATGGCCATCAGGGAATCAAGACCGATCTCCTGCAATGGAACATCTTCCTGAATTGCCGACGCGGGAGCCATGCTCAACGCCCGACGCGCGCAATTGCGTACGTGTGCTTCCATCAGCGTCTTCCTCTCCTCTGCCGGAGCGTTGAGAAGAACATCGCGGATCGATGCTTCCTGCGCGGACTCCGCAACGCTTGAATGAGGAGAAAGAAGCTCAGAGAAGAACGCCTTGTCAGCTCTTCCTTCCAGAAAACGTTCCCAGGAAACGCTCAACACAGCAAGTTGGGTACGTTGCTCAACGATGGCTCTCTCCATGGCCGCGAGCGCAGTGTCCGCACTAAGCGAATGAATCCCCTGGCGCTCAAGCCGCCCGGCGTGCTTTGGAGCCAAACGTGCCGCCATGCCGGCCTCCGCCCAGGCTCCCCAGTCCACGCTCAAGGTGGTGAGACCGCGACCCGATCGGTAGTGCGCCATGGAATCGAGAAATGCATTGCCGGCTGCATAGCTGCCCTGTCCCGCAGCTCCCAAGATTCCAGCAGCCGAGGAGAAGTACACCATTAATTGCACCGGATCATTTTGCGTCAAACGATGCAGGTTCCATGCACCTTCGATTTTCACTGCAGTAGCATGCCGGTATGTATCCCAAGACTCTTTTCCGAGAACCCGGTCCTGGACTACGCCGGCAGCGTGAAAAACGGTCGTCAGTGGCAGGCCACTAGCGCGAATGCGCTGCAACACCTCGTGCACGGAAGCAGGGTCTGCAACGTCCATTCGCTCGACCAACACTTCGGTACCGGCGTTCTGGAGCGATGAAAGGAACGTTGGATCGGCTTTTGCGCTGCGACCGCAAAGCACCAACCGCCGCGCACCTGCTTTAGACAACCAATCGGCAAGAACACTGCCGAGCGGACCCAGCCCTCCAACCACCAACGTCGTTCCCTGCGAGATGATCCTGCGAAGATTCTCGAACTCAGCCGGCGGCCTTCGGGAAAGGACGATCTTTCCAATATGCCCTGCCTGCGCCATCGTCCGGAATGCCGTCGCAGCTTGCTCGGTGGGATACGTTGTGGTCGGCAAGGGCGTCAGCTGCTCCGCCTTGAATGCATTCATCAACTCCAGGAACATTGCGCGAATGGATTCTGGATTCTCTTGCGCAATCTCTCCAAGATCGAATGGAAAATAGCGAATATCGTCGCGAAAAGCTCGGACTTGCTCGTCAGACCATATGCCCCGCTTGCCCACTTCAAGGAAGCAACCGTTCGGAGCCAAATCCTCAAGCCCCGCCTGAATCAGTTCTCCACTGAGCGAATTCAGCACCACGTCTACGCCGTGGCCGTCCGTCGCCTTGAGCACATCGTCTCGGAAGGCGGTCGACCGAGAATCGGATATCAGCCGAACTCCCATACCGCGCAGAAACGCACGTTTCTTTTCGCTGCCTGCAGTCGCGTACACCTCGGCTCCGGTCCTGAGAGCCAGTTGGACCGCAGCCAGACCCAGCCCGCCCGTTGCTGCGTGAATCAGTACGCGCTGTCCCCGCGCGAGCCGGGCAAGTTTTGCGAAACCGTAATGAGCGGTGAGGAATGCCACCGGAATGGTTGCTGCCTGCACAAAGGTCATTCCGCACGGCAGCGCGGCAACATAGGCTTCTGGAACCGTCGTGTAGCTCTGCATACTGAACGGGGCAAACGCAAGGACACGGTCTCCGGGCTGGAAGGAGCGAACCAATTCGCCGACTCGGGTCACAATGCCCGCGCATTCTCCTCCGAACCGCGGATGTTCGATTCCGAATACGCCCAACCCATTCAGGACATCGCGAAAATTCAGTCCGTGCGCCCGCACTTCAATTTCGATCTCGCCGGGACCGGGGTCAGTACGATCAATCGAATCCCAGCGAAGCGTATCCAGCACGCCCGGCGAATCAGACACGAGCCGCTCCAGGCGATGCGCCACTGGCCGAGCGGACGTCAATCGCGCCACGTATCGCGATCCACGTCGAATTGCGACAATTGGATCCTGGCCTCGCGCCACGATCTCCTGTGCAACAGCTTCCGCGCCGGCTTCTGACAAAGAATCGCTGTCAATCAGAACTGGAGCTGTTGTCGGATATTCGCAGGTTAGAGTCCGCAATAGCCCTGCAATCGGCGCAAAAGCCAGCGAAACATCCTCGCCCGGAAAAACAGCAACCGTCTGCGGAGCCAATACCCATATCCGCGGCGCGTCCTGCTTTGAGTTCAGGCTCTCTGCGAAGCGCAGCACGAAATCCACGGCAGGGCGCTCGGGGTATTCCCAGGCAGCGTGAGCTTTCGCTGAATCTGCCTTCCCTAGCTGGAGCACCACATCGGACCAGGGACCTTCCTGCAACTTACTTGTCCCATCGTGCAGCGACGCCACCACCGTTTCTGAGCGAGCGCGTAACTGTTCGGCCAGTCCGGCGGCACTTCCAGGCGAACTTTCCAATAAAAGGTACCGCCGGGAGCTGAGTTGATGCTCCGGCGCAACGGGCAAGTCGTGCGCGCGCCAGGCAATTTCGAAGCTTGAGGCCTCATTGTGCGCTTTTGCAGCGAGAGACGCCTGCGCGATTCGTTTTGCCTGGAAGCCGCGCAGGGTTGCGGCCACTCCCCCGACAGCATCCGCGATCGACAGGTCAGCGGTAATTCGATCCGGATCGGAGGCCCGCAGCACAACGTGCACCCACACGTCGGATAAGCCTGCATGAAAAACTCTGAACTCGTCCAACGCAACGGGCAACAACAACCCGTCGAAGGTTTCAGGAAGCGCAACCATCACCGCCTGCAGACACGCGTCAAGCAAAGCTGGATGCAACGCGTAGTGCGCCGCTTCCCGGCGCAGTCCCTCAGGCAGACTAAGTTGCGCGATACTCTCTCCGGCACCGCGCCACGCGGACGTGATCGCCCGGAACGCCGGACCGTACCGCAGTCCCGTAGATTCCAGACGCCGGTAGACCTCGTCGATTGGTATCGAAGTGCTGCAACCTGCTCGCGCTACTTTGAGGTCGAGAGTCTGCCCTCCGTGCTCCACATTTCGAGTGCTCCCGCGCGCGTGCCTCGTCCAAAGGCCATTGCGCTCGCTGGCAATTTCTATTTCGCTCTCTGAGACAAGGGTCTGCACGCTGTGAGCTTCCGGATCCAGGAACAGGGGCTCATCCACTGCAAAACCTGATACCGCGAAGGAAGCGTCTCCTGCTTTTTGCTTCGCTGCGGCATGGGCAATCTCTAGAAACGCTGCAAACGGAAGCAAGAATCGATCACCCAGGGAGTGGTCGCGTAAATACGGAACCGCGTTGCCACCGATCTCAGCCTGGAACAGATCGCCGCGCGCAAAGGCTGTTTGCAACCGTCTGCCAAGGAGAGGATGCAGAGCCATTTCACGAGGCGCGGAATGTGCGGCGCTGGTTTCGGAGGATGGTTCAGGCAACCAGCAGCGCATTCGGTTCCACGAGCGCTTGGGGAGTGGGGTACGCACGCGGCCAGATGGGATGATCGGAGCCTCTTCGACGATCACATGCGCGTTCGTCCCGCTCACTCCGAATCCGCTGATGCCGGCTACGCGGGCGCGCGCACCGCGCGTCCATGGAATCTTCCCGGTAGCAAGAGCAAGGCGCGAACCATCCATGGAAATCTGCGGATTGAGTGTGTGGAAGTGGAGATTTGGAGGAATCGCTTCGTTCTCCAGGCAGAGAATCGTCTTGATCAATCCGGCGAGTCCGGCTGCGGCCTCGAGATGGCCAAAATTTGTCTTGACCGCTCCGAGCACACAGGGGAATTGATCTCCGGGTCGACTACTGGTTCCATATACAGCCGCAAGCGCTTCTACCTCGATTGGGTCTCCTAAGGGTGTACCTGTTCCGTGTGTCTCGACGAAGCTCACCTCTCCTGCCTCAATCTGGGCATTCTGCAGAGCCGCCCGTATTACGGCTTGCTGCGCCAGCCCGCTGGGAGCAGTCATAACGGTGGTGCGTCCGTCGTGATTGATGGCCGTACCACGAATAATTGCGCGGATACTGTCTCCATCCTGCAGAGCGTCGGAAAGCCGCTTGAGGATGACCGAGCCCGCACCTTCGCCAACCGCAAACCCGTCAGCAGCGGCATCGAAGGTTTTGCATTGGCCGTCGCCCGAGAGCATGCCCCAACGAGAGAAAACCAGAACCTCATCGGACAGGACCTTGAGGCTGCTGGCTCCCACGATCGCCACTCTACAATCTCCCGATCGCAGGCTACGAACGGCTGTGTGCGTTGCCACGAGCGAAGAAGAGCAGGCAGTATCTACGATGACTGAAGGTCCGCGGAGGTCGAGCAGATATGAAATGCGGCCCGCCGCAACCGAATGCGCGGTTCCGATGCCTGCGTAGGCGCCGACTGCATTGCGGTCGCGGAAGTGCATCCGTGCGTAGTCAGAGTTGTAGGTCGCGGCGAAAACTCCCGTATCGCTGCCTGCAAGACTGGCCGGCTCGATGCCTGCATCCCAGAGGGCTTCCCAGACCACCTCCAGGAGCAATCGATGCTGCGGGTCCATTTCATTCGCTTCCCTGGGAGCGATCCCAAAGAACTCGGCATCGAATCCATCGATCGAGTCAAGGAAGCCTCCGAGCCGATGCGCGGATTCCAAATGAGCACGATTCGGCCATCTTCTTTCCGGCATTTCGACCGTTCCGGAGCGGCCGGCCATCAGCGCAGCCCAGTAATCCTCGGGTGAATTGCTATGAGCCGGAAACCGACAGGCCAATCCGACAACCGCGATCGGGTCAGAAGCAAGCAAAGTCAGATCGTCCCGCTCGCTCCGCAGCTTGCGAGCGGCAAGCGCCAAACGTGCAGGAGAAATCCGAGACGTGGTAGGACTACTCATTGCTAGCTGTTCCTTTCCCAACTCATCAACGCGTCGAGAGCCGCTTCTTCAGAAACCTCTGGCAAGTCAGCAGTCGACACTGCAACCTGGACAGCCATTGGTTCCGGATCGTTCAAATTCAACCTTTGCAGCAGATGTTTCGCCAGCAATCGGATGGTCGGATAGTTGAATACCACGGTAGCCGGAACAGGAGTCTCCAGTGCATTGGTGAGCCGCCGGACGAACTCGACCCCCATAAGGGAATCGAGGCCCATGGTACCCATCGGACGATCGGGATCGATTTTGCGTACCGCCAGTTTCAAGACCTTCCCCAACGAATCTTGCAGCCACGCCTCCAGCAGTTCGGTTCGCTCTTCGATCGAGGCTGCGTCTCTGAGGCGGCTGGTGATTTCAGAGCCGGTTGCCTGCCCAACATTCGTCATTGCTTGCGCGACGAAATCTCGGAACAGAGGAGCCGTTCGGCCGCCATGAAACTCGGCGAATGCCTTCCATGTGAACGGAGCAGCCAACATCTGCAACGGCTGGGTACGGATGGCTTCGCCCAGAACCTCGAGCGCCTCGCTCGCGGAAAAATTCCTGATCCCTTGCGCGCCGTATCCTTCCATGCTGCGCAGAGTTCCTGCTTCCCGCGCAAGGCCAATCTGATCCCAACCTCCCCAGTTCACCGCAGTCGCCGGCAATCCGAGTGCATGGCGATAGCGTGCGAAGCCGTCAAGAAACGCGTTTGCAGCGGCGTATATACCCATGCCGGGCTGCGGATGAATCGAAGCGATCGAGGAGAACATCAGAAAGAAGTCGAGTTTCTCATCTAGCGTGACAGCATGAAGATTGAAAGTCCCCTCCACTTTTGGAGCCAGCACGGGAGCAAATCTGTCTGGAGTTATATCTCGAATCAGAGCATCGTCGACCAGCGCCGCCGCATGCAGAACACCCCGGAGCGGAAATCCCTCTTCACGACTTACCCGCAACGCCTCTTCAACATCAGATCGCAGGACTACGTCCCCGCGCACCACACGAACACGAGTTCCCAATCCCTCAATCTGCCGTATGGTCTCCGACGCCTCTTCGCTCACCGCACGCCGTGAAAGGAGTACCAGCATGCCGGCACCATGTCTGGCAATCCAAGCAGCCATGGTAAGTCCAATTCCACCCAATCCACCCGTGATCAGATAGCTCGCATCCCTTGAGAACAGCGCGCCTTCCGCGGGAGGCAACACTTCGACGGCACGTTCCATTTGCACTGCGATCTTGCCAATGTGCCGTGCCTGCGCCATGAATCGGAAGGATTCGCCCGGTTCCTGGGCAGGAAACGTGGTCACCGGGAGAGGATGCCATTCGCCGGCCGCGATCCGATCTAGGATCAGCTTCATCCATTCCCGCACTCGCGGTCGCTGAGTTTCCAGGGCGTCGGCGAGATCTACTACGTGGAAGGAGATATTGTTTCGGAAGACGCGCAGCCCGATCTGCCGGTCATCGTAGACATCGCGCTTGCCCAACTCGACGAATCGCCCATAAGGAGCCAATACCTCCAGCCCGCGGTCGATCAGTTCACCGCCAAGCGAATTCAGCACAATGTCAACACCGCGTCCACCGGTAACCTCCATTACCGCCTGGGCAAACGAAGAAGAGCGGGAGTTGAAAACATGGTTGATACCCAGTGAGCGGATGAACTCCTCTTTTTCCTTGGAACCGACTGTAGCAATGATGTTCGCGCCGGCAGACTTGGCGACCTCGATTGCAGCCAGCCCAACTCCGCCCGCAGCAGCATGAATCAGTACCCATTCGCCTTCCCGGATGGACGCCTGCTCGACAAGCGAATAGTAGGCCGTGAGAAATGCTATAGGAGTGGTGGCCGACTCCTGCAAACTGAGTTGGACAGGTTTACGCATCACAAGTTCAGCCGGCACAATGGCATACGACGCCAGCAGCCCTTCGCGCACCGAAGGCGTCATGGCCAGTACCTCATCACCCGGCTTGAATTCGCAAACACCCGAACCTACCGCGACAACGCGGCCTGCGCACTCCATGCCCAGGCGCAGCGGTTTCGCCGGATCCAAACCAGGCAGAATACCCAACACGCGAGCCACATCGATGAAGTTAAGGCCCGCTGCCGCGACTTCGATGGCCACCTCATCCGGCCCAGGCTCCTGGACCGCGAAGGCTCGCAGGCATAAGGCATCTAGAGAAAGAGGGCCACTCATCTGAACGCGATATTGTTCGTTTTCTTTGAGAGGCCGGCGCTCCGCTTTTTCTCCGCTGTATGGAGTGAGCCGCGCGATATGGCTGGCGAGACCACGCAGAGCAATACGGTCCTCGTCTCCATTCCGGTGAATGTGTTGCGCGAGTTCTCGCGCCTCTTGCGCATCGGGACTGGCACTCAGATCAACCAGAGTCGCCCGCAACTCCGGATGCTCCTGTGCAACTACGCGTCCCATTCCCCAGATCGGTGCGCTTTCCAAGCGTGGAGTCTCTCTGTCACCGCTAACCGACATGCATCCTGAAGTAATCAGCCAGAGCCGAGGCGGAGTCGTCCAGTTTGCTGCCGAAAGTGCCTGAACTAACAACGGAACGTGCGCGCTGCCGAACACCTGCGACTGCATGACGCTGGTTCCACTTTCGCCTTCCTGAGGCAGTTCGCGGATACTCCACAAGTGAACAACCGAAGTCGGCGCGCCCGCAGTTCGCGTTATTTCCGTGAATAGTTGCTCCAGTTGAGCACGCGAATCCGGTCGAATTCGGTATTCGTTTTTCGAAATCTGCGAGAAATCATTTCCCGGCCGCACGATTGAATATGAACCGCCCGCCAACGACAACGCCTCGCAGATCGCATCCGCCACGCCGCATGCATCAGCGAACACGACCCAGTTCTCCTGCTGCATTTTCGGGCTCGCATCCGGCTGGGGCAATGATGGCTGTGCTGTCCAACCAATCGTGTACATTGACGAACGGGACTCGGACGAATCCAATCTCGCCACTCGCTGCGCGGCCATGTCGATAATTTCGGCAATCATCGTGCCGCGCTCACTCAAGAGACACAGATTCGCCCGGAAGGAACCCGCTTCTCGATCACATCCCGACAGTTCCGCAGTAACCAACAGCCTCTCGCCTTTGGGAAGCTCTGCGTAAAGCCTGAGTTCCCGAATCGATACGGGCAGGTAGGTGTCTGCCACGTCGAAGCCATCTCCCTCAGGCAGCGCATGTGCGATTGCCTGCTGGAAGCAGCCATCGAGAATCAATGGATCAATCGCAGATCCAGAACTTTCGTTCTGCACGGCGATCAGCTGGCCGATGCTCCAGCCGTGGTCGACATTGACCTTTTGCACAACGCGAAATGCTGGACCGTATTCGAGCCCGCCTCGCGCCAGTCGGGTGTAATGCGCCTCCGCATCGCGCACTTCCGGGGCTCGCGCTTGAAAATCCTCTATTGATATGCTCCGATCCGGTTCGGGAACGACCTGCCGGATTCGTTTAAGCTGGCCGGTTGCATGGAGAATCCACAGTTCACCGTCCGCTTCGGCCCGGCTGCGCACCTCGAATGAGAACCCGTCCGCTCGGTCCGGCGTAATCGCAAGCTGAAAGATCCGGTCACCGGTGTCGGGCAGATAAGCGGGACGGAGAAATGTCGCGTCAGCAAGCGCAAAGCTCGCATCTGAGATCATTTCCCGCACACCGGAAAGCGCCATGTCGACATAGGCCGATGCCGGAAGCACTACGGATCGCAAGACGCGATGGTCCTTCAGCCAGGGGACCGAATCAATCCCGATCCTGCTCTCCCATAGAACAGTCTGCGGTTGCCGAGACGACGTAAAACGGATGCCCAGCAGAGGATTGCCTACGGCTTCCTCTGCCCATCGCTTACCCTTACCAGGTTCCGGCCAGCATTGCTCTCTCTGGAACGGGTACTGTGGTAGCCGCACACATTTTCCACCCTCGGGAAAGAGCCGTTCCCAGCGCACTGGAATGCCGGCTACATACATGGCAGCCAGTCCCGCCAACATCGCCGCCTGCTCCGGTTTTTCGCGCCGTAGCGAAGCAATAGCCATGACCTGTGGATTCGCCGGCCGACCAGAAGACTCGATTGATGGCAGCAGGATCGGATGCGGACTGAGTTCCACAAAGATGGTGTGGCCATCCTGGGCCAACTCATGCACAACAGGCGCCAGAAGCACGCACTCCCGCAGATTCCGAACCCAGTACCGCGCGTCCATGCAGGTCCCATCTGTGTCAGCCGTCGCCGCATAACGCGCAGTGACCGTGGACAACATGGGGATTTTCGCCGGCCTGGGTTCAATGCCGCCGAGTCCCTGCAGAAGTGCTGGAAGGATCGGATCGACTTGCGAACTGTGCGAGGCTACATCCACCTTCACCTGGCGGCAATAGATCTCTCGCATTTCCAACTCGCGCAACGCTCTCTCGATAGCCTGCAGATCGCCCGAGATCACCGTTGAGGATGGCCCGTTGCTGGCAGCGACGGATAATCCGGGATATTGCGCCAGCAACCCCGCGGTCTCATCCATCGGAAGACCGACGACTGCCATGCCACCGTTCGAGCGCAGCGTTTTCATCAGCCGGCTTCGACGGCAGATTACAGCCACCGCGTCCTGAAGGTTCAGCACGCCAGCCAGATAGGCTGCTGCTACCTCTCCCATGCTATGACCCACAACGGCATCCGGCTCTATTCCCCATTGGCGCCAGAGTGCTGCGAGTGCTGCGCTCATTGTGAAAAGCGCAGGCTGAATTACGTCAATCTGCTCTAGACTCTCTTCCGCATGCTCGCCCCACAGCCGCTCACGGAGAGACCACCCCGTCTCCTCAACAATTGCTCGATCGCACTCATCGAATTGGGCGCGAAAAGCTGACTCCTTCCTGTAAAGCTCTCGTGCCATCCCCAGCCATTGCGAACCTTGCCCAGGGGCAACAAATACTACGCGCGGCGCACTACCGGACGCCCTACCGGTCACGACTGCTTCGGAAGGCTCCCCAAGAACTGCGCTTTCCAGTGTTTCGGCCCATTCCGTCTGATTTGCAAAGACCAGTGCAGTTCTAAATTCGTGGTGATTCCTCCGTATTGCTGCGGTGTAGCAGACATCGTGGATCGAGCAATTACCAGATTCCAATTGACGTCTGTACTCGTTCAGCAGATTAGCCAGCGCCTGCGGCGACTGAGCTGAAACAGGCAGTACCAGCGCCCTTTCTGGCTGGTCCGAGGGCTCCTTGGACAGTTCGATTGCATCTGCCTCTTCAAGTACCAGGTGAGCATTCGTTCCGGTGATGCCGAATGAACTTACGCCCACGCGAACAGGAAACGGTTCAGCATGCAGGTCAATCGTGGTATCCGCTATGCGGATTGGCGACTCTTTCCACGGAATCTTTGGATTGGGGGTGTCGAAATGCAGGCTCGGAGGTATTACGCGATTGCGCAGAATCAACGCTGCCTTTATTAGCCCTGCGACGCCGGCAGCGGTCTCAGTATGACCGATATTTGACTTGATGGATCCAACAAAGCACTGTTCGCGCACATTTGCCGAAGTCAAAGCATCCGCAATTGCGCCAAGTTCGATTGGATCGCCAACTGAGGTTCCCGTGCCATGCGCTTCGATATACCGCAAATCTGAGGGCTGGATGCCGGCCGACCGCCAAGCTGTTTCCATCATCCGCTGCTGCCCTGGCCGGCTTGGGGTGACAAGGAGTCCACTGGTGCGCCCATCATTATTAATGGCGCCTCCGCGAATCAAGGCGTAGATATTATCCCCATCACTACGGGCATGCGAGAGCCGCTTGAGAACGACCATGCCGGCACCCTCGCTACGTACAAACCCATTTGCATCTGCATCGCCAAACTTGCATCGTCCATCTCGCGAAAGCATGCCTGCTCGCGTAAACAGTTCAGACACTTCTCGGCCGAGAATAAGGTTCGTTCCCCCAGCCAGGGCCATTCTGCTGTCATCACGCCAAAGGCTTTCGCAGGCCAACTGCACCGCGACCAAAGAAGAAGAGCAGGCGGTATCGACGGTTACGCTCGGACCTTCAAAGCCAAACGCAAAAGAAACTCGCCCCGACGCCGAGGCCCGCGCACATCCTGAAATCGTGTAGAAATCTTGTTCGCTGCCCGACTCGTACAAGCGCGTTTCATATTCGCTGGTCCACTGTCCGACAAAAACGCCGGTCAGAGATCCTTGATAATCCCTCCGAACTTGCCCGGCATCCTCCAATGCGTCCCAGCTCACTTCGAGCAACAGCCGGTGCTGTGGATCCATATATAAGGCTTCTCGCGGGGAAAGTTCGAAGAATTGCGCGTCGAACATGTCCACGTCAGGTAAGAAACCGCCCGCGTCTGTCAGCAGAGATCCACCCTTCCCTGCGGATGCATAAACCCGATCAAGACCGGGGAATCGCCCCATGGGATAATGCCCAACCGAATCGTTACCTGCGAGCAGGTTCTGCCACAGTTCCTCCACGTTGGCAGCGCCGGGATACCGGCACCCTATCCCGACAATGGCGATCGGTTCCCGCTCGCTGTGCGCCGTGCCAGATCTCATCGACAACCCGTCCTCTCTTCACCGTCAGAGCACTCGATTCCCTGCTCTCTCATTCTTTGAAAATCAATGCGTTCCAGCAGGCAATCTCGAATGCAATCTGTAACTATCTCAAGACAGCTGTTCGTAAAGAAATGGCCCGCGGATAGTACTTTCATTTGGAATCCGGCTTCCGTCTGCGTTTCCCATCCCTGTACGCGTACGGGAGAAACCACATGATCCTCTGCCCCAGCGAACGCCGTTATCGGTATCGCTAAAGCAGCATCCTCTTTCATGCAGTAGTTCTCATAAGCGTTCAAATCTGTGCGCATTGATCCCAGGAACAGGTTTAGCGTTTCTCTATCCGCGCGGATCGCAGCAGGAATTCCTCCATATCGGTCCTGTAGCGCGGCAACGAATTCCTCGTCTGGCAAAGTGTGAATCGGACTTTGCCAGTGTCCAAGCTGTGGTGCGCGAGTCGAGCCGACAAAGAGCCACTCCGGACCAGGTATCCGCTCCTGTCGCAGCCGTCTGGCTACCTCGAATGCGACCAGCCCACCAAAACTGTGCCCGTAGAATGCGAATGGCTTCGCCGGAGTTCTCTCCCAGTTCTCCGTAATCTCCTGGACAAGGTCGCCAATGGAAGTGAGTCCGGGCTCTCTCCACCGCTGTGCGCGTCCCGGATACTGCAACGACACGCATTCGATTCGGGGGCCTAGCAGCGTGCTCCAGGAGAAAAACGACGCGGGACTTCCCCCTGCATGTGGAAAACAGAACAGCCGAATATCTGCATTCGGTTTTTTACCGGAAATGATGTAAAGAGATTCGCCATCCATACAGACAATTCCCAATTTGAGGGGTCAATGACCTCAGGTGCTTGATCCATAACCACTTCGTCCGTTCATCGGTGGGTTCAGAAATCTTGCCAGAATTGTATCCGACGCGCAATTACCAAAAGGTGCACGTAACACGCACAAAGGGCGCACGGCAGGTTGTTGCGTTCTGCGCAGCTACACTCCTGATTGCAAGGGTGATTTCTCTGCGCGGATATTTTTGTTCGGACCGGGTGCGGTTCCGTTATGCGTGGACCTGATATATATACTCGGCTCATTCGCATAACTGCCTTTCAACATTGCGTTAATGTTCCCTCTCTTCAATTAAATACGAACCCTACCGACTTTCGAGTTTCCACATTGTGCTGACGGGTGTTCAATCCATTCAACCTGATTTCACCCTCGGTGGAAAACAAAAGGTTACTAATGATTTTCAGCAACGCTGTTTTTCCGGTTCCGTTCGGGCCCATCACCGCAATCCGGTCACCAGGATGTGTCTCAACCGTTGCAGCTTTAGCACCCAAAAAGCTCGATGAGGCTGTAACACATACAGTAGCCGCTCACGATATCGCTTTGCAATCGGGAATTGCATCGCCACATCACGGACCGAAATCACCGTCGAGCTAGTCGAATGAAGAGCTGAAACCTCCTCGTCAACTTGACACTGCACAGCGATCGCCTCCTTTTGGAGAATTCAGTGGTGAAGAAATTTCCATCAGATACGGGATGAGCAAAATTACGGCACGTCGCGGTGCTCGCCCGGCGTGCACTCGTCACATTTGACATCGTCACTTGAGACAGAAGTTCGAATCCGGTCCGGTCAGACTCCGAATTGAAGATCTTTTGAAGTATGCGAAAAAATGCAACGAACCCAAACAATCGGCCTCGAACTTTGCTGAAGTCAAACGTTTGCGCAACTAAATGCGCATGCAACCGCGGGTTTGGTTCGCGGGCACAAGAGCGCCTTACAGAAAATGACCTAACTGAACCTTCAGTCGGCCGGGAGTTTTACTCGGGTCAACGGGCACTTCGGCTACATTATTGAATCAAACAATCTCGCAGTCTATAGTATTGGCACGCCCCTTAAGTGGTATGTAAACACACGCTAAGTTCAAGATATCCTTCGACGACGCGCGTATTCCGGTCCTCAATTGCTTGTCCGACTATGCAAGCAGAGGGCAGACATCACAGCCAACTCGACAGTTAATACAACAAAGTTTGAAAAAAATGGCTTTTGACGCACTGCTGGTCAAGTTTCAACATTCGCCTTTCAGATTTACCGCATTTACAGGCGCACAAGATATCAGCTTTCATGGATCGACGACCAATTCGAACAAATCAATGCAGAGAATTCAAATGCAATGATCAGAAACGATGCAACCGCAATGCAGATCCCGCTTCTTCATCTGGCCGGTAACTCTCCATCAGGGGATTGCACCCCGCCAGTGCGCCAGATCATTTCTGGGCGCACCGAAGAACCGTGCATTTTACGCCATGTGGGGACTTATCGATGAACAACATTTCGAGCGTGGAATTCCTCTCCAAACTGAGAGCCCTGGATGTGATGATACTCGTCGATGGCGACCGGCTGCGCTGTAACGCTCCGGCAGGCGTGATGACGCAGGAGCTTCGCGATGAACTAGCTGCCCGGAAAGCTGAGCTTCTTACTCTGCTTCGAGGTGTGCCTGCCGAAAGTGGGCCCGAGTCAAAGCGAATTCCCCCCGTTCCTCGAGAAGGCGATCTACCTTTGTCGTTTGCACAACAGAGGCTGTGGTTTTTGGGACAACTGAAGGGGGCAAGCGAGGCCTATCACATTCACCTTCGCCTCTATCTCAAAGGTTCGCTCAATCACGATGCTCTCCGCCGTGCGCTGGATCGCATTGTGGCCCGGCACGAGGTTCTACGAACCACGTTTGCAGTGAGTGGTGGAGAGGTTGTGCAACGGATAGCTGCAGGCGAAGGCAGCCGTTTTCTCCTCATCGAGCACGATCTCCGTGGAGACAGAAACATTATGGAGGAAATGGAACGCCTTGCGGATCTGGAAAGCGAGGCTCCTTTCGATTTTGAGGCCGGCCCACTTATCCGCGGCCGGTTAATCCAGTTTTCAGTTGAGGAGCACGTGCTACTCATCACGACGCACCATATTGCTTCAGATGGTTGGTCGGAATCCGTGTTGACCAGAGAACTCAGCACGCTCTATGCCTCATTTCTCGCTGGGGAAGACAGCTCGTTGCCGGCGCTCGATATCCAGTACGTCGACTATTCGGCTTGGCAGCGGCAGTGGATGGAGAGCGAGCAACTAAAGCGCCAAGCTGAATTCTGGAAGAATGCTCTGGCCGACGCCCCAGCCTTGCTCGATCTGCCTACGGATCATCCGCGACCTGCTCTCCAGGACTTTCAGGGAGCAATTGAGCAAGTTGTGTTTGATGAACAATTGACCGCCGGGCTGAAGGAGTTCAGCAAGCGTCATGGAGTCACCCTCTTTATGACGCTGATTGCTGCCTGGGGAGCGCTGCTGGCAAGGCTTTCAGGCCAACAGCATGTGCTGATCGGCACCCCGGTAGCGAACCGCGACCAAAAAGAGATTCAGGGGCTCATAGGCTTCTTCGTCAATACAGTCGCTGTGCGCCTGGATTTCACCGGATCGCCAAGTGTCAAAGAGATCATAGAACAGACGCGTGCAAAGACATTTGCAGCTCTAGACAACCGGGATATCCCTTTCGATAAGGTTGTTGAACTGACTCAGCCGATGCGTACCATGGCGTATTCTCCGCTGTTCCAAGTAATGTTCGCATGGCAGAACACGACACAAGAAACATTCAAGCTTCCTGGAATTGAAGTTCAGCCCATTCCCTACAAATCTGTGAATTCCAAGTTCGATTTACTGCTCGATCTGCGAGAGACCGCTGGTGCAATTTACGGGATCATTGAATATGCCACGTCCCTCTTCGAGCAATCTACGATCGTTCGCTACGCGGGATACCTGCGCAGACTTCTCGAGGGAATGATCGCTGACGATAGTGTTGCCATTGATCGGCTACCAATCATGCCCGAAACAGAGAGGCAGCAAGTTCTCTACGACTGGAACGCTACCAGGATCGTGTATGACAAAGGAGTCTCGCTCGCGGAGTTGATCGAAGCTCAGGTATCGCGCACTCCGGATGCAATCGCAGTAGCAGACGCCAATCAGCACCTCACCTACCGCGAATTGAACGCCCTCGCGAATCAACTGGCCGTGGAGTTGCGAAACCACGGCGCTGGACCGGATGAAGTGGTGGGTCTGTGTGTCGAACGGTCCGTCGACATGGTTGTCGCTCTCTTGGCTATCGTGAAGGCAGGAGCGGCATATCTCCCATTGGATCCCTGGTTTCCACCCGATCGGCTTGCCTACATGCTTGAAGACAGCGGCACCCGTTTGCTGGTCATCGAAAAGAGACTTTGCGAACTGCTTCCAGCATTTAGTGGAACCACCATTCTGCTGGAAGATGAAACCTGGCGCACAAACTCTTCCAACAACTCGGCGGTGACGGTCGGTCCCGAGAATCTCGCCTATCTCATCTATACCTCGGGATCGACGGGCAAGCCCAAAGGCGTTCAGATCCCACGCAAAGCGATCTCCAATTTCCTCTCTTCTATGCGCGAGTGGCTACAACTTACAGAGCGTGATCGGCTTCTGGCAGTTACGACCATCTCGTTCGACATCGCCGGCCTGGAGATCTGGCTGCCCATGCTGGTGGGAGCTCAGATTGTTATGGCAAGCCGTGAAGATGCCGCGGACGGAACTGCGTTGCGCGCTTTGATTGAGCGGCACGATATCACTTTTCTGCAAGCTACGCCGGTGACCTGGTGGCTTTTGTCAGGAGCAGGTTGGAGCGGCAAACTTGATATGCAAGCTATCTGCGGGGGCGAAGCGATGCCTCAGGAATTGGCGAAGAAGTTCGCTCCAATGCTTAAGCGATTCTGGAACTTGTATGGCCCAACCGAAACTACCATCTGGTCCACGGGTTACCTCATTGAAGATAGCTCAGCACCTGTACTGATCGGTCGCCCAATCGGCAATACTCAGTGCTTTATCCTCGACATCCAGCGTCAGCCTGTTCCGATTGGAAGCGTTGGTGAGCTGTACATTGCCGGCGATGGTCTGGCGAAAGGCTATTTGAATCGGCCGGAATTGACGGCAGAGAAATTTGTTTCAAACCCATTCAGCCCTGAGCCGAATGCAAAAATGTACCGGACCGGCGATTTGGCTCGCTATTTGCCCGATGGCAATATCCAGTGCCTTGGCCGAACCGATCATCAAGTGAAGTTAAGAGGATTCCGTATCGAGCTTGGTGAAATTGAAGCGGCTCTTAAACAGCATTCTGGTATTAGCCAGGCTACTATAGTGGCCAGAGGAGCGACCGCTGCAGAGAAAAAATTAGTCGCATACTTCATTCCCTCGTGCGCGCCCGCTCCTGAAAGTGCGGACCTTCGTGCCTTCCTGAGACTCAACCTGCCTGACTACATGGTCCCATCTGACTATGTGGCTCTGGCAAGCTTCCCCATTTCACCGAATGGCAAAATCGACATCAAATCCCTTCCCGATCCAAACACGATATCGGCCTCGGCGGAGATCAACCCGGAACTCGCGTTTGTCGAATCGTTGATTTGCGAATACCCGGAATTCTCTTCAGCAGCTTTGATACTTCGGCCCAAAGCTGAACCCGATGAGCGGCCTGCAGTCTTCGCGGTCGCGAAGAACGGAGAGGAGACACCACTTGTAATGCTGCGCAAACACCTGCGAGGCCGCTGCTCGGAAAGGCTTATCCCCCAAAAAATCATCTATCTTCGGGAACTACCTTCAAACAGTGCGGGCATAATTGACCGCGCCAGTCTCATGGAAATGGAATGGGGGAGTGCGGCTGCACGCGGTAGCGCGCAAGACGATCCCGATGCTCCGCAAACTGCGACAGAGATAAAGCTGGCCGAAATTTGGCGCGAAATCCTAAATATCCCCCACGCCGGAGTTAATGACAAGTTCTTCGATATTGGAGGCCACTCATTGCTCTCAATTCAGATGATCGCGCGTGTCGAACGGGAAACTGGCTACCGTTTTAACCTTCGGGAGATACTTATGAACACGCTCGGTCAGCTCGCTAGCAAATTACCGGAAGCTCTCAAAGTAGAAAGCCCGATTGGTTAACAAGCAACGATTGGCCGGATTCGAATTCCGCGGAGCCGAGGCCTGCGGCGCAGCCCCAGCGCAATGAAGCGAATCTCCTATCGGGTTGCCGGTGTACTTGCCTGCGCCGTAGCCCACGGTCTCGAAACATACCATTCGGCCAGTGCGGCGAACATCCGCCAGCGGTCTTCGGCAAACGAGTAGGTGTGGTCCACATTGGGGTAATACACAACTTTGATCCTCCCCTTAGAATCCAGATCTTTGAACATTTCGAAGTACTGACCGGCATAGTTGTAGCAATACTCAACCGCACCCGTATAGAAATACAGCATCTCTGTACCGCGATCGACGAGAGACTGAATACCGTGCTCAACTTCCTGCTGCTCACCGAATGGGCGCCTCAGGCTCCACTGTGCAGTTGGGGAATCCACCCCGCTGGACCGGAGACTCTTGAACAAACTGCGACGGAAGAAATCGAACAGGCTCCGGGGCCGAAATATCCGCGGGAGGTAGTAAACAATATGACTCCAGAACGTCCAGTACGCATGACCGTCGAGTTGTACCGTTCCGACTACCCGTGAATCTCGCAACGCGACCGCGAAGGAATCATCCGCTCCCGAGCAGAGCCCAAACAGCACAAAGCTCTTGCCAAGTTCCTTTTGCTCAAGGAAATCAATCGCGCTCTTCACATCGGAAAAAGCGCGATCATCTTCAGACTGGCCTCCGGCAGATTCAGTACTGTCTCCGTGATCACCCTTATCGAAACGCAGGGACCGGACGCCTAGCTCAGCCAACTTACGGGCCAGTTCCACCGACATGCGATGCGGCCCAACCCTATGAATCAAGCCGGCGTTGAGCATAATCAACACCGGGAGATCTAAGGAAAGCGCACTCTCCGCAGGCTCGCATAGAATTCCGACGAGATTGCCCTCAGGCCCGAATTGGCAGACTCGCTCTTTCATGCCAGGCTCCCGGTGGTCTCCGCAACGGCGCGGATGGTGGGGCCTGTCATACGACCCTCGTATGCGCTTCCTAGATCGTCCCATTTCACGGGCGCATCCACAAGCCGGTAATTTACGTCAGGCCAGTGGCTTTGCATCTTCATCAGCAGGGAGTGATATTGTGGCAGATCTTCCGAAACCACCAATGCAACACGATCAGCCGAAGGCATTACAGTGCGTTCGGTCAAGCAAATACTCTCGATGTGGCTCCGCAGATCTGGTGGAAAGTGTGCGCCGAGCAACTCGTCTGATTTCCCCGGCAGTACTCTCCGCTCCGCCAGCAGATCCTGCTGAATGCTTTGGAGATCCGCCAGGTAATCGCTGCCTGAAACGACCGGATCCCATAGCACCAGGCTCTTGAGGTTGATTTTGCGACTGACTATGGCCTCAATCGCAAGCACCGCACCCATCTGCAGCCCCACCATTGATAGAGCATGTGTGCCTGAGGTATCGATCAGTTCATTCACCGCTAGTTCTATATCATCCAGCCACTTGTCGAATTGTCCCGCACCGATGTTTCCACTCGAGTCACCCGTGCCACGGAAATCAAACCGTAAGACATGCAGCCCGGTGTCAGCAAGGTGATGCGCCATTAGGCGAAAAGCGTAGTGAGTTCTTTGATAGGAGATGCCTATTGGCGGAACCAATAAGACCGCGGCCGCACGCGCAACAGATGCTCGCGGCGCAAGATATACACCGAACAACTGATCATCGGAAGGGCCAAAGAAATAGGGGATCATTTGTGGGCACTCACCACCGGTTCTTCGGCCACGCGAGCTGCAAGCTGCCTCAAATTCATGACATATTCGTTGCCATCTTGACTGGCAAAAGTTTTAATCACCCGCAGATCAGACCCGCCTGGAGTCTCGACCATTGAAATGGTGCCAACCAATTTCCCTGCGCTAATGCGCGGCCGCCAGTTGTGCTTTTGTTCCTCGCTTCCATATGACAAGACGTGGTTCGCCACGCTGCTCTGTCTGAGCGAGAAGAACCGGACTTCGGTCCGCGATAATTGGCCCGCACGAATTGCCTCGTGCTCAACTCTTCCGGAGCATTCGCGGTACTTCCGCCATGTATCCATCGGCAGCTCTGTTGCACGGGGTGGCCGTCTCGGCTTCGGCATCCGGGCGGTGCTGTCGGCACTAGCGTACCTGCTTCGGCTGGAATTCAGCCGGTACGGACTGGCGAATGGTCTTGTCAAACACATGAAGTTCATCATTCATCCAAGGCGATTTGCTTTTCATGGAGTATAGCCGCTCAGGCGAAGAAATCGTAAAACGGAGCGCCATTCACTCAAACATAAATCCCTATAACGGGAGTTGGGCATTCCACTTTGGCATCAGTTTAGTTCTGTACACGTAGCATTACCGGAGTCACCTCTTTTAATTTATTGAAAATTACGCGCAAACCAGTGAGGTGGTCCCGGTAGTTCGGACAGTTTTTGCTTTTTCCTTAAGTGGAAGTTCTTGTTCTTGCTTTTAGGCTGCCATGGGTTCTGGCAGGCGGTTGAAGTATACCTGACCGGGCGTTTGCGCTTTCGGGCTGGAGTGTGGTCTGGCCGCGTTGTAGAAGTCGATGTAGCGGCCGACCGATGTTCTGGCCTCGCTGACCGATGCGTAGGCGTGCAGATAGACCTCTTCGTACTTGATCGAGCGCCAGATCCGTTCTACGAAGACGTTGTCGCACCAGCGCCCCTTGCCGTCCATGCTGATGCCGATCCCTTGTTCTTTTAGCCGCCCGGTGAAGGCTTCGCTGGTGAACTGGCTGCCCTGGTCGGTGTTGAAGATATCCGGTTTTTCATTCCCGGAAAGGGCTTCATCGAGCGCCTCGATGCCGAAGGAAGTCTCCATGGTAATCGACAGCTTCCAGGCAAGAACCCTGCGGCGCGGTCGCTATTACGTCGATCTTCCCGGTAAAGAAGAGAGACGTAGAGTATCCGTCCCGCTTGGCTCAGTCCTAACAATGAAGAAACCAGAAGCCAAACGGAAGCTCCGGGCGCTTCTGCAAGACATGGGGTTGAACGATGACTCCCATCTTGAGCGCACGGACTCAAGCGCGAAAATGTTTCGCTCTGAGGCCGGATGGTGGAAGGAAAACCGGCTTCCCACGTGCAAGCCATCAGTTCAAAGAAACATGGGCAGCCATTTGGAAAAGTACCTTATGCCCCGTTTCGGTTCTTTACCGATGTCAGCGATTGATGAAAGGCGAGTGCAAGAGTTCATTGCTGAATTGACACGTACTGAGTACGTGGTTTCAAAAGGCAGAAAGAAATTGCTCGGTCCAAAATCGATTCGCAACATCGTTGGAGTTCTGAAGTTGATCGTCGGGCGGAAGGTAAGTCGCAATTGGAATCTCCGGTTCCCTGAGATTCCGATTAAAGAGCAACGTTATTTCAGCCCGGACAAAATGCGTCGGATCATCGAAGCTGCTCCCGGTCAGTGGAAAGTGCTATTCGCAACGCTGGCAGGTACAGGTATGAGATGTGGCGAAGCGTTCGGTTTGCACGTTGAAGACTTGGATTTGACTAACGGCCGAATCTACATCCGACGTAGTGTGTGGGAAGGCGAAGATGTCAGTGTCAAAACCAAACAAGGTTACCGCGCGGTCACGATTGATCCAGTATTAGCTGAAATGCTGACTGCACATCTGGACGGTCGAAGAGCTGGAAGAGTGTTCCAGACTCGCAACGGAACTCCATTGTGCAAACGAAACTCTCGAAGACGGCTGAACGAATTGCTGAGAGATTTGAAGCTGCCCAAAGCTGGACTTCATGCTTTCAGACACAGCCGCGTTTCTGTGCTTCAAGCAATGGGTGTGCCGGCGATTTGGTGAAGGAATGGGTAGGACACTCAAACCTGCAAACAACTTCACGGTACACACACTTTCAGGACGATTTCAGACGGCAAATTGCGTCTCAAATCGCCTTGTATTCATTGCCGATTTGCACGGAAAAATGGAAGGATGGTCTCCTTGGACCCTCTTTTGTGGAAAACTCAGCGATAGCATGAGTCATTCACTTTGCCTGTAATTGATTGATTTTAAGGGATTAATCAGAGGCTTGAATTGGTCGGGGAGAGAGGATTTGAACCTCCGACCCCCTGGTCCCGAACCAGGTGCTCTACCAGGCTGAGCCACTCCCCGAACATGGGTTGCAGATGTGCATCAAACGGGGCGCTGCCTGGCGCGTATTTCCCCTCGATTGCACCTGCATCAGTGTATCAGAAACAAGGGCCTTGCGATGGCTACCGCAAGACCTACAATCGTCGTGTATTTAAGGCACCGGAGACAACGTCGCGGCTCTGAACCGCAAGTGCCGACCCTAATTGCTTTCTTTGGAGCCGCTGGTTGACGGCAGATCGAGCTCGACCAGTTGGAAGCGCGTCTGGCCTGGGTGCGAACCCTCAAATCCAACGATGTGCTGGTGGCGCTTGGACCCAGCCTTCAACTGGAAGCCGGCGTGGCCTGGCTGATAGCCGTGTTTGTCACCATGATCATCGAAATTGACGTTGGCGTGGCCATCGTCTGAGCAGGTCAGCCCCTGAGAGGTCGAGGTTGGCGTGCCTACCGGAGTATTGTTGTTGCACGCAATCACATCACCGTAGCGGCCAAGTGCCTTACGGTAAAAGTCAGAGACCTTGTCCTCACTTTCGGGCGAAGAGTAGCTGACAACCTTTACGCGAAGCTGCCACTCGCCAAAGCCCATGTGGACATCCGCGGACTTGTGCTTTTCGTCGTCGGTGACGGCCTGAGCGCCAGGGTACAAGGGCAGGCCGACATCTGCTGCCGAAACCTGGTCAGTATTTACGTGGACACCACCGAACGGCGTATCAACCTGCACAGTCTTCTCTTCGCCATTGGCGCCTTTATCGACGTGAACGCGGCAACCTGCAAGCAATCCGAGAACCGCCGTCCCGGCAACCAGGCCTGCTGCCTTCCCGAATGATATCCAATTCATGGCAATCGCCCTCTGGCTTGTTATACGCCTTGGCTAGCCAAAATGTTCCCGGGCATGGCCGACGATCAGTGGGAGGAGTGTCCGTCTTCTTTGCTGCTGGTGGCAAACAGAATAGAGGCCGCAAAGACGGCGATGATGACGGGGACGACGACAAATGGGGAAGCGATGGTCATGCAGCTGACTCCTTACTGCTAATTAGAGTAACAAATAGGCAGTAGACCAGTGAACAGCAAACAAGGCCAGTGAGTACAAGCCACATTCGTACGTAACTTCAGAAGCCGTCGCTCGTTAGCCCAAAGTGGTCAGGCCGAACAGATCAGGCTGACGTGCGAAGGTCAGGCGATTGTCTGCGGTTATTGATTGGAACTGTTCGCCGGGTAATTCACACGGATCGTAAGAATTTCGTACGGATGGATGGGTAATTTGACCACATCGCCCGTCACCTGGAGCGGACTGCCTTCAGGAGTCTCCATCATATTGGTTACGGTGGCTCCCGTCGCACCAGCCGGCACATGGAACTCGGCGGTCGAGTCCTTCCCTGCCCACTCGTAGGCTCTGAAGATCAGGCCGTCGGAGTCCTCTGCTTTCTTCACGGCTGTGAGCACTACGTTCTCAGGCGAAACCGACGCATACGAGTGCTGAGCTGGAAGCGATCCGGCGTGTGCTGTCGTAACAACAGCCTCGAGCGGATAGTTGTACTCCCAACCGTGGCGCATGGTATCCGCATCCTTCCATGAGCCCGCGTGCGGATAGAGCGCGTAATGGAAATGGTGGTGGCCCTGGTCGGCCTCCGGGTCAGGCCACGTTGGCCCACGGAGCAATGTGAGCCGCAGCAGATCGCCCACTGCGTCATAGCCGAACTTCGTTTGGTTCAGCAGACTCACGCCATGCTTGCCGTCACCCAGGTCGGCCCAGCGCTCGGCCGGAACTTCAAACTGCGCTTTCTCCCAACTGTTGTTGCGCGTTGTCGGCCGGTCGATAGTGCCGTAGGGAATCTCGAATGTGGCAAAGCCGCTTGACGCTGCAAGCGGGAACGCAGCTTTCAGCAAGGTGTGCCGTTCATGCCAGTCGAAATCATTTTCCACGTCGACCATGTCGCCCTTAAGGTTGATGACCTGCACGAATTTGGAATTCCGCCAATTTATTGAGACGCGGACTTCAGGGCGCGGTGTGTTCGCGTTCACTAGTTCGACATTCGCATTCTGGTTAAGCGACATCGGCGTCTGGTCGAGCGTTCCCGGATCGATATTCCACGCATCGTATTCCTTCGGCGTGTCTTTAAAGGTCTGCAACTCGTTGCCGCAGGCCCCGGGGGCGAGCGACTCTGCGCCGCTCTGCTTGAGACTGGTGATGCATCCGGTCTTCTTATCGACCACAACATGCAGGTCGGCATTGCTCAGCTCAATTGAGTCACCACGATCAGTTGCAGTTGAGCCGGCAGCCGAGCCACGCTTGTTCGGCACAATGCGAATGACCTTGTACCCAAGTGCCGGAACTGAAGATACGTGCACAATGAGGTTTGCAACGCCCGTCTTTTCGTCTAATGAAGATCGAATAGGCACCCCGGGCTGCCCCTTCACCGCCGGATCGACAACAGCAAGATTCGCAATGCCCGGCGCGGGCATCTGCACCTGCGCATGCACATCGCCCGAGCGCTCCCAGCCAAGCGGGTTGTACACAACCACCGGGATTCCTTCGCCGCGTGTGTCAATCCGCTCATCGATAGTCTTTAGTGCGCCCGCGGAAATCTCGTTCGTGGACCAGCGAACCACGTCGTAGTCCTTCTGCGCGTCCTTATATATGACACCGATACCCGATCCCGCGGCGAGGTCGTGGAACTGGTTGAACAGCACCTTCTTCCAGTCTTCAGTAATCTCGGCAGCGGGATACTTGTGGCCGTCGAGCCACGCCAGCGATGACCATTTCTCCGCATTCTCAACCTGTTCTTCGCTGTGGCGCATGTTGGCCTTGAGATCGGCCTGTGTGGTCATCACGCCGCGATGGTATTCAAAGTAGAGTTCGCTCTTCCACGTGGGAATCGACACCTTACCGGCAACCACCGACGGTGCATGGTAGCCCTTCGCAATCGACTCGTAGTTCCAGGTGGGGCTCGCAGGCGCAATCTGCTTTTCAACGGTGCTGAAGAATGCCTGTGCAGTGCCGAACTCGTACTTGGGCGTCACGTGATTCGGCTCGGCCCAGTGGAATCCCTCATCCAAAATAGCGCGCGTTGGCCCGCCTCCGTGATCGCCAACTCCGTAGAGGTCGAGCATCTCGGTCAAACCCGGTGAGTGCTCACGTGCAGCCTTCATATCGTTCGCCAGGCGCACCGGGTTCATCGTTGTGTTCACATAATCGTGCGGAAAGTAGGTGAGAACCTTCGATCCATCGGGCGACTCCCACCAGAACAACTTGAAGGGCAACTGGTTGGTATCGTTCCATGCCATCTTCTGCGTCACAAAGTAGTCGATGCCGCTCTTTTTGTAGATCTGCGGCAACTGCCATGTGTATCCAAACGAGTCAGGATTCCAGCCAATGCGCGTCACAACGCCGTACGTCTGCTTGAAATAACGTTGCCCCACCAGCAGTTGCCGCACCAGCGACTCGCCGTCCGGCATGTTCAAGTCAGGCTCGACCCACATGCCGCCTACAAGCTCCCAGCGGCCTTCCTTGATGCGTTTGGCAATCTCCTGATTAATGTCGGGATATTTCTCGGCCATCCACTCGTTGTAAGCCGCAGCCGACTGCGTGTATGTGTACTGCGGATACTCGTACATCAATTGCAGCGCGGTAGAGAACGTCCTCTTCACAACATCAACCGTTTCCGTCCAGGGCCACAACCAGGCAGCATCGATGTGTGCGTTGCCGTCAAGATGGTAAGTTACCTGATCGAGCAGCGGCTTCAACTCTTCGAGCTTTTGCTGAGCGCTTTTCAGGCTCGCATCAAACTTTACCTGGCCGTGTGTGTCCAGCGCTGCCACATCAACTGCCTTGATGGCATCGCTCAACACTGATTCCTTCGAGGCATCACCGGGCGCAAGTGAAGGAACCAGCAGCGCGGCGGAAAGCAGTTCCTCGCGCAGATCCTCGGGATTCGGCCGGCCCTCCGCAAAGTCGATGCGCATGGTGGCGCCGCGGAAGGTCTTCTCATCCACCGTGTGCAGCACCTTCACAGCAATGGTGATTTTTTCTCCAGGCTGTGCCTTATCGAAAAGGACCACCGGCTCCAGATCTTCGCCCAGCGCCACGCGGCGTCCATTAAAGTAGAGGATCTCCGGCATGGGCCCATTGCCGCGGATATTGATCGCAAACCAGATGCGCGCACCAGTCAGGTCGTAGCCATTCAGCGTTTGAGGCACCTCGACCGTCTGGCGCAGCCAGATCGCATCGTTGGAGGCATGCTCGCCCACCTTCATCACTGGCCATGAACTGTCATCGAGGTTCGCGTCTTCACCGTGCGCCACGTCGCCCGCATGCATCTTCCACGTGCCGGCCGGCAACTCGCGCAAGCTGGCAAGTCGGTTCACAACCGTCTGTTCGTCGGGCTTGAGCAAAGCAGTCGCTTTGTCCATATCGCTGTTTCTCTGGGCCGCCGCCGAACCACCAATAAGAAGAGCAACAAGGATAACCGCAAAGAATGCACGCCACACAAAGACCCTCAAAACAGATTCCATGGAACAATCTCCCTTGGCAAAATCTTAGGTTATCGACCCCGCACTACGCTTGAAAATGAGCAGTCGGCTTTCGAGCCGTCGGTTGGCAGTCGTGCTCTTTGCGTCTCTGCGCAGTTGATGTTCATCACACTCGCCGCAGTCAAACACACTCAATCTATTCCAGACGCCGAATGAGAGAGCTTTTTGACTCGGCGTGACAAGTATCGAGAATCACACCCTAGATTTCTCTAATGGAGATGGATCGAGTTCGCGCATCCAGCCAAATTTCCATGAGATGATAACTAGTACCGCAATATGACACCCCAAAACCCGCCTGTGCCTAGCGTCACATCATGTTGATATAACGGACGTTCAACATGGAAGGGTCATGACAGCTATGACCTTAGTATTGATCGCGCCATGTTCGCTCCTGTTGGGTGCAGTGCTGCAGCTTTTGGTGGCTAAGCTCTTCTCCCCGCGGATAAAGGGAATACTCGCTTTTCTCTCCTGCGTGCCTGCCATCCTCTCTGTGATCGGCATCATGAGCTCAGTCAGCGCGGGACAGGCCATCGATTTCAACCTGTTCCAGTGGGATTCTCCGCTCGCGCTGGTGCTTCATGTTGACGCGCTTAGCTTGCTGTTCGCGTTCATGGGCTCGTGCATCGGCGGACTGGTGCTGCTGTACTCCATCAGCTACATGTCTCACGACAAATCTGCGACGCGATTCTACTGCACGATGCTGGTCTTCATTGGCGGATTTATCGGGCTGGTGTACAGCGCGAACCTTTTTGTCTTTTATCTGTGCTGGGAGATGATCGGGCTCTGCTCGTTCAGCCTGGTGGGATTCTGGTACAAGAATTCTGAAGCGGTTGCAGGCGCACGCAAGGTTCTGCTGATGACGCACATCGCCGGGTATGGATTGCTTGCCGGCATCCTGGTTATCTACCACCGCACGGGCAGCGCACTGTGGACCGATCCGAATGTGTCCCGCAACTTCACCACTGGAATCTTCGTTTTGATGCTGATTGCGCTTGTCGCCAAGAGCGTACAGGTGCCGCTGCATACGTGGATCCCTGAAGCGATGGCCGCGCCGACTCCGGTAAGCGCACTGCTCCACGCCGCCTGCTATGTAAAGGCCGGAGTCTATCTTGCTGTCCGCATGCACAGCTTTGGCCAGTGGCCCGGCGCATGGAGCGCATCGGTGGTTTGGGTGGGCACCATAACGATGGCCGTCGGCGTGATGTACGCCATGGTGCAGACCGACTTGAAGCGCATGCTGGCCTACTCAACCGTGAGCCAAATCGGCTACATGATGATGGGCATAGGCATTGGAACGCCGCTCGCAATTACAGCCGGCTTGCTGCACTGCCTGAATCATGGATTCTTCAAAGGCGGCCTGTTCCTGACCGCGGGCTCGGTTCAGCATGCAACCGGCACGCGCGATATGAATCAGCTTGGCGGACTGGCGCAGAAGATGCCGCACACAACGCTCTCCTGGCTTATCGGCGTGGGCAGTATGATGGGCATCCCGCTGATGAGCGGATTCGCCAGTAAATGGATGCTGTATGCGGCCGCATTGCAGGCAGGATGGACCGTGCCGGTAGTGGTTGCATGGGCCGTCAGTCTGGGCACAGTGTTTCTTGGCGCCAAGGCAACGAGTGCAGTGTTTCTTGGCCCACTGACTCCGGCCACGCGCGATGCACACGAATCGCCGGCAACGATGGTGAGCGGCATGGCGCTGCTTGCCGTTGGTAGCGTGGTTCTTGGTATCGCGCCGCAACTCGCGGTCAACTATCTTCTGAATCCAATCCTGGCCGCTCTCGGCATGGGAGCCGGTGTTCACGTAACCTGGCTCGGACTTAGCTCCGATACTGGCAGCTTTTCAACAGTTGGCGGCCTGATATTGGCCGTGGTTTCTCTCATACTGGGCGGCGGAATCTACGCTCTCGCATACGCCTCGCGACGCTCCGCCGCAACCGTCACCGTAACTTCCGGCGGCGCAGCACTGGCGAGCGCAGGCGGTGGAATCTTCACGGGCGGTGAACCTCTGTCAGATCAGGGAAGGCTTACGGCCGGCGATTTCTCCGGCATCTTCATGCAGAACTGGCGCGGATTCTTCCGCTGGTCGAATGTGGATAGCGCCTACCTAGCCGGTTGGAAACTGCTGCAAACCATTTCGCGCGCGCTGGGTCTTGCCGTTGCATGGGTGGAACAGCAGGCAGTCGCGCTGGTTGTCATTCTGGCCGCGGTTGTTCTGGTTGGAGTTCGCTGGCTGGCTCCTGGCGCGTCCAGCTTCGCAGTTGCGGAGCCGATCGCGATTCCGGCTCCGCTGGTTGTTGCCTGCGCGCTCGCGGCTCTCGGCTTGCTTGCAGCTGCGCTATCGGCAAAAGCAAAGGGCGGCCTCGGTTCCATAACGGTTCCCTTCATGGCGCTGGCGAGTGTTGCGGCCATTGCGGGCCTGGCGGTAAACGATTCGTGGCTGCGCCTTGGCTTCCTTGAGATCGCCGCGCTTCTCACCATTCCACTGGTTTGGCAAACGGCGCGCGGCATTCAGGCAAAAGTTGCTTACATGCTCGTGGTTGTTCTCTCATCGCTGACGCTGGTGGCGAGCGATCTGATGCTTGAGCGCGGCCAGGGCGAATGGGCGCGTGCGCTGTTGCTTACCAGCATCTGCGTCAAGCTGGCTGCGGTTCCGTTGTTCTTCTGGCTGTTGAAACTGGCCGACGAAGTGCCCGCGGTTGTTCTGGGTCTGATCATCGCGGTCATCGACATGGCCGCGTTCGGCGAGTTCTACATCACGGTTAACGCCTGCCCGAGCCTGTTCACACCTCAGAATCTGCTTCTGGGCGCAGCCGCCGCCACTTCCCTCTTGGCCGCGCTGCTTATGCTCACGCAGAGAAGCCTCAAACGGCTGCTGGTGCTTTCGACTATCGAGGACATCGGCTTCCTGCTTTTCGGCTTGGCCTCTGCCACAGCTCTCGGAACAACCGGCGCGCTGTATGCCGCCGTCACACATGCTTTGGCCAAGGCGCTTTTGTTCACCTGCCTCAGCAGCCCTGAAGCAGGCGGTTCGCTCACTGAGAATGCAGCCGGCCTCGCAACGCGTTATCCGGTCAGCGCCTTTGGATTCCTGTTCGGAATGCTGGCCATGCTGGGCATTCCACCAACCATCGGCTTCCTGGGCCGCTGGAGACTGTACGAGACTGCGGTCGAGATTGGCTGGCCGCTGGCCGCCGTCTTCATCGTCTCATCGATTCTTGCCCTGATCGCCTACGTGCTGGCATTGACGCGGAACTGGTGGGGCCCAGCCGGCGAAGATCCGCCCGCCGATTCCGCCGAAGCAGAGCCAGTGCTGGCAAAAGCGGCCATCGTGATTCTTGTGGCGTTTGTGCTGGCTGTGGGCATCTGGCCCAGTCTGCTTGAAATGGTTCGTTGGGGGAATCTATGAAGCTCTGGAACAAATTGATGTGCACGTGCCGGCGCCGCAGCCCCTGGCTCTTCCATATGAACTCCGGAAGCTGCAACGGTTGCGACATCGAACTGGTCGCCAGCCTCTCTCCGCGCTACGACGCAGAACAGCTCGGAGTACGCCTCGAAGGCAGCCCGCGCCACGCTGACATTATCTGCATCACCGGGCCGGTGACAAAAAATTCAGTCAACGCAATCAAAACTGTGTACGACCAGGTGCTGGGACCCAAGGCCGTGGTGGCCATCGGTTCATGCCCTGCAACTACGAATGTATTTATCGATAGCCGTACGCTGGCCGGGCCGCTCAGCAAGCATATCCCCGTGGATGTGTTCGTTCCCGGATGCCCTCCCCGCCCCGACGCCATCATTCAGGGTGTCGCCAAGGCCGCTGAGATTCTGGCCGAGCGCGGAACAAATCCGCCGGTCACCGAACTCTCGATCGCAGACGTTACCGACATTAACAGCGAGGTGCAGCAATGAACCTGACAACCGCCCTCGCGCGTTTGCTCATCTTTCCCGGACTGCTGTTCGCCGTGCCCGCGGCTTGGTTCATGCTGTGGGTTGAACGCAAATCCGTAGCGCTCATGCAGGGCCGTGTCGGTCCTCCTTTCATGCAGCCATTCTTCGACTTCGTCAAGCTGCTGGGTAAAGACACTCCGCCGCGTCCCGGTATCGGCGGCATGCTGATGCGGGCATGGCCATTGATCGCAGTATCCGCGGCTGCCGGCGCAGTTGGACTGCTGCCGGTTCTGCCCATGTCTGGAGGCTTTGAAGGCGACCTGATTCTGCTGCTCGCTCTGCTCGAACTCCCGTCGATGTGCATCATCGCGGCCGGCTTCTCGTCGCGCTCTATCTTCGGCGAAATCGGCTCAGCCCGCGAAGCCGTGTTGAGCGTTGCTTACAACATCGTGTTCCTGCTCGCCATCGTTGCCATCGCGGCGTCGCAACATACGTTCCGGCTTGAGGCGCTTGCGGCTCTGCCGGCAACTCCGATGCGCTGGCTCGGCATCATCGCAATCCTTGTTTGCCTGCCTGCCAAGCTGCACCTCAACCCCTTCTCGCTGCCCAACGCGGAGCAGGAGATCTACTCCGGCCCCATGGTAGAGTACGCCGGTCCAGAACTTGCCATGTGGGAGCTCTCGCACGGGCTTGAGTGGGTAGCGGCCACCGGCCTTGTCGCCACGCTCATCGCGCCGCACCTCGCGCTCTGGTGGCTGGCCGCGCTGGTATTCGTTGTGCTCTCGTTTGTCATTGTGCTCATGCTTTCTGTGCTCGCCTCCGCGACAGCAAGGCTGGCCATCGATACGACGGTCCGCTTCTATTGGCAATGCACGCTTATCTTCGCGGTACTGGCAATCTCGTCCGCGCTCTTCATGAGGCTTAGATCGTGAATATCCTGACCATGCTTTGGAAGAACCTGGTGGGCGGCTACCGCACCATGCTCTTTCCCCACCGGCCCAATGTCGGCAACGGATACAGGGGCCTCATCAAATTCGATCCCAGGCACTGCTCGGGATGCGCCATATGCCGTTTTCGCTGTACCGCCCGAGCCATTGAGTTCAAGGCCGGCAAGGGCGAATTCACCTGGAGCTACGATCCCGGTCAGTGCACCTTCTGTGGGCGCTGCGTCGAAGGTTGCATTGATCATGCCCTGAAGGATGGCCACACGGAACACGCACTCAGCCAGGAATCGGAGACCCCGCCCGTTTACCTCACCGAGGGCGGCTTAAAGGTGACCTACACGGTTGCGCGTAAAACGCCCGCCGCAAAAGCTGCACCCAAGCCCGCTGCTCCCGTCAGCGCGCCGGTGGCCGATCCCGTTCAAGGAGGTGCGCAATGAACTTGATTGAGACGCTTCCGCACAAGACTGGCAGCACTGTTCCATGGATGAAAAAAGGCGGCGTGATGTGGCTCGATCCCGGTCCACTGAGCGTGCGCGAGTTGTGCGCCGAAATGAATGCCGCCAAAGCGCGGTTCATCACCATCACCGCTTACCAGTTGCCGGATAGTGAAGGCATCCGTCTGGAGTACCACTGGGACTTCGAAGGAAAGTTGCTCGGGTTTCCGTTCAAGCTTCAAGGCAACTCCATTGAAAGCATCTACGACATGTGCGAAGCCGTGGATTGGATCGAGCGCGAAATCCACGAGGAATACGCAATCGATTTCACCGGGCGCGAGTACGAACCGCTTTTGCTCCGCACAGGTGATGCGCCCGGTGTGAATCTGCGCGAGGAGGTCAAAAAATGAGCTACAAGATCCCCATGGGGCCTTATCATCCGGCCCTCGAAGAGCCATACAAGCTGGACCTGATCTGCGACGGCGAAACAGTCAGCGATGCCAAGCTGCATATCGGCTTCAACTTCCGCGGCATCGAACATCTGGCAGAAACGCGCAACTACATTCAGGTATCCGCGCTCATGGAGCGCGTCTGTGGCATCTGCTCGAACATCCATACCCTCACCTTGTCACAGGCCATGGAGCAGCTCGCCGGACAGGAGCCTCCGCCGCGCGCCAAATATATTCGCGTCATCATGGCTGAGCTTGAGCGCCTGCATTCACACGTGCTGTGGGCGGGCATTGCCTCAAAGCTTATGGGCTTCAAGACCATGTTCATGACATGCTTTGAGATTCGCGAGAAAGTGATGGACGTACTGGCCGCGATCTCCGGCAATCGGGTCAACTACTCAATGAACCGCATCGGCGGCGTCAATCGCGACATCGAGGACCCGCAGGCCATCCTCGACATGGTCAACAAGCTTGAAAGCGAGATGATGAGCACCGTCATCCCCATCTTTACCACCAGTTCCACGGCGCGGTCGCGTTGCGCGGGAATCGGCGTGCTTACCGAGGACAAGGCCATCTCATGCGGAGTCGTTGGACCGACGGCGCGCGCCTCGGGACTGCCGCAGGATCTTCGCCGCGCCGCGCCATACGCGGCTTACGACGAGCTTGAGTTCAACGTGCCGGTTGAGCCGGCCGGCGACGTTCGCGCCCGGCTCTTTGTGCGTGCTCTTGAAATCATTGAGAGCATTCGCATCCTGCGCCAGGCGCTTGAAAAGCTGCCTCCCGGCGAAATCAACACCGGCGACGACAAGTTCAAGTTCATCACCGGAACCGCAACCAGCCGCGTTGAAGCTCCTCGCGGTGAGGTCATGTACTCGGTGTCTTGGAAGGAAGGCTCGCGAAATCCGAGCCGCGTGCATGTGCGCACGCCTACTTACGTCAACATGCCGGCGGTTCGCTGGATGGTGCAGGGAGCGCGGCTCGCGGATACGCCGCTGATCCAGGCATCAATCGATCCTTGTTACTCCTGCACCGACAGGTAGTCCTCGCGGTTTGCGATGGGTTATTGACATTACCCCGCAGTCGCAGGTGTAATTAAACTGTAGGTTGCGGCGATGGAGTTCGCCCTTAACCGCTATTCCCACCTCCGACGTGGAATAGCTGATGACTCCTGACAGGGGTTTCCTGTTGAGGAGTCACGTCCTGACGCGATCCCCCTGAATACAGATTTGAGCAAAGGCGCAGCCGGCAGCAGCCGCATGGCATCTGGCCCCGTTGTGCACGGACTGTACGATTGACGGAAAGGAGAACGGGTTTGCAGAAATACCTGCTTATCGCCGCCGGAGGCGCTCTTGGATCCCTCGCCCGCTACTGGGTAGGCTCGGCTGTTTCCGACCGTATGGGCATTCGGTTCCCTTACGGCACGCTGCTGGTCAACATTACGGCGTGCGTCATCATTGGTTTTTCCATTACCTACCTCGGCAGGCGAGCCGATCTAAGTCTCGCGTGGAGATACCTAATTCCGGTCGGCTTCGTCGGTGCCTATTCCACGTTTTCAACCTATGAGTGGGAAACACTTTCAACCCTGCGGTCGGGTGCTTTCTTTCTGGCCGCACTCTATGCGCTCGGGAGCCTTGTGCTCGGACTGATTGCTGTCTGGTGCGGCTCGCAGCTCGCGGAGATCATTTAGCGCCACTACTAGTAGCACTGCTGCTCGACGCATCCAGAGCATTGCGCTAGAATCCTCACTTACAAATTCAGGGAGTCTGTATGCTGCAGCCAGGGAAAGCCGTCAAAGTGACCATTTATCTGAGCGAAGGAGCCAAGCATCACGGAGTCCCGGTCTACTCCAGCATTCTTGACTTTCTGTTTTACCGTGGTGTCTCCGGCGCCACGGTAACTCGTGGTCTGGCGGGATTCGGAGCCGATCACCATATGCATTCGCTCAGTTCGGTCGAAATCTCCGATCGCCTGCCCATCAAGATCGAATTTATAGAATCGCGGGAGAAGGTCGATGAGCTGCTCGGCAAGCTCGAAGAACTCAGCGGAACAGGCTTGATCGAAATTCAGGAAACCACGGTCGTCAAACCCGCGCAGGCCTCCAAAGCAGCCAAAACCGTTCACCCTGCTCACTTGAAAATCGAAGGCAATGCGCAGATGATGCGCATCTATCTGAGCGAAGAAGACCGCTGGAACGACAAGCCGCTTTACCAGGCCCTTGTAGAGGCCATGCGCGCCAACGATATTGCCGGCGTCACTGTTTATCGTGGCATCCTGGGCTTTGGAGCGCACCGGCGCATGCACAAGGACAAGCCACTTTTGTCCTCGCATCATGGCTCCGTCTTGCTGTCTGCCATCGATACCGCGGAGAAACTGCAGGCGATTCTCCCGCTCGTGGACAAGATGGTACAGGAAGGCCTGATCGTCTTTTCTGACGTGGGCATCATCAAGTATGCTTACCGCGCGGAGACACCCGGCGACGAGAGTTCACAGCAGTCCGCGTCTGAAGCGCAGGGCAACCCAGAGTGAGGCAGAGCTGAGATGAAGGAACAGTTTTCCGCGCGCATGCTGCGCATTCACTTTGGAGAAGACGACCGCTGGCAGGGCAAGCCGCTGCATGAGGCCATCGTGGCCCGGTGCAAGGAATTGGATATTGCCGAGGTCATCGTATTCCGTGGCATCGAGGGATACGGGAGCGGCAGCCGCATTCGCCGTTCCGGCCATTGGACGTTTTCGAAGGACGCGCCCATCCAGGTGAGCGTCATCGACACTGAAGAACGCATCGCCGCGCTTATTCCCTTCCTCGATCAAGCAATCGCCGAGGGACTTGTGGCTGATTCATCCGTAGAGGTCATCCGCTATTCTCGCCGGCCCGAATAGCCTGAAAATGCGCATCCACGACCCAAACATCAGACTTATCAGTCTTTATTTCGCAGGTTTTTCAATCAAGTTATTCCCTTCAGGCAACAAATTTCGCTCATATGTGTCTAAACATAAGGTTGTGATGACCTTGCGCATCATTTGGCTTTCAATGATCCGCCTATGCGAATCGATTTCGCCTCACATCTCAGAATCGCCTTCGATCCTCCGTGGTGTTCGGGCATAATTAATACAAAGACTTGGAACCTTTACCCCCGAGAGGTACCTATGCCTTTTGTACGAAGGACCTATTTTTTGTTTTTTGCCTTCCTTGTGCTGACGGTGATCGTCTGCCCCCGCAGCCAGGGTCAGGCGGCTCTTCTTCTCGAGGAGCCGTATGGGTTCTTCGGCGCCATTAATCCCACTGGTCACAATGCCATCTATTTCGGCCGCATCTGCGCCGAGACACCCATCAAACTGCGTCGCTGCCATCCGGGAGAGATCGGCTCCGTCATCGCCCGTTACCAGGGAATCGACGGATACGACTGGATCGCGATGCCGTTGATTCCCTACCTTTACTCCGTTGAAACCGCCGCGCAGATTCCCGATCATGTTGACCACGAGCAAGTAAACATGATGCGGGACCGCTACCGCGAAAAGCACCTGCGGACTCTAGGCGACGACGTCTTCAAAGGCAATTTGGTGCACGGTGGCTGGACCCAGCTGCTCGGGACATCCTATGAGCGCCGCATGTATGTTTTCCGATTCGATACCACGCCGGAACAGGATGACACGCTCATAGAAAAGCTGAACTCGGAACCGAATCGATCGCACTTCAACCTGTTCTACAACAACTGCGCGGACTTCGCCCGCAAGATTCTCAACTCATATTTCCCGCGCACATTTGGCCGGAGTTTCTTTCCCGATATGGGAATGACTACGCCGAAACAAATCACATACAAGTTGGTGCGGTATGCACGCAAGCATCCGGATGCTCAACTGGAGATATATGAAATCTCCCAGGTCCCGGGCTATCGCCGCATGAGCCACTCCAACAAGAGCATCTCTGAGTCGCTGACCACTACCGCTTATGTTGTGCCTATCTTTCTCCTCAATCCGTACATTGCCGGTGGGATTTTTGTCGATTACATCGCGCGAGGCCGCTTTCATCTCGTTCTTCGGAATCCCGAAGTGCTGAACCCCGCGGAGCTTTCGACGTTGACAGACCTCCCCTCTGCCGGGGAAAATCCGGCCAGCGCCGATGAGCAATTCCGCCCCACGATTGCGAGCGAACCGGCAGAAGTACCCACGGTGCAATTAGCCAATTCAGGTTTGGAAGGAATCAGGATTTCTCATGAGCAACTCAGCACCACAGAGCCTTAAGAACCACAACCGCTTCGATCCGTACTTTCACCTCGTCACCCTTTCTGCATTGGTAACGAACCTTGTCGTCGCGATTGTTTACTTGATACACCACTTCGGCTTTTACTCCGCCTGGCTGGTATTCCTGTCGATCGTAGTCTTTGTCCCCTACTTCATTCTGCGCATCTATCCGCTCAAGGTGCAGGACCGCGTCATTCGACTCGAAGAGCGGCTGCGCCTGCAGGCCCTGGCGCCCGCGGAATGGCACACCCAGATTTATAAACTCACTGAAGACCAGTTGATAGGCTTGCGCTTTGCCGGAGACGGCGAAGTGGTTGAGCTTGCCAAGCAGGCGCTCGAACACCAGCTCAACCGCAAACAGATCAAGGAACGCATCAAGAACTGGCGCGCTGACAACTGGCGAGTGTAAGAACGGCTTCTAGCTGTTAGCTCTTACCCCTTTTGATCGCTGTTAGCTTCTGACGGCCGGTCGCTCAAGCGCATTTCTTAAACGGTTTTGTGAAAGGGCACGACTTTCAGTCGTGCCGAAAATGCAGCAGAATCAACGCGGGCTTTAGCCCCTGCGCAATGTTCGTTCTTGCAAAAACCCGGTACATCGACTTTTTCCGCAGCCTCTTTAACCCCTGCGGGAGAACGGCTGCCCCCAAAATCCGCAGTCAACCCGTTCTCTCAATTCAATTTGAAAAGCTAAGGGCTAAGAGGCTGCCTTACTCCTTCTTCTCCGCCTCGTCCGCAGCTTCCGCGTCCAGCGCGTGCTCATGCTTGTACTGTTCCACAGGCATCTTGCCGTCCCACCACGCCCAGTTCATTGGATACACATCCGGATCGAAGAACACCTGGTAGAAGTGCCATATCAGAATGGCGAGCGTAGCAAGAATCGCCTCATAGAAGTGCACTGCGGTCGCGATATCGACCCACCAGCGCGCCAGCGTATTGCCCACCCATACCTTGGCCCACAACATCACGCCGGTCAGCCCCATCAGCGCTGTGCCCCACACCAGAGCCCAGTACTCGGCCTTCTCCGCGTAGCTAAAGCGGCCAAACTTCGGCTTTTCGGTTCTCAATCCCAGGTAATAGAGCATCGTGTTGCATGCATCAAAGCCGTCCTTAGGCTTCGGTATCAGGTCGCGAATCAGACGTCTTCCCTCGCGCGCTACCGCCAGATAAAAGACGTGGTAGATCCCCGCACCCATCAGCACCACACCCGCCACCCGATGGATAATGCCGCGCCAGTGTTCTCCCATGCCAAACACATGTGCGAACCAGGTGTCCGGGAACCTGAGCGCAAATCCGGTGATAACCAGAACAATAAAGCTCGTTAACAGAATCAGGTGCTGCCGGCGCTGGTTCGTAGTCATGCGCACCATGTACGGATTCATCATCCTGCGCCGCTCAACCGCCTTCCTGCGCCAGATGATTGCGTTGTGAACAAACATGGCGCCGATCACCAACAGGATAAGGACGATGTAAATGATCCGAACCCAGCGCACCGCAATCGATCCGATATCGTTCGGATGGATGCCGTCGCCCATGTGTACCTGTGTCTGCGTAAACTTCTGCGTCACTCCCTGGTGGCATTTGCCGCAGGTCGTACCCAAGTTGGCGTGATTGGTGGTCGAGTTCGGATCGCTCGAAGGCAGAATGTTGTGCACACCGTGGCAGCTTGAGCAGTTCGCAGCCACCACTGAGCCGCCCTGCGACGCCAAACCGTGATAGCTGTCAAAATAGCTCGATACGCGCCCTCCTGGAACTCCAAACTCCTGTGAAAGCCGCACACCTTCATGGCAGCGCGCGCAGATATCGCGGGAGACATTCTTCTCCGCCGCGGGCGAATTCGGATCGGAGTGCGACTTGATCGAGTGAATTCCGTGACAATCCGTGCAAGCGGGCGCCATCTGATTACCGTGCGCCAGCGCCTGCCCGTGAATGCTCCGCATAAACGTGCTGTCGATGTCCGCATGGCACTTGCCGCAGGTCGTGGGCACGTTGAACTTGTAGATCGGCGACTTGTCATCGTTAGCCGGAAGAATCGCATGCGCGCCGTGGCAATCCGTGCAGACCGCGGCCTTCTCCGATCCTTTTTCGGTCGCTCTGCCGTGAACACTTTCCTGGTAACTGATGAACGGCTGCGCGCTCTGCCCGTTCGACTCCATCAGGAACTTCTGCCCATGACATCTGCCGCAGGCATACGGAATGTTTTCGTGGCTCACCGGCGACTTTGGATCGCCGGCTGCCAGAATCTCGTGGGCTCCACCGTGGCAGTCCTGGCAGGCCGCGGCCGGTGAGCCTACCTTACGCGCAATCCCATGCGCGCTGTGCGCATATGCGTCCTGTGCATCGGCATGGCAATCCGCGCAACGAATCTTCTTCGGCGGCGTCTCGTGCGCAAGACTCTTTACGTCCTTGTGGCAGTCCACGCAACCGAACATGCTCCCGTGGATAGAGACCTGCAGTTTGCTCTCATCCACATAGAGACTCACCTGCTTGCCATTTACATCTTTGGTCAATGTTGTATCGGAGTGACAGGCGAGGCAATCAGAGTCCTTTATCTTTTGTCCCGAGCAGGTTGCGGACGCCAGAACCAGAAGCATTAAGACGAGCGTATAGCTGACTTTATTTTTACTTTCTTTCACGCCTAAGAGGAGATTCTTTGCCGCAAATTATCTCAGTGACTCGGGTCACAGGCGCAAAAAAATGCCCGGAGAGCCGCATCCCTGTGCGGTTTGCGGCTCTCCGGGCTTACAAACTATAGCGTACTTATTTTCACTAATTTCTATCTCCTCGCGGAGTTCGCACATGTATCAAACGAACTGTAAATTGCCTTAATTTAGGTAAAGTAAGCAGTCAGGGTAAGCACCAACAATGTCAACCCAATCACAATCGCGATGGTCCCTACCACGCGCGAGAAGTTCACAAGCCAGGTTTGCGGAGCCTCTCCCAGCCGCGCCTCAAGCTTGCTTTCCCTTACCAGCCGTTCATACTCCATCGGCCGTTTGTGTTTAAACTCCTCTTCGCTCTCCACTCCGGTAAACACAACCATGTCCATCGGAAAGGTGTCAGGGCGCAGATGCGTATTCACAAAGTGAATTGAAAAGATGAACAGGATCGCCAGGAGCCCTTCTTCGCTGTGGATCACCAGCACCGCATTTAGCGCCCATCCAGGCAGAAATTGCGCAAAGAATGGTGCGAACCACATGGCATATCCTGAGAAGCCGATGACGATCATGCCCCAGAACACGGCCCAGTAATCGAACTTCTCCCAGTAGGCGTAGCGGTCGAACTGTGGCCGTTTGCCCAGGCCGACAAACCAGCGTAGATGCGCAATCAGATCCTTGACGTCCTTCCAGTTGGCCACCATTGAAGTCGGCCCCCAGAAGATCGACTTATCGCGATGCATGATGCCGCGCTGAAAGATGTCTTTTACGTGAAGCAGAAATGCAATCGAAAGCACCACCGCAAAAAACTTATGGAAGAAAAGAATCGCACCGAATCCGCCGACTCCTTTGGCAAGCCCGCGCGCCCAGATGCTATCGCTGAATCGCAGCGGTAATCCCGTGGCGGCCAGGCCAAGAAATGTGGTGAATAGAACCGCGTGCATGTACCTTTGTTCACGCGTAAAGCGCATGAAGTACCGGCCCTTGGCAGCCGCCTTTTCTGCGTTTACCGGTGCCGCTTGCTCCAAATCAGTCACGGTTACCTCCCTCTGAAGACTTCCCCTTGATCTGGTTGTAGCGAGCGCGGATCAACCAAAGAATCGTATGAATGATGAAGAACGTGAGTACGCTGACAAGCAGAACATTCATGAACAGCCGAACGAAATAGATCTCGGGGTTCATCTTGCGGTCGTGTGCGTTGGCGTGAGGCTGGTACTGCACAAAACTCTTGTTGGCGCCCTTGTGGCAGGCGCCGCAGGTCTTTACCAGATTGGCCTCGTTAATCGGCGAGCGCGGATCGGATGCAGGCAGAATCTCATGCGCTCCGTGGCAGTCCCAGCATCGCGCGGTTTCAACGTAGCCGCCCAGCAATCCCAGTTGCGAGTGGAACGTGTCGTGATACGTCGAAAGCTTGTCCGTATGGCAGGAGCCGCAGATCGGCGTTGACTGCATGCGGAAATCCGATTCCGTGGGCTGCACAATCTCGTGAGCCGTGTGGCAGTCGGTGCAGACCGGAGCCTTCAGGTCACCTTTGACAAGGCCCTTGCCGTGCGCTCCATGCATGTAGTCGTCGTTGATCTTGGCGTGGCATTTCCCGCAGGTCTGGGGAACGTTTGTCTTATACGTCGGGCTCTGCGGATCCTTGTGGCTCAGGATGCGGTGCGATCCGTGACAGCTTTGGCAGTTTGCCGCCACCAGCAGGCCTTCCTTGCTGAGCGCAAAGCCGTGGATCGAGTCAATGTACTTGGGGTAGACACTTGCCAGCCCATGCTTGTTGGCCATTCCATCGTTGCTGTGGCACTGTCCGCAAGTCTTAGGAATATTCAGGGGATACACTGCCGAGCGCGAATCGGTCTTGGGAAAGATCTTGTGGGCGCTGCCGTGGCAGCTTGTGCAGGGATGCTCTTTCGCGTCCGCGTGCACGCTGCCGGCCAGGCCTGAAGCCTCATCGGCATGGCAGCTCTTGCACTCCACCTTGGCAATCTTGTCGGGGTGAGGATACTCCTTGATGTCCGTGTGGCAGTCTTTGCAGCTGAAAGGGCCATGGACACTCTCGCTGAATACCTTTCCGTCGACGGCAATGCTGTGACCGTTCGTGTCGGTCATGCTGGCGTCGCCGTGGCAGGCGAGACACTCGGATTGCGCGGCGAGCCTTGCGGTGCTGAAAAGCAGCAAACCGGCAACCACTGCCGCCAGACCGCCTGCCTGGATTACTTTCCGTGCCAGGCCAGTTTTCCGGGGTAGTGCCCCTGCCTTCCGCACCCTGTCTTCTTTCGCGGCTTCTTCCATCCTGCCGTCTTCCTTGTGCTGGTACCAGAGAGACTGCCCCTGATGCCCGGTTATGGCCCCCGCCTCCAGTAAGGCCGTTCAATTGCTGGGTTCGTACCTTGAGAACACGCCTCTGCGAGATTTCCCGCAGTGATAGGAATCACAAAGGCCTGACAACGAAATGCAACACAGGTTCTCCGGTGTGGAATGACATAACTCACACGAGCAAGACAGGGAATGGCTTAAGTACCCTCAGACCCCTGCAAATTCGACCGTAATGCTTTGTTTCATGCCCTTGATCTTGGTGGTTCCGCAGCTCCCTTTTACACAATCTGTTCGTGATGTGAGTCACATGCCGAGCCGCGCCAAAAGCGCCACAATTGAACCGCTGCTTGAGGACACTTCTATGACCACAGCTGTGGTTTCTGAAACCAGGACTATGCTCACATTGCCGGGTGACGCGGTCCGCCAAATCCAGTGGCGTTTCGCCGATCGTTTTGACCTGCAAATGCTTGTTCAGTCGTCCCGAACCGTTGCCCGCGGCACGGTTGCCCGCATGGTTGCCGCCGGTGAGCGCAACACCCACGAGTGGACTGCCGCAAAGGAAGAAATGCTGGAGGCGTTCGACCGGTCCGGCATCACCGCCGCATTCATGGAGCCGGAAGAAGGCGGGTTCATCGTTGGCCCCAAGAACCTGGCCCTGTCGCTGGCTGCGTTTGAACTTGCGTGGGTAGACGGCGGCGCCGCCACTGCAAGCCTGGCCAGCTTTCTGGCGCTGGCGCCCATCCACGAGCGCGGCACAACAGAGCAGGTTGCGAAATACAAGAGTCTCGCCGCTCCTCCGCAGCCCGGCGAAGACCGCAAACCATGGCGCGGCGCATTCGCGCTCACTGAGCCCATCCCCTACGTCGGCGTGGACACAGGCATGCTCAGCGGCCGCATGAGCATCGCCGAGTGGAAGCTCGGCGAAGAACCTATGCTGCAGGTGGACAAGCGCGGACGTTTCATCACCGGCATTTCATTTGCCAACTTCGTCACTGCAGCCGTCAGCTCTGAAGATCCGCGCATCAAGGGTAGTTGCATCATCATCCTTGAAGAGAGCGATCCCGGAAACTTCGATCGCGGAACCCCCACCAAGAAACTGGTTCACCAGCTCTCCTCGACCGGCGATCCAATCTTCAACCTCAAGGTTCCGGCTGGCCGCATTGTTGGCGGATATACGCTGAAAGATGGCGTCATTGTTCCCAACTACAATCACAGCGAAGTAATTGACGCGGTCTTCCGCCGCACGCGCGTGCCGGTTGGCCTCATGACCGCGTCCAAGCTGCTTTCAGCAGTCGAACCAGTGATCCGCTATCAACGCCAGCGCTTCCGTGGCGCTGAAGGCTCCAAGCCGGGATCGATTCGCTATGAACAAGGCATTCAGCAGCGCGAAGATGCATTGCACCGCCTTGTCGACGTGTGGGCCACGGGCGAGGCTGCGGCATCGCTTGGTTTTGCAGCCGCTCGGCTGTTCGACGCGCTCGATCCGCTGGAAAAGAACAAGACCGCAATCCTCAAGGAACAAGGCGTCCAGGGCGGCCGCGCCGAGATGAAGGCTCTGAAGGAAAGCGAGGAGAAAGCTATCCAACTGCTCTCGCTCAAGCCCGGCGATCCACTCCGTGCTGAACTTGAAGCCGACCCACTGGTACAGTTCGTGCTGATGGACGCCGAAGCCAATGTGCTGTGCCCTGCCACCAAGCTTTGGAACACAGGACACGGCGCCAACATGATGCGCGAGGCCGTGAGCCTGATGGGCGGTTATGGCATTACCGAGGACTGCCCCGGTTTCCTTGCCAACAAGTGGATGGATGCCCAGCTCGAAGCCACTTACGAAGGTCCTGAGGCCGTGCAGCGCCGCCAGCTCACAGTCACCATGACCTCCGATCTGTTCCTGGCCGAGTTCCGCACATGGATGCGCGAGATGCGCCGCATTGCCTCTGCTCATCCCGGCACCGGCGCATGCACGCTCGCTTCCGCCATGAATATGTGGCTCTGGACGATCAATCATCTGCAAACCGCCACTGATCCGGCAGGCAACAAGCTCTATCACGGCCAGCGCCAGGGCGTAACCTTCGCGCTCGCCGATGCACTGTGTTGGCTGCTTGCCTCGCGCGCGCAGATTCTCGACGTGCTCGAGTTGCAGTCGCGCGGTGCTGCCGACGCAGTCGCATCCGAAGGTCTCGACGGCACAGTGCAATTTCTCAGCGATCTGTGCCACGTGCAGGCAGCGCAAGCAGCAGGCGAAACTTCACGCATCTGCGCGGAGCTGGTCTTCGGTTACAATTGCCATCCCACATGGGACGAACAGGAACACCGTGGCTGTTTCCTCGCCAGCGAGCTTGATGTGTACGAAGAAACCATGCCGGGCATCTCGGCCATGGCGATAGATGTGATCCAGTCAGATGGCAGCCATCCGCTCAAAGCGGGCCCATGCGCCGGTTGCGCAGGCTCAGCCGAATTCCTTCGCCTGCAAAGCAAGCTCACCACCTGCCTGACGGGTGCGCGGCTGGCCAAGGATCGCGCCGCAGACACCGTAAGCAAGGTCATGATTCCTGAAGCTCTGGACTATCCGGCATGAGCGGAAAAGTTCGAATTCGAACCTTGAGTTCTCCCTCACACCATGGGTGCCCCATCCATGAATCGCCCTTTGATTCATGGGTGGGATACGAAGATCTCAATCTTGCCTGCTCAATGGAGACCTATTCATGAGCACAGACCCAGTCACAGAAGTCAATCCATCCCTCGAAACCGAACGCCAATCGATGGAAGTCGACATTGCCTGCGCCGGATTCGGTCCTGCGATGGGCGGCTTTCTGACAACGCTCACGCAGGCATGGAACGATAATCCCACCGACCCTGCACTCGAAAGCAAAGTCATTCCCGGCATGCCGCTGCAAGTTCTCTGCTACGAACGCGCCGACGATCTGGCTGCGGGTGTCAGTGGCGTGGTCACCAAGGGAAGAGGCATCAAAGCAAGCTTTCCAAAGCTCGATCCAGCCGACATCCCGATGGCCACCGACGTAACCAGTGAACGAGTGCTCTACCTGCTCGATTCGGTGGGAGCAAGCCGTCGCTCCGCGCTGTTGCGAATTGGCGACAAACTGCTACGCCTCGGTGGCGATCTGCTGCTTAAAGACCACGCCTTCGAACTGCCTTGGACGCCGGCCTTCCTCAACAAACACGGCGGACTCGTTCTCTCCATCGGCCAGTTCAACCAGTGGGTTGCAACACAGCTCATGGCTGGCGGTTTGGTCCAGATCTGGCCCGGCACACCGGTAAATTCACCTCTGCACGTAGGCAAAGCCGTGACCGGCCTGCGCCTGGCAGACCAAGGTGTAGACAAGTTCGGCAGCCCCGGCGACGGTTACATGCCCGGCATGGATGTGCATGCACGCTTGACCGTTGTCGGCGATGGACCAGTGGGTCAGGTTGGCCGCGCGCTCAACAGACAGGACGGCCCGCGTGACTGGGCGCTGGGCATGAAGTTTGTGATCGAGCTGCCAGAGAACTCTGACAGCGACGAACTGAAACCCGGAACCGTGTGGCATACCTTCGGCTATCCAGAGCCGGAGATCTTCGGCTTCATGTACGTGCATCCTGGCCGGCTGGTGTCGGTTGGCATTTTTGTGCCGTCGTGGATGCGCGATCCTTCGCGCACGGTCTACCGTTATCTGCAGCACTACATCCAGCACCCGGCGCTGTGGCGCGTGCTCAGGAACGGAACGCTGCGCTCGTGGGGAGCCAAGTCGCTTGAAGAGTCGGGGCGGCGTGGCGAGCCCATTTTAACCGGCGATGGCTTCGCGCGCATCGGTGAAGGCTCGGGCTCCACGAACATGCTCACTGGCTCGGGTGTTGACGAGGCGTGGACAACGGGCATGCAACTGGGTAAAGCCGTGCTCGAACTACTGCGCGCAGGCAAGCCATTCACGCACGAAAATCTTGCCGCGACCTATGAAGCGCGGCGGCGCGCAAGCTGGGTCGAGCGCGGCGCGCACGAGGCGGAAAACGCTCGAAACGGCTTCCATAGGGGTATGGTTGCAGGCATAGTTGGAATGGCCATTTCCGGGTTCACGAAAGGGCTCATTTCACTCAAGCTGCACCCCAAACCCGCTGCCCGCCAGATCAAGCCCTTTGCGCAGGGTTCTAGCGAGAGCCGGCAACTGAAACAGGCTGCGGAGATTGCCCACGCGGAGGGGCGCTCGCTACACGACGCGTTGCTGACAGTTCGCGGATGGCCTGAGATCCCCTACGACGGCAAGCTGCTGGTTACGCAACAGGACGCGATGCTGGTGGGCGGCAAGGTTCAGGCCATGCCCGGCTCTACCGATCACGTCCGGTTCCGCGATCTGCTACATTGCGCCGCATGCAGCGAGAAGACCTGCGTAGCGATGTGTTCCGGCCAGGCGATCACAGAAGGAGACGACGGCTTGCCCACCTTCGAGCGCGAAAAATGCGTCCACTGCGGCGGATGCTTGTGGAATTGTCCGGGAGACAATGTGGAGTTCAACGCGGGGGCGGGAGGGCTACATTCGGCCGAGAATTGAAAACAGCTGTTAGCTCTTAGCTTTTAGCTATTAGCTCCTGAGTGCAGGATCGGGCTTATTCTTGTCAGCAAAACATATAGGACGGAGATTTGTGGCACAGGACTTTCACGACTTAGTGGTATGGCAGAAAGCAATCGAGCTTACAACTTGCGTTTACAGACTTACTCGGACATTCCCGAAAGACGAAATGTATGGGCTGGTCTCTCAAATGAGAAGGTCAAGCGTTTCGATTGCGAGCAATATTGCTGAAGGACGTGGCCGACTGAACCACGCAGAATTCCGACAGTTTCTCGGACTTTCCCAAGGGTCTCTTTTCGAACTTAAAACTCAATTGGTTGTGGCTCGCAATCTTGGAATGGCCAATCTCAGTCAGTTGAACGACGCAGAACGTCTCAGTGATGAAGTTTCGAAAACGCTAAGGGCATTCATTCAAACGCTAAGCAAGAGAGCTAAAAGCTAACAGCTAAGAGCTAATAGCTCAGGGAGAAAAAGTAATGCCAACGCAATTAAACATCGTCGTCTGCGCCGGAATCGTGCCTGATCCTTTGCAGACGCTGGAGCCGGTCACTACGCCTGCCGGCCCGGGACTTAAGAACGAAATGGTGTTGCCTGCGGTGCTTGATCCGTGGGCAGCATGCGCGCTTTATGAAGCAGCCAATCTCGTTACCAAAAATCCGGGCAGCAAGCTGTGGCTCGTCTCGCTCGGACCCAAGGCAAAGCTGCAGCAGGTGATGATGACCGTGGCGCAGAAGGTCGCCTTCGAACTAGTGCCCATCGACGGACCCATCGGCGGATTTTCCGACGCGCATGCCACGGCAGCCGCACTGGCCGACACCATCTCCGCAATCCCCAGCCTCGACCGCGGCAAGATGCTGCTCTTCGGTGGGTGGGAGTCGGCAACGCGGGGCGCGGGCGTAACGATGCAGATCGTCGGCGAGCGGCTCGGCATCACCGAACAGTTCCAGGGCGTTGACCAGATCGAATTACGCGATGACGGATCGTTTGAAGTGCTGGAACGCATCGAGGGCGGCCGCCACCAGGTTTCGGCCTGCACAAGCGCACCGGCTGTGCTGGGCTGGGCCACCGGCAACCTGGCGGAACCGAGAAACAATCCGCAGATCGGCATGGCCAATATGCGCACCATGATGCCCGCACTGCAAAAGGCCAAGGCCGCAACACTCGACGCGAACGGACTGAGCTATGTTTCGGTCAGCCTCCCCAAGCAGCAGCGCACAACGCGCGTAGTGAAAGACATGACTCCTGAACAGATTGCCGCCGAACTCGTCGAGTGGATTAGAGCCGAATAGCGGACCGGCACCGGGCAATTGTCTTGTGTCAGGGCACGACTTCAGTCGTGCCGTAATGCGCCAAACACGATTGAGGGCTTTAGCCCCTGAGGGAACGCAATGGTGGAATCGATATTGGTACTCACACACGCAGACGAAACCGGCTCCGCACTCACGCGCGCTTCGCTTGAGGCGGTAACGGCGGGCGTTGAACTGGCTGCGCGGCTCGGCGCTCCGCTCGCCATCGGCATCATCGGCGACGCAGCGGCGGCTAACACGCTTGCGGCTACGGGAGCAAAGCTGCTTGCCGTCTCAGGTGAAGCGTTGGCCCAGCCGCGTTATGCAACAGATGCCGCAGCATGCGAAGCACTGTGCCGCGCGGCCAATGCAACCATCGTGCTTGTGCCTGCGGGCGCACGGCTTGTGCGCGTGGCTGCGGGTGTTGCCTACAGGCTCAGGGGCGTTGTTGACACGCACATCGCGGCCCTCGGCGGCGAGGACAAGATTGAAGCTTCACGGTGGTTTTATCGCCAGCGCGTTGAAGCGGTCATCAGCCGCAGCACGCGGCCCTGGGTTGTGGTTCTGGACGCGGGCACGCACGCGGCCTATGCTGCCGCGCCCGGCACGGCGCAAGTAGAACAAGTTGCCGTTGAGCTGCCCGCCACGCGCACCACCGTGAGCGGCATTCGCGCGCCAAAGCAGGACGAGCAGACCATCCGCCCCGATGCGCGCATGCTGTTTGTAGCCGGAGCCGGATGGACCAAGAAGCAGCCTGACGGGCAAGTGCACACCGCGGAAGCAGCCGAGCTGATTCTGGGATTGCTGCGCGCTACGGGCGCCTCGCTCGGAAGCAGCAAGTCGCTCGTCGACCAGGGCGGCGAGGGGAACTCTGTGCTTCCCTTCCTGACGCACATGAACCAGATTGGCCAAACCGGCGCAACGCCGCGCCACGCCAAAGGACTGTCAACCTGCTGCCACGGCGAAGAGCCGCACGTGGTGGGCTGGCGATTCATCGGCGACCGCCGCGCCATCTCGCTCGACCCCAACTGCGGCTGGACGCGCGGCAAAGCCGACATAGTCTACATCACGGATGCGTTTCCGGTGATTAAGAAGTTGAATGAGTTACTTGGGGCGAAGGGGTGAGATCGTCGGAGAGACGAAAGGTAGCATAATCCAAGGTTTCGGAAGAAAACGCTGGGATTACGCGAATCATAGCCGATTGCACAGTTCCCGCATTACAATGGGCGCGACTTCACAATCACAATTGGGGCCGCTATGGACGAACCTCTCTCTGCGCGCCGAGTTTCCACCCGAGACATGCGTGCGCTCTGGCTTTCCGGCCTTGCTTTCACCGCGATTCACCTGGCCTTCAGTGGCCGCTACGGATTCCACCGCGATGAGCTGCTGAGTTACACCAACGCGATGCATCTGGACTGGTGCTACATTGTGTATCCTCCAATGACCGCGTGGTTGGCGCGTGTTGAGCTGTTGCTTTTCGGGACGAGCCTCGTGGGTTTCCGCTTCCTGCCTGCAGTCGCCGTAGGACTCATCGGTGTTCTGACGGGACTGATGGCCCGCGCAATGGGTGGAGGCAGGCGCGCCATGCTGGTGGCGGCGGTTGCAGCAGGCGTCGCAGGACCCATTTCCTTTGCGGGTACATTCCTCTCCTATATGACCTTCGACCAGCTCTGCTGGGTCGCGGTGGCTTGGGCAGTAACCTGCCTCCTGGCTTCAAACGACCCTCGCTGGTGGATTGCCATCGGAACCGGGATGGGGCTTGGGCTTCTGACGAAGTACACCATCCTGTTTTTCGCAGCGGGCCTACTAATTGGGATGTTGCTGACGCGGAACCGCCGACATTTTCGATCAGTCTGGTTCTGGTGCGGAGTTTTGGTTTCCATTGCGATTGCGTCGCCGGTTGTTATTTGGCAATTGCAGCACAGCTTCGTCGCGTTGCCCTGGATGCAGAGTATTCACGCGCGCGACGTAGCCATGGGCAGAACCGATTACTTCATTCCCAGTCAATTGTGGCGTGTAATAAGCCCTCTCACTGTTCCGCTCTGGTGCGGGGGATTGTGGTTTCTGCTCGCAACCGAGCGCGGTAAGCCGTTCCGCTTGCTTGCGTGGATGTATGCCATCCCTCTGGTCCTTTTTGTAGCCGCCAGGGGCCGCGACTACTACATGGCCGCGGCATACCCCATGCTGCTCGCAGCTGGAGCTGTGTGGGGTGAAAGCTGGCTTGGCACAAAAACCCCGCACACTCAAACAGCAACCACTCGGACGGTTTGGATATTGCTTGCGATTGCTGCGGTGAATACTTTCGCCGTCACCGTACCGATCGCTCCCATAGCGTCTGCCTGGTGGCGTTATGCCGACGCGATGAACCAGTGTTTCAACGCTGAGCTTGGCTGGCATGAGATGGTTGACACCGTTGCCCATGTTCGTGACGCATTGCCGCCCGAAGAGCGCAGTAGCGTGAGAGTGTTGGCAGGCGACGAGGGCGAAGCCGGAGCGGTGAATCTTTACGGGCCGCGCTACGGCCTGCCCGAGGCAATCAGCGGGATGAACTCAAACTGGCTGCGCGGCTACGGCAATCTACCGCCACAGGTTGTGATTGCGATAGGGTTCAAGGAGAGCGATCTCAGCAGGATTTTTGCATCGTGCCAGTCGGCCGCAGTGCTTTCGAACCCTCACGGAATCGTGAATTCTTCCATAGGAGACCGTCCGGTTATTTACGTCTGCCGCAATATGCGCGAGTCATGGCCCGAGTTCTGGAAAAAGTTTCAATATTACGGATAGGGGATGGTTCCGCAGGCGGGTATCTCAGGCCTAGATTTTTGCGAAACCCGGTATAGCACAGTTGACTACTTAAATCTTCAACTCCTGCGGTATCGACAATGTGCCCATAATCTTCTCCATCGCCTGGTCATCCTTCGCAATCGTCTCAAGCAACTTCTTCTTCAGCTCTTCGCGTTTCCCGTACAAGCGCAGCGGCTGGGGCGGGTTGTGGAGCAGGTCTTTGCCTACGAGCGCGCGCACGATGAACGGCATGTACGACGAGTAGTCGCCCTGCATGCTTACGGTTTGCGTGGTGTAGGTATCGGGATTGACCTTGCCCCACGACACGGCCTCGGCGGGCTCGCAAGACGACAGGCTGCCGTCGGTTACCGGCGCTGAGACGATCTGCGCGTCGTAGTCGTAGCCGCGAATGTTGTCGAGGAAGAAGATCTGCGAGAGCGCGGGCTCGGGCTGCAGCGAATAGTTCTTGGGCACGCCGCCGCCGAGGATCATGACCGCAATTGATTTTGCCTCAGAGTTGAACAGGCCCCAGTAGTGGTAGGCGCAGGACTCGAAGACATCTTCGTGCAGATCGTAATCGAAGCCATATTTGATTTTGCCCATGCGCTCAAGCGCCCACAGCTTAACGGAGTTGAGAAACATGCTGCCGTCGGCGGGCGCGCCGATAAAGACGGGCAATTCCATTTCGGCGCAGGTGCTCAGCAGGCCCGGCGCAACGCCGAGCGCTTTTTCGCGGCGGCCAAATTCTTTGCCGAGCAGGTAATTGCGCTCGGTGGTGGTCATGCGCTTCTGGAACTCGGGGCGCTGCAGGATTTCAGTAGCTACGGCATCCTGGTCGAAGAGCACCTGCTCTTCGAAGCCTGTATCGGCAACACGGATGACACCGTTCTCGCGCAGCTCGGCATCGTCACCGAAGAGGGCCACTTCGCGGATGGGGCGCTGATCGCTTTTGCGCAGGCAGTCATGGCCGTCGTGATAGCAGATGGCGTCAGTGACGGTGAGGTAGGCGGTGTTGGCCGCCTTGATGAACGGAATGAGCCAGGCGCGATGCTGATCGGAAACCGTGATGGGCCCCGCACAGGTGACGACGAGCGGAATGCGCTTTTCGATGACGGCCTTCATGGCCTCATACACGCGCCGCAGATATGCGCCGCCGAAGGCGGGCAGAGCCGCTTCAAATACTTCGCCCAGGTTCTGGCATTCAGTTACCGGCTTGCCGGTGACCGGCGCGCCCATCAGTCCGCTGGTGGAACATTTGCTCATTGCTGAAAGTCTCCTACTCCAGTATCCAATACTGAGCACACTGGAATATGAAGACCGCATAGCAAAATGCGGCACGCAGGCCGTGAGGGCTTATGCTGATTTGAATACAGCTGCGATGGCCGCCTCAATCGCCTATGATCGGGAAGGCTTCCGCTACTTGCGCCGGTTGCAGGCCGATATCCCAGCGTGGGCCTTCGAGCTCCGGCATGGGCTTGGCGCGGAAGAGCTTTTTGCATTGATGCGCCGTGAAACGCGCCCAACGCTTGGACTTCTTTCGCCGCGCGCTGTCGGTTGAGATGCCGGTTCCCGCGTACATCTGCCGGTAGAGCTTGGAGAGAAACATGAAGGCGATTCTGGCTTTAAGGGTGGGCGTGCACGCCGACCGTTCCCAAATCGATTTCCAGTTGTAGAACCTGTCCCAGACTTTCTGGGTGCGCTCCCTGATCTCATCGGAGCTCATGGTGGGATGCGGAGTGAACATCTTGGGACGCACTTCAGTGGGGATCAGCCAATAGCGCGTGATCGGCACGTCGCCTACCATTGCTGGATTTTGCGATTGCTCTTTCTCCCAGCGGCCAAAGTCCACGGTTCCCGGAAACGGCGTCATCATCACGAACTGTGCAAAGGTCACACCGGCCTTGAGAGCCATCTCGACGGTTGCGTCGAAGGTGGCGGCGCGGTCGGTCGGCAGTCCGAAGATGAACGAGCCCAGCACGTGAACGCCATGCGCCTTGAATGTCTGCAATTGCTTGGCCAGGGCTTCGCCGGAGTAGTTCCAGTCCTTGTAGACAGCCTTCAGTCCCTCGGGGGTCACGGCCTCAACGCCTACCAAGGCGCCTTTGATGTTGGCTCTCCGCATGGCGTCCAGATATTCGCCGTCCTCGCCGGCTTCCATCGTCATCTGGGTGTAGAAGACCATGTCGCGAGGGAGCTTGGCCAGCTCTTCCATCAGTTGAAAGCGCTCGTTGCGAATGGCGGTGAGCTCTTCCACCTTGGCGGTGTTTCCCTGCTCGCGCGCCAGCCGCAGATCGGTAAAGGTCACCGGGTAGAAGTTGTCGTCTGCCAGCGCGATGAACCGGAATCCGAGCCGGCGGAGCGCGATGATCTCATCCACCACGCTTTGGAATTTTCTCTGGCGTGGCTTCTGGCCGTCAGTGCGCCAGACGCTGCAAAATGAGCAGTGCTTGGGGCAGCCGCGAATGGTTTGCACGGAGGCCCACATGTACTTTTCGGGATTCATCAGATCCCACCGCGCGGCCAGGAACTCGTCGCCTTCAATCCGCCCGCCAGAGTAGATTTTCTCCGGCTTGCCTGCGAGGCAATCGGTAACGGCCCTGCCCCAGGCTACGTCTCCATCGCCCGTAACCACGGCATGCGCTTCTCCCTGCTCGAAGACCTCTTCAGGAAACAGCGTTGCATGTATGCCGCCATATACGACCCAGGCGCCGCGGCTGCGCGCCATGCGCCCCACGGAGTATCCGCGCAGCGCGTTGCCGGTGTGCACGCTTATGCCGACAATGTCTCCCGGATTGATGGTCTCGGGGACAATCTGTTCGAGAGATTCGTCCACCAGGATTGGATCGCCCGCCAGGGTTGGGGTTGCTGCCGCGAGCACAAATAGCCATCGCGGTGTGATCACGGCCGTACCAAATGAATTGTCGCTTGGATTCACAAGATGAACGCTCATCGATTCCAACCTTTCCTGGTGCGGGTGCGGTTGGCGTTACAGCAATCTCAGGGGGTTGCCGCAATGCGAAAGAGTGAAACTATTGTGGCCTCCTGCCGGAAGAGCCACGCTTAAGTGCGACGACGGCAACCTGAACCTTGAATTGATCGAACAAGCGCTCGTGCCGAGGATCCGATCCAGATTTCCGGATCCACATGACGGCGGTTTAGGGAAAGTTCGCAACTAGAGAATTTGCCCGGGACCGTTCTGACAATGCTACAGGTTCCAGACTTGTTTTGGGGACTAATCAGAGCAAAAGCCGTATTTGAAGTAAACTTTGGGGCGATTTTGTACTTTTTGGGCCAATTGTCGGCTCAAAAAGATGAAATTGGGAATTCCGAATATGCCTCTGCCCACTTGCAGACCGGCATCTTCCTTCGCAGGAGCCCGCCTCATAACAATGTCAACTTTACGCTGCTTTTTAATCTCCGGTCCTGAAGTCAGCCAGGCGCAAACTCGACAGGTCGCGGCAGGTTGCGCCTGGCCGCGGTTTGAGACCTACAGCGCGACAAGAGTCTTCTCGGATTGATTCCGCTAAGCTTCAGGCTGTTGCGGAGGTTTGGGAACCTCTCTTTCGAGAACGATCACATGGGTGGAATTGAGCATCTGCGAAGTGTCGATCAATACATAACCCTGCGCCTGATCCTCTTGAACATTTTTCTCGGCACTTGAGACGCGAACCGTGGCGTGCAGACGGTACTCATATTTCACATCTGAGACGGTGGCAGGCTTTTCAGCGATAAGAAAATAGCCCTTGAGAAAGCCGAGCGTGTGCGGCACCAGCCGATAGCCTTCTGACGCAGCCTTGTTCAGCTCGTTCTGCAGGGTGCCGAGGCGGAGGGTCTGAAACATCATGTAAGTCCGGCCGGATGCGTCATCGGTCTTCTCAAGCGTGAGGGTTGCACCCTTGTTGCTGGTTGAAGAGTAGTCAACGAGCCGGTAGCCCTTCGCCGCAAGATCATTCAGCGCCTTCTGATTCTCTTCGAGAATGTCAGGAGAGATGGCCATCGTCTGCCGCTCTCTCGGTGCGGCTGGTTCGGCGGAGGTCGCAGGATTGGCAACATTCGCAATTGCGGGCGCGGGCGTTTTCAGCAGCATCAGCTTGGTTGTCGTCACCACGGCCCTGGCGAATTGGTTCATAACGTTCTTCGAGTCTCCGCCGAAGAAGCCACCGGCAAGAGTTCCGATCACCTCGCCTTCGATGACGGTTTCGCCGGTTGCTCGATCAATGTATTTGGTGTGAACGAAGATCTGGCTGGAGCCGGCTCCGTTGCTGAGGAAGTAGCGCTTTGCCCGGCTGCCCGGATTGAATTTTGTAATCAAACCGGTGAGCCTCAGAACCGGCATGTCCGGTTGCGGCGGTGGCTGACCGGGCCGCAACACGGCCTGAAACTTGTGCGACTCCTCAAGCTGCTTCTGCAACTCATCCTGAAGGGCGGTAAAGTATTCGGGCTTGAGATCCACTCCCTCCTTGATTTGGAAATCGTTCACTTCGATGACGTGGTACTTGTCCTGGATGGTGCTCTGCGGCTTCGGTTCTTGCGAGATCGAGGAGAGTCCCAAACAAAGCATCATGCATGCTGCACAAGATAGTTTGGACACAGTGCCTCCTTGCGCACCTGGCGCGCACTCTATATGGCTCGCGAGCCAGCATACCTGGCTGTGACGACAGTCATATCACTTGGTGATGGCTTATTTGGGGCGAAGCTGCCCCTGAAGCTATCTGTTCTGGCGGGGCCTGGAGCGGTCCTGCCGGCTGCTTATTTATCGAGCGGGATCGGCACCTGCTCTACGATCTCGAGGCCGAAACCTTCGAGCGCGGGGATATGCATGGGGGTGTTGGAGAGCAGGCGGATGCGGCGGATGCCCAGGTCGGAGAGGATCTGGCCGCCGAGGCCGATGGCGCGCAGGATGCGGCCGCTGCGGGCCTGGGAGCCCTCGCGTGCGCGGAGCTGCTGATGAAGCACCAGGCGCGCGGAATGCTCTTCGCGCTCCTCGGCAGGTAAAACCGTTCCGCCCGGGCCGAAAGGCGCGGCAGGCGTATGGTCGATCTCAAATCCGCGCGAGGTATTGTGCAGGTAAAGAATCACGCCGCAACCTTCTTCGGCAATCATGCGCATGGAGTTGTCGAGCACTTCGCGGCAGCCGCAGTCGGCGTGGAAGACATCGCCCGCCGTGCAACGGGTGTGTACGCGCACCAGCACGGGATGCGGACAGGCGCAGCGCGTTTCGCCGGAACCGTCGGGCAGCACAGCGGGGCCCTCATGAAAGGCCGGGCAGCCGGGGCACAGGTCGCCGCGCACCAGCGCGATGTGGCTTTCGCCACCGTTGACCTCGCTTTGGTAGGCGATCATGCGGAATTCGCCGTACTTCGTCTGGATGATCGACTCGCCGGCACGCACAATGTAGCGCTCGTGGCGCAGGCGATGGCGGATCAGCTCGGCCACGGTAAGCATCAGCAGACCGTGTTCCTTGCAGAACGGAATCAGGTCGGGTATGCGGGCCATCTCGCCGTCGTCGCGCATGATCTCGCAAATCACTCCTGACGGGTTCAGACCTGCGAGGCGGGCCAGATCGACGGATGCCTCTGTTTGCCCCGCACGCACCAACACGCCGCCACGGCGTGCGCGGAGCGGAAAAATGTGTCCGGGGCGGGCCAAATCGGCGGCCGTGGCCTTGGGGTCGATGGCGGTACGGATGGTGTGCGCCCGGTCCGCCGCCGAAATCCCCGTCGTCACCCCTTCGCGCGCTTCAATAGTCTCGGTAAACGCCGTTCCAAAGCGCGAGGAGTTCTGCTGGGTCATGGGAAAGAGCCGCAGATGATCGGCACGTTCCTCGGTCAGGGTCAGGCAGATGAGGCCGCGGCCGTAGCGGGCCATGAAGTTGATGGCTTCCGGGGTTACGTGCTCGGCGGCCAGCGTCAGGTTGCCCTCGTTCTCGCGGTCCTCGTCGTCGACCACAACGACCATGCGTCCGGCCTTGATTTCGGCAACGGCGCCGGGAACGTCAGTGAAAGGCGGATCGAAATTGCGCGGTGAAGAGGGCATGGTGACCTCTCCTATTTTCGCTTACCGCAGCAGCAAAGGGCAAAGGGCCGTGGCACATGGCCTTAAACGCATGACTCGGCTGATGGAGCAAGCTCAAAGCTGAGTGCATGATTGCTTAGGCCGTTCTCTGGATAAGCGATTCGGCGATGATGCAATTGTTGAGATATTTGTAACGCTCAGAAGTGTTCAAGAAATCGGCATCATGCCTCGTGCGTTGTTATGGCCCCTGACTTCAATATATATCTGACTGAGATTTGCGATCCCCGTAGCAAAAAGGAGATCTTTGGCTTCAGGATAGCTATTTCGTCCTGCATTTTCCGCGAGCGTCGACCATGCCGTGGGGTGAACGAGCTTTGATGATACTCGATTCATTGAACGGAACTCCTGCTCCATCCCCACTTCTCGGGCAAGAGCACTCGTCTCAAGATGCCTCATTGCGGTCACATTCTCCGCGGCTTTCTGATCTTCCATTCTTCTCAGTGCGTCATCTAGCTCTGGCGTAGGCGCGCTCGGATCGTAGTGGTGCTCCAGATCTCTTAATGCGATGATCAACTCGCAGCCGTCAATCAACCTGTCGTCACCATATCGCCGAGCATTTTCTCCCGACTTCAGCACGTACTTAGTAAACACCGTCAGCTCAAGCAAATTGCGCGAGGCCCAAGCGACAAGATTTAGGTGATCTGACACATAACCGCGTCGTAACTCATTAAAGTTCTTGATCGCAGCATCTACCAGTTCGCGGACAATCTCGAAGAAGAAGTAGTTTGCGTCGTCGATTGGTTTTAGCGAATTTCCCACGGCCAGCAGTCTTTGCGCTAGGCTATCCGCATCAACTAAGGGAACGGATAATTGAGGATTACTCATACAATCAATCGTACGGTAGCATTTAAGACACGGAATACGTGAGACGGGAAATGCCAATTGTTCCTCACGACAAGAAGATCGAACCGAATGAAGACGCGGAGATTTGGCGATTCATGAAAATGGATTTCTTCCGCGATTTAATGGCCAACCAGGAGCTATATTTTCGGCGTACCGATCTTTACAAAGCAGGCGACTCCAACGAGGGTCTACCAACGGACGCCTATCTCCGTCGGACACTTAGTTTGGTGCGCTACGCGCTTGAAGATGAGCTGAAACTGAACCACCACCAGGCATCAAATCGTCTCTACAGCGAGTGCTATTACCTGAGTTGCTGGAATCTTTGCGATTCAGAAAATCGGCTGCGAATGTGGTATGGTTACGCGCCTTACGGTGTGGCAATACGCACGGAGTATCGTCGGTTGAAGGTCGCCCTCAACGGCTTTTTGGACGAGGTGCACGTTGGAAGGGTGCGTTACGGCGACCAAGAAATGACGGGCTACAATGCCCTCCAAATTCTTTTCACTAAGAGAAAACAGTATGAATGGGAAAACGAGGTAAGGGCTGTAGTATGTAGTTCTGACCCGGTTGGTGGACAGGCTCGGAACTATCGTGATACCAACTTTCCGCATCGAGAGCCCCAAGACGACATCAACCCACTTCATGCATGGGTTCACCCTTACAAACGCAGGCGAATTGAGTTGAAAGATCTACTGATGGGCATTGCGGTTTCACCTTGGGCTAGCGAAGCCGCTGCTGCCGAGGTACATGAGACTTGGGCGAAGGTTTGGGGTTTGAACCTTCCAGTCGAGTACGACCTAAAAAGCCCGCTGACTCCATCACTGAGCGACCTCCAGGAGCGTGGTTTCGGCCAGTTAGGCCCTGAGTAGGCAGCCGGTAAGGGACTGAAGCTTTCTGGCTGAGCTAAGGATCAAGTGCTGCCAGCAGGCCATAGCACTCAGCCACTTTCGGCTGATTGCTATGTCTGGACGATGGCGGGATGGAGCCGCCTGACCACGGTCAAGTGATAATCCCATAGACAGCAAAAGCGCTGCCCGAGGGCAGCGCTTTTGGAAATGAACTGAAACGATGTGGCCTACAACGTCGATTCGATCTCGAAGCCCCAAGCCTCGAGGAGTGCCTCAGGAATGTACTTCGAATTCTTGTTCCGCCGGGCCCATTCACGGAGGCGGGTCGAACGAATGTACTGATCCGGGGGCAGCTTGAACTCCTTCACGATCTGCTCGAAAGAGGTGACAGTGGGCACAACGGGGCCGATGGGCTCCGGCTTGCCCCAGTTAGGATTTCCACGACGCTTTGCCATTGAGTATTGTCCTTAAAGTGTGGATTAGATTGTCCGCACATCCTCGGACGCGGATGGGGAATCCAGACGGTCACGAGGAATCAGTTACATTGTTATTTTACGAATATTTTCTTCAAAAATCAATAGGAAAAGGTCTTAAATTGCTAAAAAAACAGGGCAGTCCGATGATCGGAAGATTGATCCAATTCATTGAAAATAAAACGCTTCTTAAAGAAATCACCCAACGGTTACTCCCAAGCTGTTACCAGAGTTACAGGGTTTTCCACCGGGGCCCTGGAGGGCGCCTGGTAACCAATGAAAGTGTACTCCTATGACAACATCCAAGAAAGCTCTGGCAGTTGGCGTGCTTGCACTTATGACGGCCTCCGGCATGTGCCGCGCCGTGGAGATGAAAGTGAGCCGCCAGGCCCTTGAGCGGACTCTCGAACAGCAGCTCTTTGGCGGACCCGAGGGCCGCTACTACCTGAAGGGCTCTCCGCAATCAGCCTGCTATACCTACGCCGAGCATCCGCAGCTTTCCTTCGTCCAGGACAGGATCATTGTGAAGGTGAGAACGCACTCGCGGCTTGGTACGGCGTTGAAGGGCGCCTGCATCGGACTGCCGCTCTCAGTGCCCGCGGAGGTGTCTCTGGCGCCGGAAGCGGAAGGCGAGACAATCGGGTTTCGCGATGCACGGCTGAACAATGTTTCCGAACACAGAGAGCTTAGCTTCATCCTGAACCCGTTCTTGAGCCGCAAGATTCCCTCCAGCATGAAGGTGAATGCGGCAGACCTGCTGCGCAAGGCGCTGGCGGGCTCAACCGCCGCCTCAGGTTACAACGTGTCTCTTGATCGCTTGAAGATTCATTCTATCCAGGTTGCCGGCGATTGGCTGGTAGTGGACGTGGATGGGGACCTGAAGGTACAGTAACTTCGACTTATTTCAGCACCTTAAAATGGCGCTGAATGACTTTCCAAGCGGGAGCGGAATCATGATCAGCCGTCGGGATTATTTGAAACAGGCTTCATTGGCAGGATGCTGTCTTGCGGTCTCGGGTTTGCGGGCTTTTGCGGACGAGCCGGAAGTTGATATCAGCGGCAAAGGTTCGCTGAAGGCACATGCAGGCAAACGCGGGTTGATGGCCGGTTGCGCGGTTGGAGCACGGCAGCTTCCAGACGAGGCTTTCCAGAAGCTGGTTGCGGAGCAGTACGACCTGGTTGTGTCAGAGAACTCGATGAAGTTCGGCCCGCTCTCGCCCAAGCCCGGCGAATACAACTGGGCCGATGCCGATGCCCTGGTGGATTTTGCGGAGAAGCACAAGATCAAGGTGCGCGGGCATAACTTTGTTTGGCATGCGCAGTTGCCGGTGTGGTTCAAGACGACGGCGACCAAAGACAACGCGAAAAAGATCATGGTGGACCACATCAATACGGTTGCCGGCCATTTCAAAGGCAAGATTCAGTCCTGGGATGTGGTGAACGAAGCGATCAATATAAAAGACGGCATGCCCGACGGGCTGCGCAAGAGCCCGTGGTATGAGTTGATTGGCCCGGAGTATCTTGAGATTGCGTATCACACGGCGCGCAAGGCCGATCCCCACGCAAAGCTCACTTACAACGAGTACGGCATTGAGAACGACAGCGAAGACGATACCAAGAAGCGAGCCGCCACGCTGGCACTGCTAAAGCGTTTCAAAGCGAATGGCACGCCGATCGATGCGCTGGGAATTCAGTCGCACATTCATGCCGGTACGGGAGAGACCTACGGCAAGGGAATGCGCGAGCTGATTTCTGGTGCGCAGGCGCTGGGCCTGGAGGTGTATCTCACGGAATTCGACGTGAACGACGACGGCGTGCAGGATGACAATCCTGAGGTGCGCGACAAGGCCGTGGCCGAGGTGTACAAGGACTATCTCGACATTGCGCTTGAAAGCAAGGCAGTGAAGGCGGTAGTGACCTGGGGAGTGTCCGATCGATATACCTGGCTGAACGGACTGAGAGAACACCGCGAGGCCAAGCCGAAACGCCGGCAGAGGCCATTGCCCTTCGACGACGACATGAAGCCTACGGCACCGTTTTTTGCCATGCGCGACGCGTTCGACCGCGCTCCGCACCGCTAGATTCATAGAGCCGGGGCACGCACTGCCTCGGCTCGTCCGCGCTCGCGGCCCCGGCCCGACCGGACAGGTCCCGTACGGCAGTGATTACAATCGACGTGGAGGTTCCCCGGTCCTCATGACACTTACCCGCAGAGAATTCGGCAGCATGGCTGCCCTTGGTCTTGCTGCACAATTTGCGCCCACTTTAAACGCTCAATCGAGTAACCGGAAGATCGGATACGCCGTCATAGGACTCGGCCGCATTGCCGACCACTTTATGCGCGGAGCTTTGTTGACAAGTAACTCCGCTATTACCGGGCTGGTCAGCGGCCATCGCGACAAAGCCAACCGCATTGCGGCGCAGTACAACGTACCGCAGGACTCCATCTACAACTACGAAAACTTCGACGAGATTGCGAAGAACCCGGCGATCGACGCCGTGTACGTTGCCCTGCCCAACTCCATGCACGCCGAGTACACCATACGCGCGGCCAGGGCGGGCAAACATGTGCTGTGCGAAAAGCCCATGTGCGTGAACGTTGCCGAGGCCGAGGCCATGATCGCAGCCTGCAAGGCGGCCAACGTGAAGCTGATGATCGCGTACCGCTGCCAGTATGAACCGATTCAACTGAAGGCGATGAAACTGATTCGCGACGGCCAGCTTGGCAAGGTCCAGGTCATCGAGGCGGCATATGGCTTTAATGAGGTAGCCGGGGAGTGGCGATTGGACAGAAAGCTCGCCGGCGGCGGCCCGCTCTTTGACGTGGGCATCTACTGCCTTAACGCAAGCCGCTACCTAACGGGCGAGGAGCCGACTGACCTGAATGGCTACGCCACAGTAGTCGATCACGATGGCCGGTTCTCGACTGTCGAAGAGAATGTCGTGTGGACCATGAAGTTCCCTTCCGGCGCTGTGGCAAGTTGCAGCACCACATACGGCGCGCCAATGGACGGCTACTTTAGGGTGCATGGATCGAAGGGTGTGCTGGAATGCAATCCGGCCTTCAACTACGATCATCTGCGCCTGCGCGGTTTTGCTTCCGGCGCCAGGATTGACGAGTCCGAGACAACGCCCGACCCGTACCAGTTCCAGGCCGAAGCCGACCACTTCTCAAACTGCATCCTGACCAACCAGCAGCCGAAGACCCCCGGCGAAGAGGGCCTGCGCGACATGACGTATATAACCAAGATCTACGCGTCGGCCGGGATCAAGCTCTAGAACCTGGCTTTCCGATCATGAGCGCGTTAGACGCGGAGAGATCCGCATCTGCGCGTTCAGTTCTTGTGTCTGGAATCAGAAAAGAGTGCCATTTACTTCGAGTGCTAAAATTGCATTTTTGGAGAACATATGCCGGAAGCAGTGTGTGATATCGGCCTGATCGGGCTGGCGGTGATGGGACAGAACCTTGTCCTGAACATGAACGACAACGGATTCAAGGTTGCGGTGTTTAACCGCACCGTCTCAAAGGTGGATGACTTTATTGCCAACGAGGCCAAGGGCACCCAGGTGGTTGGGGCGCACTCTGTAGAGGAGCTCACCAGCCTGCTGAAGCGGCCGCGCAGAGTAATGATGATGGTGAAGGCCGGCGACACAGTCGACCAGATGATCGATCACATCCTGCCGCACCTTGAAACGGGCGACATCATTATCGACGGCGGCAACTCGCTGTATTCCGACTCGAACCGCCGCACCAAGGCGCTGGCCGAGAAGGGCATTCTTTTCATCGGCACGGGCGTTTCAGGCGGCGAAGAGGGCGCGCGCCGCGGTCCCTCGATCATGCCGGGCGGAAATCCGAAAGCATGGCCGCATGTGAAGCCGATCTTCCAGGCCATTGCCGCAAAGGTAGAAGACGGAACCCCATGCTGCGACTGGGTGGGCGAGGACGGAGCAGGCCACTTCGTCAAGATGGTCCACAACGGCATCGAGTACGGCGACATGCAGCTGATTTGCGAAGCCTACGACCTGCTGCACCGCGGCCTGGGCCTTACGGCCGACGAGCTGCACGATGTGTTTGCCGAGTGGAACAAGGGCGAACTCGACAGTTACCTGATCGAGATTTCGCGCGACATCTTTGCCAAGAAGGACGAAGACGGCCAGCCGCTGGTGGACAAGATTCTTGATACCGCGGGCCAGAAAGGCACCGGCAAGTGGACGGTGGTGAGCGCGCTCGATACGGGCCAGCCTGTGACGCTGATCGGCGAGTCGGTGTTTGCACGCTGTCTTTCCGCGCTTAAGGAAGAGCGTGTGAATGCTTCACTGGTGCTGAAGGGACCCAAGGCCGCTCTCAAGGTTGCCGACCGCGCCAAGTTCATTGAGGACGTGCGCCGCGCGCTGTTCTGCTCCAAGATCATCTCCTATGCGCAGGGCTACATGCTGCTGCGCGCAGCAGCGCAGGAGAACAACTGGAACCTGAACATGGGCGGCATCGCGCTCATGTGGCGCGGCGGCTGCATTATCCGCAGCCAGTTCCTGGGCAAAATCAAAGACGCCTTCAAGAAGAATCCCAAGCTCGAGAATCTGCTGCTGAACAAGTACTTCTCCAAGCTGGTGAACAAGTACCACCCTTCATGGCGCAAGGCGGTGATCAATGCCGTCAAGCTGGGCATTCCCACGCCGGCGTTTTCAACGGCACTGGCCTTTTTTGACGGATACCGCTCCGGCCGCCTGCCTGCCAACCTGCTGCAGGCCCAGCGCGACTACTTTGGCGCGCATACTTACGAGCGCGTCGACCAGCCGCGCGGACAGTTCTTCCACACCAACTGGACCGGGCACGGCGGACGCGTTTCATCCACGACCTACTCGGTGTAACTCAATCGAGGTAACGGGGGAAGATACTGGGCTCTTCCGGAAAGATACGTGCATCAACCGGAGGGAGGTACGGGCTTTAGCCCGTACGCAAAAGCCGCAGGAATATCAGGGGCTTAGCTCCGGAGAAATTACAACTTCAACTTTTCACCAAAAGCAAAGCGGCGATCTCTGATTGGAGATCGCCGCTTGCATTTTGCGCTGACCGAAGCTATCTGCGTGCCTGGGTAGCCAGTTTCTGCTTTGCCATAATGACAGCTTGCTTGAGCGCGGCCTCGAACTCGTGCGCTGCATGCGCATCGGAGAAGGTGAGGCCGAAAGCTACGGTGTCGTCGGGAGCCTGTCCGTATTCATGGCTGGAGTGCAGCCCCGGACCAAGCTGGGCGAACTTGTCGCGATCGTAGATGAGGGTGCGGAACTGCTTGCCGGGCATTCCCGAAATTACCACCATGGTCGCATCGCCCACATCGCCGGGCTTGTAGTGCGAGGCCGCTTCGGGGTCGGTAAAGACGCGATTGTCGGTGATCTGGTTCTCATCGACCGCGGCCAGCGGAACCGTGATGGACGAAAGCGGAAATGAGTAGTAAGCCCAGCCGGTCTTTCCGTCCCGTGTCATCATCAGACCGCAGATCGGGCTTGGCATCTTGGGCGAAATCACAATCGAGTCGCCCTCGAGCGCAACAATGCTGCCACTGCCGGAATCCTCGTAAGCGGCTTTCATCGACTGGATTTCAGCGGAGATGTTCTGAGCAAAGCTCAGTGCAGGAGCAGCGAACAGCAGAGACGCAACAAATATTGAAAGCTTCCTCACGGCGAAGGGCCCTCAACCCGGTAACGTGACCAGAATGGGCTCCTGCCTGGCGTCTCCACAGAAGTCAGGTATAGCAACAGCGAGAGAACCAAGGCAAAAGTGAATCAAAGTTCCCGATTCGGATCAGGTATGAGAAGAGTTTCCCCGGAATCGTAATCAGCGACAATCCCACGAAGATGTACGTGACTTTGGTGTAATTGGGGGAACAGGGGACAGCACCCGTAAGTGCTTGATTGCGGGAGGTTGGCAGTGTTCCACGCTCCATTTAGCAAAGGCGCTCGGGTGCGCCATCCTTCGAGCGTTTTGTGCTCAAAGAGTGGGAGAGCACAGACTCCAACCGAACATAGGGCTTGGAATCCCCTGTCTCTGTAGAAGGACCTCGTTCGATACCCGAAGTGTAGAGATTTCTGAATTGCACAATGAGGAATGAAGGTATTGCGGAGGTTGAATCAAAATCGACGGCAACTCGGCAACAAGCGAATACAAAATCCGGAACGCACAGCATTGCTTTCCCACCCTCAATTCAACGACGAAGAAAATGTGGGCTGCCCATCATGTAACTTGACGCTGTAGAGGATATGCTGCTTGAGGTCGGGGTCCTGCACTCCAGGGTGATCGAAGAGCGATGGGTCGCATGGAGTCATTCCAAGCTTTTCCATCACCCGGATCGATTTCAGGTTCTGCGGCACGGTGAAGGCGAACACCTCGTCCAATGAAAGCGAAAGTTTTGCCATCTTCAAAACCGCAGAAGCCGCTTCTGATGCGAAACCTTTGCACCAGAATTCAGTGCGGAGCCGCCAGAGAATTTCAACGCACGGCGTGAACCAACTTTGAAAAGTTGGCGTTGAGAGCCCCACCACACCTGCGAACTCTGCGCATACTTCGACAGCATAAATGCCGTAACCTCTGTCATCGAAGCTGGCATTGATCCACTGGAATGCGGCCCGGCTTCTATCTTCAGTCCAGGGCTCCGGGAAGTGCCGCATCACTTCAGGATCTTGGTTCATTTGTGCGAAGGCCGGAAGATCGTCCTCGCACAGGCGGCGTAGGCGCGTCCTTGTAGTCAGAATTTCGGAAGGCGCGATCCCCATGTCAAGATGGTAGCGGAATTGTTGGGCAGCCCACATCTCATCGAGGCGGGAATACCTCACAAAAATCTTCACAGTTTCACAGACGCAAGTTGTACCAAAAATCCCGCTTTCGGGTATCGATATATCCATACCTGAAACTGCGGCGTTCCTCCCGTTACCGCAGGCTCTGTACCGGTGCTGGATCCATGTCGGCGTAGTCCTGGTTTTCGCCGCCCATGCCCCAGCAGAAGCTGTATGCACGCGTGCCCACTCCCGCATGGATTGACCAGCCGGGAGAGACCACCACTTCCCTGTCGGCCATGACGATGTGGCGGGTTTCGTCGGGCGGCCCCATCAGGTGCACGATGCGCGCATCCTCAGCCACGTTGAAGTACATGTACACCTCGGAGCGGCGCATGTGCGTGTGCGGAGGCATGGTGTTCCAGTTACAGCCCGGCGCAAGGTGAGTAACTCCCATGACAAGCTGGCTGCTGTGCGCGCCCTGCAGATGAATGTATTTGCAGATGGTTCTCTTGTTGCAGGTTTCAACGCTGCCCATCTCCGTGGGGTTGGCATCTTCCTTGCGGACCACCGCCACGGGATACTCGGCGTGCGCGGGATAACTGAGCAGGTAGAACGCCGCCGGGTTGGCCTTGTCGTCCGAGGTGAACCTCACCTGCATTGTGCCGCGGCTGATGTAGAGCACGTCGAGATTATTGAGCGCGTAGCTCTGGCCATCGACACTGACGGCGCCGGCGCCTCCGACGTTGAGTACGCCAACCTCGCGGCGCTCAAGGAAGTACTCCGCGCGCAACTCAGGATAGGTAGACAAGGTGAGCGGCGCGTCAACCGGGGCCGCGAAGCCGACGACGGTACGATCGAGGTCAACGTAATTCAAATTGATTTTGCCCGGCTCGCAAAGCCCGCTCAGCAAAAACGTGTCGCGAAGTTCAGCCGTGGTCATGCGCGGGTAGCGCACCGGATCGGCCATCATGACCGTCTTCATCGTTCCTCCCAATGGGTGGTAATCGTTGTGTTGGGCGCGGTGTTCAACTTACTCGAACATGTACCGCGTGTTGCCGCATGTATCTGCACAACCATTCTACTGCTCGGTCGGGTTGGGTCGTCTGAATGGGATGGCAAGCAGGTTGGGCGCATGGAGACTTACGCACCCTTGCAACTACTACGATTCGTCTATGGCTCCATTGTTATCTTTGCGGAACTTGCTGAACAAGCCGGCGCACAAACTCTACGCCGGCGGAGTGGTTTTGATACTCAGCCGGAAGTTTGCGGCCGTCGGTGTATTCGTTGTAGAGCCACGGATCTACAAAAGCGATGACGGTTCCCTTTCCGTATTTCGCAGTGGCCATTAAGACGTCGCCATCTTCTGTCATCACAGGCTTTGCGGGCGGCTTGAGCGAGATAGTGCACACATCCTTTACGTAAATGGTGTGCGGATGATGAAAGACTGGACCGCCACCGTCGAGCACGATCTTGCCCTGCTCCCAGTGAGTGCCGATGACGTGCTTGCGCAGCTCACTATTAAAGTGCATGCCGAACTTTTCGGCGATGACGTTGAAGTGATCGAGGTCGGCGAATGATGTGTCGTTCTGCATGATGGCCAGCACGCCGCCCTCCTTGACCCATTGCGCGATCTCCTCAGCATCCTTGCTGTTTGCATAATTCGGATGCGGATTTTTGGCCTCGTTGTCAGGCGAGACAATCACATAAATCTGCGCGCCCTTCAGGTTTACGGCGGTCGGCTCGGCGTCGAGTTCCTTTGTCGCGACGCCGAAGTTGCGGAAGATGCGGCCGACCATCGAATAGCCGGGATCGTCCTGCGTGTTCCATTTGTAGTGAAAGAGTACTTCGTGGCCGAATGCGTCGGCGCGCTTCTGCGAGTTGAACCAGCCGTCCATGAGAACAGTTTTGCCGCGGCCTAGTTTGGCATTCGCGGCGTTCTCTATCTCGACGGCAGCCAGAAGGAACGGGCCGACGCCCTTGGGATCGTTGGTGACAACCTTCTCGCTGAGGTAGTAGGCATAGCTTCCATCGCGGTAGGGTTCGCCGCCAAGCCCACCGACGCTGACTGTCCCGGAAAGCGAAATATCGTCTCCATCAGTCTTGATGAAGTGCGTGAGGATACCGCGATAGCCGCGCTTGGCGTTGGTGAGAAATGTCTCGGGGAGATATCCGCGGCGCACGCCCTTGGCCAGCGCATACACAAACATGCAGGAGGCCGAGGATTCAGGATAGTTGCCCGGCGACCGGCGCTTGTCCAACACTTCATACCATAGGCCGCTCGATGGATCCTGATACTTTGCGAGCGCGGCGGCATCACGCTGCAGGTAGCCGATGAGCTGCTTCTTACCGGGATCGTTGTCGGGGTAGTAACCGATAGTGTCGACGAGCGCCATCATGTACCACCCCATGCCGCGCCCCCAGAACTCGGGCGAGTCGCCTGTCGTCTTGCTGGCCCAGCGCTGCTGTTTCGATTCATCCCAGCCGTGATAGAGCAGTCCGGACCTGGGGTCACGTGCGTGCTCTTCGATGAGCGCGAACTGGTGAGTGATGTCGCTGAAGTCCTGCTGGCGGTGCGAGAGGCGCGCATACTCGGCGCGGAACGGTTCAGCCATATAGAGACCGTCAAGCCACATCTGATTTGGATAACGCTGCTTGTGCCAGTATCCGCCTGATGCGGAGCGCGGTTGTGCTACAAGCTGGTCGACGAGCAGCTTGACCGCTGCGAGATATTTCTTGTCGTGCGTGACTCCGTAGAGCAACAGAAGTTGACGACCGAGAAGAATGCTGTCGAGTTCCTTGGCTTCGCTCTTGTATGTAGGAATGGAACCGCCAGGAGAGACAAACCGATCGACAGAGCTCTTGATGTAGTTGAAGTATTTTCCATCTGCGGTATTGAGCCACACGGCATCCATGCCCTCGAGCAACGTGCCTAGCTCGTAGTTCCAAACCGTCTTGCCCATTGGCCGAGTGATTTCTTCGATGGGCCAGCGTGCGATGGCCGCATTTGCGGCGCGCTGCGACCACGGTAGCTCGTTTGGTGCAGCCACTGCGAGGGTTCCCGCCGCGTTTGCGGCCAGACCCAAAACCAAAGGAAGAATGCGCGAGTACTTCATTTTGGCTCCTGAGTGCATCAACCTACTTTCTCAAATTTGCCCGAGAGGTAGAAGCCGCCGCAGTGGAATTGTTGGTTGATCTGGTGGGCAGTGCCGGCGGGGATTAGCAATGCGTTGCGCTACTGCCTGGCGGCTACAAGGACAGGTTTGCGGTCCTGAGGCTTTTCCTGCCCTTGAGCTGCCTGCGCCATGCGTAGATGTTCTTCCATCAACCTTCTGGCTTCGCTTGAATTGCGGGTCCTGATTGCGCGGTAAATCTCTCGGTGCATCTCGGCCGACTCTCGCATATCGGTCGACCTCTCAACCGTCTTTCGACGCTTATCGTACATGGCGGAAGTAATGGTCTCAATGACCGCGGCGAGAATGGGATTGCCGGATGCCTGCGAGATGATGCGGTGAAACATCAGATCGTGGATAAGGAATTCGTTAGGGTTGTTCATGGCAGCAAACATTTCCGCCACCTCTTCAGCCATTGCGGCGTGGTGCTCGTCCTTGCCTCGTTCCGCCGCCAGAGCTGCAATGTTGCTTTCGAGGATGACGCGGGCTTCGAACATCTGCCAGACCTGAAACCCGTGCAATGCCCCCATCATGCCGAGGCTGGCTTTACCGAATTCCGGCGGGCCGTCAGCCACAAAGGTGCCCACCCCGTGACGAATTTTCATGACGCCCATCGCGGCGAGATATCCTATACCCGTGCGCAAACTGGCTCGGCTGATTTTGAGCTGGCGCGCGAATTCCCGTTCAGGAGGGATTTTGTCGCCCGGTTGCAGCGTCCCATTTTCGATGAGCGAGCGGATGTGGTTGACCACCTGCATCGTTCGATGGGCTGTTGGTTCGTCAGGTCCGGTCCGAGGCATCAAAAGAGGTTGACCCTTCCATATATTCAACAAAATCCGAACACCAAGAGACTAACATTGAACACGGAACACGCAATTTGCTCTCACCACAAACTTCGAACCGCGAATAAATTCGCAGGAAATTGCGCGGAAAATGTATACTTGCGGTCTGACCTCTGTTTTAAACTTGTCGCACATTGCGTTTGCCTGGAGGTAGAATTATTGCCATGCTGCTACACGAAGATCGCTTATTCCCTGTCGATGAAAGAGCGCATAAAGTCGCTAAAAGTCTTTATTCACAGATAAGAAGCCTCCCAATCATCAGTCCTCATGGCCATACGCAGGCGGCGTGGTTCGCACAGAATGAGCCATTCCCCGACCCGGCAACTCTTTTTGTTCAACCCGACCACTATGTCTTCAGGATGCTCTACAGTCAAGGCGTGCCAATGGACGATCTTGACATCGGCAAGCCGAAGATCGACGACCCACTCAAGGTATGGCGTATCTTCGCGAGCCACTACTACTTATTCCGCGGAACACCCTCGCGCATGTGGCTCGATTTTGCCTTTCAGGAACTGTTCGGGCTAAAGGAACGGCTGAGCGAAAAAACGGCCGACCTCTACTTTGACACCATCGATTCCAAACTCAAGACGCCGGAGTTTCTGCCTCGTGCACTTTTCGAGCGATTCAACATCGAGGTGCTTTCGACAACCGACGCGCCAACGGACTCGCTGGATGCGATCAAGGCGATTCGAAGCTCGGGCTGGAAGGGGCGCGTTGTTCCCGCTTTCCGTCCCGATTCGGTTGTCGATCCGGACACTGATGGTTTCTCGGGCAACATCGCAAAGCTTGGCGAGCAGACCGGAGAAGAAACCGCAACGTGGAGCGGCTACCTGAAGGCGCTTCGCAAGGCGCGGGCACGGTTCAAGGAACTTGGCTGCACTTCAACGGATCACGGGCATCCGACAGCGCGGACTGCGGATCTTCCGGCAGCTGAGGCGGCGGCATTGTTCGGCAAGGTGCTCTCAGGAACGAGCAACGCAGCGGAAAGGGAGCTGTTCCGCGCTCAGATGCTGACCGAGATGGCGCAGATGAGCCTTGAGGACGGATTGGTGATGCAGATACATCCAGGCTCGGTACGGAACCACAACAAGCAGATCCTGGAAAAGTACGGCCGCGATATGGGCGCCGATATTCCGGGGCAGATGGAATACGTGCATGCCCTGAAACCTCTCCTGGACCGCTTCGGCAATGAGAAGGACCTGACCATCATTCTCTTCATGCTGGATGAGTCGACGATCAGTCGCGAGCTGGCTCCGCTGGCGGGGCATTATCCGTGCCTGCGGCTTGGTCCGCCTTGGTGGTTCCACGACAGCCCGGAAGGCATGATGCGCTTCCGACAGCAGGCGACGGAGACGGCAGGGTTTTACAACACGGTAGGCTTTAACGACGATACCCGCGCGTTCCTTTCCATTCCGGCGCGGCACGATGTGGCTCGCCGCATCGATTGCGCATTTCTGGGAAATCTTGTTGCGCAGCATCGACTGGATGAAGACGAGGCCCTTGAGGTTGCGCATGAGCTTACTTACGGACTGGTCAAGAAGGCATATCGTTTGTAAGCATTGATGAATCTTGTTGGATGGCTTTGTAGTTGCGGCGGAGAAATCGCTTAACCGGCGGAATCTCGCATCGCAATGTAAAGAAGGTTGAGCCGGCATGGGCCTCTATTGCGCCAAAGGAAGCGTCGATACCGATCTCACTCCGCAGCAATTGAGCGAGCTTGTAGTGGAGAGCCTGGCCAAGCTTGGTTCCAGGACATATGTGCTCGCTGTACCTCCCGACCAAAGCCGCGAACACTCGCGCGCCGGTGAGATTACAAGCATCGTCTACAAACACTACGGCGACAAGCTCAAAGCGGTTCTTCCTGCTATCGGCACGCATACACCCATGCGGCCTGACCAGATTGCCTACATGTTTCCGGGCGTGCCTGCCGATCTCTTCCGAGTTCACAACTGGCGCACCGATGTTGAGACCGTCGGCGAGGTTCCGGCTGCGTTTATCCGCGAACAGTCTGAAGGCAAGCTCGACTACGCGTGGCCGGCGCAGACCAATAAGCTGATTGCGAGCGGCGGATTCGATCTGATTCTTTCGATTGGCCAGGTTGTGCCGCATGAAGTGATCGGCATGGCCAACTACACGAAAAATATCCTTGTGGGGGCAGGCGGCCGCGAAGGCATTAACCGCAGCCATTACCTAGGCGCGGTATACGGTATGGAACGGATCATGGGCCGTGCCGTAAACCCCGTGCGCAATGTGCTCAACTACGCATCGGATCGCTTCCTCCGCCATCTGCCGATTGTTTACATACAAACTGTGGTCGGGCGAAGGCAGAGTGGCGGGCTCGCTATCCGCGGGCTATTTATTGGCGATGATATCGAGTGCTTTCTCGCTGCCGCCGAGCTAAGTCTCAAGGTCAACTTTGAGACGCTCGATAAACAGATCAACAAGGCTGTCGTTTTCCTCGATCCCAGCGAGTTTCATTCCACGTGGATAGGCAACAAGGCGGTGTATCGCACGCGCATGGCGCTTGCGGATCATGCAGAACTCATCATCCTTGCGCCGGGCGTGCACGAGTTCGGCGAGGACAAAGAGATCGACCTACTCATCCGCAAGTACGGTTACCACGGGACGCCGCACACGCTGGCGGCGGTGCGCGATCATGCCGACCTCGGCTCCGATCTCAGTGCTGCAGCACACCTCATTCATGCTTCGTCTGAGGGGCGCTTCAAAATTACCTGGTGCCCGGGACATCTGACGCAGCAGGAGATTGAGGGTGTCGGCTTCTCATATGGCGATCTCAAGGAGATGACGTCGCTTTACAATCCAGGAAAGCTCACATACGGCTGGAACACGGTAGACGGTGAAGAGGTGTTTTTCGTCCCGAATCCAGGCCTTGGGCTATGGGCCCATCGCAGCCGCCTTTAGGCGCGATTGCATAAAGGAGAACTTTGTCTTGAAGCTTCATAAATATTCTGTCGGAACCGGAGACCGCTTTGCGCACCAGGGCAAGGCACAGTTGCAGGCTTGCGTGAACGCGGGTTCCAGCGGCGTTGAGGTTGTGCCGGTGTGGAACAAGTCGAATCGCGAGCATACGATCATCGGCTCTGAGCCGAGTTCCGCACGTGAGGCCGCCGACAATGCGGTGAAGGCGCTGGGCTGGAAGCTGCCGTATCATGTCGATGCTGACCACATCACAGTTGCGACGGTTGACCGCTTTGTTGCTCCATGCGACTTCTTCACCATCGACGTAGCTGACTTCATCGGCCAGCCCGCAGAGTCAGCCGACATCGACGCGTTTGTGAAACGGCACGCGGAGCTGCTCGGATCGATTCGGCTATCGGGTGTTGATACAGAGTTCAATATCACTTCCGGCGATCTGCGCGCCGCTGCTCAGAAGTTTCTGGCTGCGGTCAAGAAGGCTGGCAAGGTTTATCGCAAGGTCCTAGGCATGAAGGGTACTGATAACTTCATCGCCGAAGTTTCGATGGACGAGACTGATCGCGCACAAAGCCCGGTGGAGTTGCTGATTATTCTCGCGGCCCTTGCCGATGAAAGCATTCCGATTCAGACTATCGCTCCAAAGTTCAGCGGGCGCTTTAACAAAGGCGTTGACTACGTTGGCGACGTGGCTCAGTTTGAGCACGAGTTCATCCTTGATCTTGCAGCGATCGCATATGCGGTCAAACAGTTTGGCTTGCCAGAAGATCTGAAGCTCAGCGTTCACTCGGGGAGCGACAAGTTCTCAATCTATCTGGCGATCCATCGCGCCATCAAGAAGTTCGATGCGGGCGTGCATCTTAAGACCGCTGGAACCACGTGGCTTGAAGAACTCATCGGGCTGGCCGAAGCAGGTGGCGACGGTCTGGCCCTTGCGAAGGAGATTTACGCCGAGGCCTTTGCGCATCGCGAGGAGCTGTGCGCGCCTTATGCCACCGTGATCGATATCGATGCGGCGAAACTTCCCTCACCCGACGCCGTGCGCGGTTGGTCGTCAGAGCAATATACTTCGGCGCTGCGTCACGTGCAGTCGAATCCCGCTTACAACAGCAACGTACGGCAGTTGCTCCACGTGGGATTTAAAGTAGCGGCCAAGATGGGCCTGCGCTATCTCGATCTGCTTGAAGCCAATGAAACCATAATTGCAAAGAACGTTACTGAGAACCTGTACAACCGGCATATCGCGCCGGTATTTCTGGGCCGCAGCGCATAGTGGCAAAGCTTTGCAGTATTGCAGCCGTTTTACTTTGTACGAATTTGTGAAGGAGATTTTATGACATCCGATCTGTTAGGTCTTGAAGGTAAAGTCGCGGTCGTCACCGGGGGCACTTCCGGAATCGGCCGCGCACTTAGCCTGGGGTTAGCCAAATCCGGAGCCGATGTGGTGGCAACCGCCCGCCGCCAGCCCGAGATTGACGCGACGGCAGTAGCAATTGAAGAGCTCGGCCGCAAGACACTGCGGCAGTCCTCCGACGTGTGCAATCGCGCCACGCTCGATGCGCTGCTCGTTTCCGTTCTCGACAAATTCGGCAAGGTGGACATCCTCGTCAACTGCGCCGGTAAAATCAAGCGCACGCCCACGCTCGACCTGCCTGAAGAGGAATGGAACGACATTATCGACACCAACCTCACCGGCACTCTGCGCGCCTGCCAGGTTTTTGGAAAACCAATGCTGGAGCGCGGCTACGGGCGCATTATCAACATCGCATCACTGAATAGCTACGTAGCGCTGCATGAGGTGGCAGCCTACGCGGCCAGCAAGTCTGCCGTGACTTCGCTTACGCGCTCGCTTGCTGTGGAGTGGTCGAAGAAAGGTGTAACGGTTAATGCCATCGCGCCCGGTGTCTTCCGCACCGATCTCAATGCCAACCTGCTGGACAACTCGCCACGCGGGCAGGAGCTGCTGCTACGCACGCCCATGGGTCGCTTTGGAAAAACTGAAGAGCTGATCGGCGCGGCTGTGTACCTGGCGTCTGAAGCATCTTCGTTCGTTACTGGCCAGACAATCGTTGTCGATGGCGGTTTCCTGGCGAGCGGCGTGAATCAGTAGAGCATTAAGCGGTGCATCAAAAATGGCTGCGTCAAAAGGCGCAGCCATTTTGTTTTGTTGCAGCGAGTCTCACTTAATCAAGGTGACCTCTGCTCCAGGCAGCTTTGTGATTGCCTCGCCCTTCTCCGTTGTAATTACCACGTCTTTCCCTGTCACCTGAGCGTTGCCTATGGTGAGACCCTCTTCCGCGTTCAGCTTTACGTTGTTCAGAACTACATTCTTCACCGGCGACTCTGGCAAGCCGACAATGACGCCGGCAGTCTTGCTTCCCTCGGCTGTCACGTTCTCAAAAACAATGTCGTGAAAGTGAGGCGTCAAACGTCCGGCGGGCTGTGGCGTTTCATTCGCAGGCGGCAAAACATTAGGATAGTATTCGCTGATCAGGATAGCGGTCTTCACGTCGTCCATGGTGATGTCGCGAAAGACAAAGTTTCCCACGTCGTTGCCGCGGTCGCGATTGGACTTTATCCGAATGCCATTGTCGGTGCCTTCGAAACGTATCCTTTCGGCGACGATATTCTGCGCACCTCCAGCAAGTTCGCTGCCGATGGAGAGACCGTGCCCGTGCTTGAACGTGCAATCGGTAATGATGATGTTGCGGCTGGGATCGTCGGGCCCCGGCGAGTTGATGGGACCGGACTTGATGGCGACGTTGTCGTCTCCCACGTCGGCGTACACGTGATCGATAACGATGTTCGACGAGGAGAACGGATCGATCGCATCGGTGTTGGGCGAGTGTGGCGGCGCAAGAATCCGTACATTGCGGATGATCATGTTGTGGGTGTAATACGGCACCAATTGCCACATGGGTGAATTCTGAATGGTGATGCCTTCGACGCGAACGTTGTCGCAGTAATCGAAGATGATGAGCTTGGGACGCGGATGATTGCCGAGCACTCCCGCATCCTTCACCGCGCGGGCTTGCTGCCACCAGCTTTCGCCGTTGCCGTCGATTGTGCCCTCACCCACGATTGCTATGTTCGATGCACCTTTGGCGCTGATAAGCGGCTGCAGATCGGGCAGATGAAACATCGTTATCGGCTTGTAGTCCGCGTGGTTGGGCGAGCCTAGTATCGTTGCGTCCTTGTCGAGTTGCAGCGTCACGTTGCTCTTGAGCATCAGCGGAGCGCTCACGTAGGTGCCCGCGGTTATGCGAACGGTGCCGCCATCTGCCGCGCAGGTATCGATTGCGGCTTGCAGCGCGGTGGTGTCGCTGGTTTTGCCGTCGCCTTTTGCACCCAGATCGCGCGGATTGCAGACCTTTGCTGCATGCAGTGTGCCCGCAGAAGTTGCGGCCAAGCCTGCTGCGACGGCCCATGCAAAGGCCCGGGTTGTCAGTGCTGCATTGTCGCCGCGCATAACTCTACCCCAAAGGCAAAGAATTCAGCGTTCTCATCATACGCCGGAGATACCATGGTCCTGCCATATCGGCGCATGCGTCTCAACTGCCTTGCTCATTGATTATCAGGGATTTGTAGGAGGGGTCTGCTGGGCGGGAGTGGTGATGGGCAGGCGCACGGTGAATCGTGTCATGCCGGGCTTGGAATCAACATCGATGACGCCGCCATACTTCTGCGTTACGATGCGATGAACAATCTCAAGTCCGAGGCCGGTGCCCGAGCCCTGCGGCTTGGTAGTGAAGAACGGATCAAAGATGCGCGGCAGTACTTCCGCGGGGATTCCCGAACCGTGATCGATGATGCTGACGGCTATCTGAGCGGGTTTGCCGCCCTGCTCCGGCTCGTTCCAGGTGACGATTTCAATCTGGCCTTTGTCCTGCGAAGCATCGGCCGCGTTGTCGATGAGGTTGGTCCACACCTGACTTAGCGCAGCTCCCTTGGTGCGAATTACGGAGGGCATCGCTTCAAAGCGCTTTTCGACGTTGATCTGCTTAATGCGGAGCTTGTGACCGAGAATCGTTAATGTGCTCTGCAGATTGTCGTGGATGTCAAGCTCCTTGTCGGGCGAGCGCTCGTCGTAGGCAAACTTCTTGACGGCCATCACGAGGTTGGAGATCCGCGAGATGCTTTCTTCCACGGCACACACCAGGGAAACGCTTGACACCAGGGCCTCAAGCCAATTCAGCGCATCGGAAAATGCTCCTGCCTCGAACGCGTCCCGTGCGCAAGTCAGTTCTTCTTTCTTGAAGCCGATAGCAACGAGGGCCGGTCCGACGGTGTAAGCATTTTGCACGCCAGCCGATTGCAGCCACTCCGACATTGTCTCTTCAGCATCAGATTGTTCGATCGAGCTCATGGCGGGCATGTGGCAGCCGCGAATAGCTTGTTCGAGCAGGTTATGCATGCACTCGATCTGCACTTCCGTCTTTGGCTTGCCCGCCGAACGAAGGCTGAGCTCCTGCAAACGCTTCAGATTTTCGCGCAGTTGCGAAGCGGCACGCTTGGCGGCCGCACCGGGATTGTGGAGTTCGTGCATCAAGCCAGCAGACATGGTACCGAGTGACACCAGTTTTTCGCGGTGGAGCGCCTCAACCTGGTAAGTCTGCAGACGGCGTCCCATATTGGCCAGAATCACGTTACGCGCCGACGGGCAGCAGGACATCAGCTTCCAAAAGTCGTTGTTATTGACGCGAATCATCAGCGAGTCGCGTTCAGCGGTGATGCGGAATGGAGAGTAGGGCTTTCCGGTCAGAATCGGGGTTTCGCCAAATCCGTCACCGGGACCGGCCGTGCCGGCGAGGGTGAATGAGCCATCAGATTCCGGCCTTTCCGCGAGTACTTTTCCATCGAGAACCAGCCAGTAGTAGTGCCAATCGGCCTTGGGTTCCACCAGCACGGTGCCTGCACGCGCGGTTACGCGCTCCAGGTCGCTTGCGCTGGCCAGCGCCTCAGTCAATATGGCCGCTGTGGTTTCCGCAAAGGGCCGCGTACGGCGAAGCACCTCTATGGCCTCTCCTGCGGGGATCAGTTCAACTTCGATCGATTGTCCACCCTCATTCATGCTTGCCTGAATTCTCCGATTAAAAGCCAGCCAGATATTGATGCACAAACTGCACTGCGATTGACCCTTCGCCTACTGCCGAAGCCACCCGCTTAATGGAACCGTGCCTAACGTCGCCGGCAACAAACACTCCGGGCACGCTCGACTCCAGCAAATATGGTTCACGCTGCTCTGTCCAGCCTTCCGGCAGCTTTCCATCCGTTCGTAAATCTGGTCCCGCAAGCAAGAAACCCTTATCGTCGCGCAGAATTGAAGCGGGAAGCCATTCCGTTCCCGGTTCCGCCCCGATAAATACAAACAAGGACGTTGCCGGTGTCTGATACTCCCCTTTCGATCCCTTCAACTTCAGCGCTTCCAGCCGCCCATTGCCCAGCGCTTCCAGCACCTGGGTTTGCGGCGCTAACTCAATATTGGATGTTTGTGCGATCTCATCGATCAAATATTTTGACATAGTGGCCGAAAGTCCCTCTCCGCGCACCAGCATGGTCACCTTGCAAGCAAATTTCGCGAAGTGCAGGGCCGCCTGACCTGCGGAGTTTGCCCCGCCCACCACGAAGACCTCCTCGTCCTTGCAGGCTACCGCTTCCACCAGGGCCGCGCCGTAGTAGATCCCCTGTCCAGAGAGCCTGTCGGCACCGGGAATGCCGAGCTTGCGATATTGCACCCCGGGCGCCAGCATGACGACATGCGTTGAAATCTCGCGCCCATCCGCTAGTTGGATGAACCTGTACTGCCCGTCGATCCGCAAGCCTACCGCGCGCTGGGTTACGAACTCCGCGCCGAAGCGCGTGGCCTGCGTATGAGCACGGCGGCCAAGATCCGCGCCGGACAACCCGGATGGAAAGCCAAGGTAGTTTTCAATGCGTGAGGAGGACCCCGCCTGCCCGCCCGGAGCCTGCGGCTCAATCACCACCGTGCGCAGCCCCTCGCTTGCTCCATAGACGGCGGCGGCCAACCCAGCCGGGCCTGCACCAACCACCACCATGTCGTAGAACTCCTGCGCAGCCTGAACCCGCAGACCAACGCGCGCTGCCAAGGCTTCGGTCTCAGGATCCACAAGCGCGCTGCCATCTGCGAAGAGCACCACGGGCAACATGTCCGGCTCAAGCCCCATTGTTTTCAGCAGTTCCAGCGCCTCGTCGCCGGCGGCGACATCGAGCCAGCGATAGGGCACGTGGTTCTGCGATAGAAAATTGCGTACCTTGTGGTCCTTGAGGGACCAGCGGTGGCCGACAACGCGCAGCCCCTCAAACGGGGCGCGATAGCCTGCTTTCCAATCATCGAGCAGGTCGTTCAAAACTGGATAGAGGCGTTCCTCGGGCGGGTCCCAGGGCTTGGTCAGGTAGTAGTGGATGCGAGCCGTGTTGATGGCCCGAATAGCCACCTCGGTGTCGGCATAAGCCGTCAACAGCACGCGGCGCGAATCCGGGTAGACTGCCTGCGCCCGCTCCAGGAATTCAACACCGGTCATCCCCGGCATGCGCTGGTCGCTCAGGAGTAGCGCTACGGGCTCCTGGCGGGTCTTGAGCTGGTTCAGAGTGTCAAGGCCGGCCTGCCCGCTAGCGGCGCGCATCACCCGGTAAACTTCGCCATACTGACGGCGCAGATCTTGCACCACCGCTTCTAGAACGCTTACGTCATCATCAACAGCCAGCAGAATTGGTCTTGCCATCTTTCCCTCAGTTCGAAGCCCTGATAATTGATTCGGTGGCTTCCTGTTACGGCTCTAGCTGCATACAACTTTTGCGTTAAAAACTTATGGATTTTGCCGGTATTTCCGGGTTTTGACCGGTCTATGCACAGAGTACCGGGAAATCCTCCTTGACATTACTATTCGATGTCGATCAGATTACTTTAGGAACCCTTTCGGGACTAACTTAATTGCCGCGTAGAGCATTTGCAGAGTTTTCGTCCTTCAACCGATAGAACCCAGGGGAAGCACTTCCAAGCCCGAATTCCCGATGACGATTCTTTGCAGGACAAGGAAAGTTGGGTTCAATGTCTGTTGAGAGGTTGGAAGCACTTGGGGCGCACTATATGAATAAGCTTATTCTGGCTGATTCGCAAGCTATCTTCCGGGCAGGAACAGCCAAGGTCCTGGCGATGGACGAGGGCATTCGCATTATCGCGCAATGTCCCGATCTGGATCGCATGTATCACGCGATCACTACGTTTCCCAGCTCCATTGTTCTGTTCGCGTCGTCGATGCGACCCGAGCTTACCCGCCTGCGCATGCTGCTTGATACCATGGGCAGCCGAGGCATTGTGATCGCAGAAAACAGCGAGGTTGCCAGTGCCTATCTGCAGCAGGGATTCCGCGGAGTAGTGTTCCGCAACGTGACCGGTAACGCCATGGTGGAGTGCGTGCGCCGCGTGGCCGCCGGCGAAACCTGGCTGCCACCGCAGATGATGATACCCGACTCTCCCGAAGAAGATATGGTGGGAACCCGCGTGCGCGACCGCCTTACGCCGAAAGAGATGCGCATTGTTGCTCTCATCGCGCAGGGCTGCAAGAATCGTGAGATCGCTTCGCGCCTGAAGACCACCGAACAGGTCATCAAGAACTATCTCCGCTCCATCTACGACAAGACAGGCGTGAGTGATCGTCTCGAACTGGCCTTGTTCACCATTCATCATCGCGTGCTGGCGCAGGCTGCCGCCGAGATGGGCAACAAGATCGAAGAAGAGGAGCAGTCTGCTGCCCCTCCCGCGGTTGCCTGAATCGCTAAAGCTTTTCAGCTACGCTCTTGGCCTGTGTAAACAAATACAGGTAATCGGGTCCGCCTGCCTTTGAATCCGTGCCGCTCATGTTGAAGCCGCCGAACGGATGTGCTCCAACCATCGCACCAGTACATTTCCGGTTAAAGTATAGATTGCCGACGTGAAACTCTTGCCGGGCGCGGTCCAGTTTACTGCGGTCGGTCGTGTAGATGGCGCCGGTAAGGCCGTACTCCGTATTGTTAGCCACCTGCAGCCCCTCTTCAAAGCTCTCGACCTTGATGACCGCCAGCACCGGCCCGAAGATCTCCTCCTGCGCCAGCACGGCGTTGGGAGCCACATCGGCAAAGACCGTGGGATCGAGGAAGAAGCCACCGTCGGCCGTCTCTGGAGCCCTGCCGCCGACGATCAGGCGGCCCTCCTGTTTGCCTATCTCAATGTAACCAAGCATGGAGGACAGGGCATTCTTGTTGATCACCGGCCCGAGGCTGGCGTTCCTTACCGGATCGCCGACGGTAAGCTTGACGACCCGCTCGCGCAGCTTCTCGACAAATGCGTCGTAGATTGACGCTTCGACGATGGCACGCGAACACGCTGAACATTTCTGGCCGCTGAATCCGAAGGCAGAAGCGGTAACGCCTTCCACGGCGGCGTTGAGATCGGCATCTGCACAGACCAGAATGGAATCCTTGCCGCCCATCTCCAGAATGGTGCGCTTGATCCAGATTTGCCCTGGCCGCGTCTTTGCCGCGCGCTCATGAATCTCAAGCCCGACGGCCTTTGAGCCTGTGAAGGCAATGAAACGCGTGCGCGGATCTTCTACGATCGCATTGCCGAAGGTAGCGCCCGACCCGGGGCAGAAATTCACCACGCCGTCCGGCATGCCGACCTGCTGCAGCACGTCGACAAACCTGGCTGCTATGGTGGGCGCGTCGCTCGAAGGCTTCAGGATGACGGTGTTGCCCGTAACGATGGACGCTGCCGTCATGCCGGCCATGATGGCGAACGGAAAGTTCCACGGAGGGATCACCGCGCCCACGCCGAGAGGAACGTAGTGCAGTTCATTGCGCTCGCCGGGATACTGAATGGGCGTTTTTGCCGCCGCAAGCCGAAGCGCCTCGCGTGCGTAGAATTCCAGGAAGTCGATGGTTTCGCCTACGTCGGCGTCGGCTTCAGCCCAGTTCTTGCCGACCTCGTAGGTGAGCCACGCCATGAACTCGAACTTGCGCTTGCGAATCTCATCCGCTGCATTCAAGAGCAACGAGACGCGCTCCTCAACCGGCGTCCTGCTCCACTGCTCGAACGCGTGCTGGGCGGCTTTCATGGCCTTGGCAGCGTGTTCCGCACCGGCCTTTTGATGGACACCGATCAACTGCGCAGGCCGCGCCGGATTGACAGACTTGATTTTGTCCGCAGTTTTGATGCGCTCGCCGCCGATGACGATGTCGTACTCGCGCCCCAGCTGCTGCTCCACCGCTTTCAGGGCAAGGACCATTGCTCCCTTGTTTTCAGGCGTGCTGAAATCGGTGAAAGGTTCGTTGGCAAAAGTGCCACCTGGCATCCGCGGTTGAATCGTAGGTTTGGCCATCGTTGCGCTCATAGAAGTAACAGTGTATTCCAGATGCAGCCAAGGTGCCTGCGGCTGCATTTAAATATGAAATTTGATCAGTTCGCAATATCGCTCAGTGCTGCACGAGCCGCGTGATAACCGCACATGCCGTGCACTCCTCCACCGGGCGGCGTCGACGACGAGCAAAGATATAGATTACGCGTTCCCGTCCGGTATCCGTCCAGAGCCGGACGGAATAGAACCTGGCGCATCGACATCTCGCCGCCACCGATGTCGCCACCGACCAGGTTTGCATCCATGCTTTCGAGCTCGCTCGGAGACAGCACATATCGCGCAAGCACACAGTCGCGGAAGCCCGGCGCAAAGCGCTCCAGTTGATCTTCGATCTTCGCGGCCATATCGGTCGAGTAGCCGTTGGGCACATGGCAGTAAGCCCATGCCGTGTGCTTGCCCGCTGGTGCGCGGGTTGCGTCAAAGAGCGAGGGCTGTACCAGGATCACGAACGGTTTGTCGGAGACTGAGCCATGCGTCGCGGCATACTCCGACTGCACAATTTCGTTCATGGCTCCGCCAAGATGCACGGTGATGGCCCGGCGACACTCTGAGGCGCGCCACGGAATGGGCTCGCTCAATGCATAGTCGATCTTGAATGCCGCGGCACCGTAACGGAAACGGCCCAGATGATTAGCGTATGCCGGCCGCAGCTTTTCGCCGGCAATCGAAAGCAGTTGACGCGGAGTCACATCGCAGAAGATTGGCTCGTTGCCTGCGTCGAGTTCGTCGAGCGTTGCGATGCGCCGGCCGGTTTGAATCTCTCCGCCAAGATCGCGCAATTGGGCTGCGAGCGCATTGGTGATGGCCTGAGCGCCACCTTTTGCAATTGGCCAGCCTGCAACGTGGGCCACGGCTCCGATGACGAGACCTACTGCGGAACTCAGCGGCTGATCGAGAGCCAGACAGGAATGCGCGGCCAGACCCGCAAACAGCGCGCGCGTACGGCTGGTTTTGAAACGACTTTGTGCAAGATGCAGTGCAAACTGAATTCCATTGAGCCCGAATCGCGCCATCAGCAGTGGATGCCTAGGGACGTGCACCATGGGGCCAAGTGCCTCGCGTGCAAACTGCGGCCAATGCTCAACGATCGGCTGCACGAGAGCACGCCATGCAGGCCCGTCGCTGCCTAGCTCGGCCACGGTGTGCACCAGATCGCGTTCCAGCGTGATTGCCGAGCCATCATCGAAAGGATGTGCCAGAGGCGAAGTGCCGTGAAGCCATTGCAGGTCGTAGCGCTCCAATTGCAATTCTGAAAAGAACGGCGAGGCTGCACCAAGCGGGAAGACCGACGAGCCGAAGTCGTGGCGAAATCCGGGAAGCGTGAACTCCATGGTTCGCGCTGCGCCGCCGGGCTGCTCTTCAGCTTCGAACACCATCACTTTTCTGCCGGCTCGCGCCATGGTAATGGCAGCCGCCAAGCCGTTGGGGCCCGATCCAATGACGTAAGCGCGGCCCGAAGGCTCAGCCATGCAGCAGTTGCTCCTGCTGTATGCTAACGCGAATAGGCGCGCCAGAACCGGCGGAGTCTTGGGCAACAATCGATGCAAGAGGCCCGGCATTCGCCTAAAGAATGGCCGGGCCTATGGGATGATGGTTTGACTACAGCCTATACGATTGGTTTGAGCGCCACGGTATTGCGCGCGGCGATCTGCCCCGTGCATAGGCACTCGGCGTTATTTCCGCCTCCGTTATACATCCAACCCCAGAATGAACCCAGTTCGCCGGCAGTATAGAGGCGCGGAATGGGTTCGCCGAATGGATCCATCACCTGGCACTTGCTGTTTCTTCTTGGTCCGCCCTGTGTGTTCACCATCGTGGGGTAGACCTTCACGGCGTAATAGGGCGGCTTCTCGATGGCAGTCAGACTCTGCTTCGGCCGATTGAAATCAGGATCGACCTGCTTTTTGCAGTTCTCGTTGTAGTGGGCAATCGTTGCTTCCAGATCTTCCGGCTTTATCTCCAACTTGCCCGCAAGCTCGGCGATGGTGTCGCCTTTGATGATCCAACCCTTCTCGATCTCTTTGCTGTTGTCCTTGCTCCACTCGTATCCCGAGTGCCACGAGAACCAGCCGAACTTGCCGCGATTGCCGGAAACCAGCGGTCCGCGCGCACGAGCAGTCTCATCAAAGATGGTGAAACACGGTAGCCGCGTAAAGTCTCCCACGACGCCGTCAAAGAACAGCACGTATTCCTTGACTCCGAAACCGTGGCGGCTGGGCCGATTCTCAGACATGAAGCGCTTACCCAACTTGTCTACGTGAATGTATGGAGCACCGTAGATACCGAATGGAATGACGACAGGCGCAAACTCCGGGATAACGATGCCGCCCAGGCCCGCCAGAGGATTATTCATATGCCACAATGCCGCACCCACGCTCTGCGCCATGCGGATGCCGTCGCCGGTGTTGCCGGGTGAGCCCTGTCCGTAAATGGGCCAGCCGGGCAAAAACTGCTTCTGCATCTCAAAGTCGAACTCGAACCCGCCGCAGCACAGGATTACGGCTTTGCGCGCCTTGATGAAATATGGCTTACCCGCAACCTCGGCACGGATGCCGGCAATTTCTTTTGTGGGTTTTTGAACGAGCGCCTTTGCGGGGGCTTCGTAGATCACCTCTATGTCGCGTCTTTCCACCTGCTCGCGCAGCGGAATCCAGAGCTTGCCGTCGGAACTTCCACTGTTGCTCCATGTGCGCACACAAGCTGCGCCCGGCAGTTCGGGGTGTTCAGGCTGAAAGATGCCAAGCGGCGTGTGCTTGATACCCAGCTTGCCGAGCCAGTCGTTCAGCTTGAGCATTTCTTCGGCAAGAGCGTGGATGCACTCGTTGTCAGTAAGACCGTAGCTCAAAGCCTCGATGTACTGGATTGCCTGCGGCAGGTCGGTGGGTGTCCACCACATGTTGCCCGACACCTTGCTGTTGCCGCCCTCCCACTCTTTCTTCAACTTCTCAAGGATGACTACCTTGGCCCCGGCATCGGATGCTGTGATGGCGGCTGCCAGGCCTGCGTGCCCGGTCCCCACTATCACCACATCAACTTCCCTATTCCATTTGGATGGGATTCCCTCTGCCTTTGCCGGCTCGGACACGAGTCCGCCTACCACGCTGCCTGCTGTCACCGCCGCGCCTGCGGCTGCCGATCCCTTTAGAAACGCGCGACGATTGAGTTTTTCTTGTTCATTTGGCACGATTCTCTCCTCATTCTCTGGTAACGCAAAAATGCAGTTACAGCTCATGAACCTGTCGTGAGCCATATCCTGCGAGTAGATACAAGTGAAATAAATTGGCTCGACTCTAGAACACCGTCCGAAACGTTTCTGTGATGCTCACTACATTGGCGCATGACATTCCAGTGATTGAATGTTGGTCAAGCATTCCGAAGGTGTTCTCACGTAACAATGCCGCGGGAAGGCGCCGTGCCCGACCGAGACCGGCGGGTCCCGCCTATCCAGGGGAATAGACACGAGGCGCTTTCAACTAAGGAAGAACATGAGAAGACGGCTTTTCTTCATCGTCGCATGCATGATTGGCAGTACCTTCATTTTCGTCATAACCGCAACAAATTCGACGCTGGGAGTCGCACCGGAAGAGAGCTCAACAGTGCTTGCTGCTCAGACAGCGGAGAAACCGGCAAGAACCGAGTGCCTGAGTTGTCACGGCCCTTTCGACAAGTTAACTGAGGTAACGGGAAACTACGTGGCTCCGAGCGGCGAAAAGATCAGTCCGCATCGCTTTGTTCCGCACGACTCAAAGAACGACAATGATATTCCCGAATGCGCCAACTGCCATAAGGCGCACCCGCTGGATCCTTTGCCCACGCACGGAAGTATCGACTTGTCGAAGGTGGAAGTGAAGTGGTGCTACGAAACCTGCCACCACGAGAAGAACCTTACCTCGTGCAAGCAGTGCCACGCCTGAATCCAATACGCTCAGACCCGGGTCCGGCGGTGAAGTCACCGGCCATCGTGCACTGCGCGTATTGGAATAGAAGGCTTATAGGGTATCTTTCAAGGCTCCCAGGTACCAACGGAATTTTGACCGTACGGCGATGAACTGATCGTGGGTCAATTACGCAGTGCGGGGTGGCGTTCGACGCGAAAAGACATCGCGGCAACGCCGAGCACGACTACCTGAATAACTGCAGACGCCGATCAATGATCGCGCGTACTCATCAGGGCCCGCTTCAACAGCCGCACGATCTCCTGCTGCTCCGCTTTTGCTTCCGGTGAGCCGCTGCCGCTTTTGCCGGTTGTGTTTACAGCAAGCAGCATGGCATCTGAGCCATTCTTATTCCTTCGTGCTGGATCTGCGCCGAACTCCAGCAGTGTTTGCACGGCAAGAGCGCAGCGCGTGCGGACGGCAATATGCAGTGGCGTCACTTCCCTTTTGTCGGTTGCGTTTGGATCTGCGCCTGCTTTGATAAGCAGCCGGATCGTCGCAGCCTGTGCCGGGGGATTCCATGATTGCGAACCGGGACCGCCTGCAGCCGCCGCGTGAAGAGGAATGTAGCCAAGACGGTTTCTCGCGCGCACATCGGCTCCGGCTTCGATCAGCAGTTCTGCAATTTGCACTTGATAGGCTGCCGCTGCGATGTGCAGTGCGGTATCGCCCACGTATATGTACCGTCTGATCTGAGACAGGAAGTAGGGATTCTCCGCTGTGCGGCTCGCTCCTGTTTGAAAGCTTGCGGTCGCCATGTGGGGCGACGCTGCCATGATCCGCGCAGTCTGCTTTGCGTTCCCTTCAAGAATCGACGTCACCAGCGCCCGGAGCTCTTTGTCGGAGTTCGTCATCGTTCGCTTACCTCTAGTTCAGTGAAGGAAAAGGGATGCTGCTCCGATCAGTCTATCTTGAGCGAACGATGCTTGTGCGACCTCTGCCTATATCTGATCCTTCAGGACTCCCAGATACTTGCGGAAATTGGAGCGCGCAGCGATGAACTGATCGTGGGTCAACTGCAGCTCGTCATTGATCAGCCTGATTTCGCGGTCTTCCACGCTGGAGACCACCTGATCGGCAGCCGCGACGGCGAATAGGCAATCGAGCAAAGCCAGCTTCTGTTCCATGCTGGCCATGCGATTGAACTCCTGGGTGACGAGGAAGTTCTCAGTGCCGCCAAAGAGCGTTGCCTGCGTTTTGGCGATCTGGACTACGAGCATGGCCTGCTCTTCCGGAAGCTTGCTCAGGCTGATGACCTGGCGCTCCATCTCTCTTACCTCGACATCGCTCACGTTCATATCGGCGCGGGCCACGCGGTTGAGGATATAGGCAAAGGCGGCAATGTAGCGGGCGCGCTCAGGCTCAAGAGTGTCGAGCTGCTGCACAATCTTTCGTACGGTTTCTGTTTCATCCCGGCTGGAGCCACTCGATCCTGTTCCGCTCTGCAGATCGTCCAGCTTCGTCCTTAAGGAACTTAAGAAGTTCGCAATACTCATTTGTCAGTCTCTCTTATTTTTGATTTTTTCATCTGAAGAAAACGAGCTGTTGCAGCAGCCAGGCAAGCCGCATTCACAGCAACGGTCAACCACAACGGCGCTTATTGACTTGTTTTCTCCATTCGTTAGATGCAAAAACATGGAGCAGGTTATGCCTGTCCCTCGTCGAATGTGGTTGCGCAATGAGCCAATAATATGAAATCGCCGCGATAGCTTCCCGGAGAGAACACCACAACCCCAGGGGATTTGCATGAATGAGCATTCCTGGGCGCTTTCGCCTTTTTGCGCCGCCCCGCCGGCTCAAGCGAATGAAGACCATCGGAGTGAAGGAATTTCCTTCATGTGACTGCTCCGCACGACACTGGACCGTAGGGACCGGCCGTTTCTACATGGGTTGACTTGAACGAAATACAACGAACTGCTCAGGTGCATGGCTTGAGATTTCATAGCGGCAGTCCCGATTATAATTAGGCTCTCTTGCGCTTGACCTGGCGAGCAGAGCACATTGTTGGAGCACCTGGATGACTGTTGGTTCGCAAATTGAGTTTTTGATCTGGATGTTGCTTGCCGCCTCTGCAATTGCTCTGGTTGCCGCGCGGCTGCGCATTCCTTACACGGTCGCTCTTGTCCTGGGAGGGATCGCCCTTGGATCGTTTCATCTGCCGCTGGTGAATGGCATTTTCGCGCATTCTCCTGATTGGCTGACACCAAACGTCAGCCTGGTCATTTTTCTGCCTGCTCTCCTATTTGAGGGGAGCCTGAAGATTCAAATCCGGCAGTTGCGCGAGAACCTGGTCCCCATTTGTCTGCTTGCGACTGTAGGAGTATTCACGGCAACCGTGATTTCCGGTTTTGTTCTCCATTGGGCACTGGGAATTCCCATTCTTGTAGCGCTTGTTTTCGGTTCGATTGTGGCGGCTACTGATCCCATCTCGGTGCTCTCGATCTTCAAGGACATGTCGATTGACAAGCGGCTCGCAATCAACGTGGAAGGGGAAAGCCTGTTTAACGACGGCACATCGGTAGTGCTGTACGGGATTCTGGTGGGTGCTGTTGCCAGTTCTCAATTCAATGTTTTGGCCGGTATTCGAAGTTTCGCCGTTGAGGTTGTGGGTGGTGTTGCTTTGGGTGCTGGGCTGGGCTATTTATTCAGCAGACTTACACAGAGAATCGACGACCCAGAGATTGAGATCACGCTTACGACCATATTGGCATATGGTTCTTACCTTCTTGCGCAGTCTTTGCACTTGTCGGGAGTCATTGCCACGGTAGTGGCGGGCCTGATGATTGGCAATTTCGGCATGCGCACCGGGATGAGCTGGCGCACGCGCATTTCCTTGTGGTCGTTCTGGGAGTACGCATCGTTTCTGATCAATTCTGTTTTGTTTTTGCTCATCGGACTGCAGGTGCATTTGGGAGAACTGGCGCACATATGGCAAGCAGCGGCATTCTCGATTGCCGCAGTCTTTGTGGGGCGGCTGGTTGCCGTATACGGGCTGGTACCGATCAGCAATCTCTTTGCGCCAAAGATTCCATTGCGATGGCAGCACGTGATGGTTTGGGGTGGAATGCGCGGTGCGCTTTCTTTGGCTCTGGTTCTGAGCCTGGGAAAAGCCTTCCCATATCGCGATCAACTGTTGAACCTGACATTCGCAGTAGTAGCGTTCACGATTGTGGTCCAGGGGATCACTCTGAAACCGTTGATCCGCCTGCTAAAAATCGCGGCCAATATTGACGACGACTATTCACGCTCCCGCGTACGCCAGGTAGCAATCGCGTCCGCCATAGCCGAGTTGGACGGCATCGCGAGCAGACAGTTGATCTCCCGCCCGGTGCACGAACAACTGCGCAGCGAACTAAAGGCGAGGCAGGAACATGCGAATGCCGCAATTGATTCGATTCTTGGCGACAGCCAGGACAGGCTTTCAGATGAGTTCCGAATGGCTCGGGCACGGCTGAGCAGCGCGGAGAAGGGCGCGATTGAACAAGCAATGAACGATGGCTGGGTGTCGTCAAACACCGCATCGAAGTTGATTGAGGAAGTTGACGACAGCTTGAAGGGTCCTGCGCCCGAAAGCGAAAGTGCCTAGGACGCCAACGAGTTGCTGCCGCAATCAGTGCGGCCCCATTCACAGGAACGACCACCCAGAGCAGCACGCACTCGCTTGTCTTCTCAATTCGCTTGATTCAAAAAGGAAGGAGCAGGCCACGCCTGCTCCTTGTCGAATACAAATGCCGTATCTAGCTGCAACCGCTCGTCGATCCGCAGCTCATGCAGCGGTAGCAACTGCCGTTGCGCACCATGATGGCTCCGCAGGTGGGGCAGCTTGGCGCGTCGCCCATCTCGTACATCTCGCGCATGGCGTCGGCCGCATGGTAGAGACCGCGATCCTGCATGCTGGGCAGACCGGCCGGGTTACCGGTCGAGGCAACGCCGTGGATATCGGGCGCGATGCCTCCGCCGCCTGACGGACCGCCGTGCGTGGGCGATACCTGGTTGAGCCGCTTGGCAACTTCCTCAGCAAGGCGGGCGAGGTTCTGTTTCGATGAAACTTCCTCTTCCTCGCTCTCGGAGAGAATGCTGGGCGACTCCGGCAGCTCGGGAACGCGCGGAGCCAGGCCCGCGAACAGCGTCAACTGCTCACCGGAAAGGAAGCGCAGATTGAGCCAGCGGAAGAGGTAGTCCATCAAACTCTTTGCGTAACCGATCTGCTCGTTACCGGTCCATCCCGACGGCTCAAAGCGGGTGTGCGCAAATTTCTCGCACAGCACCTTGAGCTGAACGCCGTGTTGCAGCGCCAGTGAGATCGAGGTGGCGAATGCGTCCATCAAGCCGGAGACCGTCGATCCTTCCTTGGCCATGCGGATGAAGATCTCACCCGGCTCTCCGTTTGGATACAGACCGACCGTGATGTAGCCCTCATGTCCGGCGATGGAGAACTTATGCGTAATCGACGCACGCTCCTCCTGCAGACGGTGACGCACGGCGCGCGGCGGAGCGTTCAGGTCCTGCACCTCGCGGGCCGGCTCGGTGGCCGCACCGATGGCCGGCGAAGCCGTGAGCACCATGACCGCCGATGCCTTGGCAACATCGTCGACCGCCTTCTGGAAGGCTTCTACCGCAGCCGCCATCTGTTTGGCCGTAACCTCGATCTTTTCTCCCGGCTTGGCTTCAAGCGCCTTGAGGTCAGCTTCCGCGATGGGCTGGGAAGCGGCAAGCTGCGCGAGCACGCGGCTGCCGACCGCATCCAGAGCCGAGGGCTCCTTCTTGGCATCCATGCTGGTGTTGAGCGGCTGGGTACCTTTTGAGCCGTCGCGATAGATGGCCACGGCCTTGATGCCGCGACGCCAGCTTTCCGCGTAGGCTTCGGCAACGTCGTCCACCGTGGCTTCCTGCGGAAGGTTCACGGTCTTGGAGATGGCGCCGGAGAGGAACGGCTGCGTGGCCGACATCATCTTGATGTGGCCCATGTAGTGAATGGAACGCGTGCCCTTGGCCGGCTTAAAGCTGCAATCGAACACTGCAAGGTGCTCCGGCTTGATTCCGGGCGCGCCTTCAATGGTGCCGGTTGCGTCAATATAGCTGACGATGGCGTTAACCTCGTCGTGGCTGTAGCCGAGCTTGAAAAGTGCCGCGGGCACCGTGTTGTTCACAATCTTGATCATGCCGCCGCCGACCAGCTTCTTGTACTTCACCAGCGCCAGATCGGGCTCGATGCCGGTGGTGTCGCAATCCATCATGAATCCGATGGTGCCCGTGGGGGCCAGCACCGTAACCTGCGAGTTGCGGTAGCCGTAACGCTCGCCGTAAACAAGCGCCAGGTCCCAGCTCTCGCGGCTGGCGTCGATTAACGCGTCGAGCTGCGGAACGGTAAAGGGCTCGCTGCTCTGTTTCGACTTACCAATATTGTTTACCTCAGCGCGATGCATGCGGATAACGTCAAGGAACGGCTCGCGATTGACGTAGTAACCGGGGCATGCGCCTCCCTGCCGCTCAACAGAGGCGGTGAGAGATGTGGCCGAAGCCAGCGGCGGGCAGTTGGCGGCAATCACGGCGGACTGTAGATATGCCTGGCCGCACATGATGGCCGTGAGCGCAGCCGCCAAGTCGCGCCCTGCTTCAGAGTCGTAGGGCAGGCCAAACGCCATAAGCAGCGCGCCGAGGTTCGCATAGCCAAGACCCAGGGGGCGGTAGTCATGCGAATTGCGCGAGATGTTCTCGGTTGGATACCCGGAGTTGTCCACCAGGATCTCCATGGCCGTAATGATGATCGAGATCGCGTGGCGATAAGCCTCAATCTCAAACGTACCCGCCGCATTGACGAACTTCATCAGATTAAAGCTGGCCAGGTTGCACGCGGAGTTGTCGAGAAACATGTACTCAGAGCAGGGGTTCGACGCATTGATGCGGGCGGTGTTCTTGCTGGTGTGCCACTTGTTGATGGTGGTGTCGAACTGCATGCCCGGATCGCCGCACTGCCAGGTGGCCTCGGCAATCTTGTGCATGATATCGCGCGCCTTGTAGGTATTTACAGGCTCATGACCGTTGACCGTGTAGGTGGTAAAGTCGCCACCCTTCTCATAGGCATGCATGAACTCGTCGCTCACGCGGACCGAGTTGTTGGCGTTCTGGAAGAAGATGGAAGAGTAGGCCTCGGAATCGGGGCCCGATCCGTCGTAGCCGGCCCTGATGAGCGAGAATGCCTTGGCTTCTTCCTTGGACTTGCAATCGATGAAATCCATGATGTCCGGGTGATCCACGTTGAGGATCACCATCTTGGCCGCACGGCGGGTCTTGCCGCCGCTCTTGATGACGCCAGCAAAGGCATCGAAGCCGCGCATGAAGCTCAGCGGACCCGAAGCCTGGCCGCCGCCCGAAAGGTTCTCCATGGAGCCGCGAATGCTGGAAAGATTGGTTCCGGTGCCCGAGCCCCACTTGAACAGCATGCCCTCGGTCTTGGCCAGGGTCAGGATGGAGTCCAGCGAGTCATCGACCGCGTTGATGAAGCAGGCCGAGCACTGCGGGTTCCGGTAGCCGGTGGCAGAGTAACGCACACCGCCCGTTGCCGGGTCCCAGTGCCAGTTCTGGCCGTCGGAGTCGGGCTCAAGGCGATCACAGCCCACGTTGAACCACACGGGCGAATTAAAGGCCGCCTTTTGAGTCAGCAGCATGTTCACCAGCTCATCGTGGAAGATGGCCGAATCCTCAGTGGTGGCGAAGTAGCCGTCGCGGATACCCCAGTCGCGGATGGTTTCCGCAACCCGGCTCACCAACTGCCGCACACCTGTCTCCCGCTCCGGCGTATTCAACTGACCGTGCAGATACTTTGAGGCGACGATATTGGTCGCCGTCATTGACCAGTCAACGGGCACTTCAACATCCTTCTGCTCAAAGATCGTGTTGCCCTTGGTGTCGGAGATGGAAGCGGTCCGCCGCTCCCACTGAACCTCGTCGTAGGGGGAGACACCACCCTTTGAAAAACGGCGAGTAAACTTGAGTCCCTTCTGGGTATAGGGGGACTGGAGGGCAGCGGCTGTTGTTTGTAGATGAGCCTCGTTCATCGGTATCCTCTCGGTCAGCAAATTCTGGTGTAACCTGCCCATCCACTCAGATGCACTGCTCCTGAGATTGGGGGGCCAATCCTACGTCTCAAACACGCGGGGTACGGGGGTTGGAGCGGCCTGCGAACTTCCGTATCTTGCGGCAATTTATGGATCCCTAAGGTGAAACCTTTTTTTAAAGTTCCATTACAGCCGCAGATGAAAACTTACCGCTGTCTATGGTACGTGTCAACAAGAAACCACAACATCTTGTATTTTGTTTGCATTCCTGGCATCAGGCTTCTAAACACAGCCACTTAGCTGTGGAAAGCTCCAAATCGCCTTGCCCCACGCGTCTTTAAGGCTCTCAAAACTGCCCCAAACCCGGTGCAAAGCAGGCCGATTATCGGGGTACCCGAAATGCAATTTCGGGCCCAACGGTTCGATCCGCAATACCGTGTTTTGAGATACCGTAGACCCAGCCGCCAACTATGCAGACCCCCGTTTCTTTCCGCAGGCCATCATCAAGCCTAGAGCCGGTTGGGGCGCGGCACAAGACGCAGGAACAGTGCAAATCGGTGTGCAAGGATGTGGAGATGTGGACAAAGGGCCCACACTGAATGGATGCCCGCTTTGCGGCTTGGAACTATACTTTCCGCATGAATCGCCTCTTGATTGCTCTCACTCTACTGGTTTCGTGTGGATGGTGCGCGTCACAGACGCCGCGGAAGCCTCCGCCGGTCTATGAGATTCATAGGCCCACCATCATCGCATTCTTTGTTCCAACGCAGAATGCGAGCGACGATCCGGAAGGCGAGGCTGCCTCGGATTTCGGCTATTACGCATCGCTGGTCCAGGACCGGCTCAGGAAAGTCGGAGTCGACTTCGAACTGTCGGAGGCTCGGACATTCCAGGTCCGCTCGGGAGTTAAAGTCCGGACTTTTCATGCCGGTAAGGTCGGTGTCGGATATTACGTGATCGCTCCTGGCCGCCAGCCCAAGATTCTAAGAGGGGTGAACACAGACGAAGGCCTGATCGAAGAGGCCAGGGCATACTTCCAGATTCAGATCAAGTGAGCCACCGCCATAATGCAGCTTTGGCCGCTTTCTGAAGCCCAAATGTCCCATCGTGATCACTAAACAACCGGCGGCTCCGCGCACTGAAGCGCGGAGCCGCCGGTTTTACAGCCCAGTGAACCACTACTGCTTGGAAGTGTCGATTCTCATTCCATAAAACGACTTATGAACGAAGAACACTGACACTAGGAAGAATGCCACTGCCAGCGAGGTTGCCAGCATCGGGTTCTCCCGGCTGAGCGTCACTGCGAGTTCGACAGCCAGCAATCCAAACAAGGTTGTGAACTTGATTACCGGGTTCAATGCCACCGATGAGGTGTCCTTGAACGGATCGCCAACAGTGTCTCCGATTACGGTTGCGTCGTGCAGAGGCGTACCCTTCTGCTTCAGATCTACCTCGACGATCTTCTTGGCGTTGTCCCAGGCGCCGCCTGCATTGGCCATGAAGATTGCCTGGTACAGGCCGAAGATCGCAATCGAAATCAGGTAGCCGATAAAGAAGAACGGCTCAACGAACGCGAAGGCGAGCGTAGCGAAAAAGACAGCGAGAAAGATGTTGAACATGCCTTTCTGCGCATACTTGGTGCAGATTTCCACCACCTTCTTGCTGTCAGTGACCGATGCCTTCTCCACACCTTCCAGCTTGATGTTCGCCTTGATGAACTCGACGGCGCGGTAGGCGCCCGTCGTCACTGCCTGCGTTGAAGCGCCGGTGAACCAATAGATCATGGCACCACCGGTAATCAGCCCCAGCAGGAAAGGCGCGTGCAGCAGAGAGAGGTTGGCAACGTCATGGGTCAGTCCGTCGGTCAAGGCCATAATGATCGAGAAAATCATCGTCGTTGCGCCGACTACAGCAGTACCGATCAGCACGGGTTTTGCCGAAGCCTTGAACGTATTGCCGGCTCCATCGTTGGCTTCCAGCAGGTGCTTTGCGCGTTCGAACTTCACGTCGATGTTGTAGTCCTTCTTCAACTCGGCTTCGATGCCCGGGACGTTTTCGATCAACGACAGCTCGTAAACAGATTGAGCATTATCGGTAACCGGTCCGTAGGAGTCGACCGCGATGGTGACCGGGCCCATGCCAAGGAAGCCGAACGCGACCAGGCCGAATGCGAAGACCGCAGGAGCCAGCATCAGTGCATCCATAGACGGGCCCAAAGTGAAGAAATAGCCCAATGCCATGAGCGCAACCATGCTCAACCCAAGCCAGTACGCAGAGAAGTTGCCGGCCACAAATCCCGAAAGGATTCCCAGCGACGCTCCGCCTTCCTGCGCCGAGGTTACGACTTCTTTTACGTGGCTCGATTTGGTAGAGGTGAAAACCTTGACCAATTCGGGAATGATCGCACCCGCCAAGGTTCCGCAGGAGATGATCGAAGACAGCTTCCACCATAGCGATCCGCCGCCGAGATCGGGAATGATCAGGTACGAGACAACGTAGGTGAGCACGATGGAAACGATAGAGGTGATCCACACCAGCGAGGTCAATGGGGTCTCAAAGTCCATCTCGTCGGCGTTTGCGTATTTCGCATGAGCGATTGCGCCATTGAGAAAATACGCACCCGAACTTGAGACGAGCATGGCCACGCGCATCACGAAGATCCATACCAGCAGTTGTACCTGTACCGCGGGATCATGTACAGCGAGCAAAATGAAGGTGATCAGGGCCACGCCGGTGACGCCATAGGTTTCAAAGCCGTCGGCGCTGGGACCAACCGAGTCGCCCGCGTTGTCGCCCGTGCAGTCAGCGATCACGCCGGGGTTACGCGCATCGTCTTCCTTGATCTTGAAGACGATCTTCATCAGATCGGAGCCGATGTCGGCGATCTTGGTGAAGATGCCGCCGGCGATACGCAGTGCCGCGGCGCCCAGCGATTCGCCGATGGCGAAGCCGATGAAGCATGGGCCCGCATAATCGCCCGGAATAAACAAAAGGATGCAGAGCATCATCAGCAGCTCGACCGAGATCAGCAACATGCCGATGCTCATACCGGCCTTCAGCGGAATGGCATAGCAGGGGTACGGCTTGCCGCGCAACCCCGCAAACGCCGTCCGCGAGTTCGCAAATGTGTTCACGCGAATTCCGAACCACGCCACTCCGTAGCTGCCCCCGATGCCGAGCAGCGAAAACAACAGAATGATCGGCAACGTAACCGCAATCGACTTGCCGGGGACCGGAGCCAGATAGCCAAAATACAACGAGATGATGACCGCGATGAAGGCCCAGAGCAACAGGATGAATTTGCCCTGTGTCACCAGATACGTTTTGCAGGTCTCATAGATCAGCTCGGATATTTCACGCATGGAGCGATGAACCGGCAGATTTTTCAACTGCACATAGATCGCCAATCCGAACAACAGGCCGCCCACGCAGAACAGCAGGCCGATTGACAGAAGGACATGGCCATTCATGCCCATGAAATTCACCGTCGTTAAATCCGGCAATATCAGGTTCGCCTCGCCGCCGCCATGCTCCGGCTGCGCGTAGGCAATCGCTGGTAGCAGCAGGCCGGCGATGGCCGCTACTGATTTGAAGTGCCGCTTGAATGCACCTAGTAAAAACTCCACACTACTCGCTACAGTCACAAATCCTCCCAACACGCTTTTAGTTTTCTGACCGTCCAGAATTACGGCCCCGGATAACGCGACCCCATACCCGCTGGGGGAATGCCACCGGAAGGCTATCATCCGCATACTCCACTGTCGAGTGACTGCAATCACACGGTTCTCACCTCTTTTTCCCCGCCAATACCGCCATCAGTTGAGTTAAGTTGTAAGTACCTCCGGGGGGGACATTTCCCCTGTTGAAGCTATGACATCATCCAACCTGCTCACACCGCGCCAGGCCGCCGCACGCATTGGCATCAGCTATCCGGCGCTCAAGCACTGGATTCTGGCCGGACGCATCCGTACCGTGAAGACTCCCGGCGGCCACCATCGTATTCCGGAAGACGCGCTAGATGAATTCATGCCCACCAATGCAGCCCAGCCGGTGGCAAGACGCATCAGCGGACGCAACCAACTGCTCGGCACCGTTGCCGAGGTCAAAATCGACGGTCTCCTTGCCAAGGTGGTGATCGCGATCGGCGATCAGCGGGTCACGGCGATCATTACGGCTGACGCCGTGCGTGAGCTGGTGCTAAAGCCCGGTGACGAAGCGGTGGCGCTCATTAAGGCCACGGAAGTCATGGTCGGCCGGCCTTAAAACCAGCCCTCAAATTCCTTGGATCGAACGGTTTGTCAGGTCGGTCGTGCCTTCGGCCGCTCTGCCTCTGCTTGCATAAGCATTCTGAATCGTATAAATTCGCATTGTATCGATCATGAAAAGTGTGAGTTCTTTGATGGTCTTCCCACCGGAAGTTCACTGATCGCGCTGCCAGGATTTGCGAGCCCTTCATTTGTGGGATGACCTGGCTGACAAAACTCTCCCCGGACGCCATTCTGTGATCGATAGCAGCCGCCTAATCCGACTACTTCTGTTTCTGCTGTTGCCCGGCACGGTCGCGTATGCACAGATTGCAGGCCAGATCACTGGCCGCGTACTCGATCCCTCAGGAGCCGCTGTTTCCGGAGCCCAGGTAAAGCTCACTGACCTGTCTACGCTCACCCAACAAACGACGATCACCACAAGTTCCGGCGATTACGTCTTCATCAATCTCGCGCCGGGCTCCTATCGAGTCGACGTGTCGGCCAAGGGCTTCAGCAGTCTTGCCCGTTCTGGCATCACTGTGATTACCGGCCGGCCAGTGACTGCCAATCTGAAGCTGGCTCTCGGATCGGACCGGCAAACTGTGACGGTGAACGAGGACGCTCCCCTGCTGCAGTCGTCCTCCAGCAACATCGCCACTAACGTTCCGGGAAGAGTGGTCGTGGCCATGCCGCTCAACACGCGGAACTTTGTTCAACTTGCCACGCTCGCGCCCGGCGTGGAACTGCCTCCCGGCACCCTGCTGCCGCGCATCAACGGTGGGCGTCCGAGGACCAACGAGTATCTCTTTGACGGGATCTCCGCGCTGCAGCCGGAACCGGGCCAGGTGGCCTTCTTCCCTATCCTCGACGACATTCAGGAGTTCACCGTTGAAGCCAACAATGTGCCTGCCGAGTTTGGCCGCTTCAATGGCGGAGTGGTGAACGTTTCAACCCGCGCGGGCACTGACAGCTTTCACGGCAGCCTTGCGGAGTACTTCCGCAACGAAGTTCTGAATGCGCGCAACTACTTCTCCACCGCCGGTCGCAAACCGGAGTACCGCCGCAATCTCTACAATGCTTCGCTGGGCGGGCCTATTCTCCATCACCGCCTGTTCTTCTTTGCGGACTTTCAGGGCGTGCGGCAACTGGTCGGCGTTACCCGCATCTCAACCATACCCACCATGAACGAGCGCCAGGGGATCTTTGCCGGCGTTGCCAAGATCTTCGATCCCTCGACGACCACGGTGGTGAATGGACAATACGTGAGGCAGGAGTTTCCGCAGGATGTGATCAACGTGCCCCTCGATCCCGCAGCTAAAGCAATACTGGCGCGCTTTCCCACGCCCGCGAACCTGACGGCCACGGCCAACAATTACACGCGCACGGCGAACGACGCCGACCACCAGAGCCAGTTCGACATCCGCATTGACGGAACCTTTGGGTCGAGCGACCGCGCCTTCGGACGATACTCCTACTTTAATGAAGTGGAGCAGCCCGTCACTCCGCTACCCGATGGCAGCGGACAGCTTTCGGGTTCGGTCATCGGCACCGGCGGTGTTCTCGGTCTCTCCAATGTGACCGGACAGCAGGCGGTGCTCAACGAGACTCACACGTTCTCGGTTCATCTGCTCAACGACTTCCGCGCCGGATACACGCGCCGCTCGAACAACATCTCCGGCGCATTGCTCGGCGACTCCGCAACGGCAGCGCTCGGCATTCCCGGCATTCCGAGCAATGCCGCATTTAACAACGCCCTGCCCCTTTTCACATTCACCGGCTTCCAGCAGATAGGCCCTTCGGCAAGCACGTTTTCGCAGTACCAGACGGGAGTGTGGCAGGCCGTGAACACGCTTACCTGGGTGCGCGGCCGGCACACGTTCAAGGCAGGCGCCGACCTGCGCTGGTACCAGCTGAATGCCGTGGCGCCGCCGAACCCGACCGGCGCATTTGCATTCACGACAACCGGCACCAATCAGCAGGGATTGACCAACAGCGGCAACGCCATTGCGAGCTTCCTGCTGGGGCAGGTGGATAGCTTCCAGATTGATCTGCAGCAAGCCAGGATGCGGCCGCGCGACCACATCGAGGAGTATTTCGCGCAGGACGACTGGAAGATCACTGATCGCCTGACTGCCAACATCGGAGCCCGCTACACGCTGCACTTTCCTTCCGTTGAGAAGAATAACCAGGGCGCGGTCTTCAACCTGCAGACGCAGCAACTGGATTATCTCGGCGTTGACGGAAATCCGCGCAGCGCACGCGAGCTGCACTACGGCAATGTCGCGCCGCGCATCGGCCTTGCCTACCTGGTCACGCCGAACTCCGTGGTCCGCTCAGGATTCGGCATTGTCTTCATCGACCAGTCCGGCATTACCACGCCGTTTACCACCCCGCAGTTTCCGTTTATCCAGAACGTACAGCAAAAGACGCAGGACAACCTCGGCGCCGCATTTACGCTTTCAAACGGCCCTTCCGTAGCTCCGATTCCACTGACGCCGGATGCAGGCTTGGGACAAAGCGTATACACAGTGAAGAGAACGGCCGGCCCCGGCTATGCCGAGCAATGGAACCTCGCTGTTCAGCATGCCTTCACGCGCAACCTCTCCGTTGAGTTTGCGTACGTGGGCTCGCACATTGTTCACGTCGGCATTCCAGACTCAAACCTGAATCAGCTCACCGCGGCGCAGCTTGCACAAGGCTCTTCGCTGCTTGCTAAAGTGCCAAACCCCTACTACGGCCAACTTCCGGCTTCAAGCTCCCTTGGCGGATCGACGATCAGCGAGGCTCAGCTACTAAAGCCATATCCTCGTTTTCTGAATATCGCCACCTATCGAAACAACAGCGGCAACACCAACTACAACGCAGGCGAGGTGAAGGTGGAGCAGCGCTTCTCGCACGGGCTTACCTTCGATTTTGCTTACACGCACTCACGGCTCATCGATGACGCGTCATCGGTCTTCTCGACCACGGTGCTCTCATCGCCGAACTCGAACAGTCTGGTTGCGGCGGACACTTATCGCCCGCAGCTCGAGCGCGACGTATCGAGCGGCGACATGCCAAACGTCACGTCGTTCAGTGCCGTGTATGTTTTGCCTGCGGGCAGAGGACATCGCCTGTGGTCGAAGGGGTTGGCCAGCGCCGTGCTTGGCGATTGGTGGCTGAATTCGATTCTCACCGTGCAGTCGGGAATGCCCATCACCATTACGCAAGCGACCAACAACAACGCTTTTGCCGGATTTGCGTTGCAGCGGCCGAACATCGTCGGCAATCCGAATCTGCCCGCATCGCAGCGCACGCCCGCGCACTTTATCAACACCGCGGCATTCGAGACTGCGCCGCAGTTCACCATCGGCAACGCCAGCCGCAATCCCGCGCGGGGACCGGCATTCCGCAATCTCGATCTGGCGCTTTCCAAGCACATTCACCTGCCCGGAGAAACCGACCTGGAATTCCGCGCGGAGGTATACGACGTGACAAATACACCGGAGTTTGCCAAGCCCAACGGCAGCTTCGGCTCGGCGGCATTCGGCAGTATTACCAGCACGGTAACCGATCTGCGGGTAGCCCAGTTTGCGCTGCGCATCAGGAAGTAGATGAGAACCGCGAAAGCAAAGAGTCCGGCGGGACCCGAATGCCTCAAGTTTCTAAATCGTGTGCAGATGAAAGCAATATCGGCCCGCGTACCGGAGCCGGAAAGGCGAGGCTGGTTGGCGCATGCAGACGGTGCAAAAGATTCATCACGGTGTTGTCGGCCTTTCGCTGGTGGAAACAGACGCGCAGCCACCATTGCAGATCGCCGGCGTGAGCACAGTCTGGAACAAGTTGTTGCTGCAGGCTGAGATAACCGCGCCTCATCTTCAGGTCGCGACAATTGAGGGCGAGCACGGCAGCGGCAAGCACACCCTGGCGCGCTTTCTGCATAGCCGGTCACCGTGGTCGCATCTTCCGCTCCTGTGTCGCGACGCGCGCCAGTGGCTGGCCACGGATGGCGATGCGGCGATGATTCACGGCATTCTCTATCTCGATCGGGTGGACCTGCTGGCAAGCCTTGGGCAGAACCTGCTGGCAGGAGTGCTACGCGCACTGCAGGACCGGCAGACGGGCAGCGCAGTAGTGCTGGCGTCGTCGCACACGCCGCTTCGCCAGATGGCCGCGCAGGGTGAGCTATTGCCCGACCTTGCTTATCGCCTGACCGCCGTCCGCTTTGCTATTCCGCCCCTGCGCCGGCGACGCGAGGACATTGCTCCCATTGCGCAGGCGCTGCTTGAACGCATGTGCGCCCGCTATCAGCAGAGGCCGGTTGCGATGGGCCCGGGAACACTTGCGCGCTTGCTGCAGCACACCTGGCCCGGTAACGTTCGCGAGCTGGCAAGTGTTCTTGAGAGCGCAATGCTTGAGGCGGAAAATGGAGTGATTCTGGCGGGGAATCTGCCGCTGTCTACGTGCAAGGAGGCACAGCCCGATCCAGGCACGGCGCTCACACCCGAAGAGCTCTTGCTCGACGCGGCGATTCGCCGCCACATTGAATACGTACTTCACCTGAACCGCGGCAACAAGCTGCGCACAGCAAGGCAGCTCGGTATCAGCCGCTCTACCTTGTACCGCATTCTCGCCAACGAGTCGATCACCGCAAGCTAAGTCCGCGCCAGACTAGTCTGCGTACTTTACCGAGCACCCGTAGGGGCGCGTATATGCCTGTGCCACCTGCTTGCCTGCCATGGCGTCAGTGAGCGCTGCGGACAGATAGTTGTCCGCACCTTTAATGTCGCTAACTTCGGGTGTGGGCCGGCTGTCGATTGCGCCCAGGTAGATCAGCTTGCCCTCGGGATCGATCACATACATCTGCGGCGTGGTCTTTGCGCCGTACATGCGCCCGAGCTTTCCATCCGGATCGAGCAAGGCTGCCGTGGGCGTAGCATCCATCTTCTTGAGGTAGTCGTTCTCTTCACTCGCGGTGACATAGCCCTGCTGGCCGGGAGCAGACGAGATCACCGTGAACCACACGACGCCTTTAGCGGTCCACGTCTTCTGCAACTGCTGCATGTTGCCGGAAACGTAGTGCTTGCGCGTGTAAGGACAACCCTGGTTATGCCACTCAAGCACAACGTACTTGCCGCGGTTTTCGGAGAGTGAGTGCGACTGGCCTGCGGAATCGGTGGCGGTGAACTCCGGAGCAGGAGCGCCTACGCGGACTTCCTGGGCAAGGAGCGAAACAGGAAACAGCGCCGCCGAAACTGCCAGCACTGCCGACGTGCGGTAAAGGTTGATCATGAGAGTCAATCTCCTGTGGGGAATTCAGACGATCAACTTGCGGGGGCCTGGTTCATGCAAGGGCCTGGTTGCAGGGCCTAATTTGTGTTCGACGTTTCCGCCACCGACGACGTCACCGCCGGAAGCTTATTTGCCGCATCGATTACGATGCCGGGGGTGAGCACCTCGGGAAGCATCTGCGGTTCGCTCTGGCCCGGTACATAGAGAGCATAGGCCGGAACGCCGCTGCGGTCCAGAGCCGCGAGCGCCTCGGTAATGGCCCGGTCGTGGCGGGTCCAGTCGGCCCTGAGCAGCGCAACATTCGCCGATTGAAGGGCTTGCTGCACTTCAGGCCGGCTCAGAGCCATGCGCTCGTTGACCTGGCAGCTCAGGCACCAGCTCGCGGTAAAGTCCACCAGCACTGGCCTGCCCTGCGCCTGGTACTTGCTCAGCGCGTCCCGCGACCACGGTTCCCACACCTGCTGAGATTGCACACCGGACTGCGTTGGAGGCTGCGCGGCCAGTTTGCCGGGGGCATACACGCTGATGCCCACCACGCAGAGCACAATCACACTGGCGATCACGGTGGCCCAGCGCTTCGCCGGCCAATGGCCCAGGAACCAGCCCGCGATGGCCAGCAGCAAAAAGCAAATCAATAAGATGCCCAGCACCGCGGCGCCGTAGGCCTGCGCGATGACCCATGCCAGCCAGATGACCGTTCCGAAGATCGGCACCGAGACTGCCTGGCGCAGAATCTCCATCCATGCACCGGGCTTGGGCAGGAGGCGCGTCCACGCCGGTTGCATCGTCAGCGCCACGTAAGGCGCGGCAAGGCCGAGAGCTATGGCCGTGAACACGCAGAACGTAACCGCCGAAGGCTGTGCCAGCGCATAGCCGATGGCCGCGCCCATAAACGGCGCTGTGCAGGGCGTTGCCACAATCACCGCCAGCACTCCGGTAAAGAAGCTGCCAGCGTAACCCTGTTTTTCCGCCAGCGAACCGCCGGCCGCAGTAAGACTGAGCCCGAGCTCAAACTGCCCGGCGAGTGAAAGCCCCAGGAAAAACAGCAGCCCTGCCATGAGCGCCAGAAACACCGGCGACTGGAACTGGAATCCCCAGCCGAGCGAAGCGCCCGCGGCGCGAAGGCCCAGCAGCGCGGCAACCAGAATCCAGAACGAGACGAGAATGCCCGCCGCGTAAACAAATCCGTGCACGCGCAGACGATGACGCTCTTCAACACCCGACCGGCACAGAGCCAGCCCCTTCAAGAAGAGCACAGGAAAAACGCACGGCATCAGGTTCAGCAGCAGTCCGCCGACAAATGCGAGAGCGAACGTCTTCGCCAGCGTTCCAAACTCGTACTCTGCGGGAATCAACACAGTCCCCGGCTGTACAGTCACGTCGTAGGCGCGGCCGCCGGAGAGTTCCAACACCCCAGCGAGCTGTTTTAGATTGCCGTTGAAGTTCACGTCTTTCTTCAGGTCCAGAACCACGCCTTGAGCCGTCGGCGTCGCCTTCTGCGGAGCGGCGTTGGCCAGCCAGTCCTGATCGAAGGGATAGAATTGCGCCGTGGTTTCGCGCTTGCCGGTGTCGATGCCCAGCCTGAATCCTTGGGTCGTCTGCTGGAAGACAGCTTTCACGTCTCCGGGAAGCGGCTGCGGAAGCGTGCTTGCCAGACGCCTCATCAGTTCCGCATCCTGGGCAGATCCGGCGACTACCGGCGGCTTTGTTGCTGAAAGCTGCAGCATGAGCTGCAAATCGGCTTTACCTGGGATGCAGACTTCGCGGCACACCAGCCAATCGACCTTTGCATCGAGCACGGCTTTGCCGCTCTTTGCGGTGGGCGCAACGTCAAGCTTGATGGGAAACAGAACTTCGTTCTCATATCCGAAGTCCATGAGCGGGCCGAGAGGCAAACGAGTCGGCGAGGGAAACTCCATGGGCTCCGCGGTCACACCGTCGGGCAAAGTCCATTGAATGTGTGGCGGCTCGCCTGAATCGCCCGCGTTCTTCCAGTAGACATGCCAGCCCTGCTCAAGCTTGAAGTAAAGACCGATCTGGTTGTTGCCGCCGGGGTAGATCTCGTCCACGGGCGCAACAAGCTGGACGTGCACATGCGGTGCGTCTGCCGAACTTGAACCCGCCCGCGCAACCATACCGGCAGCGAGCGCAGCAAAGAGCACGAAGATTGTCCGGAGATACCACATGAAGACTAGTAAAGAATACTCCTATCTATTGGACTCATTTTAGTGGATAGAAGTTACATCGATACTGTCCACCTCGGGCGCAATCAATTCATCGCGCCCTAATGCAAATTCTGTATGCGCTGTCCGCGCCCTGTGCTACGGTAAGAAATCGCGTTCCTCTCTTCCCAAAATCATGCCGTCCCCAAGGAGTCTGTTGCCATGAAGGTTCTATCTTCCCTTATTGTCCTTGCAGCACTTTGTGCCGTGCCGGTTTCCTCGATTCATGCCCAATCAAACACGGCGCCCGAACCTCCGGCGTGCAAAGGCGCGTACAACATACTGCGTGTCTCTGAGATCACTCCCACTGGCAGCGTGGAAAAGTTCATGGCCGCAGTGGCCGCGCACCAGGCCTGGTATACCAGCCACGGTTACCCCGATGTCATCTTCGCGGCCCGCATTGCCGAGGAAAACCGGGAAGCAAGAACATTTGCCTATTCTGACAAGCTCGTGATGACCTACCACTACAGCAAGGGTAACGTTCCGCGGAGCGCGCACGACGCGGCCTGGAGTGCCTACGTGAAGATGTACAACGAGACTTCTAAAATCGTGGAGACCCACATGAACTGTGTTCCTGCAGCCGGGCTACCCACATCACTCAAGTAGTAAGCAGAATGCCGCGTGTGCGGGCACTCGGAGTTAACTTCCGTGGTGGAGTTCCGGCCGCTTGGCGTGCTCGCGAAAGATGCAGTCGTCCTGTATGCACTTGACACCAGCTGCCTCCGCACGGGATACGGCTTCCTCGTGGAACACATCATCCTGCAGCCACAGATAAGGAATGCCGAGGCGGATGACGTCGTCCACGATCGCAGGCACATGCTCTGAGGCGCGGAACACATTCACGAGATCGATCCCGCTGCCGGTCTGTTCGCGCACCTCAGCTTGCGCGACATCAAGATCGAAGTAGCACGGCATGCCGTCGATTTCCTTCAACATCGGATTCACCGGCAGCACGCGATAGCCGTTCTCTGCGAGGTAGTGCCCGATGCGGTTGCTCGCTCGCCACGTCTTATTGCTCATGCCCAACACGGCAATCATCTTTGCGTTGTGCAGCATCTCGTTGATTAATGCGGGATCGTTGGGCATTGATTTCACACTCCGCTACACGTCGAGATCATCATCTCCGGCCGCGTTGACCGCAGTTCCGCGGCGCTTGGCCAGCAGATAGCCGCGCAGAAACGGGTCGAGGTAACCGTCCAGCACCTTGTCCACGTCTCCCACTTCAACCTTGGTGCGATGGTCCTTGGCCATGCGGTAAGGCTGCAAAACATACGAACGAATCTGCGAACCAAAGTTGATTTCGAGCTTTGAATCTTCAAGCTTCTTACTCTCGACCCGCTTTTTTTCAAGCTCGAACTCGTAGAGCCGCGAGCGCAGCATTTTCATCGCCTTTTCGCGGTTCTTGTGTTGCGAGCGCTCGTTCTGGCACTGCACCACGATTCCCGTGGGCAAATGCGTCATGCGTACCGCGGAATCGGTCGTATTCACGTGCTGGCCGCCCTTGCCGCCGGAGCGGTAGGTATCGATGCGCAGGTCTTCGAGCTTCAGGTCCACTTCAATTGACTCGTCGATCTCCGGCGAAACATACACGGACGCAAATGACGTATGCCTGCGCTTGGCCGCATCAAAAGGCGAGATGCGCACCAGCCGGTGAACCCCGCTCTCACCTGCAAGCAAACCGAAGACATACTCGCCGATGATGGTGAACGTTGCCGACTTGATGCCGGCTTCTTCGCCGTCCTGGTAGTCGTTCACTTCGGTCTTGAAACCCTGCTGCTCGGCCCAGCGCAGATACATGCGCATCAGCATCTCGGCCCAGTCCTGGCTCTCCGTGCCGCCAGCGCCGGGATGAATGGTGACGATCGCATTCAGCGCATCGGCCTCGCCTGAAAGCATAGTCCGCGCTTCAAGGCTCTCGGCAAACACGGCCAAGTCCTTGATCTCGCGCTCTAGCTCGGCCTCGACGTCTTCGCCCTCGCGCGCTAGATCAAAGTACGCGTCAATGTCGCCGCTACGGCGCATGAGTTGCTCGTCGTCAGCCACAAGCACTTCAAGCCGTTTGCGGTCGCGCATCAGCGGCTGGCTGGCTGCGGGATTCGACCACAGCGCCGGATCGGCAAGTTTGGTTTCTATTTCTGAGAGTTCCCTGCGGATGCGGGCGGGGTCAAAGATACTCCCGCAGGTCGCGCACTTGATCGCGCAAGGGAGCATAAGCGAATTCGAGATCGTTTACCGACATTTTGCTCTCTGATACCTGGCTTTTGTTTAGTCTTTGCGCCGCAGCATTTCAGACAGATTCTTCCTCGCTGCCCAAGCTGCTACGACTATTCCCAGTATGGCACATAACCACGCGAAGGCATCTCCATGTGCGGTGTAGAAGGTGATGTCATCGCGGAAGCCGTATTGGGCCGGCAAGGCATCCTCTGCATGACGCGGAATGCTCTGGCGCACCCGCCCGTAGGGATCGATCGCCGCCGTCACGCCATTGTTGGTATCGCGCAGAATCCAGCGGCGATTTTCGATCGCCCTCATCCGAGCCATGTTCAGGTGCTGCCATGGCGCGCTGGTATCGCCGTACCAGCCATCGTCGCTGATGTTCACCAGCACCTCGGCGCCCAGTTGCGCAAACTTCCGCACCTCGTCCGCAAACACCGCCTCGTAGCAGATGAACACGCCGTAGCGATGGCTTTCGCCGCTCTGCGTGCTGAGCCGGAATACTTTGCGGTCCTCGCCGCGATCAAACCGCGAAACCTTGCCCGTAAGCTTGCGCGCAAAGAATAATAAGCGGCTGAAAGGAACGTACTCGCCAAACGGAACCAGGTGTATCTTGTCATAACGGCCAATGCGCGCGCCCGATGGACTCATCACGATTGCGGAGTTGTACTCCTTCCATCCGCCCTCCGGCTGATAGTCCATGCCGATTGCGCCGATCACGAGCGGCGCTTCCAACCCTTGAGCCATCTTGGTCGCTGCCTGTTGAAAACGAGGATCGCCTTCAAAGAAAGGCGCAGGCGACTCGGGCCACGCAACAAGGTCAGGATGCGTGGTGTGAGGCGGACAAACGATCTCGCCCGTCGGCGCGCCGGTTTGCGGAATACCCGCGATATACGTCTTGCACTGCTCGTTGGCCAGCTTGGCGAACGATGCGATGTGCTGATCCCACTCCGCCGCGTCTGCCCACATGCCGACGCCGTGTACATCGAGGTTAGGCTGAATGAGCACTGCCGTAGCCGAGGTAGCCGGGCGCGGAGGCTGAAGCAGCAGACCTGCCGTGCCGATTGCGGCCGCAAGCACTCCGGCAACACCGCACACAAGCCTGCGGCGATTGCTGCCAAGCGTGACACCGGCGGCGAGCAGCGCATTCACGGCAACCAGCAGAAAGCTGATACCATACACGCCCGTCCACGGCGCTAGTTGATTCACCAGTGCGTTGTCCACCTGAGAATAGCCGAGCTGGTCCCACGGCACTGAAGTGATGCGCGCCGCGGCCAGTTCAAGCGCAACCCAGAACAACGGCGCAGAAGCCAGCGCAAACGCCGTGCTCTTCGTGGCGCGGCGCACCAGCGCCACTGCCAGACCAAAGAGTCCGAAGTACGCCCCCAGCACCAGGCTGAATCCAAGCAGAAGAAGTTCCGGAGCCAACGGCGGCATGTCGCCGTACTGCTGCATCACATCGCGAACCCAGTAGCAGTTGCCTGCGTACCAAAGCACTCCGCAGACATACGCAAGCAGGAATGCAGTACGGAGTGGCTTGGGCGAGTCTTTTTCCTGCGGCGAAAGAACTGCCCACAGCAATGGCACCAACCCGAACCACGCAAATACCGAGCGCCACGGCGGCATGGGGCCCGCAAGCGGAAAAGGCAGTTCAAGCAAGCCCGCCGAAAGCCCCGCCGCTGCCCACCACTTCAAAGTTGATGCGCTGAACGACATACGCTGCATACAGGCCAGAGTTTAAAGCATCCAGCTTTGCCACAGCTGCAAAGAGAAGATGGCAAAGAATTGTCGCGCAAGAAATATGTAAGGAATCAAAGGTTTTGAACGTGAACTCTCGAGATTCCTTATTCTATTTTGATTGACACTGCCAATCATCAGAACTAGACTCAGCCAAGGCGTAACGGTGGTAGCGCCATCTGAACGTTAGAGTATGGGTAACCACCCACAGTAACCATAACGATGGCATCTACCCGAACGACCGTTGCACCTCCTCCCGACCGCGTGCGTCTGATTGTGGCATCCTCCGTGATGCTCACCTTCATCTCCTTCTGGCGCGCTGCTGCCATCGTACTCAATGACCTTGGATCTTCCGCATTTTATGCAGGCGGCATCGCCGAGCAGGCAATCGGCGCTTCTGCTCCTTGGTTCATTCTGGGCATCATGCTTTTCAGCTTTGCGGTGCGGGCCGTCTACATCGAAAGCTGTTCGATGTTCACGCGCGGCGGTGTTTATCGCGTCGTAAAGGAAGCGCTGGGAAGCACGTTTGCCAAAGTCAGCGTCTCGGCGCTGATGTTCGACTACATCCTTACCGGACCAATCTCGGGAGTATCCGCTGGACAATACATCGTTGGCCTCTTGAACGAACTGCTTGTGACAGCAGCGCACAGCAACTGGCTGCCTCCGGCCCTGATGGATGCGAACCATAACCCCGCTATCCAATTCAATATCAACTACACTTCGGCTCTGATCGCGGCCCTGGTAACCACCTACTTCTGGTGGCAGAACATCAAGGGTATTGAAGAGTCGAGCGGCAAGGCGCTGCGCGTTATGGAAATCACCACCGTGATGGTGGTCATCATGCTCGGCTGGGGCGCTTACACGATCTTCATTCGCGGAGTGCATCTTCCACCGGCGCCCATTCCGTCGAATCTCAAGTTCAGCGACGACGCACTCGGATTTCTTCGCGGTAGAGGTTTGCCTGTCCTGGGCTTCTTCGGCATTCTCATGGCCTTTGGGCACTCCATTCTGGCCATGAGCGGCGAGGAAAGCCTTGCCCAGGTCAACCGCGAAATCGAGCATCCCAAGCTCAAGAACCTGAAGCGCGCGGCCATCGTCATCGCTGTCTACAGCCTTGTATTCACGGGCGGCGCCACTTTGCTGGCGTCCATGATCATTCCTGCCTACGAGCGGACGCACATCTATCAGGACAACCTGATCGCCGGTCTGGCCATGTACATGGTGGGGCCCATGTTCTGGCGCATCGCCTTCCGCGTCTTTGTCGTCATTGTCGGTTTTCTCATTCTCTCCGGCGCCGTCAACACCTCCATCATCGGTTCCACCGGCGTGCTGATGCGCGTGGCTGAAGACGGCGTTCTGACCGACTGGTTCCGCAAGCCCCACCGGCGTTTCGGCACCAGCTACCGCATCGTGAATCTGGTGTACATCCTGCAGATGTTCACCATCATTGCCACGCAGGGAAACATCATCATCCTGGGCGAGGCTTACGCCTTCGGTGTCATCTGGTCGTTCACGTTCAACAGCCTTGCCATGTTGGTCCTGCGCTGGAAATACCACGGTGAGCGCGGTTGGAAAGTTCCGCCAAATCTGCGCATCGGCGGCAGGGAGATTCCGATCGGCCTCGTCTCCGTGTTCATGGTGCTGTCCACCACTGCCATTGTGAATCTCTTCACGAAATCGGTTGCCACTGTCAGCGGCGTCATTTTTGCAGGAACGTTTTTTATCATCTTCACCGTCTCTGAGCGCCAGAACCTGCGCAAGCACGCCCTGACCGCGCGACAGATGAAGGACCACTTTCAACTTGAGCATCAGGACACGGTCAGCCGCGAATCGGCAGACATCCGCCCCGGCGGCATCATGGTTACCATGCGCGATTTCGGCAATCCCGTGGCGCTGAAGTGGATCTTGAGCCGCACCAACACCGACGACCGGGACGTTGTCGTAGTCAGCGTGCGCATGATGGGCGTCGGCGGCCCCGAGTATCTGAGCGCAGAGCAGCAGAGCTTCAGCGAGTACGAACAGATGCTCTTTACCAAAGCCGTTTCAGTAGCTGAGAACTTCGGCAAGAAGGTATCGTTGCTCGTGGTGCCGGCAGGCGACGTCTTCGCGGCGCTGGCGCAGACTGCCAACTCGCTTGAAGTAGATACCGTGATCTCGGGCATCTCCACTTCAATGACCCCAGAGGATCAGGCATTCCATATGGGCCAGGCGTGGGAGGCATTATCAGAGCCCAAGCGCCAGTTCAACTTCTTTGTCATTACCTCAGAAGGTGAGCCGAAGGTGTTCTACATCGGGCCGCATGCGCCTGCTCTCAGCCCGGACGACGTGCAGCTCGTACACCGCCTGTGGCTCAACATGCGCCGCGATCCCACCGTGCCCGATCTGCACCACAGCGACATCATCACCTACGCGCTTACGCGGCTCGCCGGCCAGTATGCGCGCGAGAAAGCCGACATCCTGCGCGAATTGCGAAACGTGCGCGCAGCTGCGGGAATGCCCGACAGCCCCGTCCTGGGCAAACCGCCCGATGACGACGAGATCCGCCAATCGCCGCGAGCCATTCGCCAGACAAGAGACCAGTAAGACAGTTAACAAGTTTCCAAGTCGATGAGTTGACAAGTCGTCACTTGAAAACTTGTCAACTCATCAACTCGTAAACTGCTCTCCCGGTTTCCAGTGCACAACCTTCACGCTTGGATCGATCAGGCTCTCCAGCTGATCGGGAGTCCCTTTAAGCGGCGGAAAGGTTCCAAAGTGCATGGGCAGCACAACCTCAGGCTCGAGCAGCTTTACGGCCAGCGCCGCTTCCTTTGGCCCCATGGTGTAGTGCCCGCCAATGGGGAGCATGATCACCTTCGGCCCATAGAGCTCGCGAATCAGCGCCATATCGCCAAAGACCGCCGTATCGCCGGAGTGGTAGAGCACCGCGCCGTCTTCAACCGTCAGCACGAACCCGGTGGCGATGCCCACTTCGTGCACTCCGTTCTCATCCTGCGCGGCCGAGGAGTGCTTGGCTTCAACCATGGTGGCTGCCACGTCACCTAACTGCACCGTACCGCCCAGATTCATGCCGATGGTGTTTGCAACACCCTTGCCGCCGATGTATGCGGCAAGCTCGTAGATAGCCACCACCGTCGAGCCGTGCTTCGTAGCGATTGGCACAGCGTCAGAGATGTGGTCGCCGTGGCCGTGCGTCAGCAGAACGTATTGAATCTTTGAAGGCAGGGAAAATGACTTCGGATAGCTCGGATTTCCGCCGATAAACGGATCGATCAGGATGTTGGTGCCCTTCGCGGTCTGAACCAGCATGGTCGAGTGGCCAAGCCAGGTAACACGTGTCGCATTGCTGCTCATGCTCTCTCCTCTCTCTTCCGGTTGCACTCAAGGATTTTAGATGATGCGGCGGTGCTCTGGATGCTTGAGCAACGGCAGATTCCAAATTGAGAAAGACAATTTGTTTGAGGCTTTCGAGACAAACTCCCGGTTTACCGACCACCGCCTAGCGTTGAAGATTTCGTACCAAGAGCCTAGCTGGTCATCGCGGTGGCCAATTCCATTTCACTTTATTGAACTGCGTCTCACCTTCTAGTTTCGTCTCTCCGAAATCCTTATTTAGGTGTAAGTGCGAGCATGCAGATGAGGACGACAGTTCCTGAATCAATAAGGGTGAATGAGATACCACAATGATCTGCGCGCCTTTTGATGATGCCAGAATCAGACGGGCCAAAGCAGGTAAGAGGTCGGGGTGAAGGCTTGTTTCCGGTTCGTTCAGCACCATGAGTTCAGGTGGTCGTGGAGTCAATAGCGCTGCAGCCCAAAGGAGGTATCGCAACGTACCGTCCGATAATTCGGCAGTCGAAAGTGCTCGCAGCAATCCGTGTTGCGAAAGCTGAACTTCAAAGCGCCCGTTGATTACTGAAATCGAGAGGCTGCTTCGCGGGAAGGCATCGTCAAGAGTGGTTGCGAGTGCCTCATCCGATCGGATCTCAAGGATGGTCTGGAGCGCGGCGGCTAGGTTGCTGCCATCGTGGGATAACACTGGCGACCACGTCCCGACCTGCGACATGCGAGCGGGTGACTCTGAATCGGTTCGGAAGTGGTCGTAAAAACGCCAGCCGCGAACCCGCTCGCGGATTTCGAGCATCTCAGGCGCTCTTTGCGGGTCAGCCACGGTAGCCAGCATGCTATTGGTGTCGGCAAGACGCTGAGTGATCATGACCGGCTCTTCGTCGCGGGTTGTGGATAGCCAAACGAAATTGGATCGCCGGTCTACGAGTGCAGCCGATTTGCGATATACAGGTCCGTGCCAAATGCACTCGCGCTTGATATGAGGATCAAGTTCAAACATTGTGGGGGGTGGCGGTGGTGGAGGATACCCCAAATTGATGCTGTAGCCATAGACGTCGGCACCGAAACCGAGTTTGAGACTGGCAACTTTCCTATTTTTCAGACCCTCAACTGGATGCTCCCCTTGGCGAACGCTACGTGCGACGGTTTCGGGTCCGGCCCAGAAGGTCGATGGGAGACCACCTTCACGGGCAAGCGACGCAACAACAAAGTTCTGTGCTGCATCAGCAAGAAGTCTCAAAGCACGATACAGGCTCGACTTACCACTCCCGTTCGCACCTGTGATTAGCGTGAGCTGCCCTAATGGGACAGTGAGTTCGCGCAAGGAACGATACCCTTGAATAGCGACTGTGCGGATCATTTGCCCAGCATAAATGAGGGTGCAATAAAGAAAAATCTACAATGTGTTGGAGGTTAACTGGCCAGGCGGAAGTTGTCGCTTTTTGCTCTCGTTTGCGCCTGCGGACTGTGCGTTTTGAGCCCCGCCTCTCCGACGAAATTGAAAATCTAATCACGCTTGACGGCCATGCCTTTCGGGGGTACTCTAACTTTCAAAGGCGAACAAATGGCGAAAATAGGTTCCACCTCCCCCACCCTGTTTCCCATCCTGAATGCGGGCCCAGATTCGAGTCGTGCTCAGGCTCCACTGGGCCCGCTGGCGCGCACAGCGGCCGAGGCACCGCTCGACTCTACGGGCTGCCTTACCGAGTACAGGCCGCTTGCCTCGCGCTCCATCCTGAGCAAGGTCACCTCAAAACGCGGCTTTCCCTTCACGCACGGCATCAACCCCTACCGTGGCTGCGAGTTCGGCTGCCGCTACTGCTACGCGCGCTATACCCACGAGTTCATGGAGATGCGCAATCCCGAAGACTTTGAGCGCAAGATCTACTTCAAGCCGAATGCCGGCTGGCTGCTGGCTCAGGAACTCAGACGGCTCAAGCCCGGCACCCAGGTCGCCCTGGGGACCGCCACCGACCCCTATCAGCCACTCGAGCGCAAGCAGGGCGTCACACGGTCTCTGCTGGAGGCATTTGCCAGGGAAAGTGGCCTCTCGCTCGGCATCGTGACAAAGTCCACGCTGATCCTTCGCGATCTGGATCTGCTTAAAGAGATCGCCGGCCGGCATAAGCTCACCGTGCACATCACCGTGACCACCTTGAATACCCGGCTGGCACGCGTGCTTGAACCGCGTGCGCCTCGTCCCGATCTGCGCATCGAGGCCGTTGCGGAGCTACGTCAGGCCGGATTGCGCGCCGGAATCCTGTGTTCGCCGCTCATGCCCGGCATTAATGACAGCCGCAGCTCCATCGCCGCTGTGGCAAAGGCCGCCGCAGGCGCGGGCGCATGCTTTCTGGCTGCTGGCGCCCTGTTCCTGAGGCCATGCTCAAAGCCCACGTTCATGGTCTTTGTCCGCGAGCATTTTCCGGGGCACGTTTCCGCCTACGAAAAGCGATACGGCAACAATGCGTTCGTCTCGCCGGAGTACCGGAAGCGGCTTGCTGACCTGGTGGATTCCATCCGCCGCGAATACAAGCTGGGAATGCGCTACATGCCTGAAGCGGACGCAGCTGAGGCCGCGGCTCGCAATGTTGAGCCTATCGATTTGCAACCCTGGCTGCCGTTTTCCTGAGGGGGCGCTACAGAGTCATGATGACTTCAGACACGCTGTCCTTGGCCAGGAACTGCCGGTGGCCGGACCAACCCGAGAAGAGCTTTTCGATGCTGCGGTTGGTGAAGGCCCGCTGGATCGGAAACTGCTGCGTGAGCTGCATGTTCACATCGTCTTCCGGCGTAACGTGATAGCGCAACCGAGCCGTTTCCTCGCCCTGGGTCTTGGTGTGAAAAAAGGCCATCAACTGCGCACCCGGATTCATGGCTGTGGACAAATGAGTCACCACGGGATTGACGAGCGCTTCCGGCAGGTAATCCAGGGCGGTCCACATCAGCACCACGTCAAAGGTTCTGCCCTCAAAATCGAGTGACCGTTTAAGAAAGCCTTCGATATCCCACACCGGATTGCCGTCTTCGTCAGCGCCTTTTTGCCAATCGCCGGTCCAGGCGTCGCAAACCAGATCGGTAAGAAAGATGCTGTGCCCCAGGCCGGTCAGGTAATTGATGTTTGAGGGAGAGGTAAAGCCGTTGTCGATGACGCGCAGGCCCGGTTCCGCCTGCAAACGCTTGCGAATCACAGACCATGCGCCGGAATGACGTGGAACTTTGGGCCCCACCAGACCGGGACCAGGTGTGGAGGGAGGCCCCTCATGTTTCTTTTCGAACCAACGGCTTAACAACCTCTAATCCCCTTGTCGCTGGGCAGACCTCAGCTCAAATGACTTGCCGGATTCAAGCTAGGAATGGGCGCTGCCGGCGTGAACGCCGCCGCTCTCGGTTCCCTTTGAAACCGCCTGAGTAAGGTCCACTTTGCCACGAAATACAGCATTATCTTCGACGGCCAGGCGGAGCGCCGAGATGTCACCCTCGACGTTACAGCCCGCGCGCAGCTCAACACGGCCGCTGGCAACAATGTTCCCTTGAACATGCCCCATCACCAGCACGTCCTTGGCAGAAAGATCGGCTGCAACATTCGCATTTGGCCCGATTGTCAGGCGGCCATCGGCCAAGGTCACGGTTCCCTCAACCCGGCCGTCAAGAATCAGGTCCTCGCTGCCTCTCACTTCGCCGCAAATCACTATGCTTTTTCCAATGCGCGCTTGTGTGTTTTCCCCTGCCATGTCTCATTCCTTCCGGCATCTAAAAAAATAAGCCCTGCCCGCACTATACGCAAAGCGGGTATGTTGCTTCAATCGCGGATGGCGCGAATCGAATGGAATAGCCGATTTTTCCGGCAAGTAAACGAATTTGAGAGGAAGACGTCAGGACCGTCATGAGAGACCGTCGCCCCCATGAGCGTCTCAATCCCGTTAGACTATTCATTGTGCGCAGATTTTTCACGTTCCTCTGCCTGATTGCATGTACCGCCCAGATCTCCGGCCGTGCCCTCGCTGAGCCGCTATCCGACGCACAGGCTCAGGCGCTGGTGGCGCGATCGCTTGCTACCGAGCTGAAGGTGGCCCGCGATCCGCTCCATTCCATGCGCTACCTGCTCCACCGGTCCACGCCCCGCCTGAGCACGACCAAGGAGATAATTGAGACCAGAGACGGCAACGTGGCACGCCTGCTCTCAGTGAACAACAAGCCGCTGGCGCCGGAGGACGAACAGAAGGAATTGCAGCGGCTGGATACCCTGGCCGCCAATCCCAACATGCAGGAGCATCGCAAGGACAATCAGGAAGGCGACGCCGGTATTGTGCTTAAGCTGCTGCGCATGCTGCCCAACGCATTTATCTACAAGTACGCGGGCTCAGACAATGGCCCAACGGGAACTGTGCAGCGGTTCACATACAAACCGAACCCGAAGTTCGACCCGCCCGACATGGAAACCCAGGCCCTGACGGCGATGAGCGGCGAACTGCGCATCGATGAGGCGCGAGAACGTGTGATCCGCCTGGAAGGCCACCTGCAACAGGACACGAACTACGGGTGGGGCATCTTGGGCAGGCTGAGTAAGGGCGGCTGGCTGCTGCTTGAACAGGCCGACGTAGGCGACGGACAGTGGCGCATTGTGAACGTGCAACTGCGGATGACCCTGCGCATACTGTTCAGAACGAGGGAAATCGACACCTCGGAGCAGATGTCCAATTACAGACCCGTTCCGCCGAACATGGATTACCGCCAGGCAATCGCAATGCTGCGCGAAGGGTCGGCCGCCGTGGCACGCAGCGGCAAGTGAACTAGACAGCGGGCAGTTGTCAGTAATCAGTTATCAGCTTTCAGCGTTGTTGGATTCAGGCACCTTCCAGAGCTGGCACATAGCCCTTGAGCAGTCCGCTTGACACTTACAGTTGATCCCCCAGACCTTGAAAACTTGTCAACTCGGAGACTCGAAAACTGCCCCAACAGAAAACGGCCCTGTCCGCTATGGACAGGGCCGTTCTGCTTCCTCCGATGAAACTCGAACCGATTACATCTTAACGAAAACGATAACCAGCGTAAACAGAGTGAGGGACTCGATCAGAGCGAGACCGAGAACCAGAAAGGTAAAGATGCCGGCGCGCGCTCCAGGATTGCGAGCGAGCGCTTCAACAGCAGAGCCGACTGCACGGCCCTGGCCGAGGCCGCACAAACCGGCCGCAAGCCCCATGCCGAGGCCCGCGCCGATGGGAACCAGGTTGGCGGCGGTGGATCCGCCATCTGCTGCAAACACTGGCACCGCGAAGCAAAGCACCGTAAGCGCCATAAAGATGTATTGAAGTTTCCGCATGTTTCTCCAGCTTCCCTTGAATTGGCTGCCAGTGGGTGGTTGAGGCTCACCGTGCTGGCCCCCTCACGCTTGCAGCCTACCGTTGCTCCGGAGCGGAAGCGCTCTCCGGCGGAATCTTTGTTGAGCCTTCAGTCGTCAGCTTTCAGCTATCAGTTTGGTTTTGCGAAACCCGCATCCTTGGCTACGAAAAGACTGAAAGCTGACAACTGAGAGCTGATAGCGGTTCCTAGTGCTCGTGCGACACTGCGAGCGACAGGTAAATCATGGTCAGCAGCATGAACACGAACGCCTGAATCACCGATACAAACGCGTGCAGGCCCAGGGCCACAACCGGAAGGCCAAGAGGCACGCCCTTAAACGAAACCAGCGTGATCAGATCGCTGGCCAGCATGTTTGCATAGAGTCGAACCGTGAGCGACAGAATACGCGCCAGGTGCGAAATGATCTCGATGGGAAAGATAAGCCACGCCATCCACCAGATCGGCCCCGCGATGTGCTTGAGGTACCCAACGACACCCTGCTTACGCAAACCATGGAAGTTGTAGTAGAAGAACGTGGGTACCGCGATGCCCAGCGGCACCACGATAATGCTCGTTGGTGTCTCGACGTTCGGAATGAGCCCCATCAGGTTGTTGAACAGAACGAACAGAGCGATACAGGTGACCCAGGACTGGAAACTCTCGTATCCGTGGCCAATTACCTGTTCTGCCTGGCCGCCGACGAGCTCATGAATCATTTCGGCGACATGCTGCACGGGATTCGGCTTCTCGACCGACAGCGTGAGGCGGATAATCACGAAGAACACGATCAGGCCGACGGCGACTACTAATTCCATTGCAAATGCATTGGTGATCACAGTCGCAGGATCGGCGTGAATTCCGAATGCACGCAGAAGCGGAGCTAATAAGCCACCAAACAAATAATTCAGCAGATGTGTCAGCGCTAACTGTTCCGGCATGAATCCTAAAATTCCCGTTCCGCCCACGGGCACATCGTCCATGCCCATTCGGCTTATTTATCCCAGTACTTTCCCGTTTCGATGCATCCCTTGAGATGTCATTCTCTGAGGAGCCGGATCGCTTCCCAGCCTATGGTCAAAACCGCAAGACACAGGCCGCACAAAAGAGCCGTTACCGAACCGTGGAAACACTTAAGGCTACCATAAATGACCCCCGCAAAGATGGTGAGCCTGAGCACAAAGAATAGGATCACAACCGGGGTGTTGGCAGCGGTTTTCTGCCGGTCCATGCGGGCATTGACCAAGCAAACAAGCCGCTGCCACTCCAGCACGCTGGCGGCGGAGATGGCGGTACCGGTAAACAGCATGGCAGCGCTACGCCAGCCGCCTCCCACGAGGACCGCTATTGAACCTATCCCGCCCAAAATCAGAGTGTTGCGAAACGCGCGCTTGAGCATCGCGTCAAGATCTTCAAAGCTGATATCCGCAATGGGATGAGTTTCCTGGGTCATGACTTACTACTTGGTCTTCCCTTTCCTCTTTCGCTCACAGACTCGTCGTCCATACTGGTCCGTTTTTCCACTGCAAACGCCATCTGGACCAGGTAAAACAATCCCACAATGCAGCCAAAGATGATGCCTGCGGTCTCAAGCCACTTCTGGTGGGTGTGGCTGGCAAGCCACCAGCCCAGGAACCAGCAGATGACCACCGCGCTCGGCAGCACAAAGGCCACCTGCATCAGCCTCTCCGCCTCAACCAGGCTCTTGAAGCCGCTTGTGAGCCCCCCGCGGTCCTTCTTATCCGGATTTTGGCTGCGACCTGTCATCCAAGCTGGTTATACACGATGAACAAGCCCCGGATGAAACGGTTGAAACCGCCGGCGTCTCAGGCCGCCGAACCGGAAAGCAACCGGGCTACCAACCCATCTGCGCCATACGCACTTCGATCAGCTCTCTATAGTGCGTCATACGCTCCGGCCTGCGCCTGAGTGGCGACGGCAGTATGGCGGCCAGGCGCGCGCCCTCGTCGCGGCCAATGTTGCGGGCTGAGGTTCCGTACCAAGCATGCGAGGCCGCCTCAGCGCCGTAGATTCCCGGCCCCCATTCAACCACGTTCAGATAGAGTTCCAGGATGCGTTGCTTGCCGAGTACCAGCTCTGCCACCGGGACCAACGTGAACTCCGCACCCTTGCGAAGAATGGAACCTTTCGTGCCGAAGAAGATGTTCTTTACCAGTTGCTGGGTAATGGTGGAAGCACCGCGAGTGCGGCCACCTTCAAGATCGCCTTCGGCGGCAATCTGAATCTCGTGCCAGTCGAACCCGTGGTGCTGGTAGAAGCGCGCGTCTTCCGCGGCAACAACGGCATGCTGAAAGTTGGGAGAAATCTGTTTGAGCGGAACAAATGTGTAGCGCTTGTGATAAGGCCTGGTGCTGAACCACGACTGCATCCGGCGTTCCATTTGCAGCGCAGTTGTCGGCGGATCGATCCAGCGCAAAGCGACCAGCGAAAACGCAGCAAGCAGCCAGACTGAAGCCACGGCAATAGCAAACCAGCGGACAGCAGAGCGGAAAGTAATCTTCCGCCGCGAAGTGCCATTGCGTTTGCGTAGTCTTGGAATCACAATCTCAGCATACTTGCCCGGACAGCGAACGCGATGTGATGTTCTGGGATGAAACGTGAATCGAAAGATCGAACGCTCGGAATACCTTCAAGTAGATTGCAGTGTCAATTTCCGGGCCAGGCCGGCAACGACGGAAGGCGCACTCGTTGCGGTTTGCTTCTTCGTATTGAACCGGAACTCGCGCACAGGAGGCTGCGGGCAAGCTCGGACTCCGGTTCGGAGGGACGAAGGAGAGGCATGCAAACAGCAGAAGCGCGCCAAACCGTCAGCATAATTACTGCGACTACTAGTGGTATGACTGAGCAGCCGCGAAGAAAGTTTCATCAGCCATCGTGCAGAGTGAGCGCGCTCACCCACCTCGCGCCATCAGTACGCTCACACACCAGCCGGTATACTTACCTAAAGCCGAGTGCGCATCAATTCAGGGCGTCGGCGAGAAGGAATCAGCGTGTTCGAATCGGAGTTTGAGCGCGGTCTATTCGACCTGCGCAAACAGAAACTTGTAGAGATTGAAAAGCTGGGCCAGGCGGCATACCCCAACCAGTTCCCGGCAACCCACACCCTCCCCGAAGTGCGGGAAAAGTGGGATGCAGTGACCGGCGAGGAGCTTGAGGCCACGCGCGTCACAGTAGCCGTCGCGGGCCGCATCATGGCCATTCGTGCCCAGGGCAAGGCAGGGTTTGCCACGCTCCAGCAGCAGGGTAAGCGCCTGCAGATTTACGTCCGCCTGGATGCGGTGGGCGAACAGGGATTTGCGCTCTACAAGTTGCTGGACCTCGGCGACCACATCGGTGTTACCGGCTATCTGTTCCGCACGCGCACCGGCGAGCTGACTATCCACGTGGAGCGGCTCACGTTCCTGGCCAAGGCCATGCTTGCGCTACCCGAAAAGTTTCACGGCCTTGCCGATGTTGAGCTGCGTTACCGGCAGCGCTACGTTGACCTGTTTACCAATCTCGACAGTCGCGAAGTCTTCGTAAAGCGGTCCAAGGCGCTTCGCGCGCTGAGGACGTTCTTTGACAGCCGCGGCTATCTTGAAGTGGAAACGCCAATGATGCAACAGATTGCCGGCGGAGCCGCGGCACGGCCCTTCAAGACACATCACAACACGCTCGACCAGGACCTGTTTCTGCGCATTGCGCCGGAGCTTTACCTCAAGCGGCTGGTAGTGGGAGGGCTCGACCGCGTGTACGAGATCAACCGCAACTTCAGAAACGAGGGCGTCAGCACACAGCACAACCCCGAGTTCACCATGCTGGAGTTCTACCAGGCATACGCCAACTACCAGGACCTGATGCAGATCACCGAGGAGTTGCTGAAGTTTGTAGCACTCGAAGTGAATGGGACCACCCTCACAGAATTCAACGGCAACACACTCGACTTCGGCAAGATCGACAAGCTCACTATGCGGGAGGCAATTGTTAAATGGTGGCCCGAAGATATCTCCCCGCCACCTAGCGAGGAGTGCTTTCGCGATCCGAATGAACTCATAAAGTGCCTTCGGTCCACCTTAGCGATTCTTAATCCAGCGGGGAATGAGCGCTTTGAAAAATGGCAAAAAGGGGAGCCTAACCAAGGATTCGTGGATACTGGCGAATTGGTCTTCGACGTTACTGAACTCGACGACTTAAGAATTGCGTCTGCTCTCATAGTAGGGAATCTTGAACGCAACAAAATGACCTTAGGCTCTGCGATTGCTAGCCTTTTTGAGGCGGTCGCGGAGCAACATTTTATTCAGCCCACCATCATCTACGAATTCCCTACGGCGATCTCGCCACTGTCAAAGCAGAAACCGAATGATCCTGACTGGGTCGAGCGATTTGAGATATACGCCGGCGGATTTGAGCTGGGCAACGCCTTCAGCGAGCTGAACGACCCCGAGGAGCAGCACAAGCGCTTTGCGCAGCAACTTGCCGAGAAGGCCCGCGGCGACGACGAAGCCCACGCAATGGACGAGGATTATGTGCGGGCGCTGATGTACGGCCTGCCTCCGACGGGCGGCGAGGGCATTGGCGTTGACCGGCTGGTGATGCTGCTGACCGGATCAAAGTCAATCCGCGACGTAATCCTGTTCCCGCTGATGCGAGACCGGGGCCAAGGCAACGAGGGGACCAGGGAACAGGAATCGGACCCGGCGAGCGACGGACCCGACACAAAGATCTAACACCGCTGGCTCCGTTAGCACCGCTAACTCCGGATTATTGTCAGGAGCTGCTTTTTGAACATTCTTTTCGTTGGCGACATCTTTGGGAGTGCCGGACGCCGCATCGTCCGTGAGCACATCGGCCACGTCTGTTCGGCAAACAACGTGGAACTGGTGGTGATCAATGCGGAGAATGCAGCCGGCGGATTCGGCGTAACGCCGCAGATTGCCGAAGACCTGTTCGAACTAGGCGCGGATGTGCTGACCACGGGGAATCACGTGTGGGACAAGCGCGAGCTGATCGACTATTTAAAATCGGTCCCGGAAGACAGCCAGGAACACGCTCGCCGGGTGCTGCGCCCGCAAAATCTGCAACTAGGCCTTCCGGGCTACGGCGTCTTTGAAGGAACCACCCGAAGCGGCATGCCCTTCGCCGTCGCGCAACTGATGGGCCGTGTCTTCATGAACGGCACCAATGATCCGTTCCATGCCGCGGATGAACTACTTAAAGGCATCAAGGCAAAAGTCATCGTGGTCGACTTCCACGCCGAAGCTACCAGCGAAAAAGTCGCCATGGGCTGGCACCTCGAAGGACGGGTAACGGCGGTGCTGGGCACGCACACTCACATTCCCACCGCCGACGAACGGGTGATGCCGGGCGGTACTGCATACCAAACCGACGTTGGTATGAGCGGCCCCTACGACAGCGTGATCGGGGTGCAGAAGGAGCTTGTGCTGCACCGCTTCCGCACCGGAATGCCGGGCAAGTTCGAAGCGGCAACGGGAAACCCGAAGATGTGCGCGGCCCTGGTCGGCTGCGATCCTGAGACGGGCCGGGCACTCAGCATTCAGCGCATTATGCTTGGTGAATAAGGGCCTCGGCGATCAGCGGCGGCGCGCCTCCGATTCTTTTATCTCTCATTGCCACTCCTGCTCCAAAACCCTCATAGCTGATTTGTGCCGCAAAGAATTGAAGGGCAACCCTGTAAGGGCTGCCCTCTTCGATTCCAGGAGTGTCGTGCAACCGCACTTTCTTGGCTGGCGGTAAAGCACTCGCAATCAGATTTCGTGCTACTACCCGTTAGGCGAACCAGTCGGGTAGTAGCCGTGAACCACTACTTGTGTGCTGCGGGACGGCGGCCTGCAGCCGGCTTTGCGGCCGGGCGCTTCGGGGCTGCCTTCTTGGCTGACTGGATGAAACCGTCGCGAAGCACAATCTGTGCAGTCGCGAGCCGGTTACCACTGGCGGCAACCTGTGTGTACGTATCATAGGTGGCATCCAGCTCGTCATCCGGCTGCAGCTTGTATTCAAAGCCCGCCGCGGGAGCGTCCTTGCATTCAATCGGTTCCTTCAAGTTGACGATGAAGTCGGCTGCCTTGTTGTCCTTGGCATCCTGCGTAACCGCCATCTTGATGGTGCCAACCATGGGCGTAACGTCGATCTTCCGCACCTTCGCATCTTCGCCCATAATGTCGCTGATTGAAGCAAGACTGCTCTGATCGGCATTCGCGGTGATGTAATCCTGCGCCGCCTTGACTCCTCCCGAAGCGGGTGGAGGCGGAGGTACCGCAGAGCAGGCAGCCGGTGTAGCCATCTTGACGACGTAATCCGTGGACTTGGTGCTGCCCGTGGGCGTGGCCGTAATTTTCAGCACATTCGCCGAAGCATCCATCACGATGCCTGGTACCGGAGTCAACTGCTTCTCCAGCACCGACCACAGTTTCTGGGCGTCCTCCTGGTTACCGTTTGCCAGAATGAACTCCTTGTCCTCAAGGTTCAGCTTGGTCAGATCCGGAGTTGTGGCGATCACGTTATGCACGATCTCAGGCGGGGTGGGCGCGGCCTTCACTGTAACCGTATCGGGCATGAAGAGCGAGGTTGCCGCTGCGGTCTTGATGGTATCGAGTCCTTCCAGGTTGCCGTGATACCGCTTGTACCAGTACTCCAGCTTGGGCTCGATCTGCGCCTTATAGTTAGCAGGCACAAAGTTCCATGCACGGGCATAGAACCAGACTGCCTGAACCTCATCGCGCGTATCCCCGGGCTTGGCATAAACTTCAGCCAACTGCAAGGTATCCACAAGAGCCGGACCACTGGTGGTCTGGCTCGCCGGATACATCATGAGCTCGGTCTTGTACTGGTTGATGGCCGTCTTGTAATCCTGCTTGCTTGAGGCAGCCAGGGCCAGGGCCGAGTGGAAAGTCGGATAAATCGCGTCGGTCAGCTTCTTCCAATCGGCGTCCGAGGTCCCCTCGGGCTTGGGAACCGCAAGGCCCTTTTCAGCAAGAGCGCCTGCGTCCGTGCAGACCGAAGCATCGTTGGTCTTCAGACACTGGCTCTTCTTCAGTGCAACCGCAATATAGAGAGCCCTCATGGAATTGGGATCAATTTGAAGAAGGCGGCTTGCCGCACTGAGAGCTTCATCAACCTTGCCCAACTGCTGGTAGGTAATCAGCAGATCTTCGAGGACCGCTTTCTTCACGACACTCTGCGGATAGTTCTTAAGGAACTCTTCCTCAGCTGAGGCCTTCGTCGCCGGAACAGTCTGCGACGTTGCCTGTTGATACGCGTTGAATTCGGCCGGATTTTGAATGGTGATTTGATCGGAATTCTGCGCACGTAGCGAGGGCGCAGAGACAAGGTAGATACCTGCCACAGCGATCGCCGTTGCCAAGACTAACTTCTTCATGCAGTGCTCCTGGGAATTGCCAAAATCGAAATTGTTACTTTCGCACCTGCTGGTTATTTATGCAACTGCTCTTTTATGTAGCGGCAGTTGTATGCCGCGGTGCCGGATTAAACGATACCACAGCCACCAATTTGGGTGTTGGAAGGATTATAGAAAGCTGAGTCCCCCATGACAAGCGATGGGGCCACAAGACCTTAGCCACAATTCCCTCCATGGTTCCCCGTCCTGCTTGACGAACATGAGACGTAGCCGGAGCCAAATTGGGTAGCCAAATATACAGCCAGGGTGTCATTTGACTACTGCAAAAGTCGTACGAGAGCGGCCTGTTCCGCGAGAAATGCGTCGTGGCCGTGGGCGCTTTCCATCTCCCGATAGTCGCAGCGCACACCCGCAACGCGCACGTTTTCAGCAAAGCTGCGTACCGATTCAGCAGGAAATAACCAGTCTGTACTGATGCCGATAAAGCTCACCTGCGCCTTGATGCGGCTGAAGGCCTCAGCAGGCGAACCGTAGCAGCGCAGCGGATCCCATGTGTCCATCATGCGCATGATTGCCAGATACGAATTGGCATCGAAGCGGTCCACGAAACGATCGCCCTGATAATCGAGATAACCGGCAATATCGAACCGTCCTCCAATCAGGCCTCCGCCATGGCCATTGAGGGCCCACGGGTCCTCGCCGCTGCGGTTGGGATTGCGCCCGTAGCGCTCCTCAAACAGTGGGGCGGACTTGTAGCTGATCATGCCGATCTGTCGGGCCAAGGACAACCCGTTCCGCGGCGGCTTCTGCGGCAGATAGCGGCCCTCGTCCCAGTCCGGGTCGTGCAAAATCGCTTCGCGCTGCAGATGGTTGAGTGCAAGTCCCATGGCTCCGAGCGGCGCCACGCCAATGACCAGCGCGCGTTCAACACGCTCGGGATGCAGGATGGTCCATTCAAGTGCCTGCATGCCGCCGATGGAACCGCCAAGCACCAGGCGGAGTCGGCGTATGCCCAGCGAATCCAGAAGACTGGCTTGGGCGCGTACATTGTCCCGGATGGAAACGAGAGGAAAATCCGGCCCGTAGGTTTGGCCGGTTTCAGGATTCACTGAGGCGGGACCGGTGGAGCCGTAACAGGAACCCAGGAGATTAATGCAGATAACAAAGTCGTGCTCCAGTGAAAGCACCGCACCGGGAGCGAAGACCTCAGGCCACCAGGAGCCGACCAGTGCTGACCCCGAAAGAGCATGGCAAACCAGAACGGCATTGTCCCGCGCTGCATTCAGCCGGCCGTAAACGGCGTAATGCAGCGTGGGACAAACCAGCTTGCCCCCACACTCGAGTGTCAGCACTTCGTTTAACACGAAGTCACCCTCGTAGGTAGGTTCGATGGCTTTCTGCGGCGGGGAAGCACCGCTGCGATTGTGCGTGTCTGTCATTTTTCCTGGCTTTCAGCTATCAGCCGTCAGCTATCAGATTTTCCGCTCACTCGTACAAACTGATCCATCAGTTTCATCCAAGATAAAGCTGAAAGCTGAGAGCTGAAGGCTTGGAGCTGTCTTTACTATTCTGCCGTAACCGGCTAGGCCTTTGCCTTGTGGCCGTTGGCCGCTTCAATTGCCTGATTGAGATCCGCAATCAAGTCTCGCACATCCTCAATGCCAACCGACAGGCGCACAAGTTCGGGCGTTACTCCGGTCGAGGCCTGCTCTTCCACCGAGAGCTGTTGGTGCGTGGTCGAGGCTGGATGAATAACCAGCGATTTGGCATCGCCTATATTGGCCAGAAGCGAGAAGACCTTGAGCGCGTTGATCAGCTTCTTGCCCGCATCGAAGCCGCCCTTGATACCGAACGTGAGCAACGCGCTCTGCCCGTTGGGCATGTACTTCTTCACCCTCGCGTGATAGGGGCTCGACTCGAGTCCGGGATAGTTGACCCAATCAATGCCGGGATGCTGCGACAGATGCTTTGCCACAGCCAGCGCGTTCTGCGAGTGCCGCTCCATGCGCAAGTGCAGCGTTTCAATTCCCTGCAAAATCAGAAACGCGTTGAATGGCGAGAGCGCAGCGCCCGTATCGCGCAACCCCTGCACACGCGCCTTGAGGATGAAGGCCAGCGGTCCGAATGCTTCCGTGAAAGAGACGCCGTGGTACGAAGGATCGGGCTCCGTAAACTCCTTAAAGCGGCCCGAGGCAGCCCAGTCGAACTTTCCCGCGTCAACAATAACGCCTCCGATGGACGTTCCGTGGCCGCCGAGGAACTTGGTGGCCGAGTTGATGACAATGTCTGCGCCCCACTCGATAGGCCTCAGCAGCGCCGGCGACGCACTGGTGTTGTCGATGATGAGCGGCAGACCATTCTCATGCGCTATCTTGGCGAGCTGCTCAATGTCGGCCACATCGAGCTTGGGATTGCCCAGTGTCTCGGTGTAAAGGGCGCGAGTCTTGGGCGTGATGGCCTTGCGAATACCGTCGAAGTCGTCCGCATCGGCAAACTTCACCGTGATTCCAAGCTTGGGCAGTGTGTAGTGGAACAGGTTGTACGTACCGCCGTACAGCGAGGTGGTGGAGACGATCTCGTCGCCCGCGCCGGCCAGGTTCGTGATTGCCAGCGTCTCGGCAGCTTGTCCTGATGCCGTGGCAAGGCCCGCAGCACCGCCTTCCAGAGCCGCTACTCGCTTCTCAAGCACGTCGGTGGTGGGGTTCATGATGCGCGTATAGATGTTGCCGAACTCCTGCAAGGCAAAGAGCCGTGCGGCATGGTCCGCGTCCTGGAAAAGGTAGGACGTGGTCTGGTAGATGGGAACAGCGCGCGATCCGGTGGTTGGGTCGGGGACTTGTCCAGCGTGAACGGCGAGTGTGGCGAGTTGCTGCTTTGCTTCAGACATTGAACGGCTCCTTCAAAAATTCGTATATCCAGGCTCGTTGAGTGCGTCAGGGGAAGTGTGAGGCTAACGCAACGGGGACCAATAAAACGGCCCGCATCCTTAGTTCAGGACCCGGGCCGTTTAGCTTCAAAATCGGTTGCGCTATCGCATTCGCCGTTCCAGAGCCACACGGATGGGTCCGCATGTGCAACACATGCACATAGCCATAGCCCCATTTCCGTGTTCCCTTAAGTTCGGCATGTTTGAAAGTATCGGGGGCCAAGCACTGGTGTGTCAAATAGAATTCGCGCGCATGGGCCCATAAAGTGAAGAGTTTACGGATTTATAACTAGCGGCCAGGATGCTCACTCTTCCGGCTTCCATACATAGGCCCCCGGCTGCGGCAGACCTATGTGAGCAAGTACACGGTGCGCAAACTGGCGCGCCATCTCGTCGGAATCCACCGGGTGATTGTAGAAGGCGGGAATGCACGGGAAGATCGTGGCGCCGGCCTCGGCAGCCAGCGACATGTTGCGCAGGTGAATGCGGTTGAATGGCGTCTCCCGCACGCAAAGTAACAGCGGACGGCGCTCCTTGAGCGTCACGTCGGCAGCGCGGGCAATCAGGGAGTCGGCAAGGCCGTTGGCCACGGCCGCCAGCGTGCCCATCGAACACGGCAGAACAATCATCCCGCTTGAAGGATAGCTGCCGCTGGCAATCGACGCTCCGATGTCCGAGTCGGAGAGCTGAACGCTCTTCTTCGCCGCGAAGCCCAGCAGCTTCTCAAGCAGCCCGTTGCGGCCGGAGACGCTGAGTTCCTCCGCCAGCACCCGCAGCGAGTTCTCCGAAGGCACAAAGTGCACCCGCGTCACGCGCTCGTCAGCCTCAAGCACACGAAGCAGCTCACGGCAAAAAACCGCACCCGACGCTCCGGTAATGGCCACACTCAAATTCATAAATGCAGCTTCTTCACTCCCCCAGCACTCGCTTGAAGATCGCGTCCACATTGCCCAGTTGCCGCGTGTAATCGAACGTATGGGTCAGCTTTTCCATGCTGAGCATTCCTGCGATCTCCGGGTCCTTGGCCACTTCATCGCGGAACACCAGATCCTCTTTCCACGCGCGCATGGCGTGTGACTGCACCAGCCGATACGCGTCTTCGCGCAACATGCCTGCCTCAGCCAGATCCAGCAGCAACTGCCCGCTGAAGATCAGCCCGCCCGTGCTTTCAAGGTTCTTCTTCATGCGTTCGGGATATACGAGCAGGCGGTCAATAAGATCTGTTGACTTGGCAAGCAGGTAGTCCACCAGAATCGTCGAATCCGGAAAAATCACGCGCTCCACAGAAGAATGGGAAATGTCGCGCTCATGCCACAGCGGAACATTCTCAAACGCCGCCTGTGCGTTGCCGCGCAGCACACGCGCCAGCCCGCTGATCTGCTCGCTGGTGATGGGGTTTTTCTTATGCGGCATGGCTGAGGAACCCTTCTGCTTCTCGCTGAAATACTCCTGCGCTTCGCGCACTTCGGTGCGTTGCAGGTGGCGAATTTCAACGGCGATCTTGTCGAGCGTGCTGCCAATGATGGCCAGCGTGGAAATATACGCCGCGTGCCGGTCGCGCTGGATGACCTGCGTTGACACCAGCGCCGGTTTCAGTCCCAGATTCGCGCAGATGCGCTCCTCATGCTGCGGCTTCAGGTGGCCAAACGTGCCCACCGCGCCGGAGAGCTTGCCCACGCGCATGTCTTCAGCAGCAGCGTCAAAGCGAGCCAGGTTGCGCTGCATCTCGGAGTACCAGTTCAGCAGTTTCAGCCCAAATGTCGTCGGCTCGGCGTTGATGCCGTGCGTGCGGCCAATGGTGGGCGTGTGCTTGAACTCAAGCGCTCGGCGCCTCAGCACTTCAAGGAAATCGACCAGCCCGGCGCGGATGATCGCCGAGGCCTCCTTCACCTGCAGGGCTTGCGCCGTGTCCACCACGTCGTTCGAAGTAAGGCCATAGTGCAGCCAGCGCGACTCCCCGCCCAGCCCCTGCGCGTGCAGGCTCTCAGCCACGGCGGTAGTAAAAGCGATGACGTCGTGCTTCACTTCCGCCTCGATCTCGCGCACGCGCTCGGCTGAAACGCTGGCTTTGGTGGCGATGGCTTCGGCGGCGGAAGCGGGAATCATGCCGTCTTCGGCCAGCACGTTGCTGGCAGCCGACTCAACCTGCAGCCAGCAGCGGTACTTGTTCTGCTCGGTCCAGATGCCGCCCATGGCGGGACGTGTGTAACGTTCGATCAATGCTCAAGCTCCCAGCCTTCAGCTTTCAGCTTCCAGCTCTGTTGTGCTGATTCGATTGGCCGTGCCGGCGCGGAAAGCACAGCAACGACCGCGCGCACGGATACCTCAGGAATAAATTACCCAACTCTTTGATTGTACGAGGGTGCGAGGGCTAGGCGCGAGTAATTCCCAAGCGCTGCTGAAGCTCTCCGTAAAGCAGGCCGCGGCCCGGCTTGTACGGCTGGAACCACTCTCCGTCTATGACAAGTTGGGGAATGGCGCGCTTGCCAACATTGCGAATCACCTCGGCCGAGGCTGCCGGATTAGAGTCTACATTGACTTCGGTATAGACAATGCCGTGAGAGTCCAGAAACCTCTTCGCCGCGCGGCAGTCCGGACACCAGGTAGCCGTGTAAACCTGAATCGTCATACCTCAACTTTAGCGGAGTTCGCTGTTACGATTCTGTGATGATGGCCACCGACGATCTAAAGCGTTTGCTGGGATTGGAGCCGCACCCGCTCGAAGGCGGATACTATCGCCGCACCTATACTTCGGTGGGAACGGTGGATCTGGCCAGGGGGTCGCGCGCACTTGGCACCGCCATCTACTACCTGCTCGAGCCCGGCACCTTCAGCGAGATGCACATGCTTGTCTCTGATGAGATCTTTCACTTCTATCTTGGTGATCCGGTAGAGATGCTGCAACTCTATCCAGATGGAAGCTCCGCGGTTTTCACCCTTGGGCCGGATCTGGCTGCCGGTCAGCATCTCCAGTTGGTCGTTCCTGCGGGAGTGTGGCAGGGCACGCGCCTCATCGGCGATGGAAAGATGGCGCTGCTGGGCTGCACTGTAACCCCAGGCTTCGACTTCGCCGACTACCACAGCGCCGGCGCCGTCGAGCTGATCCAAAAATGGCCGCAAGAGGCGGAGCGCATCCGGACGCTAACGCGAAAATAGCTCAAATACCGACTTGCTAACTCGCTGACTCGCCGTTCTTCCGTTTTTCCCGGAAGAACCCCCGCAGCATGTCCGCCGATTCCTCCGCCGCAATTCCCTGCTCCACCTGCATCTGGTGGTTGAGCTGCGGATGATTCAAAACCGCCAGCACCGATTCACACGCGCCGGCCTTGGGATCGGCGGCGGCATACACCAGCCGGTCAAGCCGCGCGTGGATCATGGCCCCGGCGCACATGGCACACGGCTCGAGAGTGACGTAGAGCGTACAACCCACCAGCCGGTAGTTGCCGATGGCGCGGGCCGCATCGCGCATGGCGACGATCTCCGCATGTGCGGTGGGGTCCAGATTGCGCAGCAGCGAGTTCTGCCCCCGACCGATGATCTTGCCTTCGAGCACCACAACTGCGCCGATGGGCACTTCGCCTGCCTCGGCAGCAAGGCCTGCCTCGGCAAGTGCGGCCTCCATGGCTTCCTGGTCGGTGATGGCCTCTACCGTCATGCTTGAGATGGTAGCCCAACCGGCTGTTGCTGGGTCATGCAATGCAGCGTGCCCAACCCCCACACCAGATCGACGGCGTGAATGCCTATCACTTCCCGGTCCGGAAACAGCTCGGTGAGAATGTTGAGCGCAATACGGTCCTTCGGATCGTGGAATGTGGGAACCAGCACCAGCCCGTTGGCGATGTAGAAGTTCGCGTAGCTGGCCGGAAGACGCTGCCCCCGGAAGACGACCGGTCGCGGCATCGGTAACTCCACAACAGTGAACTGCTTGCCATGCCGGTCGCGTGCTGCTTTCAGGCGGTTGAGATTTTCCGCCAGCGGCCCGTGGTTCGGGTCGGTCGTGTCCGGCTCAACTACGGTCACAATCGTATCCGGCGCGACGAACCGCGTAATGTCGTCCACGTGGCCGTGCGTATCATCTCCGGCGATGCCCCGATCAAGCCATATCACCTGATCGAAGCCGAGAAAATCGTGAAAGACGTGTTCAAGCTGCTCCCGGCTGACGCCAGGATTGCGCTGCTGCACCTCGCTCAACAGGCACTCTTCCGTGGTGATTAGAATGCCCTCGCCATTCGTATCGATCGACCCGCCTTCAAGCACCAGCCGATGCGATGCGCCGTCAATCTCAATCGCAGGCTGCCACTCCGGCAGACCCAGCAGTTGAGCGACGCGCTGCGGCACTTCGTTATCGAGTTTGCTGTTGGGATACTTAGCCCAGCCGTTGAAGAGCCAGTTAGTGATAGCGATGCTGCCCTCGGCGTTGAGGACGAAGATAGGGCCTGTGTCGCGCGTCCAGGAGCGGTCGGTCGGCCACGGGTGAAAACTGACCTGGTCGAGATTCGCCCCGGCACGCTCAAGCATTCCAGCTGCGCGCTGCCCGGCCTTGTCGTCGTCAACCAGGATGTGAATCCTTTCGTGCGCGGCAAGTAGACGCACGATCTCGGCATAGAGCCACGGAATCGGCTGGAACTTGCCCGGCCAGTCTTCGGGGTTGTGTGGCCACGCCAGCCAGGTGGCTTCATGGCGTTCCCACTCCGCGGGCATACGATAGCCCAGTTCGCGCGGCGTCTGGTTCACAGCTCGTCGTGCTCCGCAGGTCTTTCGCGTGGGTCAGCTGATACGGGATCCAGAAAGCGCCGCGTAATCGGCGCATAGGCGTCGATGCGGCGGTCGCGCAGGAACGGCCAGTTGCGGCGCGTCTCCTCAATGAGCGCGAGATCGATTTCGCCGATCAAAATCTCTTCTTTGCCATGCGAAGCCTTGGCCAGCACGCGGCCAAACGGATCAGCCAAAAAGCTTCCTCCCCAGAACTCGATCCCTGGGCCTTCAACACGGTTGCCCAGCACATCGCCGTTCTCATGGCCGACGCGGTTCACGCCGGCAACATAAACTCCGTTGGCGATGGCGTGCGCGCGTTGAATCGTCTGCCACGCTTCATACTGCGCCACGCCGTACTGCTCCTTCTCCGCAGGGTGCCAACCGATGGCTGTGGGATAAAACAGCACTTCGGCTCCCTGCAGCGCAGTAAGCCGTGCACCTTCCGGATACCACTGGTCCCAGCAGACCAACGTGCCTATGCGGCCCACATCCAGATCCAAAGCCTGGAAGCCTAAATCCCCCGGGGTAAAGTAATACTTCTCGAAATAGAGCGGATCGTCCGGGATGTGCATCTTGCGATAGACGCCTGCGACTCTGCCTTGCGAGTCAAGCGTAACGGCGGTGTTGTGATACAGCCCGGCGGCGCGGCGCTCAAAGAGGGACGCAACAATCGACACACGCAGTTCGCGCGCCAGCTCGCCCAGTCGCTCGGTGGAAGGACCCGGAATCGACTCAGCATAGTTGAATAGCTCAAGATCCTGCCGCTGGCAAAAGTATTGAGTAAGGAACAGCTCCGGCAGGCAGACGATGTTGGCGCCCATGCGCGCCGCTTCGCGAATGCGCTTTACAGCCGAGGCAAAGTTGGCCTCCGGGTCAGGCCCCATGCTCATCTGCACCAGGCCAACGTTATATTTGCGTGCCGTTGTCATAAACCCGAGTCTACCCTCATAGATCGCAATGCCGCCGTCTCAAACCGATGTGGCGATGCAACAAGGCCAATCCCGCCAGGCGGGATTGGCCACAAACTAACTGCTGCCGCTGCTCTTACTCGTCCAGAATAAGCACGGCGGCGGCGATGGTCGTAGTCCACTTGCCGCGCCTGTCGCCCACAGCCGACTGCGTAATGTTGCTGGTACGGACAATCTTGTTGGAGATGCGGTAAATCTCCTTCTTCTCGTCCCAGCTTGTATCCGGATCGAACTCGACGTCGAGGGTGGTGGCAAGCATTTCGGCGGCCAGTTCCTCAGCGTATTCGCCTGCCTGCTCCTCGGTCTCGCCAAAGCTGTGATGCTCGCTCAGATAACCGTAAAGGTTACGGTCGGCCGGAATGGCAACGCCGATGCTCGAAACCACCAGGCGGTGCGGCTCGCGCGTGGAATTTTCAGCGATAACGGCAAAGACCACTTCTCCATGGTGCAGATACTTGAGGCCTTCCTTGCGCGGAATCACTTTGCACTGCGGCGGAAAAATGGACGACACACGCACCAGGTTCTGTGAGGCAATGCCCGCGTCACGAAGGGCCAGTTCAAAGGAGGTGAGACGTTCCTTATGCCTGCCCACTCCCTTGGTGAAGAATATCTTCTTCGGGACCATACTTTTTCCCAATTTCTATGTAGCCTCCGTGGATTCTGAAGTGGCAATTTCCCAATGGGGTTCCCGAAAGAGTTTATCGCATCCAGCCTGCTTGCGAAGGGTTTTGCACCAAATTCATCTCCTGTTCATACCGGAGTTCGGCATAGGCTGCTTCCGGCCGATTTTTTGCGCTCCGGCAGAGCCGTCCTTCCAGCCAGTTCGCGCAGGAAAGAAATATTCTCAGGCCCGCACAACTTCCCTTCCGTGTCAGCGTTTATACCGTACATGAAGCTGCAGCCCTCCCCCCTTCGAATCTCCGCATTGTGCGTGGTTCTGAGCTGCGGTTTCGTTCTCGCTCAATCTCCGCCGCAAATGCAACCTGTTCGAGATACAGCGCCGCCGGGACCGCCATTCAGTGCGGATCTCAACCCGGTTCCTTTAGAGTGGGTGCCTCCGGCGCTGCTCAACCTGCAAACACATGCGGCGGTGAAAGAGAGCTTCACCTTTGACCGCGCCATGCTGAACGCCGCAGCCGACATGATGTACGACCGCGACGCCGACCTGCGGCAGAGCATCAACAAGCTCGACGGCGTGAGTTTTCACTTGCTGCGCTTTGGCGCCAGCGCCCTGGCCAACCCGGCCGAAGTGGACGCGGTGCGCGACGCCTACCATCTGCGAGGGTGGAAGCACCTGGTGACCACTACTAACAGCGGTGGCCCAGTCCACAACGGCCACACCGATGTATGGGTGGTGATGGAAGGCGCAAACCTGCGCGGCGCAGTCGTGATGGCAGAGACGCCGCAGAGCCTGACACTGGTAACCGTAGCCGGCAACCTGAGCCCGATCGATCTGCTCCATCTTCGCGGCCACTTCGGCATCCCCCGCTTCGACGGCGATCAATTGCGTCAGTCCCGCGACCGGTAAATGCGCTGGCCCAACATTGCCACCCCTAATTTGCAGGTGGTAGCCTCTTCCTTGAAGACCTCCACGCAGGTTCCCACGGAAGGACTACCGAAAAACTCATGCAGACCTCGTACAACGGGCTTGAACTGCCCAAAAATGGCCAGCCGATCGACTACAGCAATGGCCAATTCAACGTTCCTGACAATCCCATCATTCCTTTTATTGAAGGCGACGGCACCGGCCGCGACATCTGGAAGGCCTCGCAGCGCGTCTTTGACGCGGCTGTCGAAAAGGCGTACGGCGGCAAGCGCGCCATCCGCTGGTTTGAAGTTTTCGCCGGCGAGAAGGCCTATCGCCAATTCAGCACCTGGCTGCCCGACGACACGGTAGCCGCGGCCCGCGATCTGCGTGTCTCCATCAAGGGACCGCTCACCACGCCTGTCGGCGGTGGAATCCGCTCACTCAACGTGGCGCTGCGCCAGTTGCTTGACTTGTACGCCTGCGTTCGCCCGGTGAAGTACTACCAGGGTGTGCCCAGCCCGGTGAAGCATCCCGAGAAAGTCAACATTGTCATCTTCCGCGAGAACACTGAGGATGTGTACTCGGGCATCGAGTTCAAGCAGGGTTCGGCCGACGCGGCCAGGCTGATCGACTTCCTCAACAACGATCTGCTCAAGGACGGCAAGAAGAAAGTCCGTTCCGACTCGGGCGTGGGCATCAAGCCTATCTCGATCTTCGGTACCAAGCGTCTGGTCCGCTACGCCATTCGCCACGCTCTTGAGTCAGGCCGCAAGACCGTCACGCTGGTCCACAAGGGCAACATCCAGAAGTTCACCGAGGGCGCATTCCGCGAGTGGGGCTACGAAGTGGCCACACAGGAGTTCCGCGAACAGACAGTAACCGAGCGCGAGAGCTGGATCCTCGGCAACCTCGACGCCAACCCCGGACTCTCAATTGAAGCCAACGCAGCCATGATCGAGCCGGGCATGGAATTTGCTCCGCCGAGCTTCGGCGAACAGGTGTGCGCTGAAGTCAAGGCCGTCATCGACTCCATCGGCAAAAGCCACGGCAACGGCGCGTGGAAGAACAAGATTCTCGTCAACGACCGCATCGCCGACTCGATCTTCCAGCAGATCATCATCCGGCCCGCCGACTACAGCATTCTTGCCACCACCAACCTGAACGGCGACTACATCTCCGATGCCGCCGCTGCGCAGGTGGGCGGGCTCGGCATTGCGCCCGGCGCGAACATCGGCGACGGCTTTGCCGTCTTTGAGGCCACCCACGGCACGGCCCCCAAGTATGCCGACAAGGACGTGATCAATCCCGGCTCGGTAATCCTGTCGGGAGTGATGCTGCTGGACTTCATCGGCTGGAAGGAAGCGGCCGCCATGATCGAGAGCGCGATGGAGAAGACCATCCAGCAGAAATTTGTCACGTACGACTTTGAGCGCCAGACCGCCGGGGCCACAAAAGTGGGAACTAGCGAGTTTGCAACGCGCATCATCGGCAACATGTAAGAACAGGGATCAGCACGAACATTGGGTACCCCATTCATGCGCGTTGTTTGCGCATGAGTGAGATAGCAGGATCCTTCTCCGACGACATACTCGAAGAGATTCTCGTCGCAACCTGTAACGTTCAATGCTGGATCTGGATTTATTCATAGAGGAGAGGGGAATCATGCGAAAGAAAGTTTCAATTGTAGGCGCCGGCAATGTTGGCGCCACGGCGGCGCATTGGATTGCGGCCAAAGAACTTGCCGATGTTGTACTGATCGACGTGGTGGAAGGCGTGCCCCAGGGCAAGGCGCTTGACCTGCTTGAAGCCATGCCCATTGAAAAGCGCGACGTGCACGTGGTGGGCTCGAACGATTACGCGGCCACGGCGAACTCTGACATCGTCATCATTACGGCGGGCATTCCGCGCAAGCCGGGCATGAGCCGCGACGATCTGCTGAACACCAACTTCAAGATCATGTCCGATGTGGTGTCGAAGGTAGTGGCGCAGTCGCCGGAGTCGATCCTGATTATCGTGTCGAATCCGCTGGACGCCATGGCGCAGACCGCCTATCGCCAGGCAGGCTTTAATCGCGAGCGCGTGATCGGCATGGCCGGTGTGCTGGACTCGGCGCGCTTCCGCACCTTCATCGCAGAAGAGCTGAACGTAAGCGTTGAGAACGTGACGGCGTTTGTGCTTGGCGGCCACGGCGACACTATGGTTCCGCTGGCGCGCTACTCCACGGTGGCCGGCATTCCCATCACCGAGCTGATCACGCCGGACCGCCTCGCGGAGATTGTGCAGCGCACGCGCGACGGCGGCGCCGAGATCGTAAAGCATCTCAAGACCGGCAGCGCATTCTACGCGCCATCGGCAGCAGCGGTTGAAATGACCGAGGCAATTCTGAAGGACAAGAAGAAGATCCTTCCCTGCGCCGCTTACCTGCAAGGCGAGTACGGCATCGATGGCTTCTACATCGGTGTGCCCTGCAAGCTGGGCGCGGCGGGCCTCGAGCAGATCATCGAGATCAAGCTGACCGCCGAAGAAGATGCGGCGCTGAAGAAGAGCGCGGCGGCGGTGAAGGAACTCTGCAGCGTGATTGGCGTCTAGTTTTCTGACGAAACAAAAACGGCGCATTCCGCATGGAGTGCGCCGTTTCTCTTTAGCGTGCACGTAGACCGATTGATCTTAAGAGCGAAGAGGAACGCTAACTGCGCCTAGTCCATCGACACGCTGAGCTGATGCCGCACGTCGGCGCCGCGGATCCAGAAGATCACGTCGGTTGCGATATTCGACGCGTGGTCAGCGATGCGCTCAAGGTTCTTAGCCACCAGGATCGCCTTCATGGCCTGCTGCGTGTACTGCGGTTTCTCTTCGATCAGCTTGAGCAGGTCAATGTGTGCAATGCGGTTCATGCGGTCGATCTCGTCGTCCATCTCGCGAACACTCTCTGCCAGCCGCGCGTCGCCGTCCAGCAGCGCGTGCACAGCGGAACGGATCATGCGGCCCGCATAATCGCCCATGGCCGCAAAGTCCACCGGCAGATCCACCTCTTCAAGCGCAAGGATTTCCTTGGTGCGCCGCGCAATGCCCATCGACTGGTCGCCGATGCGCTCAAGATCGCCGTTGATCTTGATGACCGCCAGAATAAACCGTAAATCGATAGCCATCGGCTGCTCTTTGGCGAGCAGTTCGTACGCCATCTCGTCCAGTTCGCGCTGCGCCGTATTGATAGCCGTCTCGTTCTGCTTGACGTATTTGCAGAGAGCCTTGTCGCGCTGCAGGTACGCATCCACTGCGGAGTCCACCGCCTGCTGCGCAAGCGCAGCCATGGCCATGAGTTTGTCCTTGAGTTCGGCCAGTTGCTGGTGAAAATGAATGCGCGGCACGGCGAAATCTCCCTGAATCTCTAATTGTGCATCATGCAGTGTTACAGGAAAGCAAATTTCCCGGCGGGCACCAGAGTCATTACCACACCGGCAAGTTGTATTGCTTTGACGCGGCTGCGAGCCATTTGGATGACCGGGTATTCAAGCCCGGGCCAATCTTTGGTCACTTGCCCTGAATCACGTCGTTCTCAAGCGTGCCGATGGGGTCGATGGTAATGCGAACAACGTCGCCCACGGCCAGCGTGTATGTATCGGGCGGAACAACGCCGGTGCCGGTCATCAGAAACGTTCCGTTCGGGAAATTGTTGTCGCGGAACAGATACTCGACCAGCGTGGCGGGATTGCGCTTGAGTTCCGTGAGCGCCGTGGCCCCGGAGAACTCTGCCTTGCCTGCGCGCACAATTTCAATCTTGATGGGCGTAGAGGTAGGCAGCGGCTCCGAGCTGACCAGGATGCACGGGCCAAGCGCACAGCTGCGGTCGTAGACCTTGGCCTGCGGAAGGTACAGTGGATTCTCGCCTTCGATATCGCGCGAACTCATGTCGTTGCCGACTGTGTAGCCGACAATCTGGCCGCGATTGTTGACGAGAAGCGTGAGCTCGGGCTCGGGCACATTCCATTTCGAATCGGACCGGATGCGAACCGCAGTGCCCGGCGCAGCGACGCGGCTGGCCATCGCCTTGAAAAACAGTTCCGGACGCTCGGCCGTGTATACGCGATCGTAGAAGTCGCCTCCGCCTGCGGACTTCGACTCTTCCATGCGCGCGCTGCGGCTGCGATAGTAAGTAACGCCGGCCGCCCACACTTCCTGGCTTACGATGGGCGCAAGAATCTCTGCGGAAGCAAAATCTGCCGCGGGCTTGCCCTGACTCACTACGGATTGCAGATAGCCGCCCAGGTCGGCGTGGATCACAAGTGCGTCCCATGATGCTTCTGGAACGAGATAGTATTTGCCGTCGTGCTCAGCGAAGTTTCCTTTGGTAGTGCGATACAGTTTCACGAGTCCTTCTCCAGTTTCTCAATGATCTTATCGACATCATAGACGCAGCCTGCCCACACGCCGCCGCTCGCTTGCACCAGCGCGGCCCACAGGCGCGTGTCTTCAGGCAGTTCGGGATGCGGCTTCAGGTCCGGCCTTGGCTTGCGCTGCGCCAGCACCTCGGTCCCTTTCTCTGCGCCGAACCTTCCGTTGGCGTCGCCCACAAGATGGACCGAGCCGATGAGCCTTTCGCGATCGATGATGATTTCAATCAGGTCGCCTTCCAGCACCTTGCCGATTGGCCCACCGGCCAGCGCCTCAGGCGAAACGTGCCCGATGCACGCGCCTGTGGACACGCCGCTGAAGCGCGCGTCGGTAAGGCAGGCGATGGGCCGCTTGTGTTTGAGCTGCTTGAGCGCAGAAGTCACTTGGTAGGTCTCCTGCATCCCCGCGCCGCGCGGGCCGCCACAGATGAGCACCACCACGTCGCCCTCGGCAAGCTCGCCGTTCTTGATGGCGGCAATCGCGGCTTCTTCCGTAATGAACACGCGTGCACGGCCCACCTGGCGATAGACGTTGTCAGGATCAACAGCCGCCGGATCGATTGCCGTGCACTTGATCACCGATCCCTCGGGCGTCAGGTTGCCCACCGGGAAACATACCGTCGACGACAATCCACGCGAGCGCGCTTTATCCGGCGACATGATCACGTCGTCGGGGTCGATACCGTCGCGGTCCGTCAACTCCTTGCGCAGCTTCTGGCGGCGTGCGCTCTGCTCCCACCAGTCGAGATTTGCATCGAGCGTTTCGCCCGTCACGGTCTTCACGCGTCCGTCCAGTAATCCCGCTTTGCGCAGGTGCAGCATCACCTCAGGCACGCCGCCGGCCAGGAACACCTGCACCGTGGCAAAGTAACGAGGTCCATTCGGCAGCGCGTCTACAAGACGAGGAACGAGACGGTTCACTTCAGTCCAGTCGGCAACTGAAGGCCGCTCCAGCCCGGCCATGTACGCAATTGCCGGAATGTGCACCAGCAGATTCGTCGAGCCGCCAAACGCGCAATGCACGATCATGGCGGTGTAAAGCGCGGCCGGGGTAAGAATGTTCTCGGTGCCCATGCCCATCTCATGCATCCGCATCATGGCGCGGCTTGAGCGGCGCGCCGCATCTAGCCAGATTGGCTGTCCCGAAGGCGCGAGCGCCGTGTGCGGCAGCGACATGCCCAGCGCCTCTGCCACCACCTGCGATGTTGCTGCGGTGCCCAGAAACTGGCAGCCGCCACCCGGCGAAGCGCACGCACGGCAACCCATCTCCGCCGCATACTCCAGCGTGATCTGGTTTTGCGCAAAACGCGTGCCGATGGTCTGAACCTTGCCCGCGTCCTCGCCCTGTTCGGCCAAAAGCGTAACGCCGCCCGGCACCAGGATCGAAGGCATTTTGCCTGACGAAGCCAGCGCCATCATCATCGCCGGCAATCCCTTATCGCAGGTGGCCACGCCGATGACGCCCTTGCGTGTCGGCAGCGAACGCATCAACCGCCGCATCACCATGGACGCGTCGTTGCGATATGGCAGCGAGTCCAGCATGCCGGCCGTGCCCTGCGTGCGCCCGTCGCATGGATCGGTGCAGGCGCCGGCAAACGGCACCGCGTGCAGATCCTTAAGCTCGCGGGCGGCTTCCGCCACCAGCAGCCCCACCTCCCAGTGCCCCGAGTGATAGCCAAGCGCGATGGCCTCGCCGTTTTCGCCACGAAGACCGCCATGCGTGCTCAGAATCAGGAATTCGGGATCGAGCATGCGGTTTGGAGCCCAGCCCATTCCCGCGTTTTGCGTAAGCCCGAACAGGTTGCCGCTGGGCGCGGTCAGCAGCATCTCCGCCGAGATGGGCAGCGAGCCGGCAGGACCGGGAGCATGTGTGGGAACGCTTAGAAGACTGGAGTCAGCCGACTCCAGAACCGATGTGAGAGAAACGGGTGCGATGGGAGTACCCCTTCAAAGGCAAAACGATTTTGGAATCAATGCGCGGCGAACGGAGAAGTCGCTCATTAAGTATAGAGAATCCACGCCGTGTTGGTGAAGACGGGAGAGGAATCGTCCGGCCAGTCAATCAAAGCGAAACGACTCGCGGATGGGTGACCGTACACTGCCCACTGCGCTGCGCCGGAGCGGGTGGCACCAGGCTATTTCCGCGCCAGCCCCCTTCCACAAGCACTCGCTCACCGCAAAATGGTATAACGTTTTGTGCCCAACGAACAGATTCAAAATGCTCTGAAAGCCCGGCCGGATTTGCGCCGCCGCTGGCTTTATTTGATGCCCATCGTCTTCTTCACCTACAGCCTTGCCTACCTTGGCCGCTCGAACTTTGGCTTTGGCGCAGCTGCGGGACTGGCCCAGAGCCTGAACATCACCGAATCGCGCGCGGCATTTCTCGGTTCGGTCTTCTTTATCGGCTATTTCTTCTTTCAGATTCCCGCCGCATCCTACGCGCGCCGCAAGAGCGCTACGCGGCTCATCTTCTGGGCACTGCTGAGCTGGGGCCTCTTCTCCGGCCTTACCGGCGTCATCCGCGACTACTGGCTGCTGGTGGTCGATCGCACTTTGCTCGGCATTTCAGAGAGCCTCATCTTCCCCTCGATGCTCATCCTGCTCACGCATTGGTTTACGCGTGAAGAGCGGTCGCGGGCCAACGCCATTCTCATTCTCGGCAACCCGGTCACCGTCACCTGGATGGCCGCCGCAACCGGCTATCTGATCAAGGCCGTGGGCTGGCAGATGACCTTCATCATCGAAGGCATTCCATCCCTTGTGTGGGCGTTCGTGTGGATCGCGGTGGCGCACGACAAGCCCGATCAGGCCGGATGGCTGCACCGGGACAGCAGCATAGCCCTTGAAAACGCGCTTGAAGCCGAACAGACCGAACTGCCAAAGATGGGGGGCTTTACTGCGGCGCTCAAGGAGCCCGCCGTCATCCTGCTCTGCATCCAATATTTCTTCTGGAGCTTCGGCGTCTACGGTCTCGTGCTTTGGATTCCGGAGATGATCCGCTCCGGATCGAAGATCGGCATTGAGACCATCGGACTACTCAGCGCCGCGCCCTTCCTGCTGGCTGTGCTGCTGATGGTGCTGGTGTCGTACTTCTCTGATCGCATGATGAACCGCAAGCTGTTCGTGTGGCCCTTCCTGTGTATCTCGGGACTGGCGCTGTTTATCTCGTTCGCCACCGCAGGACATAGCTTCTGGATCGGCTACATCGCACTGGTCGTCGCCGGCGGAACCATGTACGCGCCTTACGGTCCATTCTTCGCCATCGTTCCTGAGATGTTGCCAAGCAACGTGGCCGGCGAAGTGTTCGCGCTCATCAACAGTTTTGGCGCGCTGGGCGGATTTGCGGGTACGTGGCTGGTGGGCCTGTTCCAGGCGCTCACCGGCAATGCAAAGATGGGTTACTTCGTGATGGCTGCATCGCTGATGATCTCGGGCCTCATCATCATCGGGTTAAAGACAAAGAAACCGGCAGTTGCTAGATGAATGCAAACTGAAGGAGCTGAGCAACCGTCACAGTTTCACAGAGTCTGTGACGGCTCTAAAGCTGTGAAGCGAAGCATTTATTCCTGAGGCGCTTAGAGGCATTTCACAGTTTCACGTGCGGTTTTTCGTTTTTCCGGCTCTTATCCAGATTTAGGGGATACTCGCGGCTCAGTTTGCGGACGGCATGCGGCGCGATCAGTCGCTCTCAAATATGTGCCGCCAATAACAGTATGCGATCAGGAGAGGTAATTTTCTGCAAGCCTGGTCTCCCACCCTCGCGCAGTGAAGCTCTGCGCAGGGATGGAGCACCCGCAGATTCGTGGCAAGGACAGGAGAGCCAGCTTACAAAGACCTCACCACGCACTCATACCCCGCAACCTATAATTCAATCTCTGCCTTCCTAATTCCCTTCTGGAGGATTGAACGTGAGAATTCCCCTTCGAGCTTTTGCAGCTCTTCTTCTGTCCGCCCTGGTTGCACTTCCCTCACTCGCTCACGCGCAGGACAAGCCCGCGGCAACGCCCGCCGCGCCGGCAAAGGCCGCGGAAAACGCTTTTCCTCCCGACTCGTCTACGCAAGGTTCGGTCGTGGTTGGCGGTCAGCGCATCGACTACACCGCGACTGCCGGAATTCTTACCGTGGGCGCTACAGATGCGGAGGACGCCCAGCTCGGCGCAGACGGCAAGCCGCTGGCCGGTACGCAGCTTGCGCTGTCTGAGCCCAAGAATCCGGCCGAAGGGCCCGCCCTTGCACACATGTTCTACGTGGGCTACTTCAAAAACGGTGCAAAGGCTGAAGACCGCCCGGTGACGTTCTTCTACAACGGCGGGCCAGGCAGCTCGACCATGTGGCTGCATCTTGGCTCGCTGGGGCCGAAGTACGTTGAGACCGCCAGCGACCAGCATTTGCCCGGCGCTCCCTACAAGCTGCGCGAGAATCCCTACTCGCTGCTCGACGTGAGCGACCTGGTCTTTATCGACATGCCGGGAACGGGCTTTGGCCAGCTCACCGGCAAGGATGCAGGCAAAGCCTTCTGGGGACTCGATCAGGATGCAGGTGCTTTTTCGCGATTCATTGCGCGCTTCCTCACCAAATACAACCGCTGGAACTCGCCCAAATATCTGTTTGGCGAAAGCTACGGAACCACGCGTTCCGCCGTGCTGGCCAACCTTTTGGAGAACGACAAGAATATCGACCTTAACGGCGTAATGCTGCTGGGTGAGATTTTCAACTTCACGGTGTTCACTGGCTTGGACAGTCCCGGCGTCGATCTTCCCTACGTGTTGGATCTTCCCACGTACGCGGCCACCGCCTGGTATCACAAAAAGCTCTCGCCGCAGCCGCAGGCGCTGGCCCCGTTTCTCGATCAGGTAGAGGCTTTTGCGTTGGGCGACTACATGCATGCGCTGGCCCAGGGCAACAACGTCTCCGATACGGAAAAGCAGGCCGTGGCCGAGAAAATTCACCAGTACACCGGGTTGCCGGTTGCTTATATCCTCAAGGCCAACCTGCGCGTCACCGCCGGCGAATTCCGCAAGCAGTTTGCGGGCGATGAGGACATGATCGCGGGCCGCTACGACACGCGGTACCTGGGTACGGGCCTGAACCCGCTGAGCCAGGATGCGGAGTACGATCCGCAATCCACGGCTATCTCTTCAGCCTATGTGGCGCAGATCAACTCCTATGTGCGCAACGATCTGAAGTACGGCGCATCAGGCACCTATCTGCCCAGCGCGCTGTTTGGCGATGCGAAATGGGATTGGGGCCGCAAAGGGGATGGCGGAATCTCCGGCGCTGTGGGAACCAACGTTAGCTCCGATTTGGCAGACGCCATGAAAACCAATCCGCACCTCAAGGTGATGGTGAACGACGGCTACTACGACCTGGCGACTCCATATTTCGCAGCGAAGTACGAAGAAGAACACCTGCCGATTCCAAAGTCGCTGATCAAGAACATTGAATACGACTGGTACGAGGCAGGACACATGGCGTATGTGCGCGACGAGTGCCGCCAGCAGATGCACGACCGTGTAGCCGCGTTCATCAAGAGCACTGAGGCGGAGCGTACTGCTGGACAGACGAGCAGCAAGTGAGCGAGAGGTGAGGACGGGCAGTGTTGGTGCCCCATCCTTGCGCGGTGAGGCCTGCGCAAGGATGGTGCACCCGGCTTCACGGAATGCTGCCGAACCCGGAGGGTGAGGCCCGCGGCGCGATAGGGCTCGCGCCGCGGTGGAGCTACCGGTTTGTTCAGGGATGGCGGTGGATGTTCGCAGTTAATTACAACTACGATGCGATCGCATTGGGGGTTAAGAGCGGCGCCGCCTTGGGCTGCGGACGCAGCAGCCAATAGAGAGCGACAATGTGCGTGATCATCAGCATCGGCACATAGAGAATCGGGATTGGGTAGGCGACACCCAATTGTCCCGCGTGCTCAGGAAGACCACCCTGGATCGCGTGATAGTAGGCGAGGATGAGGTCGACTACGCCCACAAGATTGAAGGCTGCGACGAAGAACCAAAAGAGCGGACGAACTCTTACTGTGAGAAGTGCCAATAGCGCCAGGAGTCCCGCAGCGAAATCACCGTAGGCAGCGGAAGCTGCAAAGACGGCGGGCACGTTTGGGCCGACGACACCCGGAAGAATAAAGACGAGCCCAAAGAAGCGAAAGCTGTGCACAGTGGCGATGATGCGGTGCGCTTCAAAGCGTTCCATAGACTTGAGCCTGGGCAGGATATACGCGCTGAAGCAAAACAGACACGCAACATAACCGAGAATGAGCTGGAATTGAAAGATTGTTTGCGGTGACATATAGCCTCCTTGTACGCATAGGATTATGTATAACATCCTATGGATTCAGAATTTCTTGTGAAGGTTTACGTGGGCGGAAGGATCGCACCGTGGGATGATTGACAGCATCTTATAATGATCTATGCGTTATCGACCTGAACACAAAGCTGAAATCCATCAAAAGATTGTCAAAGACGCTTCGCGGCGCGTTCGCAGTGAGGGCATCACCGGGGCCGCAGTTTCTGCGGTGATGCGGGACGCCGGCCTGACCCATGGAGGCTTTTACAAGCATTTCGAAAGCAAGGAAGAGTTGCTGGTCGAGTCGCTGAGGGAGGCTTTCAAAGAAATTGCCGACGCGCTTGCCCAGGCCGCAGAGCGAGCCAAACCCGAAGCGGCGTGGAAAGCGATTGTTAAGACCTATCTGAGCCTGGAATATTGCGATCATGTTGAGTTTGGATGTCCACTGCCGGCGCTTGCGCCCGAGATGGCGAGGGCCGATAAGACGATGAAGACGGCGATCTTTGAGGAGTTGAAGAAATACAAGAGCCGCATGCAGCCGTTCATGCCTGGTGAGCGAACCGTCGACAAGGAGCGCGCATTCTTTTCCATTTTTTCAACGATGGTCGGGGCAGTTGAAATTGCTCGGATGCTGCCAGAGCCAGCGATGCGTGAGAAAGTGCTGGCGAGTGCAAGAGAACTTGTGTTGCGCAGCTTTTGATTATTGGGTGAAGAGACCACTGTTCGCCGGGTGCCCCATCCTTCCTGCGGTCTCATCGCAGGAAGGGTGGGATGCCACAGACCTGAACCCACCACTCGCAGTACAATTCCCTTTCCATGCCCAGAAATCTTGTTCGTTACCAGAAGTGTGGAGTCTTCCACTTCATCACCTTCAGTTGTTACCACCGGCTTCCACATCTGGGCTCAGCCGCGGCGCGCGATTTGTTTGAAGACGCCCTTGAACGCACACGGCGAAGTCACATCTTTGTGGTCGCCGGATATGTTGTCATGCCCGAGCACGTTCATCTACTCATTGGCGAGCCTCTTAAAGGCGCGGTCGCTGAAGTCATTCACGCCCTCAAACTTTCCGTCACGTTGCGCCGCAAGGAACGGCCCTTCTGGCAAGCTCGATACTATGACTTCAACGTGCGGACGACGGAAAAGCGAGTCGAGAAGCTGAGTTACATGCACCGCAATCCGGTCAAACGCGGTCTGGTGGCCAAGCCTGAGGGTTGGAAGTGGTCAAGTTTTCTACATTGCGCAACCGGCAAGCAAGGCGCCGTGGAGATTGAATCGGAATGGACAGCGGCGCGTCGTGGCCTGCGCCTGCCGGCGGGGTTTGAGTCGCGAAGGTTGACTGATTGAAGTTCGTGGTATCCCGGGTGCCAGAAGCGGCACCCGGGGCACCCTGACTTCTTGGGAAGAACTCACATACGGGGACCCGGGCCACCCGCCGCATCGAGAAACTCCGGTACATGCACCGCAATCCGGTCAAGCGTGGACTCGTGGCCAAACCAGACCAGTGGCCCTGGTCCAGCTTTCTGCACTATGCGACAGGGAAAGAAGGTATTGTAGAGATCGAGTCCGAATGGACTGCGCAAAGACGGGAAGAAACGTTGAGAACGGAGAACCAAAAGTCTTCGTCTCCCACCCTTGCGCGATGAGACTGCGCAAGGATGGGGCACCCGAAGGTCGGTGGCGAGGATGAGGTGCGCCACCACCAATTGCTGACTGTTTACGCTTTGGCTGCTACTGGCTCGGGGACTGCGTCGCGGGTGTAGGCTCCGTCGACGAGGCGCAGAATGCCGAGCGGGTTCTCACTCCTGAGCTCCGCCGGAAGCGCTGCCTGCGGGAAGTCCTGGTAGCAGACCGGACGAACAAATCTGTAGATGGCCTGCGTGCCAACCGACGTGTGGCGGCTGTCGCTGGTTGCCGGATACGGGCCGCCGTGCACCATGGCGTGGCACACTTCAACGCCGGTTGGGAAGCCGTTGACGATCAGCCTTCCGGCCTTGTTCTCAAGGGCCGCGACCAGATCGGAGAAGCCGACGATATCTGCCTCGGTTCCGTGCAGCGTGGCGGTGAGCTGGCCTTCAAGACTGCCGGCCAGCTTGGCCAGTTCCTTGTGGTCGGTGTAGCGGATGATGAGCGTGGTAGGCCCGAAGATCTCGTGCTCGAGCGCGGGGTCCTTGATGAGGTCTTCGGCGTTCACCTGGAACAGCACCGGCGAAACGTCAACCGGGCCGGCGCCGTTGGCGGCAGCCTGCGCCAGCACTTCGACGCTTGCGTTCCCTCCTCTTGACGAGATGCCGGACTTGTAGCTCTTGCAGATGCCCGCCGTGAGCATGGGCGCGGCGGAGCCTTTCTTGACCAGTTCGACCACCTCGGCGACCAAGGCGTCGGCCGACTCGTTGCGCGGCAGAAAGACGAGGCCGGGCTTGGTGCAGAACTGCCCGACGCCGAGCGTGAAGGAGCCGTAGAGTCCGCCGGCGATCTGCGATGAGCGGGCCTTGAGCGCCTCAGGCAGCACGAAGACGGGATTGGTGCTGCTCATTTCCATGAAGCACGGAATGGGCTCGGGGCGAGCGGCAGCCAGGTCCATGAGCGACTTGCCCGCGCCGAGCGAGCCGGTGAATCCGACAGCCTTGACTGCCGGGTGCTGCACGAGCGCTGCGCCGACCTGCGATCCAGCGCCGTAGACGACGGCGAAGGTGCCGGTGGGCAGGCCGCACTCACGCACGCTGTTGACGATGACCTGCGCAACCAGCTCGCTGGTGCCGGGATGCGCGGAGTGAGCCTTGACGATGACCGGGCAGCCGGCGGCGAAGGCCGAAGCGGTGTCACCCCCGGCCACGGAGAAGGCCAGCGGAAAGTTGCTGGCTCCGAAGACGACGACGGGGCCAAGCGGGCGCAGAACGGAGCGGATATCGGAACGCGGAAGCGGCTTGCGGTCGGGCATGGCGGGGTCGATGCGGGCCATGCTCCAGGAGCCCTCTTCAACCACCTGCGCAAAGAGGCGAAGCTGGTTGACGGTGCGGGCCGTCTCGCCCTGCAGACGCGCTTCAGGCAGTGCGGTCTCCTTGTTGGCGCGGGCCACGATTTCGGGCTTGATGGCGTCAATGCCGTCGGCGATGGTGCGCAGGAAGCGGGCCTTCTCCTTGCCGGAGAGCTTGCTGGTTACGGCGAAGGCGTCCCAGGCAAGATTCGCCGCCAGGTCGATGTCCTCAGCGGTGGCGGCGTGGAAGGCGGGCTCAAGCTTGACGCCGGTGGCGGTTTCAATCCCTGCAAACTCCGCACCACCGCTCTGGCGGGGTTTGCCGTCAATAATCGAATATCCCTGCAACATTTGAAGTCTCCATTTATGGCCTGAAATTACGGGCGATGCGTTGAACGCGCCGGCCCAGGGGTGAAGGCCCGACGACATGACATTAATTCACCGGCCTTGCTTGCTCAAAATGCCCAGTGCAATGCCAGGTGGTTACGAGGCACGCGCTTCCATTTGGATGCGCCGGGCGCGGGTTCGGTTCCGGCGATGTGGCGGCGAACTTGCCGGCAAACTTGCCGGCAAATTTGCTTTCGGGGTCCCGGACGGGCGAAAGTAAAGGGACTATGGCTCAAGCACTTCGCTCGACGCGCGTTCTGCTGCCCGAGGGCCTGACGCCCGCCACCGTGCTGATAGAGGATGGGCGCATTGCCGCGATTGCCGGCTGGAACGATGGACCCGCTGGATGTGAGGTGCATGATTGCGGCGAGTTGGTGGTGCTGCCGGGCCTGGTGGATCCACATGTGCATATTAATGAGCCGGGCCGCACTACCTGGGAGGGCTTTGCCACCGCCACCCAAGCGGCCGCGGCCGGGGGCGTGACCACGCTGATCGATATGCCGCTGAACTGCGAGCCTGAGACGATCAATACGGCGGCGCTGGCTGCAAAGCGCGAGGCGGCGCAGGGTAAGGTGTGGGTGGACTGGGCAAGTTGGGGCGGCGTTGTGCGCGGGAACACAGACGAGTTGCTGCCACTGGTGCGCGCCGGGGTGCCCGGATTCAAGTGCTTCATGATCCACTCGGGAATCGACGGCTTTGCCTGGGTGGGCGAGGCGGATCTGCGGCTGGCGCTGGAGCAGCTGCGCGGAACCGGTTTGCCGCTGCTGGTGCACGCTGAAGTTGCGGGGCCAGTAGATGCTGCGACTGCAAAGCTGAATGCGGGCGGTGCGGACTGGCACAGCTACGCAACGTATCTTGCCTCAAGGCCGGATGTGGCGGAGGTGGACGCGATTGCGTTGCTGATCCGGTTGGCCGAGGAGTTCGACACGCCGATTCATGTGGTGCATCTGGCAAGTGCGGCTGCATTGCCGATGCTGGCGAAGGCACGCGAGCGCGGTCTGCCGATCAGCGCGGAGACCTGCACACACTATCTGTGGTTCGCGGCGGAAGAAATTCCCGACGGAGCAACGGAATACAAGTGCGCGCCGCCGATCCGCAATGCAGAGAATCGTGAGGCGCTGTGGAGTGCGCTTGAGAGCGGCCTGATCGACATGGTGACAACCGACCACTCGCCGTGCGTACCGGAGATGAAACAGAGCCGCGGCCTTGGCGGCGAGGGCCGCTGGGATTGCGCATGGGGCGGCATCAGCACGATGGGCCTGGCGCTGCCGGTGCTTTGGACGGCAATGCACGGGCGCGGCATCAGTATTGAGAACATCGGGCGGTGGATGGGATCTGCGCCAGCAAAGCTCGCCGGAGTCACGGGCCGTAAGGGAGCGATAGCTGTTGGTGCGGACGCGGACTTTGCGGTCTTCGATCCTGATGCCGAGTGGACGGTGACGAGCGACGATCTGCGCTTCAAACATAAGCTGTCGCCGTATCTCGGCGCGAAGCTGCGCGGACGCATGAAGGAAACGTGGCTGCGCGGCGAAATTGTTTTTCAGGACGGCAGCGTAGGTGCCGAAGCGCGGGGACGCGAGTTGGTGCGGCGATGAGCGACGCCGCCAAGCGAGTGATGGCCGAGTGCGCGAGGATCGCGGCGATGACCGAGGAGCCGGGGCGCACGACGCGACGATTTCTGACTCCGCCGGTGAGGTCGGTGCATGATTACCTGCGCTCGCGCATGGCGGCGCTCAGCATGACCGTGCATGTCGACGCGGTGGGCAATCTGCGCGGACTTTGGAAACCTGCAAATGCAGGCGGCAGGCGGCTGCTGATGGGCTCGCACATTGACACCGTGCCGGATGCGGGCAAGTACGACGGCGTTTTGGGCGTGGTGATGGCGCTGGAATACGTGGCAATGGCGAAAGAGCTTGAGTTGCCGCTGGCGATTGAAGTGATTGCATTCTCTGAAGAGGAGGGCGTGCGCTTCGGCGTTCCTTTCATTGGGAGCCGCGCCGTTGCGGGGCGTTTCGACGGTGGGTTGCTCGAACGCAAGGACGCTGACGGGATCACGTTGCGTGATGCGATTCGCGCGTTCGGTCTCGATCCGAGCAGAGTAAACGAGGCTGCTCTCGACGAAGACGCAGCCGCTTTCTTTGAGATCCACATTGAGCAGGGGCCGGTTCTTGAAGCCGAGAATCTGAGCGTTGCCGCTGTGACAGCGATTGTGGGCCAGACGCGGCTTGCGCTCGAATTCACAGGCAAGGCCAACCATGCAGGTACGACTCCGATGCACCTGCGCCGCGATTCGCTTGCGGCAGCCGCTGAGTGGATTGCGGGCGTGGAACAGACGGCACGCTCGACAGAAGGACTCGTGGCCACGGTTGGCAAGATTGCGGTGGAGCCTAATGCCGGCAATGTGATTGCGGGCAAAGCGACGGTGAGTCTGGATGTGCGGCATAAGCGGGATTCGATTCGGTTGTCGGCGGTGAAGCAAATACTCGAAAGCGCGAACACCATCGCAGTGCGCCGCAGCTTGAGCTTGCAACACCAGGTCCAGTTGGAACAGCCTGCAGTCCCGATGGATGAACGACTCACTTCCTTTGTTGCCGATGCAATTGAAACAGCAGGCATGCCGGTAAAACTAATGACCAGCGGCGCGGGCCACGACGCTATGGTGCTGGCGGCGCGGGTGCCGACGACGATGCTCTTTTTGCGCAGTCCCGGCGGATTAAGCCATCATCCCGACGAGGCGGTTCTTGAAGAAGACGTAGATGCTGCGCTCCGTGTGGGCCGGCTCTTTTTGCAACGACTTGCCCCTGAGATTGGGTAAAATCAAGCAACGCATCTTCTCCCCGAGGTTCCCTTTTGATGCCCGTCCCAGGTTCGACCCGCAGCAGCTTAAAGCGCGACCACCTGCTCCAAACGCCTGACACGTTCATTCGTTCGCCTCTCCCCGGCACCAGCAACGTGGAGTTCGTCATTCACGCCGCGCCGCAGATGGGCGCCGGATTTACGCAGATGACTGCGGAGTTCAAGGCAGGCGGATGGCTGGGACCTGCTCCTGTACAACGCTTTCTTTACGTGCTCGAAGGCAAGCTGGAATTGAAGGCCGACGGGAAAAAGCACACACTTGCGCCGGCGGGATTCGCATACTTGCCTACGGGGACCTTGCACACAGTACGCGCGCTCAAAGCTTCGCGCGTTGCGGTGATCGAAAAGCCGTATGAAGCGCTGGAGGGCCTGCCGGCTCCGAGGGTTGTGGTCGGCAACGAGAACGATGTGAAGCCGGTAGCAATTATGGGCGATGAAGCGCTGCGCGTGCGCAGCATGATGCCCGATGGCGATGGCTACGACTTTGCCGTGAACACGATGACCTACGATCCGGGAGCCGCGCTCGGCATGGTTGAGATTCACGTGATGGAGCACGGACTGCTGATGCTTGAGGGCGGCGGCATCTATCGGCTTGGCGACTCGTGGTATCCCGTGGAAGCGGGCGACTTTATCTGGATGGCCCCGTACTGCCCGCAGTGGTTTGGCGCCCTGGGAAAACGGCCCGCCAAATATCTCCTCTACAAAGACTGGCGCAGGCATCCGTTGGGAGCATAGCCAATGAGCACGCAGCCGCAACTTTCAATCGACAGCCTGATCAGTGAGCTGTTGGTGCTTGGACAAATCTCCGAGGCCGAGCCGCCCGTTGTGACGCGTGTTGTCTTCAGCGAAGCCGACATGCGGGCGCGTACTTATGTGAAAGGTCTTTGCGCAGATGCCGGATTGACAGTTCGCGAAGACGCTATCGGTAACACGTTCGCGCGATGGGAAGGCAGCGAGCCCGGCCTCGCGCCCATCGGCACAGGTTCGCACATCGATGCAATCCCCAACGCGGGTTTGTACGACGGATGCGTCGGCGTGCTCGGCGGGCTTGAAGCGATTCGCGTGCTGAAACTGCTCGGCTACAAGCCACGGCGATCGATTGAGCTGGTGATCTTTACATCTGAAGAGCCCACACGCTTCGGCATCGGTTGCCTAGGCAGCCGCATGATGGCGGGAATCCTTACGGTGGAGAAAGCCCTTGCCCTGCGCGACAAGGAGGACCACGGGCTGGACGAGTTGCGCACGCAGGCCGGATTCAGCGGACCGCTGGAATCTGTCGTTCAGTCCAAAGGGCGCTTTCATCAATTTGTTGAGTTACACATTGAGCAGGGCCCTTACCTTGAGGAGGAAGGGCTCGACGTTGGGCTAGTGACGCACATTGCCGCACCGGCGAGCATGCGCATTGTGATTGAAGGCGAAGGCGGCCATGCGGGCGGCAAGCTTATGCCCGGACGCAAAGACGCGCTGGCGGCGGCATCGGAGCTTGTGCTTGCGCTGGAGGCCGCTGCGAAATCTACCGGAGCTATCGACACGGTTGGAACGGTGGGCGTGTGCGAAGTTTTTCCTGGTGCGGTAAACAGCATTCCTTCACGCGTGAAGCTTGAAACGGATATTCGCGACATTGACAGGGCCCGGCGCGACAACGTGCTGGATGCATTGCGCAGCAAATGTACCGAGGTCGCCAAGCGCCGCGGTGTGAACATTACGACAGAACTGGTCAATGCCGATCCACCCACGGTAAGCGACGAGAGAATTCTGGCCGCTCTTGAAGAGTCCGCTATTGCGGCAGGTAAGACATGCAAGCGCATGGTTGCGCGTGCTTATCATGACACGTCGTTTGTCTCATGCATTGCGCCGGTGGCCATGCTCTTTATTCCCTGCCGCGGCGGCGTGAGTCACCGTCCGGATGAGTACTCGTCACCCGAATGGATTGGCAGCGGCGTGCACGTGCTTGCGCGGACGCTCGCAAAGCTGGCTGAATAGCACGCAGATTTGGAATACGGCGCGCATCGTTGTATGCTAACCCTCAACCCGTAGCGCACTTGCGGCTTCCTGAAACATGAACAAGACGACGACAACCCGCATTGTTGGCGCCCCGGTACATCGCAAGGAAGGCGTCGACAAACTGCTGGGCCGCGCTCGCTACGTGGACGACATTGAGCGCGAGGGCATGTGGTACGGAGCCACCGTTCGCAGCACCATTCCTCGGGGAATTATCCGCTCCATTAAGTACGACCGGCGAATCGACTGGAGCGAGTTCACCGTGGTCACGGCAGGCGATGTTCCCGGCGATAACCACATTCAGCTGATTGTTGCCGACCAACCGTGCCTTGCCGACGGCATTGTGAACCACTGCGATGAGCCGATTGTTCTGTTGGCGCATCCCGACAAACACAAAGTGCGCGAAGCTGTCGACGCGGTTCAGATTGAGTACGACGCGCTGCCGCCGATCTTTTCGATTGAGGAGAGCGAGCGGCAGAATCAAGTAGTGTGGGGCACGGACAATTTGTTGAAGAGTTTTGTCCTCAACAAGGGCGACGTTGACTCGGTATGGAACAGCGCGGCTCACATTATTGAAGGCGAGTACCGGACCGGCGCTCAGGAACATCTATACATTGAAAACAACGGCGTGATTGCGGAGTGGAGCGCCGAAGACGGTGTAACGGTGTGGGGATCGCTGCAATGTCCTTATTACGTGCACAAGACGCTCATCAAGATCTTTGACCTGCCCGATGACAAGGTGCGCGTGGTGCAAACCGAAACGGGTGGGGCCTTTGGCGGCAAGGAAGATTATCCATCGACAATTGCTTCTCATGCGGCATTACTGGCGATGAAGAGCGGCCATCCGGTGAAGATGGTGTACGACAGGCTTGAGGATCTTGCCGCGACAACCAAGCGGCATCCCTCGCGCACGCGCCATCGCACCGCGCTCGATAAGGACGGCAAGCTACTGGCGATGGAGATTGAGCTGGCGACTGACGGCGGAGCGTATTCTACGCTGTCGTCCACGGTTCTTTCACGCGCTACTCTGCATGCACCCGGGCCGTACAACTGCCCCAACGTGCGCATCACTTCAAAGGCGTGGGCCACGAATAACGTTCCTTACGGCGCGTTTCGCGGATTTGGCGCTCCGCAGACAATCTTTGCACTTGAGCGCCACATGAACGAAGTTGCCGCGGAGCTTGAAATTGATCCTGTCGAGTTTCGGCGCAGAAATTTTCTGCATCAGGGTGACGCAACGGCAACCAATCAGCTCTTGCGCGAACCGGTCATTATGGATGAGCTGCTCGATCGCGCATTGAAAGCGTGCGACTACTACGCAAAGCGGGCGCAGTTCGCCACGGAGAATGAGACAAGGCCGGTGAAACGCGGACTTGGCATTGCGGCTTTCTATCACGGATCGGGCTTCACGGGTTCGGGAGAGCGGTTTCTGAATTCGCTGGCTGGTGTTGAAGTGATGCCCGGCGGAGAGGTGCGCGTGCTGGTTTCGAACACCGAGTTCGGCCAGGGCACCAACACGGTGCTTACACAGATCGCCGCCGAGTCGCTTGGCATCGATTACGACGACATCGTGATGGCTCCCGCGGACACCGGCCTTGTGCCCAACAGTGGTCCAACGGTCGCTTCGCGTACCGTGATGATCGTAGGCCGATTGATTGAGCGCGCGGGAATGCAGCTATTAAACATGCTTCGCGAAGAGGCAGGCCTTGGTCCAACACACACGCGCGAAGAATTCTTTGCCGCATGCGAGCGCTACCGCACGATCAAGGACAAAGTAGTTTCGCTGGTCCGCTACGAAGCGCCGCCGGGAATCTTCTGGGACGACGAGAAGTATCTCGGTGAAGCTTATCCGTCTTACGCGTGGTCGATCCATGTGGCGCAGGTGGCGGTTGACAAGGTGACATACTCTGCCGAGGTTGAAGATTTCTGGGCGGTGCAGGAGGTGGGCCGCGTGCTCAATCCGGTGCTGGCAACGGGGCAGATTGAAGGCGGTGTTGCACAGGGTATTGGCTACGCGCTGTACGAAAAAGTGGTGCACAAAGACGGACGTATGGCAAACAATCAGATGACCAACTACATTATTCCGACCGCCGAAGATGTTCCGCCGATTCATGTGTACTTTGAAGAGATTCCATATTCGCATGGAGGCTATGGCGCCAAGGGAATTGGCGAGTTGCCTCACGATGGTCCTGCGCCCGCGATACTGAATGCGATCAAGGATGCAACCGGCATGAGCTTCAACCAGATTCCGCTCATGCCTGAAGACTTGTTTGCCGGCCTTGCCGCGCGAGAGCGAGCCAAGGAGCCAGTGAGCCTATGAGCGCAGACTGGCCAATGATTCAATTCACGATCAACGGCGAAAGCCGTACCGTACAGGCTCCGCCCATGAAGCGACTGCTCGACGTGATCCGTGAAGATCTGCGTTTGACCGGAACAAAGGAAGGTTGCGGCGAAGGCGAGTGCGGTTCGTGCTCCGTGCGCATGAACGGCGAACTGGTGAACAGTTGCCTGGTGCCGGTGATGCAGGCGGAAGATGCAGTCATCCAGACCGTGGAAGGGCTGGCGCAGAGCGGTGTGCTGCATCCGGTACAGCAGGCGTTCCTGCAATGCGGCGGCGCTCAGTGCGGCATCTGCACGCCCGGCATGTTGATGGCCGCCGTACAACTAATCGAGCGCAATCCTCATCCCAACATCGCCGAGATTCGCGAGGGGCTCGCCGGCAATCTGTGCCGCTGCACCGGATTCATGCGCATCTTTGAATCGGTTCTTGCCGCAGCAACCGAACAAGGCGCAACGCAAACTGCAAAGGCTGACCATGCGCGGTAATGCCGCAGCACACGAGATGCTTGCGCCCGGCAATCTTGCCGGAGTGCTCGCTTTGCTTGCGTCCGCTCCCGGTGAGTGGACGCCGATTGCGGGCGGCACGGAGCTGATGGTGGCATTTTCAGCAGGCCGGCTTAACGCGCCAAAACTCGTCAACCTCTGGGGCATTCCCGATCTGCGCTTCATTGAAACGACGCCGGAGAGTTTTGTTATCGGCGCGTGCACGACGTTTCTTGACCTGCGTGCGCATGAGGCGCTCGCCGCCGAACTACCTTTGATCGCGATGGCATCGAGTTGGATCGGTTCGATTGCCAACCAGAGCCGCGCCACCATTGGCGGCAACCTTGTGAATGGTTCGCCTGCGGCGGACTCTTCGCCCGCATTGCTTGTGTACGATGCGGAAGTTGAACTGATTTCGAGCAGCGGGCGCAGGCGCGCGGCCTACTCAGAGTTTCACACCGGTTACAAAACTCATGTGATGCGCGCCGATGAACTCATCTACGCGGTTCACCTGCCGCGCAGATTCGCGCAGCATCGCCAATACCTGCGCAAAGTAGGCACGCGGCGGGCTATGGCGATATCGAAAGTGGCGCTGGCCGGAACGGCGTTGGTGAAAGATGGAACGATCGACGAGATACGGGTTGCTGCGGCGAGTCTGGCTCCGTATCCAGCACGCTTGCGTGAAACCGAACGCGCACTTGCAGGCAGGAGCGTCACGAAGGAGACGGTCAGAGCTGCGCGCCAGGCGCTTTTGGCAGAGGCCAAGCCAATCGACGATATCCGTTCAACCGCCGAGTACCGGAGCCAAGTGGCGGCGAATTTACTTGAAGAGTTTCTGCAACAGTTGCAAGGCGGAGCAGCGTAACAATGAATGCAGCGCTCGATGCATGGAACAAGGCCGACGAAGAGACGGCGATGCTGACGATGCTGGCCTGCTGCGGCTCCAAACCGTGGGCCTCAGCCATGGTTGCACTGCGCCCTATTGAGAGCGTGATTGAGTTGAGCGATGCAGCAGACAAAGTCTGGGCTACGATGTCGGAGGATGATTGGCTGGAAGCTTTCGCGAGTCATCCACGCATCGGCGAGCGCAACGCTGTGAAAGCGCAGGCGAAGTCGGCGGTGTGGTCGCAGCAGGAACAATCGTCTGTAGCGACCGCTGAGTCCGAGGTGCCGGCAGAACTTGCTGAAGGAAACGCGCGGTACGAAGAGAAGTTCGGTTTTACGTATATTGTGTGTGCGACAGGAAAAACGGCCGGCGAGATGCTCGCGATTCTGAAGCGGCGTTTGGCAAATGACCGCGCAGCTGAACTGCGCGAGGCAGCCGAGCAGCAGCGGCAGATTACGCAGATTCGGCTGGGAAAGTGGTTGATTGAATGAGCGCAATTACGACGCATGCCCTGGACACAGTACTTGGACGGCCCGCAGCGGGCATCGCAGTTCGGCTTGAAAAGCAAGAGGCAGGCGGATTTGCTGCAATTGCTTCAGGTGCGACTGACAGCGACGGGCGCTGCAGCGATCTGGCTCCCGATGCAAACGCCGGCGTGTACCGCCTCACCTTTGCCACCGGCGATTACATGAAGCGCATGGCGCGATCGACTATTTATCCTGAAATTTCTATCACGTTCTATTGCAACGGCGAAGGACACTACCATCTGCCGCTTCTGCTGAGCGACAACAGCTACACAACCTACAGGGGAAGCTGAGATATGGCAAAGCTAGGCAGCAATCGTTATGGCAAGCATCGCGTGCGTTTGTCTCGAATCACGCGGCACGGGGAAAGGCACGACTTTAACGAGTGGACGGTGAACGTACTGCTGGAAGGCGACTTCGACAACAGCTTCACTGCAGCCGACAACAGCAAGGTGCTGCCCACCGACACCATGAAGAACACCGTATATTACATCGCTCGCGGCTCGAAGGCAGCGACGATTGAAGAGTTCGCAATGGAGTTGGGTGATTATCTGCTCGAAAACAACGCACAGGTTTCCGGCGTGAAGGTTGAGATCAAGGAGCGCGCGTGGGAGCGCGTGGTTGTGGACGGCTCCGAGGAGGCCACGACGTTCAAGTTGGGTGGAGCTGAAGTGCAAACTGTTCGCGGAGTCCGCGACAAGGGGCAGGAGTGGTCGATTCGCTCAGGCATTGACGGCCTTACGATTTTAAAGACCACCAAGTCAGGCTTTACGGGCTACATCAAGGACAAGCTGACTACGCTGAAACCCGCGACCGATCGTATCCTTGGAACCTGCGCGACGATTACCTGGGATTATGCGTCGCCGAAGCAGAACTTTGCTGATGCGCGGGCGCATATCATCGCTGCGCTACTCAAGGAGTTTGCCGGGCACAACAGCCAGAGCGTGCAGCATACGTTGTTTGACATGGGGAAGGCCGCGTTGAGCGCCGCGCCGGAGATCGATCGCATTACGCTGACAATGCCGAACCTGCATCACATCCTTGCAGACCTTAGTCCCTTCGGGCTCGACAATCCAAATCACGTCTTTGTCCCTATCGATGAGCCGCATGGATACATTGAAGCGACTGTAGAGCGATAGCTCGACAGCGTGATGCCGCAATCTTCTATTCTTCACCGATGTCCTCGTTCCAAATCTCCGGATGCTCGACGATGTAACCTTCAAGCAGTTCCCTGCAGTCCTTGTTGTCCAGATCCACAACTTCGACACCGTTGGAGCGCAACCAATCTGCGCCGCCTGAGAAGGTGCGGCTTTCACCCACTACAACAGCGCTGAAGCGAAACTGGCGGACCAGTCCGCTACAGTACCAGCAGGGTGCAAGCGTTGTGACCATTACCAGTTCGCGATAGCTGCGCTGGCGGCCGGCGCGCCGAAATGCATCCGTTTCGCCGTGAATGCTGGGGTCGCTCTGCTGCACACGCCGGTTGTGGCCGCGGCTTACAAGTTCGCCGTCGCGCGTAAAAACAGCGGCGCCAATCGGGATGCCGCCTTCGGCACGGCCAGTGCGGGCTTCCTCGAGCGCAACGGCAAGCATTTCTTCGCACAAGGCACGATCCATTTGCGCAATCCTCCACTTCAAGCATAATTGCCCGGAATTCTTTGTATACACTCTCCTTATGGTCGTCCGGCTGAAGGACATCGCTGAAGAGCTCGGCGTCTCGATTGTTACGGTGTCGAAAGCGCTGGGGGATCGCCCGGACGTTGCCAGGGAGACTCGTGCACGCATTCTGGAACGTGTCAAGCATTACAACTATCGGCCGAACCTTGCGGCGCGCAGTCTTGTAACCGGCCACAGTTCGCTTGTGGGTCTGGTGGTTCCCGACCTGATTCATCCATTCTTTTCTGAGATCGCAAAATCGCTGGCCGCGAGCCTGCGCAAGAGGAACTACTTTCTTCTCGTGTCCTCATCTGAGAGCGATCCGAGCCTGGAGCGGGACGAGATCGACCACATGCTTGCGCATAGGCTCGATTGCTTTGTTGTTGCCTCATGCCAGAAGAATGCAGACGGCCTCAAAAAGATCGGAGAGGCCGGCGTGCCGCTTATCCTGCTTGACCGAAGCTACCCCGGCTTTGCCGCAAACTTTGTTGGCGTGAACGATTACGCGATCGGCATGCTCGCGACGGAACACCTGATCAAGCAGGGCTGCAAGCGGATCGCGCATATTCGCGGCCCCTTGACGAATGTCGGCAATCGCCGCGCCGAGGGCTATCTGGACGCCTTGAAGAAGCATGGATTGAAGGCGGCTGAGAACTACACCATTGCGTCCGGCGACGCCCTGGACTCAGACGGCGAAACCCGCGGAAGAAAGGCGATGGCCGCACTTCTGGCACTGAAGCCAAGACCCGACGCTGTGTATTGCTTTAACGACACCGTCGCGATTGGCGCAATGGTTCAGGCGCTCGATGCCGGCTTGAGAATTCCGAAGGACGTCGCCCTTGTAGGCAGCGGAAACTTTCACTACAGCAGCAAGCTGCGCGTACCGCTCACGAGCATCGATCAGCGGGCGGGCGAGATCGGCGAACGAACGGCCCGTATGATCCTGACACTTCTAGGAAAGCCCCGGTCAAGCCGGCCCCGATCCGTCGTGCTTGAGCCGACTCTGGCAGCTCGTGCATCCTCTATGCGCCAGTGAAACGCTGCCCAGAGGGGAAAAATCACGTTGCGAATTACGCTGCCGGGCGCTTCAATCCGACCAAAAACCAGGGCTGAATAATTTCGTGTCGCACAGGAACTCGCCTTTTTTGAGCTGCTGCAATTTCGGCGAATTACACCTATACTAATTCGACGCCCGAAATGGCGTTAAAGACCCTTGAAATCTGTGGATTACAGCTTGGATTCTGTTGCTCAAACCACGGTTTTACTTATCGAACTATTCGATTGCTGATCTCGAAAAATGCAACTTGTTCGACCGGAATCTGCCGCATTAGGATGCCGAGGTTCCGGGGTTAACTATTCTCTTCGAGCTGTAATTTAAGTTTCGATCAGCAAACGTTTTCCGCAGAACGATCTTCACTGTTAAACACAAGGCACTTTTTTAACCAGTGTGGGGTCGATTCAGATACATTTCTCGAGACCGGAAAAGGTACTTCAGTTGAGGTCCGCAAAGGGATCTGCCGGCAGATGAAATTCCAAAACGCCAAATGAAAGAACAATTCATGGAGGGAGCAGCAGTGTCGAAAGCGAATTCTCAGAGTGGCGCCGTACTAAATCGCCGTGAGGCGCTGATGCTGTCGGCAACGGCAGGACTGGGTGCGGCATTGGCCACACCTGCACGCGCGTCCGACAGCGTGAAGACGGCCGCGCATCAGGAACCTGGCAATTGCAGCACACCCCGCAGCGCGGTGGCAAAAACCCAGTATGGGCCGGTGCGAGGTTTTCTGGATGGTGGCGTGTATACCTTCAAGGGAATTCCCTACGGACAGACCACCGCCGGAGAGAATCGCTGGTTGCCCGCCAAGCCCCCTGCACCGTGGACGGACGAATACCCTGCCCTGATTTATGGCGCAAACTGTCCACAGCGGCTGCACGACTGGACCGGGATTGAGCAAACATTTTTGCAGGATTGGGACGACGGCCGGCAGAGCGAGGACATGCTCAAGCTGAACGTGTGGACGCCGAGCCTGACAGGCAAGCGTGCGGTGATGCTCTACTTCCACGGCGGCGGCTTTGAGTTCGGCTCGGCCTACGAGTTGCCTTCGCACGAAGGCGCGCAGATGGCCCGACATCACGACGTCGTTCAGGTTTCAGTGAATCACCGCCTGAACGTGCTTGGGTTCCTCGACCTGTCAGAAGTGGGCGGAGAGCCATATGCCGAATCGGCCAACGTGGGACTCACCGATCTGGTGGCGTCGCTCAAGTGGGTTCGCGAAAACATTGCGAACTTCGGGGGCGATCCTGACCGCGTGATGATTTACGGGCAGTCGGGCGGCGGCTCAAAGGTTACTTGTGTGATGGCGATGCCTTCGGCGGCAGGACTCTTCCATCGCGCGTCGGCGCAATCGGGCGGCGGAATTCACTATCCGCCGGTTGATCGCCCATACCAATCGCGGGAGTTGGCGAAGCAACTGATGGTGGAGCTGGGCCTTGGCCCGAACGATATCGGCGCTCTGCAGAAGGTCGAGTGGCCAAAGCTGGTGGCGGCGAGCAATGCAGCGGCTATCAAGCTTAATCCCGGCACCGCGCCAGGTCCAATGGGCATGCCGCGGCGTGGCGCCGACTGGACGGCAACGGTGGATGGGCGCGTACTTACCTGCCGCTCGTTTGCAGATGCTGTCTCCGATGTCTCAAAGAACGTGCCGATGCTGGTTGGCTCAGTGAGCGAAGAAGGCATGCGCTACAGGTCAAATCCAACCGAGGCCGAGTGGCATGCAACGCTTGCCCGTCAATTTGGCGAAGCCAAAGCGACGGCGCTGATCGCGGCCATGAAGAAGGCGCATCCGGAGAAGAGCATCCGCCTGCTCTCTTATGGCGTGGGCGGCGTAACCATGCGCAACAGCGTGCAACGCATGGTCAAGCTGAAATACGAGCAAAAAGGTGCGCCGGTTTACGCGTATCAATTTACATGGCAGTCCCCCATGCTTGAAGACTCGGGCGCATGGCATACGGCCGAACTGGCGTTCTGCTTTGACAACACCAAGCGCTGCGAGCAGGGCACTGGCAACACATCGGAGGCGCAGGCGGTGGCAAAGAAGATGGCAACCGCATGGGCGAATTTTGCGAAGACTGGCAATCCAAGCCAGCCGGGCCTGACCTGGGAACCGGCGGATCCTGTCCGCTGCAACACCATGGTCTTCGATAACGAGTGCCGGATGGTTAACGATCCGGATGGTGAAGCGCGGAAGATCCTGCTGGGCTGATGAAGCAGCAGCATTCCATAACAAACGAATCAACGGATAAAGGGAGATTCAATGTCAAAATCAGATTCCGATCACCGCATGCTGTTCAATCGCCGCGAGGCTATGTATCTTTCGGCCAGTGTGGGTATGGGTCTTGCCATCGGCAAGAAGGCTCACGCTTCAGACAGTATCAAGACTGGTGTGCACCAGCAGGTGCCTGCGACGTGTTCCACGCCGCGCACGGCTGTGGCTAAAACACAGTACGGCAAAGTTCGCGGCTACCTGGACGGTGACGTCTTCACCTTCAAGGGCGTCCCTTACGGGCAGAACACCGCCGGCGAAAATCGCTGGCTGCCTGCCAAGCCCCTGAAGCCGTGGACGGACGAATACCCGGCGCTGATTTACGGTGCAAACTGCCCGCAGACCCTGCACGACTGGACCGGCATTGAGCAAACATTCATTCAGGATTGGGACGACGGCTGGCAGAGCGAAGACATGCTCAAGCTGAATATCTGGACGCCGAGCCTGAGCGGCAGCCGTGCCGTAATGTTCTACATCCACGGCGGCGGATACCAGTTCGGCTCTTCATACGAACTGCCTTCGCACGAAGGCGCGCAGATGGCTCGGCATCACGATGTGGTGCAGGTCTCGGTGAATCATCGCCTCAATGGGCTGGGCTTCCTGGATGTGTCGGAGATTGGCGGCTCGGCCTATGAGGACTCCGTCAACGTGGGCATGACCGATCTGGTGGCCGCGCTCAAGTGGGTGCAGGAGAACATCGCGAACTTCGGCGGCGATCCGAACAAGGTGATGATCTACGGCCAGTCTGGCGGCGGCGGTAAGGTCGCAACGTTGATGGGCATGCCTTCGGCCAAGGGACTGTTCAGCCGCGCATCAATCCAGTCTGGCGGTGGCGGCGCGTCTCCCAAGGATGAGGCCAAGGAGTTTGCGCGGATGCTGGTGAAGGAACTCGGCGTGAGCGACATTGCCGGACTGCAGAAGGTGGATTGGCACACGCTGAATGCCGCCGCCGACGCTGCGCAGGGCAAGATGCCGCCGCGTACTGACCGGCCGGCAAGAATGAATCGTCCAGGGCCGCCGCGCCGCTTCTGGGGACCGACCGAGGACGGCAAGGTCATCAACATGCGTTCATTCCAGGATGCTGCACCTGAGATCTCAAAGGACGTGCCAATGTTGATTGGCTCGGTAAGCGAAGAGGGTAACAGAATGCTCTCGCGCCCGACCGAGGAAGAGTGGCGCGCAACGCTTGCCCGCCAGTATGGCGAAGACAAGGGCAATGCTCTTGCCGATGCCATGAAGAAGGCGCATCCGGAGAAGAGTATCCGCACGCTGTCTTACGGAGTTGGCGGAGTCTCCGGCCGCAACAACGTGGCGCGCATGGCCAAGCTGAAACACGCGCTGAATTCCGCGCCTGTTTACACGTACTACTTCACGTGGCAGTCGCCGATGCTGGAAGATGCGGGCGCGTGGCATACCGCCGAACTCGCTTTCTGCTTCGACAACACCATGCGCTGCGAACAGGGTACCGGCAACACGCCCGAAGCGCAGGCACTGGCGAAGAAGATGGCGAACGCGTGGGCCAACTTTGCGCGGACTGGCAATCCAAGCCAGCCCGGGCTTGCCTGGACACCGTCCGATTCCGATCGCAACCAGACCATGGTCTTCGACAACGAATGCCGCATGGTCGATGACCCCGAAGGCGAAGTGCGCAAGATCATACTGAGCTAAGGGAACGAAAGGCAGCAGCAAATCACAACCGGCAAGAACTGATGAGGAGATGAAATGCCCAATAGAAACAAAGAAAAGAACATCGTTCTGAGCCGTCGTGAGGCGCTGCTGCTTTCAGCAACAGCGGGCATGGGCCTTGCCGTTGGAAGGCCCGCGCGCGCAATCGATAATGCAAAATCCGTGGCAAGCCGGCAGGGCGGCGATTGCAGCACGCCCCGCAGCGCGGTGGCTAAGACGCAGTATGGGTCCGTGCGCGGCTTTGTTGAGCGCGGCGTATTCACCTTCAAGGGAATTCCTTACGGGCAGAACACCGCCGGCGAAAATCGCTGGCTGCCCGCCAAGCCTCCAGTGCCGTGGAAGGACGAGTACCCTGCCCTGATCTACGGCGCAAACTGCATGCAGAAGCTGCACGACTGGACGGCAATCGAACAGACCTTTCTACAGGACTGGGACGACGGCTACATCAGCGAAGACATGCTCAAGCTGAATATCTGGACACCGAGCTTGAGCGGCAAGCGCGCGGTAATGTTCTACATACACGGCGGGCGCTTCGATTTCGGATCATCGTATGAGCTGCCTTCGCACGAGGGCGCGCAGATGGCGCGCCATCACGACGCGGTGCAGGTCTCGGTGAATCATCGCCTGAACGTGCTGGGTTTCTTTGATGTATCTGAAGTGGGCGGCTCGGCTTACGAAGACTCCATGAACGTAGGCATGACCGACCTGGTGGCAGCACTCAAGTGGGTGCAGGAGAACATCGCGAACTTTGGCGGCGATCCCGATCGCGTGATGATCTACGGGCAATCGGGCGGCGGATCGAAGACTACGACGCTGCTGGGCATGCCAATGGCAAAGGGCTTGATGCATCGCGCGTCCGTGCAGTCGGGTGGCGGCAGCAACCTGCCCAGCGGCGAGCAATCGAAGGAGTTCGCGCGCCAGGTGATCAAGGAACTCGAAATCGCGCCCAAAGACATTTCGGCATTGCAGAAGATGGACTGGTCAACGCTGAACGCGGCGGGCAATGCCGTTGCGGAGAAGATGAATCCACCATCGCACGGTCTGCCTGGGCCGGGCTCGACTCCGCCCAGGGAGCCGCGTATCGGCTATTCGCCGTCGGTCGATGGCAAGGTCATTAATCTGCGTGCGTTCTACGATGCGGGGCCGGAGGTATCGAAGGACGTACCGATGCTGATTGGCTCAGTGAGCGAGGAAGGCAACCACATGGCCTTGCACCCAACTGAGGCCGAGTGGCATGCGACGCTGGCCCACGCTCTGGGTAACGCAAAAGCAACTGAGCTGATCGCCGCCATGAAGAAGGCGCATCCGGAGAAGAGCATCCGCACGCTCTCTTACGGTGTAAACGGCATGACGGCGCGCAACAATGTACAGCGCATGGCAAAGCTGAAGCACGATCTGCACGGTGCGCCGGCCTATCAGTATTACTTCACGTGGCAGTCGCCAATGCTTGAAGATGCGGGCGCCTGGCACACCGCGGAGCTGGCGTTCTGCTTTGACAACACCAAGCGCTGCGAGCAAGGTACGGGCAACACACCTGAGGCGCAAGCTCTGGCAACAAAGATGGCTACGGCATGGTCGAACTTTGCCAAAACGGGCAATCCGAGTCAACCGGGCCTTACCTGGACGCCGGCCGACCCCGAGCACGGACAAACCATGGTGTTCGATAACGAGTGCCGCATGGAAAACGATCCCGAAGGTGAAGTACGCAAGATTCTGCTCAGTTAATAAAACCGAAAGCGCGCCACCGCGCTTTTTACTACCAGCAAATGAGGAGATGGTATGTCGAAATCTAATTCGAAGAATGGCATGATACTCAATCGCCGTGAAGCGCTTATGCTCTCAGCCACCGCAGGAATGGGACTCGCGCTGGGTCGTCCGGCGCTGGCCTCGGACAGCATAAAGACCGGTGTTCATCAGGAGCCCGGCAATTGCTCAACTCCGCGCTCGGCCGTGGCCAAGACAAAGTACGGCAAGGTTCGCGGTTTTCTTGACGGCGGCGTGTTCACCTTCAAGGGTGTCCCATACGGGCAGAATACCGGCGGTGAGAACCGCTGGCTGCCGGCTAAGCCTCCCGTGCCGTGGACAGACGAATACCCTGCCCTGATTTACGGCGCAAACTGCCCTCAGACCCTCCACGATTGGACGGCAATCGAGCAGACTTTTCTTCAGGACTGGGATGACGGTTGGCAGAGCGAAGATATGCTCAAGCTGAACATCTGGACGCCGAGCCTGAGCGGCAGCCGTCCGGTGATGTTCTATATCCACGGCGGCGGATTCCAATTTGGCTCTTCGTACGAGCTGCCTTCACATGAAGGCGCGCAGATGGCGCGTCATCACGACGTGGTGCAGATTTCTGTCAATCACCGCCTGAACGGGCTTGGCTTCATGGATGTGTCAGAGATTGGCGGCGATGCGTACGCCGACTCAGTGAGCGTGGGCATGTCCGATCTGGTGGCGGCGCTCAAGTGGGTGCAGGAGAACGTCGCAAACTTTGGCGGCGATCCGAACAACGTGATGATCTATGGTCAGTCAGGCGGCGGCGGCAAGGTGGCTACGCTGATGGGCATGCCTTCAGCCAAGGGGCTGTTCCACCGCGCGGCAATCCAGTCGGGCGGCGGAATGGCAGCGCCTGCAGATGAAGCCAAGGAGTTTGCACGGACGCTGGTGAAGCATTTGGGTATCGGCGCGAATGACATTGCGGCGCTGCAAAAGATGGATTGGGCGACGCTGAATGCAGCCTGCGACGCCGCGCAAGCCAAGATGCCTCCGCGCGCCACGCCGTTTGGACCCATGCCCGGACCGCCGAGGCGCTTCTGGATGCCTACACTGGACGGCCGCGTCATCACCGAGAATGTATTCCAGGATGCCGCACCTGCGATTTCGAAGGATGTTCCGCTGATGATCGGCTCAGTGAGCGAAGAAGGCAACAGCATGAACTCGCGGCCTACCGAGGCACAATGGCGGGCCAACCTGGCGAAGGCGTACGGCGAAACCAAGGGCAAGGCTCTGGCTGACTCCCTCAGGAAGGCGCATCCTGAAAAAAGCATTCGTACCCTCTCGTACATGTGCGGCGGCGGCGGCATTCTCAACGCGGTCTCCATCCGCAACAACGTGGTGCGCATGGCGAGGTTGAAGCACGATCTGCACGCTGCACCGGTGTACACCTACTACTTCTCGTGGCAGTCGCCGATGCTTGAGGATGCAGGCGCGTGGCACACTGCGGACCTTCAGTTCTGCTTTGACAACACCAAACGCTGCGAACAAGGCACCGGCAACACGCCGGAGGCGCAGGCGCTGGCAAAGAAGATGGCAACGGCATGGGCCAACTTTGCCCGCACCGGAAACCCAAGCCAACCTGGGCTCGAGTGGACGCCCTCCGACCCGGAACGCAACCAGACTATGGTGTGGGATAACGACTGCCGCATGGTCGATGATCCCGAGGGCGAGATTCGCAAGATCATTCTGAGCTGACCGACCGGCCGCGCGGAAACGCGCTCACAACCAGGAAAGGCGAGAAGAAGAAATGTCTAAAGCACGATCTGAAAGTGACATCGTTCTCAATCGACGCGAAGCACTCTGGCTGTCGGCGACTGCGGGCATGGGTCTGGCGCTAGGCAGACCAGCTCGCGCCTCAGACAGCGTGAAGACCGCCGCGCACCAGGAACCGGGAGGCTGCAGCACTCCTCGCAGCGCAGTGGCTAAGACGCAGTACGGGCCCGTACGCGGCTTCGTCCAGGGCGGCGTCATAACCTTCAAAGGAATTCCATATGGTGCAGACACGGGCGGTGAAAACCGCTGGCTTCCGGCCAAGCCACCTGCGCCTTGGAAAGACGAGTACCCTGCCCTGATCTATGGCGCAAACTGCCCGCAGCGGCTACACGGCTGGACCGCAATTGAGCAAACGTTCCTCCAGGACTGGGATGATGGTTGGCAGAGCGAGGACATGCTCAGGCTGAATATCTGGACTCCCAGTCTGAGCGGCAGCCGTGCCGTCATGTTTTACATTCATGGCGGCGGCTACGAGTTTGGATCATCGTACGAATTGCCGTCGCACGAAGGGGCGCAGATGGCGCGACACCACGATGTCGTCCAGGTCTCTGTAAATCACCGGCTCAATGCGCTGGGCTTGCTTGATGTCTCCGAGATCGGCGGCTCAGCATACGAGGATTCGCGAAACCTGAGCTTCCTGGATCTGGTTGCAGCGCTGCGCTGGGTACAGGAAAACATCGCGAACTTTGGCGGCGACCCAAACAAGGTGATGATCTACGGCCAGTCCGGCGGCGGCGGCAAGGTGACCACCCTGCTGGGAATGCCGGCAGCCAAGGGACTCATTCATCGCGCCGCGGCGCAGTCTGGTGGCGGCGGGCAGATTCCAACTGCAGAACAGCAGAAGGAATACTCCATGCGGGTCATCAAGGAACTCGGCGTCAGCGACATGACGGGACTGCAAAAGATGGAGTGGTCCAGGATGTACGCCGCGGGACGCAAGGTTGCCGGTGAAATGAATTCGCCGCGCCACGACCTGACGTTCGGGCCGCCGTCAGGCCCAGGCAGCGTGCCCCAGGTTGGGTGGAATCCGAGCATCGACGGTAAGACCGTGGTCTGCAAGTCGTTTGAAGAGGTTGCACCCGACACGGCAAAGGATGTGCCTATCCTGTTCGGCTCAGTGAGCGAAGAAACCATGACCTATGCATCCAATCCAACGGAAGCCGAGTGGCATGCGAGAGTGGCAAGGATTATTGGAGACGCCAAGGCATCAGAACTCATTGCAGCCATGAAGAAGGCGCATCCGGAAAAGAGCATCAAGACCTTGTCCTATGGCGTAGGCGGCCTGAGCGCGCGCAACAAGGTTACCCGGATGGCCGCGCTGAAGTCCAAACAAGGCGGCGCAAAGGCATACCAGTACTATTTCTGCTGGCAGTCGCCCATGATTAACGGAGATGCCGGCGCATGGCACACAGCGGAACTTGCGTTTTGCTTTGACAACACCAAGCGATGCGAACAAGGCACCGGCAACACGCCGGAGGCGCAGGCGCTGGCAAAGAAGATGGCAACGGCATGGGCCAACTTTGCCCGCACCGGAAACCCAAGCCAACCTGGGCTGGAGTGGACTCCTTCCGATCCGGAAAGCAACCAGACGATGGTGTGGGATAACGACTGCCGCATGGTCGACGATCCCGAAGGCGCGGTTCGCAAGATCATCGAAGCATGATGAGCCGGATGCAATAACAGCAACTAGCGAACGGCCGGCAACTGCCTGCGAAGATATTGCAGGCAGTTTCTGGTTCGGGCATTCAAATTCTGAGCTTTGTTTATAACGAGGTGGCGCGATGTCGAAGAAGTCTCTTGGCCTGGTTGTACTTTTGCTGGCAACCATTGGATTGTTGGCCGCCCAGAGCGGCGAAGTCTACAACACTGGAATAGCGGTCAAGAGGCCAGTCTTCGGCGGAGCCTGCAAACTGTGCCCCTGGGGAGCAATGGGGCAGGTGGTGAAGAAAGCCATGAAGTTTTATGGCTACGACGTGCAAACCTGCTTCAACTGCAACGCCGCCGCCTCAACGCGCATTGTGGCTCACGCTGAAGTGCCGCCGCCTTACAAGGAGGACCCTGCCGTTTCCGTAGCCATGGCCCCGCCCAACGCGCCGGGACTCGGCCCGGTAGACTTTGGCGCTACCGCGGAACAGTTCCTGTGCGATGCCTATCACGGCACCGGAGCCTACTCGAAAGACAAACCGATGACCAACCTCCGGCTGATTGCCAACATTCAGTCGCCCTGGTGGTTTGTGGTAGCGGCCAAAGCCGATACGGGCATCACCGACTTGTCGCAGGTCAAGGAAAAGAAATGGCCGGTCCGGATCAACGCTTCACCAAACGATCGCATGGTAAAAGCGATTCTTGCCTACTACGGGCTCTCGGTTGAATCCATCAGGACTGCCGGAGGCTACGTTGGCAGTACTCGGGAAGATCGCGACAACTTCGACATCATCATGCACGGCGGCGCCATGTCCACGGCGCCGGAGTGGAACATCCTTAACCAGGTAAGCCAGAAATACGATCTGAATTACTTAGACATTCCTGAACCGGTTATCGCGGAGTTTACCAAGCAGCCGCTCATGTATCGTGGCTTTATTCCAAACGGAATGTTGCGCGGCGTCGAGCGTGAGATTCCTACCATTGTGCGCAACGGAACGGTAATTTATACACGCACAGACGTTCCCGACAGCTTTGCATACGAAGTTGCCAAGGCGATGGACGAGCATCAGGACGAACTGCAGTGGACCAATCAGAACTTCTCCTACAACGCGCACAACGTGTGGAAAGTCTGCGACGTGCCGCTGCACCCAGGAGCTGCGCGCTACTACAAGCAGGTTGGTTTCATGAAATAGTCCGGAAATCTGAATGTTCAATGAAAGTAAGGAAAGAAGAATATGAGATTGAAGACTCTCGCTGCAATCGCTTTATTCATTCCATTTGCATTTGTATTTACAAACGCAGGCAACGCACAGGTGAAGACCGAAGTTCCAGCGGTGGTTCCTGGAGCGAAGCCCGTCATCACGGAACACATCAAGGTTCATGGCCAGGCTCTTGAAGGCAATCTCGAAGGCGACGCCGTTGACCGTGACGTTATTGTGTTCTTGCCACCCAGCTACAACCAGAACAAGAGTCGGCGTTATCCGGTCTTATATGCGCTGCATGGCTATTCAATTGGCGCGGAGCAGTGGACGCACGAGATCCACGTGCCGCAGACCATCGAAGGAGCTTTTGCCCAGGGCGCAAAAGAGATGATTGTGGTGCTGCCCGACTCAAAGACTGCGCACAACGGATCCATGTATTCGAGTTCCGTCACCACTGGAGACTTTGAAAAATTCATTTCGCACGATCTGGTTGCATACGTCGATGCGCATTACCGGACTCTCCCGAGCCGTTTGAGCCGTGGCATCGCCGGTCATTCAATGGGTGGGTATGGCACTTCACGCATCGGCATGAAACATTCCGATGTATTCGGCGTGATGTACGTGATGAGCCCCTGCTGCCTGTCGCCCATGGGCGCAAGACAGGGCAATCGGCCTGGAGCACCTGCAGTCGACGTGGATAAGGAACTTCAATCGCTCAAGTCTCCTCAGGACTCCGTTAACACGCCGGCAATTCGCGCGCAGCTTGCTACCGCCGCCGCGTGGGCGCCGGATCCTAAGAACCCGCCGCTTTATCTCGATTTTCCGATTAAGAATGGCGAAGTTCAGGAAGACGTGGTTGCCAAGTTTGCCGCCAATGCGCCGCTGGCCTTCATTGACCAGTACATCGGCAACCTGCGCCAGTACCGAGCTATCGGCATTGATGTAGGCGATCAGGACATGGCGCGCATCGACGCCGGCAAGCTTCACGATGTGCTCGACAAATACGGCATCGCGAACAGCTTCGAGCTTTATCACGGCACGCACACCAGCGCCGTTGCCGACCGCATACAGAACCACGTGATTCCGTTCTTCAGCAAGAATCTGTGCTTCACGACTGACTGCCGCTAAACGCGGCATACGCGAACAATTAGCATCGACCGTAACACAACCAAATTGGTCTTCAAGATTCCGCCTAAGGGAGTCAGCCTGCCTGGCTCCCTTTTCGTTTTCTCGATCGCACACGGCCCACCGGCCTGAGTGTCGAATCAATACGGGTTTACACACTCTAATTTGTGGGGACGTTAATTGAGTGGTAGGCGAGGCGGGGATCGAACCCACAACCCCCGGCTTAGAAGGCCGGTGCTCTATCCAATTGAGCTACTCGCCCGTGATTTCTATTTTAGCCGCGATCCTCTGGTTTCTGAAAAACCGCATCCGGAATTGCATTTGAAAAGGCAACCATCGCAGCAGCGATGGCCGCTTCTGCACCTTGCACGTTCGATGCTCCAGCGCTGAAATACGCCGTAATCCCGAACCCCTCCCACTGAGAAGTGACCGCCTGCCGCACAACCAGTGTGATTGCCGCTTCCGACCCGGCATCGCGACCAGCGATTTGAATCGGATGTATTTTCGCCGATGCGCTGATTTCTGGCCCCTCGCGGGCTGAAAGCCGTCTGGCCCAATCCCGGCAAAATCCCTCGACATTCCGCCATTCGCTGAAGGCGCTTGTATTGCGCGGCAACAGATCGACGTAGCAGGCCAGCCCACCAACTTCAGGTACCCACACATCGCATTTTGAAGTCCACAGCGGAGAGGGTGTCGCATTCAATTTGAGCAACAGACCGGCGAGTGCGGGAAGGTTACCCACTTCTGCAATTTCGCCAATGCGCTCCGGGTTCCGGCGAAGGTCAACGAATCCCTGCCAGTGCGCCTCGATAATCGGCGCGCCGCCGCCGATTTCGACTTCCCAGTCAGCGTCCATATTGACAACCGGTTACATATTGCAGATAGCGAATCACGGTTGCTTCAGCCCAGTGAATATCGTCGCCCTTATCGCGTGAAAGGAAGGCGCAGTGGCCGCCATGTTCGGCTTCCACCAGACTGATGTGCGGATTCGCAGTCAGGCGGGCGCGCGTCTCAGGCAGTATCCGGATGAATGGATCATCCTTGGCGACCAGCACAAGTGCCGGCACTGCAATCTTCTCTATGACTCGCGCAGCAGCAGCACGGTAGTAGTAATCGTCGGCATTTCGATAGCCGCAATAACGGGCCACAATCTTGTCATCGAATTCGCGCAACGACCTGACGGGTCCGGAAATCGCAGCCTGATAGTGGTCAGGAAACAAAGCAACTTTGCGTCGATACCGGCGCATCAGCCCGCGAAGAAAGCGACATTCGTAAACGCGATTCGCCGGTTCATGCAGCGCATCTGAACCCGGCGCCAGGTCAATGGCCGGACACACAGTGGCCATCGCTACAAGCGGCGCCGCACTTCCCCACTCACCTGCAAGCTTCAGCACCAGGTTGCCGCCCATGGAGTAGCCAATCAGCGCCACGCTTTCGAGATCGAAACGCGCAGTGAAGTGGCGGATGACCGCGCCCACATCCCCTGAAAGGCCCGAGTGATAGAGCGTGGGAGTCAGTTTTTCCGTATCACCGCAATTGCGCATGTTCATGCGTACCACGTTGAAACCGGCCGCCCACGCGCGAGCAGTCACTCCCTGGATGTAGCGAGAGTTTGATGAGCCTTCGAGGCCGTGAACAAGAACCAGCGTCAATCTGCTTGAACGAACATCCTCACTCTGCCAGTGGCAATGGCACAGAACGCGGCTGCCGTCGAGCGCGTCCACTTCAACCTCTTCGGCGCTGATTGGAACGTAAAAGACAGGACGCGGCAGAAAGTTGCCGACGATTGTCTGGACATGTCCGTTAGAAAGTCCTCGCCCTGGGACAAACGGTGTGAGCCAAGGCAACCGCACTGCTGCAGCCTCGTCCGTCGGCTCAATTTCGAAGGTATCTGTACTCACTGGAGTCGATTTGCGGGGAATCATCGGGCTGATGCATTTCCGAACGAATTTCAGCCAACTTCTACATCATCATCGCCGCCTGCAGTTGAAGAATAGCACGGTGATGTTGGGTATAGGTTTCAAACCATTGGGCACAAGAAAAAGGCGCGGCAGCTTTCGCTGCCGCGCCTTTGGTTGGTTGCAACTCGCAAACTAGAAGCGGAACTTTCCGCCCAGTTCGAGGTTACGTGGGTTGACGATTGAGGTGACCTGACCGAAGTTGCCGTCATGGCTATTCGTGTTGACACCGTTGAACTGCGTCTTGTTGAACGTGTTGAAAGATTCAAAACGAAGTTCGATGTTCGGACCTTCATGGCCAGTCAATTGGATGGTCTTGGTCAAACTGAGGTTGGTGTTGTTCAGGCCAGGCCCGCGGACGTTGTCTTTACCCGCGCTGCCAAAGCCTTGGTTGGACCCACCAAACCACGGAGGAGTTGGATCAGCATACGAGCTGGTGCTGAACCACTTGGCCTGCGTCTTGGTGTAAGTGATGGGAGCAATCAGGTCCGGACGGTTACTGGTGCCGGTTGTGCCGATGGTATCCGTGCCGTTGTAGGCGATGTTGATCGGCAGACCGGTTTGGAATACCGTGACACCCGAGATGCCCCACCCACCCAGGATGGTGCGAGCTGCAATGTTCGAGCTGTGCTTCGCGAACGGAAGCGCATACACGTAGCTGACGTTGAAGATGTGGCGACGATCGAATCCACCCGAGCCCCTGTTGTATGAAGTAACGAAGGGATTCGGAAGGCCATTCAGGTCGTTGGTCGCAGTATCAATCAGGTGCGAGTAGGTATACGCAACTTGAGAGGTGAGTCCCCACTTGTTCTCAAAGCGGATGCCTGCCTGCAGCGAGTGATAGTGCGTGTTGGTCTCGTTCTCTTCCTGGTTGATGTTGGCGAAGCCCGGATACTTACGGAGCTTGTTGGCGAGGACCTGGCCGCTCCGCTGTGCGTAGCGGTCCGAGTACGGATTGCCAGGTACCCAACGCGGGTCACTGGGGGGTGTAATTACTGATCCACCAACCGCGGCAGTCGACCATGGGTTGGTCGAGTCGTTCACCAACGGCAGCGTGTTGATCTGGCGATCGTTGTTCTGATCCCATCCCGATGAGCCCACATACTGCAGCACAGCAATGACCGAAGGCGCAACCTGGCGCTGGAAGCCGAAGCTCCAGTTCAAGACGCCCTGAGGCGGATAGTTGTACTTAATGTTGGTCAGATTGGAGGGATACAGATCGTTGCTCGTTCCTCCGGTAAGGACGCTCGTCTTCGGGTTCGAGAAGAACACGTTCGTCGGGTTGGGCTGGTAAGCGAACGGCGGGTTCAAAGCAGAGTTGTACACGTCATTGCCCTGAACGCGCTCGTAGAAGACGCCGGCGCCGCCACGCATGACCGTCTTGCCATTTCCTGTCAGGTCATAGGTAAAGCCAACGCGAGGCTCCCAGGTAAAGTAACGGTTCTCAACGTTGCCCTTCGGGAAGCCCTCAATTCCTGCTTCCTTAATTCCGTTCAGGTAAAACAGCTCGCTGCCCCCACCAAACGTGGTGAGCTGCCCCGGATTGAGAGTGCCATTTGCCTGAATCGGGTTCCCCAACGACTTGTTGTAAGCGCTCTCCACAAAATTGGCGAACTTGTTGTAGCGCTCAAAGGTGTGCGGAATACCGTCGTAGCGGAGGCCCAGGTTGAGGGTCAACCGCGATGAGGCATGCCAGTTGTCCATCATGTAGAAGCTGTAGAAGTTGCTGACCCAGTTCTTGCCGTACAGGTACTCGAGCTGGTTCCAGTTATCCGCCATGCCCAGCATCATGTTGGCGATGCCGTCACTGGAGAACGCGTTGTTGTTGAACGTCGCAGTGCCGTTGGTATTGGCCTGCAGTTCCTGGTTCTTGTAGAAGTGGAACCAGCTCACACCGAACTTGAACTGGTGACGGCCCTTGGTCCAGGACAGGTCATCGCGCCACTGAAAGCCCTCATAACCGTTCTTCCACGGATAGTAGGAGGGATTCCAGGTTGCGCCCAGCGGAGTGCCGCCGAGGGAGATGGCAGGCATGTTCGGCGCTGACAACCCATGCGTGATAGCCGACTGGTTTGAGTCCGGGAACAGACTGGTCGCCGTCCATCCGGCGGGCTGTGAGATCGACGCGCCTGCGCCTGCAATCGGCGTCAGCTTGATCTTGTTGCCGCTGTAGAAGTATCCCGTTTCGTTCAGCAGCGTTGACGAGTAGGTCTGCGTCAGTTTGATGGCTGCTGTGTACGACGGGTTCTTCATCTGCGTGCCGACGGTCGCAAAGCTGCCTGCCCAAAGCGGTGGGAAGAATGTGTTCTCCATCGCGTCGTGCAGGTAGTGGCCCATCAACTGGAACTTGCTGTTGATGGAGTGATCGATACGGACCACATCCTCGCGAATGTTCTCCGGCTGGCTGATCGAGATGATGTATTGTTTGCAGACACCAGCCGAGCAAGTGGTGTTCGGCTGCGGGAACGTTCCGGCGCTCAACTGGCGAACGATGTTCTGATCCACCATCGCTGCTGGAATCCGGTAAGCTGTCTGACTCGCGTCGGACCATGGGAACGGCTGGCCAGGGGTTAATCCAAGGCCCGTTTCCATATTCGTGTATGCGGTGTTGGCCGACACATCGGGAACTACGGGAACGTTTGAACCCTGCGGGTGGTAAATGTAGTCCTGCCCAAGAGTCGGGAAGTTGTTGCTCCAAAGGTCATTCGAGACCGAAGGCGAGCTACCTTTGATCAGCTTGCGCCATTCCTCATTCCAGAAGAAGAACGTGCGGTTCTTCGATTCGTTGTACACGTGAGGAATATAGAGCGGGCCGCCGATGTTGCCGCCCGGAATGTTCAACTGGAATACCGGACGTGCCTTGGGCGGGCTCGCCTGCTTCAGGAAGTAGTCGTTGGCGTTGTAGTCGGTGTTGCGGTTGAACTCATACAGAGATCCGTGATACTGGCGCGTGCCCGACTTGATCATCATAACGATGGTGCCGCCCGAACCCATGCCATAGTCGGCCGGATAGTTCGAACTCAGCGTCTGGAATTCGCCGATGGCGTCTTGTGAAGGAAGGTTCATGAAGCAGCCGCCGCATCCGCGGTCGTTCTGCTCACCACCGTCAATCAGGTAGACGTTGTGCGTGGTGCGCTGGCCATTGAAGCTGATGCCGTTGGCCGAGGTAAGAGCGTCGATGCCGCCGAACGAAGGCAGGTTGTTCGAAACGCCCAGGCCGAGAGCCGCGAGCTGCACAACGTTACGGCCGTTGGTGGCAAGCTGACGAACCTGCTCGCCGCTGATCAGCGTGCTGATTTCGCTGGTTTCCGTCTGCACCTGCAGTGCGTCTGCCTGCACAGTAACGGTCTGCGATGCGTTACCGATTTGAAGGGCGACGTTCGCTTCCACGTGACCGGCTACGTTCACTACAAGACCCGTCTTGGTGTACTTCTGGAACCCGCCGGCAGTAGTGGTCAGGGTGTAGGTACCTGCGCCCAGGTTGCCGAAGTGGTATGCGCCCACGGAGTTCGTCGTAGTCTCCCTTACAACGCCGGTTCCGTTGTTGGTCATCGACACGGATGCATTCGGAACGACCGCGCCACTGGCGTCAGCTACGGTCCCGTCGAGGGTCGCGTTATCCTGCGCCCACGCCCGGGGTGAAAGTACTACAAGCGCCATGGCAAGTGCCATCCACAGCACCGCCAGTCCTCTTGTCTTCGATCTTCTCTGTTCGCTTGAACAGGTTTGAGTCATGGTTTATCTCCTATTAACAATTTCCTGCTGTTCGAACGTTTCTCACGGGGTGGCCTTAACTGAACCGGCCTCTTTTTTCTCCCATAAGAAACAAATTGGGTTGCGAATCGCATTGCTTACCGATTCAACCGATCCCGGAAAAAGCTCCAAGCCACAAGTGGCCATGCCAATGTGCATTGCGTACCGCATTACGGGTTCGCGCTACCGACTTCAAGTGAATTCGCGGCCCCCAGCACTCAACGTCAATTGGCTAAAGTATGAAGCCTGAATAAATTTTCTGAAGGGGAGGATGTGCCAAATGCACATTCAAACTCCTGCAATCATTCACTACCTTGCTGTTATGAATAAAGCCCTCAATAAACAACCGATCAACGTACATTTGTCGGTTTTTGTGACCTTCTGGCTGAATGATTCCGGAGGATTGCCCGGCACTTATGTTTCACTGCTATCTTCGGACCTCAAAGGAAAGAATGGGAACTAATGAGCAACGTTGGCCATTCTGCCCTCGCGATGAAACGCTTGTCAACCAAATTTGGACAGTTTTACTCCATTAATATCTCATTTGTTTTTCCATAGATAAGCCCAATGTTTATATGGATTTCTGTTATCCCGCAGAGGATCTATCTCACTCCTAATCTCGCGCGAAAGCCTCCTAGAAACTGCTCAAAGGAAAAGGCTTTAAAATTTTTATGGGGTGAGTTTACCTATTGGAATTGCCGGAGTTTACCGCCGACACTGAAACAACTCCAGCCGTCTCCCGAATTATGTAGAAGCGATCTGCCGCCAAATTCGTCAATATTTCCCTATTTCCGTCCGGCCAAAGCACCTCTGCCTTGTCCACCTGTTGATGGTCACCCAACCCGAAGTGGATTCGCAGATCGTTTTGGGACAAATAGCTCCCCCCGCTCAGCACCTCGTCCATTTGCACCAGATCGCCGGCTGTCGCCCTGATCCGCGCATTGAGTGCGAGCTTGTTGGTCCGTGTTCCTTCGAGCTGGAAACTGATCCAGTGGTTTTTCGGCCCACCCGCCGGACGAAGAATCTCCGGTTGGCCTACCAGGTTTTCGACCACCGCTTCGAGTGTGCCATCGTTAAAGAGATCGCCTACTGCCAGGCCACGGCTCACTCGAGGGACTTGTATCGCAGGTCCCACATCTTTGCTGATGTCCTCAAAGCTTCCGTTGCGGAGGTTCTTCAAAAGCACCATGGGTTCGCGATAATGGACTCCGCCCGCCACGCTGTCAACCTGCGGATATACGTGGCCGCTCACGATGAGCAGATCTTTCCAACCGCTGTTTGAAAAGTCGACCCAGGCATCTCCCCACTGCACGTAACCACCGGTAGCCTTGGCCACTCCGGAAATACCGGATACTTCTTTGAAACTCATATCGCCGTCATTGCGATAGACCGCTGCATACTCGTTATCGAAGTGGGATATCGCAATGGACATTCTGCCGGTATGCAAATAGTCGCCTATAGCAACCCCCATGTTCGCCTGTTCCTTGCCATCGTCGCTGTAGACAACTCCCGAGGTAAATCCAGCGTCGGTAAAGTGACCCTTCCCGTCACCCTGGTAAAGAAAGTTCGGTCCGGAATCGTTTGCGACGTAGAGGTCGAGTTTGCCGTCGTTGTTGAAATCGCACCACACGGCGGACAGGCCGTATCTCCCCTCCGGATCGGATACACCTGCTTGCACGGAGACATCTGTGAATGTGCCGTTCTTGTTGTTGTGATAAAGATTGTCCGGGGAGCCCTTCAAGCCGCGAGGCCCGCACTGCACCTTGATGTCGAGGTATCTGCAGGTCGGCAATGAACCAAATTCCGAAGCATCGGCCGTTTCAACGTCCACATAATGCGCGACGAATAGATCGGGCCAGCCATCTCCGTCATAGTCGCCAAAAGCGGCTCCGGTCGCCCACATTTTGTCTTTCCCGAGCCCCGCTTGCTGGGTCGTGTCTGTAAATGTACCGTCACGGTTATTTCCATAAAGCACCACACCGTTGATGCACGTCACCAGCAAATCCGGCCAGCCATCGTTGTTGTAATCGCCGACCACTGCTCCCTGCGCCCAGCAAGGCGTAGCCACTCCGGCTTTGTCTGATACGTCAGTAAAGGTTCCATCGTGGTTATTGTGGTAGAGTGCGCTCCTGGCCTTCGTGCCTTGTTGCGCCATCTCTACGCTCTGGGCGCCCGTCAGATATATGTCGGGCCAGCCGTCATGGTCATAGTCAATGAGCGCAACACCCCCGCTCATCGATTCCATGATGTATTTCTGTTCAGGGCTTGATACGTGATCGAATTGAATCTTGGTAGATGCGGTGATGTTGTACAGCCAGGGATACTTGGGTTGGGAGGCAACCTCGGATCCCGCGGTCGCATTCGCCTGGGCATGCTCAGACTGCTCGGCACGCACTACGGACACGTCGGCGATCATCAGTAACAATAGTCCTGCGACTGAACACGCCGCCAGGCAGTGCCCAAACCTGGGCTCGAACTTTCGCATCAAGACCTCGCTCGGGGAAGAGCTCCTACCTGTGCCTTCTTATCATCCGGCTCACACCACCAGCAACCGGGAGACTGCGGATAAGACGCAGCTGCGCGCAATCGGTTACGCGCCGGAATGACTCACAAATGACTGGGGATTAGGAATGCAAAGGATATAAAGGCAGGAATACGTTCAGAATAGCGTTCTATTAGGATGCGATTGGGGCGGCTAGTGGGGATCGAACCTCCACTCGCCGTTTCCTTCCTGCAAGTTACAGACTATACGTTGCCACCTTTGCCAGCAAGCCCCTCGTTTCCATGCACCATTGCACGCTATTGCACGCCGGAGCGGGCTCTTAGTGTGCCGTGGGGTCCAGGCCGGGAACAATCCGGAACTGAGGCTTCGGCGGGGCAGTTCTGGACGCGGTAGGACTCGAAAGCACAACGAAACGTATTTTCAACAACATGCAGGCCAGCGGATGACACTCTAAGGCCACTGAAAACCACATAAAGCCGATGAACAGAGCGCAAATGGAGCGCAATTCGGCGTCGTACACATAACCGGTCATCGTCGTGTAACCCCCGCCGGCGTAGAAGCTACCGCGCAGATCCGCCCTTCGCCTGCGTCCCCTCGCCTGCGTACTGATTGCCCAATCACCACACCTAAATATTTAGAGAATTCGGCCCAATTCGTCCCGAACTGAAATTACATCGATATCCCGGTGACAACGCCCACGGCAAAATTGAGGCCGAATATCTTGGCCCAAAACCGGGCGGCTTTTTGTATTTATCATCGCCTGTCTTAAAGGCGCGCCATTTCCAATAGACAAGGAGCCAAGCCAGTCCCATGGTCAGTTGTGAAAAAAGGTAATAATAGGTCAGGGTGAAGCCAAATTGGAATCGGCTCCAAAATTCTTGACTTGAGAGGCTGTTATCCATCGCTCCTCCGTTGAGACCTAGTCAAAACCCGAAAGTGCCCTTTTGTCATCTGAACTTGATTGGAAGAAGTTCGCGAACGATTGAGAAACCATCGGATCGCAGGCCGCCCCCGGACGACGCTTGATCACGATGCGCAATGGGTCAGCGTAGCTAGAGAGGCATCGTCACCGCCGAATGACGATGCGGCATTCGGCATGTCCTTAGAGTTCGACCCACTCGGTGAAATACGAACTAAGGGCTGCGCGTCTAGCTCCCAAACCGTCATAGTAGTCGCACCATCGGATGACTCGGCTATTTTCGGTGCGGATAACCGATGCCCCGTGTATTAACACGGGGACTGTTCGAAGCTGTCCCCAGAATAATGGTTCCGACACAGAGGAGCGCAAGATCCACTCCAGCATAACGTCGTCCCCACTACTGATGATTGTGCCCGGCTCCAGTATGGAATCCGGATACAGTTCGCGCGCCTTCTCGAAGAATTCGATCAGTCGCTCCTTCGCAGTGCATTGAAATTCGATTCCTTCGTCCTGAAATTTAAACTCCTCGGCAAAACCATTGACGGCCTCGCGCACTCGACCGCTTCCGAGTTCGGCAAGAATATTCAGGACCAAGGACTGCGGCGCAGCCAATTCTGTGGTTGTGTAGTTCATTCGGCCTCCATCATTTCGAGTGCATGTTGTTCCGGCACCGGCACGTCGAAGCAGTTCAAGATCATCGCGATAAGGGTGTATCCGCCGATGAGAAATGCGAGCTCGCCGATTCCCTCCGAGCCGAGCAGACTCGACGCGCGCGCATAGGTCGAAGCTTGCAGGATATGGCCAGACATAAGGGCATGGGATACGTCGAAGGCGATAGCTTCCTGGTCGCTCAAATCATGTGGTCGCCCGCCCGCTGCCATTGTCGCAATCTGTGATGGCGAAAGGCCGACCTCAGCCGCGGTGATCTCGTGGGCATAGATCTGGTATCGCGCGCCAAAGGCAACGCCCACCATGAGTATCGCTATTTCGCGTACGGTCTTAGGAAGGCGCGCCTCAGCGGAAAGGGATCGATGCAACAAAAGGGCCGGGACACCAAACTGCGGGAAGTGCAGCATCGCCGGAAAGGGACCGATCAATGCGCCCTGTTCATTGAGAATCGCAATACCGTTCTGTTTTTCTGTAACAAGACTGGTGATACCGTCATGTACCGGACGTAGCTGAGCACTCAGGGTCTCTGGACGAATCGGCGACAAGCGCATGGTCTCCTCCTTTACAACCCATCGGTGAATTGCCCATCGATCAGCACGAATGCCACCCGGCAGATCTGACCACTCCGATTCGACCAGGCATGATTGGTCCCTCGCTGAATGATGATGTCTCCGGCTCGAACGACGGTCTCACCGCGATCCATCACCAACGTCAGCTCACCTGCCAGTACGATTCCGTAGTCGACCGTCTGAGTGCGATGCATCAAGGGATGCGGGGCTCCTTGCGCGGAGCGTGCTGCCCCGGCACCTCCCATCTCAGCAAACTTCTCGGCGGCCTCGGAACCTGTCAGCTTCCGAATTACCTCGTCTTCTGGAGGAAAGTCGATCACGCGAATTCGGGTTCCACCTTGCGGCGGCGCGAGTACCAGACCGCTTTCCGCGGGCTCGCCAGACTGCCGGTCAATCAAAGCCGGCGTCTCACGAGTGTTCCACACTTCTATAAATGTCGGACCGCCGGGGCCGCCGATTTGTTGCACCCGAGTGGGAGCCGCATCAGATTGAATGACGGCCTTCCCGTCTTGGTCGTGTCCGGTAACAATCCGTCGAAAGTCTGTGAATGCTGTGGCTGTTGATGTCATTGATCTCTCCTTGTCTGAATGTTCCCGAGGATATCCATACGAATCACCTTCACCGGACCCTCTGCCAGTGCGGGCAGTTTGGCGAACCAGGCCTGAACATGCGGCGTCGTGTTATGCGCGTCGAAATCCGCCTGGCTGGCAAAGATTTCATAGAAAATGAAATGCCCTGGCGACTCCCGATCTTCGTGAAGGAAGTAAAGTAGATTGTTTGGCTCGGCCCGAACGGCCGCCACTAACGTTAGCGTCGCCTCGCGCAATGCGCGCTCGTTGCCGGGTTTGGCCCGAATCTCGGCGACCACGGCATAAGCACCGCTGTTCACCTTTTCATAGCGGGCAACACTGTTGTCCTGTGCGGCAACGAAGATTCCGCTAGTCACCGTCAAGACAATTGTTATCGCTACGCGTATCACTATCGCCTGCGACATATTTGTCCTCCTTGAAACCACCCGACTGCGAACCTTCGAATCCCTGAGCGACCGTCCGCTATTTTCGCGCCTCGCTTGCAGCGTCGAAAGTGCGCTTCACCGGTCCCAGGGCCTGTACAAACTCGAGTTGCTCACCTTCGGGTCCCTTGCAGTAGATGAGCGTCCATCCGTCGGACTTACCTTCCGTGATGCTGTTTGCGTACGTTTCGATTGGAGCTGCCAGACGCTGCTGCTCCGTGGTTACAGTGACAATGCGGTTGGCCCTCACCTGCGTCATGCCGCGTCGCGCGGCCTCCGCTTCCAGGTCGCGAATGAACGCACGGAAATCCACATCGTCCCGTACGTAAAAGCAGATATGCATGGACCGCGGGTAAGCAGGACTCATGTGATCGCGAGGCTCGGCAAAGCTCGCTCCGCTTCCAACTGCCTGCCCGGCGTCGCGATATTGCAGGAGTTCGATCACGACGTTGTCAAACTGGACAAATCGCACATCCAGACGCTGTGCTCCCCCGCGCAGATCGGGAATGCCCAGGGTCGCGGGATTAACCCGACGCACGTTCGCCTCGATCTCCTGATCCGCCAGCAGCGTGTTGTGGATGGGGTCGCCGTGAAAATCCCCGTCGCGCATCACTTCAGAACCGCCGAGAACTTCAGTGTAGAAAGCGAAAGCGCGGTCCATGTTTTGCACCGTAAGGCCGAAGTGTTGAATTCCCTGCAAACGTGCACCCAGCGGACTTTTGTTTCGTGCCGTTGCGTTGTACGAATTTGCAGTTTGCGTCGCCAGCGGCGAAGCCAGTGCGGCCGATGCAGCCAGCCCTCCTATGACCGCGGCGCCGGCCTGGAGAATCCGTCTGCGAGGAGTCTCAGCGTCCATGATGTTCTCTCGCTCACTCATCGCGGCTGCTCCTTTCTCTGGGGTGTTCATTCCAATTCGTTGTGGGTTCGTGTGTGCTTCTCTTCCAACGCGCGCCAGGGCCGAGTACAAACAACCAATGACTCAGCAGACCAATGCTCCACCACGGCAGCACCCACAGCACCCAGTACGGTGGGCCAATCAGCCAGTTGATAACGACAAGCAGCAGCATTACGAAGACAAATGCCACTGCGTGGATGCGAAGGCCCAGAGCTTGCCCTCTAGGACTGAGATTTTTCACTATGTCCTCCGACTTTGATTCTTAGTTTTTGGGAGCAGTGAGTGCCTGGCCGCATTCTTAAGGGAAGCGCGGCGAAGATGAATTGGTCTCTTGCGCACATCCTGACTTATCAATCAGGGATGCAGTACGCTTTCTTGTACCGGGACCGCGTGTGCCGCCGCGTCTATTGCATCGGCGACCGCCTTCGGCTGCGAAATGTATACTGCATGGCTTCCGCGAACTTCCGTAATCGCAGCATGGGCACGTGTTGCCATCTGGCGCTGCGCGGCAGGCGGAATCACGCGATCCTCGGTGGATAGAATGTACCAACTGGGCTTGTTGCGCCAAGGCGCTTTCGACACCGGTGCGGCGAAGGCGACCCCTGCTGCCGGAATCTGCGCGGCTGCGAGAAACGCGCCCTGCGCAGCGGGCAGATCGTGAGCAAAGACTTGTGGAAATAGGACTGGGTTGAAGAACAGAAAGCCGTCCGCTGACGGCTGTAACGGCGCCGGCTCGCCACCCTCGATCAGTTTGGCGGCGGACTCACCGGCGTCAGGCACGAATGCCGCCACATAGACGAGCCCCACGACTTTGAGCTCGTCGCCAGCTTCTGTGATCACAACGCCACCGTAGGAGTGGCCGACAAGAAGGGTCGCACCGTCCTGCCTTGCCAGAACCCGGTCCACTGCCTTGACATCATCGGCGAGTGAGGTCAAGGGATTCTGTACAACGCTTACGTTGTAGCCCCGCGCGCGCAGATCGTCGTGAACGCTTTGCCAGCCCGAGCCGTCGGCCCAGGCGCCATGTACAAGGACGATGTTCTTCACTCTTTGTTTCTCCTGGTTTTTCACTTGGCTTTTCTCCTGAGTGTGCAGGGGGTCGCTGGCCGTGAGGGTCAGCCCCACGACCAATAAGAGTACGATGTTTTTCAACGAAACAGGCGACTCGCTGTTCATGGAAGCGAGTCTAGGGCGGGCCTGCAGCGGGAGCAAGTAAATGTCTGTAAAGCGTTGTAAAGCGGCGTGAATCGAGGGCGTTTAGAGAGAGAGGATGGCCTGTGCCACGGCCTTGAGGTCGTTGGTGTCGAACCCTTCCGTGAATCGAGAATAGACGCGTTCGAGAGTCTCTTTGGCCTCTTTCTTCTTGCCTTGAGACGTCTCGACACTAGCAACTGTGCGGGCGACCCTGAGTTCCCAAATTAGAGATCCCTGCTTCCGTGCGCCGTTCTCGGCTGCGAGAAGGGCTGCCTCGATCTCTCCCTTGTCGACATCGGGAAGGCTAAGTAACACCTCGGCTTTGGTTCGCAACAGGTCAGGAAAATTAAACTTTCCATTTGTTGCCTCTGAGAGATCGATTGCTTCGTTAATCGCGTCCAGAGCAGCAGCGGCATTTCCAGAAAGGAGGTGCGCTTCCGCGAGTGTCTGCAGCGCATCGGTTCGAACGACGCTCATTTTAGGAGGAGGCAGCATAGCCAGGCACTGTTGCAAGTGATCAATTGCAACCTCATTCTGCCCCAGTTGATGAAAAAGGAAACCCTTATTCACGTTGATCACTTGCCGCCTCACCGACGTGTTGTAGTCAATGGAGAGATTCTCAAGGTCTTCGATCAATTCTTTCGATTGCTCGTACAAGCCATGACTCAGAAGGATGTGAAAGCACAACGTCACACGCATGGCGAGTGTGCCAGGCATGCTGTGACCTGCGCGAATGACATCTAAGGCGAGCGGTAACGCTTGCGACTGCATTCCCAGCGCCCATTTGACACGCGCTGAGTTAATGCCCGCGATGATTTCCTCCATCATTTCAAAGTAATGTAGCGGACGCATTCTCTGCTGCGCGACCAATTGAGCACTTGTAGCGAACTGCGCGTCAGCCCCGATCAAATCGCCCGTGTAGTGCAGCGAGGAACCGGTCATCCACCCAGCAATGACCGCTTCAGCCGGGCCGCCTGACGTTATTGCCAAAGACGAGTACTGCTCGCAGGTCAACACAGAATTTTGAAACTCGCCGTTGGTGATCGTTTGCAGATGAAGACCGGTGAGAAAATGGAACGTAGACTCGTTGTCACCAAGCTGCCGGGACAGCGCTAAACCCCGCTCCAACACCCGCTTCATCACAGCCCCGTAGTCCGCCCCGGCGAAGCAAGTCATCGCTGTCGACTTCAGGAGCCGAAGCTCGGTAGCCGTCGATTGAAACTCGTCGGGCAACTCTTCGAGCGAGCGCACGCAGGTACGCTTGCATTCCCGGACCAAACCCAGTTCCAGAAACAGTGGCGCTGCGAGACACCACATCTTGGTCGCCAGCGTCTTTTCGCGGCCTGCGGAGAAGGCCCACTCAATGGCCGCGCGAACGTTCGCGATGTCTAGCGCACGAAGAGACGCGCCCGATGCAGATGAAGCGAAGTGACCTTCAGAAATGGCCCGAAGCTGTTCAGCGTAGTGCAGAGCGTGGCGACGCGCGAACTGCTCCCCGTCCGGAAGTCTTGTCAGCCGCGCCGTAGCATAAGCCTTGGTGGTCTCTAGCAAGCGAAGATGGGCTTCACCACTCTCGGCGCTGAAGGCAACCAGCGACTTGTCAACCAGATGGCCAACGGCCTCACGAACCTGGAATGCATCTACGACTTCGTCCGATACAACAGCAATGGCGGCCTCGACAGGAAAGTCTCCAGAGAAGACTGAGAGCCTTTGAAGCACCAGGCGGTCCCGTTCGGAGAGCAGATTGTAGCTCCAATCGATCAGCGCCTCCACCGTCTGGTGACGAGCAGCGTCATCGCGGCGCCCCTGCCACTGCAATGCGAACTGGCCTGCGAACAGATCGGCAACGCCCTGTATGCCATACGCGCCCACCCGGCTGGCCACCAGCCCGATCGCGTGCGGGTTGCCGTCCAACCGTCGACACAGACTCGCCACGGTTCCGGCTTCTTCGTCGCTTAAGGTGCCTCTTGCGCCGCCCTCCATTGCGCGCTCCATGAAGAGCTGAATCGCCGGCCAGACCAGAGCCTGCTTTGGGGTCAGTCGCCCGTTGTGCGCGGGAAATGCCAGGGGGCGCAGGTGATAGACAAATTCTTCCCGCACTCTTAACGCTTCTCTGCTGGTATTCAGGAAAGACACTCTCGGTGTGCCTTTCACGATCTGCTGCGACAGGGAGGCTGCAGCCGCAATCACATGCTCGCAGTTGTCGAGTACGATCAACACCCTTCTTTCGGAAAGCACATCGAGCAGACCCTGAAGAAGTTCCCCCGCAGGTGGTATGTAGCCGATCGCCGAAGCAACCGCTTCAGCAACCATTTCATCGCTGCCCACAAGGCTTAAATCCACGAATAGAGTCGAACCGGCAAAAGACTCAATCGCATGGGCAACGAGGATGGCCAAGGTTGTCTTCCCCGCACCCGCCGCGCCGACCACCGTGACAAGACGCCTTTCGTTGACCACTTGTACCAATTCCGTGACGCAAGCTTCCCGGCCAATCGCGCCAGCCAATGCTGGAGGCAAGTTCGACGCCGATCCCGCAGTCTGATTGCTTTCGTCGGCACGCGACGCAGGAGGCGTGACTTGCGATTCTGATGACGTTGCCGAAGGATCATCCACCACGGGCTCGATCCGCGTCGCGGACGCCGCAAAGCAATACCCACGTCCGGCGACGTTCGCGATATAGCTGGCACCATCATGTCCCCGGCCCAGTGTGCGGCGGAGGTTCGCGATCTGCACGCGCACATTGGAGTCTTCGACTGTCAACCCCGGCCACGCGATCACTATAAGTTCCTCGGGCGTCAGAACGTTTCCACGACGCTCGACCATTGCAACCAGCATGTCGAAGGCGCGACTCCCGAGAGAAACGATCTTGCCGTTCTTCTGCAGTATCCGCTTGCTCGGGTACAGCCGAAATGGGCCAAACGAGAACGAGTCCTTCATGTCTCCGCTCCAGCTCCCGTCCGGGAGGAGATGCCACTATGATACCCGCGAACGAAGAAAGCATCGCCACAAAACGTCGATGGCTTGGCCTCGCTGCAGCGATGGCGGATCAACGCTATGGGGTCCGGGGGGATCGAACGGCGCACGCGATTTTAGCCCTGAATAACGGCATCGCATTTGAGCGATCGTTAGTGCAGACCGGTCGCGACCCGCGCGGCGATCCGGTTGATTTGGGCCTCCTGCTTCTTCGCATGAGCGGCAAGCAACTCAGTAAGGGCATAGAATTCATCACCGGCCGAGTTCGCGAAACGCGTGGAGTCCGCGACTTCTCGTTGGGAAGCGGCAAAGACATCGGCATTACCGTCCACCCAGGTTATCTCCCAACTCAGGCGGGTCTGAAAAGATTGGTGCCGCACGTCCAAGCCAAGAAATTCCAACAGAAGGCGCCCTCCTGGTTCGGGATTGCCATCGAGCTAGATGACCAAACGCTTCTCTTCGGCTGCAATGCCGAATTTCCGCGGGAAAAGATCGAAGTACTCGATGAGGCGTCGCGCTCGCTCTCAAATGGCTGGGAGTCGAGTTCGTGGCTCGGAAACCCATGAAGAGACAGATCGGTCGCAACGATCCCTGCCCATGAGGCATCGGGGAAGAAAGTACAAGATGCCATGGCTTTGCGAACCAGCAACGATAATTGGGCTCCCGCTTGCCGATCCCCGATGGACACAACGCGCCGCTGAGACCAGGTTTCACGGATATTGCCAATTGAGCAGTAGGGCTTTTCTCATGATGCGCGGAGATATCGAATACCTCATGGCAGACGATCTTCTTAGCTGGCGCCGTCAGAATACTTACTCATCGAATGACGATTACGTCTTCGCCAGCGAGACGATGAGGGGAAAGCACCCCTATTGGCCGGACAACCTCATGAAGCGTCATATCAAGCCAGCTGCGAAGGCAAGTGGCATTCACAAGAAGATCGGTTGGCATACTCTCCGTCACTCCTTCGGCACCCTGCTGAAGGCGAATGGAGAGGATGTCAAGACGGTTCAGGAGCTCTTGCGGCACGCGAACAGCAGGATTACGCTCGACGTTTACACGCAAGCGGTGAACTCGAACAAGCGAGCCGCACAGAGCAAGGTTGTAAAGATGATGGTCTCGAGTGAAGGCACTAAAGCTGCGATTGTGGGCACAACTGATTGAAGACAACCGGCTCAAAATGCAGGTTAAGCAGCTTATTGTGCCCAGATTTCGTTGTCACTTTAGGGCCATACGTCAAGTAAGTCATTTAGAATGTATGGCGTGGACGACTGGGCTCGAACTCGCGACCTCTGCCGTGACAGCTAACCGGAAACGCGTAACTTGTTGATACCAGGCGTAGCGGATGGCTCCCTGAGCGCCTTAACGGACCCACGGCAACGGCTATTGGACCCTTATCGGACCCGCGACCTTTGCCTTCTAAACCTTTGCCCTATTCTCGATTTTTTCAGCAATTTCGGCCATTTTTTGCGGTCGATCTTGACCGACTCCTCTGCCGCGTGAAGGCAGAGGTCGCGAGTCAAAATGATACCCTAATCACGAATTGTTCCCGTTTTGGGGAACAATTTATGCAGACACTAGTATCCGTTTTATGATATTATGTTCTTGTTTCGTTCCTTCCAGGGGAACAATATGAGCACGGATTATCAGTTGAAAACTGCCGCACCCAGTTCAAAGACCTCCGGGCAAAGATCTAGACCCTTATCGGACCCGCGACCTTTGCCCTCCAGTAAGACTCTGGGACCGAAAACTTCAACCTTGTGGGTGGAACTCAACGAACGCGGCCATACCACCTTCAGCCTGCGCGATGTGGAAGAGATTACAGGGCTGCGCGGCTCGTCCGCCCGAACGCTGATTCACAAAGCCGGGCGGCGAGGACTCGTCACCCGGCTGCGAGCCGGCCTCTATACATTGGTTCCATTCGAGCTGGGCCGGGCGACGGAGTATGTCGGCGATCCCTATGTCATAGCCCGAGAGATGTGCGAGGGACGCCCCTACTTCCTCTCGCACGCCTCCGCGATGGAGCTGCACCGTATGGTTACACAACCGCAGTTCACCATCTATGTCAGCGCGACGATGCGCACGCCGCCGCGCTCGGTGCATGGGCACGAATATCGCTTCGTCACGGTGAAGCCGACGGATTTCTTCGGCCTGATGCCAGTGTGGGTAACGAAGCAGCAATCCGTCATGGTCAGCGATAAGGAACGGACCATCCTCGATGCCCTGCGCCAGCCGCAATACGCGGGCGGCATCCCGGAGGTGGCCAAGGCTCTCTGGATGAGCCACGAAGCTATCAAGATTCCGCAGCTTCTCGAATACGTGCAGCACTTCGCGAGCGGTGCTTTGCGACGGCGGCTCGGGTTCCTGCTCGAACTTTACGCGATGGCCTCGCCGGAGCAACTCAAGCCGCTGCGCTCGAAGCTGACCTCCACGTATGACCGTCTCGATCCAACCCTGCCGAAATCGGGTCCCTTTCAAGCACACTGGCGTCTGCAACTCAATATTGGTATCGACGAACTGGAGGCGATTCCGCACACATGATCCCGCAGCGCAACCTCTCCCTTCTCGCAAACCGGCTGTACAAGGAACATGGTGGCCGACGTATTCCCGAGGCCGTGCTGGAGCGCGACTACTGCCTGGCTTGGTTCCTCGTCGGGCTGAGCAAAAGCAAGCTCTACGACCTCCTCATCTTCAAAGGGGGCACCGCGCTCAAACGCTGCCACTTCGGGGACTATCGCTTTTCCGAGGACCTGGACTTCACGCTTGCAAGAAAAGTGGACTTTGCAGAGATCCGCGCGGGTCTGGAAGAGGTATATGAGCTGGTAGCGCAAGCCTCCGGCATACGCTTCTCTTTCGAGGCCGAGGACCGCCAGACGCACGTCAACAGCTACACCTTTTATCTCCGCTATCAGGGACCGCTTCCGACACCGAACACAGTCAAGGTGGACATCACGGTCGCCGAGATTCTGCTTTTTCCAGTGGAGCAGCTTCCGGTTCTACGCACCTATCCAGAGTTTGAGGATGTACCGGAAGATCGCCCAATCTCGGTGTATAGCCTGAACGAAATCGCCACCGAAAAGATCGTGGCTCTTCAGGACAGGGCCCGCAACGAGCCGCGTGACCTCTACGATCTATGGTTCCTGACATCTCATGCGGGCGTCGAAATCGCTCATCTCATTGGATCTGTTACGGAAAAACTGCGCTTTCGGGAGAAAGACATCGCCGGCGTCGAAGGACGCATCCTCGCAAAAGAAGCTCGCTTGAAGATGCTGTGGAACAATCGTCTTGGGCATCAGATGGAAGCGTTGCCCCAGTATGATGAGGTCTTCCGCACGCTGCGCCGCGAGCTTCGCCAGGCAGGCCTTCCCAAGTAAAACAACCCTCGATAAACTCCACGAGCGCCAGCGGCGACTGCTCGTTGCTAAAGTGTGACTGAGATACCGCACATAGATGCACTCGAAAGCACAACGAAACGTATTTTCAACGACATGCAGGCCAGCGGATGACACTCTAAGGCCACCGAAAACCACATAAAGCCGATAAACAGAGCGCGGATAGAGCGCGAATTCCCTGCCTGGGTGTTGTAGGTTTCCTGCCTAATTTCACCTTGGCTCTGCACGCCCCGCCCGCACAGCTATACAAAATGATGCAGCGCCTTCCCGTGCAGTCGGTAGCCTGAATGACTCCAACCGTGGCTACCCGCTGGGAATAATCCACGTCAACGGTCACGAGGTTACCAGTCGCCACTTCCTTGCGTGGGCTTTGGATCACAGGATCACAAGAGCGAGCTAGTGCAGATCCGGTCGGACAAGAACACCAGCCCGGTGGCCGGAGTCTGTCCCTGTTCCGAATTGCACCGTTGGTCAATGAGTGACTCGGCCTTCCGGCAGCAGTTGAGCCAAGGGCCACTTGTCCGGATAGCCGACTACTCGCCCATGTGGGGCGCATTCCATTGTCGGCGAGTGACTCGGCGGAGACACGCGGGAGTTGCAAGCATGCGGTTGTTCAAACACTGCGAGCCCGAGCCTTGTGTAAAAAGGATTGACGCATCTTGAACTCCGGCTGAGGTCTTTTGACACGCCTAAAGATTGAGTATGACCGAATTTCTTGTGCCGAAAGGCCTTCCATTCCATCCGCGCTATTACATTGAAACTAATGGCCGAAACCCTTCAGAAGAAGCTGTGGGAAAACTTATGCGTTTACAGACAGGTAATTGCGTAGCCTGAGTCTGAGATTTCCAGTAGCAAGTCGGTCCTTCAATCGGCCCAGGTATACAAGCCGCTGCTGAACGATACCCAGCGTTTGGCATCAATGAATACCGCGGAGTCACAGGATGAGTCTAGTCCGAGGCCGCGATTAAGGTATTTAATCTGCCCAATTGACCCATATCGCTACCGCCAGCGATGTCGACAAATTACTCACAAATCGGGACACCTATCGTTCTCAAACATGCGAAGGGAGCGACAACGGATGAGTCTACGGCTGAAAGTACCCGTCCTCCGCCATACGCTTCCCCATTTGCGCGTACATTTGGTTATCGTGCGGTTGCCAGGTCGCCAATCCGTCAACGTAGCGGTTGTACATGCAGAAGGCAGCCGCAATGAGCACCGTATCGTGAATGTCTGCATCGCTGGCCCCGTTGTTTCGAGCGTCAGATACAAGCTCGGCGGTAACTCTCTTGCCATCGATCTGAACCTGTTCCGCGATTGCCAGCAGAGCCTTCAGCTTTGCAGAGATCGGTGCTTGCCTGAAATCCCGACAAACCGCATCCACCAGGTCAGCATCGCCGCCATTCAGATGGGCGGCCGCCGCGCCATGGCTCGTTTGGCAAAAGTAGCACGTATTGCGAGAGGACACGAAGGATGCAATTAGCTCGCGGTCACCGGAACTAAAACCTTCATTGCCGGATGTGTGCAGCAGGATGTGCGCAAGTTCCCGCATTGGTTTGGCTGTCTCTGGACGAAATGCAAAACCCGCGGTGATTCCAGGCATGTCTATGGGAAGCTGGATGTGTGGCATAGTTACTCCTCCTGAAAAGCGACTGGTGGTGCGACGATTCCGTCGTGGCCGGTAACTTGGCGATGGCTTTTGAGCTGCAGGCTGACAGCCGCTGCGGCGAATGCGACCACCGCAAGAAAGACAATCAGGCGCGGCTCATAGAAACCGGCTCGATCATAGAGACGCCCAACCACGACCGGACCGATTCCGCCGCCAATGGCATACGCCGTCCATGTAAGACCGTAGAGCACTGAAAAATGCTTGCGGCCAAAATAACGTGCCAGCAGGTAGGGAGCAACATCTGCTTCGCTGCCCAGCCCCACACCCAGCAGCGCCGCGCCAACAAGCGCAATGGCCGTGGTGCCGGCAAACGCAATAATCAAAGTCCCGCTTGCAGCGAGAATCAGGATGAATGTCTGCATTCGCTGCGGTGAGAAGCGGTCGATCAAAAACCCTACGCACAGCCTGCCGACAATGCCTGCTCCACCACGGACGGAAAGTGCGAGCGCAGCACTCTGCGCCGTTACCCCATGCTCAGTGAGGAGAGCGGCCAGGTTTGTGACAAGGCCATTTTCGCTGAACGCGGAAAGCGCGATAATCACGGCCAGGACCCAAAACGCAGTGCTGTGGAGCGCCGCACCTACGGTAACACCTGAACTGGGAGCCTGTTCTCCGTACTCGGCAGTGGCAGGACGATTGCGCATGAGCAAGGCCGTGAGCGGAATGCCGAGCAGAGCAATGCCGCCAAGCAGGAGATAGGCACTTCGCCATCCATGATGGTCAATCATCCACTGAGTGACCGGCGGAATCATGATTGAGCCAATACCGCTGCCTGTAAGGATAAGAGCGAGCGCAAAGCCCCGGTGTTTGCGGAACCAGGTGAGCATGGTGCGTGTATAGGCAAATTGTGCTGTGCCATTGGCCACTAACCCCAGCACGAAATAAGTGAGGTAGAACTGTGCGATGTTGGGTCCCAGCCTGCTGAGCGATGCAAGTGCCAGTGCGAAGATTGCGATGGACGGCAGTATGATGCGCCTGGGTGGAAAGCGATCGAGCAGTATGCCAATTCCCGGCGAAACCAGGGCGACGGTGATCGCCGCCAGTGCAAAGGTTCCGCCGATTGCCTCATGCTGCCAGCCGAACGCTGAGTGAAGCGGGTTGATGAAAAGACTGAACGTATATGGAACAATAGGCGAAAAGCTCGTCATGACGCCCACAAAGGCGGCAACGGCAACGCCCCATCCTGCGTAGTGGATTGAGTTCTCGTTCGCGACTTGTGGGTTGGATGCCGGCGTCATCTCTGCTCCACATCCTTTGCACGATTCGGCGGCTGTTCTCGGCGGTAGCCTAACCGCGCCATGCGCTCACCAAGGCGGCGAAACGCGTCTTCAGACACAGGCTTCACTCCATTGCCAGAAACGAACCGGTTGTAGAAGTTGAACAGCGCACATGCGCCAATGGCGTAATAGATCGACGTTTCATCCCATCCTGCACGTTTCAGCACGTCGATATCCGATTGAACGATAGATCCAGAATCAAGAGTGAGCTTGCCGGTAAAGCGCAACAGCGTCTTGTCTTTTTCACCAAGCTCAGAGCCCTCCAGGTCGCGCAGCACACTCCAAACAAGCTCCTTGTCTCCATACAAATGCGATGCCACCGAGGCATGTGCATGCATACAGAACTCGCAACGATTCAATGAGGACGTATAGGCTGCAATCAGTTCGCGCATCGCGCAGCTGATCGGAGCGTCCTCAAACATGATTTCGTGCGAGAGCTCGCATAGGTGATACGCCGCCTGCGGATGAAATGCCAGGATATTCCAGATGCCCCAGTATTCAGTGCCGACCGATTTTGCAACAGCGATCGCATCCGCATAGGGACCCGGTTGCGGATTAGCCTCTACTTCGCTAAGAAAGATGCGCCTTTCGACAGCGTCAGGCATGTTCTTCGCTCTCCCTGGCGTAGATAGAAAGCAAGTCCTGCGACGGAAGCCCGAATGCATTGACCACCCGATTGAAACAGGCGAACAGTGCGGTCATGTGGACCGCCTCTGCAATCTGTAGGTCGCTCCAACCCGCAGCACGCACTGCGTCAATATCGGCTGGAGAGATTGCCTGCGAGTTATCCGTAACCTTGTGAACGAAATGCAGAAGTGCCCGTTGGGGTGGAGTAATGGCTTCCGAATTGAGATTGCACGATGTCACCGCCTCGTGGGCTTCCGGTGACCCTCCATGGACGCGAAAGAAGAAGCCGTGGCTATCGGTGCAATAGGCGCACTGGTTTTGAGCAGACACAAATGCAGAGAGCATCTCTTTGTGGCAGCGGTCAAGCGCGCCGTCCACAAACAGCATTGACTGCGCAAGCCCCATCATGTGCTCAAGCAGGGGAGGATGGGTTGCGAAGCATTGCAGTATCCCAGGAATCTGCGGACGGCCAAAGTCCCTTCGAAACTGCTCGTAAAGAAATGCCACGATGGGCGATGCATCGCATTCGCTTATGAGTGGCAAGTTGGCCGACATCATCGACCGTACTTCGCCAATCTCCGCGAGCTTCTGATATTCAGGAGTTGTCATATGATCTAGAACTCCAATCGGGTTGCGAATTGGAATGCCCGCGGCCCACCTGACCCAAAGAAGCCGCCGGCAATGGTGGCTGGCTTGTAGAAGTCGGCCTGTACAGGTGCGCCTGATGTTACTGGACTGATGGAGATATTGCGTCCGGCGAAGTTCGCCTTGCTGGTGCCGCGCACGTTCACCTCATTGAACATGTTGAATCCCTCGCCCATCAGGCTGACTGTCACCTTATCTGCAACGTGAAACTCTTTCTTCAAGCGCAGATCGAGCGAACTGAACGGGCTGAAAAAGTTGATGCCGCCAGATACATGCGCAATAGCCCCGCCGGAGTTACACGGATAGGCCGCCGGGCAAGTCGGCAACGCGTTCCATTTATCGATAACGACGTTGAGTTGGTCGCTGTTCTTGACTTCACGTGCCAACGCGTTGCGTGGAAGAATGGGCAACCGCGAGCCGGAAGCGCCTGTGGTGCTGTTTGCAGTTCCCGGCAGGAACGTGTCGGCTGGAACACCGGAGCCGAACGTGTAGAGTGGCGCAAGGCTGAAGCCATGGGGAAACCGCAACTCCCCATAGAGAGTGATGCGATGGCGCTCATCGGTGAGCGCATACCCCTTCTCTTTGCGCAGGCCGGCAGTGCCTTCAACCAGGTTCACCTGCTCATCTTTATTATTGTTCTCAAGCTGATCGTCATTCGAGTAGTCGAATGTCTTCGAAAGCGTATAGCCGATGTTGTACTCGTAGCCAATGCTTTTCATGCGCCCTTCGCGACGGCCCACACTCACCAGCAGGCCGTCGTACCAACTCTTTGCAGAGGAATCCAAAATTGTGACACTGTCTGTAATTCCTGAAAGCGGGTCAGTAATAAGGCAAGGGCGATTATTGCCAGGGCAGTGAATGTAGGGAGAGGTGGAGCTGGTGTTTCGCAATAGGCTTCCAATCAGCAACCGCTCACCGATCACGTGCAATCCATCGGCAGAGGCTGTCCAATGATTGCCAAGCTGATGTTGTACGCCTAGCGAGAATTGCTGAAAGAGAGGATGGTGAGAGTTTGGACCGAGGGCGACAATGCCCACTCCGCCTGTTTGATGCGGGCCACTAAAGGCCGAGTCAATCGTAGGACTGCCGGCAGCAAACTGCGATCCAGGTGCGAAGCAAAGGTCCAGGCTCGCAGGAGCAGGAATCCCAGGATTTGTGCAACTTGAACCTGCATACTGAGTCACCGTTAGTGCACGGTCATTCTGCACAAGTTCTTTCGAACCGGCTTCGAGAGTGATGCGGTCGTAGTAAATGCCGTATCCGCCACGAATCACTGTTTGCCCATGACCGAAGGGATCAAAGATGAATCCAACACGCGGTCCAAAGTCCTTCGTGTCGGGGTCTTTGTGCAGCGGTATCACATTTGCCATCCAAGTGCATGGGCTGGCCGGCGCAGTAGTAAGGCTGGAGCAAGGTTTGTGCGCCGCGCTCTGGCCTGTGACATCGGAGTCATATTCCCACCGCAGGCCGAGGTTGAGAGTCAGCCTCGATGAAACGCGCCAGTCGTCCTGCGCATAAAGCGCGGAATAGTTGTTTGTGATCCTGGGGATAGGCACAGGAATAATTGGCGCAGTGCTGTGAATGCCCACAGCCACAGGAATATCGAGATCGTTGACCGCTCCGTCGCCATTCAAATCCTGGAAACCGAAATCAGAGGTCAAGATCACTGTGCCAGTACCGAAGACGTTGATCTTTCCGGTAGCGTGGTAATGTTGGAATTCTCCACCGACATGCAGTGTGTGCTTACCCAGGCTGGCCGTAAACGCATCGCGAATCTGGTACCGGTCAAGATGCGTCGCCTGCGGTAGGTTGAAGTTTGCACCATCTGCAATGTCTGGAAAGATAAGTTCATTTGTGAGGCTCAGCTGCGGGCTAGTCAAGGAGTTGTTCTGTGGGAAGGGCGGAATATTGTTGTAGAAGTTGTCAAAGTGCACCGACAGATCGTTCGTACTGCGCGCACCGATGACGCCAGTCCAGGATGCAACCGCGGAGTTGAACCGGTTCAGAGCATTCTGCCGTTCCGATGCAGTGAAGAGTGGCGTCGATTGCGCTGCAGAAGCCTGCGCCGTATCGGTCGAGCGATTAAAGCTATAGCGAAGGCTAAATATGTTTGCGCCGTTCAGGTGGTAGTCTGCACGGCTCGAAAGCAGGAGGTCGCGTAAAGGTGCAGGCGCAGCCGTGTGGACGATGGTACCGTACGGCGCAACATTTAAAAAGGTGCGCGTGCCGGTTTGCAGTGCAGCGTTCTGGTTTCTGTATTCCACTGCTGCAAAGCCGAAAGCTTTGTCTCTGCGAATAGGGCCGCCGAAGGCCCCACCAAACTGTTCGCGATCGAAACGCGGCACCGGCTGTGTTCGATCGAATGTAGCGGGCAGGCCCTGCAGGTGCCTGTTGCGTTCAAAAAGGAACGCCGATCCGTGCATTTGATTCGTGCCGGCACGCGTGACGATGTTGATGATGCTATTCCCGGATCGCCCTACCTCAGCCGTAAAGCGTCCGGTGGCAATTTGAAACTGCGCAACCGAGTCTTCAGGGAAGTTCGCGAGCGTTCCACCCACAACCTCGTCGTTATTGTCTCCGCCGTCTACGGTAATGTTGCCGCCGCGTCCGAATCCGCCTGCCGAACTGATCTCAATAGTGTTCGTCTTCGTGGGGTCGAAGGTAGGCCCAGGGCGGTTTCCCGGGATAAGAAATGCAAGTTCAAGAAAATTCCTGCCGTTCAGAGGAATGGCCGAAATAGTGGCCGAAGTGATTTGCCCCTGCAGCATCGATTGCGTCAAATCAACACTCTCGCTGTCGGCATTCACATCCACGGTGCTGGCTTGGGCGGCAACGCTGAAGGTTGTGTCCAACGTGATAGCTTTTCCAGCGTTGATCTGCACGTGCATATAGCGAACGTCGGCAAAGCCGGCGGCCCCGACTACCACCGTATAACTGCCGGGTGTAAGGTTAGGAATTGTGAACGATCCGTCAGCATTGGAAGCACTACCGCGAGAGGTACTCTGCAGGTCGTTAGTCGCCGTGATGCGCGCACCTTGCACAAGTCTCCCGCTCGGATCCTTGGCAATACCATTGATGGAACCGGTTGGCAGTTGAGCTTGCATAGATAAAGCAAACGCAAGCGCGCACAGAACTAGGGCGAAGCAAGTCTTGATACGTACCAAGTGGACCTCCGAAATGAATGCACTTTGTCCGGACAGCGAAACTCGGGGAAGCCGCTGCCATTCTCTAGGGAGCTTTCAGGACAAGCACATGCTACGTATCCGCTGATTGTTCGTCTTCAACCGTTAGGTGGAGAAATACGTCCATCTGTCGATTTCACGGCTTGCAGTGTATGCTTCCTTCGTCGCCTGCAACTCAAGCTCACTTCAGTTGCAGGCTGGAGGAATCATCGTGCCTCATATCAATCTGCCTGACGGCCTTCAAGGTATACGCGGTGCAATGGCATTTCGTCCCGAAACGGCCAAGCCACTCAACGAACTCGCAGAAGCGTTGTTGCATGCGCCGAATTCACTGCCGCAAGGCGACCGTGAACTGATCGCGACCTACGTTTCGCACCTGAACGACTGCTACTTCTGCCAGACTGTGCACGGCTCAATTGCTGCCGCCTGCCTGAACGACGATCATGATCTAGTTAAGCGAGTGAAAACCGATTTTCAGGCGGCGGAGATCTCTGACAAGTTGAAGGCGCTGTTGGTGATTGCGGCAGAGGTACAGAAGGGCGGCAAGAGCGTAACGGCCGCCGATGTGGAAGCTGCGCGCTCGGTTGGCGCTACTGACATGGAGATTCACGACACTGTCCTCATTGCGGCTGCCTTCTGCATGTACAACCGCTACGTCGATGGGCTCGACACCTGGCAGCCCCGTGATGAGGCCCTGTATCGTGAGCGCGGCAAGAAGACCGCCCGCGAAGGCTACGTCAGCATGAGCCGGGAGTACCTGCCCAACAGAACAACCTAGTACGGGCTTGTCTCCCGAGGACGATTGAAGAACTGATTTGCTACTGGGAGTCCTCGTCTCAGTATGCAACTTGGCCTGTTTGCTAACGCATACCTTTTTTGACGCGGCCGGATCGTTGAGATCCGGTCGTTCATCCTCCTAAACTTGGCCGCTGCTTGTTGCAATCCCTTTTGTCACGGCACCACAGAGCGTACGCAAGTCCAGAGCGGCCAAGTGACAGTGGGCAGAGCTGATCGCGGCGCAGTGAGAGCCGCAATTTCTATAGCGGCATATACATCCGGCATTCTTGATCTTACGAAGCACGGCGCCCATGGTTTGTTCGATCGATCCCGATAACTAGAACTTCAGCTGTTGCCAACAGGCCATAAGCTCATCGATCTATTCACATTGGTCTACTGCTTCGGCAACTGGACGAAAAACCGGCTTTTCGGACAAGTGATCTTCGCCATTTGACTCGCTACGATGTCCTCGATGAGTGCAAATCGCCGAGTCACCTACCGACCATGACTCGCCGAAAATCGGCCAGGCTGCTTCGCCGTGGTGGCCGTACTTGCTGCGGGCATGTCGCAACTATCAAAGATCATGCGCATTGCACGTTCTCAAGGGAACCTAGAGCCGGCGAGTGGACGCGGACAGCGCTGAATCCCGCGATTGTGGCTTTGCATCTACAGAGGAAAGCACCTCGACGGGTGTGATTCCGGCCATTGTGCCGATCCGCAGAGTTATCTCGCCACCAAGAAGACCAAGATCCAGCGGTTAATCTGTACGTGTATTTCCCCTCTCTGCCCAGGAGCAGCTGTCATGTTGAGACCCTTTGAGGAGGATACTCGGCAGTGTATAGACATGTTCTCCAAAGTGATATCACTGATGCCCTGATACATATACGCGATCTGTTTCGACGAAGCAGACCGTTGAACGAGCACGCTATTCGGGCGCACAAACGCCGCGAGGCCTCGATCAGAGACTTGCTGTCGAATCTACCACGAACCAACCAACACCCTACTTTGAAGACGGTGCTGGAAGTCGCCGAAAGCTGCGCTCTGACATTGGAAGGTGCGCATCGGCTGTTTGGATACGATCTCGGGAAGATCCGTGAATACGATCTTCGGCTCAACGGGAGACGAACTCACATTGAAGGTGGACATGAGCGTGGTCGCGCCGGAGAAGTCCATCGTTCCTTGGGCGTGAGCAAAGCTCGCGAAGGTGACCGCTATCAGAGTTGGAGCTATCGTGCGGCCTACGCGGAGAAGATTGTGCGTTGAAACGAGGCTTGCCAGTCGCTTGGCAAGAGCGGTTGTCCTGTGGAGCAGAGCGGTTCGGTTTCTGCGGATCATCGGCACCTCCATCGACTGGGTCTCAGTCGCGAATATGCTGTGATGATTGGGCAGCTTTTGCTCCGCGTCCAATACTTCCTATTTATCGGGTGATACTTCCCATATATCACCCCGAGTCATCCGCTTGTGGGCGAAGCACTTTCACTCGTTCAACAGCTTCAGTTGGACCGGAGAATTCTCGTTCGGATGAGTCCGAGGCGGCTTCTTCGCAATCGAAACCCGCTCGGAAACAGATCCTCTCTGTTCCTTAGCCAGCTCTCGCCGCAGTTGTTTGATCAGGATGGGGATGGTCCTCGGAAAGCGATGTTGGTGATAGATCACCGCCGTATCGACGGTCCAATTGACGCCTGCAACTCTCCGCGTAGTCAATGCCTCGTCAAGAGTTGTTCCCTCCCGAATCAGCGTGAATCCATGCCCCTCTTTGACGAGCATCTGCAACTCGGATGGGTGAGACGCCCGCGAATACTCTTCGATCTCAATGCCAACGTCACTGAGTTGTTCAAGTTGCTTCGCGTGTGCGTCGGGATGACGATGCGGATGATAAAGAACTGTCGGATTCCCTTCGAGGTCCGCAGGCTGCAAGCTGGCCTTGCGGGCGAGAGCATGATCCTTCCGCAAACACACGACGAGGCGATCCTGGTTCACTTCCTCAATGTTCAATTCTGGATGTTTCAGGGGCAGAGTCACCAGGGCCGCATCGACGGCGCCATTCGCTACTTCATCCGCAAGCTGCGCGGTGTCGCCATGTATCTGTCGCACAGTAGATGAAGGCAATATCGTCTTGTGTAGGTTGCAGAATGTGCGAAATAGACCGGGATCGACAAAAGGAGTGCAGCCGAATCGCGCAGGTCCGACGGAGCCGCGCTCGATCGCAATGAGCGCATCGATCACTTCGTCGCGCGTCTCAAGCAGGAACCGGGCCAAAGCGGTGAAGGCGATGCCGGCTTCTGTTGGACGAATACGACCATTGGGCATCTTCCTAAACAGCCGAACCGCGGCGTTTTCCTGAAACTGCCGTGCCTGAATGCTCAGATTTGGCTGCGCGGTGTGGAGCACATCCGCAGCGGCGCGGAATCCCTGTTCTTCGAGGATCGCGAGCAGATACCGGAAATGTCTAAACTCAGCCCAGTCATGCATAGCCCATAGCTCGGCGAAGGGAGTGTGCTCGGGTACGACATGCGGAGTTCGAGATGCGAAATGCCCGTTCAGTCTACATCTGTGGAAATCCTGCCAGCAGTGCACCTGTTCTGCAATAGGATTTCGTCGTTTTGGCCAAACTTACGCATCGAGGCCGTTGACGAGAAACCCCGCGCTGCGCTTGGTCGAAGCGCAGGGTGATAAATGAAATATATCGGGTGATACCTCAAAAGTATTGGACCTCATGGTGATTTGCGGTCAGCTTAAGGAGACGCTCCATCTTTGAGCGCGAGAGGAGCGGACAGCGATTCATTGACTACTGGGATGGAGGACACAGTGACCATCGAATCCGTTGAATGGCTTAACTCGACCGAAGCCGCTCAGCACCTCAAAATCAACCCTCGTACTGTCGTGCTGTGGGCACGTGAGGGCAAGATTCCTAGCCACCGGCTATCGGGCAAACGCCGTGTGACTTGGAGGTTTTTACGGCATGAGTTGGATGCTATGCTGAACCTGTCATCCGCTGTCCCTGCTGAAGGGAGGCAGCATTGAAGGTACAGCGACACTCAAGTGGGTCTGTGCGCTACGACAAGCGGCGTAAGACCTGGAACTATCTGTGGTATGACGGCCCTGTTCACCGGTCCAAGCGAATCGGGACGAAGCAAGAGTTTCCAACCAAGGCAGCAGCCTGGAAACAGGTTGAACGCCTTGAAATCCTACCGCCCAAAGAGAAGGAAGGGGACACGGTGCGCAGTGTGATTGCCCGCTATGAATCCGAACGAATGCCTTCACGCCATTCAACGGCGCGGGTCTATCGTTCGTTTCTGAACAATCACATTCTACCCAAGTGGGGAGATGAGCCCATGCAAGCGATTCAGCCCCGCCCCGTGGAATTGTGGTTCCGTGAACTGCCACTGTCGCCAAAGTCCAAGACGCACGTGCGTTCACTGATGCATGGGCTGATGGAGTTTGCGATGTGGTCAGGACTTCTTGAGATCACCCGCAATCCAATGTCTCTTGTCCAAAACAAGGGAGCCATGCAAAAGGTACGCAAGGCCCGTAGCCTTACGGTGGAGCAGTTCCACGCTCTACTCAAGGAACTGCATGAGCCTTTCGCAACTCTTGCACTGCTCTCGGTCTGTCTGGGGCTACGCATCAGTGAAGCGCTGGCGCTCCAATGGGACGATGTAGATTGGCTCGGGGAGCGCGTCAACATCCGGCGCGGCATTGTGGAGCAGGTTGTGGGCGATGTGAAGACGGAGGGCTCGGCCCGGAGCTTCCATCTCACTCCGGAATTGCTGGAGCGTCTGAAGTCTTGGAAGCAGCGTTCTGATTTTTCCGACGCTGGAGACTGGGTATTCGCCAGCCCAATCAAACTCGGCAGACTCCCGTATTCCTACACAGGCGTCTGGCGGGAGTTGGTCCGGGCTGGGGAAGCGGCGAGAATCGGCCATCTCGGTACCCACGCGTTCCGGCACACGTACCGTTCGTGGCTCGACGCGGTGGGAACACCCATTGCCGTTCAGCAGAAGATGATGCGTCACTCGGACATCCGAACGACGATGAATATCTACGGCGATGTAGTGACGGACGAGATGATGACGGCAGGTGCCAAGGTCGCTCAGATTGCTTTTCGAGGAATTGGAGCGCAGACGGAGCGCAAGGGGAGCTAAGTGCTTGATTTA
>CAWJLD010000002.1:0-713173 GCA_963843655.1 uncultured Acidobacteriaceae bacterium | reverse complement strand
ATTCATCTTCTCCAAACATCGAAACCGAGCCGAACGCGGAAGGCTCCGTGCACATCCCATACTCTGACCAGAAGCCCGGCAGAAAAATCGCTGTCGGAAAGGCGTTGATCGCCTTCATGTTGTCATCCAGAAACATGCGTTCATCGGTAAAGTAGTCGAGAATCGTGTGCCCAGACCAGTTCGGCAGCCATGGGCTATCGATAATAAAGGCCGTTGGAAGCGGACGAACCTCTTCGCCGCGAACCACTGAAACGAGCGCGTCCCATTGCTGGTCGTTCATTCAGCACCATACTTGGATTGACTTGGATAACTGGCAACCACCATAACACACCGCGAAATACCCACCGAACCGAAGCGGCCCCAACCGCGCTTCTTGGGCAGGTCCCGGATACACCAACGCCAAAGAGGTGGCAAGATCAAATGCCGAGCCGCTAGGTAATGAAAATGCTGCTTGGATTCTTAAGGGATGGTGGACGCGGAAGGAATCGAACCTTCAACCTGTCGGTTAAGAGTTGCAGGAGAGCCAATTTCTCCCGATGACCGCGATTGACTCTTGAATGCTCGGAACCCGGTGTTTATGCGGGTTCCACCGTCTCTGTGGTTGCTCTTGATGTATGCCGGTATCTGCGCAGGGTCCCCGGTATTTTCCCCGGTATTTTGTCAGTGTGTATTTTGCGCAATGCCGGGCCGGGGTTGCCGTTCACGCCTTCGGAATATACTAAAAGGCTCTAGAAACGCGCAACGGCGGGACGGGGCTATGGGATGTTTTTCGCCTCGCAGTTTGTCCGTGTTTAGAAATCGGGGGCAGATGCGCTCGGGACTTGTCCAAGTCTTGAGACTGTCGCGGCTTCGACGCCATTTCGATTCAATTGCGGTAAAACCAGAAAAACGATCAGCGGTGTACACTTTTCGGGCGCATACTCTGCATATGGAAATCAAACAGTGCAAACGATGCGGTCAGCCCTGGTGCTTCCATGGCGAAGGACGCCCGCTACGCTGCGGGAAATGCAAGAGTCCGTATTGGGACCGGCCAAGCAAACGCAACAAGGATAGGGTGGCGAAGTCTTAATACCCTGTCTCTAGGATTGTCTCTTCGAGGGGTTACTTCCGAATAGGAGTCGAGGCGAGAATTGACGCTAGATGGTAGCCCCGGAGATAGACTGTTCCTGACAGATCACCATACCCATGAATTCGCGGAAGCTGAGCACACTGGCGTTGTACCTTTTGCAGGCCATACTCTGGCTAGGCGCGCTGACCATGGGTGCCGCAATTCTTGGCGGTATGTTCTTTCTCACTGACGCATCAAGGAAAAGCTACGGGGAAATGCGGTCGGATTCTCTTCACATTTTAAAGAACGAGTTCATCCTGATTGCATTGGCCACTTTGTTTCTTTTCGGAATCGGATCTGTGCGGACCTACTTGAAAAACATGAGAGAAACTGGGCAGAGGAAACAGTCGATGTCTACCCACCCACAATCCTCTCAGCAAATCTGAAAGCGCCGTACCGAGAGCCGTTGCTGCCTTGCTGAGTATCCGTATTCCGTTTCGCGCGTGCCGCGCTCCAAGTCGGGAATGTGAACCCAATGGGATGCCATGTCACCCGGAAGTGGCAGAGGAGCAATTTGCCTTCGGTGTAATATCTGAAGGCAACGAGCCAATCTAAGGTTGGCACGTCAGAGACCGTCAAAGAACTGGTGCAAACTCACGCCAAGCGCTCGGGCGATTTTCTCAAGCGCCCTGACGCCGATTTCCTTGTGACCGTTCTCCAGTTCTGAAAGGTGCTCCCGCGTCAGTTCGGCATGGTCTGCGAGCATGGCCTGAGTCCACCCGCGATCTGTGCGCAGGATGCGAATACGTCTCCCGATCCGCACACAAATGTCTTTGGCCATGTCTTGAGCATGGCCGTATGCTTAGGCTTACACGTAAGCTATGGCTTACATTGAAAGGTAAACACTCGTAACTGAATGGGCAACCGCACGAATGTGAGGAGCTATGCACGCCTTTTGTCGAAAAGGAAGGAGCGCAATGGAAATAAAGATTGCAGTCCTCTTGCTTTGCCTAACGGTCCCCCCGTTCGCATTCGGGCAAGCCGCGGCTCACGAGATTGCCAACTCTGACGTAATCAGCATGACCAAGGCGGGGATTGGCGACCAGACAATCATATTGGCGATTCAGCATGGGCCAGCCAAATTCGACACGTCGCCCCAGGCTTTGATCGCGCTGAAACGGGCCGGCGTGTCGGACAAGGTGTTGAACGCGATTCTGTCCGTACCGAAGGAGGCAGACTCGAAATCAAAAGACTCGCGGCCCCACCCCTTTTCTGAAACTGCTCCTGAGCAACCAGGCAAGCAAGAGAATGCGCCGCTTGCCATCCAGTCTGGAGAACCGCGAAACGCCTGCGCTCCGCAGACTGGAGAGACTGAGGTCGCCACAACTGTTCGTACGACCTGCTGCGAAAAAGGCATTGGAAGCTCTTGCTCAAAATTGGCGTACTTCTATGAGGCTGGCACGCAGGGGTTGCCCAAAGACCTGTCCATCGCAAACGAGCTAAAAGAGAGAGCCTGCCAACAGAGTGTATGGGAGGATTGCTCTGTCAGGATTCAGGACACGTCCGAAAAGACGGCATTCGAGAGGGCGATGGCGCTGACCGATCCCGTCGCCAAGGAGGCGTCACTGGAGACCTTTCTTCAGGTATATCCGCAATCCCATGCCTCATCGGCTTTATATGGGGCGTTGGCAGGCATCAAGCGCCAAGTTGCGACGATTGCACCCCCGCCGCCAAGTCCGCCCCCCGTTTCTACTCAAACGTCACCCCAAACCACGGCTCAAGGTCTCACTCTGAGAGTTCTACAGGCACAATCCGTCCCGTATGTCCAAGAGTCGGGAGGCGGTATCTCGACAACCTGCAACATCAACGGAACGGCCAATACGTCTGCCTACGCCACTGCTTACGGCAACAGCGCGTATGGAAATGCGACCACGAACTCGAATCAGCACATGACCTGCAATTCCTACGACACGACAATGAGGTGGCCTCACGTTCTCAATGTGATGTTCGTCGCGGCGTCGGATGGAAACTCCTACATCATTGCCTGCGATAGAGCATGGCGGTGGTCCAAGTGCTCTCCCCTGCGAGCGGGAGAAGTGTTCAGCGCCCGTTTTACCTCGAAGGGGATTGAGGTTCAGGCAGTGAACTCCAAGGGGAAAGAAGAGAGTCCGACTTACCGTATTCTCCAATCTAGGTCTTCGCGATAGCCCTGGCGCGGAGTAGATACTGAGCGCGAGCAGGGAGGCGCGATGTTCCGCACACTCACAGTTGCTTTGCTGTTTCTGTACATGACTGCCGCTGCACTATCCCAAACCAAAGGCGTTGCCCCCTCATTGCTTGGCAGGGCGACCGCAGGAGACCCCGTCGCGCAGTATCAAGTTGGCAAGTATTACGCGAACGTTAACAGCGCTGGAGGTGCTAACCCAGCAAAAGCTAATCTTTGGTACCAAAAGGCCGCCGAGCAAGGCTATGCGAGAGCACAGTATGTCCTCGGCAAAAGCTACGAGCTGGGGTGGGGAGTAAATCCGGATGCAGCCCAGGCCATTACTTGGTTCCGCAAAGCTGCAATGCAGGGCCTTGCAGAAGCGCAATGGCATCTCGGAAATATCTACTGGCTTGGTGATGGTGTCCCTCAGGACTACGCGCAAGCAGCGTTTTGGTTTCGCAAGGCCGCTCAACAGGGCGATTACTTGGCGCAACACCTCCTTGGCTATCTCTACGAGAATGGCCTCGGCGTGCCCCAGAACTACGCTCAGGCTGCCCTCTGGAATCGTAAGGCTGCCGAGCAAGGCGATTCAGTATCACAATTCACGCTTGGCGCCTTGTACGAAGAGGGCCACGGTGTACCTCAGGACTACGCTCAGGCCGCCATCTGGTATCGCAAAGCGGCTGAGCAGGGCAACCCTTCGGCAGAGCTTAACCTTGGCGCTCTCTATGCGGACGGTAAAGGTGTCCCGCAAGATAACGTTGAAGCATATTTTTGGTTTGATCTGGCCGCAATAGGGGAGGGGGGCGGAGCCTTCGCTGCAATAGCAGCACAAGACCGTGACAAGGCAGCTTCACATCTAACGCCTGCCGATCTATCCCGCGCGCAGGAACGGGCGCGGAAGTGGTTTGAGGATCACCAGGCCAAGACGCAATGAGTGGAGGAAAGATGGACGTTGATACCAGTACGGTGATCACATTAGTATTCGCTTACAAGCATCTGTGGATCAAATATCAGGAGTTGCGATACATGGCGAATCATCCCCAGGCCGATCCTGATTCGGTTCGCCAAGCGGTATTCGATGAGATTCACGATCTTTTTCAACCTGTAGGCGATGCTCTATCCGAAGGGCGACCCGCTCAAGAGCTTCTTCTAGCTGTTGTGAGCACCGTTGAGAAAGCAAAAGAACTTCCGCTTGTTGGGTAGACATTTAGGCACACTCCATGTGATGATTCGCATGGGAACGCCGAACATATTTCCGCCCTGGCAGGCAGATAGTCAGATATGAATTTGCGGGTTTACAGCCGCCAGAGTTGCCGCTCTGACCGCTGCGCAAGCCCTTTCTAGTCGAAGTGTACCACGACGGCGGAAAGGCTATGTGCTCAATTCTTCTATAGGAACCTCTGCCCCGCGCAATCTCGCCGCAATTCTCACGCCCGTCGTGGAGGAAGTTCCGATGACATGGCAGGTCGGTCTAGTCGGCTGCGATGGTCTCGTGATTGCCAGTGACAGGAGAGCGGTTGCTGAAGCAAACCTCCGTATTAACCCCCGCTGGATACGGCAGACGGGCGAAATCCGAAAGATTCTGTTGCGGCCAACAAACGACTTCATTTGTGTTTACTCGATCAATGAGGTTGCCGGAGACATAGCCACCCATCTGGTTGAAGATCGTGGACTCACCGATTTTGTATCCAATCAGGATGTCATCGAGCGAGTGCGAAAAAGATGCGAGGAGATTATTAACGGCTACGCCGAACAATACAGACCCTTTGGCACAGCACTGATGATTGCCCTTCCCAATGCACGTGAAGGCGTCACTAGGCTGTGGCAGGTCGGATTCTTCCCGCCTCCGATTGTGCGAGAAGGCGGCCCGCGATGCTACGGAGGAGATGCGAGCAATTCTGCGATCTACTTTACGGAAAGGTTCCAAGATGAAGGTATCGAGCGAAAGCTCTCAGTAGAAGAGTTGAAGGGAATTGCAGCACACGTCATTTTGGAAGGCTCCCGGCTGAATCAAACGTATGTCCGTGGCCTAGATGTTCTCGTATGTATGAATGCTTCCCGGCCGCGTTTTTTAGATGACGACGAAATCGAAGAGCTTAGAGAGCAGTCGGCTGCTTTGTCCACAAAGATATGGGACCATTTTAAGAAAGAGTAGGAATGGGCGGACATGCCGAAGAACGCGCAATTTTCACCACGGAGTATTTGCGCGATGGTCTGTGTGTCGCCGATTCTGAGGCAAAGGTTAGGAATCGTGCGGCATAATGCCGTCAGTTTCGGTCATCGTTCCCGATAATTGCGCCACCGTCGTGCCTTGTCCGCCGATGAACCGCTTGGATGCCGGGCTGAAGGCGGTCAATGCATCAATGATCGCGGATGGGGTTAAGCTTTCGGCCAAACTTTGGGAAACGCATGGATATTGCAAACTAGTTAACAGTTTCCCCAAACACCGACCCGTATAGTGCCTCTGAAGTGTCTGGCGAGAATTGTGTGCGGAATGTACTTGCGTCCCCGCATCGATCATGGCCGCCGCCCTCGCACGTTGCGCTTGCTCATACAAGCCGCCTAGCGATGCTCTCTTCAATTCCCGACTGGCCGCAGGTGAGGCATTCGTATTCGCCGATGTTGTTCTTTCGGTAAAGCGCGTAGCTGGCGCAGCGCGGGCAGTGGGGGAAGGTGGCCACTCGCCCGCTGACTCCCCGAAGCATTGCCACCAACTCCGGTTTGTGCTCTCGAAGTTTGCCGACAAGGTGGGCGGCATGGTCAGGCACTCGGAAACGTAGAGAGTCGCCTTCCAGCGTCAGCACACCGCCAGCGGCGGCAATCGCATCCACCAGTTCACCGCCTGTCATACCATACCCTCGACATACTCCACGCCTGCCGGTGGGGAGGCTATTTCGCTTCGAAGGTGCTCAACGGTTGCGAAGGTGCTCACACAATTTCCTTGAGCATCTTCGGGAAGAGACCACATCCACGGCCCAGTCAGTCCATCTTTGCCGGAAAGTACGTATTGAGCTTTCTTAGCACGGCGCAGTGTAGCGTTAGAGATTCCCTCGGCCTTCGCCAAGCTCTTAATCTCTTCCTCTTTTCGTGTGCCAGAAGCGAGCGCGCTCTTCAACCATTCACTCGCCTGCGCTAGTTTGCTGTTGTCAGGCCCGGCTGGTGCTGCCAACAAATCTGCCGCTGTAATTTGGCTGTCTCCGGTCCATTCAAAGTGCCCCTGGTCGTCGATGGAATAGCCGAGTGCCCGTCCGGTGCGCCCCACGTTGGATTTGATATGGACCATTGCCCGTGTGTCAGCATCATCGGGAAGTGAACCGGCCAAGATTTCCGAGCGGACAGCGCCGGTCAAATCAACGCTTCCCAGCCCCCGATGAATGGCTTTCCCGCCAACCTGCTTTGAGAGATGGCGCAGCAGCAGAATCGCGCAGCTGTGTTTTTCCGCGAGTTTGGCAAGCCCGTCCATGACCGGGCGTGTTTCATTCGAGCGGTGCAAGTCCACGCCGGCGCCCAAGTAACTCTGAATGGGATCGACCACCATCAGGCGGGCCTCAACCTGTTCAATCGCCGCCTCAATCGCATCCAAGTCCGCGAGTGTGACTGCGACCAAGTGTCTAATTCCTTCTGCGTCGAACATCGGTTTTCCTTCCAGCAGAAAGAACCGGGCAGGATCGCCGCCAAGTGCATCGAATCGTGGTCTGAGTGATTCAGCTACCGGATTCTCCACGCTCAGATAGAGCGTGTTTGCTGGCTCCACGACCCGGCTATCGCGCAGCCTTCCACGGGACAACTCAGCAGCAATGGAGAGCGCGATAAAGGACTTTCCCGTGCCCGGATCACCGCTTAACATCGTCAGCATACGGGCAGGAATGAACGGCTCCCAAAGCCAATCTACGGACCGCGCTTCCACATCCGCGAGACAGATAAGGTCAGGCTTCGCGGCGACCATCACCGCCGCTCCAGTGCGGGCACTGTGCCGCGATCAAGGATTTCCTTTACCGTCTCTTGCCGGAACCGAATAGCGCGACCCACCCGCACATAGGACACGCGCCGCATCCAGACCCATTGCCGAACGGTTTTGGGCGAGAGGCCGACCGACTCGGCAAATTCTGCCACGCTCAATAGTTTACTCATGATTCCTCCACATGACGGTTGACGACCGCCATTGCATGTGACACTATAGCGAATGAGAGACATGCACAAGGCACAGTTTATGTCACATAAGATTTCGTTGCCGATCAGCTTCATTCCTCTTACTTGGAAGCGCGCACGCGTTCAGCCTGTCTCCAAACGCGAGTTGTTTGATAACACCGACTCAGCAACTCTCCGCTTTCGATTCGTGGAAATGGAACAGAAGTGTGACCCCTTCGATCCGTGGCAGTTGAGGAGTGAATTTCTCGGCTGGAAGATCGAAGACTGGCAGGGGTTCTTCTACATGGCGGGCAAATGGCCCCGGCAAGACAGACTGGCTGGGGTTGTTACCCGGAATGACTTTGCAGAATGGCAGCGGCTATTGAGGGAGGCATTGGTGCTACCGGCAAGAAACCTGAATACGCTCACAAAGCAATTCGCGCCGAGCAAAATCTCTAAGCTAGTCGGACCTTTGCAAATTCTCTTCGATTGGCGGGGAACTGTTCCGGTTGCGAAGGTGATCCTGACGGATTCGCTTACTGCGATGATCGCAACCGTTCAAGTTGATGCTTTGCAGGGAGTGGAGTTTCGAGTATGCGCCCGGACTGATTGCAAAAACCCGCCGTTCCGAATCGAGGCGCGGCAAAAAATCTATTGCAGCGCCGATTGTGCTCACCTGGTCGCAGTGCGCAATAGCAGGAAGCGCGCGGCAGAGAGCGCGGAAAGGAAAGGAAGGTAACTATGGCAGTGTTCCGCTACAAAGGCAGCAAGGTTTGGACAATGGATTTTCTCTTCCACGGTCAGCGCATCCGGGAGAGCACAGGAACCCGGTCTAAGACACTCGCCTTGAAGATTGAAGATAAGAGACGCAGGGCGCTGGAAGAGGGTGCGGCGGGCATCAGGAAGCGGCGCCAGCCCCTTCTGCTCTCGGTTGCTGCGGATGAATGGCTGGAGTTGAAGAAGGCCACGCTTGCGCCGCGCTCAGTAAAGATCGAACAGGCCAACCTTGCGCATCTGCTCCCGGAGTTGGGCCGCAAGCTGATTTGCGATATTGAAGCGGCGGAGGTTGCCCGCTATCAGCAAAAGCGGCTAGATGAAAAGGCTTCGCCAAAGACGGTCAACCTGGAAGTGGGGACACTACGAGCGATTCTGAAGCGTGGGGGGCAGTGGGCGCGGTTGCAGCCGGAAGTGAAGATGTTGCCCACACGGGATGACATAGGGCGGGCTGTCAGCACAGAAGAGGAAGCGGCGCTGATACTGGCTTGCAGTCAGTCCCGCTCGCGTTCTCTGGTTCCATTCGTCACCCTGGCGATTGAGACCGGGGCGCGGTACGGTGTGATTCGCACGCTGCAATGGGGCAGTGTGGACTTTGAGAATCGCTGCCTGAAATGGGGCAAAGACAAAACCGCGGCGGGAACTGGGCGCATCGTTCCCCTCAGTCAGAGGGCCACTGCTGCCCTCAGCTTTTGGGCAACTCACTTCCCGGAGCGAAAGCCTGAGCATTACGTGTTCCCATCGGAGAGATACGGCGGAGCGGGAGATGGCTTTTCGCTTTCACCCAAGGCATATCATGTTGACCCATCGAAGCCAATAGGGTCCATCAAAGAAGCATGGGAAGCGGCCAGATTGCGGGCAGCGAAGATTCTGAGAGGCGAGACGGAAGAGACGAACTCGGAAGAGAAGATCGCTTCCCTTGCTTGCCGGTTTCACGATCTGCGGCACACTGCGGTCTCTCGGATGCTGAATGCCGGAACTCCGATTGCGAAGGTTGCGAAGATCGTAGGGTGGAGTGCATCCACGATGGTACTCATGGCGAAGCGTTATGGTCACTTCTCTCTGAATGATCTGCGGGAAGCGGTCGAGAGCATCAGCGCGAGTCAAGGGACCTTGGCACCGTCTGCAAATAGAGAATACGGCTACGGTACAACAAGGCCGCAATGATTCTCCCAGCTGAACTTCGGATTAAAGGCAAATAAATTGGGTCCCGCTGCGGACCCAATGTTCCTGAAAGAATCCGCCCTGAGTACTGATGATCGTAAAACGGTCGATGCGATCAGATCCCTGATATCGAACCGTCATGAACCCCTCAGCATCTGGCCGCCAAATCGTCTCTCCACCATCACCCGGGCCAAGTGTAGACGGGCTGAACTCAGCAACTCCGTACGATTTGTCGATAGCCTCAAGATCCACTTTTTCGACGATGACTATCACCCGAAACGCAGTACCCGCGCCGACATTCGTGAGTTGCAACATTCCGAACTGCATATTTGGGCCGCCGAGCGTGCGCTTCGCAACTATTAACGGGGCCATACTTTGTTCATATTGGAGCGCCAAAAATCTGCTTTGCTCTTGTGCCGCTGCCGCAGCCTCGACTGTCGCTTTTGTTTGTTGACGCGCTGCCCCGATTAGGGCCTCCGATGCTGCGGTCTGCGCTTCGGCGGCCGCTGCCTGTCTTCGAATCGCACTCCAGGTGAAGCACAGAACAGCGATCGTCACTGTTCCAACGATGACGGAAAGCATTGAACTAATTGCTTGCACGGCTACGCTATTGGAATTGAACCAACACCAGACAAAGCTGATCATGATAGGCCCAGCCTAACATTGTGTTTCCGACTCGGATCGCAACTTTTTGAAAGAGGTCCCCGGTATTTTCCCCGGTATTGGAAAATGGCTCCGAATCTAATCGGCCCAACTAATTGATTTGGATGGTGGACGCGGAAGGAATCGAACCTTCAACCTGTCGGTTAAGAGCCGAATGCTCTGCCAGTTGAGCTACGCGTCCATTCTTGGAGAAAATCGCGCAGCGAAGGGAATTTGCGCGCAATTTGTGCGGACAAGGACACTACCCGCACCTCTGAAAATATAGCATATTCCGCGGCGGAATCCAAAGCCGCCGCTCGCCCCGCTCACGCTGCTTTTTCAGTGCAATATGGCCACTCTGGGCACGGGTTGTCACGCCTCTTCCGGCGCGGCCTTCCGTGCGCCCGCCCGCAAGCGCCCATCCCACCACGCCACCAGCAGCGGAGCAAGAAACGCGCTTACAATTACGCATGCGGCCACCAGCACAGTGGCCGGCCCTGCCGCATCCTTGTATTTGGGGTCAGCCGCAGCCACGAGCGCCGGCACCACTGCCGCGTTGCCCGCTGTCGTTGAAGCAGCAATGCCCGCCACTCCGGTCCCGCCCGTCAGCCGATCCGCCAAAAACAGAAACGCACCGGAAATAACGATGACGGCAACTCCCAGCCCAATGCCCAGCAGGCCGGCCTGCCAAATCAACTTCAGATCCAGCGTCGCGCCCAGCCCAAACGCAAAGAAGGGAATAATGGCCGGAGCAGCCTTCCCCAGCAGCACCCGAAACTCATCGTCCAGGTTGCCCAGCGCCATGCCGATAAACAGCGGCAGAATGGCTCCCACCAGCGTCTGCCACGGAAAGGTCGAAAGTCCCGCTACGCCCAGCGTGACCATCGTAAAGAACGGCCCCGACTCCAGCGCCATCATGCAGTAGGCTCCGGCATCTTCCGGCCGCCCATATTGCTCCATCAAGGCAACGTACAGGCCGCCGTTCGTATCGTTAAATGCGGCCACCACCGCCAGCGTGGAAATACCGGCCAGCCAGCCGCTCTGGATCGGAAGCACCCCAATCGTGTGGCCCAGCGCGAAACCGATCATCACGCCTACGCCCACCTTCACCAGCATCATCACGCCGCCACGCTGCATCATGCGCGGCAGCGCACGCACTGAGATGGTGCTGCCCAGGCATACGAAGAACACTGCAATCATCGGAATAGCGCCGGTAAACAGCGCCCCGGTGAACGAGCCGAACACCTTCGCCGTGTTCGGCGCAAACGTAGTGATGAGCGATCCGCAGGCAAGCGGAACCACCATCATCCCGCCTGGAATCTTTTCAATCGCGCGCTTGAGTTTGATGGCCGGCTCCCGGTCGCTGAGGTGAGCTTCTTTGCGAAATACAACTTCGGTCGAAGTGTATCAGCGCGCACCGTACTTCGGCAGCCCCCAGCTCACTCCTGCTCGCTCACTGCGAACGCTCCCTCAATCGCGTCTTCTTCTTCCGCCATCAGCCGCACCACATGGTTCACAATAATCAGGTCCTCGGCCGGAGGAATCACGCGCACGGTCACCGGCGAGTTCTCCGCCGAAATCACCGCCGAGCCGCGCACGTCGTTCCGCTCCGGATCCAGCACGATCCCCAGCGCGCTCAAACCCGCGCAAATCTCCGCGCGCACGGCAATGTCGTTTTCGCCAATGCCGCCTGTGAACACCAGCATGTCCAGCCCGCCCAGTTCCGCAAAAAAGCTGCCAACCCATTGCGAAACGGCTCGCGCAAACTTGTCTACCGCCAGCCGGGCCTTCTTATTACCCACGTTGATGGCGCTGCGCAACACGCGCATATCATTTGAGAGTTCGCTCATGCCCAGCAGCCCAGCCTTCTTTCCCACTGCGGCTTCCAGCATGTCGGCGGCTTCCGCCACGCTCTTCGCTGTGCCCGCCATCTTGCGCAGCATAAACAGCAGCACGCCTGGATCGATGTCTCCCGTTCTCGTGCCGCTGATAATTCCGCCCGTCGGCGTAAGGCCCATGGATGTGTCGATGCACTTGCCGTTGCGAACTGCCGAGATCGAAGCGCCGTTGCCCAGGTGAGCAATGATCAGCTTCTCAGGAACATTCGGCTGCAACTGATAAATAATCGACTCGTAAGAAATCCCATGGAACCCGATGCGCCGCACGCCCATATCTGAGTACTCCGCCGGTAGCGGCATGTGGACTGAAACCTCCGGCATGGTGCGATGGAAGTATGAGTCGGAGCATGCAAAGCTCGGCGCTTCAGGAAAGAGCTCCAGCGCCTGCCGCATAATGTACGCGCCAATCGGAGTGTGCAGTGGAGCAAAGTCCCTGTACTTCTCCATCTCATCGATCATCTCCGGCGTCACCCGCTGGTTGATCTGCAGCGTAGGCGCACCGCAAACCATGCGGTGGCCAATCGCGCCCGGCCGCGGAAAATCACCGGAGTGGAGCAGGTCTGCAACCAGCTTGAACGCGATGGACCGGTTTGGAAGCGCCGGTGACTGATCGATCAGCTTATTGCCATTCTCGTCCTTGATCCAGAACGTGCCTTGTTCGGTGCCGATTCCGTCGACCGCTCCCTCGTAGAGCCGGTTGGGCTCAGCGCCGCCCGCCTCGTAAATTGCAAACTTGATGGATGAAGAACCGCTGTTTAAAACCAATACGGGCAATGAAGACATGAATAAAACCTCTATCTGATATTTGATGTGGCTGACTCCTGCAGCCTGTTGTCAAAATGCCGCCGTGCCTCTTGGCCCTGGCCGCCACCGGCACGAGCCTCACAGCCCCGCCGACCAAACCTACGTTGAACCTCCTACGTTGAATCCGTTCCCTTCGCATCCGAGTATGCTTCCAGCAACTCCCGTGCCGCGCGAAACGACGTAATCCTGCCTTCGAGCACTCCCTTCTCCAGCTCGTCTTTGCGCTCCCTGATCGCCGCATGCGATTCAAACCTGTGCCGCAGACTCTCGCGGATAATCTCCTGCATCCATGTCTGCGTCTGGTTTCTTCTTGCCTGCGCAAACCATCCATTCGCTCTGGTCAGGGCAACATACTCAGTCACGCACTCCCAAAGCTCCACGATGCCTTGGCCCGTCTGCGCTGAACAAGTGAGCGCTCGCGCAGTCCACCCGGATTGCGACGCCGGCAGATAGTGCAGTGCGTTTTGCGCCTCCGATCGCGCCTTCTCCGCCGCGCGCACATTCTCGCCGTCGGCCTTGTTGATCGCAACCACGTTGGCAAGCTCCATCACGCCGCGCTTCATGCCCTGCAGCTCATCGCCCGCTCCGGCAAGCGCAATCAGCAAAAAGAAATCCACCATGTCGTGAACCGCGGTCTCCGACTGGCCCACGCCCACCGTTTCAACCAGAATGTTTTCGTAGCCCGCCGCTTCGCACAGCAGCATGGTTTCGCGCGTGCGCTGCGCCACGCCGCCCAGCGTTCCACGCGAAGGCGAAGGCCGAACAAACGCCATGTCGCTGGCCGAGAGCGCACTCATCCGCGTCTTGTCGCCCAGAATACTCCCGCCTGAAATTCTGCTGCTCGGGTCAATCGCCAGCACCGCAATCTTTTGCCCGCGTTCGCCAATCAGGTAGTTGCCCAGTACTTCAATTACGCTGCTCTTGCCCGCACCGGGAACGCCGGTAATACCCACCCGGATGGATTTGCCGCTATGCGGCAGGCATTCCTCCACAATCTGCTCGGCCATCGCGCGGTCTGCTTCGCGCGAGCTTTCAATCAATGTGATCGCGCGGGCCAGAACGGTGCGGTCGCCACCGAGGATGCCGTCAACATACCGCGCGAGTGATAGCGCGCTCTGCCTGGCCGCTTGGTGCACAGGCTCCGCAGGCGGCTCGGGCGGAAGGCAGCCGGGCAACACATGCAACGCGCTCTGCTTGGCATCAACCAATTTTGCAACCTCACCCACTACGCAATCTCAAGCGGGGCATCCCGCAAGCGTCTCCACAATTCGCTGTGCCGCCACCGGAATCACGGTTCCAGGCCCGTAAATGCCGGCCACGCCCGCGCGGTACAAAAACTCGTAGTCCTGCGGCGGAATCACGCCACCCACCACCACCAGGATGTCTCCGCGATTTACGCGCTTCAGCTCCTCAATCAACTGCGGCACCAGCGTCTTGTGCCCCGCGGCCAGTGACGACACACCCACCACGTGTACATCGTTTTCCGCCGCATGCCGCGCAACTTCGCGCGGGGTCTGAAACAGCGGCCCGATGTCTACATCGAATCCAATATCGGCAAAGGCCGTGGCAATCACCTTTGCTCCGCGGTCGTGTCCGTCCTGCCCCATCTTCGCTACAAGAATGCGCGGACGCCTTCCTTCCGCTTTCTCAAACTCCTTCACCATCGCCACGGCCTTCGTAAATTCCGCAGCCTGTTCGCTGGCAGCCGAGTACACGCCGGCGATGGTGCGCGTCGTCGCCTGATAGCGGCCCCACACCTTCTCAATCGCGCTTGAAATCTCGCCGAGCGTTGCGCGCTTGCGAGCTGCATCCACCGCGCACTCCAGCAGATTGCCCTCTCCCGTAGCAGTGCAGCGCTCGATCTTCTCGAGCGATTGCTTTACAGCCTCCGCATCGCGTTCGCGCTTGAGCTGCGCAAGCCTGGCCACCTGCGACTGCCGCACCGCGTCGTTGTCGATATCCAGCACCGGAATCATTGGCTCTTCCGCCGAAAGGTACGCATTCAAGCCCACAATCATGTCTTCTCCAGAGTCGATGCGCGCCTGCCGCCGCGCGGCCGCTTCCTCAATGCGCATCTTGGGCACGCCGGTCTCAATCGCCTTCGCCATGCCGCCCAGCTCTTCCACTTCCTCAATCAGATCCCATGCCGCATGCATCAGTTCATGCGTCAGCCGCTCAACGTAATACGAACCGCCCCATGGGTCCACCACACGTGTAATATCTGTCTCTTCCTGCAGGTAGATCTGCGTATTCCGCGCAATGCGCGCTGAAAAATCCGTAGGCAGCGCCAGCGCCTCATCCAGCGCATTGGTATGCAGTGACTGCGTGTGTCCCAGTGCTGCCGCCAGTGCCTCAACGCAAGTGCGCACCACGTTGTTGAACGGATCCTGCGCTGTCAGGCTCCAGCCTGAAGTTTGCGAGTGCGTGCGCAGCGCCGGCGACTTAGGATTTTTCGGATTGAACGTCTTCACCAACTTGGCCCACAACATGCGGGCCGCGCGCATCTTGGCAATCTCCATAAAGTGGTTCATGCCAATGCCCCAGAAGAACGAAATCCGCGGCGCAAAGCTGTCCACGTCCAGTCCGGCCTTAACGCCCGTGCGCAGATATTCCAGCCCGTCGGCAAGCGTGTAAGCCAGCTCGATATCCGCCGTTGCTCCCGCCTCCTGCATGTGATACCCACTCACGCTGATGCAGTTGAACCGGGGCATGTGTGCCGCGCAGTAGCGAAAAATGTCGCCCACGATCCGCATCGATCCTTCCGGCGGATAGATGTACGTGTTGCGCACCATGAACTCTTTCAGAATGTCGTTCTGAATCGTTCCGCCCAGCTTCTCCGGCCCTACGCCCTGTTCCTCTGCGGCCACAATATAAAACGCCATAATCGGCAGCACCGCGCCGTTCATCGTCATCGACACTGACATCTGATCCAGCGGAATCTGGTCAAACAAAATCTTCATGTCGAGAATCGAATCAATCGCCACACCCGCTTTGCCCACGTCGCCGGTCACGCGCTCATGGTCCGAGTCGTATCCGCGATGTGTCGCCAGGTCGAACGCGACTGAAAGTCCCTTCTGCCCCGCCGCAAGGTTACGGCGATAGAAGGCATTAGACTCTTCCGCGGTTGAAAATCCCGCATACTGCCTGATCGTCCACGGCTTCATCACGTACATGGTGCTGTACGGCCCACGCAGAAATGGCGCAAGGCCCGCCGCATATTCCAGGTGCTCCAGTCCGTGCAGGTCCGCCTGCGTGTAAAAGCGCTTGAGGGAGATGTTCTCCGGCGAAAGCCACTCTTCCGTTATCTGCGCCGGCGTTTGCCCCACGGCCGGCCGGTAATCGATCTTTGAAAAATCCGGACGCATCTTTAAACCTTCATCCCCAATCGTTCTTGCCGGCTCGTCAGCACCTCAACAGGATTGCTGCGGACATGAATAAAATCGGCGACGCCTGCCGCGCGCAACTGCTCCGCTGTTTCAGGATTGCCCGCAATCAGCACGGGAGTCTGACGCTCGAGTGATTTCATCTGCGCGAGGAGCGCACTAGCCATCTCAAGATACTCAGCGTCGGAGCTGCACAGCACAACCAGTTCCGCATCGGCTCTGGCAAGTTCCTGGGCATCGTCAAAACGCCCGACGACAATTTCAAATCCAGCGCACGCGAAAAAATTCGAGGCAAAGGTCGAACGCGCGCCGCGCATCTTCACGTCGCCAAACTCAGCCAGCAACACACGTGGAGTTCTGCCTGTCTCCGCCGCGCTCCTCTCGGTACGCAAACGAAGCTGCTCATAGGCGCTCGCACCGCGCACGCTCTCCGTAACTCGCGCTGAATCGATCCGGCCCAGCGCCGTCTCCTGGGCATTCGCATACTGGTTCGTGCCGGTAAAAACCCGCCGCCGCGTTGCCACAGTTTTCTCTCGCGCCTTCGCGGAGGTTCCCAGTACCTCATCGATCTTTCCCGCAGCTTGCGCCTTCCTGTAGCCGCCCTCAGCCTCAATCTGCTGCAGCAGCTTCCACGCTTCGCGAGCAATGGTGTCAGTCATCGCCTCCAGGTAATAAGAGCCCGCGCCCGCGTCAGCCACCTGCGTCAGCAGTGCTTCATGCTTCAGCATCAACTGCGTATTTCGCGCCAGCCGTCTGCTGCCCTCCTCAGGCATCTTGTAGCAGCTATCGAACGGCGTCACGCAAACTGAATCCACTCCACCCAGCACCGCGGACATCGCCTCGGTCGTCGCCCGCAGTACATTCACATGCGGGTCATAGATCGTCTTGTTCCACAGCGAGGTGCGCGCATGGATATGTGCCTTCGCTGCCTCGCGGCTGCCGCCAAAGCTTTCAACTGCTCGCGCCCACAGCATACGAAACGCGCGGAACTTCGCAATCTGGAAAAAGTAGTTCGCGCCAATCGAGAACGCAAAACCAACTGCATCCGCAGCGCGGTCAATTTCCACTCCGCGTGCATCCATCTCTGCCAGGAAGTCAATCCCCGCCGCTAGCATGAATGCTGCTTCCTGAATCGTGCTTGCTCCGGCCTCTTCAAAGCGCTCGCCATGAAGAGTGAAGGGAACCAGCGTCTGCGGAGCACTGCGAATCGTCTGCGCCGCAAACTCCGGATTCACCAGCGGATCAAACCCAGTGGAGAGTTGTTGTGAGCCAGGCTTCTCGTTCAACCGTTCATAAAGCTGGCCGATAATCGCCTCATCGGCATTCCCAATATGCACCGGCGCGCTCTGCAGATTAGCCAGCAGCATCGTCAGGTCGGATGCATTGCCAACCACTGCGTGTAAAAAAGAAATCTCTTCAGCGCCCGCCGCCAGCGCATGCTGCGCATCGCGGTTCGCCTGCTCTGGGTCGGCAGCTTCTATCTCTTCGCAAATGCGCCAGCCACCCGTCGCTCGCGCGCTCCTTAAATATGGAAAGCTACCGGGCGTCTGATCGATCTTCAGGCCCTCAATATCTTCACGTCTGTAATAAGGCTTGACGGCGATTCCCTCGGGCGAATGCCAAATCAGCTTCTTCGCGTAATCGGCGCCCTTCAGGTCTTTCTGGATCGCGTCTTCCCACAACTGCGTGCTTACCGCAGGGAATTCGTCGAGGAGATGTTCAGCTTCCATCGCTCTTCACTTGCTTTCCGGGTCTTCAACAATCTCAATCAGAAACCCGAACGGATTCTCCGCTCTGGATTTCGGGTGAACAAAAAACACAGTGGTGCCGCGCGAACCCTTCCTCGGCGCCTGATCGATAATCTGGAACCCGTTTGCCTTCATCGCGTCAAAGGCACGCCTCGCGCTCTCCACTCGAAAGGCCACGTGAGCAAATCCGCCGCGCCCGCCATTCCGCTCTATTAACTTCTGCACCGGCGAGTCCGCGTTCAGCGGTTCCAGTAACTGAATAAGGTTCGGGCCGTTGCCAATCTCCAGCAGCGCCTCGCGCACCTGATCGCTGCCCAACACATCTTCGCGGTGAATCTCACGAAAGCCGAGCAGCTCGTACGCCTTCACCTGTCCGTCAAGCTCGCCCTGCTTCACCGCAATCGCCACATGATCGACGAATTTGACGCCGGGCACTTTCTTTAGTTCTTCCTGTAGACCACTCACCCTGCTAACCCTTCCAATCAAACCGCTGCAATCTCGCCGCGCACCTACTGCAGTTCAACAAGTTCCTGATGCAGCTTTACTGAGTCGCCGGCCTTGACGCTCACGGTCTTCACGGTGCCCGCATGGTGCGCCGTCACACTGGTCTCCATCTTCATCGCTTCAAGCACCATAATCACATCGCCTGCCTCAATCGACTGTCCCTGCACTACGTTCACCGCAATCACCAAACCGGTAAGCGGACTGCGGTACAGCTTGTCATCGGCCGTGCGCGTCTCCACCTGGCGTGATGGCGTATAAGCTCCCGGAGCAGGCGTCTGCTTGCTCGCGGCATCGGGCCCGTTGCCTGGTTCTTCGGTTGCATCGTCTTCCAGGACTTCGACTTCAGCAGCGTAAGTCTTGCCATCGATCGTGATCTGAAGTTTCAAGAGTCCATTTCCTTTCGTTCCTGCTTCCATTGCATCGCTGCTTTTCTTTCGTCCCGATCAGTTCTTTCGTGCTGATCAGCTTCTTCGTTTTGATCAGTGCCGTACCGGCAAATTATGTGAAGCTTGCACCAGCACGCGCCCCTGCCTCGACCAGCGATTAACCGGTAGCCTCGCCGAATGCAGTTGTTCAATGGAGCGAATGTGAAGCCGCTTGCCCACAAACACCGCGGTGGCTGCTGCAATCGCCGCCAGTATTTCTGCGGGTATTGGCGCTTCTTGCTGCGCTGTGGCATCGCCGGAGTTGTCGGGGTTTACGAGTGACATGCGCGGCTCCTCTTCACAGCGGAATCAGTCCATGCTTCTTCTGCGGACGCAACTCCCGCTTGGTGTGCAGCGACTCAAGTGCTTCAGCAAGGTACTTCCTTGTATCTGCTGGTTCAATCACGTCGTCAACAAGTCGGCGCCCGGCCGCAACGTACGGATTCGAGAATGTCTCGCGATACTCGTTCACCAGTTCGCTGCGCCGCGCTTCCTTGTCTTCCGCTGCGTCAATCTCGCGGCGGAACACAATCTCGGCCGCTCCCTCGGCGCCCATCACGGCAATCTCCGCCGTCGGCCACGCCACCACGCGGTCCGCTCCCAACCCCCTGCAGCACATCGCAATGTAAGCGCCGCCGTATGCCTTGCGCAGCACCACCGTGATCTTGGGAACCGTCGAAGCCGAATACGCAAACAGCAACTTGGCTCCGTGGCGAATAATGCCGCCGCGTTCCTGCTCCACGCCCGGCAAAAACCCAGGAACATCCACAAACGTCAGCAGCGGAATATTGAACGCATTGCAGAAACGCACAAAGCGCGCGGCTTTATCGGACGCATTAATGTCCAGCGCTCCAGCCAGCACGCAAGGCTGGTTGGCCACAATGCCCACCGTTCTGCCCTGCAAGCGGCCAAAGCCGATCACGATGTTCTCGGCAAAGCCCGGCTGTATCTCAAGAAAATCCTGGCCATCCACCACGCGAATGATCATCGCCCGAATGTCGTATGCCGTCTTCGGATCAACCGGAACAACGTTGTTCATCTCCGAGTCCGGCTTGATGCGCGCCGAGTGCGGCAGCCGTGGCGGATCTTCAAGATTGTTCGAAGGCAGAAAGCTCAGCAACCTGCGGCATAGCTGAACCGCTTCATCGTCGTCCTTCGCAATCAGGTGAACCACGCCGGAGTTGTTCATCTGCGACTGCGGCCCGCCCAGTTCCTCCGCGCTCACCACTTCGCCCGTTACTTGCTTAATAACCTGCGGGCCGGTAATAAACATCCGCCCTTGCTGCGTCTGGATAATGAAGTCGGTCAACGCCGGGCTATAGGCCGCGCCACCCGCGCACGGCCCGCAGATCAGCGAAATCTGCGGCACCGTTCCTGAAAGCATCACGTTGTGATAGAAAACATTCGCGTAGCCCGCCAGGCTGTCGATACCTTCCTGCACGCGCGCGCCGCCCGAGTCGTTTATAAAGATGAACGGGCTCCCCGTCTTCAACGACATCGTCATCATCTCGGCGACTTTGTTGCTGTGCGTCTCGCCCGCGGCTCCGCCTGCAACCGTAAAGTCCTGGCTCGCCAGGTGCACCAGCCGCCCATCCACCGTCGCGCATCCCGTCACCACTCCGTCCGCGGGCAACTCCTTGTCGGCCATGCCAAAATACGTCGCCCGGTGACGCGCAAACTTGCCAATCTCTTCAAAGCTGTCCCGGTCCACCAGCTTTTCCACTCGCTCACGTGCGGTCAGCTTGCCCGATTGGTGTTGTTTGGCGATGCGATCCTTGCCGCCGCCAAGCTCCAGCTCCGCCCGCCTGGCGCGTAGTTCGGCAACCTTGTCGGCCATGGTCGCCTTCTTTCCATTTACTGTCGCAATTGCCATCCACTCGTTTCCTAACTCGTTGATGTCCAGGGGGTTATCGATCCATTCGAAAGGGAAGGGCACCACAAAACACCCCCTCAAAGTTCGAATTGTACTGCTCGCAATTCCGCGTCGGATGTGATCGAATGCACGCTTATTGCGGAGCTATGTCACCACAAAAAAAGGAGTTTTTCCCACTCATGGCATCCCCGCACGCAACCTTCCACCCGCCGGAGACACACGACTCCTGGCCCAAGCCTTCCTGCTTATAATTGGGAGTGTTCCCGGCCTTCGGCTTTTCCGTGGCGTGCGCGCTCAGCGAATGCGAATCCGGGAACAATATAGAAGCGCTCTAACAAGCGGGAGTAGTTCAGTGGTAGAACGTCAGCTTCCCAAGCTGAATGTCGCCGGTTCGATCCCGGTCTCCCGCTCCATAAAATCAATGGTTTACGCAGAGACCACTACTTCTCTGCTCCATTCCTGCTCCGTTTATTTTCAACTCCGTGCTAACTTATTGGAAACGAGCGATTTATCCGATGCTCAGGCTGCTCCGTTTAACGGCAATGGCGTGCTTTGAGATAAAGCCGCAGGAATCAGGCTCCTACCCGGATTCTGAGTCCAATGAATGCCAGCGCGCGGTAGAAGCAGCGGCTCAATTTCGACATGTAGATTTCCTACCTCGCTGGCATCGCTACGTTTTGCGATACACTGGATCTCGGCATTTACGTTCTTATAAGGACTTAGGGCGCCATCGGGGGGGCATGTAAGTTGTTTATTTGCTTAACATAAAAACCTATTGGACTTAAGGATTTCGCATTCCGGATGGTCCGTGGACTGAATTTGCGATCCCCGAGCAGCAAGGTTTCTTTACGACCCTGGCTACGCCGTTGTATCGAGTTCAAGATCGAGCCCTGTTGATAGAGCCGTCAGTTCATACCCAATAGAGGCATAGCCCTTCCGGCGGCGTTCATACATCCGGGCAAGCATCGGCTCAGCAATATCGACGTAGTCGTAGACCTGAACAACTTGTTTTCCGTCGAGGAGGCGATGGAGCCGACCGACATACTGCTGGAGAGTTCCTTTCCAAGAGATCGGCATTGCCAGAAAAAGCGTATCGAGCCGCGCATCGTCGAATCCTTCTCCGATGTAACTTCCCGTAGCCAGAATTAGCTGTGGCGCGCCGTCTATTTCTTCGGCAATGCCCCGAAGGCTTTTGTTATTTCCTCGTCAGACGAAAAGAGCTGGCCGAATGCGGCGTCTGTGCTTGCTCGTAAGATGGCACTACGCAATACAGACTCAAATCTTTCGTACCGCTCAATCAGTTCGTCTGTTAGTTCCGTGTAATTCTGCGTTCCGCCATGCACATAGACCAAGCGGTCATCGTAGAGGTTCGCCGCTTCATCCGGCGTGATTGCAGAACCTACCATCTTTGCTAAAGCCGGGACGCGCAATTTGAATTGCGCTGTTGCCCTAGCTGGCTTGCGCTTTCCGTTTACTATAGGCGCGTCAACTTTCAAGAGACTCTCGAATCCCGAAACGAGGGAAGCCGTCCTTTGGTCCGCATAGTATGCGCGAAATGCTTGGTCAATACGGCTGCGGGCGCGGCGCACACGCTCTTGGGCATCATCCCAGTTGAAGCTCGTCATAACGCTACTGAGCTGTTCCCCCTCCGCTTGCGTTAACCAGTCACGCCACTGCTTTGCGACGATCCAAACATGGGTGAGGTCCCTTTGGACTGGCCCCGGTACGATGGTCTTCAATTCACCATCCACTAAAAAGAGGCGGGCCGAATACTGAGGGCTCACCGTCGTGGGGTGAATCAGGCGCGAAAGAAACAGTGTCTTGCGCATCACACCGTCATGGTCCCATCCAAGATGCTCAGGGCCGAGATTCGGCGGATAGACCTTCCTGCAAAAAACGTAATGACAGCCGCTGTGCGGGGGGGCGGAAGTTGAATCCAGCCGGTGAATACGCATCGATGATTGATTCGCTTGTGACGTTACAGGGGAGATGCCCAATCCAAAAATCAGCGTTCAAGAAGAGGTTTGGTTTGATCGGAGGAAACGCCTCCCAATCACGCTGACTGACTTGAAAGTTTATTGTGGGCTGTAGCACTAGTCATAGATTGATTCGACCACGCCGGAGTCTCCCTTGAAAACATAATATCCGTGTCTCTTCGGGCCGGAAGCGAATAATCAGCCGCCAGAGAAAACGTCCAGTATTGCAATTAAATGGGCTCGTATTGCGCCTCAGTCTAGCCCGCATTTCCTATCTAACGCCGGGCTTTCCTTTGCTCCACAATTGGCCTGGGATCCAGTTTGTCGAGAATCTCCATGAACTTGGGCCGGCTCTTGTAGCGCAAACGAATGTCCGCGAGCAATCCGTCCCACTCGACTTCACGATGGAGCGCTTTCAGGATAGGCCGCATCTTGCGCAGGTAGCCCGCAACCGCTTCGTATGCTGAAGCACTCGCGTGCGGCAGGTGATCGTCCACACGCTGACGATAGATGGCGAGCGACCGCTCGGGATGCGATTCCGTCACCGCTGCCGCCACTTGATCTCCGTAGCCGCCAGAGCCATACCAAGACATGCTTCCTCGATGCGTTTGTCCGGCCGACATGGCATCATACCAACGAAGCACATCATCCTGGCGCCTGTCGGCAATAGCCATGTCGATCAGCACATCGAAATGCGGGGCCGCCGCCGAGCGATATCTGGACTCATTCCCCAGCAGCGGCAGAAGATAAGCTGGCATTGGCAGCGGTCATTCTGTATTTTCTACGCTCTTCGCCGATGCTGTGCCAGGCGAAGGCAATGACGAAGCGCCGGTTTCGAGAAAGCTGAGCGCGATGCCGCGGATGCTGTCTTCGCAGCCAGCTTTGGCCGCAGCCTTGATCAAATTCTGAAAGCTATCGCGACTGGGATGTGAGAAGAACCCGAAAGCTGCGTGAGCCGCGGCAATCGGCCATTGCCTGCGCTGAATCGCCGTTTCGCCTAACAGCTTTTCGAGACTAGACGCAATACCAGGCAGCTTTGCAGCCGTTTTTTCGATACCCTCGGCCGCCCAGCGCTCGGCTTCCTCGTATTGCTTCCTCTCAATCAGTCGTTTGACCAGACGCTCATAGCTGTCGGATACGCGCGCTTCCTGTTCGCAAACAGCAAGGATCTCGTCTGTGCGGCCAGCATTTTCAAGGGCCCGGATCAACCAATCGGCGATATGCACATGCTGGTATTTGCGGTAGTAGGGATCATCCTCCTTTACAGGCGACTTTGCGCGCCGTGTCAGAACATCCGCTACTTCGGACCATGCCGATTTTGCGCCGGGCATTTTGAGAATGACCTCGGCTGCATTGTTGACAATGCCATAATCGTCCCGCAGATGCGCATCGATTGCGAAAAGCAGCTTGTGCGCGGGAGTAAGCGTTGATGCGGCAACTGCCTGAAAGATAACCGGCACGCATTCACCTACGGCTTCTGCGGTTTCGCCCTCGTCGTTCGATTGACCAATCTGCTCGTTGCCCAGCGTCATCAGTTCTTTTCCAAGGCGCACCACCGCATCAGGATGCCCAAGCTCCAATAATCACTCCAGACGATGTTTCGCGCGGCTGTAATCCGGCGTATGTCCATCACCCCTCCAATTGTTTTGCCAGCCGGGCTCGGAGGCGACGCGCCTGATCTCTTTCCGTGCTTCTGTCACCAGGCGATCTACATTGCCTTCGCCCAGCGCAATACGATCGCGAAACTCCTCGCGCAACGCGGGGAACCGTTCGGTCAGAGCCCAGATCAACTCCACCAATTCATCGTGACTCTTGGCTTCGATATGCTTGCGGATCTTTTCGTTTGATGCCTTGAGTGTCTTTCTTCCGGATGCTTCTGGATGCCGATGCCGGTGGACATAATAGACTTGCGGGTCTTCATCGTCTTCAGCGTCTCCGGTATCCATATCCAGATCGTCCGTCTCATCGTCGTCATCTTCTTCGCCGCTCTCGTCGGCGAGCATCTCCCAGCGTTCGTCGTCCTGGTCCGCCACGGGGGTATCTTCGCTTGCGCTCAATCTTTCGAGGTACTCGGCAACGACCGCTACAGCGTGCTTGCAGCCGCTGGTGCCAACCGGACATGTGCAACGCGAATAGATTGCCCCTGCGCTTTTTGCGGATGACTCGCACCAGACTGTCACCGCATAGCGTGCGCCGCCCGTGACAGTCGCTAACAGCCATCCGTCGTCTGATATCGCAAGATCATGGACGCGCCCTTGTTTTTGATACGTTCTGCCTCGATCAACAGAGCGAGAACCTGCCCACTCGGCGAGATCGTCCCAACTCAGAACTGTCCAGCCGTCATCTCGTGTGGGCTTTTGCGCCCTGCTCTTTGCCGAAGTTTGTTGTTTGGGACTCATGCATTTCATCCTCACGATAAATTCACAGTTTTGCGAGAGACTCAAGTCGTCTGAGAAGCAGAGGAATCCTGGATTGGCTGGCCGCGTCTGGCAACAAATAACCGGGCAGAGCATCCTGAAAGCGCGGCTCTGTCACCAATGCGCGGATTGCATTGCCGATGAACTTGCGCAAGTCCTCCGGCGCCGCGGCAACTTCATCGAGCAAAGTAGCCCTCCCATCAACGACGGCAATCAGATCCTCCAGGTCGTGACTGGCGAAATAGTCCAGGTGGCCGCGACCGTGAAACGCTTCGAGCTTCGTGCCAAGGAAGTACGGCGCCGTAATGGCCCGCACCTTCAGGTTTTCGGAGATCGTAATGGCGACTGCCGCCTGCATTGCATCCGGATACCAATGGTTAGAAAAGCCGAGGATTTTCTCGTCGAGCGGCATCACGTCCAGCGTCAACGATCCGCAGGTCCAACGGCAGACTGGCGCACCTTCTCGTGTGTCTTCTTGAAAGCCTAGCGCGCGAAGTCGTTCGGAGAATATTGCATAGTCGGCGTAGGAACCGATCTCGGCGATGACGTCTACATCGTATGTGGCGCGGACCGGTGCAGCTCCCGGATCAGTGACCAGCAGGCCAGTTGCACAGCCGCCCACGAATACGATCTCCGGAAGCAATGGCCGCAGCTTTTCCGCGGTCAGCTTCAAAAGCTCAAGATTGGGATGCGGCATGGCCCGACACCTCCAGTCGAAGCTTCAATTCACGGCCGGCAAGTTCGCGCTCACGCGCCCGGCCTTCCCTCAGAGCGTCGACAAGCGCCAGCAGTTCGTAGAACCTCTGGTCTTCAAGAGCTGCCAGCGGCGCATTCTTGTGCAGAGGCGTGAAGCTGTATCCTCGAACCGTACCCTCGGCGTAGGGCCATACCGGAACCGGCTCGCCATCGGGCGCGATTTGTTCCTTAAGAGGAGATGCTGCATAGGCCGTCGGAACGCCACGCGTCAGAGCGCCCTTTTCCGCCGGGAAGACGTAACGCAGGCCGTGCAGAAGCAGTTCGAGCAAACCGGAACGATTGACGCGCTCCTGCTCTGGCGGTCCCTGCAGCAAGTGGGCAGTGCGCGCACGTTTGACCGAAGCATGCACCTCGGAGGGATTGAGATGCAGTTGCTGGGCGAGACGCAGGTACGTCGGCCTCTCTGGTTCGATGGAGAGCTTGAGCAGTACGAGAATGTCCTGCGGCTTCAGCATTGACCAAGTATAGCGTTGAATCATTCAATATTCAAGATTCATGAATATTGAATGATCGTGGCTGAAATCGGCTGAAAATTGCTCAAAAAAGAGCCGAACGGGCAGGCTCAAACGCGATACGTTTTGCGATACGCCGAAACTTGGGGGTTGTACGTGCTTACAAGGACTTAGATTGCCATCTTGAATTGTAAGCTGTTTAAATTAATAACGTTTCCACCTTGACGCCAAAGAGGTCGCTGGGCAAGTTGTCCCCGATATTGCTCCTATGCCAAGCAAGCCTGCAAGGCGCAACCAAACCTTGCGTCGGACACAATCTTTTGTGGTCTGGTCCCATTTGCTAACGATCATCCGTCGATTCAAAAATCCGTCTGCTCCATTTCTGCTCTATTCGATTCCTGAAGAATGGCACTTTTAGAAATGCCCGTATTCTCTATCGCCAGAACGAGATCGGGTAAACGCCATGTTATTTGTTTTCAATTGATGACCACATTCCCAAGCTGAATGTCGCCGGTTCGATCCCGGTCTCCCGCTCCATATATATCGCTATAGATCGCTTCTCCTGACCTACTTCACTTCCTGAATCTTCACAATCAAACAAGTCACTGACTTATCGCCCGCAATCAAAAACTGATGCGCAACTCTGGCCGGCACATGGGCAATGTCGCCCTGGCGCAGCTCATGCGGCACGCCGTCCTCAATTGAGATGCCGCGCAACTCGCCAACGCCTGCCGATCGCGCCCGCGTCACCGTTCCACCAATTACCAGCGTCGCCGCACCAGCCAGCACATGAAAAAGACAGCCATAGCTTTCGTGCACCTCGGCATCGCTCGTTCTGCTTCTGAATGACAGCTCAACTCCATAATGCGGATACTCCTTGATCGTCTCGCTCGCCGATCCGTCTCCATACCACGCCATCTTGCGAAGATACGCCGCTCGCTCCAGCAGCACCGCCGGCGGCCAGTGATCCGCCGGCGATCGCTCCTTCGTGCGCGGCGCAATCTCGTCGAGATTCACATCGCTCAGAATCTTCTTCGCAAAATCGTCCATCGTTTCTCCCGTCCCACCAGAGCTACTCAGCCCGCAATTACTCAAGCCCGGCCAGCTTCCGCGCACGCTTAAAGATCTTCAAAAACATCGGCCGCGTCAGCTTGCCCGTATTCGTGTTCTGCAGCGAAGGATGATAGCTCGCAATCACAGTCAAGCCATCCGGCAACTCATACTCAGCACCATGCGCAAAGGCAAATCCCGACCGCGAACTCAGCTTGCCCATCCTCTGCTCATAACCCAGCAAACCGTCAAACGCAATACGGCCCAGGCACACCACAACGCGCACATCCTTCAGCAGCGCCATCTCCTTGTCCAGCCACTGTGCGCACCTGCGCAGCTCTTCAGGAGCAGGCTTGTTCCCCGGCGGAGCGCATCGCACCACTGCGCTGATCCACATCCCCTTCAGCTTCATGCCGTCCTCGCGCGAAACCGCCTTAGCCTGCGAGGCAAACCCAGCCTCATGCAGCACCGGATAAAGAAAATCGCCGGACCCATCGCCCGTAAACACGCGCCCCGTGCGATTCGATCCGTGCGCACCCGGCGCGAGCCCCAGCGTCAGCACCCGGGCCCGGTCATCTCCGAATGATGGAACAGGCTTGCCCCAGTACTCCCAGTCGGCATAAGCGCGTCGCTTCACACGAGCAACTTCGGCGCAGTACTCGCGCAGCCGCGGGCATCCATTGCACGCAACAATATCCGCATTCAACAATTTCAGAGGAGAATCGCCCGCCGCCATAAGCAGATTTTACGTCGTAGCCACGCTCAGTCTCGCTTGGCTGCTTTTCAAGTCACCGAATGCGAAACGGTCCGCAATCCGCCTGTGCCATACTTGAGATGTCTCCATCATCCCCTTGAGCCGGAGCCGATTTCCATGCCGGGCACAGCCAATCCCGAATTCCTGCGCCGCGCCATCAACCTCGCAACTCAAAATGTCGTCTTGGGCAAGGGCGGCCCATTTGGCGCAGTCATTGTGCGCGACGGCAAAATCGTCGGTGAAGGCTCAAACTCGGTTACTGCCACCAACGATCCAACCGCGCACGGCGAAGTCAACGCTATCCGCGCGGCAGCCCGCACCCTCAACACCTTCGACCTCACTGGCTGCGAACTCTACACCAGTTGCGAGCCATGCCCCATGTGTCTTGCGGCGGCATACTGGGCGCACATCGACGCCATCTACTACGGCGCCAACGCAGCCGACGCCGCCAAAGCGGGATTCGACGACGCCTTCCTCTACGACGAATTGCGCCAAGACCACGCCGCCCGCAAAATCCCTTCAACCCAAATCCTTCGCGACGAAGCCTGGACTAGCTTCAAGGCATGGATCGAAGCACCGAGCAAGGTCGAGTATTAGCCGGTCGAAATCAAACAGTCTCATTCCCCAGGTTCCGCAAGCTTTACCCCCTCATCTCTCAGCAGCCATCCGCACACTATCAGGACAAGCGCTACCGCCCAATACACCCAATGCGCCCACACTACTGCGCGAATCATCACAACCTCAATTGTGATCCAGCCAAACAGCACGCATCCTTGTAGCGCAATCCACCAGCCGCATCGCGGTACTCTGCGCAATACGAATATCAGCACCAGAAAACTCAATAGCCCGTCTGCAACCAACAGAATAATTCCCGGAATCAGATAATCGCTGAACGGAGAGTGCTCGAGCAGACTCAACGGCATCCGCAGCAGCGCGCCCGAGGGATCGATGATGAGTGGAAGCGCTCCAATCAGAGCCGTGACTCCCAGAAAGATCAGTGTCGCAATCGCAATCCACCGTATCAACTTCATTGTTCGGCTCTCCGCAGCTGGTTTGCCGCACGGCGGCTTCTAGAACACCACCCGCATCTCAGTCACCAGGTTGTGGTCATAGTAGTGAAAACTCGTAGTGGCAACCTGCTCACCAGCAGCCAGTACCGCATAAGCATGCTCGGGCTTCCAGTTCTTGCGCCGCAGCGCCACAAACGCCGCAGGTGTAACAAAGTTCTGTGTCAGCCCGTCAAACGGCCCTGCGTGAAAAAACGCAGAGTTGTCTTCAACTTCAACCCACGTCCGCGCTGATGTGTGGAACTGCGCCGTCATGTTCCACTCAATCGCGCGGCCCTGCTGCCCAATCTTTCCGGTAGGCAAAAATCCGCCCACGTTTCCAACTACCGCAAGCCTGCCAAACGCCTTGCCCGCATTGATGTATGGAGCGTAGAACGACGTCTGCAGCAAGTTCTGCTCAATACGTGGAGCAAACGCATGGTACAAGACCGCCGACACCGCGAAGTTCCCATGCTCCGCATTGCCGGAGACGATGCGGTACTTCACCTGCGTCGACGCATTGCCAAAACCGTCTGGCGCGCCGCTCGCGTGATTGCGAAAAAACGCCGGCGGATTGAGATCCACCTGGATGCGCCGACTCAGCAGCAGGCTGGCGCCTCGGCCGTTACCGTAGTTCAGCACGTGATTGCCCCCGAACGTCGAGTTCGACACCGAAATGCGAAGCGCCTGCCCAATTCGCGCGTCCGACTGCATCAGTGGCGTCATCCACGTCGGTTGAACCTCCGCCATCGACGCATTGTGCAAACGAACCTGCTGGTAATAAGACTGCTGTGTCCACGCTGCGCAGCCGGAGCACACAAGGGCGACCATCACCGTCCACGACAAGAAGGAAGATGTATGTTTCACGGGTTGAGCTGATTCTTACGTGGCGCAGCTTCAGCGGTAAGTGATAACACGCACAGCAGAATGTGTCCGTGCAGGCCCGCCAGTCGGTTTCCTGCTCACCCCATCGCGCTCACCATTCATGCGCATTCGCCGTCAATACCGAGCAGCACGCCACGCGTCACTGGCATCACATTCTTCTATGAGAATTTTGATCTCCGGAGCAGGTATCGCTGGCCCTGCGCTCGCCTACTGGCTACTCCAGCACGGCATCACCCCAACCATCCTTGAAGTGGCGCCTCACCTCAGAACCGGAGGCTACATCGTCGACTTCTGGGGTGCGGGCTTCGATCTGGCCGAGCGCATGGGCATCCTGCCTGAAGTTCGCAAAAAAGGCTACCGCCTCAAGCAAGTCAAAGTCGTCAACGACAATGGCAAGCGCATCGCAGGATTCCCGGTCGACGCCTTCTTCCGCCAGACCCACGACCGCTACGTGAGCCTCCCGCGGACCGATCTCGCCAACGCCATCTACGGCAAAATAGACGGCAAGGTTGAAACCATCTTCGGCCAGAGTGTCGAAAGCCTCGTCCAGACCGACGAATGCGTGCGCGTCACGCTCACCGGAGGTTCCGTCAGAGAGTTCGATCTCGTCATTGGCGCCGATGGGCTTCACTCCCGCATCCGCGAACTTGCTTTTGGTCCTGAGCGGGACTTCGAAAAATACCTCGGCTTCAAAGTCGCCGCATTCGTCATCGACGGCTACGAACCGCGCGACGAACTCACCTACGTCATGTACACGCAAGTCGGCCGGCAGGTTGGGCGCTTCGCTCTTTCCGGCGGTCAAACCATGTTTCACCTCACCTTCGCTGACAGCAACCCCGAAATCCCTTCGGAATTGCCGGACCAGAAGGCCATGTTGCGCCGCCGCTTCGGCAACGCCGGCTGGGAATGTCCAGTTATCCTCGATGCACTCGACGATTCCAACGAACTCTATCTCGATCGTGTCAGCCAGATTCGTATGGCAGGATCGTCCTGTTCCTGGAGCAGCGGCCGCATCGCCCTCGTTGGCGACTCAGCTTTCTGCGTTTCGCTACTCGCAGGCCAGGGATGCGCGCTGGCCATGATCGCGGCATACATCCTTGCAGGCGAGCTCAAACGCTCCAACGGTAACTATGCCGAGGCCTTCAGCAAATATCAGAGCCTCTTCGGCCCCTTCGTCCTCAACAAGCAAAACTCCGCTCTCCGCCTTGCAAGCTCATTCGCTCCGCCATCAAGGCTCGCGCTCTTTCTCCGCAACCAGATATTCAACCTCATGAAGATTCCCGTCGTTGCCGATCTGGCTCTGGGTGCCGGCCTCGCAGATAAAATCCAGCTCCCGGACTACTAGCCCAATCCGCACCGGCGGTCACACCGAACCACCGTAATCCGCCTTCGAAAGAATCGAAATCACACTCCGTCCCCAACCCTCCGCTTGCCAAAATCGCATGTGAGAAACGCACTGTTTTGAGTCAGCCGTACAGAGCCCTCGCAGGCGTATTCTTGACAATTGATAGTCGAATGTCTACCATCGTTTCTCAGCGAGGGTAGAACGTCTTCCATGGCCAAACAAACAGAGCTGCGAGCCAATCTTCTTCAGGGCACGCTGGATATGCTCATCCTGCGAACGCTCGTTTGCGGACCCGCACACGGGCACGAGATCGGCAAGCACATTCAGAGAACGACCAATGAATATCTCCAGATGCAGCACGGATCTCTCTATCCGGCCTTGCATCGCCTTGAGAAGCGCGGGTGGATCGCCGCCAAATGGGAAACTGCTCCTGACCGTAATCGCGAGTTCAAATACTATCGGCTCACGGAAGAAGGCAAAAAGCAGTTGGTGGTTGAAGAAGCACAGTGGAAGCAGATGATGGAAGCTGTTTCTCGTGTCATGTGGCCTGCTGCCGAGGAGGGCTGAAATGCGATTCTGGCAGATTAAGAAACGCGATGCGGACCTGGAGAGGGAGTTGCGCTCCGATCTCGAACTCGAAGAGGAAGAGCAGCGCGAGCAAGGTCTTTCGCCCGATGAAGCTCGCTTTGCTGCGCGCCGCGCCTTCGGCAACGCCACGCTGATTCGAGAGCAAACGCATGAGGTGTGGGGCCTGGCCGGCCTTGAGCGTTTGTGGCAGAACGTTCGTTACGCGATTCGGCAATTGCCCAGGTCGCCCGGCTTCAGCCTGGTCACGGTATTGACTCTCGCTCTCGGCATCGGCGCAACAACGGCAATCTTTACGCTTGTCTATGATGTCATGTTGCGTCCGTTGCCTTTTGCTCAATCTCAGCAGCTTGTAAACATTGAAGAAATTGCTGCCGAGTGGAGCAACGTCTATCCCACGTTCCCCGTCAGCGCGAATCACTTCACTTTTTGGCGTCGCCACAATCGCAGCTTCGATTCAATGGCCATCATGCAGCAAGGCTCGGCGCCGCTCGGCGCAGCTGGTCGCCCATCGCAGGTCGGTGTCCTGTCTGCTACGCCCGGAATCTTCTCCGTGCTCAAAGTGCAGCCGCAGTTGGGCCGCACCTACACAGAGAGCGAAACACGGCCTGGCAACGAGCACGTCGCCATCCTCATGTACAGCCTGTGGCGCGAACAGTTCGGCGGCGACCCTGGCATCGTTGGCAAAACGATTCGGCTGAACGGCTTTCCTTACACAGTGATCGGCGTCATGCCGCAGTCATTCCATATGCCCTCGATACGAAGCCTGGGATCGATGGGCAATGCAAATCGCACATTGCCCATCGGAGTGCTGCAACCGCTTGCCCTATCGCAGGAGCGGCTAGCCGAGCAAATGGGCGATCTGAACTACTTCGGATTGGCGCGGCTGAAAAACGGAATATCTCTCGCAGCCGCCACTGCGGATCTGAATGCGCTTCAGCACACCATTAGCACAAATCTGCCCGCCGATGAAAAGGCAACCCTCTCCGTAATGCTTACGCCATTCCAGAAGCAACTTGTTGGGAATAACAGGAAACCGCTGCTCATCCTGCTCGCGGCAGTCGCGGGATTGCTGCTCGTCGGATGCGTGAACGTGACCAACCTGTTGCTCGCGCGCGCTGTCGGCCACAAGCAGCAGATGGCCGTTGCGGCAGCACTCGGCGCAAGACGTGCAGAACTGGTGCGCATGGCGCTTCGCGAAACCGTCGTGCTTGCAGTCGCGGGCGGAGGCCTGGGAATTCTGTTGGCGTCCATCATCGTACCGGCCATGCAACGCTACCTGCCGCCGGCGCTTAATTTTCGCGGCTCGCTGCATCTCGACTGGGCCGGCGCAGTATGCGCAACATTCCTGGCAGTCATTGCTGCACTGCTCGCGGGTGCGGCCCCGGCCTTCATGGTCTCGCGCACTGCTCCCAGTCAAGTCCTTCGCAGCGAATCGCGGCTGGCCGGCGAATCGCGCCGCAACCGGCGAGCCCGGCGCATTCTCGTCGGAGTGGAAGTTGCCGCAAGCACCGCGCTCCTGCTTATGACCGGACTTTTGACCGCCAGCGTCGTAAAGCTGATGCACGTCGATCCCGGCTTCACCACCGAAAGAACAATAACCGCCACCATCAACCTGCCCACGGAGTCCTATCGCGACCTCGAGCATCGCGCGGCATTTTATCGGGAAGTCGTCGAACGCATGGACCAATCTCCTGGAGTAGAGCACGCCGCCATCACCAGCGTGCTGCCTCTCACTGGAGAAAGTTGGGGTGACATGGCGCGCGTCACAGGAGACAATCGGCCGGTTACACAGTTGCCGTTGGAAAGCTTTCGCTGGGTCAGCCCGGAATATTTCTCGGCGATTCATCTGCAGCTCATCTCGGGCCGGTTCTTCGGCCGGAGCGATCGGGGCAGGAACCTGGCCCTCGTCTCGCAGAAGACTGCTAAAACGCTTTGGCCCGGCAGTGATCCTGTCGGTAAGCAGTTCACACGCGGAGATCGCGAAAAGCCTTTCACTGTGGTCGGCGTAGTGGCGGATGCACACACCATCTCGCTCGCAAAGCCAGATCCTATGCTCATCTATGTTCCGTTCTGGTACCGATGCGACCCCATAGCCGGCCTGGTGGTGCGGACAAGTCAGGATCCTTCTGCAATGGCAGACATCATTCGCCGTACAATCTGGAGCGTTGACCCGAATGTGCCCGTTCCTACCGTGCGCGCGTTCGGCGGTCTGGTCGCGGACTCGGTGGCAAACCAGCGATTCGTGATGGACCTGCTGCTCTTGTTTGCCGCTAGCTCTCTGTTTCTTGCTGGCCTCGGAGTCTATGGCGTGGTTATGTACTCCGTGGTGCAGCGCTCTCGCGAGATCGGTTTGCGCATCGCCCTCGGAGCGCAACGCGCCGGCGTGTATCGATGGGTGCTCCGCGATGGTCTGTTCCCCGTCGCCATAGGCGCCGCTGCGGGTGTTGCCTTGGCCTTCGCATCTGCACGCGTGGTAAGCAATCTCCTCTACCAAGTGAATCCTTACGATCCAGCGTTAGCCGTCGCCGCAGTCTGTATGCTGCTTGTCGTAGGAATCGCCGCCTGCCTGCTGCCCGCCAGACGCGCTTCTGCAGTCGAACCCATGCAGGCCCTGCGTGCTGAGTAGCAAATTGTCCAGGCCGTCACTTGACACCTGTGAGCCGGCCTCAATATCTCTGGCAAGACGTGATATTCCTCCACGTGCACAACCTTAGCCGCACAGCCTTCCCTGCACCGGGAGATGTTTGGAGCGGCACAGTCCGTGCGTGAGGCAAATGCACCTGCCGGGGGTATCATGTCCACGTGAGTCTGCCGGCTGCTTATTGCACCTGTAAAAATGATTAGCTGCCGCAGGTCATGAGCCGGTCGATCGCAGTAAACGTCAAATCCTTGTCGGGAGCCGATGCCGTTGCATCCATTGTGCTCGCCGCTATCGTGAACCGCAAAGCAAATCTTCGAAAGAGGCCTTATGTCAAAGAAAGCAACTGATCTTCATCCGCGCCGCGATTTTCTAAAGTTGGCCGCGTTCACCGGCGCCGCCGCGCTCACCGCAAAGGGAACCTCAGTCGCAGCCGAGCCCGCCGCTGCACAGGCAGCAAACACCTACGTCGGTACTGGCTCAATGGAGTTCCTCCACGTCAAAGGCCCTGACATCGTCGACGCCAAAGGCAAAAAAGTTCGCCTCCGCGGAACCTGCCCCGGCGGCTGGATGAACATGGAAGACTTCATCAACGGCCACCCCGGCGCTGAGCATACCCTGCGCGCGCAAATGGCCGACGTGCTCGGTGCCTCACGCGCTGAGTTCTTCTTCGACTGCCTGCTCAACTACTTCTTCAACGAAGACGACGTCATCTTCCTCCGCAAGGCCGGAGCATCCTGCGTCCGCTTCCCAATCAACTACCGCCACTTCGAAGACGACGACGCACCCTTCAAATACAAGGAGTCCGGCTTCGCCCGTCTCGACAAAGTCCTGCACGCCTGCGAAAAGCACGGCCTCTACGTCATCCTCGATCTCCACTCTGCTCAGGGATGGCAGAACGTGCACTGGCATTCCGACAACGCAAACCGCCACAGCCTCCTCTGGACAACCTCCCAGTATCAGGATCGCTACATCGCTCTATGGGCAGAGTTCGCGCGCCGCTATAAGAACAGCGCCGTCATCGCCGGCTACGACATTCTCAATGAGCCAAACTCCAACAGCGAATACGGCGACTACCCCTGGAACATTTACTCCAACTACAAGCCTCGCTACGACCGCATGAACTCGCTCTTCCATCGCGTCGTCGCAGCCATCCGCAAAAACGACACCAAACACATCATCTTTCTTGAAGGTGACAACTACGCCAAAGACTTCGCCGGCTTCGACGCGCCCTACGACGACAACATCGCCTACAGCTCACACAACTACACCGTGCCCGGCTTCGGCCCCGGCCAGTATCCTGGCATGATTCATCCCCGCTCCGCCTCCGCAGGCAGCGCGGGCCAGCATTGGGACCGCGCCCGTCAGGAGCAATTCTTCCTCGACGCCGATGGCACCAAGTTCACTAAGCAGCACAACGTGCCTCTATGGGTAGGCGAGTTCGGCTCCGTCTTCAACGGCCCTCCCGAGGAGAACCCCGACCGCCTCCGCGCACTCGACGACCAGATCGGCATCATCGAGCAGCACAACGGCCACTGGACCACCTGGAACTACAAGGACATCGGCGTCATGGGCATGCTCACTCTCAGCCCCTCGTCTCCATATATGGAGCGCATCGCTGACCTGCTCAAAAAGAAGCGCGCCCTCGGCACAGACGACTGGATGTCCTGGCTCCCGCCCACGCCCATCAAGGACGACGTCTCCAGCCTCGCCGACACCATCTACCATGAAGTAGCCGATCCCGGCCTCGACCAGCAGTACAACATCCGCTGCCTCAAGCAGTCCGTCCTCTGCTACTACACCGGAACCCTCATGCAGCCGCTCTACGCCGGCCTGTTCAAGGGACTCTCTGAAAACGAGCTCGACCACGTCCTCTCGTCGTTCTCAGCCAAACAGTGCGACACCAACCAGGGCCTCGTCGACGTACTAAGCAAGTACATGAAGATGCCCGCCTAGCTTAGGCGTGCATACTCTCGGGTGCCCCATCCTTGCGCAGCTTCACCGCGCAAGGGTGGGATAGCTTTGAAACTTGTAACCTCGTCCCAATCACTTCGCAGGCTTGGCAAAATGGAACACGCAGTCCACCTCATGCTTGGCCGCATCCGGCTTCGTGTCATACGTCGTGATCATGTTCTGCATCCACTTCGCCAGAGTCTTATCCCTCTTCTGTGCCTGCGCCGCAAAACCTGAAAGATAACTCTCGTCAAACACGTCGCCTTCCGCCATCTTCCATGCACGCTTCAATCGCCCGGCCATCTCCGCGGGAGCCTCGTCGAAATTAACCGTACCCATTCTGTACGGTTGTCCCGCATTAATCTCCAGCGTGTAATTCACAATGTGCGCGCCCTCGTTAAACGCGGGGTGCGGTGTCGCTTCGCAATCCAGATACCCCTTCGCGCGATACACCTCGCACACAGTCAGCACAAACAGATCCAGCGGCTTTCCCGCCCCGGCGGGTTTCTTGTTCACCAGCTTCTCAATCTCTTTTTGCGTCACCAGCGCGTTCGCGGGCAGCTCAATCGAACCCAGCTTGTACACCAAGCCTTCCTTAATCGTCACCGTGTACGGAACATCCACCGCCTGCTCCGTCACCGTCGGCGGATCAACCTGGGCCACCTCCACCTTCACCGCCGCGTAGCCCTCGTCCTGGTACAGCAACTCAAACGCGCGCTCCAGCCCTGCTGCCGTATTCTCCGTGTCAAAGCCGTTTCCCATCTGCCCGCTCGCCAGCAGGCTCGCCTTCGCCTGCATCGCTGCTGACACACCCACCAGCTGAATCCTCCCAATCCGCACCGCCGGCGACGTCACTGTAAAGTTCACCGCCGTAATCTTCTTGGGACCCAGTTCGCTCGTCAGCGCCGCCTTCACCGTCGCCTTGATGTTCTTCGCCGTCAGCATCTCTTCCAGCGCATGGCAAATTCCGTCCACCAGCGAGCCGCCCGCCGGCAACATCCCGTGATACAGCGGGAACCGCTCATGCAAACTCGCATCCAGGTCCTTGCCCGGCGTCAGCGGAACATTCTCCATGTGCATCGGATAAAGCTGGCTCGCGGGCACCAGCGCAAACAGCATCCCCTTGCTGCTCGGCGTAAACTTCACTTCCTTAAACATGCCTGAAGCCACAAGCTGTTTCGCGCCGGCCTTCGCCTGCGCCGCCGTCAAACGCGCTTTGGGATTGATCCCCGCCGCTCCCATCAGCTCATCGCGCGAGAACTGCGGCGCACCCTCAAAGCGAATCGCCTGCGTAGTAACTCGCTTCTGCGCCGGCAAGGGAACCGAGCAGATCAAAAGCAATACCGCCCCGGCAAAATTGGAATGTTTCATCATCGTGTGCCAAGGTTAGCAAATCCAACCCACCCCAGCCAAAGCGTCCACCATAAGCCCCAGCCCACCGACAACTGCCCACTTTTCCTCCATCGCTTGTCATCCTGAGGCGTAGTCGAAGGATCTGCGGTTGCCTTTCTCTTCATCGGCTGCTCACTCACTAGTCAACTCGGAAACTTATCGACTTGTAACCTGCTTTCAGGTTCTTCCACACCACGCGGGTGCCCCATGTCCCTCACCCTTGCACTTGGCCCCACGGGATACCACAAACCCCGACCAGCCGAAAACTGATACCGGCGTCTTAACTTGTCCCCTCGTAACCTCGTCCCCTGTTCCTCGGTGTCATCCTGAACGTAGCGGCTTGGGGCCCCGTCGCGCAGCGATGGGGTAAGCGGAGTGAAGGATCTGCTTCTGTTTTTCTCCCACACATTCCTACTTACTCCTGAAAATGTAACTTGTCTTTTCGTTATCCGAGGTAATGATCGCACCCGGGGATTGGTCAGAATGCGGATTCAGTCTGAGACGAACGCATGAGATCGCTGCAGCAACCTCAATCAGTCAAGTTCATCTGGCTGCGATTGCCGGTCCGTGGGTCTCTTAGAATGGGTTATGCATTCGTCTATCTTGCTCAGTACGTATGCGGCTCCACTGCTCTGCTCACGTTCCATCGGGCTCGAGCTGTCACGGAGCTGTCGGAGCAAGTATGCATAGAACTGTTCAACCGCAACAACCTTCTGCATCTTAGGTAAGTCACCACGTTGTCGCTCCGCATTCGTCCAGGCTGCAAGCTCTCGAGCGGTATCTAGTTCTGTCAAAGGGGTTGATGCCAATATCCCGTAAAGGTACTCCAATCTTGAAGCCAATACTCTGATATGAATGAAACCTGACGATAAAATCCGTACAGAATCATCGTAGTCAACCGAAACGAAGTTCATTTTGTCAGACGAAATTAACTCTTTTCGAAGTAATAGATTTAGTGCAGATAATGTGTCATGGTCCGAGTATCCGAAGAGCTGGAGCTCATCAGCGATTTGCCGGCAACTGAAGTATCCTTCCAACCCAATTTGCCCCCGCACTTTTCGATTGTTTGCCAAGAAGTAAAGGATCTCGGGGATTAGGAGATTGTCAGGACTCTCCCAATCAGGGTCAAAGGTAAAGATATTGAAAACGAATCCGCTGTGCTCGCTGAAATAGCGGTATTCTGTCCGCATTAAAACTCTGATGATGTCGCGCTCAGTTACGCTAGAACTTCCACCTAGGATTGTACTTGTCAGTGATCGCGGGCTGATATGCCCAGAAGTTATGATGCTCACAAACATATCCAAAGCACGACGCACATTTCTTCCGGCAAGTGCTTCAAGCACTCGCGATACATTTCGCCTTCGATCAAATACATCAAGGTAGAGTCGTTTCAAAAACTCCCCAAGCTCTGTCTTTGGGTACGAAATCCTTAAACCGGATTCAATGGAGTACTCCTGCTTTTCCTGCGCGTGCTCAGCAAGGTACTCCATGCTGAGTTCAAGTCTCTTCTTTACAACATCGACGAATCTAGGGGGTGAAATATGAAACGTTAGATTCGTTCGATAGGTATCGAGAGGTGGTTTATCTTTGAAACGTTCGAAGGTCTCGTCCCGCATCTGCAATATTACAAATGCGCCTGTGCGTTGCATAAACCAGAGGGACAATTGGAATGCTTTCAATTGGTTATCAAGATCCAATTTATCCACATTGTCCATAACGGCTACGAGGACCTCTCTTCGCATGCCGAGGATGTAATCCGCTATCCCTCGTGCGAGTTCATCAGGGTCATCCTGCCAGCGTGCCAAATCTTTAGCCTTCTCGACGCCCGCAACCTCAGTTGAGTGCTTCGCGAATTCCTCGTATATGGCCTTCTTGCGTTGAATGTTGCGGGAGAAGATACCCTTCAGAGTTGATGCAGAGTAGAGATCAACTTGTGGATTTCGCTTTTCGAAGCTTTCGACGAAGGATTCGCAGAGCCAGTGTTCGGCGTTCGTTAATACCGCAGGGCTGGCATTGAAATCGACAATTGCCCAGTAACATCGCGCCTTGAGCTCGGCAGATTGTAATACCCCTCTGTATCGCTGGATAAACAGCGATTTACCACTTCCAACGGCTCCTTGAACGATTTGCAATTGGCCGCCCTTCGGGCGACTCTTGTCAAAGTCGAGGATTGCTCTTTCTACGTGCTCCTCACCTTTCCGACTAGGTTCAAGTTCCTGAACGAGCGCTCCACGTTGTGAGGGGAGTCTATCTTTGAGGAGAGATTCCAATATTCTGTCATATTCAGTAACCTCCGCGGAACTAACATAAGCTCTTTCCACAATTTCAGCATTGTCTTCAGGGCTCGTCGATGAAAAATATCTTCGGAGTATTGGGGATAAATCTGCGGCGAAACTGTTTACAGGTAGTTTGCCCGTTAGCAGAGCAGCTCCTCCAGCCAAATTGAATGGCAAGGTGAAAGACGGCCGGCGGAGGAGAGTACGTAACTCGAGAGCATACTTCTCTTGAATACTTGAGAGGCAAAACTCGCGCAAAGCTTCAACTTCTGCGGTTCCACTTGCGAGATCGGCAACATCTACCATGCGGACCGGGAGAGAGTCCCAGTGCCCATAAGTGAGTTTCTGCCCGTTACAGGCTATGACGAATCGGCAGGGGTTTACGTCTGGCGGGTATCGCTGATTAATCCACGATGCATACAGAGTAGCTTCTCTGAAACCGACCTCTACTGCGACTTCCGGAGCCTTTGCTTCGACCAACAAAATTGGAAGGCCATGCCACCACACGCTGTAGTCCGGGAAATACCCGAAACTCCTACCCGCTCCTTTATCCAAAGTAGAGGCAGGTAGATATGACTTGGTCTTTATGTTCGCAATTGGAACTGCAAGCAAAGAAGGGCTCTGCAGCAGCGGCATGAGGATCTTCTGTTCGACGTCGCTCTCTGTTTGGACATTTAGATTGTCCGGATCAATTTGCATTGAAACCGCCACGGGAACGTTCAGTCGGGAATTCCTAGTTACTTTGCTGCGATTGTAGCACCTAGGTTCATGGATTAGATGTGCCTATAGTCCGACAAGCGGGTGCCCTATATCCAATGTCTCCGACATAGGGAAGCTGCAGCCAACAGGTCAGAAAATCTCTTGCGCAAAATTACCGCTCATTCAGGTACAGATTTTCTCTCGCCCCAGACGCAATCACCCGACCGTCACAAAAACACAGAAGATTATGTACCAGTTTTTGCCGTTTCGGCTATCGTTCGAACCATAGTCCAAAGCGCACTTTTTCGCAGGTCGCTAAAAGAGAATCCGCATCTCGGAAATCAGATTGTGATTGTAGGTGTGGAAGCCTGACGTCGCGATCTGCATGCCCTCGGCAAACGTAAAGATGGGATGCACCGGGCCCACGTCTCTCGTGTGGAACACGTAGAACGCGGTCGGCGCCATAAAGTTTTCCATCTTGCCGTCATGGCTTCCCGCAAAGAAGTACGTTGCGTTGTTCTCCACTGAGAGCCACACGTGCTCCGTCACGTGGTCGTGCACCATCGCGCTCCACGCAATCGAGCGTCCCTGCTGCGCAATCTTGCCCGTCGGCAGTGAGCCGCCCAGGGACGATTCCACATCGAAGTGACGCAGGAATCCGACGCCCCCCGCCAGCGTGGGACTCCACACATCCGTCAGCGCGCCGTTGTGCGGACTCGAAGCAAAGGTGTGTCCCGCCATCGCCGTCAAAATGTAGTTGCCGTGCTCCGCGTTGGCAGACACGATGCGGAACTTCATCAGCGCGGTCGTGTCGCCAAAGCCGTCCTGTTCGGCTGAGTTGTGCTGGATGTATGGCGGCGGAAACACGTCCACCTCGATGCGATTGAAGGCGACAATGCCCCCGCCGCGCTTGTTGCCGTAAGTCGTCGTCTGCGTCCCCGCCTGTGTGTACTCGTTTGAGAAAGCAAATCGGTAGTACTGCGTAAGCCGCGGCTCCGCTTCAACCAGCGGCGTCGGCCACGAAGGTTGCCGCTTGGCCATTTCTGCATTGCGCTCAAAGAAGCGATGCTGAAAACCTTGCTGTGCGCCGGCAGCATTGGGCCACATCGCGCACACACACAGGCACAGAGATAGAGAGAGAAAGGGAAGTCGGTTCACGGGTCCTTGCCAATATATCAACGGTAAGTGCCCTTCGATCCCCACGTGGCACATTGCAGGACGCCACCCAACCTTTCGATATGCGGCAATTCACCGTATGGGGCATTGCCATCGGTGAATTGCCGCATATCGTTACTCTAGGGGCGCTCGTCGCTTTACCAGGCGGGCCCGCTCGGGCATCCATGTAAAATATAGGTTAACCAGATGATCCAGACTCCTTCAGCGGCTGCCAGCCAGGTCTCCCGCTCAGCGCGGGACCCGGAGTCGTGGGTTCATGACTCGCGGGTCAAGGGTCAACCTGGTGAACCAGTCATCCTCGTCGATGGCCTCCGCAAAACCTACCAGACCTCCCACGGCACACTCGACCTCTTCAACAATCTGAGCCTTAAGGTGATGCCCAGCGAGATGGTGGCAATTGTCGGCCAATCCGGAGCTGGAAAGAGCACTCTTTTACACATTCTCGGCGCGCTTGATGCCCCCTCCGCGGGAACTGTATACTGCGCCTCAACCAATGTGGCCAGCCTTTCCCCTCGCCAGGCGGCAGCTTTCCGCAACCGGGAGATCGGATACGTCTGGCAGTTTCATTACCTGTTGCCGGAATTTACGGCCCAGGAAAACGTGGCAATGCCCCTGATGGCCGGCGGAACAAGCAAGCGGGATGCGCTGGACACGGCGGCTAACTGGCTGAAAGAAGTTGGGTTGGAGGATCGCGGTACCCACCGGCCCGGCGAGCTCTCCGGCGGCGAACAACAGCGTGTAGCGCTGGCCCGCGCGCTGGTCAACCATCCACGGCTGCTGCTGGCCGACGAACCCACCGGCGATCTTGATGAAACCACAGCCGGAATGGTCTTTAACTTGCTGCAGAATCTTCACCAGAGTCATGGGCTTACCTCGATTCTGGTCACCCATAACCTTGATCTCGCGGCACGTTGTTCGCGGGCGTTGCGGCTTGAAGGTGGACGCCTGAACCCGTTGATCTTCAGCAAGTAAGCGGACAAGCATCGTCATCGACATCGAAGGAAAAGCACCTCGAAGGTCCGGTTTTGAGTCATATAAATAGGTATCCCGGCTCCGTCGAGTCACATTTGGCAGATCCGGGTTGAAAGAGAAAAGGGTGGGAGTCTCAGGCAGCCTGATCGCCGTCGGCTCAGTGAGCGGAGGTCGCTCGTCACCATCCAATTTAGCTGTCTGGAGGCGAAGTTGCTCATTTTCGGTAGCAGCCTCTGGCGGCGATTTCAAAAGTAGGGTGAGCAGGTCAAGTCGAAACTTAAGTTGAATAAGACGACTAAGACCCGCTGCAAGCCCGAGGAAACCCCCTGGGTGGGGAAGGGAGTAGATATATGTTCGAACGCTATACGGAGAAGGCACGGCGCGTGATCTTCTTCGCGCGATATGAGGCCAGCCAGTTCGGCTCACCTTATATCGAGACTGAGCACCTGCTGCTTGGCCTGCTGCGCGAGGACAAGGCTTTAACGAACCGCTTTTTGCGCTCCCATGCTTCAGTGGAATCGATTCGCAAACAGATCGAGGCTCACACGACCATTCGCGAGAAGGTTTCAACCAGCGTAGACCTGCCGCTCTCAAACGAGTGCAAGCGGGTGCTGGCCTATGCGGCTGAAGAAGCCGAGCGCCTTGGTCACAAGCATATTGGGACTGAACATCTGCTCCTTGGATTGCTGCGTGAAGAAAAATGCTTCGCCTCCGAGATTCTGCAGGAACGCGGCCTTAAGCTTGCGCAGATTCGCGAAGAACTGGCCCGCGTAACTCAGGAGAAGGCGCCGCCTCAGCAGCGGCAACGCGAGTCCAGCCTGCTGGCAGAGTTCAGCCGCGACCTTACCCAGGCTGCCATGGATGGGCAGCTTGATCCGCTCGTAGGCCGCGACGGCGAACTTGAGCGCGTCATTCAGATCCTGTGCCGTCGCACCAAGAATAATCCTGTGCTGATCGGCGAGCCCGGTGTTGGCAAAACCGCAATCGTCGAGGGGCTGGCGCAGCGCATTGCCGATGGGGAGGTTCCAACCTTCCTTGCAGACAAACGGGTTCTCGGCCTTGATCTGTCGCTCATTGTCGCCGGCACCAAGTACCGCGGCCAGTTTGAAGAGCGTCTCAAGACCATCATGAAAGAGCTGATGGAGAACCAGAACTCAATCGTGTTCATCGACGAACTGCATACGCTTGTGGGCGCGGGCTCCGCTGAGGGTTCGCTCGATGCGGCCAACATCCTCAAGCCTGCGCTGTCGCGCGGTGAGATTCAATGCATCGGCGCCACCACACCCGGCGAGTACCGCAAGTCGATCGAGAAGGATCGTTCGCTTGAGCGGCGCTTCCAGGCCGTCAAGGTGCCGCCGCCCAACGAGGCTGACGCCGTCAAGATTATTCACGGCATCAAGGACCGTTATGAGAAATTCCACGCGGTCAGTTACACCGATGCTGCAATCGAATTCGCAGTATCGCACTCGAACCGCTATATTCCCGATCGGTTCCTGCCCGACAAGGCCATCGACCTGATCGACGAAGCCGGCGCGCGCGTCAAACTGCGCCAGACTTCGCTGCCCGAGGAAATTACCGAGGTGCAGAAGCGGATCAAGTTCATTGTGCACCGCATGGATTCTGCCATCGCCAACCACGAGTTCGAAAAGGCGCGGTTCTACTCCGACGAGGAGCGCAAAGAGCGCGAAAACCTGCGCGCCCTGCGCGATAAGTACCACCTCGACGACTCGGCCGCAGGCATCGTGGGCCGTGAGGATATTGAGGACGTGGTAAGCCGCTGGACCGGCGTACCCGTCACCAGCATCAAGGAAGAAGAGACGCAGAAACTGCTTCGCGTTGAAGAAGAGCTGCATAAGCGCGTCATCTCGCAGGAGAAAGCGATCTCCGCGCTGGCGCGTGCCATTCGCCGCTCACGTGCAGGCCTGAAGTCTCCGCACCGTCCAATCGGCAGCTTCCTGTTCCTTGGGCCGACCGGCGTAGGCAAGACGGAAATGGCGCGTACTCTGGCGCAGTTCCTCTTTGGATCGGACAAAGCGCTCATCCGCTTCGATATGTCGGAGTTCATGGAAAAGCACTCGGTGTCGAAGCTGATCGGTTCGCCTCCGGGGTACGTGGGCTACGAGGAGGGCGGACAACTTACGGAGCGCGTGAAGCGGTCGCCGTATTCGGTTGTGCTTCTCGACGAAATCGAGAAGGCGCATCCCGACGTGTTCAACATCCTGCTGCAGGTGTTTGAAGATGGCCAATTGACCGACGGACTCGGCAATACCGTCGACTTCAAGAACACCATTATTATTATGACGTCGAACATCGGCGCACGGCACCTGCAGAAGAAGCAGGGGCTCGGCTTCCAAAGCGAGCGCGAAGACATCGTGAGCGACAAGGTTGAAGAGTTGGTGAAGAACGAAGTCAAAAAGACGTTCAACCCCGAATTCCTTAACCGTCTCGATGAAGTCATTCTATTCCAGTCGCTGTCCGATGCTGACCTGATCCAGATTGTTGAGCTCATGGTGCAGCAATTGAACGCGAACCTGGCGCAGAAGGCCATTACTGTCTCGGTAACCGACGAGGCCAAGAAGTGGATTCTTGATAAGACCCTGACCGACCGCAGTTACGGTGCGCGCCCGTTGCGCCGTGCACTGCAAAGGTACGTCGAGGATCCTCTCTCTGAGGCGCTGATCGCTGGACAGATTACTGATCGTCCGGCGTTCCTCGAAGTCTACCTTGAAAACAATCAGCTCTTCTATCGTCCAGTTAGCTCCGACGAAGGTGGAAGCGACGAAAAAGCAACCGGCATCCTGCTTTATAGCAACTAAGCCGGCTTACAAAAGTCAAAAGCCCCTGGCTAACCAGCCGGGGGCGTTCTTGTCTATCTGCATGTGTGGCCATATTGGCAGAAAGAATTGCCTGCTGGTACACTTCAGTCCACAGAGATGACGACGTTCCAACATCGGCGGGCGTGGTTTTGGATCGCGGCAATTGTGTTGCTGGCGACGTTCGTGGTGTTGCTCGTACCGCATGCGAATTCCGGGCACGCGGGAGACTTCCTGGCATTTCTTCCAGTCTTCTTCGTCGGACTCATATCGCCACTCATTCTGCTGGGTCCAGTTGCGCCCCTCAAGCTGGACTATGTGCATGTCGTTCCATCGCTTCCTTCCACCTTCCAGCGGCCACCTCCTCTCCGGCGCAGTTAATCCTTCAGCAGATTCTTTGGCTTCGGTAGGCGACGTCAGTTGTCTCCGGTTGCCTTTTGCCCTTGAAGCGATACCGGCGTTCAGGAAAGGCCCTAATGAATCAGAACTTTGCTTATGTCTTAGGTGCGCTTGCCGGGAGCATTCCGTACCTCGCCATTGTCTTCATCCTTGGCCACTATGTTGTCCGGCGTGCCAATTGCAGGCGTCGAAGGAGGCGATCTATACCGGGTTTCTACCCCTCATCCGCGTCGCTGGGGGCGGTCTTTCTTTTGACTCAGATGTTCTACCGGCCCAGCATTCGGCACGCGATCGAGGCCAGACTCGTGATCGACGTTGAGGAGAACGACCAGGGTGATCCGGACGCTCCAGCTAAGCAGTTGGATAGACAGCTGAAGCGAATTAGAAGAGGAGAGTCAGTCGAATCTCTGGTCTTGCGCCCCTAGCCGCCGTCGGGCGATTGATCCTGGCGCGCCGGGAGCCCGGAATTGTGGGCAGAGCCGCCTTCCCCTGTCTGCATTTACACTGGTAAACGGAGAAGATTGTGTCTTTTGATAAGGTTTTGACGAAAGTATTCGGCACCTCGAACGAGCGTGCCGTCAAGCGGCTCTCGCCAGTTGTGGCCCAGGTCGGTGCCCTGGAATCCGAGGTGAAAGAACTCTCGGACGAGCAGCTTAAGGAAAAGACGAGCGAATTTAAAGCCCGAATCGCAGTCCGGCTTGAAGGAATTACCGAAGAGGAAGCAAGAGTTGCCGCCGAAAAGGAGGCCCTCGACGAACTGCTTCCTGAAGCGTTTGCAGTAGTGCGCGAAGCCGGCTGGCGAACCGTCCAGATGCGCCACTTCGACGTGCAGCTCATCGGCGCCATGGTGTTGCATTCCGGCAAGATTGCTGAAATGAAGACCGGTGAAGGTAAAACGCTGGTCGCCACTCTCAGTTGCTACTTGAATGCGCTCGCCGGACATGGCGTGCATGTGGTTACGGTGAACGACTACCTGGCCAAGCGCGATGCTGAGTGGATGGGCAAGATCTACGAGTTCCTCGGACTCACGGTCGGCGTCATCGTTCACGACCTGAGTGACGACGAGCGCCGCGCCGCATATGGGGCTGACATCACCTACGGCACCAATAACGAATTCGGCTTCGACTATCTGCGCGACAACATGAAGTTTGAGATCAAGGACTGCGTGCAGCGTGGACACTACTACGCCATCGTGGACGAAGTCGACTCGATTCTCATTGACGAAGCACGTACGCCGCTCATTATCTCCGGTCCCACCGACCAGACAACCGACAAATATCAGCGCGTACGCAAGATCATTCCGCAGCTTGTCCTGGGCGAGGAAGTCGAACACACCGACCACAAGCGTCAGCGGGAGCTTGGCATCGAGCTTCGCGAAGGCGAGAAGTATTTCAGTGGCGACTATATCGTCGATGAAAAGCAACGCACCATCGGCGTCACCGACGATGGCTGGGTCACAATTGAAAAGCTGCTCGACATCGACAACATTGCCGATGCGGAAAATTGGGAACTCAAGCACTACGTTGAAACTGCAATCAAGGCGCACGCGCTCTACAAGCGTGACGTTGAGTACGTGGTCAAGGATGGTGAAGTTATCATCGTCGACACCTTTACCGGCCGCCTCATGCCGGGCAGACGGTGGTCTGACGGTCTGCACCAGTCCATTGAAGCAAAGGAAGGCGTCAATATCCGCAAGGAAGATCAGACACTGGCGACCATTACCTTCCAGAACTATTTCCGCCTGTATAAGAAGCTGAGCGGCATGACCGGCACCGCTGAAACTGAGGCGGCCGAATTCGAGAAGATTTACAAGCTCGAGATCGTTGTCATTCCAACCAATAGGCCCCTCCTTCGAATCGAAAATTCTGACGTTGTCTTCCGCACCGAGAAAGAAAAGTACAACGCGGTAGCCGACAATATCGCCGAGCTGCACCAGAAGCAGCAGCCGGTTCTGGTGGGCACCACTTCGATTGAGAAATCCGAGCGGCTTTCCAACATCTTGCAGCGCAAGGGCGTTCGCCACGTCGTGCTGAATGCCAAGTTCCACGAGCGCGAAGCGGAGATCGTAGCGCAGGCAGGCCGCTTGGGCATGGTCACCATCGCAACCAATATGGCTGGCCGCGGTACCGATATTCTGCTGGGCGGCAATCCCGACTTCATGACCCGCCAGGAATTGGTGAAGAAGAACAAGGTTCGTGCCGTCAGCGTGGCAGAGGGAGCCATTAATCCCATGGCCCCTGCCGGATTCCTGCGCTTCTATTACCAGGGCCAGGAGTTCGAGGTCAGCGAGGCAGAATGGGCGGAATACAACGAGGGCCACGCAGCGGCTGCGAAACAAGAGCATGACGAAGTGATCGCCGCCGGCGGTCTATTCATCCTGGGCACGGAACGGCATGAGTCGCGGCGTATCGACAATCAGCTTCGCGGACGCGCAGGCCGCCAGGGAGACCCCGGTGAGTCGCGCTTCTATCTTTCGCTTGAAGACGACCTGATGCGCATCTTTGCCAAGCAGTGGGTAAGCACGCTGCTTGAGCGGCTGGGCATGGAAGAAGGCGTTCCCATCGAGTCGAAGATGATTTCGAATCGCATTGAGGGAGCACAGAAGGCTGTTGAAGCGCAGAACTTTGAATCGCGCAAACACCTGCTTGAATACGACGACGTAATGAACAAGCAGCGCGAGGCCGTCTATGGCCTGCGCCGCCAGTTACTCGAAGGCGTCGACCAACGCGAGTTGATTCTGGAAGACTATGTGGGCGGAATTCTCAGCAACCTGCTCGACGAGTTTGCTCCAGAGAAGGAACGGCTCGACAAGTGGAATCTGAAGGATCTTGAGCAGAAGCTCATGGACCACTTCGGGCTCAACTTTGCAGCCACCGGAATCAATCCGATGGAGATCAGCCGCCACGAACTGGGTGAAGAGATCTTTCAGAAACTCACGGAAAACTACGAGGCAAAGGAGAAGATTCTGGGCGCACCAACCATGCGCTATCACGAGCGGATGGTGATGCTGAGTGTGATTGACGGTTTGTGGAAAGATCACCTGCTCTCAATGGATCACCTGAAGGAAGGCATCGGGCTGCGTGGATACGCGCAGCAGGATCCGCTGGTCGCGTACAAGCGCGAATCATACGACATGTTCGAAGCCATGATGCTGAAGTTCCAGGAAGACACGGTCCGGTTCCTGTTCAGGATGCAGATTCTTGGACCCGACGGCCAGCCGGTGGACTCTGCACCTAGACCGAGCCGAACCGTCCCCAAAGCCCCGCCAGTAGCCAGCGCTGCAAGGCCTCCTTCAATTGACGGTGAGCCTCGCGAGGTCCCAATCCACACTCGTCAGCCTTCCACGACGATTGATGCGCTGGAGAAGGAATTCCACCGCAAGAAGCAGCGTGAGCTTGATGCCGCAAGCCGGTCAGGCGGCGATAGCGCCGGTCAGCCTAACCAGCGCAGAACGGGCGAAAAAGTTGGCCGCAACGATCCCTGTCCATGCGGAAGCGGCAAAAAATACAAGAAGTGCCATGGCGCCGAGCAATAGAGGCCAACGGCTTCCAAGACAAAGAACCCGGCTCATCTGGCCGGGTTCTTTGTTGCTGGAAATCTGTTTTCAGAATTGCCGCAACGCGCTATTTGCCGAAGAGGCTGAATCCTTTGCGGCGTTTCTTCTCGTCCGGAAGACCGCAGCTAATTCTGGCCATCTGCCGTATCTCCTGCGCGATCGCAGAATCCTCAAGCGCAATAGGAGTGGCGGTGGTTTGAGTTCGGCGCGCAGTGGCGTAGTCGTCGGATATCTTCCAGTGCGCTTCGCGGGTCAGGGCTCTTGTAATCTGGTTGTCGTCGAACAGCAGCATGCTCGATGTATAGCGGTTAATCACAATCTGCAAACTGCGCCCGCGAAGCCCGAAATATTGAGAGATAAAGCGGTTGGCATTACGCAACTCCGAGATGCCAACCTGCGTGACCAGGAATATCGTCGAGGACTCGTCAAAAATTGAAGAATCGATCAGATCGATTCGCGATCCGACATCGATGACAACGTAATTGAAACCCTGGCGTGCAACTGCCAGCACCCGGTCGAAGGCCTCCAGTGGAGGCTGATCCTTGGGAAACTCGCTTGGAGCTGCAAGCAATGACAAGCCGGTTTCATGCTTGGTGATCAGAGTATTCAGAAAGCTGCTGTCAAGCCTTGCGAAATCACCAAGCGCATTGGCGGTTGAGAAGTTCGATACCATGCCCAGATTCAGGCCCGCATCTCCCAGCGGCTGACCAAAATCGATGAGGAGCGTACTCTGGCTCGTTTCCGTGGCCACCGAGACCGCAAAGTTGGCTGCGAGCGTGGTTACGCCGCACCCGCCTTTGGTGCCGAGAAATACAAATACCTGCCCCGCTGCCTTGGGTGCTTGTGTGGTCGCCGCAGGTGTATGGGGAATTGAGGCCCGGGTAAGTGCGCCTGCGATTTCTGCCGGCATAAGCGGCAGCGTAAAGTATTCTCGGGCACCGGCACGCATGAATCGGACTGCCTGCTTCACGTCCGATTCGGCCGAGTAGCACATCAGGCTTGCATTGCTGGTAGAGCTGAGCCGCGATACCAGGTCATACACATAATCCGGATCGCAATCCGCATCGATGATGATAACGTCGGCGCGGCTACCCAGCATCCGGCCCACATCGTCCAGGTTGGGATAGCTCGTAAATTCGTGAATCTCCGTGCTTTGACGCCCGGAGATGACATTCATGAATGCACGGCGGCGATCGTCGTCAGGCCCAATGAGCGCAATGGAGAGTATGCTCTTAATTGGAGCATCTGAATTCTGACGGTCCGACCCACCATCTTTGCTGTTTCCGAAATCACTCATCAATACACATCCTAAACTAGGTCGGGCCGGTTGTTCTCCCCCTTTCTATTACTCCCTGTTGACTAAATTGTTGCGTTTCAAGCGTTCACCTCGATCTCGTTCCGCCGGCACTGGTCCGGAGATGGCGGCATTCCAGAGCCGCCGAGGCCCCGTATCCAGCGCGGCGTAGCAAAATGCAAACCGGGAACGAATCGCAGGTTTGCGCACCATTCCCTGTTCCACCACCCGGAGGATTAAGACTATTGCTGCCCGAGATTGAAGTTGATGTCGACTGTCTCGTTGGTGTCGGCAGGGGCAGGCTCGAACTTCCATTGCATGAGCGCCTCTTTCGCCGCAAGCGCGAGTACGTGGTTGCCGCTCAACTCTTTCACATCGGTTACTTTTCCCTGGGCGTCAACAGCGGCTTCAAGCTTGACCGTTCCGCTCACCCTCATGCGCTTGGCGATCTCCGGGTACGTAGGCGCTACCCGCGTCTTGACCCCCCGTGCTCCGCTCGCAATGACTGGTAACGCCGTGGCCAGCATGAGCGCCAGTGCGCCCGCCTGGACAAGTTTCTTTCTCTCACCACCGGATTTCCCGAAGAAAGATATTACCTGATTGAAGTTCATTGATCCTAGTCCTCCTGCAGATTGAAAACTCTACACGGACCTTATCGGCGGTGAAGCCGCGCACATGAGTGGCTTTTTAGAAGGAGGTTACCAAAGGAATATATGTAAGGTCGGGGCCAAGGAAAGCGGCAGCATCCATCGTTACTTCAGAGCTCGGTCGCCTGCAATTGCCGCAAAGGTCAGGTCGGTGGCGCTTGAACCATGTTCCGCGCACCACTGCTCAAACAGCCGCCCATAGCTCGCCGTGATGTAGTCCGCGTGAGACAATCCGAGCCGCGCCGCCGCTCGATCGATCCACTCGGGAGTACCTTCGAGTTCCGCGTAGTTGCCGATCGGTGTTTCATCCACCACGCAATGTCCCTCGTCGTCTTGCCACTCGGTGCGCCACTTTTCGTAACGGAACGCCGCCACCAGTCCCATCGTCAGAAATATCTCTTCGAACGCCCGTCCGTCGGCAACTTCAGATTCTGTTTCGATGCGGTGCTTGTGCTTGGCTACTCCTGGATGGTTGTCAGGCGGTCGCTTGTGCGTGACGGTCCATCGCCCGCCATAGTTACGTATGCGAAGAATTTCAGTGCGGGCGCGCATTCGGCGGTCGGGTGTGTCGTACAGGACGTTGCTCTCAAATGTTCTTGGAGTATGCAGAATGAAACCGGCAGCCATAAGCCGCTCAGCGAGACCGGTCAGGTCGCCGACTTTGAATTTGATTTCGGTCTCGATGGCCATCGTAAACAGCGAGTATACGGTAGCCGGACACTAAGGCCAAAGTACCTCCTGCAGGTGGTCACCTCGGGCGGTAAGCAGCGACAATAGAGGAGTGAAGACACTGCGGCTCCAGGTCGATTCCACTCGGCTCAATACGCTCGAAGCAGGACAGGTGCTGGACCAGGCAGCCGACATCCTGCGCCGGGGTGGGCTGGTTGCCATGCCTACGGAAACCGTGTACGGCCTGGGCGCCAATGCGCTCGACGAGTCCGCGGTGCAGAGGATCTTCAGCGCCAAGGGCCGCCCGGCATGGGATCCCGTTATTGTGCACATTGCCGATCGGGCTATGCTCGAATGCATAGTCGAGGATGTGCCGCCGACCGCCACGATGCTGATAGATGCATTCTGGCCAGGGCCACTGACCTTGCTGCTGCCGCGTGCTCAGGGTGTTCCTGGCGTGGTGACGGCCGGCAGGCCTTTGGTGGGAGTGCGCATGCCGGCGCACCCGGTCGCGCTTGAGCTTATCCGTCGGGCCGGGGTACCCGTGGCTGCTCCCAGCGCGAATGCCTTTGGGCATACCAGTCCTACCACTGCCGTGCACGTGCTGCACGACCTGGACGGGCGCATCGATGCGGTGCTGGATGGCGGCCCGGCGTGGCATGGAGTGGAGTCCACTGTGCTCGATCCCTGCCGGAACCCGATGGTTATCTATCGGCCCGGCGCTGTAACCCTCCAGCAGATCATGGACACCGCCGGCCCGGCCGAGATATTCAAGGGCACTGGCGAACTGCTGGAGAAGCCCCGTGAGGCGCTGCCGTCACCCGGTGTTGGCCTGCGCCACTATGCGCCCAAAGCACAGCTGGTTCTGGTTGAAGGCGGTTTGCTGGAGACAGGATTGCGGCTCACCGAGGCCGCCGCCGGCAAAGCGACTGCATCGCTCGGAATCATGCTGCCCGTGGATATTCCGTTGCCGTCCGAGTTGGCGTTTGCCCAGGTGTTCCCGTGGGGACGCTGGTCAGATCCGCGCGAGCTGGCGCGGGATCTCTATGCTGGATTGCGTGAGCTGGATGAGCGCGGATGCACAACCATTCTGTGCCCGTTGCCAACTGGTGAGGGAGTTGGAGCCGCGATTCGAGACCGGCTGATAAAGGCGGGAAAAACTGTAGACAGTGGACAGTGAACAGTTCCTGCCACATGATCGCGGCGTTCTGTTGACGTTGGGGCGCTGACAACAGACAACTGTACACTGGCTACTACCCAATGTCGCCCAGCTTGTGCATGTACTTGATGGCGGCTTTGTAGACGAGCGACTTGGTGCGGCCGCGTACTTTGAGCGAGTTGCGATCATACCATTCAATGCAGCCTTCAACGCGCTCACCGTCTTCCAGCACGATCACCATGGGCGTCTGTGACTGAATCTGCTTTTGCAGGTAGAAGAGTTCGGCATGGCGCTGAGGGGCTTCGAACTCCGTTATGCGTGAGGAAAAGTGTCCTGCAAATGACGGCGGCGAACTGCGGCGGACACGTGGCGACGGCCGCTCTATCTGAGAGTCGGCGTTGGATTGCTGCGGTGCCTGGAAAGACGAAACACTCATAAGAATCAAAATCCCTTTGAAAAGAAGAAGAGCGATCTGTTCCGGCCATCACTTTGAGCCGAAGTGCCGATTTCGAGAGACCTGCACACACTGACAGAAGGAGTGAACTGCACCTCAGCAGCACTGTGGAAAACCCTGTTTCGCCCTCTTGGAATCCTGCATACAAGAATGCACTGACAAACGTCTCCTGTCGAGTCCCGCAACGCGAACTTTGTGTGGGAGTGCAGATATCCCCAGAGATGCCCTGAGCCTGAGGCGGGTTGCTCCCGATCTCAAGGGCACGGATTCTGCTGGGGTTACGTCCGTCACACGATCAGCGCCGTTCGAGACTTACGGCCATGGAGTCGAGAGAAAGCGAGCGCAGAAGATTTCGGCGCATTCCTTGCTCCACTTGAACCAGGGCGCGGGCTGCACCATCGATCCAATCAACTGAAATGTCCTGGGCCAGGCGCTGCAAGTCGGGTTCGAGGTCGAGGTTACGGATCAGGGCCGGGGTACCGGCAACAATCAGGAGCAGATCCTCGATCAGGCTTCCGAGCGACCGCAGAAGGACGACAGTCTTCTGCTGCCCGTCGGCCCCGGCGCGATAGGTCTCGGTGGCGTGGAACAGGGCGGAGTAGTCCGGGTCGCGTAGTGCATTGTGCAAAATCACGAGGGCATCGCGGCGGCTGGAGACCCAGGCCTCGAGGTCGAATCCGAGTGCACGGCCTACGGCTCCCTCAGCCAGCCGGGCAACCAGTGCTCGTTCCTTTGGCTTGAGCTCAGGGCGGCGCTCGGCGAGCAACGCCTCCAGTTCGGGTGCGGGGATGGCGCCGAGGCGGTGGATAACCGCACGTGACCGGGTGGTGGGCAGCAGTTCCTGAGGGTTCTCTGTGAGCAGGACGAGCGAAGTGTGATCGGGAGGCTCCTCCAGCACTTTCAGCAGGCTATTTGCCGCCTCTTTCATAAAGGCCGAACTGGTGAATATGGAGAAAGCCCGCTTTGCCTCAACCGGGGGGCGGTAATACGCGTTGTGAATCACCTGCCGTACCTGGCCGAGCTTGATGAGCAGTTGCGGCGGGTCGGGAGGCACGATGAGCACATCGGGATGCGTCTGGATCAGGATGCGGGTTTCGCGCTTGTCCACTTCCCGCAGGTCGTCGCGAGCGCTCACCGCCTCCGCAATACGCTCCTCCAGATTTGCCGACTCGCCGATGCGCGTGCAGTTGGCGCAGTGGCCGCAGAAGTCGGGCAGGCCGTCGGTCTCAACCGGCGACTGGCAATTGACTGCCTTGGCCAGCATGAGCGCGAGCGTGTATTTGCCGGAGCCGCGCGGGCCGGCCAGGATGAGCGAGTGCGGAAAGCGCCCGGAGCGAACCGCTTCGCGCATATGCGTGACCGTAGCCGTGTTGCCGAGGAAACTGTTGAATCCCATCAGATTGAGTGTAAAGGCAGCCTCTGGCTGCGGGCTTTTAGCTGTTAGCTATTAGCTTTTAGCTCGCTTCCTTCTGAGTTTCGGGTTTGCTTTGTCTGGAGTCGATAGTGCGCTAAAAGCTACCGAAATTGCATTGAAAAACGGCCCAAAATCGGCTCGAAAGTGGTCCAAAAGTGGCCTAATTCTGGGGCTTTTGTTATCAGATTAGTACTGGGGATGTTCCATTAACCCTTTTATTTTCATTGTTCGATTGCTAAAGAATGGTGTCTCGAGGTGAGGGGAGGGGGTAGGGGGTATAAACCGGGCGGATACCTGACATTTTGGACCGGGGACATTGCTGACATGCTGGAGGTTGGCTGAAAGCATGGTTTGTTCATACTTCAATCTTGCGCCGAGATCAGCCATTAATTCGCACCGGTGACCGCTCGAACCAGAATCTATGTCAATTAAACTTGACATTATTTCCGATTTTATGTAATGTTTGCTTGTCATAATGTAAAGGAGGCCAAGCATGATTTGCTCAGGAAAGAATGAAGCGCAGCGCAGGTACGTAATTCGGAGCTGGGTGAGCGCTGGGCCGGTGGTGCTTCTGGCAATCGGCGCCAAGTTTGCCTTTCGGGATTGGAACATTAGCGGGCCAGTCACCTACTTGATAGCGGTTCTGCCGGCGTTGCCGATTGTGTGGATGCTGATCGCAACGGGAGCTTACCTGGCTGAAGAGAAAGACGAGTTCCAGCGCACGGTACTGGTTCAGTGCCTGCCGGCGGGCATTGGAGGAACACTGGCCATAACGACGGTATGGGCTTACCTGGAGGATTTTGTGCATGCTCCGCGGCTGGACCTCATCCTTATATTTCCGATGTTCTGGCTGATTGCGGGAGCTTCCTATCCAGTGGTGAAAGCGAGGTACAGATGATAAACCGTTGTGTCAGCAGTCCGGCGAACCGCCGCCTCGGCAGTCGTGCCCTATTCGTCCTATTGCCGCTTATTGTGGCAAATCTCTTCGTGGTGTGGTCAGTTCATCACGGCTTTCATCCCGAAGGGGTCCTGGCACTGATGAGTGCCGTTGTATATGCGTCGCCATTGTTAGCGGGGATCGTTGTCTTTGCGCTTTATCTGTGGGAAGAAGAGGACGAATTCCAGAAAGTGATGATCAGCCGCGCGTTGCTTTTGGGAATCGGAGCCACGCTGGCAGTCATTACGCTATGGGGAGCCATGGAAAAGTTCAAGCTGGTGCCTGTGATGCACGTGGGATTGGTAGTGGGTCTGTTCAGCGTCTTTTTTGTGATCGCCCTGAAAGTGTTGCGCTGGAGGTACAGGTGAAGAACCGGCTTCGTGTGCTGCGCGCGGAGCGCGAGTGGTCGCAGGCCGATCTTGCGCTGAGGCTTGAGGTGTCGCGGCAGTCGGTGAACGCGATTGAGACGGGGAAGTTCGATCCCAGCCTGCCGCTGGCGTTCAAGCTGGCGCGGCTGTTCGGGCTGACGATCGAAGATATCTTCTCGGATGAGGCGTAACTGGATTTTCCGGGGCGCGCGAGCCGGGGTTCGTAGTATTCCACCTTAGTCGATGCGTGTTGAAACCGTGCAACGTCACTCTTATGGCTAGTATCTATACGGAATTCCGGAGTCTTTGATCTTCTTATCGAGGTCGATACAGGGAGCGGCGCATTTCGCCAAGAGGCTTCTTAATGCGCTCTTCGCCGTTTCGGGCTCAATGTGAGGACCGACATAAATATCCGCGAAATGCGGCAACTCAGACGGTCCACATAGGGGAACCGCGCGATACGGAAGGACCCCAAATCGACCCGACCTGAAATCGACCGCCTTGCTATTGCCATCTGTTATCACAAGTCGCCATTCGTTTTCCTCACGAAATCCTTGGTCCTTAATTGCTAACATTGCAGCTTCGATCTTCCGACTTATGTGAAAGAAATACGCGAGCGATTTGCACCCTTTCAATAACCCAGAATTTCGGCGCCTATTTTCAAATCGCCAGATCTGCTCCAAATAATTCGCAATGGCAGAAATGAGTTCTTCCTGCTCGGTCGGGTCGTACACGCACTTTACTAATTGCGCGTGAGATGATTTTCGGGCAAATGCTAGATCACGCAAAGAAAATCCTAGTGAATAGCCATTCCCGGCAGGGCAATAAGCCCTCCATTGACTTAACTGGTTGCCTTCAGTGGAAAAGGAGATCACATGGCTGTCTGATTTAGGTGAATTGCCGTTCCACTCCGTTAGGAATCCCCGCCAACGTTCTGCTGAAACTGATTGAAGATTTGCCGCCTGCAATCGTCGTTTAGCTTCAGCTACGAGTACAGCAACCGCACATCTGTACTCACTGGCGTCGTTTAGATGGTGGACGTCGGTCGCCCATAGCGCTTTGCTTCGAAATATTCCGATAAGTGCATCGGCACTTGTGTAGTGGTATAAGGTTCCGGTCGGTCGCGTTGAAAGAAAGGCATTAATCGTTCGCACGGCGAAAGAATATCAGCTGCAACCGAGGGAAATATAAAGCATTGCCTTATTTTGGAAGATCAACAGTCTCTCATCAGATTTGATTTATGCGCGGAAAACGCGCTGAGACGGCTGCCGCGATCTGCTCATGGATCTCGTCGATACCCAGGTCGCCTTCGATGAGCACGACGCGCTGGGACTCGCGCTCAGCGATCTCGCGATACTTTTCCCACACGCGTTGATGGAAGCCGTCCTGCTCAAGTTCGAATCGATTTTCGTCCTTGCCGGTTTTGGCTTCGTCGCGAGTATTGCGGCGGCGCGCTCGTGCGAGCGAGGCCTTTAATGCAGGCAGCAGCAGAATTGTCAGGTCGGGTTGCAGGCCGCCGCAGATGAGCCGATGCAGATCCAGTACAGTCTGTGATCCAAGCTGTCGGCCTCCTCCTTGATATGCCTCAGTGGAATCGGTGAAGCGATCGCAGACCACGATCTTGCCGGCATCGAGGGCGGGCTGGATAACTTCAGCGATGGCCTGGGCGCGGTCGGCAAACATGAGGGCCATCTCAGCCATGGGCGCAAGACCGGTTGAGCGGGAGTCGAGCAGGATGGCGCGAACGCGGTCGCCGGTAGCCGTACCGCCGGGCTGGCGGGTGAGAACAGGGTCAATGCCGCGGCTCTGGAGCCACTCGGCCAACCGCTTGATTTGGGTGGTCTTGCCGGAACCGTCAAGGCCTTCGAGAGTGATAAATAGACCGCGCGGCATGGGCCCAGGGCGTGTCATCCAATTTCCCGTGGGTGGCGTTGCTGGAGAAAATTGTGCCAGACGAGGCGGAGGACGAAGGCTTTGGCTATTCCAAGGCGAGGACGACAACGAAGCATGGCGCATTTTTCGCCGCAACCCGAAGGGCTGGGGCCAATTTTCCCGATTTCTGCGTCGGTCGTCGCTAGCAGACACCCGGTATGCGTCACTTCTCTCTCCTTGAACTCAGAAAAATTGGCTCCCAGCGCCGCTCACGCGAAATTGGATGACACGCCCTGAGAATATCACCATACCACCCGACAAAAAGGCAGTGACGAATGCCGGAGACGACTGTGCTTTGGCTGTGTTAAAAGAAGTCAACATTCAAAAAAACCATCTGGTTTGGTATCGCCTTCTTTTGGAGTTCGCCGTGGAGCAACGCCGCTTTGGTGTGTCTGTGTTTTTCGTCTTTGCCGCAATTGTGGCGCTGCTGTCGAGCCGCGTCGGTGCCCAGAACCTAACCCTTGAAGGACAGACGGGTGGGTTCATTACGCCTACTGCCTACGTGGTGTACAGCGAAGAGGGCAAGTTCTTCTCTCATCCCGCCGTGGGCTACCACTTTGTGAATGCAAACAGCGTGATCGGCGATCTGCACACCTTCAGCATCGCGGAGGGTTTTGCTAATCGCGCTGAGGTGGGCTACACGCGCAGCGTTCACTGGACCGGCAACAGCGAGCTGTTCAGCGGTCTTTGGCATTACGCCGGAATGAACATCTTTAACGGCAAAGCGGTCGCGGTGAAGGACGGGCAATTCGGTCCTTGGACACCCGGGGTGGCCGCGGGCTTTGTGGTGCGTACAGGCGACAAATTTGTTACCGGACACCTGGACGGCAAGACCTACACGAACGGCGATGTTTATGTGGCAGCGACCAAGACATGGCTTCATCCGCCGGTGCCGTTCCTGGTGAACTTTGGCTGGAAGGCTACCAACGCGTCGATCTATGGAATTGGCGGACAGGCCACGCGGTTTGGTGGACGACTGTTCGGCGGGCTTGGAATTCCGCTGCCGTTCCTCTTCAAGACGGCGATTGTACCGTCGGCGGGTTTCTCGCAGGAGCCGCCTACATCAAAGAACATGGGCGCGCATTCATCGACGAGTGTTTATCTGTTGGAAGGCAGAGCGCATTTGCCCACCACACTTGATTATGCGATTCGCATAACGCAGAGAGAACGTCCGCACTTTGCACTGGATTTTGGCGTGGGGCAAGTGGCGGGCAACATCGGCACCACATTGGTTCCAACCGGCAATCCACTGCAGCCGTATGCACCGTTGACGATCAATCTTGAAGCGCGGCATGTAATAGGAGTAGGGCTGAGCATTCGTCCGTGAAGTGAACAAGAGGCCGATGTCATCTGCAAAAGACCCACCGTAATGGTGGGTCTTTTGGAAATACGCGGGATAAATTGCTCACAAGAAACGGAGAAGTATGAAGGCCGGCTTAAGATACCGGCCTTGTGCGTAAAGAAGTGCAACGTAATCGAATGAGTTAACGATGACGCACTCCTTCTGAATCATAACGGCACACAACTAATCGAACTTGAACGGGTTCCAACAAGGGTAGCCGATTAAGGCGCGGATATACGGAACCTGAGAACAGATGAAAGACGCCGTTAGTCGGAGAAGAAAGAAGGGAGGCAATTCCCATGAAAACTTTTCGCTCTTTGCGCATTATGTTGTTGGCACTGGTGGTATCGCTGATTCCCGCATCGTCATTTGGCGGAGTCTTCATCAGCGTGAACTTTGCTCCTCCTGTGCTTCCTGTTTATGAGCAGCCGCCCTGCCCTGAACCTGGGTTGATCTGGGTTCCAGGCTACTGGGCTTACGACCAGGATGGATACTACTGGGTGCCCGGCACATGGGCTCCCGCACCGTTTGAAGGAGCGCTGTGGACGCCTCCGTATTGGGGTTGGGATAACGGGTTGTACATCTTCCACTCCGGATATTGGGGCCTGCACGTTGGCTACTACGGCGGCGTGAATTACGGCTTCGGCTACATGGGTGTCGGTTATGTGGGCGGCATGTGGCGTGGAAACACGTTCGTATACAACACGGCGATTACGCGCGTGAATACTCGATACATTCACAATGTGTACGTCGACCGCGATGTGGTGCGACGCTATACGATCAGGAACGATCGGCGCGTCTCCTTCAGTGGTGGCCGCGATGGTATTCGCCACGATCCGTTGCCGGCAGAACGGTTTGCTGACCGCGACCGGCATGTGCAGGAGACGAGGATACAGCGGTCGCACGTTGATGCGGCCAGGTCCGATCGCTCGAACTATGCCCGCAACAACGGTGGACGGCCGAGCAATGTAGTTGTCGACCGGCCAAGGGGCGGTGGACCGAACTCGGTGCAGGGCAACCGGGGCGCAACCCAGGGACGCGATAATGGCAACGCCAATCAGCGGAACCAGAATCAGGGCACATATCAAGGCGCCCCGGCAGATCGTGGCCGTAACGACAATCCACGCTCGAATATGAGGAACTCAGACAATCACGGTTCGTTCCAGCCGCAGCCGAATGCGGGGAACCAGAACCGTAACAACGCGCCGCACGTGCAACAGGCGCCCCAAAGCCGGAACGTAGCGCCACAGCAGAATAATCAGGCGCCGCAGTTCCGGAACAACAACAACTCGCATGCGAATCAGGGCAATATGCGGGGTGGCGGCGGAGCGCCGCAACGGCAGGAACGCGGCAACCAGAGTGGTGGCAACGGCGGCCACGAAGGCAAAGGGCATGGCCGCTAGCAGCAAAGACCGAACTGAACTTCTGTACGATTTGGGCCCGCGGTTCGCCGCGGGCTTTCCTTGTTAGAGCTGGGAAATTATCAGGATTGCGAAAGTTCCATGCCGCAGATCTCTGCCTCAAGACCGCCGAATTCGGGATGCTGGTTTTCGCGGACGCGATAGGCGATGTCGATGAGGCTTCCCGTGCTCAGCTTGAGTTCGGCGGCACGCGCCGCCATATCCCAACCGATGGCACGCATAGCACTGCTGGGAGTGCGCGTTACTGGAGTTGAATCGGCTGTTGGGTGCGATGGCTCCTGAGCGAGTTCGAGGCGCAGATGCCGCTCTTTCATAGTGCGGGGCGCGGAGACCAGCCGCGTACGGCGAGCAACGAAAATTGGCTCAGGGTTGCCGTGGCCTAGCGGCTCAAGCTTGCGCAGCCAACCGGCGAGCACGGGTGTGATGCGATCCAGCGGCAACTCGGCATGAATATGCAGCAGCCGCTCCGGTTCGCGATCTGCAAGGTACTCGAGGGCGTAGCTCCGAAGGCGATTCTTAAGCTGCGGCAGCATATCGGCGGGCAGCGCAAAACCGATGGCAAAGGCGTGTCCGCCGAAGCGCGTGAACAGATCGGAGCAGCTTTCAAGCGCGTTCAGCAGATGGAAGCCATCGATTGAGCGGCCGGAGCCGTGCGCTACACCGTCTTCAATGCTGACGACAATGGCGGGCTTGGCCGTGCGCTCTACCACGCGCGAGGCAAGAATCCCGATAACTCCGCGATGCCAACCATCTCCTTCAACGAGGAGCAGACGGTCTTCCGCTAGTTGTTCATCTTCAGCGAGCCGTTTTTCGATAAGGCGAAGGGCCGCGGCTTCAGCGTCTCGCCGCTCGCGATTGAGTTGTTCGAGTTTGCCAGCCAGTTCGGTGGCGCGTATTGCATCGCGCGTGGAGAAAAGCTCGATGACTTCCGAGGCAACGTCCATGCGGCCGGCGGCGTTGATGCGAGGCGCCAGCCGAAATGCTATGTCGAATCCGGTGACAGGCTTGCTGGCGGGATCGAGCGCGGCGACTGAGAACAGGGCACGCAGGCCCACGCCGGCAGGGCGGCGCAGCTCACGCAGGCCGAGCGCGGCGATGGTTCGGTTTTCGCCTTTGAGCGGTACGGCGTCTGCAACGGTGGCGATGGCCGCCATTTTGAGAAAACTTGGCAAGGTCTTTTCGCGCGTGCGTTCGCGGTCGCGCCGCTCAAGAACAGCCTGCGCAAGCTTGAGCGCGATAGCAGCGCCGCAGAGAGATTTCTCAGGGTATGTGCAGCCTTGCTGGTTGGGGTTCAGGATGGCCAGCGCCACCGGGACATCGTCGTCAGCCTTGGGCAGGTGATGGTCGGTAATGATGATGTCGATGCCGAGGCGGCGCGCCGTTTCCGCTTCAGCAAATGCACGCATGCCCGTATCGACGGTAATGATGAGGCGCACACCGTCCGTGGCGGCTGACTCAATCACGCTTGACTGGAGGCCGTAGCCCTCGCGCAGCCTGTGCGGAACATGGAACCGTACGCCGCCGCCGAGCATTTCGATGGTGGTTTTCAAAAGTACAACGGCAGTTGTTCCATCGACGTCGTAATCGCCGTAGAGCAGCACGGGCTCGCGTGCGGCAATTGCGTGCTCAAGGCGCTCAACCGCTGTCGCCATGCCTATCATCAGAAATGGGTCGTGCAGCTGATCGGGGTCAGGATTGAGGAATGCGAACGCATCGCGTGAAGTAGTAATACCTCGCGCTACAAGCAGCTCCGCAAGCACACGGGGAAGGCGCGCTTCGTTTGCCAGGGTCTCTGCTGCAGCCTGATCAGTTTGCTCCAGGATCCAACGCTGGCGAGGCGGTATGCCGGGCGTGGGCTTGCTCACAGTGGGTCCGTCGACAGTGGGTTTGTCTGCGGAGTGGCCGGGGGGAGCAACGGCGGGGCCGGGACCGGATGTCACGCTGCTTACTCGTCCTCGTCATCAAGAGGACGCACATCGTCGATCACAATGTCCTGAAAGCTCTCAATGTCTTCAAGCAGCGATTGGAAGCGCTCGTACCACTCGGTGGTGGTTTCATGCAGAAACACGAGTCCCTGGTAGACGAATCCAAGCTGGATGTATCCGACCATTCCGGCATACTTGCGCAACCATTTGGCTTCAACCAGCTCTGAGGCCTCTTCATCGGGAAAGTTCATCTCTGTCGCTTCGTCAATGAGGGCATCCAGTTCTTCGCTTTCCAGGGTCATCTCGCTGAAGGTGACAAAGGGAGCGCCGACATGCTTGGCCATCTCTACGAAGTCCTTCCACGAGTCTGGATTGCCTTGACCTTCCCACACGATGGAAGGGATGTCCTCAGTGACGTAGCCGGGAAGGCGCTGCAGACCATGGCCCTCAACAAAGGCCACCATGTCGTCTTTCAGAGATAGAAGGTTATCGGAGCTCATGTTCAAGATTACATTTTCGCAGATTCGGCTGGCCTCCCTTGCGGCCTTGTGGGAAACTTTCGCACTCCGCAACCACTGGCCGGGGGCGGGCATTAATCTGGAACAAGCCGATGCGTTCGTTTCCCCGGGGCGCCGGCTATTGCACAAGAGGGAGTTGCCACTGCTTCTTGAGCCGCAGGCCGCAGTTTGAAAATCACAGCAGAAAATTCAGGAGGACCGCTTGCCAGTATTCGAACGCCATGTTTTTGTATGCCATAACACACGCCCTGCAGGGGCGCCGCGCCCCAGTTGCACCGCAGATGGAAAGAGCGACCTGCACACGCAGCTCCAGCAAGTTTCGAAAGAAGCTGGGCTCGCAGGAAAGGTGAGGATCAACAAATCGGGATGTCTTGACCAGTGTGAACACGGGCCCACGGTGGTGGTCTACCCTGAAGCAGTCTGGTACGGAAATGTACAGCCGGAGGATGCGGCGGAGATCGTAAAGGAGCACCTGGTGGCGGGCCGGCCAGTGGAGCGGCTACGGCTGGCCGATGAGTGCATCAACACCAAGACCTGCCCTCATCGGCAATAGGCGACGGGGGGAAGGCCGGCCTCGGCGCAGCGACCGGCTCAACGTCGGACCTCCCCGCAATCCCGCAGCTAAGAGCCCTTGTCCGATTTGGTGTGGACAACGGCAATCTGCGTCTTTCCTTCATATTCCGAGGCATTCGGCGTGATGGTGACAACCACCGAATCGTTATCCTTGGCGGCTGTTACTACAGCGCCCCCACTGCTTTCATACGATGTAGCGCCGCTGCCCAACTTGTCTTTATAGAAGGCCAAGATCTGGTCCTTCGAATCGGCGGTGACGTAAATGGCAGTCACCATGGACCCGGTTGGCAGAGTCATGCGCATGCCACCTTTGCCTGCAGTGGCGCCGGGATAGATATCTGTGCCAATGTCAGACGCCGTGAAGTTCTCACTGGTATTAGCGCTGATTGACCCGCCGGGCGTATTCAACGTGACCTGATCGCCGGAGTGGGAGACATGGACGGAATGAGCCACGCGCCAGACGATGAAGCCAAAAGCTCCGGCTCCCAAGATACCCAGGCCAACGAAGATACCAACAACGATCAGGATGATCTTGAGGGTGTTGCTTCCTGAAGACGCGGGTTGTATCGGAGTGGGAGCGGCAACGGGCACCGCTACAGGCGCAGCTACGGGTGTACCGCATGAAGCGCAGGATTGGGCCCCGGGAGAAAGTTCGGTTCCGCATTTCGAGCAGAAGGTGGCCACGATGATCTCCTTGCAGATGAGATTTGAGCCGGGGACGTCGCGTCCCAAAGTGGGGGAGAGGCAACTATACAGCACCCCCCGGTTTTTCGTCGCCATATTTTCTGATGGATTGCAGCCGGCTTGAACAGAGCTCGAGCGATGGGAAGAGAGGCCATTCGGCGGGCCGGGCCGGAATCGAGTTGAAGAACCGCCGAGGGCGCAATCTTGGGGGAGGCCGGGGCGCCCGGTGGCGGGCGTGTGGCAGCCTTTTTTGGCTGAACTGTATTGTGTACAGCCCGCAGCCCGATGCGCTATTCTGGTGGTCGAACCAATGATATTTTCACGTGACTATATTGGGTATCTAGCCCGCCGCACGGTCAAGCACCTCATCGATGCCAAGATGATTACCACCTCAGATATGAAGTCGACTGAGGCGCGCGTGAACGGTGCGCTCGCTGATGAGCTCTCGCTCGAGGACCGCATCAACGAAGAGGTGCGGGTGATTCTTGAAGCCTACTCGGAAGAGATGCGGAAGTCAGGCGCGCAGTATGCCGAGATGTTCAAGAAGGTAAAGACCGAATTGGCGAAAAAGTACAAGGCGGTGCTATGAGGATCAGCCGCGACAAGCTGAACAAGCTGGCCCACACCGTGGCCGATACTCTGGCCGAGATTGACGAGGTCGGCTTTCTTGAAGACAGGAATACGATTCGCCAGGAGGCCCGCAAGGCCCTGGAAGAATTGCTGACCGACGAGGCCAGGATCGATACCGCGGCCCGGCTGAAGATTGCCAACCAGCGCAAGATCATCCTCGAAGGCTCCCAGGAGTGGGAGATCCTTTACCGCAAGTATTACAACGACGAAGTGCGGAAGCTGGGCATCTAGGCAGCGGGCGCTGCATGGCTTGCGGCCCGGACGGGCCGGGTTACGAGCCTGGATGATGAAGTCTGGCCCAGCTTTGGCAGAGGCTGTAAATCTTGGTAAATTAGATAGGTGGCCCCTTGAGGCCGCTCCCGACAGTTGTGGCGCTATCGTCTAGGGGTTAGGACGTGAGATTCTCAATCTTAAAACCCGGGTTCGATTCCCGGTAGCGCTACCAGATAAGACACGCTTAAGCCCGCTATTGCAGCGGGCTTTTTGCTTGGTTGAAAATCGCATTGGCGCGCACTAGAGCATTTCTCTTGAAGGTGTATAGTATGGATGGCGATGCTCCGCGCACATGCTATGGCGCGACCATATTCGGATGATTTGCGGCGCAAGCTGCTTGAGGCCTTCGACCAGGGCAAGGGTAACCTGTCGGAGTTGGCCGAGCGTTTCGGCGTCAGCTTGGGCTGGGCGTGGAAGGTTTCGTCAACCAGGAAGCGTACCGGACGGATGGAGCGGCCCAGTTATCGGCCGGGAGCCAAGCGCCGGATCGATGAACAAGCCTTAGCCAGGATCTTGCGTTCCCACCCCGATGCGACGTTAGTCGAGTTACAGGCGGAGTTAGAGAACAAGACCAGCCTGCGGGTCAGCACACAGCATTTGTGGCGGGTGGTGAAGCGGCTAGGCTTCCGGCTTAAAAAAAGTCGCTCCACGCCCAAGAGCGGGACACGGAAGAGAACCGTAAGCGGCGCGAAGAGTTCGTCGAGGTGATGGGCAGGATCGACCTGGACAAGTTGATCTTTCTCGATGAGAGCGGCGTCTCCACGCAAATGACACGCCTGTATGCGCGTTGCACGGGAGGCGCGCGCATTCATGAAACCACCCCCGACGGCAGATGGAAGATCCTCACCATCCTGGGCGCCATCAGCACCCGCGGCATGATTGCCACGATGACCATCGAGGCAGCCACGGACCGAGAAATATTTCTGGCCTATCTGGATGAGGTCTTGTGCCCGAAACTACGGCCCGGCGATGTGGTGGTGATGGACAATCTCAGTTCCCACAAGGTCAACGGAGTGCGTCAAAGAATCGAAGCGGCAGGGGCACAGTTGCTCTACCTACCGCCTTATTCGCCCGACCTCAATCCCATCGAGAAGGCATGGGCCAAACTCAAACAACTGCTGCGAGCGGCAAAGGCTCGAACCAAAGAAGCCCTCGATCAGGCCATCGCACAACTGCTGCCGCTGCTCACCGCAGAAGATGCCAAAGCCTGGTTCAGACTCCCCTTCAATGCTCTACAGCAATAGGAGAAATGCTCTAATCGCAAGTAGCGCTTGTCGTGGTACACAAAATGGTACACAGGCTTTAAGGCTCTGTTTGCCTTCCCGCGCAGCGCAAATGCATCCATCGTCTCAACAGACTTCACCATGCCGGCTTAAGCGGCGGTCGTACGTGCTCTCGTGTCGAAGGAACTGCCCTACCGGATACGTTCCTGGTCTCGCCATCTCGCTACCCGTTGCTGCGCCCTTCTGATGCGCTCTGCTAGGCATTCTTCGTGACCTCCTCGGATGTAATCATGGCTTGGCTCGCTTTGCGTGAGCCATTCGGACGATTCGCCTGCTTCGTGTCTCTTCCGCGCGGCTTTCAGCGCTTCCGCCAACCCGCGAATCTCTCCAACCGAACCATCCGCTCGGTAGATGGCCCTTAAGCCTCCTTCGTCCCTATCCTTCGCATTCCGTGCCGCCATCAAGGCCCTGGCCGCCGCTCTGGACTGCGAAGGAGCCAAGGGGGGAGCATATCCGGGGCCGTAGACAGGAATTTGTTGCGCCTGGCCCCCCCCCTGCGGGCGCCTTTATTCGCCATAAGATTCAATCTCTCGACTGTCACCCACTGTTGCGTCTTCATTGCCGATCTGAATGCAGACTCGGGAGTCCAGTGATACCATTCCCGGAGCCAATTCTAAATCGCTCTTGATCTCACAACTTCAAACCGCTCCTTCAGGCGAAGAAATGGCGTCTCGAAATAGCGGTAGGAGATCGAAGCGACACTTATCGTGACAGGAAGGCCAATGACGAGCAAGGCGAAGGGCGAATCACGTCCTAAGAGATGATAAATAATTCTCCCAAGAATCATCAGGCACGGAACGTGGTACACGTAGAGTCCATAGGAAATCTTTCCGAAGTAACGAACCGTTCGCCAACCTTCGAGCGACGAGAACCCCAGGAAACCGAAGAGCAAGACTGTAATTGCCGCTCCCGCCAACAGAAATTCAGGATAGGTATGAGTAACTGAGGTGAGGTCATCCAGTCTGTGCGGGTTGAGAAAGAGATCGACCAAGAAAAGGACTAGAAGCGCCGATATAATCATCGCAGCCCTGATAATTCCTCGGATTTTAGGTATCGACCCGTTCAAAAGAATACTTACCCCTGCGCCGAGTGCGAAATATTGAAGCTGGACAAGTGAGTTCGTCCAAACCGTCGGCTCAATGGCTGCATGGCCTCTGCACAAGAACATCAGCGCGCATTGACTGCACACCCAACACAGGCAACAGGCAATTCCCATTTTTCGTCTTGTCGCGTACCGCACAACTAGGGGCCATACGAGGTAGAACTGCTCCTCAAGAGAGATGCTCCACAGGGGCCCAATGCCAGAAGAAAGATAACCAAAGCGGGCTGTGTACAGGTTGCCCACAAGAACTAAGTAAGCGATGAGCCCCGATACAGGAAATGCCCAGTCCCTGTGAAGGCGAGAAACCACAAAGCCGCAGGACAGCATAAAGAAATACAAAGGCCATATTCTTAGGATTCTGCGGGCGTAAAAGCTCCGCGCGTTCAACGAGCCGGTTGCATGCTTCTCACGCGTTAATAGTTCAGTGATCAGATACGCACTCAAAGCGAAAAACACAGGAACTCCGAAGCCGGTTACGTTTGAGAGCGCCTTTACCCAACGTTGTGAGTTAGGTTCCACTGGGATTGTGTGAGTGAAATACACCATAAGAAACGCGCTAAAGCGCAAGACATCCAGCTCCGGACGATAAAAGCGGTCAGGCGAGATGGAGATCACCGAACTCCCAGGACCGCTTTGATGTAAATTCAGTTGGGTACCCCGTTTTTACGCGCATTCATTCTAAATTGTACTGTTCGGTCGGGATTGTGCGCGACTAGTTTGGAGTTCCTGCCGGCGGCGTAACATCCAATTGCGAGCGAACGTGCATGATGAACGCATGGTCTGAAATCAGCAGACACGCCGTTCGTTTTCCTGGTTCATTGCGCCAGTTTTCAAGTCGCCATTTCGATTGACCCGGCGGCCTGGCTCTACGAAATTGAAGGAGGTTAGGCTTTACTTCTGTGCCTTCCCGCGCCTGAGATCTTCAGTGAGAATCACGGCCTCGGCAATCTCTCGCAACGTTCTCCGCTTTTGGCGGCTTTCCTTTTGAAGAAGGAGGTACGCTGCTTCCTCGTCGATACCAAGTTCGCGCTGCAGAAGGCCTTTGGCGCGTTCCATCACTTTGCGTGTTTCGAGCTGGCCTATCAATTGCTGCTTCTCATCTTCAACCTGAGCCAGTTCAATTGCAGCGCCAACCAGATGCCCGATCATGGTGATCAGGCGAATCTCGCGTTTGGGATAGTTGCGCGGCTCGCGGTGCTGCAGATTGATTACTCCGACCAGTCGCCCGCGGGAAAGTATGGGGACGGCGAGGAACGCTTCGAAGCGATCTTCAGGAAGATCCGGAACTTTGCGGAAACGCGGATCTTCCCAGGCCCTGGCGGGAATTGCGACTGTCTGCTGGTGTTCGGCGACCCATCCTGTGACGCCCTGGCCAACCGGCATTTCGAGGTGATCGATCACATCGCGGTGCGGATTCTTGGAGGCGCGGAGCACCAGCTTTGTCTTATCAAGTACATAAATAAAGCAGGAATCACAGCGAATCGCCTCAGTCACCATGTCGATGATCCGAGACAATACTTCGTGGAAAGAGTTGCTCGCAGCCATGCTGCTCCCGACCTGATGCAGCAGATCGATATCGTTATTGCTTTCTTGAATGGAATGTAGATTTTCCAAGCGGATCTCCTCGTGCAGAAATTGGGGGAAGATGATTATCTTGACTTTTGGGTGGTTCCGTGTGGATACTCTAGGTCAACCCCTGCTCTGTTACAAGCTCGGGCTTCCCCGCGGATCCTTTCAACTGCTTTTCCTCGTCCGAGAGCATGATCTGCGATTCCTCTTCCTCGTCGAAGACGTTTTCTTGACATTGTTGCTACCGCATTTTTGAAACTTCCGGTGCTTTCGTGCATTCACCGGCGACCAAACTCAACATTTGGCGGCGCCGCTGTCTTGAAGTCAACACGAAGGCCGTAAAGAAGACATGAAGAAATGTCAGGAGCATCGATTCAGACCTGCACGCTCGAATAAGAATTGAGAGGAGATTGTAATGAGCCTGAAACAGATAAGCCCTCTTGTATCCCGCAGAAATTTTGTGCGTTTACTTGGCGCGGGCGTCACTGCTGCGTCAACGCTAAGCAGTTTTGGTCAACAGATGGGAAGCACGGACGAGATGAAACGCCGCGCTGTAGCAAGAACAGCGGCGGATGTGCGCATGCGGCCTCATATGTCGCCCGATACCGTGATCATCAGTTCGAATGAGAACCCTCTGGGGCCGGCTGAAGTTGCCCTCAACGAGATGGCGGCTGCCGCCAAACTCGGCGGTCGCTACGACAAGACAGGCGTAGCAAACAAAACCGTTGAGACTATCAGTGAGCAGTTTGGATTGAAGCAGGGATATGTGGAACTTTACCCAGGATCGGGCGGGCCGCTCGACATGGCACTGATGTCCAGCATTAGTCCGGAGCGCGGCCTGGTGTGCGCAGATCCCAGTTATGAGCAAGGTCCGCGCGCAGCCAAAGCGTGCAATGCACCGTTGCAGATGGTGCCTCTGAACAGCACTACTTACGCTCACGATGTGAAGGCCATGCTTGCCGCCGATCCAAAGGCCGGTGCTTTCTATATCGTCAATCCGAACAATCCAACCGGTACGACGACTCCCAAAGAAGACATTCTGTGGCTCTTGAAGAATAAGCCGGAGGGCTCGGTCGTTATTGTCGATGAAGCCTATATCCATTTTTCAAATGCTGAGTCGGTGATCGATCAGGTTGCTGCCGATAAGGACATCATCGTCCTTCGTACCTTCTCCAAGATTTATGGCATGGCGGGCATACGCGCCGGATTTGCATTCGGCCGGCCGGATCTTCTTGCAAAGTTCCAGTCGATCTCTCCTGAAATCAGACTGCGGAATGTGGCGTCTGTGTCACTGATTTCAGCGGCCATGGCCGGCGTCAGCCTGCGCGATCCGAATCTGGTTCCCACGCGCAAGAAGATCAACACGGATATTCGCGAATCGACTCTGGAATTTCTGGAGAAGAAGGGATTCAAGTATCTGCCTGGATCGGAAGCCAACTTCTTCATGGTAGATGTGAACCGCCCCGGACGGTCATTCGGACAAGTCATGCTGAAAGAAAAAGTTGCCATCGGACGCTCCTGGACAGCCATGCCTAATTACGTTCGCGTTACGGTGGGCACCGCGGAGGAGATGGAGAAGTTCCAGGAAGCCTTCGTGAAATGCATGGACATGCCTGCTGCCAGCCAGACAACGGCTTATCTCCATCACGATCACGAATTCTTTGTGCCATCGGAACTGGATCGCGCCTAACTATTTATCGCAGAAACAAAATTCATCGAAGGGACCGGTGGCATGACAATTTCTCGGCGCGATTTTTTATTGCGCGTGGGACAGGCGGGAGGCTATAGCGCGGCATTCGTCACGATGCAGACTTTGGGGTTGTTGCCCGTGACCGAATCGTCCGCGCAGCCTATCGACGCTCCTGCAGAAGCTGGAAAGGGAGTTCGAATTGTTGTAATTGGCGGTGGTGTTGGGGGATTGACCACTGCTTATGAGGCGAAAAAATTTGGCTTCGACGTAACGCTGTTGGAGGCACGTCATCGCCCCGGTGGGCGCGCATGGAGTGCAAAGAACGGCGACGTAGTCGAGTTTGTAGACGGCACCAAGCAGCCGATTACCTGGAGCGAAGGTCTCTACCAGAACATGGGGCCTGCGCGATTGCCTTCTGTCCATAAGACGATTCTGAATTATTGCCGTGAGTTGAAGGTTCCGCTTGAAGTGGAGATCAACACATCGCGATCGACTCTGCTGCAAAGTGACAAGGTGAACGGCGGCAAGCCATACACCCAGCGCAAAGTGATCAATGATACGCGCGGTCAGGTGAGCGAACTTTTGTGCAAATCCATTGCACAAGGAGCGCTTGACAGCGACCTTTCGAAAGAGGATCGCGATCGATTGGTGACCGCGCTCAGATCGTACGGTGCGCTGGACAAGCTGAATCAGTACAAAGGCAGCGATCGAGCCGATATCAGCCAACTGCCGGGCGCGGGTCCGCAGGAAATGATCGTGAATGAGGAGGCGATTTCACTTCAGAGCCTGCTGGATGCGAACTTCTGGAGTTTCGAACTTTACGAGGAAGCATGGGACTGGCAGGCCACGATGATGCAGCCTGTCGGCGGAATGCAAAATATCAGCAACGCTTTTGCGAAAGCGCTGGGATCTTCCGTCATCTTCAGCGCGCCTGTATCCGAGATTGCAAAAACGGCTAAAGGCGTTCGCGTCACCTACGATCAGGCGGGTACTCCTCATACGATCGAGGCCGACTACGCGGTTTGCGCAATGCCACTGTCGATTCTGCGAAAGATCAAGGCAGACCTGGATCCCAATCACCGCAGCGTGGTGGATAAAGTCCAATACAGGTCTTCATTCAAGATCCCATGGGAATCGAAACGCTTTTGGGAGACGGATTACAACATCTACGGCGGACTTTCGTTCCTATCGCAAGGGCCGAGCCCGATATGGTACCCGAGTGCGGCGCTCCAGTCCGAGCGCGGCATCGTTGTCTCCGGATACATGGATGAAATGAATGGCGGATTCGACAAACTCACGATGCAGGAAAAGTTTGATGCATCTCGAGCGCAGATCGAAAAGTTGCATCCCGGTCATGGGAAGGAACTTGAAAAGCCGATCTTTTGCGGATGGAAGCATGTGAAGTGGAATGAGGGATCATGGGTCGGATACATGTCGCCGCAGGACTACGACATCATCACGTCACCGGATGGCCCAATCTACTTTGCAGGCGATCACACAAGCCATTTGGTGGGTTGGCAGGAAGGCGCCGCATTGAGCGGCAGACGCGCGGTTCAGATGATCTGTAATCGCGTTAAGACAAAAGCGGCGGCAGCGTGAGGCGCCGCCGGACAAATCTCCAACGGGCCGACCACCTGATCGCTTCTGCATCCACTAAACTGCCGCGTTTTTGTCAAAGCTGCAGAGGCGTTCGCCGAGGTGAGCGGCGCATTGGTGGGTCGATCCGTTTTGGTTCCGCGTGCGGGTGCGCCTGGTAGAGCTTTCTCAGGGTGCAATCCGCTCCATCATCTCTCGCCGAGGAGAGTGTTGAGCGGCTGCGGGAACTGTATAAGTAGGCTTACAACGAGCCAACGGCCGGTTTAGCCGGCCAACTCGTACGACCCTGATCCTAAAGGGGATTTCCGGCGACCGAACCCTTGCCGGAAGTGGTTTTCCGGGCCGCATCGATTCAATCAAACCTTTCCAGGAAATCGTGCCGAGCCCATGGGGATACGGCCGGAGACGCCGTCCGAGGCTGGAACCAGGTTTGCGTTGTTGATGATCTCTGTGTGAAATATTTTTGGCGGACTTGCCAATTTTGTCCCCCGCGAGGTAGGATTCTGGACTGTTGTGCGGATTGCCGCAGATATGCGCAGTTCAAAGTATTGGATTCTTATTCCGGCCCTTGTTCTCCTCGTTGCCCTTCCGGCTGCGTCTCAGGTTCAGCCTACTCCGAAAACAAATGACATTACCCAACAGCCGGCGCAGTCTGTTTCCGCGCAGGCCGAAGCGCGTCCGGTATCGTTGTTGGCTGCCGAACACCTTGGTGATGAATTGATGGAGCAGGGCCATTACTCCGCCGCCCTGGAACTCTTTTCACGAGTACAGACTCCCACGGCGAAACTCTGGGCCCGAATTGGAAATGCCTATCAATTGCTCTTCAGCTTCGACAAGGCCGTCAGTAGTTATCAGAAATCTCTCAGGCTTGAACCGGATAATCCACGTGTCATGAACAATCTGGCGGCCGCTTTAGACCAGCAGGGGTATCACAGAGAGGCCGAACGGCTTTACCGCAAGGCAATCGATCTCAAGCCGGACTCCGCCACCTATCTAAGAAATCTTGGGACCAATCTCCTGGCTCAACACAAATTCCAAGAGGGCTCCGACGCGTATGCAAAGGCGTTGGCGCTCGATCCCCACATCCTGGATAACCGCAGTAGCGCGGCTATGATTCTGTCGCCGGCCACAAATGCCGAGATTAACTATGCGCGGGCTCGCAGTTGTGCAGAGGCTGGGATGACCGAATGCGCGATCTCGTATCTGCGGAAGGCGATACACGAAGGCGCAGCGACTCGCAGCAGAGTCACCTCAGATAGCGAATTTGAGGCTCTGCTCAATGATCCAGAGTTCCAGCAACTTCTCTCTGAGCAGCGCTAGTCTGCCTGTTCGTGCCCGAGCGGCAGCGAAGCTTCATTCTCATCTTTCGCCAACTGGAGTGCCGGCAAGAATCGACGCAAAGGCGCGCCGATACAGCACTGATGCCGTCATGCAGCTTCGCGAGCGTTTCTAAAGCCACACGCGCCAATTAAACCTGTTGAGATGGGGATTACTACGAACACGAAATCGGAGCGTGAGGGATTCGCCCAAAACTCAAAATGGTGGACATTTCGGGGATACGCAGGTAGAGGTGATTTTGCGACCGCCTCCAGGTGAAGTACGGCCGCAATTGTTTTTCAATTATTTCGAGCGGAGGTAGGCAAGTACGCTTCGGATCTCATCCTTTGTAAGGACGGCCTTGAACGACGGCATCTGCCCCTTTCCATTCATGATGATCGTCTGGGCCTGCGCCGTTGTGAGTTTCGGCTTGCCACGAAACACCGCATACAGATTAGGCGGGCCAAACGGGGAAGTATCTTCCGGCTGCTTGTTATGGCAGACGATGCAGCGTTTGTGGAATATCTCACTACCGCGCTTTGCCGCCGGGGTTTTCGGTGTCGGCTCTACCGCGAAAGCGCCGGCACAGTTCAATCCGAATAAGAGCGCGGCCAGGCCGAGTTCGATGAATGGGAAGAAAGAGCGGTGTACGCGGCCCGTGCGGGTCCGGATAAGAATCATCATTTGCTCCATATTGCGTATCGCGCAATTGTCAATGCGCGTAGGGAAGTCTTACGAAAATTTATCCGTCATTCTGAATGCTTGTCAAGTTTGAGGCAGGCCTGATGGATATACCTTGGTGGACGCAAAAAAATTCCGTACGGCTCATTCAGGGAACTGAATATCCTCGAAGAATTTGTAGGTGCTCAAATCAGATGGCGGAGCAAAGAAGCAGGCGACCTTCATCACTTCAGTGCCGGAGTTCTGAAGCATGTGGATGTCTCCCTGCGGAAAGAGGATTGCGCATCCGGCCTTGACGGGCTCAACGACGCCCTCAATGCACACTCTGCCGGTTCCGCTCAGCAGGTAGATAACCTCTTCGCTATTGGGATGCGAGTGTGCTGGACGCACGGTCTGGCCCGGCTGCACTTCAATAACAGCCATGGTGCAATGATTGGCGCCGGTGTTTTGATTGGTTACAACCCAACGTAGGCTGCGGCCGGGCAGGTCGAGCGCCTCAACGTCCTTCTCGTCGATGATTGGCAGTTTCTTCGCAGTGATCGATTTGTCCAATGCAACGCCTCCGGGAACTGTGGATTATCCGATCGCTTTTTGTACCGCATCCGCAATCGATTCAGGGTTCAGGCCGAATGCCGCCGTCAATTGGTCGTACGTGGCGGAGTGAATGAACTGGGCCTTCCCTTCGCGATCGAGCGTGGAGATGGTAACTACTCGATTGAGAACATCGCCCACTGCCTCTATTTTATGGCGATAAAGCGCTTTCAGGAAATTTTGCCAGAGGTAACCGTTGTTCTGCTCGGCAAAGACCAGCGTTTTGCCTGACTTAGCAAGTTCGACGAAAAGATCGTCATCCAGCGACGGCATATCGACGACGGAAGCGTTCAATCCACGTTTTGCGAGGAGATCCGCGGTTGCAACCGCCTCATGCACGCCGCGTCCACTGCTGATGATGACGGCGCAGTCGCTCTCTCCACGGCGAATGTAGTGCCCCTTGCCGAATTCAAACTGAAAATCCGACGGGTAGAGCACGGCCGATTCCGTTCGCATGACGCGCAGGTAGATGAGGCCGCGGTTGCCGGCCATGATCCATTTCATAATGGAAAGCAACTGCTGCGGGCAGGAGACATCGATGATCTTCAAATGGGCGACGGCTTCGAATGTGGTGATGTCGTCGTTGCCCATGTGGGTTGCGCCGTTGGTCCGGGTTTCGAAGTTCGCTGCGGTGGCGAGGAACGTGAGATCCAGGCCGTGGCCTTCACTTAGCCAACCGTCTTTGGCTTCGATGGCTTCGAGCCTCTCCTGTTGGCCCACGGCAGTCCGCCGCAGGACCTGCCAATTGAAGAACGGGCAGAATGTGCTAACCCAGGTGTTTTTGCCGAGTGCGGCGAACGCCTCACCGATGAGCATCATATTTGCTTCGGCAACGCCAACATTCAGGGCGCGCTGCTGATCGACTGCGGCAACGCCGGCTTCAAGACCGCTGGTGGTGCCAAGGTCAGAGTCGATTGACGCCACGCGAGTGTCGCGGGCAAAGACTTTCATTGATGCAGTGACAATATCGGCAGGCGAGTAAGATTTTGCGGGATCGATCTTGGGCAGTTGCGCCGCGTTGTAGCGAATCTGCTTGTCGCGCACCGGGACGCGCATCGTCAACACGGGGCCGGGAGTTGAGCGGACCGTCACACTGTCGCCAATGAATTCGAAATCGAGATGCATATTGTGTGCGGCATCGAGCAACTGGTTATAAATTGAGGCAGTCCCGGATCCATCGGCAAGTTCAGCGAGGAAGGACGCCGCTTCGGCAATGCGCCTGGCTCGCCTTTCCTGCTGCAGTTCGATTTCCTGGGCGACCAGCGCATCCGAAGTGGTCACCTTGTGGCGATTGAAGAATTCAGAAAGTGCGCCGTGACCCTTGGTTGTACTGCAAATGATCGCCATTGGTTTGCCGTCGCGAGGACCCAGCCGGAAACGCTCGAGCGCCGCCAGCACACCGTCATACTGCGTTGCATCGACATCTACTGCCTCCCATCCGTAAGAACGGAACACGGTAGCAAAATCCGGCATCGGGTAGATGTTCTTGGAGTAGATATCGAGCTGTCCATGGTTACGATCCACCATGACGCAGAAGTTGTCGAGATGGTGCTGACCGGCATACATCACGGCTTCCCATACCGATCCCTCCTGGAGCTCGCCATCGCCAACGACGCAATAGGAGTTGAACCGAGGTTCGCGGCGACCTGCGATCGCGAAGCCCTGGGCGACGCCAATGCCCTGGCCCATGGGGCCGGTGGCAATGTGAACGCCGGGAAGTATTGGGCCCGGGTGTCCGTTCAGGATACTGTCGTAAGAGCGGGAATTCTTGAGCACGCTGACGTCAAAGTAGCCAAGGTCCGCATAGATTGACGCCATGGCCGCGACTGCGTGGCCCTTGCTCAGGGTAAAGATGTCCTGGCCTTCTTGCGTTGGGTCTTCAATATTCAGGCGCAACCCGCCGCCATAGTACAGAGCGACCAGCGGGATCGTAGCTGAAAATGCGCCTCCCGCGTGCAATCCCTTGTCAATGGCGTCACGATTCTGTTCGAGTGTGAGAATGCGGATGTCGGAGTCTTTGATTGCCAACAGGCGAATCAGTCCCTGCCGAAGAAGCTGCGCGGGAGAGACCAGGAGATCGCCGGTTGAATGGTGGATGGCTGCCAAACTGGATGTCGGGGTTTGCACGCTTCGAATCCTTCCTTCCCGCGGCTCTCCATGCCGACGGCTTGCGGGATGCAGATGGGCGGAGGTGCTTTGTGCTGAATGAGCAATCGACGTTGCGCAAGTGTAATTTAAGCTTGCGGAATGAGTCGTGTCAAGGCAGGCTCGCTGTCTGCGGGCCATTGCGGAACGATGCGACAAAGGAGCAGGAACCGAAATGCGAGTTGCGGTTATTGGCGGTACCGGACATATCGGAAGCTACCTGACACCTATGCTTGTGGACGCAGGCCATGACGTGGTTTGCGTATCGCGCGGAGTTCGAGAGCCCTACCGCGAACATCCGGCATGGCGCTCGATCGGTTATCTGCGCCTTGATCGCGCTGCGGAAGAACAGGCTGGAAAGTTCGGGGACCGCATTGCTGAACTGGATGCCGCAGTAGTCATCGACCTCACCTGCTATCACCCAGCGAGTGCAGAGCAACTGGTACACGCGTTAAAGGGAAGAGTGGATCACTTTCTGCACTGCGGAACCGTTTGGGTGCATGGACCCAGTGGTCCCGTTCCCATGACCGAAGATTTCTCGCGGCGCCCCTTTGGTGACTACGGAATTCGCAAGGCTGCCATCGAGGCATGGCTCATGGAGCAAGCTCAGGAAGCTGCATTTCCGGTTACCGTGCTGCATCCAGGGCACCTCGTCGGGCCTGGCTGGACTCCCATCAACCCCGTCGGCAATTTTAATGTCGAGGTATTCGCCGCTTTATCTCGGGGAGATGAGGTAGGGATTCCGAACTTCGGCATGGAGACACTGAACCATGTACACGCGGAGGACGTTGCACGCGCATTTCTGCTGGCGCTGGAGAATCGCAAGCGCGCGGTAGGGCAGAGTTTTCATGTGGTTGCCGCAACGGCCATGACCATGCGCTGGTACGCCGAGGAGATGGCGGCGTGGTTCGGACAGCCTGCCCGGCTGGAATTCCTTCCATGGAATGAGTGGAAAAGTCACGTTTCAACCAGGGACGCTGCTGTAACTGAAGACCACCTTCGTCACTCGCCCAATTGCAGTATCGAGAAGGCGCGCAGGCTGCTCGGATTTGAACCCCGATACACGCCGCTCGAAGCCGTTAAGGAATCGGTGAGCTGGTTAAGGGAGAATGGCGCCCTGGCATAATTCCGGATGAGCGGGCCTGCTGCACGGCCGCACCCACCCACAATACCCACCAAAAAGGATTCCCGCTTGTCGCTTGGGTTGGAGAGCAGACGGCCTCACTCTCGGCCTGCCCTGGTGACCTACTTGAGAAAAGGAAGCCAGTTCCATGCGAGCGGCAAGGGTCTAAATACGGCATTGCATAATACGCAACGCGTGCCCGATTCTCGTCTCCATTCGCTAACTCGATTATCCATATGAGGTTGTGGGCGAATTGTCAGACCATTGGTCCGAAGTGGCCCATTGGGGTCGGTCCGAATTGCCACTCTCACCGCCCCAACATTGGATAAAGTCGCTGTTCTGCCAACAAGTTCTGCGAAGCAACGCGTTGCGGTGCCTGTTAAGGACAGGGATAAAACATCGCTTGACTTTCGTATTTTCGCAATGCTACTGTTTTCGATGCAACAACCATTGCGTACTACGCAACAAGTGTCAAGTTGCAGAACGGTTTCACAGTTTTGGAGGTCAGAATGAAATTTCTAAAGACGGTTATGCGGGCACTCGTGTGCTCGCTCGTCTGCATTGCCGTTTTCGGTACGGCAGCGCACGCACAGAATATTTTCGGCAGTATCGTGGGAACGGTGAGCGATCCCTCTGGTGCGGTATTGCCCGGAGCAACAATCACAGTTTCGAATCTCGCTACAAGTGAAAAACGCGAGGTTACGGCCGATGCCCAGGGTAACTACCAGGTTCTTTCGCTTGGGCGCGGACAATACAAGGTTGATATCGACAGCAGCGGATTCAGGCATTTTTCGCGCAGCCCGATCGATGTCGTCGTAAACCAGGTCTCGCGCCTCGACGTGACCATGACGGTTGGTGAAGCGAGTCAGGTCATCACCGTCACCGGTGCGCCGCCAATCATGCAGACTGACAGCGCATCGCTTGGTCAGGCGGTAACGGGCAAAGCCGTGCAGACGCTGCCCCTCAATGGACGCAACGTTCTCGCGCTGGTGGCGTTGGTTCCCGGCGTCGTTCCGCAGGGCGCTTCTGCCACCAACCTCACCGGCCAAAACGTATTCGCTGCCGGTAACTATCAGATTGGTGGAGGCAATTCCAACCAGGGTTCCGTGCTGGTTGACGGCGTGTCCGTGAATACCTCGTACGGAAACGCTGTTGAATTGGTTATGGATCAGGACTCCATCCAGGAGTTCAATGTTCAGACCCACAACAACACAGCTGAATTTGGAGCGTACACCGGCGGCGTGATCAACATGAGCACCAAGTCCGGCACCAACGCATTCCATATGGACGCGTATGAGTACGTGCGCAATACCCTATTTAACGCGAACGACTTTTTCGCAAATCGGAACCATATTGGCAGGCAAGCGTGGCACCAGAATCAGTTCGGCGTCAATGGCGGCGGACCGATTTTGAAGAACAGGGTGTTCATCTTCGGCGCCTACCAGGGGTACCGCCAAACAAATGGTCAGCAGATCACAGTTACGGTTCCTACGGCAGAACAGTTGGCGGGCGACTTTTCCGCCAACACTGCCTTGATTTATGATCCACTGACCACCTGCGGCTTCCTTGGCAATCCGGCGTGTACAGCGGCTCAGACTGATGGAACTGCACCATCCCGCCAACCGTTCGCCGGGAATATTGTCCCTGCAGGCAGGATGAGCACGGTAGCCAAGAACCTCATCAAGTTTCCGCTCTACGGAAAGCCAAATGTTGCAGGCAACTCGACAGCATGGGGGCCGGCAAACAACTTCTCAAAGCTTGCGACCGCCGGCGGCGTCAACGATCAGTTCACGGTTCGAGGGGACCAGACTCTGAGCTCAAAGCAGACGATGTTCGAGCGCTACACGCGCTGGAACTCGATGAACATCGATCCCAAGCCATTTGAGCCGGACAACAATCTGTACTTCCGCGCTCTTGCACCCGAGGCCTTTACCACCCACCAGATTGCAGTCGGTGATACCTACGTGTTCAGCCCAACATCGGTAGCTGACATTCATATTGGCTACTTGAGGTGGAATTACACCCGCATCCCGACGAACCTCGGTCTCGACGAAAGCGCGGCCTTTGGATGGCCGTCGTACATGAATTTCGGATCTCTCAACAATCTGCCCAAATCCACGTCTGTTCCGACGATTACCACCTCAGGCCCGATCAGCTTCTACCATGGCTTGGCCGGATACATCTTTTCCATCAACAACAACTACTCAATCGCATCGACCTATCAGAAGATCCTGGGACGACACACTCTCAAGGCCGGCGTCGATCTGCGCAGGTTGGAAATGCAATATTTCCAGAACAACAGTCCCGGTGGCGTATTCACTTTTGACAACATTTTCACTTCGCAGAATATTGGCTCATCTGGCTCAAGTGGCAACCCGCTGGCATCGTTCGAGCTGGGTTATGTGTCTACCAACACATCGCAAACCGTTCAAGCCGCGCCGCCTACGTACCAAACCCAGTATTATCAGGGATACTTTGTCCAGGACACCTGGCAGACCACGAACAAGTTGACACTATCGCTTGGACTCCGCTATGAAATTCCGGGCGTATTCGTTTCGCGTCAGGGCTGGGCGGACACATTCAATCCCACTGAGAATAACCCGATCGTCGGAATCCCAGGAGCATTCGATCTGGTTAGCACTCCTCAGCATCCGGCAGCGGGCGTAAGGAATGAGAACTGGAACAACTGGTCGCCCCGTATAGGTGCTGCTTATCGAATGAGCGCTGCAACAGTGATCCGTGGTGCTTGGGGCAAGTTCTATGTTCCGGCCGATCTCCAGTTCCCTGAGGCCCCGTTGCAGGCAGGAGTCAATTTCCTCAACAACCTGATGGTTAATACAACCAACGGACAACAGACGCCTGCTGACACTCTCGACGATCCCTATCCGAACGGATTGCAGGGAGCGCCTCACCGCAATCCGAACTACCAGCAGATACTGCTTGGCGGCAACGCTCAGGCGTTGTATGCCGACGAGCCAAATGGTCAAACGCAACAGTGGAACTTTGCAATCGAGCACCAGTTTCCACTGGGAATCACACTCGACGCAGCATATGCAGGCTTGCGCGGTCGAAACCTCCCTGTAAGCTTAGGGATCAACCCTCTTCCAGACAGTGTAATTGCACAGGCTGCGGCACAGTGCCCCCAAGGTCCAAGTGGCTGCTTCCTTACTGCTCAGGTGCCCAATCCCTACTATCCACTGATTACGCAGGGTGTGCTTAAGAATCCCACTGTTACACAGAACCAGTTGCTGCGGCCGTTTCCGCAATATGGAAGTATCAACAACAGCGGGCACTATTTTGGTATCAGCAACTACCATTCGCTCGAATTGAAACTGCAGAAGCGTACGTCGAATGGTGGCATGATTCTGGGTTCCTACACCTTCTCAAAACTGATGACCAATGCCGAGTATCTGACGTCCTGGCTGGACGCAACAGGCACTGCGGGCTGGCAAGACCTTAACGACCCAATGAGCAACTATTCGAAATCGAGTTTTGATGCTCGGCAGCGGCTGGTGGTGAGTTATCTGTATCCTCTACCGATTGGTAAAGGCCAGGCACTGCTTCCACACTTGAACGGCGCTGCGAATGCCATCATCGGAGGATGGGGCGTGAACGGCATCACAACATTCCAGTTGGGCTTTCCGCTGGGCATCTCATCATCGCCCAATAACCTGTCGACGTATACGTTCCAAGGCAATCAACGGCCCGATGTCGTTTCTGGATGTACGAAAACGACCAGCGGTGACATGCTCAAACGAATTGGCGGCGCTGGTGCAAGTACGTACCTTAATACTGCTTGCTTCGTTGCTCCAGCAAACTTCAAATTCGGCAACGAATCGCGAACGGACGATGCTCTGCGTGGGCCGGGAGTCGCGAATTGGGATATTTCTTTGTTCAAGCAAATCCCAATTCACGAGAGTGCCACGTTAGATTTCCGCGTAGAGGCGTTCAACATATTCAATCGTGTGCAATTCAGAAACCCGGATTTGACGCGCGGAAGCGGAACATTCGGCGTTATCTCAGCGCAAGCCAACAACCCGAGAGCCTTGCAGTTATCTGGCAGATTCAGCTTCTAACTTTGATTCAACTCTTCCGAGGCCTTGTCGCTATTCATTGCGGCAAGGCCTTCATTTTTCCGGGTGCGGGAAGTAGCTCGTATCACCTCACGATTCGAATCCTTTCAAGATGTTGTAGGTAAAGCGACTGCGCGAGTATAGAGATGCCGTGCTCTCCCACGGTTCGAATGGGTTGCGTGTTTCGCACACGCTTGCTAGTATTATCTGCGCAAATTGAATTGCGTAATACGCAACACTGAAATTCCGATTAGGGAGCACCTGCTGCGAACCGGTGCAATGCCATAGCCGCAAATCTCCGACTGTAGATTCTCAGGCGGTGTGACCTGGCTGACGATTGAGTCCGTTGAAAAGGGAAGCAAGATGGCGCGAAAGAGACTGATTAGGCTAGCCGCGGTTTTGTTGTTTGTGCTGGGGCTGATTGTTGCCTTCTCCACATACAATTCAGAAGCCGATGTTCAAGCCGGTGACGCCAATGTGTCGTCACCGTACACTTCGTGGAGAGAGTACGGCGGCTCGCCTGACGACGCGCAGTACTCAGCTTTGAAACAGATCAACCGCTCGAACGTCTCGGAACTGAAGCAGGTGTGGTTTTATCCGGCAGGCAACAACGGCTTTCGGTTCGGCATGAACCCGATCATCATTGATGGCGTGATGTACGTAGCGGGAAGAGATAACAGCGTAGTCGCCCTGGATGCGGTCAGGGGAAAGGAAATTTGGGTTCATCCGATTGTGAAGGGCTCAAACTTTTCGCACCGGGGCCTTGTCTACTGGGAAAGCAAAGATCGCTCCGATCACAGAATTCTCTACGTCACTAACAATCATCTTTGGGCCATTGATGCGCGCACCGGCAAATCCATCCTGTCGTTTGGTGATCAGGGAAGTGCCGATCTGCGTGTAGGACTCGGACGTCCGCCGGAATCGATTCGTCAAATTGGATCGGGTACGCCGGGCAAAATCTTCGGGAACCTCCTCCTCATGGGTTCGGCCACCGGCGAAGACTATGAGTCACCTCCAGGTGATCTGCGCGCCTATAACGTAGTCACGGGTAAGATGGCCTGGATCTTTCATACGGTTCCTCATCCTGGCGAGCGTGGCTACAACACTTGGCCGCCGAATGCATGGAAGTACGTTGGCGGCGTAAACACGTGGGGTGAAATCTCAATCGACCAGAAGCGAGGTATTGCGTTCTTTCCGACAGGTTCGCCAACCTACGATTTCTATGGCGCAGATCGCAGTGGCGCAAACCTGTTTTCAGATTGCATCCTTGCTCTTGACGCGCGTACCGGCCGCTATCTGTGGCACTACCAGACCACGCATCACGACTTGTGGGACTACGATCTGGAGGCCGGGCCCAAGCTCCTGACCATTCAGCACAACGGCAAGTCAGTCGACGTAGTTGCGGAACCCAGCAAGAACGGCTTTGTGTTCGTTCTTGATCGTGTGACAGGCAAACCGATCTGGCCAATTGTCGAGGAGGCAGTTCCGAAATCGGATATGCCTCGGCAGGTTGCATGGCCCACGCAACCATTTCCGACTGTCATACCTCCGTTTGCTCGTCAGAAGTTCACTCCCGACGAGGTTGATCCATATATCGCGGACCCCAAGGAGAGAGAGGCGATTCGCGAGGAGGTGAAGGCGGCCCGCAGCGAGGGACTCTACACGCCACCCGATACCAAGCCCACGATGGAGATTCCCGGCAACAATGGCGGAACAAACTGGGGAGGGACGGCGATCGATCCGACGAAGGGCATGTTCTTCGTTTTATCTAAGGATGCGCCTTCGCTGCTGCAACTGGCTCCCAAACCGCCCAAGCGAGAGATGACCGGATCGCCGGAAACACAGGGAAAGGTTCTCTATGTGCAGAATTGTCAAAGCTGCCATCAGGCGGATTTGAAGGGCCAGCCGCCTGCGATTCCAGGTCTGATTGGAATTGTGGGCACCGGCAGCGGCGAGGTTGTAAAGGCCGCCGTTCAGGGCGGAATGGCTCCGATGCCTGCGATTCCCGATTTGACGCCCAAAGATGTCGACAACCTGATTGCTTACCTGCGCCATCCTGAAAAGGCGGACGTGCCCGCGGATATTCTGGCGCGGCTCAATGCTCCGCGAGCCATAACACCGAAGCTTGCGCCCGCCGGCACCAGGTATTGGACGGGGTACGGCTATATGAATTCGTCAGATGGCCTGCCTGCCATTGGACCGCCGTGGTCAACGTTGACGGCGTACGATCTGAACACCGGTTCGATCAAATGGCAGATTCCTTTTGGCGGAGTCACGCGTCTGGAGAAGAAAGGAATCACGGGCACCGGGAGTTACTGGCCACGCGGTGGCGTGGTTGTCACGGCCGGAGGAATCATCTTCGGCGGATCGAAATCCGATTCGACCATGCGCGCATACGATGAGGAGACCGGTAAGGTTCTTTGGGAAGCGAAGCTCCAGGGCGGGCCCGAAGGCATTCCAGCCGTTTATGAAGTGGGCGGAAGAGAGTATCTGGTGATCGCTGCGCGGCCTAATACAGATGAGCCGGTCTCAGCCGGAGGCGTACAGCCTAAGGAGATGACTGACTCGCCTAATGCACCTCCAGTGCAAGGGCAGGGGTACTACGTCTTCGCGCTTCCCAACGCCGCAAAATGAAATGCGGAGGCTAATGCCTCCGCATTTCATTCATTCCTCACAAATTGTAATCTTGAGTGGCTGCAGGCCGTGTCGGCATGTGGTTCTCTGCTGTGTCTGAGTGCAGGACTACTTTCCTACCCACCCACCGTCGACGTAGAACGATTGACCGGTGACGTAACGCGCGTCATCCGAAGCGAGGAAGACCACCGCCGAGCCGATTTCGCAGGGTTGTCCTGCACGGCCCATGGAAATCTGTCCGAGAACGATTGGCAGAATATCAGGGCTCTTAATCACCCAGTCGGTCATGGGCGTCTCAATCAGTCCGGGATGAATGCAATTGACGCGAATCCCAAGTGGGGTCACTTCCGCTGACATATTGCGCGTGAGCGCTTCAACGGCCAGCTTGCTCGGTGCGTAATGCGTTCTCCCGGGCAGAACGCGCGCCGCCTGGATGGATCCGATATTAACGATGGCTCCCGGACTCTTGGCATCGACCACGCGCCGGCAAAAGACCTGCGAACACAACCAACCGCTCTTCAAGTTGGTCTCTGTTACTTCCTGCCATTGCTCGTCAGTCATTTCGAGGAACGGAATGATGGTTTCAATTCCCGCATTGTTGACGAGAATATCCATTGGCCCCATTTCGTCCCAGGCGAGGGCAAACATGGCCTCTACATCGTTGCGGCGGGACACATTACCTTGAACCGCGAGCGCGCGCCTACCCTGGCTGCGTGCCCACTGCGCCAGTGCTTCCGTCTTAGCTGGAGAGTTGATGTCATTGATGATGACGTCGGCTCCTTCGCGGACAAACGCCTCAACAATACCTTTGCCAATTCCCTGGGCTGCTCCAGTTACCAGTGCAACTTTATTCGCAAGTCTCATTCGTGAATCACCGTGGGGATCAATTTTTGACTTTTTCCAAACGTACGTCTCTTAGTGGATCGTCCAGCCGCCATCCACCATCAATACATGCCCAACAATCATATCGGCCATATCACTGGCCAAAAACAAAGTTGCGCCAACAAGGTCCTCCGGCTGATTCCAACGGCCTCGTGGAATCATTTCATTGGTTGCCCACTCCTTGTAGCCGGGCCTCTCCAGAATGTTCTTGCGTGACACAGTCTCAGTAATGCAGGGAGCCACAACGTTGACGACTACACCGTCGTGCGCCCACTCCAGCGACAGAGCCCGCGACAAATGATGCACGCCGGCTTTTGCCGCAGCGTAGACTGACCGCTTCTTGAATCCCACCTCGCCGAAGTTGGATCCGATGTTGATGATCCTCCCTCCACCATCCGGAAGCATGAACCGTGCTGCCGCCTGGCATGCAAAGAAGACGCTCTTCAGCGATGAATCCATCGTCTTGTCGTATTCTTCTTCGGTCACATCCAACGCCGGTGTGGTGCCGGTCCAACCGGCATTGTTCACCAGGATGTGAATTCGGCCAAACTCGGCTTTAGCAGTTTCCATCAGCTTGGTAAGTTGGGCTGGTTGTGAAACGTCGGTGAGAACGATGATCGCCTTTCGTCCAAGCGCTTCTATCTCAGCCTTCACCTGCTCAACTTCATTCATACTGCCACCCGGGTGCTTGGCAAGTACCAGATTCGCTCCAGCCTGCGCAAAACCAACCGCGATTGCCCGCCCTATGCCCTGAGAAGCTCCAGTGACAATTGCGGTCCGATCCTTCAACCCGAAACTCGAATAATCCATCCTGCTCACTCCCGGACCTTCTCAGCTACAATTGGGATCTGTTCGATCCGAGCTCCCCGAAATCAATGTCCCGAATATTGCGCCGTAAGATATGTTGGTTGCGTATCGTGCATCAAATGCAATAATCATCTACGATAGAACCGGCTCCGTCAAGCATTCTTCAACAGGCGCAGAAATTCAGTATTGGTCTCGAATTTCAATCAGTAGGCTTTCCGGCGATTAGCGGGAATTTCGGCTATGGAAGCCAGAAAAATGCGTCGGAAAAACCGGCCGGAAATGGGGGCATGGAGGGCCTCGGCAGACGGTTTGGATGAATCTATCACTCTGCAATTCATCTCATTCGACAGTTGGTCATGATTGCTTTAGCGATGTCTATTTTAGTCCTGGCTCAAGTTGACGTGATCTGACAGAAAGTTTCTCTCATTTGCGGAAACGTACTGACGTGAGGTGGCAAGATTGGCCGCATGGCGTCTCGATCCGGTAATTAAGCCACTTGACATTCGAATTCAACAGGATGCAAAGTGATTGCGCTCCTTGCATGCCTGATTGCGTGGCGAGGAATACCGCAAAGTTCCAATAGAGAAGACCTCAACATGCATGGACCGAATACCGACTTAGCTTTCGCGATTCGCGACCTCATGAATGGGCGGCAAATCCATGGTATGATTATGGTTGAACTCGATAACAATCCACGCGATATGTCCCCGGATTCTCCTCACGACCTAGTTGATCGAAGTATCACGTACCTGAAGTCTGTAGGGGTAAAGCTGCGAAGCTGAGTGCAGGATAGCGCAAGATTATGCCGACAAAGAAGAGCCCGCAAGTTCCGTTCATCCAAAGTCTCGATCGCGGTCTGGTGATTCTTCAGTTAGTTGCTCGCTCGAAACATCCAGTCACGCTGGGTGAATTGGCGGAACAACTAGACATCGACCGAAGCAGCGCGTTTCGGCTTGCGCATACGCTTCGGCGCAGAGGATTCCTTTCTTGTCCGCCTGGGCGAAAGGACTACGTTCTCGGTTCTTCGATGTGGACGCTGTCGCGCCAATACGACTGGAGCAATATGCTCATCAAGGTGGCCGATCCGGAGCTCAAGTCTTTGGCCACGGAGATCAACGAGACGGCACACCTCGCCATCCGCGAAGGAAAGAGCGCTCTCTTTGTCGACTCAGCACATGCAACGCACGTCATCGCTGTTGCCGGCCAGACCGGCGAACTGGTTCCGCTGTACTGTACGGCGCACGGAAAGGCATTGATTGCCGATGCCGATGAACGCGAACTCCGATCGCAATTTGGTCCCGGGCCGCTGCAAATGTATACGCGGAGCACCATTACGGCGATCAAGGCCCTGGCGAAGGAATGCGCCGCAATCCGCGAGCGCGGATATGCAACGGATGAATCGGAATACACACCTGACGTTCGATGCCTTGCTGCACCCATCCGCCTGGGCGACGACATCGTCGGCTCAATCGGTATCTCCGCGCCGGTTTCCCGCTTCCCCAAGAACCTTTATACGGATTACAGCCATAAGGTCCGCAACGCGGCGGACCGCATCGGCGAATCGCTAAGCCAGGTTACGGCAAAGGAATAGTCTCAATCTGCAGGGCAACGGCGCAATGTGCGGTGGTCTGATATGGACTTCTTCACATCAGTGCTGGAGCACCCGGGACTGTTATTTACCTTCGCGCGCGTGGTATTATTGCAATCGTTGTTGCATCATATGCAATGTCGGTTAAGTGAGTTCCATGACGACCTCAGTTCTCGATTTCGAAATTGACACCCACGCTCTTAAGTACGTAGGAAGCGGCCTGCAAAGGCCAGAGTGCATTCTGGCGGAGCCAGACGGATCGTTGTGGGTAGCGGATGCCCGCGGTGGCGTGCTGCACCTGCAGCCGGATGGAACGCAGAACATTGTCACGCAGCGAAGCAGCGAGCATTTTGCCGGCGTGGACAGCGAAGCATCGCGTTATCTGGAAGGCACTTTGCCAAACGGGCTTGCGTTCGCGGAAAACGGCGACATTCTGATCGCGAATTTTGGCACGGACCGGTTAGAGGTAATGACGCGCCAGGGCGAGTCGCGGATTCTTGCGGACAGTATCGATGGCGAGCCGATCGGCAAGGTGAACTTTGTTCTTCGCGATTCAAAGGGCCGCATCTGGATTACTGTCTCGACCAGGATCAAAAACTGGATGCATGCGCTTCGCCCGGATCTGCCCGATGGATACATCGCGCGTTATGCCGATGGCGCATTCCGCATCGTGGCCGAGGGATTTCATTTCACAAACGAAATTCGCATGGATGCCCGCGAAGAATACATGTACGTGGCCGAAACCACTGGCGGCTGCATCAGCCGTTTGCGCGTGAACGAAGACGGTTCGCTTGGCAAGCGCGAGATTTTTGGCCCATCGAGTTTGGGCAAAGGAGCATGGCCCGACGGCATTGCGTTCGACAGTGGCGGAAATCTTTGGGGTACCATGGTCTACTCCGACAAGCTCTTCGTGCTCACGCCCAAAGGGGAATTGAAGGTCCTACTGGACGAAGGCGATCCACAGAAAGTAGGCGCGCTCGAAGATCAATTCATGAAGAACGAAGTGAACGAACAGGTCCTGTTCGCAACGGGGCAGGGTATTGCGCCGTGGATGGCGAGCGTGACGTTCGGAGGTCCCGATCTGCAGACGCTCTACATCGGATCGTTACGCGCAAACCGGATTCCGTATTTTCGGGCTCCTTTGCCTGGCCTGCCGATGGTTCACTGGAAGAGCTCCTGAAGCGTCAGCCCTGATTTTTCTGGCGCTCGAATTTCACTAAGAGCTTGGCTCTCAGGATATGAACAGCATTCAACAGCAGTAATCGACGCGATTACTCGGCGAGGGGAAACATGTCACAAACAGCATCTTTGCTTGAAGGAAACTACATTGCCGGCACCTGGGAGGGTAGCGGCACGAATAAGGCAACGGAGATCGTTAACCCCGCAACAATGGAGACCATTGCGCGCATTGATCTGGCCGGTGAGGCCGAAGTGTCGCGCGCGGTTGAGGCGGCATCCAAGGCATTTCCGAAATGGCGCACCACTCCGCCGCAGGACCGCATCCAGTACCTGTTCCGCTTTCGCGAGTTACTGTTGAAGCGTATTGACGATGTTGCCCGCACTCTTACGCTCGAAAACGGCAAGACGCTTGCCGAGGCCAAGGCTGAAATTCAGCGCGGCATTGAGAACGTTGAAGTGGCCTGCGGAATGCCGACCATGATGCAGGGTTACAACCTTGAAGATGTTGCCAGCGGAATTGACGAGATCATGATCCGTCAACCGTTGGGCGTGGTCGCGGCCATTACGCCGTTCAACTTCCCGGCCATGATTCCGCTCTGGTTTCTCCCTTACGCTATCGCAAGCGGAAACACGTTCATTCTGAAGCCGTCGGAGCGAGTGCCGCTGACGGCTCGTATGCTCGTTGAGCTTCTGCATGAGACCGGGCTGCCTCCAGGCGTCGTGAATCTGGTTGTTGGGGCAAAGGAAGCAGTCGATACGCTGCTCCATCATCCCGATGTGCGCGCGATCAGTTTTGTGGGCTCAACGCCGGTTGCGAAGTATATCTACAGTGAGGGCTCGGCTCACGGCAAGCGCGTCCAGTGCCAGGGCGGCGCCAAGAACTACGTGGTTGTGATGCCCGATGCAGATCTCGACATGACATCGAAGATCATCAGCGATAGCGCTTTTGGTTGCGCGGGACAGCGCTGCCTGGCGATCTCGGTTGCGCTGACGGTCGGCGATGTGCACGCCCCATTCTCAAAAGTTCTCTCAGAGCGCGCCAACTCGATCAAGACCGGAGATGGGCTTGTTGATGGAACACAGATGGGACCGGTGATTACTGCCGAGAGCAAGGCCAGAATTCTGGGTCTCGTGGATAAGGGACTGAATGATGGCGGCAAGGTGGTTCTTGATGGGCGCGGGATGGCGAAGGACGAAGGCAACTTTATTGGCCCCACGATCCTTTCGGAGATCAGTCCCAGCAATCCGCTGACTGGCACGGAAATTTTTGGACCGGTGCTCACGCTCAACCACATGGATACTCTGGATGATGCGATTGCAGCGCTTTCCGCGAGCCGCTTTGGAAACTCGGCTGCAATCTTTACGTCGAGCGGAGCGAACGCACGCAAGTTTCGCTATGAAGTTCCGGCAGGCAACATTGGCGTGAACATTGGTGTCGCAGCTCCCATGGCCTACTTCCCGTTCAGCGGATGGCGCGACAGCTTTATGGGCGTACTGCACGGGCAAGGCAAAGACGCCGTGGAGTTTTACACGGACAAAAAGGTTGTTATCGAACGCTGGCCAAAGGAGTGGAGCAGAAAGTTCTGATCTCGCACTCAAGGCTGCGAATTGGAAGGAACGGCCGCCAGTACTGTCCAACTGTAAGAATCGCTTCGGCGCACTCATGTCCCTTTGAAGTGCGCCGTTGTTTTTGATGAGAAGTTCAAACGCGCCTTCTGTGCGGCGATTGCCAAGAGCACCACGGTAATGAGCTGTTCCACGCTGTACAACTCTTTCCGTGTCGCGGCGATTAAATTTAGATAAGCGAGGTGCGACGGTGATCGACGGTGTGTTTGTGGGGCTCTCGACTATCGACGTTATTTATGACGTGCATGAGTTTCCGGTTGCGAACGCAAAAGTTGCGGCGCGGAGCCAGCAGGTGATTGTGGGCGGGCCGGCAACCAATGCAGCCATTACTTTCAGCCGCCTGGGCGGGAGATCGACACTGGTGACCGCTATCGGACGCCATCCTCTTGGCAGAATGATTCGCGATGAACTTGAGAAGTTTAATGTCGAACTCATCGATCTTAATCCTGAGTTCAGCGATGTTCCCGCGATTTCATCGGTTGCTGTGGATGATGCGGGCAGGCGAAACGTGATTTCAGCAAACACCGCGCAGATTCACGTACCTCCCGCTGCCGTTGATAGGCGCGTTTGCGAGCGGGCAGGGATCCTCCTCGTGGATGGCCATGCGATGCAGGCTTGCCAGGCGTGGGCCGGCGCCGCAAAGGAGCTTGGTAAGCCGGTAGTGCTCGACGGCGGAAGCTGGAAAGACGGTTCCGAGGAACTGCTCATGTCGGTGCATACGGCCATCTGCTCGGCGGACCTTGCACCGCCGGGGTGTATGTCCAGGCGCGGGCTGGTGCGGCTCTTGTGGGGCCGCGGTGTAGTGAACGTGGCGCTCACTCATGGCGCGGAGCCGGTCCGCTTTTTCACTGAAGAGAAAGCGGGCGAAGTTCCGGTTCCGGGAGTGCAGGCGGTCGACACGGTGGGAGCGGGCGACATCTTCCATGGCGCGTTCTGCTATTTCTACGCGGCCGGCAAGAGTTTTGAGGCAGCTTTGGAGGCTGCGGCCGGGATCGCTGCGGAGTCCTGCCGCTACCGTGGAACCCGCGAGTGGATGAAGCACTTGACCGCGGATTCCGATACGGTAAACTGACGGTCAGCCGGAGATGGCAAAGCGAGGCATAGTGACCAACTGGGATTCCCGATTTCTTGACATGGCAAAACTGGTATCCACCTGGAGCAAGGACCCCAGTACGCAGGTTGGCGCGGTCATTACGCGCGGCAAGTTTGTGGTTTCTCTCGGCTTCAACGGGCATCCCAAGGGGGTTAGCGATTCGCCGGAACGCCTGGAGAACCGCGAGGTCAAGTACCGCACCATCATCCACGCCGAAATGAATGCCATTCTGACAGCAAAGCAGGATCTCGAAAATTGCACGATTTATGTGTGGCCATTTATGCCGTGTTCGCAGTGCGGCGCGGCGATTGTACAGGCAGGCATCAAGCGGGTCGTCTCGCTCAAGTCTGACAACGACCGATGGGCGGAAAGCTTTGCCTACACCACAGCAATATTCAACGAAGCCGGCTTGGAACTGGTGATGCTGGAAGGCTGAGCCGTAACCTGGTGCTACGACGTCGCAGGCCGCAAATGGTCTGCATCAGTATTTTTGAGGCAGTTGCGGCTTTCGCTATCAACTATCCCGTATCCTGACCGTCTAACGGGACGAAAGTGTGGTTCCCCGAGCGCCATGCCAAATTATCCCCGACTCCTGTTTGCATCTTCATTGCTGGCTTTAGCGGGACTGCCCGGCGCACTTGCCCAGCAGCCCAACGCCGGCCAGTCAGAGTCTGCCCAACCGATGACCACGCTCCAGGTCAAGGGTCCGGAGGTTTTGCTGGCTGTGACCGTCCGCGACAAGCATGGAGACATGGTGAACAATCTGACCGCCGCAGACATGACGCTTACGCAGGATGGGCGGCCTCAGAAGATAACGAGCTTCATGCAGGACAGCAAAGCACCTCTGCGGATTGGGCTCGCCATCGACACCAGCAGAAGCTTGAGAGAAGCGATGAATGAGGAACGCAAAGCGGCCGGCAAGTTCCTGGAGCAGTTGCTGCCGGATAATCCGAATGCGCCTTACCGCGCCTCAGATGCTTTTCTGCTGCACTTTGATCGCGAGGTGGAGTTGCTGGAGGACTTTACCAGCGCTCGCAACAAGCTGCAGCACGAGTTGGACAACATTGGCCCCAGCGAGCGCCAAAGCCACAGCCCGCTGGGACCAGAGACCAATGACGAAGATCGTCCGGAAGCGCGCAGGATCGGCGGTGCGACCGGAACCCAGCTTTACGACGCCATCTATCTCGCTGCCGACGAGCTGATGAAATCCAAGGATGGGCGCAAGGCGCTGGTCGTTTTCTCAGACGGCAACGACCAGGGAAGCAAGGAGACGCTGAACGATGCGATTGACGCCGCCGATCGCGCCAACATGGCGGTCTACACGGTGTACTTGAAAGGACAGGGAGAACGCAGCGAAAATCCCTTTGCAAGAGACAACCGCAGAGGCGGCGTCGGCTTTCCGGGCGGTGGGGGCGGTGGATACCCCGGAGGTGGAGGAGGCTATCCGGGGGGTGGGTATCCCGGAGGCAGCCCGCGTGGCGGTGACCAGCCGACAGCGGTCGATGGCAGAAAGACTATGGAGCAGATTGCCACCCGCACGGGCGGGCGCTACTTTGAGGCCAAAAAGAAAGAGAATCTTGTCGACATCTATGCCGCAATTGCCGACGAGCTGCGCAACCAGTACGTACTTACCTACACTCCCGACCAGCGGATCAACGAGGACGAGTTCCACAAGATTGTGCTGAAGGCCAAGAACGGCGATCTGACTGTGGCAACCCGCGAAGGGTTTTACTCGGCGGATAAGTAAGTAGGCTCTTTCAAGAGACTCTTGAAGGGCGAAATAGAAGGGGCGCAGCCACTCGGCTGCGCCCTTCTTGTTTTCTTACTTGCTGACTACTTGTTGGTGTGCACGGTGGTCATGTTGTCTTCGAGCGCTGCCTGGGCTGCCGCGAGGCGGGCCGTCAGCAGGCGGAACGGAGAGCAGGATACATAGTTCAGGCCGATCTTGTGGCAGAACTTGACGGACTCAGGATCGCCGCCGTGTTCGCCGCAGATGCCCACCTTCAGGTTGGACCGCGTGTTGCGTCCCTTGGCCACGGCGCCCTTTACAAGCTGACCCACGCCAACCTGATCGAGGGTGGCGAACGGGTCCTGCTTGAAGATGCCGTACTTCATGTAGGCCGGCAGGAAGTTGTTGATGTCGTCGCGTGAGATGCCGAAGGTGGTCTGCGTCAGGTCGTTGGTTCCGAAGCTGAAGAACTCGGCTTCTTCCGCGATCTGATCGGCGGTCAAGGCAGCGCGCGGCAGTTCGATCATGGTTCCCACCATGTAATCGACCTTGGCGCCCTTCTCCTCGAAGACCTCAGCGGCAATGCGGCGAACGATGGCGGTCTGGTTCCGCATCTCTTCAATGGAGCCGATGAGCGGAATCATAATTTCGACGTGCGGGTCGCCGCCCTTGACCTTGGTGGCGACAGCGGCCTCAAGGATGGCGCGAACCTGCATTTCGGTGATCTCAGGGAACGTGATGCCGAGGCGGCAGCCACGCAGTCCAAGCATCGGGTTCATCTCATGCAGCTCTTCCACGCGCGCCAGCAGCGAACGCAGTTCCTTTAGCTTGGGCGACCTGGGCTTGGTCTCTTCAAGCCGTGCGATCTGCACAAGCAGATCTTCGCGCTTGGGCAGGAACTCATGCAGCGGCGGATCGAGCAGGCGGATGGTCACCGGCAGCGATTCCATAGCCTTGAAGAGGCCGGCAAAATCGGCGCGCTGCATGGGCAGCAGCTTCTTGAGAGCAGTGCGGCGATCCTTCTCGTTGTTGGCAAGGATCATGGTGCGCATATGTCCGATGCGGTCTTCTGCAAAGAACATGTGCTCGGTGCGGCAAAGTCCGATGCCTTCTGCGCCGAACTCGCGAGCCTGCTTGGCGTCGCGCGGAATGTCGGCGTTGGCGCGGATCTTCAGCTTGCGAAGCGGGTCAACCCACTTCATAAACTTGACCAGATCCGGATCGTCGGGCTGTGCATCGAGCGTCTTCAGTTTGCCTGCAATCACGCGACCGGTAGTGCCGTCCAGCGAGATGTAGTCGCCCTGCTTGAAGGTCTTGCCCTTTACGCGCAGTTCCTTCTTGCCTTCGTCCACTGTGCAGTCGCCGGCGCCGGCCACGCAGCACTTGCCCATGCCGCGGGTAACGACAGCCGCGTGCGAGGTCATACCGCCGCGCGAGGTCAGAATGCCGTCGGCGACTTCCATGCCGGCGATGTCCTCAGGCGTGGTCTCGCCGCGAACCAGGATGATCGACTTGTAGGAGCCGTTGTTGTGATGCTTCACGGCATCTTCCGCCGTGAACACGATCTGGCCCACAGCCGCGCCGGGCGAAGCCGGTAGACCGGTGGCGAGCACTTCAATCTTCTCGCCCTTTTCCACGAGCCGCGGAACCAGGAAGTCGTACAACTGGTTCGGCTCTACGCGGTGTATAGCTTCTTCCTGCGTGATCAGGCCTTCGCGAACCATGTCGATGGCCACGCGGACAGCGGCCAGACCTGTGCGCTTGCCGTTGCGGGTCTGCAGCATATAGAGCTTGCCGTCCTGAATGGTGAACTCAAAGTCCTGCATATCGCGATAGTGCTTTTCCATGCGGCGGGTGATGTCCTTGAGCTCGTCGTAGCATTTGGGCATCGCCTTTTCGAGGTCGCTAATCGGATTCGGTGTACGAACGCCCGAAACCACGTCTTCGCCCTGCGCGTTCATCAGGTATTCGCCAAAGAACACGTGCTCGCCGGTGGCGGGGTTGCGGGTAAAGCCGACGCCCGTTCCCGAGTTCTCGCCGAGATTGCCGAACACCATGGCCTGCACGTTCACAGCGGTACCCAGCCAATCGTCAATGCGGTTGATGCGACGATAGGTCTTGGCGCGCTCGTTCTGCCAGCTCCTGAACACGGCGTCGCGGGCTTCAACCAACTGCTCCATTGGACTCTGCGGAAAGTCCTTGCCGGTTTCCTTCTTCACCAGTTTCTTGTACTCGGCAATGATCTCTTTGAGTGCCTCGGGCTGGAGCTCGTAGTCGAATTTGACCTTCTTCTTGGTCTTGATGCCGTCGAAGATGTGCTCAAACTTCTTCTTGGGAACATCGAGAACCACGTCGCCGAACATCTGGATCAGGCGGCGATAGGAGTCATACGCGAAACGAGGATTGTTGGAGCGCTTCGCCAGCGCTTCCACGGCCTTGTCATTCAGGCCGAGGTTCAGAATGGTATCCATCATGCCGGGCATGGAGAACTTTGCGCCCGAGCGCACGCTTACCAGCAGCGGATTGTCGCCCGCGCCGAGCTTCTGGCCCTGCAGCTTCTCGAGCTGTTCGAGAGCAGCCTTCATCTCCTTGTCGATCTTTGGGCTAACCTTTCCGCGCATGTATTCGCGGCAGGCCTCGGTCTGGATGGTGAATCCAGGAGGCACGGGAAGACCGGCATTCGTCATCTCAGCCAGTCCAGCGCCCTTGCCGCCCAGTACGTCCTTCATTTTGCCGTTGCCGTCTGCACGGCCGTCGCCGAAGGAGTACACATATTTAGTTTCGGTTGACGTCGAACCTGCCGTTTCGGCAGGCGCCTGGTCCAGAACGCCCTGCGTCATGGGGTAAAGCCTCCATTTTCTCTTGAATTCCGCGTCCGTGGTCCGTCAAAAAGCATGGCGAGTCGCAGATTCAGCAATTAAAAGTTTAAAGCCTTCGGCTGGTTTCTGCGGGTCATCCAGACAAGCGACGGAGCCTTGCGGCATTCGGGTTTCATTAGAACAAATAGCGCCCCAAGTATACGATTGCCTGTGCATTTCGTCACATGGGATTGCTAAGCGGTTGAAATCCCGAGTGCCGGTCAGAGTAGCTTTTCGCGATCTGAGACTAAATCGGAAGGCCCGGGGACGGGCCCGTCACGGAAATCCGGTGCCGGATCTACGCAGCGGTCTGCGTCATCCGGCATCCGGAGTCGGGCGTAAGGTTCGCGTTATGAGACACAAGGATGGCTTCCAGCCCTACCAGGGCCAGCAATTCGTAAACATGCGGCGTCACGTTCAGCACTCTGAATCTGTGTCCGGACTCCTCGGCCAGCCGGTAAAGGGAAATTAATGCTGCGATACCGGCGGCATCGATGCGCTCCACCGGTCCCAGGTCGAGCGAGACGTCCTGGCGGCGCACAATCGGCGCCATCTCTTCCACCAGGCATCCTTCGCTGCCTCTCACAATCTCACTCAGTGCACAGGTGCGCACTGCCTTCTCGCTTTTCGTCATCACTTCACTGCAAGTTGCTACGGTCATAAGAACCTCCTTCGCAAATCCCTTGGCCAGTTGTTTCAAAGTGCTTCAGGTTTTACGCTCGCTCTAGGAATCTGCACGCTGACGGCCAGAGTCGGACCACGGGGAATATGCTGAAAATACAAGGGAAACCAAGTTTCATCATTTCCGGATCGCTCTTCCTTGTGTTCGGTTTTCGATCTTGCCGTCCGCTAATGAACACTGACCATCCTTACGCAAAAGGAGTCCTCACGGTTCCATGCTGAACGTCCCCGGCACCGCCCAAGCCAACCCGACCTTGAAAGGGGCCCAGGCGCGTTCCTGGGCGCTGGAGGCAGGGTTCACTGAGTCCGGCCTAGTCCCGCTGCCGTACGGCTCATCTGAGCGCGACGCAGGCCGATTTGAAGAGTGGATCGCCGCAGGCACCGCGGGAACCATGCGCTACCTGGAGCGGCGCAACAACTCGGGCGAACTTCTGCGGGCTAGGGTTCACACGCCCTTTCCCTGGGCACGCTCCGCAGTCGTCTGTTTTGCCACTTACAACAGCTCCCGGGTTCGCTCCATCGACGGTGCGCCTGAGGGCGCGGGCTGGATTGCGCGCTATGCCTGGAGCAGCCGGAAGGACACAGCAGGCCGGCAGGCGCCAAGCGATTACCATAAGGTGCTCAAAAAGCGCCTGAAGGCCCTCGAGCAGAGGCTTCACGATGAGTTCGGCGATTTTGAAGCGCGCGGCTTTGTGGATACCGGCCCGGTTGTGGAGCGGGCGTTGGCCACGGCCGCCGGCCTGGGCTGGACCGGCAAGAATACCTGCCTGATCCACCCAAAGCTGGGGTCGTATGGTTTTCTGGCCGTTCTCCTCACCTCCCTCGAAGCAAATCCAGAAGATGGAAGAGCGGAGTTCCCGGACCGTTGCGGCACATGCAGGCGCTGCATTGATGCCTGCCCCACCAACGCCCTGACACCGTACAGGATGGACGCCACGCGGTGCATCTCCTACCTGACGATTGAGCACAAAGACGAGATCGCGGACGAACTGATGTCCGGGATGGGCCGCCAAGTGTTCGGCTGCGACATCTGCCAGGAAGTGTGCCCATGGAACCGGAAAGCGCCCATCACCGCGGACCCCAACCTTGCGCTGCGCGATGAGCTGGTGAACCCAACCCTCGAGTGGCTGGCTGCGTTGAGTGAAGCGGAGTTTGAGGCAAAATTCAACGGCTCGCCTATCCGGCGGGCAGGATTCACGGGTTTACGGCGCAATGTTGCCATAGCCATGGGCAACAGCGGGCGGCCGGACTACTTGCAGGTACTCGCCGAGTGGGCTGCTGTCTCCGATGAGGGCCTGCGAGCAGCAGCGCGTTGGGCGTTGACGAAGTTGCAGCACAAATCCGATTCGGACCGATGATGGCCCGAACTCCGAACGTTGACTCATCGTTTTGCGTGCATCTAAAGGGGATAATCTTAGCGTGGGACTATTCCCGCAGTTTTGGCTCATGCATCGCCGCGAACGCGATTCATCCGAGCAAGGAGATAAGATTGCCTGAAGTCACCAATTTTGAAAAGACGGCGTCTGAGGAGTCCAGTGGCGCGGAAGGCGAATCGCCGGTTGAAGCGGCCATTGAGAACGCCATGGTACCGGCTCCGATTGTACCGGTGTACGAATCGAAATGGTTCATCTGGCGCAGCAGCGGAACCGCACTGATCCGTTACCTGCTCGACAGCGAAGTGCACACCTTTGCCTTCAGCGTAGCGGCGAACGCCATCCTCTCCTTTATCCCGTTCATTGTGCTGATGTATACGTTGGCGAATTCCGTGTTTCACTCCGCAGGCATGGTGAGAGTAATCGGAGAAATGGTGGAGTATTTCTTCCCGTCAAATCAGGGTTTTGTGGCGGCAAGTCTGTACTCGGTAGCCTCGCGGCAAGGTGTGCAGATCTTTTCGTTGATCATGATTCTGATCGCGTGCACAGGCATCTTTCTGCCGCTTGAGGTGGCACTCAACCAGGCCTGGGGAGTCACAAAAAGCAGAAACTACCTGTACAACCAGACGGTGGCGCTTGGACTGGCGCTACTGATGGTGGTTCTTGGGATGGGCAGCGTTTACTTAAACGCGATCGCACATGACGTGCTGGCCACGGTCTTCTTCCAGCATGTCGATAACTTCGTCTTCAAGGGCATTGCCTACATCCTGCTTGCCGCAACTACCGGCGTTGCTTCGATCCTGTTTTTCTTTTCGATTTATTTGCTGCTGCCCAATCGCCGAGTACCGTGGCGTCCGGTTATGCGCACAGCGGTCATCACCGGAGTCATCTGGCTGCTGTCGAAGTACATCTTTGTCGCATTCCTTCCCCACCTTGATCTGCGTGCGATTTACGGCCCGTTTTACGTGTCGGTGGGATTACTCTTCTGGGCGTACACATCGGGGCTTATCCTGTTCGCCGGAGCGCAGTTCAGCGTGACCAGGCTGAAGGAGTTCGACGGCAAAAAGATGTGAACCAGGGCGTAAGCTTCTTCACGAAGAATCAATGGGGTTCCAGCTGTCCCACCTTAGCCGATGTGCGATGCGCATCGGCTAAGGTGGGTCACCTGAATGATTGTGGGTCAACAAGCACAAGGGTGGTCAACCGGCTTCGTAATGCGGGAAGCGCATTACAACTTGAAGGCTTTGTCCACGATGGCGTTCGGATTGCGGCCGGTGGGCAGCAGCGTAAACAAGCCCATCGTGGCAGTGCGCACCAGAGCTACATCGCCTGACCGCGAATCAACCACGAATAGCAGGTGGCCGGCGGCGGAAAACGCCATCGCCGAAGGACCGTCGCCTACGCGCACCCAGCCGGAGCGGCGGCCATCGTTGATAGCATACACAATTACGTTCTGCGAGCGCAGATTGGCAACATAGAGCAGTGAATTGTCACGCGACACAAGCCCACGCACCGGATCGTCGCCCATCATGTAGGCGCCCTGAACGTCGTTGGTGCCGGTAATGACTTCAGAGATGGAATCGCCGCCGGAGTTGATGACGAAGACTTCGCCTCCATCGGGTTTGAGCGCAATGTCGACCGGATTGTGGCCTACGTCCATCAGCGCCTCAAGCCGGTCAGATTGGGCTGGCGTGGACTGAGTGCCCGATTGCGGCGAGGCCGGCTGGCTTGCTCGCGCCAGTGAGATGGACATGATCTGGTGGCCGCGGGTGCAGGGGACGAAGCTCTTCGAGGAGTCGGGCAGGATGACCGGATCGCCTGCACCGGGGCAGCCATTGAATACTGCCCTCACTTTCAACGGCGTTACATCGAGAATGCTAACGGAGTTGGCGCGCTCGTTGGCCACCACGAGCGTTTTACTATCAGGCGAGAGGCGTGCCGCATCAGGCCCGTCTCCAACGCCTACCTGAGCAACTTCGCGGCGGCTCTTCAGATCGACGACCGAAATGGAGTCCGAACCGGAGTTAGCAACGTACGCCAGCTTTCCGTCGGAGTCGATGTCGATCGAGACAGGCTGCCGGTGCAGCGGAACCGTCGCCACAACTCGGTTGTGTTCAGCATCGATGACCGAGAGAGAGCCCGAGCCTCCGGCCGGGCCGGAATTGACGACGTAGACCTCATTGAGCGTTGGGCTGGCCGCCACCGCAACTGGATTGCGGCCCACCTGGAGCTCGCGGTCAAGACGCAGATTCACCACATCGAGCACCGTTACGGTGTCGCTGCCGCCGTTGGTCACGTAGACATATTCGCGATAGTTGGCCGGATAGGTGGGGAAGTCGCTCTTGCGGCAGCCGGCAAGCAATAACGCAAGAAGGCTGAGAGTCAACAGGAACGGTTTAGCTGCGGTTCTCAGGTTCATGCTGTTTGAGCGGCTTTCGGCTCCAAGAGGCTCTAAACAGCAATCATAAATGTTCGGCGAGCGGCTCAATCGGCGGAAACACCCGCGCGAATGCCGCGATGCAACGTGCGGTTGACCACCGGAGCAATCATTCCCAGCTCGTCCATCATCTGCGCGAACTGCGCGGGATAGATCGACTGCGGACCGTCTGAGAGTGCCTTCTCGGGCTGGTTGTGAACCTCGACAATGATGCCGTCCGCGCCGCATGCTACCGCGGCTCTGGCCATGGGCAGCACGCTGTCGCGCCGGCCGGTGCCGTGGCTCGGGTCAACCAGGATGGGCAGGTGGCTCGCTCGCTTGATGGCCGGCACCACGCTCAAGTCGAGAGTGTTGCGGGCGTGGTCACTGAAGGTGCGCACGCCGCGCTCGCACAGGATCACCTGGTAATTGCCCTCGCTCATCACATACTCGGCAGCCATCAGGAACTCTTCGAGCGTAGCGCTCAGGCCGCGCTTGATGAGCACCGGCTTGCGCAGCCGTCCAGCCTGCTTCAGCAGGGAGAAGTTCTGCATGTTGCGCGCGCCAATCTGCACCACGTCGGCCCACTCGCCCACTAGCTCTAACGTCTCGCTGTCGAGCGCTTCGGTCACAATAAGCAGTCCGAACTTTTCTCTCAGTTCGGCCATGATCTTGAGCGCATCGAGCCCCAGGCCCTGAAATGCGTAAGGGGAGGTGCGCGGCTTGTATGCGCCGCCGCGGAAAAACTGCGCGCCCGCCGCCGCCACCTGCTCTGCAATAGCGAACGCCTGCTCGCGGCTTTCAATCGAGCACGGTCCAGCAATGACTGCGAGCTCGTTGCCACCGATGGCAGCGTCAGCATCCGGAAAGCGGATGACGGTATCTTCCTGCTTTACGTCGCGGCTGGCCAGCTTGTACGGTTTTGACACGCGAATAACCTCGGCGACTCCAGGCAATTCTTCAAGGTTGCCGCGATCCGCTTCACCCTGATTGCCGGTAATGCCAATAGCTGTACGCTGGGCTCCCGGCAACGGATGTGCGCGGTATCCCAGGCCTTCAATGTGTTCGCACACAGCCCGGATCTCCTCGGGTGTGGCCTGAGCCTTCATAACGACCAACATGGCTGGCCCCGATCCCTAGTGCCTATCATTAACTTTCGCGCAGACGACGTCGCGCCGGAAAGTTGATAACCGGCTCTTAGTCTACGGCATTTTTCAATTTATGGCTTGCTTTTGGGGCGGGTCCGAACCACGGCCACTTTCTGAGGGCAAAGCTGAAACTTGTTGGTTCGGGAACGGCGAGGGGAAAAGACTGCAACGCAAATCTGAGGAAAGGAGAGAAGACACAGGAGTGGGATGATCCACGAATTCAGTTCCGAAGCTGATGAGAAGTCGAGAAGCATACTCTTATTTGTTTTCGTCGGGGGCTTCAATATCCGTTTTGGCGGCCACAATCGCAGGTGCCAGCACCATACCTATAAAAGCAAGAGCTATGAGCAGATCGTGCATTCCTTTAATTCCTCCGAGGCCCCCTCAGCACGTGGCCCACACCAATCATCATCGTGAAGATGAGCACAGACTTGAATAACACTAAGAACTTGTGCGGTGAGAAGTTGGTGCTAGAGACGCATCACCCAAATGGGTCAGAAGGGCTATAAAGGCTGAAATTACGGGCGATACAAGCGTGTCCGAGGGCGCCAGAAGTGGAGTCTTCGTAGGTTCAGGTGACCCATCTCACTCGGTTCCTGCGGGAGCAGGCAATTGAACCGGCGACTACTGAGAGCAGTTTCTGTGAGATGAGAAGTATTCAAGTGAAAATCAGGGCGCCGGGCTCTTCACCCGGGGTTTGAAGGTTGTGATTTGAGGCTCAATTGAGCGTCTATTGCAAGCTCTTGGGGGCGTTCAATCCCAGGCGTTCAGCTTCGCGTTTTTGTGCGCGCCACTTCATGGTGAGCCACGCAACGTAGCCCAGTTGGATTACCCAGGTTACAACGTATGCGGCGACCCGGAACTGGTGATCGAGAATGGCAGCTTGATCCATGATGTTTTCCTCCCTGCTTTCGGTTCGCCTTTAAGCTTCCAGCGCAGCCTTTGCTTCAGCGGCGGCAATCTTCTGGTGGTGCCGTTCCACGGCATAACGAATGCCCAGGATCAGTACTCCCCAGGCGAACCACGCCAGCATGTTCCACATGAGAGCGCCGACCATGGATGGAGCCATGCCGGAGCCGGGTGCGCCACCAAACACCGGCGCGGGATGCTGCGTGCGCCACCAGCGGTTCGACATGTAGACGATGGGTACATCGAGTGCCCCAAAGATACCGAGCACAGCGGCCAGCGTTTGCATCTGCGGCCCGGCGGCAAAGCGCCGCAGCAGCAGATAGCTCATGTAGATGAGCCACAGAACCAGTGTCGTAGTGAGCCGCGCGTCCCATGTCCACCAGATACCCCATGCGCGGCGTCCCCAGATGGGGCCGGTAACCAGCACCACGGTGCAGAACACCACGCCGACCTCAGCGCCCGCCAGCGCCCACGCGTCGGCCACCTGCGCACGGTTCGGATTGTTGCGCTTGTTGGCCAAATACGCGATGGAACCAATCAGGCTGACGCCAAAGAAAACGAAGGCAACCGAGGCCGAAGGCACATGGTAGTAGATGATGCGAAAGATTTCGCCCTGCAACGCGTCGTTCGGAGCCACATAAATGGCCTGGTAATATCCCCATGCCAGGAGCGCGAACGTAATCGCGACGTAGAGACTAATTGCAATTTTCTTCATTTGGGGAATCCTGTTGAATCTATTCCAGTTTACGACGCCCGACACGGATGCATCGATAATAGAAACTCCAACTACTTACAGATCAATGATCAGGCAATACGCGCGGGCGGCATGTGATTTAAATCACATGATTTTCAACTGCGTGCCGGGCGGAGTGCCCGGGTTCTTCTTTGACGGTAGCGCTATTCCGCGTGGAAGATCACGTCGAATAACAGCAGACTTGCCGTTGTGAAAATGATGTCGTAGCCGAACAGCATTTTGATCCACAGCGTCGGGTCGCTGTCGCCGGTAAAGATCGAGGTCGTGGCCTGCACCATGGCCAGCAGTGCCGGAATGAAGATGGGGAACAGAATCAGCGAAAGCAGCAGCTCGCGGTTGCGGCTGCTCATGGAGAGCGCGGCAAAGAAGACGCCGTTCGAGACCAGCGCCCACGTTCCCAGCGGCAGCACCAGCAACAGCAGCCACGCCTGTCCCATGATGTGAAGGTTGTAGAAGACCACAAAGAAAGGCGACAGGATGAGTTGCACGACGGTGACAAAGAGGAAGTTGACGATCACCTTGGCCAGCAGCAGTTCCGCGCCGGGCGCAGGCACCATCCGCTGCGCGTCCATCACCTGGTGGCGAATCTCGCGGGCCCACGCCTGGTTCAACGCGCTTACCGAGGCGAACATTGTAGCCACGCAAAGCACACCGCCGGCGATTTGCTGCGAGAAGGCTCCGCGCGGATCGAAGGCAATCGAGAACAGGACAACCACGAGTCCAGAGAAGAACAGCATGGAAATGATGGCGTCGAGCGAGCGCCACTCAATGCGCAGGTCTTTCACCAGGTGGGTCCACAGAGCTTTTGTCATGCCGAGTGACCCTCCGGTACGTGTGCTGCGTTTTTTACCAGGTCCGCGGTCTGCACCCCGCCTTCGAGCGATTGCGCGGCGCGCAGGTAGTCGTCCGGACTCAGGATCAATTGCGTTCCCCGCGTGCCGGCAGACACGCTGATCGTGTCGAACAGGAGCGCTGTCTCCTCCACAAACACGGGATAGGACTTTTTCGCGCCGAAGATTGTGACACCGCCGCGGATGTAGCCGGTGAGCGGCTGAACATCCTTGAGCGAAACCATCTCCGCCTTGCGCAATCCGGCGACACGCGCCAGCTTCTTAAAGTCCAGCGCCTCATTGCCGGGTATCACAGCGAAGGCGTAGCTTCCGGTGCCACTCGTCGACCACCCCAGCGACGAAGAGCTGTCGCTGGGGATCCCGGTTGTCAGCAGAGTCTTGAAGACCTGTTCCGCCGGCATCCCTATCTTCTTGGCCACAGTGGTCGCGGACAAATCCTCCGGATCGACCTCATACTCTCGGAGTTCGAACGGGATATTGAGCGACTCAAGGAAGCGCGCGCCGTTGGTCTTCATAGCGTGGGGCTCCCCGGCTCAAATGAGGCCACGCGCCCCGCGCGCAGAGCCAGCACGTAGTCGGCAATGGGCGCGGCCAGTTCGCGCTGGTGCGTTGTGATGACGATGGTCCGGTTGCCGTGGCGGAATCCGCTAAGAAGCTCGACCATCTGGCGAGCGCTCTCCACATCCATGTTTGAGAAAGGCTCGTCGAGCAGAAGAAGTTCCGGCACAGGCAGCAGCACGCGGGCCAGGGAAGTGCGTTGCCGCATACCCTGCGAGTACTGGCCCAACGTGCGCTTCAAATCGGGGTCCAGACCCACCTGGCGCAGCGCCTCAGCGGGGTCAAGGCATTGCCGGCCGGGGTAAAGGCTGGCGAAGTAGCGAAGATTTTCCTGTCCGGTGAGCTCGTCGTACAGCATGGCTGCGTGACTCATGTACCCGATGCGGTCGCGAGCATCCAGCGGCTCATGCTTGCCAAAGAGCGTAACTTTGCCGTGGGTTGGCCTTAGCAGGCCTGCCAGAATACGGAGAAGAGTCGACTTGCCGGCCCCGTTTTCGCCAATGAGCACGTAGCAACGTCCCGGCTCCAGATCGACCGATACCTTGCGCAAGGCCGCAAAGCTACCGAAGAGTTTTGATACCTGATCGACCCGGGCATAGGGCGAACTGCCGGCGGGTTCAGACGAGTTTGCGGTCATGCCTTCAGTTTGCGACAGCCCGGTTGGCCGCAGTCTGATTCATTGCCGGCGCAGAGGTCTTCTCCGCAGCGGCAGGTTTCACGGGCGTTGCATTCGACGGCGCAGCACCCGGTTCCGCAGGTGCGTACTTGCTGGCGCACTTGGCTTGCAGCACGTTCGCGTGGAAGGTGCCATCGCGTCCGTAGGTACCTTCGGCTAGGGCCTGTGCATCGTCCTTGAAGGTGTCCGGCGGCGGTTCGTTGCCTTTGTATTCCACCTTGAGGGTGCGTCCAGAGCCGGCTTTTGGAGAGTGGCTTTCAAACTCATCCAATACAAAGGTCACATGCGGGCCGTCGTGCTCAATGGACCCCGGCTTTACGAAACCTTCAACGCGCAACTGGCTGTGATACGCCTTGTCGCCCATTCCGCCGAGTTCCGCAATGGTGACGTAATAGCTTTTGCTTGAACCGTATCCGGTATAAGCAAGCCATCCAATGGTGCCAAGAATAATGGCAGCCGCAATCCCTATCCGCAAGGTGTTTCCTGAGATTTTCATATGCAACATCTCTAACGATACGAGTGTCTTGGTCCCGGGTCAACCACACAGATCACACATGTAGCTGGCTGAATTTATTGTGCTTTTGCCCCAGGAGAGGCGAAAGAACGCTAAGTGCTTATGCTGCAATCGGAGCAGGGTTGTCCAATTACCGATTACAGGCTCTCTAGGCGAAAACCAGGCCGAGCACCAGAGCGGCCAGCAGGACCACCCACGCCAGGGCCTCCGGTCCCTTCCTCTTGATTTTTGACTGCTTGCCCTTCGCCTGTGGACGGGTGAGCGCTTTGGTGCCGGTTTCCGGCTGGGTGTTTGAAGCCAGGCCCACCACCCACGCCACCAACAGATTTACAGCAAAGCTGAACGCAACGGTAAAGCCCACCTGTGCAAGCAGTCCGTGGTACCGGTGGACAACGGTAAGCCAAGCACCTTGAATGCCTGGCTGTGCGCCGGCGGGTAGGGTAAGCCCGTAGTGAAGTATTGCCGCGGCCAAACCTGCAAGAAGTCCAGCGAAGGCTCCGTTTGGATTAACGCGCCGGGTGAAAATGCCCATCACGAATGTGGCCAACTGGGGAGCCTGTATTAACGCGAACACCAGAAGCGACGCGGCCAGGGAAGCTGAAATCACTGCCTTTGAACTGCCACCGCTGCACAGAGCGATGGAGAAGGCCGCGCCCACGGAGAGAAACACGCCGGCCGCACTCGCCCACCGAGCAGCGCGCACCAGGTTCGCATCGGAATCGTTCTTCTGAAACAAGGGCTGGTAGAGATCGCACGCAAACACGGTGCTAACCGCTGCAATGCCTGAAGCCACGCCACTCATCAAGCTGGCAAGCAGGCCCGCAATCACCAGTCCGAGCAGGCCGCTGGTTCCAAAGTGCATCAGCATATTCGGCGTGGCCATGCCGTAGTCCAGGCGAGGATGTCCCGCGTCATCGAGCCGAGCGTTGTTCGTAGCTGGGTCAATGAGTGCGGGAACCAGGCCGCAGCCTTCAGCAATCGCTCTGGGAACAATCGTGATCTCGTGCAAGATGGAGCCGTTCTCATTGCGGACGACAGTCTTATTCTGCGGCGTCGGCACCGCGAGGGCGATTGCCCCTGGAAGAACGATAAGGAAGGGAATGGCCAGGCGAAATGCAGCTGCAAGGATCGGAATTCTTCGCGCGGCTTCAACATTCTTCGCGGCCATGGCCATCTGGAGCACGCGAAAATCCGTTAGCCATCTGGAGATACCAAAGACAAAGCCCAGTAGAAGCGCGATCTCGGCCACACGCGCTGGGCCGGCGTTGGCAATCTCCGGCGGTACAAGCGCGGCAAGCGAAGCATGCAGCCCACCCCAGCCGCCAATGTTTTTAAGCCCGATCCAGACCACTGGAAGCAAACCTGCCACCAGCAAGGCAAACTGAATAATCTGGCTCACGATGGTTCCGCGCAATCCTGCAACCACCACATAGATGAGCACCGGCACGGCCGCCGGCAGAATGCAGAACAGAAAGATGTTTTCGCGCGGCCAGCCATAGGCAAAGAAGAGCTTGTCGAAGATACGCAACGCCTGCAATATGCGCGCCATCATAAAGAGCGCAATCCCCGCACTCACCAGCGACGTGGCGATCAGCAGAATCGCAGAGAGTACGCGCGTTCTTGCATCGAACCGCAGGCCCAGATAGCCGGGCAGCGTTGCCGCACCCGAGCCGTAATAGAGCGGCACTGCGAAAAACGCGGCGATAAGCAGCGCCGGAATTCCGCCAAGCGCAAAGTAAAGTACGGCGCGAAATCCAAAGCCGGCCCCTGCGGCTCCAAAACCGATCAATTCCTGTGCTCCAAGGCCGGCGCATATAAATGCCACGGCGCAGGCCCAGGTAGGCAGCGCACGGCCTGCCTGAAAGTAATCCTTGCTGTTCTTGATACTGGAGCGCAGCGATACACCGACGCCTATGGAACCGAGAATGAATAGGAAAAAAGTCAGCCAGTCAGTTGAAGCAAGGTCGGGCAATAGGGGCTCCCGCGCACCATGTGCTGTGAATTGAGGCGCGCGAGGCACGCCCTACAAGCAATTTTAATTGTTGGTTTTATCACGCGGCACTTGGACACACAATAAACGCATGGTCGCCCAAGCGGCCTCCTTGAAGCTCAATCGGGTTGGCGTCTCTCAGTGTCCCGTGATCGGGCTGCCCGGAGGCGCTGTGATCGTAGGTGAATAGGTTTCGGCTTTGCCCGCAGCTGCCCAACCGATGGCTGCAAACCATCCAACGATCGTCCACCCGGCCAATATGTTGACCATGATGATCCAGGACGTCGCATGGCAGTTTCTGTAAAGAGCCAGTATGGTCGGCAGTAAATAGACCGCCATCCCAATCAACAGCAGTATCAGATTGAACGGCGCAAGAAGATCGTCGTGATTCCGTGCCATTCCCAAAAAGAAGAGTGCAATGGCGAGAGCCATGATTCCACACACGATCAGGAGACGAAGCAAGTTATTCATAACTTACTCCTCCAGAAATCGCCCGCAGTATGACGCTGAAGGGGTCTACCAGGCAATCGAAAACGAGCGATTTTTGATGCTGCGAAAAGCATCTGAACGGTTTTGGCCGCGTAGTTAGGGGCTTGCTTGAAAATTCAGTTGTGTCTTGGCGCGCGCAGGGGCATTCCCGAAGCTTTCCTGACAGATGTATGCTCGTGAGAGCACCGGTGCCGTCTGAGCCTGACTTTGGCCTTCCCAGAAGCGGCGCCGGGAACCGATTTCTCCGGGCTGAATTCGCAGAGTCCGGCTTCCGTACCAAGGGACACGCGGTCTAACCCAAGAACATTCTCCAGGAGGGAACACAGTGCACTATCGAATTCTTCTGGCCCTTGCGGGTCTCCTGTCGCTTTCCGTTACGGCTCAGCATGCCAACGCCGCAACAAAATCAGCTCACGCAAACATCAAGAATGCCGAGGGGGCACAAATCGGGACTGCAAAATTCGCTCCGGCCGCTCAGGGAGTCAAAGTCACGGTCAAGGTTTCCCAGCTAACTCCCGGCGAGCACGGTATCCACATTCACACGGTGGGTAAATGCGAGGCCCCGGGGTTCACATCCGCCGGAGGCCACTTCAACCCCACAAGCACGCATCACGGCATTCACAACGAGAAGGAACCAAAACCCCACGTTGGCGATCTGCCGAACCTTGTCGTGGGTAAGAACGGCAAGGGCAATGCAACCTTCACCATTGAGGGAGCAACACTCGATGAAGGCGCCAACTCGCTCTTCCATGAAGGCGGCACCGCAGTGGTGATCCATGCACAAGCCGACGATCTGATGTCCGATCCCTCCGGAAATTCCGGTGACCGGGTCGCATGCGGCGTCATCGAGAAATAGAAGGGGCGTCAAAGGGCTGCGGCCGTTCCAGACGGCCGCGGTCAATTTACACTGGAAAGGCATGATTCCGACTCTTACATGGACGCCGGAAGGCGTACGCTTTATCGATCAGACGCGGCTCCCGCTTGAGGAGAGCTATGTACTCGCCGCCAGCTATGAACAGGTGGCCGAGGTTATCGTCACCATGGTTGTGCGCGGCGCGCCGGCCATCGGCGTTTCAGCCGCGTATGGGGTAGCGTTGGGCGCAAAAGGGACCAGCGCCAAAACAACAGAAGAGTTTGCGGCGGAGTTTGAGACCATCTGCGCGCGGCTCGCAGGCACGCGGCCCACGGCCGTCAATCTGTTCTGGGCCATCGACCGCATGAAGGGTCTGTTCGCCAACCTGCTCGACTCAGGCGCGACACTTGCCCAGGTTCAGGACCGGTTGCTGGCAGAAGCGCATGCCATGTACGAAGAAGACATCGCTGCATGCAGAGCGATGGGAGCGCATGGCGGAGCGTTGCTGCCCGATGAAGGCGGTGTGCTTACCCACTGCAATGCAGGCGCCCTGGCCACCTGCGGATACGGAACCGCGCTCGGCGTTATCCGTTCGGCCGTAGAGTCGGGCAAGAACATCAACGTGTTCGCGGATGAAACGCGGCCCTTCCTGCAGGGTGCGCGCCTGACAGCATGGGAACTGATGGCCGATGGAATTTCCACAACGGTGATCTGCGACAACATGGCTGCCAGCCTGATGAAGGCTGGAAAGATCAAGGCCGTGGTGGTCGGCGCGGATCGCATTGCCGCCAATGGCGACGCGGCAAACAAGATCGGCACCTACAACGTGGCGATACTTGCGAAAGAACATGGCATTCCTTTCTATGTGGCTGCGCCGTGGTCCACCATTGACCTCGCCACCAAAACCGGCGACGCCATTCCAATCGAGGAGCGCCCCAAGGTAGAGGTAACTCACCACGGCGGCAAGCAGCTCACCCCCAACGGTGTAGGCATTTGTAACCCGGCATTTGACGTAACGCCGTCGAAATACATTACGGCCATCATCACCGAGCGTGGCGTACTGCGCGCCCCGTTTATTGAAGCCCTTCGGCAGATGGAGCTTGTAGCCCCTTGAAACAGATCTAAACTATGCTTGTGATCCTTCCCCGGTCACATTTCTTCCATATTCGCGAGCGGTCGCTGACGCGCGGCGTCTTGTTGGCTCTGGGTGCGTTCCTGGTAAGTTTGCGGTTGGCAGGTTTTCCAAACATTGAAAAGCTCCACGGCTCGCCATGGCACATACTGATCGTGCCTTTTGCCTGCTGGGGGATGGTAGAAACGGCGCGTTGCCTGCGCAGCCGGTGGAGTTTTTACCATGCCGGTGTGATGATTCTGCTTTACACGGAGCTGATGATTCTGGCCACGGTGCTGGCGTTCTGGGCCATTCTGTAAACAAGCGGCAAACGCTGTTTGGTAAGCGGGTATCCGGCCTGGAAATTCATCTGCCTGATTGTGTTAAAGAATTCTCGCGCGGCATGTACGATGGGTCATACAATTCCGCATGTGCCGACCGGTGAGCGGCCTGCAGACTGAAAACGAGGGGGGAAGAAGATGCTGAAGGGATTTCGGGATTTCATTCTGCGTGGAAACATGATGGATCTGGCGGTCGCCTTTATCATGGGCGCCGCATTCAACGCGATCGTGAGCTCGCTCGTGAAAGACGTGATGATGCAGCTCATCGCCGCGGTCGTTGGCAAGCAGGATTTCAGCGCCTGGAAATTCGACGTGAACAGCACGCCGATCATGATCGGCAATTTCATTAATGCTGCTGTTTCATTCCTGATCGTCGCGTTCGTGGTCTATTTCTTCATGGTCGTGCCGATCAACAAGCTCATGGCTAAATTCAAGGGCCCCACTCCCGAGACGCCTCCGGCTACCAAGGCGTGCCCCGAGTGCCTGAGCGAGATTCCCATCGCTGCCAAGCGCTGCTCGCACTGCACGCAGGCTGTTGCGTAAAGATGCCGCAACGGTCTTCCGTCACAGGTGCAGGCCGCCGTCAACTGTCTGCTTTCTAAAAAGCTGCGCCAGAGTCTTCCATGGGCGACTACTGCTTGGTGCAAGCTGAGAGCTTATCCTTGATCAACAGGCTCTTATTTTTGCTACCGGCCAACGCCGGTGTGCCTGCCATTCATTTTGGGTGGTGCTTCGACGATGCCTCACAGCCCGCGTCTTCTTCTGTCTATTGCGTTTTTGGCGCCTTGCCTGATGATGGCGAAGCAGAGCGGCCAGACGGCTCAGCAACCGGTTCTCGGTTATGCGGATTTCTCGTCACAGGCCAAGGTCGAGGAGAAATTCCTTGCAGTTCCCAACGCAAAGCTGGCTGGTCAGCATCTCAAAATCCTGACTGCGGAGCCGCATATGGCGGCCACGCCTGAAGATCACCAAACCGCCGAATATGTCGCGAAGAAATTCCGTGCAGCGGGATTGGAAACCGAAATTGTTCCGTACCGGGTGCTGTTGAATCAGCCGAAAGTAGTTCGTGTTGAGGCGTACGACTCCAACGGCAATCTGCTGGTCAAGGGACCTACACCAGAACATGTCAACAACGATCCGGGACAAAACAATCCGCGCGTGGTCATGCCCTTCAACGGCTCGTCAGGATCGGGAGACGTCACGGGTGAGGTTGTCTACCTCAACTACGGCCGGCCTGAGGACTTCGATCAGCTCGCGGAACGCCACATCGATCTGCACGGCAAGATCGCACTCATTCGCTACGGCTTGAACTTTAGAGGAGTGAAGGTGTATCTCGCCGAACAGCACGGCGCGGCCGGCGTTCTACTCTACAGCGATCCTCAGGACGACGGCTATTACAAGGGCGACGCATACCCTGCAGGGCCGTGGCGTCCTGACACCGGCGTGCAGCGCGGATCGGTTCAATTCCTCTTCAAATATCCGGGAGATCCTGAAACGCCGGGAGTGGCTTCTACGCTCAGCCTTCCGGATTCCGCGCGCATTCGCGACTACGTAGGCCTCAATGGAAATCAGCCGGATATTATTTCGATTCCGATCAGTTATCACGATGCGGCGCCGATCCTTCATGCGCTCAAAGGTCCTGCCGTGCCGCAAGGATGGCAGGGAGCGTTGCCGTTCAGCTATCACATGGGGCCTACCGGCGTGCGAGTTCATCTGGTTTCAGATCAGGATTATGAGCGGCGCGTGATCTGGGATGTGATCGGCAAGGTGAAGGGATCGGTCTATCCGGATGAATGGGTCATTACAGGCAATCATCGCGACGGATGGGTGTACGGCGCAGTTGATCCTTCAAGTGGAACTGCTGCGATGCTGGAAGCTGTTCACGGAGTCGGCGCATTGCTGAAACAGGGCTGGCGGCCCAAACGCACCATCGTCTTCTGCAGCTGGGACGCCGAAGAAGAAGGCTTGATCGGCTCGACAGAATGGGTTGAGCAGCACAGCGAGGACCTTGAAAAGGCAGTGGCATATTTCAACGTCGATGTTGCGGTGGCCGGTCCGGACTTTGATGCGTCGGCCGTGCCGTCGCTTAAGGAGTTTGTGCGCGGCGTAGCGCGTGACGTCCACAGCCCGTTGGGAGGAACGGTCTACGAGCAGTGGAAGCGCAAGCAGCCCGCCGACAAAAAGTCGTCGTACGAGCAGTCGGGCGGCGATGACGTGCGCGTGGGTGCAATGGGATCGGGTTCGGACTTTACGCCGTTTCTGCAACACGCAGGAGTGCCTTCGACCGATATAGGTTCAAACGGGCCGTACGGCGTCTATCACTCAACCTTCGACGATTATCAGTGGTTCACTGAGAACGCCGATCCCCACTTTACGCTTCTGCAGGAGATGGCGCGGGTGTTGGGGCTTGAAACCATACGCATGGCAGATGCCGATGTGTTGCCGCTCGACTATGTTGAGTATGCCAAGGAGGTCAGCGGCTACATAAAGGATGCAAAGCAAAAAGCGCTCGGCGCGGGAATGTCTTCCCTGGACTTTGAGCCGGCGGAAGCTGCCGCCAAACGCTTTGCGGATGCCGCGAGCAAGATCCACGCCCTTCAGGCTGCGCCATCAGCCAATCCGGTAAAGCTCAACAACGCCCTTCGCAAGACTGAGGGGGCATTCTTGTGGGTGAATGGATTGCCGAATCGTCCGTGGTACCGGCACACCATCTATGCCCCCGGGGAATTTACGGGCTACTCAGCGGTGGAGATTCCGGGCGTGAACGAAGCAATCGATGCGCACAACTCGCAGCTTGCCGCAGCACAGATAACTGTGCTGACGATCGTTCTGGATCGCGCTGCGCAGACACTGAATGCAGCCGACTGATTCCGCGAGGCGAATGTCGTGTTGAGCTATCGCTCTGGTCGGATGCTGAAGCGCATGGTTTGGAAATCGAAGGAATACTCGCGTAACTGGTCCAGAGCGTCGATACCCAGCAAGCCGTAGACGTCGTCGCGGACCGCGGAACCGAGCGGCTCAGTGAGCACAGGAATAAAGTGAATCTGCACTGGAACTGAGCCGACGGTGAGCGGGATGGTTTCCGCTGCATAGGCCGGCACCGCGGGAATCTGCGGCGCACCATGCAGTGAGAAAGACTGTGTCTTCTCACCCTTGAATTCCGCAGTGTGCTCGTTGTAGTAACGGGTTGTCAGATAAGTCTGCTGTCCGCCCATATCGACGGCGTACATGCGCGCATCTGTGTCGCCGGCAGCTTTTAGAAATTCGCGATCGACTGCGTCAGTTGGCGCGCCCAGCGCAATAATCATTTGCTGGCCATCAAGATAAAAACGCGCGCCGTCCTTTACATGATCGTTAGGATTAAGTGGGCCGTTCTGCTTGTCCGGCCTGACATATACCGTGTTGTTATCCGTAATTGTGATGCTGCTTAGCGGCGCCAGCGCGGCGTAGCCGAGCACACCCTGAACCTGGTAATTGGAGAGCGGAAAATTGTAATCCTTGTCGTCGTACACAAAGGCTGTTACGTTGTGCAACGTTAGCTGTCCGCCAATCGTGAATCGGGGAATGACTGTTGCGCGCACCTGCATCGGTTTTCCTCGAAGAGTGTGAACGGTAACGGAATCCGAGGAGATCTTAAGTCCGGCATCTTTTGCCACCGAGCGGGAAATCAGGTTGAGCCGATTTGTCGGATCCAGCAGCCAATAATGCGGGCGGCCATCGACGAATACGGGCACGTCAATCAGCCCTATTGGATCTCGTTCCACTCGCATCTCAAACGGATCGCACGGCTCCACGGTCATCCGCGGATGATCTTTCGCCAGCGGCAACAGTTTCGCGGGTAGCTCAATCTCATCGAGTTCATCGCTGGTGAGTCTGTTGCCAAGCTGCGACATCAGCGCCTGATACTGCTCGGCTGCTTTGGCAAGGTCACCGTCGCGCATATAGTCTTCGCCCAGAGTCCTGCGCAGCAGTTTTTGCGGAATGAACTTCCCGCTTTGAATAATCGGGCCAACCAGCGGTTCCAGCAACTCGATCGACTTCTTTACATCGTTATTACGGTTGGCGAGAATGCCGCGATAAAGCTGCGCTTGTTGCGACGGCAACTGTTTCAGCTCTCCCTCGACACGCGCGTATTGATGTTCCGCCAACAGGTTGGCGAGCCGCGCATCCATGTCGTAGCCGCTTTCAACGCCCGTGCTCAACTCCGCGCCCGCGCCGGGTTTTTGCAGCGGCGTTGATGTCCCGGATTGAGCCGTAATCGCTTGAGACGAAATTGCGAGAGCGATCAATCCGGTTGTCACGGCCACAAACCGCAACATTTCAGACCACCTGATTGCGGGGTGCAATCGGTATCCGAGCACACTCGCGTTGAAATTTTGGAGATAGCTCATCTACAGCTTAGAAATTACCAGATTGGATGCCGTGGATTGGACCCTTTTTTAGAGGTTCAAACATAACATTTGTATGACGCAGTAAGACGGGAATCGTTTCAATCGAAGCAATTTCCGAAATTGTGGATTCGTTTTAGATGTTCTTAATGGCCATACCGGTAGACTTTAACCAGCAATGGCGCGAAAGACGATAGAAAACTATGAAATCCTCCGGCGTTTGGGTGCGGGAGGTAGCGGGGTAGTCTACCTTGCGAACGACACGCTGCTGCAACGGCCGGCAGTGCTGAAGGTTCTGCGTGCCGGAACGCTCTCAGTGGAGCAGATGCGGAACACCATGTTGCGCGAAGCGCGCATGGCCTCGGCCATCGAGCACCCGAATGTCTGCAGCATCTATGAAGTTGGCGAGAGCGGCGAAGAAGCCTACATCGCGATGCAGTATGTTCCCGGCCAGTCACTCGATCAACTTATCGCCAAAGGTCCGGCTACTTTGCAGTTGTTGCTTTCAGTCGGCATCCAGATCGCCGACGGCCTGCAGGCGGCCCACGCGCTCGGTATCTTCCATCGCGATTTGAAGCCGCAAAACGTCATGCTCACTGACGGCGGCTTGGTAAAGATTCTCGACTTCGGATTGGCGCGCCGGTTGCGGCCAGAGGATGCAACCTTCGATCCAACAAAGCCGGTGCTGACAAGAGATGCCGGCGCAATCGCCACCTATACGGCACGCGGCGGAACCATCCGCTACATGGCGCCCGAGCAATTTGTCACAGGCCACTCCAGCGTGCAATCCGATGTCTGGGCGCTCGGCGTAATCTTGTATGAACTCGCCAGCGGGCGGCATCCGTTTGCCCGGCAGGACGATGAAGATTTTCAGGCAGTCCGCGCGATTCAATTCTCTGAGCCGCCTGATCTGTCTGAGATTGTTTCCGAAATCTCGCCGGAGCTTAAGAGCATAATTCTCGCCTGTCTGGAAAAAACCCCTGGCGCTCGTTCCGCGTCTGCCGCCGAAGTACGGGAAGCGCTCAAGACGATGATGAAGGCGCTGCAGATTGAGACCGGCTCCATCCCCGGCGAAGCGGCCGCCAACTTGCCGACGACGGGACCAGAGGCCGAAAAGCGCGCAACCGGTTTTCTTTCGATGCTCGCCGAACGCTTTCGCGAGTCGGCCGGCGAACGCACGCAGCCCAATTCACTTGTGGTGCTGCCGTTCACAAATCTGGGTGCTTCTGTGGTTGCACCGCTCTACGGTTATGCGCTGGCTGATTCCATTGCGGCACGGCTCGCGCGCATTCCTGCACTGGTGGTGCGGCCTTCAAGCACGCTCATGCCCTTGCCTATCGCAGGAATGGATCCACTTGCCGTGGGTCAAAAGCTGCTGGTTTCGTTTGTGCTTGCGGGAAACTTCCTTCGCTCCGAGACCGGTTTCGACCTGAACTGGCAACTGCTCGATGTCAACTCGCAAAGCGTCCGCGCCGGTGGATCAATCAGTGTTCCGTCGCTTGATCTCATCGCGGTGCAAACCGAGATCTCAAATGAAGTGTATGCATCCATGCACGGGCTTTCCGCCGGCGATCAGATCGATCCTACGAGACCAGCGCCACGTCCCGGTTCGCCCGTAGCGTCACTGTCGGGTGCGCTCAGCGAAACGTACCTGCAAGGCCGTGCGTTGCTCAGCTCGTTTATGGTGCGCACAGGTTCGCGCGCCGACCTAGACCGTGCGCACGCGCTGTTGACTAATGTCACGGTCGGTGTTCCGCGGTTTGCGCCCGCATGGACGGGCCTTGGCATCGCCGAGTTGCAATATGCGCGCCACGGCTTCGGCGGGCAGATTCACGTCATGCACGCACGCCGCGCCTTTGACGAAGCGCTCAAGCTCGATGCCGCATCAGTCGAAGCGAATCTCTACCGCGTCTACATGCTGCTTTCGCGCGGTGACAAGGAATCTGCGCGTCACGGCATCGCCAACCTGCTGGCCAGCGACTCCAACGACTGGAACGTGCACATGGTCACAGGCATCGCGCTCCGTTTCGACGGCATGTACGACGAGGCGCTCACTCACTTCGGCCGCGCACTCAAGCTGAATCCCGCCAGCGCGCCCATCCTCTACAACCATCGCGCCCGCGTGTACCACTACCTCAATCAGATTGAACTTGCAGGCGACGAGCTTGAAAAGGGCTTGGCGCTCGAGCCCCGGCATCCGTTGCTGCGTACCTCTTCCGGCTATCAGCAAATGCGCATGGGAAACAGTGACGCAGCAATCGAAATTCTTGAAGGCGTAGTTCGCGACGATCCGTCAATGCGTATTGCCGTGCCCACGCTTGCGTTGTGTTACGTGCAGGCCGGTCAACGCGAGCGCGCGGCTGCACTGCTGAAAGACGATACCCTTGCCGGAGCCGAAGCCGACAGCGAAATGGCCTACCGGCTGGCAACGTACTTCGCCGTTGAAGGCGATTCGAGTGAAGCTTTGCACTGGTTTCGCCGCGCCATCTACTTGGGCAATGAGAATTATCCGTGGTTCCAGAAAAATCCTGCGTGGAACAACCTGCGCACTAATGCCGACTTCGAACGCATTCTTGAGGACCTGAAGCGCAGTTACAGGAAAAATCAGAAGACATGGAAGCGCCTGCTGGAGCAGGTCCCGCCTGAAGTGAGCGAGACCTGACCTGCGGAGCTGCTGCGTCAGTAAGGGCGATCAATGCGCTCGTACGGAAGGTAGACCGGCTCCCACACGTACGCTTCGATTCTTTCCTTTATTTTTCCGTCGTCTCCAGCAGTGGCCACGCCATCGGCAACGGCCTGCTTTGCCACGGCCTCACCCACGATCTTGCCGACTCCGCGCGAGTCGCCTATTGGCGGAAGCAGTGCGTCGTTCTTGTCGTTGCGCGCAGGCGAAAGCGAAGCAAGAGTTTTTGCGGCGGCCATAATCATGTTGTCCGTTACGCGGCGCGCCTTCGACACCAGAATGCCGAGAGCCAACCCTGGAAAGATGAATGAATTATTGATCTGCGAGATGCGAACCAACTTGCCGTTGAAGTCCACCGGTGGGAACGGGCTTCCGGTTCCCACCAGCGCGCGGCCGTTCGTCCAGCGGAACAGATCGGCTGGGATCGCTTCGGATTTCGACGTCGGATTAGAGAGCGGAAAGATCACGGGGCGATCGCAGTGGCGAGCCATCTCGCGCACAATCTCCTCAGTAAATGCTCCGGCCTGCGCGGAAACCCCGGCCAGCACGGTCACCTTTGTGTTGCGTACCACGTCCAGCAGCGATATATCTTCGCCGGGTGAGAGCTTCCATCCAGCCACATCTTCGCGTTTGCGCACCAGCGCTTCTTGTCCAGGGCGAATGCCTCGGCAGCCTTCCACAAGCAGTCCATAACGATTGAAAGCATAGATGCGCTTGCGGGCTTCAACTTCGCTAAGGCCTGCTTCTTTCATAGCTGCGATCATCAGGTCGATGATGCCGATTCCTGCGGAACCTGCGCCGAACATTGCGATGGTTTGTTCTCCCAATGGAATGCTGGTGGCATGAACAGCGGCAAGCAATGTCGCCGTGGTTACGGCCGCAGTGCCCTGGATGTCGTCGTTGAATGTGCATAGCCGATCGCGGTAACGGTCAAGCAGCCGAGCGGCATTAACACCGGCAAAATCTTCCCACTGCAGCAGGATATGTGGCCAGCGCTTTTCAACCGCAGAAACGAATGCCCCAACAAAATCGTCGTACTCTTGCCCTCGGATGCGGTTGTGACGCCAGCCGACATAGATTCCATCGTTCAACAGCGCTTCGTTGTCGGTGCCGACGTCAAGCAGAATGGGCAGGCAGTGTTCCGGCGGAATGCCGCCAAGCGCGGTATAGAGCGCCATCTTGCCGATCGGAATCCCCATGCCGCCGGCTCCCTGGTCGCCCAGTCCAAGAATGCGCTCGCCGTCGCTCACCACGATGCAGCGAATGTTGTCGTACCGCGGATGAGCAAGAATCTGCTCAATGCGATCCTTGTTTGGGTAGCTCAAAAACAGTCCGCGCGGTTTACGCCAGATTTCAGAGAAGCGCTGGCAACCTTCGCCCACCGCGGGCGTGTACACAATTGGCAGTAACTCTTCTACGTTGTGCTCAATAAACGAGTAGAACAGGGTTTCGTCGTTGTCCTGCAGGTCGCGCATCAGGCGGTACTTGGCGAAACTTGTCGGCTGATCGCGCAGAGCGATCTTGCGGCGCTCGCGCTGGTCTTCGAGCGTTCCTACGTGGGGCGGCAACAGGCCATGCAGTGCGAAGGCATCGCGCTCTTCTTCAGTAAATGCGGTGCCCTTATTAAGACGCGGATTCATTAAAAGTCCGAATCCTGACAGGTGAGTGCGGATCACATTGTCCGCACCCGGAGTAAACGGGGGAGTAAAGTCAGTCAAAAGAATGTCTCCTTATGATTCTTCAATGATAGCTAAATCCCACGGCCCAATCGTTAATTCAGACTGTCCCGTCACGCCTTTGCCGTCCAGGAGATTCGCACCCGCGCCGTATGTATAACGAATCTTTACCTCAGCGCCGGAGTAATTGAAGTAATAGTGCAATTTCTTTCCGAGCCGGTTTACTCCGTGCTGTACATGTACGGCGGCTGGTAACTGCTGGTCGGCACTCGCTAATCCAATCTTGCTCAGCTCCGACTTCAGCACCGCCGTTTGCAGCGAATCGGAAAGATAGGTTCCTTCATAAAGCAGCGTGCCGGCGCCATAGTTATTCTCCGTAATGGCGGGCCATCTGCCGAAGAAGGGATGGTCGTAATAAGCGAGCGCCTTTGCATGCTCAGGCATCAAAAACTCCGCCCAATAACTGACTTTGTTGTCTGCACCGACGTCGAGGGGATCTCCCTTCAGTGCGAGTGGCTTTTCTAGGTTGGAGAATTCCTGGTAGCTGAAGCCTGCTGCCTCGCGTAGCGGCCCCGGCGCGCGCACCCAGCGGACCGCGGTGTTCTCGTTTGCAAATCCGCTCTTGAAGGTCATCACAACATGGCCGCCGTTCTTCACGTAGTTTGAGATCCGTTCCAGCAGCGCATCGTCTGAGATATAGAGCGCAGGAACGATCAGCAGCTTGTACTGAGAGAAGTCTTTAGTTTCAGGAAATACAAAATCGGAGCCCACGTTCAGGTGGTAAAGCGAGTTATGCAGTTGCTTCACCAGCGACGCATAGTCTGCGCTCGTGCGCCCGGACTCCCATGGCTGCGCCGCATTCGAGGTGAACGGCATATCGTTGATCGCGTTCCGTGAATCGCGGCTCCATAGGATGGCTACGTCGTTGTGAATCTTCATGCCGACAAGGTGCGGGCCGATTTTCTCGAGTTCGTGAGCGGTGCGGCTCATCTCCGCGTATTCCCGGTTAGGCTCCAGATCGTGCGAGAGAATTCCTTTCCAATAAGTTTCCTGGTTGGCAGCGATTGAGGCCCAGTGCCAGTACTCCACCATGTCGGCGCCGTTTGAGATGTGCGTGTACACGTCTTCGCGCAACTGGCCGTCATAGGGCGGATACTGAGATGCGGAGCTCCACCCGGTGGTCTGTGCATTGGTTTCAGTCACCAGGTAATTGCTGTGCTTGAGCGAACGCGTAAAGTCGCCTTGAATGGACTGCACCGTACCGTCGTAGTGGTCCTGCGTGCTGTGATATATATTGTCGGCGGCAATATCCAGGAAGGACGCAATCGCTTCCTCGTTTACGTCGGCTCGCATCATGCCGCCGTAATCGGTGGTTACAAACTGGCCGGGCGCGGCGCACTCGCGCACCAGGTTCGCCTGCCAATGCAGAAAGTCCGTAACTCTCATCTGGCTCCAGCGCGACCACTCCAGTTTGTAACCGGTGCTTTGCGCGCCATCGCGAATGGGCAAGTCCTCCCACGTGTGCAGGTTCTGGCCCCAGTAGTTGAGGAACCACGCCTTGCTCAGCGCCTCGGGAGTGACGAACTTCTTCTCGAGATAATGCTGGAACCCGATGAAGACATCGTCATTGGCAGCGTTGTAGCTCGATGTTTCGTTGTCGAGCTGCCAGCCGATGACGTTTGGGTTGTTCTTGTAATGCGCAGCAATATGCCTGATCAGCCGCTTCGCATAAAAGCGGTATGCGGGCGAATCGGTATCCATATTCTGGCGCATGCCATACGAGTTCGGCCGGCCGTTTGGATATCGAGCCAGTATCTCGGGATGCTGGTGAGCCATCCATGCGGGAATCGAATAGGTGGGCGTGCCAAGAATTACCTTGATGCCGGCCTTCCCCATCGCATCCACAATGTGGTCCATCCACGCATAGTCGAACTGGCCATCCTCGGGCTCCCAAAGGCTCCACGTGGACTCGCCCATCCGCACCACGTTCAGCCCGGCGGCCTTCATCAGCGCAATATCCTTCACCAGGCGCGCATCCTGATCGCCGGGCATGTACTCGTTGTAGTAGGCGGCGCCGTACAGAATGGTAGGAAAGTTAAGGTCTGGCCCCGCCGGTTTTGTCTGAGTCGCCTGCTGAGCGCGGGCGGCAACCGCGGCCAAAGTCACAAGAATGATGAGTAAAAATGAGAAGTAGCGCTTTCCTGAGTTTTCCATGGTAATCCCTCGTTCGAATCAAATCTGTTCGAAGTCCAGAACAACCATAAGAACACTACTATGCGAACTGAATCAACACGATCTCAGGCGCGGTGCCCACACGCATGGGTGGACCCCATGTGCCGGCGCCCGTGGACGTATACACCAGCAGCTCTCCGAATTTGTGCAGTCCAGACGTGTAAGCGCCGAAGACGCGGCGTGTTATCCACGTAAACGGAAAAACCTGTCCTCCGTGCGTGTGTCCCGAGAGTTGCAGGCTTACGCCCGCGCGCTCAACAATCGGCAGCCGGCCAGGCATGTGATTCAACAGAATACTGGCCTCGGCTCGATTCAGTTGCAGTCCATCCATCACTGCCTGAAAGCGAATAGGCGAAAGCGAATCTCCCCAGGAGACGCCTGCAATCTGCAGGCCGTCCAGTGTGGCTTTCTCGTTTTGCAGCACGCGGATACCCGCCCGGGCTACTGCACGAACCTTCTCGGCAGTGCCGCCGAACTCTTCGTGATTGCCGGTCGTGAAGAAGATTCCGAAGGGTACGTGGAGCTCTTTGAACGGCGTAACCAGATGGTCGAGGTCGACCTCGGTGCCGTCAAACAAGTCGCCGGGAATGAAGACCACATCGGGCTTCAGCGCACGAGTCATCCCAACCAGGCGCCGGCTGAAGGCCACTCCGTTCACATGGCCAAGATGCACGTCGCTCATCATCACGGCACGGCGGCCGCGCCAGCTTTCAGGCAGGCCCGGCAGAGTTACAGAAATGGTCCGTGTGCGGATACCACGCGCATTCGTCATGCCGTACAGAGTCGTCGCTACGGCAATCGCTGCGAGCATGCCAGCGATCCATGGGCGCGCCTGCATCGGACTTGCACTGATTCCGGAAGCTGCCCAAACGTACCAGGCAACCCAACTCAGGCAGGCCGCAAAAAAGAGATAGTTGAATAATCCAAGCCAGACGGCAGCCAGCTTGTAGACGAAAGTCACCAGCGGATTCGAGTACTTAAAGCTAAGAAGAGCTGCGAAGACGAAACTGAATGCGAGCACCAGCAGCACAATCCTGAGTACAAGAACAGCTTGTGCGCTCGGCGCGTCCAGAAATGCTATCCAGGTATGAAAAAGAAACCAATGAGCGAGAAGCAAAATTACCTGGACAAAGAATATGCCGAAAACCGGCCAGACTTTCAATCGTGCCTCCTGAACCAATCATTGCATGTTCGGCAAAAGATTAGCGACGATAGTTAGATGTTCCCAAGGGCATGAAAGAATCTCCTTATGGCGGTCGATCGCGATAATGCGCTGGGAATCTATGTCTCCGTCCCGTTCTGCCGGTCAAAGTGTACCTATTGCAACTTCGCGTCAGGAGTCTATCCGGCCAGCGAGCATGACCGCTATGTCGATCGCATCATCCGCGACCTTTCAGCGGCGCCTGACTGGGCAGAGAAGATGGGGCTGGAACTGCCGCGCACGGTTGACACCGTCTATCTCGGCGGCGGCACGCCAAGCCTGCTGTCGGCCGAGCTGATTTCCCGGTTGTTTGCAGCCATGCGGTCGCAGTTCGAGTTTCTCCCCGATGTCGAGATTACCGTTGAGTGCGCTCCGGGACAACTTGCTGACGATGCATTGTCGAGCCTTGTGGCTGCCGGGGTGAACCGTGTAAGCCTGGGCGTCCAATCGTTCATTGATCGCGAAGCGCATTCGAGCGGCCGCCTGCACAACCGCGCTACCGTCATCAACGACCTTTATAGCCTGCGCGCCGCCGGAATCACGAATCTGAATGTTGACCTGATCGCGGGTCTCGCGGGCCAGACCCTTGCCTCATGGCAAGAAGCGCTTGCCGTGCTGGTTGACTCAGGCGTTCCTCATGCCAGCATTTACATGCTGGAAGTCGATGAAGATTCGCGTCTTGGCCGCGAGATGCTCTCTGGAGGCGCTCGCTATCATGCCGGCCTTGTGCCCAGCGACGAAACCATCGCGCAGATGTATTCCATGGCGATTGAGCGGTTGGCCGCTGCCGGGCTCGACCAATACGAGATCTCGAACTTCTCCCGGCCCGGCTTCGAGTCTCGCCACAACCTTCGTTACTGGCAGCGCCGGCCCTACCTTGGCCTGGGACTCGATGCTTCATCTATGCTCCGGGCAAGAGCCGAAAATGGTGAATCGACGGAAAACACTCAGATGCTGCGCGCCACAACCACTGACGACCTTTCCGCGTATCTCGCCGGAAGCACCGATTCGGAGACCGCCTGGCTCTCCACCGCAAGCCAGCATGAAGAAGCATGGTTCCTGGGCCTCCGCTTGAATAGCGGCGTAGCCATTGCTGAGATCGAGCATGAATTCGGCCCCCACGCTGCTGCCGCAGCGTTGAACGTCGTTGCCCGACGCGAGGAAGACGGCCTACTCTCCGTTGTTGACGGAACGGTTCGGCTCACTCCGAGAGGACGGCTTCTTTCAAACGACGTCTTTCAGGAGTTTCTGGGTTTGGCGTGGCCCGATCGGAGCCGGCCGATGCAAGCCCAAAAAGTGTCCGCAGCTGTGCAATAAATCCTTTTTGAATTATCCAGACACTCATCATTTGTGTGCGACGTGGGCGCTACTATTTGCTCAGTTCATGCGAAGCCGGCGCCGATTGCGCAACTACGAAAGGCATTTTGATTGGGCAATGATGCTCACTTACCTTGGCTTATTTGAGGTATGCGCGAACCAGATCAATCAGATCCTCTGCAAGTTCGGGGGCAATTCTTTCCTTTGCTCCATCCGCCAGATGAAAGCGAATATGTGTTTCGAGAATCTCCGCCATCAGGCTGTTTACGCCACCGCGCACCGCGGCCAGCAGCATCAACTGTCCACCGCAGTCCTCGTCGGCGTTGACAAGGCGTTCAACCGCGTCGAGTTGTCCGCGCAATCTGCGCACTCGCTGCAGAAGTTTCAATTTTTCCCGTTCCTGGATCGACATAATTGCCTGTTCTTGCGTTGACTATACCCATAGGGGGTATGGTATATACCGGTAGGGGGTATACGTACTTCGCTTATTCTATGACATTCCTTCGTACCATTAAAGCCATTCATACATACTTTGGCACGGGCCTGCGTCTGGCCGGCATATTCGCTATTGCGGCAGGGCTGACGTACGCCCAGCAGCAAACACGCTCGCTGCCCACACCTGAAAATCACAATCCTGAACTGACCATGGCGTCGCATTCGCAGAGCGCCCGCTACTGGATTTCCGGACAGGCCAACAGCATCTTCCAGATGCATGGCCACTTTTATTCTCCGTACGAGGGCGCGAACAGCCTTCGCGACACCTTTGAAACCAAGGTTTCCGAGGTAGCGACGTTGTACCTCGGCTATCAACTGCACCCGAACACGCGCTACAACACGGACCTGATCGTGGATTTTGAGAATGCAGGCGGCCGGGGTATCTCTCAGGCGCTGGGGCTTGCAGGCGCAACCAATCTCGACGTGGTGCGCAACCCGGATCTCGGCCCGGCTCCGTATTTCTCGCGTGGACAGATTCATCAGACTATCGGTTTCACCGACGAGATGACCGATCAGACCCGCGGACCTATGGCGCTCGCAACCAGAGTGCCGGTCCATCGAATCGATATTCGGGTGGGCAAGATGAGCCTGCCCGATTTCATCGACGTGAACTCCGTGGGAACCGACAGCCACATGCAGTTCACCAACTGGACCATCGACAACAACGGCGCATGGGATTACGCAGCAGACACGCGCGGTTACACCATGGCAGGCATTCTGGAGTACGACGACCGTATCTGGTCGGCGCGTTATGCCCTTGCCGCCATGCCGGTGGAGGCCAACGGCCTCGATCTCGACTGGGCCATCAGCCGCGCACGCGAACAGGACTGGGAGTTCGAAGTGCGCAAAGGGCTCTTTGGCAGATTGGCTGGAATCGACCGGCCCGGTGTGGTGCGCATCCTCGGGTTTCGGAACAACGCTCACATGGGCAACTACCGCGAGTCAGTGCAGCAGTTTCTCTCCGGCGCGGTTGCCGTTCCTGACATTACAAAGACCGAGCGCTACGGCGCCGTGAAGTACGGTTTTGGTTTGAACACCGAACAGGAGGTGACCGACAACCTTCGCCTGTTCGCGCGTGTCGGCTGGAACGACGACAAGAATGAATCGTATGCCTATACCGAGGTCGCGCAGACTGTAAGCGTCGGCGGCGATTACAACGGCCACACTTGGTCGCGCCCATGTGACAAGATTGGCGTCGCGTTTGTGTCCAATGCTATCAAGCGCGACCACCAGAACTACCTGCACTATGGCGGTTACGGATTTCTGCTGGGCGACGGCAATTTAAACTACGACCGCGAGAACATCGTGGAGTGGTACTACAACGCGCATCTGTGGCGCGGACTCTACGCAATGACCGGCGGCACATTCATTGCGCATCCCGGCTACAACCGAGACCGCGGACCGCTCTATGTCCCCGCGGCCCGGCTGCATGTCGATTTCTGACACACTACGGAAGCTGTTTCGTCGTTATCGGCATTAAAGGAGGCGAATCAGTTGCAGTTGGCTTCGAGCATCTTGATCAATCGCAATCCTGAAGAAGTTTGGTCTTTTCTTGGCGATCCGGCTAATGTGGCCAGTTGGGATCGTGGCGTGGCCCATGTCGAAACGAACTCGCCAACTGCTCTCGGAGTCGGTTTTGAATTCAGCACCGTTGCGCACGATCAACTTAACCTACCCAATCGCGGGCGGATGTTCTATCGAATCAGCGAGGCGAACGAAAAAGCGGGCCGCTGTGTAGTGGAACTCACGAGCAGAACAGGGAATGCTCGCTTTTTCAAATCTGCCGCATGGCAATTCGATGTGAAGCCTGTAGAACGTGGTTCGCTGCTTAAATGTACGGCGATATTTAGACTCCGATTGCGCTACCTCATCCTCGCACCGATTCTCTATCTAAAGCGCGATGCGATCCTGATGGATCTTACGCTCCTCAAGAACGCAATTGAACGTGTATATGAGTAGGTTCCACGACTATTGCGCACGTCCAATTTGCGAGTCGCTTCGATGAGATTATTTGGCTTGCCCTGCAGGCTGCGCAGAAGAAGGCGCTTCCGGCAGGCTGTAGATTACCTCGCCGGGCCTGGCGTAGTGCAGCTTCTCCCGGGCCTCGTGCTCAATGGCGTCAGGATCGGACTTGAGCCGGTCAATCTGCTTGCGCAGATGAGCATTCTCCTGCTGGATGTCGTCGATCTGTTTCTCCAATTCGTGCTCTTCGGTGTGATTCTGGTGCCACACGGAGAGTCCATGCTTGCCGTTGATTACGTGCCACATCAACAGAGCCGCCAGCAGCACAGCGAGCAAGGTGCCCGCCTGACGCCAGAAACGCCTGGCAAGCTCAATTGCCTGTTCGCGTTTTGTAAGCGGCTCGTCGGCGGGCTCGGGCTTTTCGAAGTGTAGTTTCTGTTCCTGCATTCAATCCGTATGCTTTTAGCTCAATACAAATTTTTCAGCGGCGGCCTTGAGAGCTTCCATGTCCTGCTCACTGCGTGCTTCTGTATATGCTCTTACCACCGGCTCGGTGCCTGAAAGCCGGTAGCACACCCACGATCCGTCTTCGAGAATCAGCTTGAGGCCGTCGGTGCGCACCACCTTAACCACCTTGCGCCCGCTTAGCTCGGCCGGATCGGTCTTCAACTTCTCAGTGAACGCGGCCTTGACCTCCGGGGTCAAGCGGAAGTTCTCGCGGACAGGGTAGAAGGAACCAACCTTGGCAAACAGCTCCTTCAGTTGCGTGCCAATGCTCTTGCCGCGCGTGGCTACCATTTCGGCCACCAGTAATCCGGCGATTACGCCGTCTTTTTCCGGTACGTGGCCGCGAATTGTAAGGCCGGCCGACTCTTCGCCGCCGATGGCAATCTTGTCCGCAATAATCAATTCGCCGATGTATTTGAAGCCTACCGGCGTTTCATACAGCGGAACCTTGTGGTGCTCAGCCACGGCATTGATCAGATTGGTCGTGGCCACGCTCTTGGCTACGCCGTTGCGCCAGCCGCGCGTTTCCACCAGGTAATCGAGCAGGAGCGCGATCACGTAATTTGGCTGGATAAATGTTCCGTCGCCATCCACGATGCCGAAACGGTCCGCATCGCCGTCGGTAGCAATGCCGATGGCCGCGCCGATTTCGCGCATCTTCTCTTTGGCTTCGGTCAGCAAGTGATCGTCCGGCTCCGGAGCATGCCCACCAAAGAGCACATCGCGGTAGTCGTGGACGGTTTCAATCTTGACGCCGGCTTCGCGCAGCAGGTCAGAGCTGTATCCGCGACCTGCGCCCCAGAACGGGTCGTACACCACCTTGATTCCCGACTTGGCGATTGCCTTCAGGTCGACGAGTTCCCCCAGCCGCTTGAGGAACCCCGGCTTAACATCGGCAGTTTCAAAGCCGCCGGCTGGTGGCTCCGCCGTGGGAACAACGTATCCATCCGGCAAGGCGGCGATGGCCGCTTCAATCAGCTTTGTTACTTCAGGCAGCGCCGGTGCGCCATCGGGCGTGGAGTATTTAATGCCGTTGTACTCCGGCGGATTGTGCGAAGCGGTAAAGTTGATCGCGCCGGTGGTCTTGAGCGTCCGCACGGCGTAGGAAATCGCGGGCGTCGGGGCCGCTTCGGGAATCACAATCGGCGTTATGTCTGCCCCGGCCAGCACCCGCGCAGCTTCCGCCACAAAGCTCTCGCCCAGAAAGCGTGGATCACGTCCCACCAGAACGCGGTGTGGCTGGGGTTGCGACTTCACATATGCCGCAATTCCCGCCACGGCCAGTCGAATGTTGGCGGCGGTAAATTCCTCGGCCACTATGGCACGCCATCCTGAAGTCCCGAACTTGATTGACGAATTCATTGCTTTCCCCACCAGTAGAAGATTCACAAACCGTAAAGACCATACTGCCTTACCGCACCGGGAACAGCAAGCAGGCCTTTCGCTGAAGGTGCGCGTGTACCCAGTGCGATCCCTTGCTGTGCCGGGTAGAATCCGTCGTACATTGATTAGAGATTCATCTTCATGCAGGAGGGTCTTGTGCTCGAACCTACTTCGGACGCGCGCATCGTCATCACTACGGTTGGCAGCGTTGATGAAGCCAAACGGCTCGGTTACGCACTCATTGAGCAGCGGCTTGCTGCGTGCTCAACTCTGTTGCCGTCTGTCCACTCCATCTACCGATGGCAGGGCAAGATCGAATCGTCGGACGAGACGATGTTGCTGATCAAGACAACGCTCGGCCAGCTTCCCTTACTTGAAGCGCGCCTGTGCGAGATGCACAGCTACGAGACTCCAGAGATTCTGGTATTGCCGGTTGAGTCTGGCGGCCGCTCCTACCTCGATTGGCTACAAGCTAGTTTGCGATCAGACTGAAATGAAAAAGGCCGAAGGTCCATGCGGGACCTTCGGCCAGTAGAACGCTGTTACTCATCTATGGCCAGCATTAGCCGGTGCACTGGCTGCCGGACCGCCACCTGCGCGGCCACCGCCCATTCCGCCACCGCCGCCGGCATTTCCACCCCCACCAAAGCTTCCTCCGCCGCCGGCAGGTGCGCCACCAAAGCCGCCGTTACTGGCAGGGGCTCCGCCCATGCGGGGTCCGCCACCGAAGTTACCGCCGTAGTCGCCTCCTCCGCCGCGGGGAGCACCGCCGTTGAACACTGCGCCACCGCGGAAATCTCCGCTCCGTCCGCCGTTAAAGGCACTTTGATTGCCACCCGCGCCACCATTCGGATGGAACGGTACAGGTCCCCCGAAGCCGCCGACACCGGAACGCGCCAGGAAGCTGCCGACAGGCTCATGCACGGTCTTCAAGGAATTTTCACCAGCAGGCCGCGCCACCATAAAGCTCTGCGAACCGTGATCGAATGAGATCGCTACCGATCGCGTATTGGTTGGCAATAGAGATTTGGAACCGCCCGTTCCCAGGACACGCCCTTCCATGTGCGGAGCGTTCGCACGCGCAAGAGAAATGGAGTAGCCCCCTCTGAAAGCGCGCGGGGGCGAATTGAGAAGTTTTACGGAACTCGTGTTATTGATCTTGATCGGGCCTGCCGCCACCGAGTTGTGCCCACCCGCAGCGATCATGCCGTTTCGCAGATTCACCGGAGTGTGTCCATTGATATCGCGAGGATGGATGGGAACGTATCCTTCCCTGCGTCCCGACTTTATCCACTGAATAGGCGGCTGGTAATGAATCTGGCCTCCCGGTACCCACAGGTAGCGATTGTCCATGAAGAGCCAGCTTCCGGTATGGCATACTGCCCAACTCCAAAGGGTAGGATCGTACATGCCTCCGTACGCTGCGTAACCGGGGTATCCACCCAAACCGCCGTATCCGTATGCTCCCATCGGCATCATGCCGCCGTAGCCGTAGCCATACATCATGTTGTAGTAGTACGAGCCCGGCCCGCAGGGGAAGAGAGACGAAGATAATCCCATGCCCATTCCCGCGGAGTTAGTAGGTGTGGATGTCGTAGTGACCTTGCGGATCACCACCGGCTGTGTCGGAGAAGATCCCGTCGTGCTCGCAGTCGATTCCGCCGTCGAAGCCGTCAGAGCATTCGATGGCGCATTTGCCTGAGCCTGAGCGGCTGCCTGCTCCTCGGGAGTTGGCGGCTGAGGCGGCTCCCAGCATTTGCCGTACTCACCGCAATCTACAAACTTGCCTTTGCCCTGCAGTGAAGCCAGTCCAGGTACCAGGGTCTTCAAGCCGCTTTTTTTGGCCACGGCATTGTATGCGGCTATGCGCTCGGCAAATTTGTCCGCAACCCACTTGTCCCAGCTTGCCATGGCGGTTGCGTCAGCCCTGTCTGCGGCATCAATGCGCCTGCCGGCCCGATAGTAGATTGTCTCTCCGGCGTCCTGGTCGCTCTTCTCGCCCGGCATTATGGTGTGGTCTTGAAGTGTTGTAAGAGCCAGCGCATCCATGTAACTCGTCACGCGCACATCGTTGCGGTTGGGATAATTCACCGTCAGCGTATCGGTGGGCGCGCGCAGAATAAACTGATCTTTGGGAAAGATTGGATGAACGTGAAGCGTTGCTGTGCCGGTAAGCAAGGCCACTTCGGTATGGGGAACGTCGCCGACGGCCGTTAAATTGTTGAGCACCAGAACGGAGTTCGGCGCCAGGTACAGCGTTGAGGCATCCTGGAATTCAACGACTGCACGCCCGTTTCCAGTTGCGACGCTGAATCCCGATTCGAGCGGCAGACCCGGAATCGCAGTCTCCCAATCTGTCTTCTTATTTTGTCCCTGCTGATGGTCGCGCGAAATGCGTACATCACCATCCACCATGCTCAACCGAACAATCTGATGCTCCATCTGTCCGTCGGCTGTCGTACTCGCGCTCGCGGTTGAGGCCGGCAGAAGCAGCAAGCCGGTTAGAGCGAGTTGAAACGCCAAGTGAGATTTCATGGGTGTAACCTCATTTCTAATGCGGAGCAGAGCTACTGGTTAGGCACTCGGTCCCGGCTGCTCCGTCTGAATCCGTTTAAGGATTCATTCATCAGAGTCCAGGCCAGTGCGTTTCATGCGGACAAGCCGCGCTTTAATACCCGTTGCTAATTCATCCGCCGAGAACTGATTCCGGGAGATTCGACAGCGCCTTAATGATAGTCCTCTTTTTATTCGATGGGCCAATAATCAATTTGGCGGGTCTTTTACGCCTGACCAGGGTACGGGGTGGTGCAGACCCATCTAAGCGCGGAACCCGTCTGTTATCCTTGCAGGGTTCGCAACTATGCGCTTGCTGGTTATAGGCCTTCTCGTCAGCCTTGGGGCGCTGCTGCTCGTGGCAGCAGCGGTGGCACGCCACATCTGGCTCCATCGTAAGAAGTTAAAGCGCGAGCTGCATGCATCGACGGAGTCCTATGATTCAGACCTCGAGATCGAACCTTGAGGGTATGAGTACCAGATGAAGGCGATTCCCATTCTGGAACCGTTGAAGACGATAAAGTATTGGATAGATCTGTTCCCCAGGAGAGACTCATTTGAACAAGGAAATCTCAGTACCGCTAACCACCGGCGCAGCCACCAGGCCGGCAACCCCCAGGTCAGCAATATGGACTCGTAACCTGGCAATTGCTCTCTCCGGCAGCGTGCTCCTGGCCGTCTGTTCTCACATTGCACTGCCGCTTTTCTTTACGCCTGTGCCGCTTACCTTGCAGACCTTTGCCGTCCTGCTGCTGGGGCTTCTCTTGTCTCCCCGGCTTGCCGCTGGAGTTTGCGTGACATACCTCGCGGAAGGCGCACTCGGATTGCCCGTCTTTGCATCCGCACCGGCGCTTGCCGGCATTGCTCACTTGCTCGGGCCAACCGGTGGCTATCTTCTGTCCTATCCCGCCGCTGCCGCGCTTGTGGCAGTCCTCCGCCGCCGCATTGCGCGCGGATCAATCGGCATGGCATTCAGCGCCACCTTGGGCAGCATAATTATTCTCGCCGGCGGCGCGCTTTGGCTGGCAGCAATCGCCCACACCGGCATGCAGGCGGTGTTTACCGCCGCGGTTGTTCCGTTTATTCCCGGCGACCTGCTTAAAATTGCAGCCGCGGTCGCTTTCGCCGGCGGAGTACAGCGCTTTCGCCGCGCCAATACCTAACTTCTTCGTACCAGATCTCAGCTCGTAAGTGCATTGAAAGGACCTACCCCCGTGGCCACCACGAAACAAGACGACCCAGCCCCCGGAAGCGAAGTAATTGATATTTCCATAGCTCACAGTCCTGATTCAGATGACGCATTCATGTTTTACGGCTTGGCGACCAACAAGATTCGCGTCCCAGGCTACAAATTCACCCACACGCTGTGCGACATTGAGACCCTGAATCTCCGCGCCCGCGACGAGGCGTTCTACGACGTAAGTGCAATCAGCTTTCATGCTTATCCTTATGTGCAGGACAATTACACTCTGATGGGTTGTGGCGGCAGCGTGGGCGAGGGATACGGCCCCATGGTTGTCTCCAGCCGCAAACTCTCGACCACCGATCTGAACGATCTCAAAATCGCCGTTCCCGGCACCATGACCACGGCTTATCTTGCGCTCAAAGTTTTCAATCCCGGCCTCAAGACCGAGACGGTGCCCTTCGATCAGATCATTCCTGAAATTCTGAACGGAACTTACGATGCCGGACTCATCATTCATGAAGGCCAATTGACTTACGGCAACAGTGGACTCTACAAAGTGATCGACCTCGGCGTCTGGTGGCAGGAGACCACCGGTCTGGTGCTTCCACTCGGCGGCAACGCTATCCGGCGTTCACTGGGCGAGGAGAAGCACAAGATCATTTCGAAGGCGTTGCGCGACAGCATTCGCCACGCGCTTGAACATCGCGAACAGGCCCTTGAATATGCCATGCAGTTTGCGCGCGATCTAGATGTCGGCCTGGCCAGCCGCTTTGTGAGCATGTACGTGAACGAGAGGACGCTCGATTACGGGCCTGACGGCCGCGAGGCCATTCGCAAACTGCTCGACCTTGGCCATGAGCGCGGCGTTATTCCCATCGCACCCAAGGTTGATTTCGTAGATTAACTATCGGCTGCCGGCGTGCAGATGCGCGCTGGCAGCCAGTCACTCGCGTTCGTAAGGTGCAGCATTACTTTCGGCAACTGCCGGCGGCGCTTGAGTCATTGAGTTTCTCTAAGAATCTCTCCTAACCATCTGAACTTTTTCTAATCTGTGCCGATGCACTCTGTGGGAGGATTTCACGGATGCTCGCCACAGACCAACCCACCTTCCTGCTTGCTTCGCATGAGCCCGCATTGCTTGCAGCAATGGAGCCGGTGCTGGCCGCGGCCGGCGGACGTGTCGAGGTGGTGCTCTCTGCCGAGTCCGCGCTTGCGGCCATCACCCGGCGGCAGGCGCGCGCCCTGGTCTTCATCGACGACAGGCTGCCGGGAATGCCGTTGGAGCAGTTATTGGCGCTTGCAGTCGGTGAAACCAGTCGCATGCGATTTCCCGTTGCCCTGATCTCGGACACGGTCACGCGTGAATCCGCTGACCGGCTGCAGGAAGGCGTGATCGTCGATCTGATTCCTTACTCGGTCGAGCCATCCTACTTGAGATTTCGGATTGAGGTTGTGTTGCGTACGCAGCGGCTGGCTCAGGAAGTGGTTGCGCTGCGCGAAGCCGCCGCTGCCCATCTGCATCTGGACCGGCTCACCGGTGTGTACAACCGGGAGGCGCTCCTCTCCATCCTCTTTCGCGAAACAGATCGCGCACAGCGGATCAAGAACGATCTCTGCATTCTGCTGCTTGACATCGATGACTTTGGCCACTGGAACTCGCGTCTGGGAACTGAAATCTGTGACAACCTGTTGCGGCAGGCGGTGGTACGAACCATGCGCCTGCTGCGCAGTTACGATGTGGTGGGCCGGCTCGGCAAAGACGAGTTTCTCGCTGTGCTCCCAGGCTGCGGCTTGAACAACGCCATGATGCTTGCCGAACGGTTGCGCATTGAGGTGTTCGGCGAACCATTTCGAGTGGGCAGGGAAGCGATTCGCCTTTCGGCATGCTTTGGACTTGCCTCCAGTCGCGGCCGCTCGCCGGTCATCGTGCTTCGCGAGGCGGAACAGGCGCTTGCCATCGCCCGTCAAACCGGCCCGGAGACCATTCAATGCTTCGCCGATCTACTGCCATCGTCGCCACCGCCAGTCACTTTTCTTTCACCCACATCCGGAGACGAATTGCTGGCATGGTAGGTTCCTGCCAGCAAGCACCGGCATATTGTTGCCAGGCTGTTTTTTCACCTTGAGAATATTCATAAATTCACTGTCAGAAGCCGGGCAAAATGGACAACTCTGCGCGCTGCGAGTGGCATCGAACGGTGACTATGGCGTCCAATACCTGCCGGCGGAGGATGTGGGCCGTTGGACCAAATCCAAATTCCGCAACATGCGGAAAAGGAGGAAGTTCAAATGAACGCACAGCGAACCATGAGACGGATTCTTTTCATCTCGGCAGCAGCTCTGCTGTCGGGCACGTTCGTTGCTGCACAGGCTCACAGTGGAATGCCTGGCGGCGCGGGGCAACAGCCAACTCCCGGTACCGAGCATGGGTATCCTGGCGCTGAGCCGAGACCAGATACTATGGCCCGGGCGAATCCCGGTACTCAACCATCGCCTACCGACCAGTTGTTCATCCGGCAGATGTTTCAAAGCGATGCTGTCGAAGTACAACTGGGGCAAATGGCCCAGGAAAAATCGCAGAGCAGTGATGTGAAGATGTTCGGTGAAAAGATGGTTGAGAATCGCAATCGGCTCGACAATCAACTCACGCAACTGGCACAACGTCTTGACGTAGACCCTCCTGAGGGCCCCGATAAGACAGGAAAGCAGCAGATCGCCAAACTTCAATCGCTTTCCGGTCCGCAGTTTGACGAGGAGTACATCCGCACCATTGAAAAGGCCCACGAAAAAGATGTGAAGAGTTTCAATGAGGCTGCTCAGACCGCACAGGACCCGACCTTGCAACGCACCGCGCAGGCTGATGCACCCGTCCTTCAACAGCACCTGAAAGCGATCCAGCAAATCGCTCAAGCGCACAATGTAAAGACCGACGCGGACGAAAAATAGCAAGACATCCCTGTCCTGCTTAATGTCTGGGCAGCGGCCAAAGACGGGTGGAGTGAACCTGACATCGCGGTGAAAGCGGAGCGGCGAGGCTCCGGACGCAGCCGTATAGAATCTCTGGTTTGCCCACCCGCTGTTATTGTTACTCGCAAATTTCATCTCAGTTCCCGCAGTTATCAGCCTCCCGTGCAATTACACTGTTGCCTCAGGAGGACTTCCCCCATGCAGGCCAAGATCCAGGGCACGACCATGCCCGTGCTTGAAGTTCAGTTACAGCCAAATGAAAGTGTTTTTTCTGAGAGCGGTGAGCTATCGTGGATGACTGCTTCAGTTCAGATGAAGACCCATACCCAGATGGGCGGCGGCGGAGGCCTGCTTGGAGTCATCAAGCGCGTCGCCGGAGGTGGAAGCCTGTTCATGACGGAGTACATGGCCCTTGGCGCGCCCGGTGAAGTGGCGTTTGCCACCAAAGTGCCGGGTCACATCGTGCCGGTTGAAGTCGGTCCCGGACAGGAGTTCATGGCCCACCGGCATGGATTTCTTTGTGCCACTCCGCAGGTCACCATTGGAGTGGGCTTTCAACAATCTCTTGGCGCAGGTATATTCGGCGGCGATGGTTTCCTTTTGCAGCGCATTGGAGGGCAAGGCACCGCCTGGCTTGAGTTGAGCGGCGAGCTTATTATCAAAGACCTCGCGCCCGGTGAGATGTTGCGCGTGCATCCCGGACACGTGGGCGCGTTCCAGGCCTCGGTCGGTTTCCAGATCACAACCGTTCCCGGTATCCGAAATGTGATCTTCGGCGGCGATGGGTTGTTTTTGGCGGTATTGCAGGGGCCGGGCCGGGTATGGCTACAGACATTGCCGATTTCTCGGCTGGCGCACAAGATCTACGAGTATCTTCCGCACGGTGAATCGACGCGGAACACTGCGGCGGTTGGTATCGGCGGCGGTTTGCTTGGAGCGATTGCAGGCCAGATACTGAATGGAGACAAATAATATCTGGTGGAGACCATTCGTTTCCAGCGGAGATCAGTAGGCAAGCCAAAAGATGAGCGAACTGAAAACTACGGCGACGATGGTACGAAGCGGGGTCCTCTTTGCATTCGCAATCGCGCTTGCCTGCTACTTAATCTGGCTGTTGCGCTCGGAACTGGTGCTGCTCTTTGTCAGTGGCCTTTTTGCCGTGGTGCTTTCGCCGCTGGTCGAAGCCGTTGGCGCATTCAGGATCGGACGCTGGCATCCCTTCAAGGGGTTCGCCGTTCTGTTTTTGCTGGTTGCTTTGGCTGCCGCAATCGTCTCCTTCGGATTTCTGGCGCTGCCGCCGGTCTTCAACGATCTTGAGGAGTTCGGGCGCGAGATGCCTCAGCGTCTGCCTGTGCTCCTCGACCGGATTCAGAACGTTCCCATCCTGCAGCACATTGCGCCCACCAATGTTGGAGATCAGGTTAAAGACCTCGTCAGCGGCGCCGCAACAACTCTTTTGCTTTCCATCAAAGACTGGGCCGGCAAGTTGTTTGACATCGCGATGGGCGTCATCCTCACGGTGTACTTTATCCTTGAGGGCAAGCACGCTTACAAATGGTTCCTATCCTTTGTTCCGAGCGAGAACCGCGATCGCCTGGATCGTACGCTGCAGCGCGCGCGGGTGCGCATGGATAAATGGCTGGTAGGTCAGGGCAGCCTGATGCTGATCCTCGGTGTCAGCAGCACCATCATTTTCCTGATCTTTCATGTGCGGTATGCTTATGCGCTTGGCGTACTCATGGGTGTGCTCAACATTATTCCTGTGCTGGGCGGCGCCATCGGCATCGCGCTTGCTCTGCTTTCGGCAGGCATCGATTCATGGGGAAGCGTGATCGCGGTGGCGGTGTTTTATACCGTGTACGTGTGGATTGAAAACTCGTACCTGATTCCGCGTATCATGCAAAATCGCCTGAATATTCCCGGCCTCGCGGTGCTGGTTTCGTTGCTGATCGGTTCGGCGCTGGCCGGCGTGCTGGGCGCAATGGTGTCAGTGCCCACCGCTGTCCTGGTTGCGGAACTGCTTGACGAGTATGCGGTGCACAAGGACACGGCATAGCGAAAAAGCGCCTTTTCAGGTATGCATGGACCGTGAGCTGAAACCTATTTTTTTGGTACATTTCCTGTTACTTCGCCTGTGACATCGCGCTGTCGACTACGGCCTTCAGGACACCGCAGTTGGACATGAAGCGTACCAGGCTGCCTGAGAGCGCGCTGCCGGTTGCGGAGCGGGCGAGCGTGGCTGCCGGAGCGTTGTTTTCTTGCCCAGAGTAGGCGGCCGGCCGCATCTGAGGAGGATGTTGCGTTGTCTGGGCCATCTTCAACTCGCCGGTGCCCTGCGCATCCATGATCAGCATGGCTAGTTTTCGCGCCATGTCCAGCGGAAAGCTTTCGGCGATGAAGACCTGGCTGCCGCGAACGGTAATGATCACGGGGCCCTCTTCGGTGGAGTACACCTGTTCGGTTTCTCCGGGCTCCGGCGCGCGTGCCTTTTCGGCATCCTCATCGACCTTGAGGCTGAGATATTTTCTGCCGAGGCTGTCTGCGTAGACTTTGGCAAACTCACCGGCCATGCCGGAATTTTTCCACGAGGAGTAGTAGAAAAGGGCGAGCGATTTTGTGCTGTTGGCGTCTCCGGCATCCTTTCCATTTTTCGCGGTGGCGCTGCGCAGTTGCCCGGCCCAGTAGATACCGCCATTCCATGCGGGCGTGATGTTGCGCGAATCCCGATCGCCGGCGAAGAGCCTGGTCATGATCTGCACGTCGAGCTGACCGATCTGCCCAATGTCGTAAGGCTGATAGAGCTTGTCGACGATGGGATGAATATCGGGCATCAGCGGAATGACAGGTGTCTTGTGCATCTCATACATGCGGGGGTTGATGATCTCCCACGTGGACGAGGGCGGATTGTCGAGAGCGCCTGCGAAGGCCGCATCTCTTCCCTGATCCATCCAGATGTCCTGTTCGAAGCTCAAGCCCTCGCGATAAGGGAAGAGCATGGACTCGGAGAGCAGCAGCGGAGCACGCGCCATGACCGGCGAGTCACCCGCGCCGGTCATATGCTGTTTGAGGAGTTCCATGACCTCCGGGTCTTTCACCAGGCTTTTGCCCAGCGGCTTGAGCACATAGTCCAACATCACCGCGGTTGCCTGTCCTTCAGCAACGGCGTCGCGCGCCGTATCCATTTCGTCGCGAGCCAGATGGTCTGTATCGCCCTTCGAGTCGGTGGAGACATCTTCTGGCGTCTGGTCGTCCCATTTTTCAAGGTCGGCGTGCTGGTCCTGCAGTGCGTGAGTGAGTTCATGGGCCAGTACCGGCTTCTGCTCGTCAACGTTCACCCAGTCCAGCATATTTACGGTTTTAGTCTTCGAGTCGTAGAAGGCTTCAATCTGTTCTTTGAGCAACGCCAGAAGGAAGGGCTTGAGATTGAAGTCGCGATCGAGCAGGCCGAATTTCTTGAGCACGATTTCATCGCGTTCCAGCCGCTTGGCGTCCTGATCTTCGTCGAATTTCTTCAGCAGGTACTTTTCCACCTCATCGCGCGTGATCATCTGGCGCTTGATCTGGCTTTTGACCGGCAGACCCGACTCATCGGAGGAGAAGCTGGTTAACACGTCAACAAGCGCAAAGAGCTGTTTTGCCTGCTCGGGAGTGACGTGAGCATTGCCCTTGGTATCATCCTGGGCCTGCGCGAACGCAGGCCGGGCAGTCACGACGCCGAGGGCCAGAGCGGCCAACATGGTCCACACCGGAAGGCGAAACCTGTGCGGCAGGCGTAACTTGCGTGACAGGCGTAACCCGCATGAGATCTGTCCGTTGATGGTTTGCCGTGCGCCGGTGATGTTTGCCAAGTGGCCTCCCTGTGGGTGGTGAGAAGGGTGCTTCTGCTGCGGAGCCGGCCGCAAGGACTGCCGGGCGGGTGTTTTGGGGACTGAAGTTTCCGGAGTCGGATTCCGGAGTTAAAATCTGGAATCCTGGGCTCCGGGCCGGACATCTACCTCCAAGGCTATAATCAGGAAGCGGTCCGACGCCAAGTTAGAGCTTAAAATCTGCGCCGGATGTTGGAAAAGTACCACTATGACAGAGAGCACTCTTGCCGTAACCCCGCAGCCCACAGCCTTGGTTGCCCTGCTGGAAGCGGCGCACATCCCCCATGAACTTATTGCGTACCATGGCGCGCTTACGCCACGTGTGTTGGACGCGCCGGAGACGGAAATAGAGGCACTTACACAGGGCGCTGCGCTGCACGATCTGGGCTGGATGAGGCGCGTAGCCGTCCGCGGCGAAGACCGGTTCCGCTGGTTGAGCGGAATGGTGACCAATACCGTGAACGATCTGTTTCCAAAGTCCGGGGCCTGGAACCTGGTGTTGAATGCACAAGGCCGCATCCAGGGCGACCTGACGGTGTGGCGAGGCGGCGAAGAGCAATCGCCGGTGCGCCGCAATCCGGTTCCCCCAGCGGCTGCCAAGACTGCGGCCGAAAATCTGGACAAGTGCGACGTCCGTTACCTGGGCACGCCGTTTGCCGGCGAATCAAGCCTGGTGCTGGAGCTTGCCAACGACCAGGTTGAAAATCTGCTGGCGCATTTGAATCGCTTCATCATCATGGACGATGTGGAACTGGTGCCGCTGGGCGGAGAGCCGGTAGGTGAACCCGGTTCCGAAACGTCGATCGGAATTTCCGGTCCGCTGGCCGATGAGGTGCTTGAGCGCGTGGGCCTGCCGACGGTGGCCAGTCCAATGTCAGCCAAGGTTGTGGAGTGGAATGGATGGGAGTTGACCATTCTGCGCGGCTACGGCGTGCTGGCAAAACACTATGAATTCTGGCTGCCAACGGCGGGACTCGGCAAGCTGTGGTCGTGCCTGCGCACCGGCGGAGCGATTCCGGTGGGATGCGAGTCGGTTGAAAAGCTGCGCGTGGCCGAGGCGATTCCGGTTTACGGCGTCGACATGGTGGAGAAGGATCTGCCGCAGGAGACCTCGCAGATGCGCGCCCTGCACTTCAACAAGGGATGCTATCTGGGTCAGGAGATTGTGGAGCGCATCCACTCGCGCGGCAATGTGCATCGGCATCTACTTCCGCTGGAGCTTACAGGCACAGTGCCCGAGAGCGGCACGGAGCTGAAGTTGCATGACGGATCGGTTGCGGGTCGCATTACCAGCGCTGCTGAACTGGCAATGCCGAAAGGCAAACGTGTTTTCGCGCTGGGCATGATGCGCAGCGAGGCTGAAGCAGGGAACCGGAGTTTCAACTACGCTCAGGGAGCGGCCACCGGTACGGCGCAGATTCTGGACGAGCCGCCGAAGTTGTAACTGGGCCGCGAGCCGGCGCACATCGATCTCAACTTAACAGCCGCTGTGCGGCCACCACCGTGGCACGCGCGGCGAGAGACAAGGAATCATGAGCGACACGCCAAAGTTTGAAGTGATTGACCGCCGCAAGATGAAGGCGGAAGAAGAGCAGGGAAGTTCGCAGCCCGCTGCGACGGGGCAGCCGGTTGCAGCCGATGAGCCTGCGGCGGCAGCACAGCCCGCAGCGGCGGGAAAGCCTGAAACACCGGCTACGGCGACTGGAGCTGAGGCGGCTGCATCGGGTGGGCCGCGGCTGGTGGTCAACGACTCGCGGCACGAGTCCGATGCGGAAAGTGCGGCGCCGAATGTCCCAGGGGCGGAGCAGGAGATGGAACTGCCCGAGCCGCCTTCAGCAGAAGAGTCCACCAAGCAGAAGGCCGCCTACGATGCGTCATCGCAGCGGCTTGAAGAGCTGATCCGCGCGCAGAATCCTGCTGCGGGCGCACCGCCGCCGGTGACGTTCGAAGCGCTGGTGCAGCAGTTCTACATTTCGGCGATGATCCAGATGGGCGCGGGAACGCAGGAAGGACAGCGCCCTCGCGTGGATATTCTGGGCGCGCGCAACACGATTGACCTGATGGCAATTCTGGCCGAGAAGACGAAGGGCAACCTGACGGATGCGGAAGACCGCATGTTGCAATCGGTGCTATTCGATGTGCGGATGGCTTTCCTTGAGCTGACCAGCATGATCAACATGCAGGCGATGCAGCCGCCGGTGCCGCCACCAGCGAAGAAGTAAAAACAGTGGTTAGTGGTCAGTGAACAGTTGTCAGTAATCAGGGAATGGATTCGGGAGTTGATTCACGTAAGGGCTAGTGCCCGTACCCTTCACAAACTGGTGGCTGTTTGCGGCACTGCTTAAGCCGTGCCTCTTCAAAACAGCGACATTCAATGGTCCTTTTCGGCGGGGTGGAAACCCGTGCACGGTTCAGCCAAGAGCTAACAGCTAAAAGCTAATAGCCTGGGCTGAAAGCTGAAGGCTGAGAGCTGATTTTTCATGCAGGGTACGCTTACATTTCTGGGAACGGGAACCTCAATGGGTGTTCCCACGCTGGGCTGCACATGCAAGGTGTGCACGTCTGCCGATCCCCATGACCGCCGCTTGCGCCCTTCGGTGTTGATCCGCTGGAGCGAGACGGGCGGCGAGACTTCGCTCGAACGCGCAGTGGTGATCGACACCGGCCCTGACTTTCGCGCGCAGGCTTTGAATGTGGGGCTCAGGCGCGTCGATGCGGTTTTCTATACCCATGCGCACGCCGACCACATCCTTGGCATGGACGATCTACGGCCGTTGAGCTTTGCGGCCATGCGCGAGGGCGGCCCCATTCCGCTCTACGCGTCAGATGAAACCGCGCAAGTGCTGACGCACGTCTACGACTACACATTTTCTCCGCAAGCGGTTTATCCCATGCGCGCGCGGGTCAAGCTTGAACCGCTGAGCGAGCGTACCAACGTTCATGCGGTGGAGTTCGTGCGAGTGCCAGTGTTGCACGGAGAGATGCAGATCGATGGCTTCCGGTTTGGCAACGCGGCGTACCTGACGGACGTGAGCACAATTCCTGAGTCGAGCTTTGCGCTGCTGGAGGGGCTGGAGCATCTGGTGGTTTCAGCGCTGCGCCACAAGCCGCATCCTAATCATGCAACGGTTGAGCAGGCGGTGGGCTGGGCAAAGCGCATTGGCGCGCGCCACACGTGGCTTACTCACATTGCACATGAGTTGGGCCACGAAGAGACCAACGCCGCGCTGCCGGAAGGCATACGTCTTGCGCACGATGGCCTGACGGTTCCGGTAAGTTTTGACTCGGCGAGCGGTGGCCAGTGACGGCCGGGCGCTTTGCAGCATATCAATCGTTGGTGGAGATTCCGCCGGGCTTTGGGCCGTCTGTTGCGGCTATCGGAAATTTCGATGGCGTGCACCTGGGGCATCGCGCGATTCTTGCAGCCGTGGTGGACGAGGCGCGGCGGTTGAATGCGCGCGCGGTCGCGATTACGTTCGATCCGCATCCGGACCAGGTGCTGCGGCCGGGACTGGCGCCACGGCTGCTTACTCCAATGCCGGAGCGGTTGCGGCTGCTGGCAGCAACAGGAATTGACGCGGTGATCGTGCTGCCGTTCGATGCAGCGCTTGCGCATCTGCCGGCGCGTGATTTTGTGAGCCGCATCCTGGTGGGATCGCTGGGAGTGCGCGGAATGCACGAGGGGCGGAACTTCCGCTTTGGGCACGGAGCGGAGGCGGGCGTTGCAGAGCTGAAGGCGATGGGCGAGGAGTTCGGCTTTGGTGTCACGGTACACCAGGCTGTGCATGTGCACGGGCTGGAGGTGTCGAGCTCGGCGATTCGCACTCTGGTGGCGGCGGGCGATATGCGGCGCGCGCGGTGGATGCTGGGGCGGCCTTTCAGTGTGCATTCAACGCAGGCGCGCGGGCGCGGCATTGGCACGCGGCTGCTGGTGCCTACGGTGAATCTGGCGCAGTACGACGGGCTGCTGCCGGCGTTTGGCGTTTACGTTACGCGGCTCATAGTGGGTGAGCGCGCGTTTCAGGCGGTGACAAATGTGGGCAACCGGCCTACGTTCGGCGAGGCGTCGTTCGCAGTGGAGTCGCACATCCTGGACTTTGAGCCGATTGAGATGGACGAGACGACACCGATTGAGCTGCAGTTTCTGATGCGGCTGCGCGGCGAGATCACGTGGCCTTCGCCGGAAGCGCTGAAGGCGCAGATCTTCAAAGATGTGGCACGGGCAAAGCGGTATTTTCGGCTGGCGCGGTGAATGCGGCAAGAAGTATGTCGCGCCGATTGGCGGATTGAGGTTCATGCTTTCTCACCGTTGCCGCGATGACACTGCGGCTGGGTGGGCGTCTGGCGAGATTCATCCTGCAACGTGAGACTGCCACCACGTAGGTTTTTTGACGAAGATAATTGCTTGTCCTGGTGCAGGCTTCAGTTTTTTGCTCACCTTGGTAGGACACCAAATCCCGCCATCCGAGTCCGGTTTGCTTATGAATCCTGCAGATTCAACATCGTTGAAAGTCATCCCCGCATCACCGCCGCATTGCTCTTTCTTATTAGGCGGAAACACTTCAATCTCAATCACCTGTTTTTCGTTACAGACGTACGAAATTGTGGCAATGCCCTTATCGTTTGTGAATGCCGATTTTCCATCAAAATTGCGTGGAGGCCCCGCGCAGAAAGGTTCAACCTTCACATGAGCCTGTGGCTTCCCATCCAAGGCGTCCAGCACCAGCACTTGAAAGGTCGGCGTTTGAGCAGCAAGGGAGACCGCCAGTAAATTGGCCGATATGACAACGAAGAATTTGAATCGTGCGAACAAGATCGTGCCTCGTCTTTCCTCGACTATTATCAGCGCGTAGGTCGAAAGGGATGTAGCCAAATCACCTGGTCTCCCGCCACACCCTAGGAATCCGACAAAATCATTGTAAGGTTTGGATTGTCGGCAAGATTGAAGTTAACTTAATTTTGATTTATCGCGCGATTCGAGAACTAGAAGCAACCGCAGATGTTTCGCTCCGCTCAAGATGACATGTGTTTTGGGAGAACTTGTGCAGTCGGCCGCTCGCCGATAGTGCAGAGTGCGGTTTCCCGAAGCCGGGATAGTGAGGACCTCAGTCTTTCGACTTTGTGGCTGCTCTGCACTTATGTCTTGCGCTTTAGCGCCAGTTCCACTACGCGCATCATCTCGGCTTCGGGGGCGGGTTTGCCTGTCCAGATTTCGAATTGGCGCGCGCCTTGCTGCACGAACATTTCTAGGCCGCTGATGATGTGCAGGCCGCGCTTGTGAGCCAGCCGCAGCAGCGGCGTGTCGAGCGGGTTGTACACCATGTCGAAGACAAGGTTCGCGTGCAGCTCTGTTTCCTTGATGGGCAGCGTCTGCTTGATGCCCGCCATGCCGCAGGGCGTGGTGTTGATGATGGCATCGAACTTCTGCTTGGCAAGCTGATCCTGCTTGAGCGACTTTGCCTTGGCCTTGCGCGCCAGGGACACGGCTTTCTCGTGCGTGCGGTTGACGACGAAGACTTCCGCTCCCTGTTCGACCAATCCAAAGACTGCCGCGCGCGCTGCGCCTCCAGCGCCGAGGACGGCGATGCGGGCTCCGCGCAATCTCATGCGGCGCTCGAGCGGCCTTACTACTCCGGCAACATCGGTGTTGAAGCCGTAAAGCTTGCCGTCGGCGCCAGTGCGCAGCGTGTTGCACGCGCCGATGCGCGCCGTCAGCGGATCCATGTTGGCGAGGTGCGGCAGCACTTCCTCTTTCAACGGCATGGTCACGGCCACGCCGCCCAGCGGAAGTTCGCGGACGATGTTCAGCATGTCGTCCAGCGTCTTTACTTTGAGGGGCAGCATGACGGCGTTCACGCTTTCGCGCCGGAAGGCCGTGTTGTGCATGAGCGGAGAGAGCGAGTGGCCGATGGGATTACCCGCGACACCGAAGAGGCGCGTTGCCTGGTCGATCTGATCGAGCTTGTAGAGATCGAGCAGCGTGCGCACCGTAACCTGGCCGGGCGCGGTCTCGGCTCCATTGTCGGTGGAGGCAAAGGTAAAAGCCGCACCGGCACGCGGACCAAGCACGCGGCTCAACAGGCCTTCTTCGCCCATGGCGATGCCGACGATGTGCGTCGAGAGCGAACGATCCTCAATGAGGCGCAGAACGGAAAGATTGTCAGTGAGCGTGCGCGCGGTGGAAACTACTTTTACAAAATCGGGCTCGAAGGCTTCAATGCGCTTTGCGGCGTGCTCCAGCCCCTTGGTCCGCGTAAAGTCGTGAAAGCTGACGATGAGCTGCGTTCCCAATGCACGAAGGCCGGCTCGAAAGCGCGCCATCTGCGCCGCCTTTATCTCTTCCGCCGATTCCACTTCGAGATCGACAATCTGGCACCCGGCTTCAGCGGCCTGGGTGAGGATTTCGAGCTCGGCTGTCAGCGACCCGGTGAAGTTGCCGCCGTGACTTTTCCTGCGGCAAGTGGCAATTGCGGTGAAATCCCTGTGATTGCTCAAAAAGTCTTTGAGCCCGGGAAGAGCCGCTGCGGGCTTGGGGAGCGAGTCGAGCCGGAATTCTACGAAGCGGGCATCGACGCCCAGCGCTTCTGCAGTCCGCCAAAGTTCCGCAGGACTGTCACCCTGGATAGCGACACAGATCTTGCCGAGCCTCGGGCGGACGACTACCGGCGGAGGGGGAGCTTCAATCGTGGTGGTAGGGGCGCGACGCATAGTCGTCAATTGACGCATCTTAAGCGCGATGGGCACAAGATGCAACAATAAGATTTTTCTAGGGATTTTGGGCTGGGCCGTCTCAGTTTGACGCCTTCGGGACCGCCCCGCTGTGGCAACCTAGTATTTTGAGCCAGCCTCTGGAGGAAACCCCGAAATGCCTGCTGAAACGCCCGCTTCCGCCGCCCTAACCGACGACCTTCACGCCTGGGAGGCTGGCGGCGCCGCCTCTGCCGAAGCCCTTTGCGCCTGGGTAAGCGCCCGTCTGGCCGCGCACGAAGCTGCCTTGGCCGCGCTTTTGGCTGTGGAGGGCCAGCGGACGATGGAAAACACCCTTCGGCTCTATGACCAGGCCATTGAGCATCTGAGCCTGGCCGGGGCGCAGTCGGGTGTGCTGAATTCAGTTGCCGCGGACAAAGCTGTTCGTGACCAGGCTCAGCAGGAGGCCCAGAGGGTGGCCATGGCGGGTTCTGCCCTGAGTCTTAACCGCAAGGTATATGAGGCACTTGCGGCCATGAGCCTGGATGGCGCGAGCCCTGCAACACGGCATTACGTGGAGCGGACGCTGCTGGGCTACCGGCTGGCCGGCGTGGACAAGGACGAGGTCACCCGCAACCAGATCCAGGCCCTGCACGAAAAGGCCACGCGGTTTTCGCTCGAGTTCAGCCGCAACATTCAGGAGGGCGGCAAGACCATCCAGGCGACTCCGGCGGAGCTTGAGGGGCTGCCCGAGGACTACCTGGCGCGCCATCCGGCAGGGGAAGACGGCAACGTGACGCTGACTACCGACCCGCCCGACATGCAGCCGGTGATGACTTTTGCCGCCAGCCCGGCCCTGCGCGAGCGGATGTTTCTGGCCTACAACACGCGGGCTTACCCAGCGAACCGGCAGATCCTGCTCGACCTGCTGGGCACCCGGCAGGAGTTGGCCACGATCCTTGGTTTTCGGAGCTGGGCCGACCTGGCCACCGCAGACCAGATGATGAAGTCCGCTGCCAACGTGCGCACCTTTCTAGCCCGGCTCAACGAGGCCAGCCTTGAAGGCGCGCGGCGCGAGTACGAGCTGATCATGGACTTCGTCCGCAGCCGTCAGCCCGACCTGAAGGCCATCGACATCACCAGCCGCGGCTATTGGTACGAGCAGTTCCGCCGCTCGGCCTACGACTTCGACTCGCAATCGGTGCGGCCGTACTTTCCATACGCGCAGGTTGAAGCGGGCGTGTTGCAGACTGCCGCACGTTTGTTCAAGGTTGAGTTCCACCTCTCGGATGCGCCCGCGTGGCACCCCGCGGTTTCAGTCTTCGAGGTGTGGGAAGAGGGCCGGCAGGTGGGCCGCTTCTATCTCGACATGCATCCGCGCGACGGCAAGGACAAGTGGTTTTCCGCCGCGCCGATTGTTACGGGCGTGCGCGACCGGACGATGCCCGAAGCGGCGTTGATCTGCAACTTTCCGGCGGGCGACGATAAAGATCCGGGGCTGCTGCAGTACTCGGATGTGGTCACGTTCTTCCACGAGTTCGGCCACCTGATGCATGCGATTCTTGGTGGGCACACGGAGTGGGCGGGGCTCTCGGGGTTTGCGACGGAAGGCGACTTCATCGAAGTGCCCTCGCAGATGCTTGAAGAGTTTTTCCGCGACGAGAAGCTGCTGCAGTCGTTCGCAAGGCACTATCAGACGGGAGAAATTTTGCCTTCTGACGTGATCCGCAAGATGAAACAGGCGGGCGCCTTTGGCCGCGCCGACTGGATGCGTACGCAGATCTACTACACAACGCTCTCGCTCGACCTGCACGATCAGGACCCGGCGGGCATCGATTTCGACACAATGACGAAGAGCCTTTACGAGAGCCTGCAGCCGTGGACGTGGCGCGAGGGCAACCACATGTACGCGAGCTTTGGGCACCTCACGGGCTACTCGTCGAACTACTACACATACGCGTTCGACAAGGTGATCGCACTGGATTTCTTCGGCCAGTTCGACCCCGACGATCTGCTGGGTTGCGATGCAGGCGAGCGCTACCGGAAGACAGTGCTGGAGCAGGGCGGCTCCAAGCCGGGCCGCGAGTTAGTGCGCGACTTCCTGGGTCGCGATGAAGAGTTCTCGGCATTCAGTAAGTGGCTTACTGAGGAGTTTGAGAGTGAGGCCGTGCAAACTCGCTAACTCGCAACGGCATAAACATACTTAACGCACCATATCGGTCATAACTACTCTTGACAAAGGACTTATCATAAAATAGTGTGCGCACCGCAATATCGAATTAATTCCCCATCAATCTCAAATTCCTGAGACTCGTGACGGCTTCGATAGAATTCCTCCGTGGTGGATTTCAGGGGGAGTGAGCCTATTGGAGCTTCTACGAGTTCATGCGGAGAATTACGTAAAGGGAATGCACGCGCTTGGTCTTGTGATGTGCATGGTCGGCCGAGCCAAGGATGACAACGCGGATATGCGGCAAGATGGCATCCTCATTGCCCGTTTGCGTGGTCACTTGAATACGTTTTTGCCTCATTGTGATGAACTACCAATGACCCGGCAAAGTGTATCTGACCTGCTGAGGACTCTCGACACTCCCGAGATTACAGCCAATTGGGAACAGTTCAACCTGAACATCCTCGCTTCTATCGGTAAGATTCAGGAGCGACTAAGGGATGAGCTTTCGCTTAAGCTGTTTTTTGCTATTCCAGAAAATCGCAGACCGTTTTACGACGAGCCTTTCAAGGGGTGGGAGAAGGTCTTAGAACAGTTTCCAGAAGCTACCAGCGATATTGAAGAGATGAGTAGGTGTTTTGCTCTCTCGCGATATACGGCTTGTGCATTCCACTCCCTTCAGGTTGCCGAATGGGGCATTTTGGAACTCGGCAAATACATTGGGGTGAGTGATCCCGTTCAAGGGTGGGATGCCACTTACAAAAAACTGAAAGAGCTTAAAAACGGTGGCCGTAACGCGTTGCCTACATCGCTCTCGGGAAAGTATGCGTTTATCGAGCAGATCAATCAGCGGGTGGAAGCCATGAAGATGGCGTGGCGCAATAAGGTCAATCATGCAGCGGGAAAGCTAACCGTAATGAGTGCGGATTTTCATCCTGACATCGCGGAAGAGATCATGCTGACTACGAGGGGTTTTATGCGGGAGATTGCCGCAGGGATCACGGAATGAGCAGTTCTGAATTGAATCTTGGAGTCGTGGCAATCCTCTAATTGCGGTGGCGCTTCTCTAGATATCTCCGATAACTGTGAGCCTCCTTCCATTCTTTACCGCGAAGTCCCGTCTCATTTTTAATCGCTTTTGAGAGCCATATATCGGGATGCATGGCTCGATCTTTCAGGCCACCTCTCAGCGTGGCAGCGCAATCGTTCATCATAGTTTTTTCCTCGTCCAATGGCGCTAGCAGCGTCAACCTAGCTTCTATCCGCTTTAACGTTCGCAAGAGATCGACTATTTTTTCGCCCAACCATAGAAGACTAACGGCAACGGCCATGACAAGCACCAATACAAGCGAAGAGGGCATGGGGCATCTCCAGGGTTTCTATTTGATTGCAGTCTTGAGCTTATAGCGGCAAACACCAACAATCCCCAAACAATTACGATTATTTTCCCTCCGCGTTCACTATTGGTGCTAATTATGAAAATGAGGGAACGATGACAGAGCAAGAGGAAACAACAAGACTCGGCGAAATGGTGATACATCGCAAATCTCTAAAAGGGAGATTAGCTGCTCTTGAGCATGAATTAATGTCGTTGTCGAAAGAGTGGGGCAAGCTCAGTCGTATTGCGGAGCGGGCTGATTTTGCAGAGCGATACATAGTTGATAGCGATGAAATTAAGGTAATGTGTCCCGCCAGATTTCCAAGTTTCCAACAGGAAGGGGAATACGAAAAATCCCTGACAATCTCGTTGAAAGCCCTCGATAAAAAAGCTCTCATCGGGCTACTCGCAGACCTCTCTGATACGCGTAAAGATTTAGAGCGGGTTTCTCGCCAATTGCGGTCTTTTGATTAATGGAGTATGTCTAAATGCAAACCGAAATAACAAAACGAGAAAAGCGAGTCTTTGACCTTGCAGCCTCTATCAGCGCAATGCTGCGTAATCATAAAGATCGCAATGAGGCACTCGACGCAATAGAGACTGCCCGTATCCTGTTTCGCTTACCTAAATAGCGGCTATGGTGTTTTTCTTCCCGGTGATGGTTTGCGTGCTAGTTCACGATCTGGCGGTCTTTCTTCACGAGGTGGCAATTGTTTCTTTCCCTTCCCAAGTACGCGCTTTGATAGTGGTGCAGGTTTCTTAGATTTCATTTTCGCTCAGAGCCTCACTGTGAAGTTTGCGCTATGATTACCGCATGAAGCCACCGCCCGACAATCCCGAATTTGTGGTGTTTACAGCAGCGATGCGCCACATAATGACGGTGCCTAAGACGGAGATACAGAAGCGGGATGCGGAGTGGGGACACAAGAAACGTCCTAAGACTTCCGTTTCCCGCGTCCCTGCCGCGAAACCCAAGCGGGAAGGTTAGAACGTTTCCGTTTCTCCCACCTTGCCAGTCAGTTCCTTGTAGGTGAGTCGCTTGTCAGCGATTTGGGAAACTGCCAGCATGAAGCGGTCGCGATCGTCCAATGGATTGTCTTTAGTCGCTCGATTGTTGAAGCGAAACATCTGCTCATCCACATAGCGTTCAAGGTGAAACGGCTCGACTGCCACGTAGGTTCCGTGCAATCCGCGCTTGAGCAGTGACCAGAAGTTTTCAATGCCATTCGAGTGGACTTCGCCGCGCACATACTCTCTGACGTGGTTCACGGATGCGTGAATGAATCCCATCCCCTTAAGCTGCTTGTAGTCGCCTAAGCTGTCGCTGTAGACGGTGGCGCCGGGTTTCACGCCGTCGAGAATGGCGTTCATGAGGACTTCGCGCTTGACCTGGGGAATGACCTGAGCCCTTACCTTGCGAGTCTCGCGGTCAAGGATGCCGAAGACGGGGATCTTATCGGTACGCCGACCGCGCGGCAGTTTATTCGATCTGACCATGAATCCAAACTCATTCATGACCATGTTTGGTTTCGGCCTCTTGCTCATGTGCCGATTACCGGGCTTACCGCCGATATAGGCCTCATCCACTTCGACGGGGCCACCGTTACCCATCTTCTCCCATGAAGTGTTCCTGAGCGCCAGTCTGATGCGATGGAGCATGAACCATGCGGACTTCTGAGTGACATCGAGATCGCGATGCAGTTCATAGCTTGAAATGCCGTTCTTGCAGTTCACGACCAGCCACACAGCTACCATCCACTTATCGAGCGGGATAGGTGAGTCTTCAAATACAGAGCCAGTCTTCACGCTGAACTGCTTGTGGCAGTCCCTATCCATACACTTCCAGATTCGACGGCTCTTAAGGAACGACACACGCTTACACTCACAGTAAGGACACACCACACCGTCAGGCCACCGCATAGACGCAACAAAGTCATTGCACACGTCTTTATCGGCGAAGTAGCGAGTCACATCAATCAAATGCTTAGGAACATCATGCTTCATAGCTCCGTCAGCATCTCATAAACACCGTGGTGTGTCAAGTATATTTATGCCCTCGCAACTAACTCGGTTGCCCCACCTTCGCGGCGGCAATCAGTCGCTCTGGCTGGTTGACGCCACCTCATTTGACGCAACGTCGGCAGCGTCTTCGATCTGCGGCAGCGGGTGCGAGAAGATGCGGCATGTGTACTTTTTCAGCTTGAGTGCGGAGCAGGCGCGGAGCGCCTCTTCGCGGCCCAGGCGCGAGAAGCGCGCACGATAGCGGTTGCCGCGAAGGCGCACCACAAGCGGACGTCCATCGTGGAGCGAAGAGGGCGCACTGAGCCGGGCACTATGGAGAACGCGGCGGACCGCGGTCTGCGAGTGGAAGTTGCCCCCCACCTCGACGATCCACTCGCGGCTGTCCGAGATCGCGGATTCTTCTTCAGACGGTTCAACAATCTTGGTTGCCGCGGTTTTAACGAGCTTTGCCTTGGCTGCTTTGCGATGTGCCGGTTTGGGCAGCAATGCGCTGGCCGTCATCACGCGGCTCGCAGGATGCTTTGCAAAGCCGCGATTGATGAGCGCGGCCATCTGCCTGTCACGCGAGTTGGCGCTGGCACCGCCAAGCACCACGCCGACCAGTCGCCGATCATCGCGAATCGCTGAGGTGACGATGTTGAAGCCCGAGGCGCGGACGTAGCCGGTCTTCATGCCGTCCACGCCTTCGCACTCGTCCAGCAGGTGGTTGTGGCCGTAGATGATATGACGGCCGTATCGGAAAGCGTGCACGCTGAAGAAGTGGTAGTACTGCGGATAGTTGTGGATGAGGGCCATGGCAAGGATCGCCATATCGTGGGCGGTGGTCCACTGGCGCGAGTTAGGCAGGCCGGAGGCGTTGTAGAAACTGGTGCCGGTCATGCCGAGCAGGCGCGCCTGGCGGTTCATCAGGCGGGCAAAGCGGGATTCGCTTCCGCCAAGATGCTCGGCAAGAACCACTGCGGCGTCGTTGGCAGAACGGGTGGTAATGGCCAGAATGGCGTTGCGCACCGTGATGGTGTGGCCGGCGCGCAGCCACAGCTTGGTGGGCTGCTGCGCGGCCGCGTGGCGCGAGACATGCAGCCGCGTACCCAGGCTGAGCCTTCCGGTCTCAAGACGCTGGAAGGTAATGTACAGCGTCATGAGCTTGGTGAGCGAGGCGGGATGCGCGCGGCGCTTTGCGTTGTAAGACTCAAGAATATGACCGGTTTGCGCGTCGACCAGGATATACGCGTGCACCACGCCCCTGCGCGTTGCGCCGGCAACCTGAGCGGGACGCACGCAACATACCAGAGCCGTAAGCGTAAGAAAAAGCCAACCAGCCACGGGCCGCGCGGGCACTTTAAATTGGCCGAACCTGGGCCCAGCCGCGTGTAGAAGGTTCATTAACTGCTCGTTTCCCCCAAGGTTTACAACTTACCACCACGAGCGGTGTGTTTAACGGCGAACCGAGGTGTACACCCATTTAGTGTCTTGATTCGGGTATCGTGCGTATCGCCACGCGCGCTTCAGTGTCCTGATACACGCACTTTGGCATTTCGCTACGCGCTTCGCGGCGGTCGCACACCCCAGTCGATCGCCGATTGCTTTAAATTTCTAACCGTAAAGTACGGATTCCCGATTGTAACGCCGAATCGGGTGAAGTGTTGAGCGGGCTACATGCACCGTCGCAAATAATGAAACGCGGCGGATGCCTGTAAATGGTCAAGAGGCTGTCCCGGGATTGGGGCCACTCAGCGGAAGATTCCTCAATGGAAGTGTGTTCGCGGGGACTGATTCCGAAAATCATGATCTACTCATGGGTCGGTGACGACGGGTTCTAGGGGGTAGGTACGTCCACTTGCTTGACCAGCAACGTTGCCGCGTCCGCCAAGTCGATCATGATGCCATCAGTCACCACAAATTCATAGTGATCATCGCGCTCTTTCTTGAACCAGACATCGATTAGGAAGATTGGCTTGTGCGGTTCGTCGTCCCTCACGATCGCAAACTGACTGAGCTGTCCGGAATAGAAGCCGAGGCGATCTTTCATCTCAATTTCGACGAAGACAGATCTCGTTGTACCGTGATCGAGCTCGGGGTTGAGAACTTCATAGATGATCGGACGCTCACCCAAGAGTCCGGTTACGCCGAACCATCTCCGCAGCCAGGTTGCATTGGCAAACAGCTTCTTCGTGAAGGGGCTATTAGATCGAAATACACCGTAAATAAAGCCGAGCCAATGACTGAAAAAGAATGAGACAAACACATAGCCTAAGGCAATCAGCGAAGCTTCGACAATGTGTTGGGAACACCACTGACTAGCAATCAGTGAATCAAGCTTCGAGAAAAAATAATCGGGACTGCCTTTGTGTAACCAACCAACGAGGAGCAGGATCGTAGCTGATAAGAAGGCGAGGATTCCGTGTGTGGCAACCCCTAGAGCGACGAGTTCAGCGAGTTCCGCGCTGGCGCCTTGGGGTGCAAACGACCTTGGGACAAGTTGATTTCGAGTTCGTTGGGCGAAGAGTCCGGGGATGACAGCGATGATTACTAGTAGAATGGTCGAAACGTCGAACTTCAACCGTCCCCCCTAATTGCTATTTGCGTTTTGCCTGCGCTACAGTCGAGGTATTGGTGCTTGTTCTGGCGTTGTTGGTTCCATTAGGACTTCCATCCTGTTGCGAAGTGACAAAAGGATTTCTGGCTCCTGGCACTGTCCTTACCGCATTCAGAGTCTTGGCCAAGTCGCCGTTCTGAACGAGCTTGCAAACCGAGTCCTGTGCCATTGCATGAGTTTCGTGGGGTTGCGCCATAAACCTCTCCAGTCTGGCTCTATTTTACCCCATTGTGGAATAAGCCATAGTGCTTTCTCTATACCTGACACGCGTGGGTGGCCACGATCCAGGTCTGTGATTATTCAACCGAGGGTGCCGCCGGTCCCTCGCGTTTGGGGAGCGGGGATGAACGAGTTCTTGCATTGTGTCTTCGTTTGCAGAAAATAACTGGTACCTGCCGCATAATCCTGTGTAGAGGCGAGTCCGCCATCCGGCCGGATCATTGCGGCAAAAAAGCCACCCCCCCCTACCCCCGGGGGTCTGTTAGTGCTGCAAACCTGGTGCACTGTTGAAAATTAAATCGCTCATACTAAATAACTTGGATAAAATGTTACCTTGACCATGTAGTAAACATTGATGCGCGTTTTTGGCCTGTTTTCCGGCACTTTTCGCGCCGAAAATGGCCGATTCTCACCTATTTTCTATCCTTTCAGCCCACTTCCGCGCGCGTCACTCCTTCTCAGCTTCGCGGCGGCTATGATGGTTTCAATCATGGCTAACACATCGGACTTTAAAGGCAGATGGGCGCTTGTGACTGGAGCAAGCGCGGGAATCGGCGCGGCGATTGCCCTCGAGCTGGCTGGGCATGGCGCGAAGCTGATTCTTACGGCGCGGCGCAAGGAGCGGATGGAAGTGCTGGCGCAGGAGTTGGCCGCGCACGGAACCGAGGTGCGCATTGTCGTGGCGGATTTATGCGATCCCGATGCGCCGAAGCAGATCTACGACGCCACGGTTGGCGCTGGCATTCCGGTCGACATCCTGATCAACAACGCAGGTCTGGGACAGTTTGGCGTGTTTGTGAAGTCGCCCATCGAGCAGGAGCTGGCGCAGATACGCGTGAACTGCGAGGCCATGGTGCACCTGGCGCGGCTGTTTGTTCCGCACATGGTGGAGCGCAGGCGGGGATGGGTGATGGTGGTGGCGTCGACGGCGAGCTTTCAGCCGATTCCTTATCTGAACACTTATGCGGCGACCAAGGTGTTCGACCGCTTCTTCTCGCAGGCGCTTACGGAGGAAGTGAAGGCGTACGGCGTGAAGGTGACGGCGCTTTGTCCGGGGCCGACGGAGAGTGAGTTCTGGGATGTGTCGCGCGCGACTGCGTTCAAGCGGCGTATCCAGCCCACGCAGGAGGTGGCGCGGATGGGCATGGAAGCGATGGCTCGCGGAAAGCGCACCATTGTCGCGAATGTGCAGGGGCGGATTACTTCTGTTCTGGTGCGTTTTCTGCCAGTGGGAATGATTGCGTGGGCTGTTGAGAAGGCGGCGAGGGGAGAGGCGTATAAAAGCAGCTCGTAGCTTTTAGCTATCAGCTCTTGGCTTTCAGCTTGTTTGTGGGTTGGGTGGGTGCGATGCCGGACCTATGAAAGTGGCAGGATTGACCTAATTGTTGGGTGCCGGGGCTACTACCTTGAATGAGTCGAAGAAGTGGGCGACGTCCTGGTTGTTTTGCGCGGCTGCGGATGGGTAGGCGACGGTGAGCATGTAGAGCCTGTGCCGCGCAAGAACGAGCCGAGAAGTGAATACGCCTCCGCCGGCGTTGCGGGCTGAGAACTCCCGGCCGGGGAAGCCCTGCCGGCTAATCTCGGACTTGTTTACCAGCATGGTTTGCGAGCGCTGAAGTGCATCGGTGAGCGCCATGTCGAGGGTGCGGTCCGGCACCATCTTGTTGACGCGTTCGACGGGCGGGTTGAGCGCCCAGGTGATGGAGAAGCTGATTTGTGGGTCGGGGTAGGCGTAGAGCATGTCCGCCATCTCGGCGCTGCCGTACTCGTTGTAAGCGGGGATCTTGATTTGCTGGGAGTTGGCGGGCATGTCGATGGTGAAGCCGTCCATGGTGCGGTCAACTTTTTGCCACTGAATTGCAGCGGGTTGCGCGGCGGTTGGAGGCGGGGTGGCGGTCTGGGACGTCTGATTGACGCTGGAGCGCGACAACCCCAGATCCTGGCGATGCCTGTAAGTGAAGAAGGCTAATACCAGGAGGATGATGGCAAGGCCGATGTATCCCCAGCGGTTCACACTCACAAGAGTGCCAAGTTCCGAGCATGTGACGCAAGTCCAACGACGTGTTTCGGTTGCGAATAGGTGCCATTTGGGTTACAAAAATGCCGGAATGGACGCGAAACGGGCGGGAAGGGACTTGGCGGGTAAAGGCGAATTATTCACAGGTTCGGAAGTGGTGCTTGCAACCTTTGCGGATAAAGGGCATCCTAATAAGTAATTAGCAGAGGCTTCCCCGAAAATGTCCCATCCAAGAAAGGTGTTCACTCCTTCTTGAAGGTCTGTCATGGACCTCTTCTCTGAAAACCCCCTGGATTCCCTCCAAAAAATGCCTCTCGAGCGGGCCTACCGGAAGGTAGGCCCATATGCTCATCCGCGCCAATGCTGCACCGGCTGCAATGCAGATTCCTCAATTCGGACTTGCAGCTAGAATCAATTTGAGATGCCGCCCCGAAAGCAACTGAAGCCAACTCCAGCACAGAAAGCTGGCGTCCCCGACCGCAATGGCGATGTGGCGACGCTCGACGCGCTTTTCGAACATGCGGGTCTGGCGCGCAACTTGCGCGGCAGGTCAGGGGCTGTGGATCGCTCACGCGCGGACCGGATGGAGCGTGCTGCGCCGGAAGAGCTTCTTCGGCCGGTGAATGCGCCTTGCGTGGCTCCGAACGGCGCCTGCTATCTGTCGGTTCCGGCATGGAAGAAGATGCCGTGGCTGTGGCACGGTTTTAGCACGCGGCAGGGCGGAGTGAGCCGGGCATATTGCGCGGACGATGCTCCCGGCGAGCTAAACCTTGGATTTACGGCTACGGATGCCGAGGAAGCTGTCGCGCGCAATCGTGTGCTGCTGGCTGAGGCGCTAACGGGAGACGCGGAGACGCCGCTGATTACGCTGCTGCAGATCCATTCGAACCTGGTGCGGGTGGTTACGGGCGCAGATGCGGGCCTGGACAGCCCCTTGAAAGCCGACGGCATGATTACAGGCGAGCGGGGCGTGCTGATCGGGATTCAGACTGCGGACTGCATTCCAGTGCTGGTGGCCGATAAGAAGAAGCGTGTAGTAGGCGCGTTCCATGCGGGCTGGCGCGGAACGGTCAAGCGGATTACGGAGATCGGCGTGGGGCGTATGCGGCTGGAGTTCGGCTGCCGCCCTGAGGATCTGGTTGCGGCTATCGGACCGGGCGCGGGGCCGTGCTGCTACTTGGTGGGCGAAGAGGTGCTGTCGGAGTTCGAGTCGCAGTTTGTATATGCAAGGGAGCTATTTCACGAGGTGTATTCAGCCGATGCGGTGCACAACAAATATCCGATGCTTTTTTTAACGCAGTGCGCGCCGGGGCACTCGCCTATTGGGCCTAGCTTGCACCTGGATCTGATTGAGGCGAATCGACGCCAGTTGCTCGATGCGGGAGTGCCGGCGAAGTCGATATGCGTAACCGGCGGCTGCACAAACTGCCAAGCGGCTCTGTTTTTCTCGCACCGGGCCTCGCACGGCCACGCCGGGAGGATGATGGCGGCGATTGGAGTTAAGGCTTAGGCGGCTTGTCAGCGAGTCAGCGAAGTGCAGCGGCTGTGGCTTGCGAAGCCGAAGCCTATCAGGCAAAGTGAAACCCCGCCATGGATGTTGGCGGGGTTTCGTGCTTTGCGACTGAATTCTCTGCCGGCACTAGGCGCTGCTCGAAGCCTCGCCGGGATTTACCAGGTCGCGCAACTCCTTGGAGGGCTTGAAGTAGGGCACGCGCTTTGCGGGGACATCGACGCGCTCACCGGTCTTTGGATTGCGCCCAATGCGGGAATTGCGCTGGCGAATGCGGAACGAGCCAAAGCCGCGAATTTCAATTTTGTCGCCGCTCTGCAGGGCTCCGATTACGGAACCAAAGATGGTTTCGACTATGACCTCGCCATCGCGGCGCGTCAGATCGCCCAAGGCCGTTACCTTCTCAACCAGGTCTGCCTTCGTCATATACGTTGGACCTCCGCTCTCAGCATAACTGGATTTTCCCCGGTAACACGTGGAAAAATCAAGCCTCTCTCTACATTTTAGCCCTTCGCCATCAGCGAGTTGGGAGCACGGCTCCGGGCGTGGAGGTCATACCTCGGGCATGGCCTGATTGCTGTATGATGGCCTGAGCCCCCGGAGATTCGAGTTATTTGCAGCCGGCCGAGGCCGCGGAAGCGCCGCACGAATGCCCTATCCGAACTACAGCATTGTCATTCCAGCCTATAACGAGGCCGGCCGCATCCCCGCAACTCTAGAGGCGGTGGTTGCGTGTATTCGGCAAAAAGGCTGGTCAGCCGAGGTGATTGTGGTGGATGACGGCTCGCGCGACGCCACGGCGGAGGTGGTGCGCAATTTCGCCGCCACTGCGCCGGAGATTCGCCTGATGCAGAACCCGGGGAATCGCGGCAAGGGGTTCAGTGTGCGGTCAGGGTTACTGAGCGCCGTCGGCGAAGTGGTGATGTTTACGGATGCCGATCTGTCGTCTCCGATGGAGGAGGCGCAGGGGTTGTTCGACGCTATTGCCGGTGGGGCGGACATTGCTATCGGTTCGCGCTGGCTTGAGACCAAACGACAGACGATTCGCCAACCGCTTTACCGGCAGTTCTTTGGCCGGTGCTTTAACGGAGTGACACGGCTGGTGATGGGGCTTCCGTTTGCAGACACCCAGTGCGGGTTCAAGGCGTTTACACGGGCGGCGGCGCAGACGGTTTTTCAGCTCCAGACGATTGAACGATGGGGCTTCGACCCGGAGATTCTGTTTATCGCCCTTAAGCGCGGCTACCGCATTCAGGAAGTTCCAGTGAGTTGGGCGCACGACGAGCGTTCCCGCGTGAGCTATCTGAAGGACGGCTTGAAGATGCTGCAGGAGATTGCGATTGTCCGCTGGAACGCGCTGCTGGGCAGATACAGCAAACCTGTGGATCGCGTTCGCCGGGCGATGCCGAAGAACGACTGAACACCCTCAAGTTCACTGGTGAAATATTTCCCTGTTGGGAGCAGCTCGTAAATCCGGCTGCGGCGCGGTGGTGTCCGCAAAAAAATCCCCGATGTATTTATTTCGCGAGTGAGACTTATCCCGGCTGCTCTCCGTCCTTGTTGGCAGGAATCGGATCATTCAAATCAGGCCGAATCCCTCAGCAAGATGGCAAGGAGATAGAAAGTATGTTCAAGAAACTTACGCTTGCAGTTCTGTTTCTCGCGCTGGGCACGGTGAGCGCGCTGGCCGCGGACTTTAGCGGCAAATGGACGGGTGACGTCACAACGCCACGCGGCACGCAAACTCTCACCTTCGAATTCAAGGTGGATGGCGCAGCTCTTACAGGCACCGTTACTACGCCGCGCGGCAGCAACGATATTTCCAACGGCAAGGTTGACGGAGACAACATCTCCTTCGATCAGGTAATGAACTTCAACGGCAACGAATTCAAGATCACGTACACGGGCAAGGCCGACGGCGACACCATCAAGTTCACGCGGCAGATGGGTGAGAGGGGCTCGACGGAGTTTGTCGCCAAGCGGGCTCCAGCAGCACAATAGTCAGGTTCCTTCCGGTTGCCGGGCGGGCGAATCATGTTGACCATGCTGCGATTCAGCCTGCCCGCCGCGTGCCCGTCCTCTTTACGGTCTCCACCGAAGAGGATGGGGGTGCGTGTTCTCCCTGAAAATTAAATTCGCCCCGGCGAAGTGCGCTGCGCCAGGGTTGTTCTCGCATGCCTAAGGCAGGTGGCCGTGAAACAGGACGTGCTGCGATTTGACGGCGCGATGGAGCGCGATCCCGCGATCGAACGGTGGTTCGACGAGCGCGGCGGAGAACTGGGAGACATTGCGCGCACATGGTTTGAGGTGATGCGCGAGTGCGGGGACGAGGTCAGGGAACTTCTGCATGACGGTTGCCCGGTTGCATGTTTGGGAGATGTGCCGTTTGGCTACGTGAATGTATTTACGTCGCATGTGAACGTGGGGTTCTTTCAGGGTGCGGGGCTGCGCGATCCAGCTCGTCTGCTGCAGGGCACTGGCAAGTACATGCGGCACGTGAAGCTGCGTGCTGGAGAAGAGACGAATGCCGCGGCTCTCGGCAAACTCATCGATGCGGCCTACTCGGATATCAAGACGAAAGTTGAGAACGGGTAGATCTGGCTACTGATCAGACTATTGATCGGGTTGCTGATCGGGCTGCTGATCGCTTCCTGCTTCGATGCCCTCGGCGTCGTCGCCGTAGGTCGGATAGGGCTCCGGTTCGGTGCTGGTTGGCATGGCGGCCAGAGTTGCAAGGTCGGACTGAACCTGCTTCCAGCGGTCTGGGTTCCTCCTGGTGGTGATGGGCGCGTCAGGATTGGCGTAGTAGGCCTGGATGTCCGCCTTGATCCCCGGCGGAATTGCCTGACCAGACAGCAGGGTGATGCGATGGAGAAGATTGGCGTAGGTCGAGTCAGTTAAGGAATAGCCTCCGGGTTTGACGACCTGTCCTGTGTCCAGGTCGCGATTGGGCAAGGGATGCAAGCGGCTTCTCGACAGCCGCACGATGACTTGTTGCGGAGCGGGGGTTCCGTCCGGTGGAGTGAACCGTCTGAGCGCGCGTCGAAGAGACGACACCGACATGACCACGGCGTGCATGTAGTCGGCTTCAGTGGCCTGCGTGGGGCCTTTAACGGCAACAAGCTTGAGAGGACCGACCTTGGGCAAGATAAAAATCAACCCCGCGAGCGCGTAAGTCCCGATGCCGGCATGGTGGCGATAGGCTGCCCAATGATTTTGTGCGGCCACCGTGGCCACTTCCTTCTCAATCTCAATCTTCTCCGGGGTATCGAGCTCTACGGGCTCATGCTGGCGATGCAGCAAAGTTACAGCATAGGCAATTCTTGGAATAAAGGTGCGGACAGCGAAGCGATATTCACGGACGTTGAAGCGGCGCTTCTTCGTGGCGGAGAAATCTTCGCTGAGCCCGTAAGTCTGGTAATAAGCCAGGGCAAGCTGCCGCACCGGGACCTTGAGTCCAACATGCCGGAGGTAGTGGAGCGGAGCGACGCGATGGTGCGCGATCTCGTTGATGTCAAAGGCGAACTCGGTCTGAACGTGCTGGTGCTTTCCTTCAGCGTAGCTCACGTCCGGGCCAAACTTTGCGGCCAGCTTCGGAAACTCGACGGGGACGGCGATATTGGTTGCGAGTTGATGCCCCAGCGAATCTCCCATGTAGTGAGAGAGCGCGCCGATGGCGAAGGCCAGCTCGTTGGCGTTGCTTGCGTTGCGAAACAGGTTCACCACAAAATCTCCCGAACGCACATAGTGGGTCAGGTTCGAGAAAGACTGGTCGCCGAACGGGTAATAGCCCATGTCCTGGATGACGCATCCGCCGTAGGCGTAGGCACGGGCGCGTTCCAACTCTTCGGGCGTGAGTGATGGATAGCGGCTCAAGAGCAGTGGAACGATTGAATCCTGCCAGGTGAGGTCGATGAGTTGTTCATGGGTCAAGAGGGAGAATCCGCCCGCGGGCGTGCTGCAAAGCAGCAAGAGCCCAAGCGTGAGCGATAGCATCGGTCGTAATAGTCTCAAACGCATTCTTTTGGCCGGACGGGGAACCGGAATTGCAGCGTGGACGTCAGGGATGCAAGAAGATCAAGGATGCATGAACACCATGGACGCAATGAACAGACTATATCCGAGGTTAGATGCAGCATTGCAGGAATTGTTGATGGAGAAGGGAAAGAATCTGGTGCGCTCCGGAAGATAGCGATGCGATGGCCGCACCGAAACTTCTTTCTGAATGCAGGTTTGTCCACCGGGCGAGAAGAGATGTCGAGCGTCAGGCCATGGTTGCGTTGGCGACTGCGATTCAGTGGACAGGCTCTGCTTCGCGCGTGGCTTCTGCTTCCATCTCTGCAAGCGATGCGCGCATGGTTTCGAATGCTGGATTGCCGTGGAGCGGCTGGAGGCGCGGGTCGGCAAGCATTTGGAAGAACCATGGGCAGCGGTTCTCGTCGGCGATTCGCAGTTCGGCCAGCGCTGACTGGGAGTCACCGAGCGCGATGTAAGCGGCGGGCAGGAAGGATTTGATGAAGTAGCGCTCGCGGCTGAGCCATTGCAGCCGTTCGAGCATGGAGCGGGCGTCGTCGTGGCGGCCCGCGGCGGCCAGTGTATAGGCGAGGACCGAGCTGGCGAGATCGAAGTAAGGCAGGCGTTCAGATAGCTCCAACGCGAGCGATATGGCGCGGTCCGCCGATCCGTTGTATGCGAGGATGGCCGCGCCGTAGAGACTTGCGCCTTCATGCTCGGGGAACAGATTGAGCGCGCGCTTGACCTGCTCAACGCTTTCAGGTGCTCTGCCGGCCAGGTGCAAGGCCCATGCCAGCCGTGCATGCAGCCACGGGGCGAAGGGATCAAGCTCGATTGCATGCTGCAGCTCGCGGATCGCCGTGTCGAATTGATGGCGGCTCATGGCCAACATGGCGCGAGCGCGCGTGATCCACGGGTCGTGAGGCAGGTGCGACGACATGGACATGAGGCGCAACGCTTCAGGCAGGTTGCGATCGAAATGAAAACTGATCCAGCCGAGGGCGGGCAGCACGGCCTCAGAGCGCGAAGGCAGATCGGGAAGCGTTTCGACCGCGCGCCGCGCGAGGTTGGCTTCCGCAGCGGGTGACATGAATCCGTAGAAGCATTGCGAGATGCAGAGGTTTACGAGATCGACACGCGCGCCGATGAGAGATGGGTCGAGCTCGGTGGCACGCATCAGGTGTTGAAGTCCGTCCTGCATGCGATGCCGCTGCAGCGACTGCCACTCGTTGTGGGCGCGTTGGAAGATTTCGTAGGCTTCAAGGCGATCGGCGTTGTGGTCGCGTGGTTCCTGATCGGAAGACTGGGTCTCGTCAGCGGCCGCGGCCAGAGAGAGATTGTCAGCGTGCCATGCGCGCAGCCAAGGCGCATCTTTTGATCCGAGCCGAAGAGCGAGACGGCTGACAAGCTCCGACTCAACCGCGGCAACGACGTCACGGCGCGCCAGCACATCCTCAACCCAGATCTGCGTTCCGTCCTCAATGCGGATCATTTCAATGCGGAGGCGATAGTGCCTGGACATGGCGCTGATGGTTCCGGTCAACGCGAGGTCTGCCTGCAGTGCTTCGCCGGTCTGTTGTGCGGTAAGGCCGCGGCGCGCAAGGGTGAACACCGAGTCGCGCGCCAGCACATTGGCGACAACCGGCCATGCTGTGCTGAGGTGCGCCATGGCTTCTTCCGCGATGACGGGGCCGAGATGATCGGGAACTTCGTATCCGGTGGTGAAGGGCAGGATGGCAAGCCGGGGAGTTTTCCGGCCGGGCTCCTGGCCACGCGTGCGCACTCCGGCGGTGAAGCGATAACCGCGTTTGTAGATGGTTTGAATGCAATCTTCCGGCTGCAACCGGGCGCGCAATGAGGACACGCACTTGGGGACACTGTCGCCGGTTACGTGGATGTCGCCCCAAAGAGCTTTCTGCAGTTCGAGCGGTGAAACGATTCGTCCCGCATTCGCGATGAGCAGTTTGAGCGCAGCCAGTTCCTTTGGGGGGAGATGTACCGGCATCTTGCCACGGAACAACGTGCCGTCGGGATCAAGATGAAAACCCGCGAACAGGAACTCCGGCGCAACGGAGACCGGCGATGTCGAATTTTGTTGGTGCATCGAACACAACGCAGTTCTTCGGCCTTCTGGCGAACCAGAATGCCGAGGTTACGCCACTCGCGTTTTTTGCACGAGAGGCTTGCCCACAGGAAGATGACTTCCTGCAGGGCACACAATCCGGGGAAAAACGTAAAGCAGGCTCGTTGAATGACGATGCTTCAATGAGCTCAATTTTTTAGTAATTCGATTATCGACGTTTATAGCGGAAGGGGAAGGTGCTGGAGGGGGTTTTTCGCACGAGGGTGTTATCGAAATCGGTTACTTTGTACCAGATTGATAAACAAATCCGCTTTCGCGGGGCTGGATTGAGGCATGCACCCCGCCGCGGCGGCAATTCTTGCTCGATTTGCCGGCGCGGCGGATTGGGTGTGGACTTGTTGCTGCGTCAGTACTTCGACTTGATGGCGTAAGTGAAGCCCATGGTGAATTGGAATGAATTGCGTTGAGTAGGCGGCAGCGAAGCCGGCGGATTGTTCAGGTAGGAATCGAGCGTACCCACCGTGAAGCTGAGGTTCTTATAAGTAGGAAAGGAGAACGAGTTTGTTTCCGTTGCAGAGTAAGAGCTCAAGTTGGTGTACGCGGGAATATAGGAAAGTCCCTGAGTGTAGGTGAAGAGCTTCGAGTGCCGAACGTATGTTGCGGAGTAGGTTGAGCCGAACAGATTCATATTGCTGCTGGAGCCGGAGATGAATTGTTGTTTCTCGTATTGCGCGGAGACTTTCAGGTCCAGTTGTTGCCGGGGATTCTTAATCAGGGTCCAGCCGATTCCGGCGCCGTATATCTGCTGCAGATCGAGATCCTGCGAGTAGTTGTGGTCGAAGGCGGTTTGCACGAGGGCAAAGAATCGTGGCGAGAAGTACTGATCGCGTTCGGCTTCAGCGTGGTAGATGGCGGACTTGGTGGTCACAGAGGGCACAAACACCGCAGGCGGCCCGGGGTCGGTGTAAGAGGGTTGGATGATTTTGCCGAACGATCCCGTAAAGCCGATGGAAGTGCGGTTGCGGGGCAGCAGCCAGGCAACGGTGGGAACTGATCGTTGCAGCGCCAGGCCACCGGAAAAGGTGTACTGCTTCTGGGTTGCCGCCACGAGTGTTGCTCCCGCGGTGGCCGCGCCGGACCACGCAGTGAAGAAGCCGGGCTCGTGATTGAGCTGCTTGTCGAGCGTTGCGGCGTCCATAATGTACTGCGCGTCTTTGTCGGCGATGGGAGGAATGGCTTTACCGTTTTCAGACTGCACGGTTACGGTGTGGTTCTCGACCGTAAGGGCTCCGGTAGCCAACACCTCTCCTGGCTTGTTGGAGGGAGCCTTGGCCTGTTTCTCCAGCACGCCGAACTTCTGGGTTGTATGCAATTCCTTGATCTTGTCCCAGCCGAGCGAGACATCGCCCAAGGCGTCGGTATGGAACGTGACCTTGCCATCGATTGCGCTGACCAACGTGCCGTGCAGCGTGTCGCCGTTGCTAAGGACAAGTACATCGGGCTCACTGTTCTTGGTTTGCGCGTGCAGGGGCGCGGAGATGCCGGACCCGAGTAGTGCGGACACTGCCACCAGCAAAATATTTCTGCAAAGACTAAAGCTGCGAGTGGAAAGAATATGCATTGATCGCAATTCCTCTATTTGGGGAGATTGGGCTTTTTGCCGTTTTGTTCTAACACGATATTGAATGAATTCGATGCAGGTTTTGGTTACTAATGTTGCTGCAACTCGTTGAAGGGAAAATGCACCCGCTTTTTGTTGGGCGCTCATGGATCAGGATACTTCAATGCGCGTGATTCGTTACGCGGACGCGGTGGGCGATGCAAGGGGCAGGAGATGCGCGGCGGGATTAGTATGGAATGCAACTTCAAGGAAACTTCAGAGATTCTTCAGAAGCTTGAATGCAGATTTCCGGCAAGATGACCTGGAACCCCGCTGCCGTGCCGGATTTGGCATCGGAATGAAAGGAGCCGGTTATGGCGAAGACTGCGTCGTATGCACTTTGGGCACTGGAACCCTACTCCATCGGTCTGAAACTTCGTTCCCTCCGCACCAAGAAACATCTGACGCTTTCGCGCCTTGCCGCGGAGACTGGCCTGTCGACCGCACTGTTGTCGAAGCTGGAAACGGACCGCATGATTCCTACGCTGCCGACGCTGGCAACGATTACGCGAGTGTATGGCGTGGGCATGAGCTACTTTTTCTCAGAGCCCTCGCGCCACTCACTTTCGATTACGCGCAGAGCGCACCTTGAAGGCGAAGGACGCGGTCCCGAGCCCATAAAGGTGACGCCTTTGAACGCGTCGTCGCAGAATCCGAAGCTGGTGGCGGAGATGATTGAGTTAGCGCCTGGAGGAACGCCATCGACCGCCGATTGTTTTCGCGAGTCGTGCGGTGTGGTCTACGTGCTTGAGGGCCGTCTGCAACTGGAGTCCGGGGGACTGGAGGAGATTCTGGAAACCGGCGACTGCGCCTGCGTGGAGAGCGATATGCCACTGGCGTGGAGTGCTGCCGGCAAGCACCGCTGCCGCGTGCTGGCGGTGACACCGGGCCAACCGCGCGCCGCGACGCAGTGACGCCGCTCAGCGATTTCATGGCATAGCATTTTTCGGTTTGGCCGCAGTGCGCGCCGGTCTGTAGGATGGTTTCGGAATTCGCGAGAACGGAGACTATGCGGCCAAATTCAAACCTGATTAAAGCCACCCTTTCGGGGGCTCTTGGCGGATTGCTGTTCGGATTCGACACCGTGGTGATTGCGGGCGCTATCGATGCGCTGGTGAACCTTTACCACCTTGACCCCCAGAGCAAAGGGATAACGGTCGCCATTGGACTGGTTGGAACGGTGGTGGGCGCGCTGGGCGCGGGCCACGTTGGGCAGCGGCTGGGCGGCCGCGAAACGCTGCGCATTACCGCGCTGCTTTATGTGGCCTCTGCATTCGGTTGCGGCCTGGCGTGGGGCTGGTATTCGTTCATGGTCTTCCGCTTTATCGGCGGGCTGGGTATTGGCGCGTCGTCGGTGCTGGGGCCGGTGTACATTGCCGAACTGGCGCCGGCAAAGTGGCGCGGGCGGCTGGTGGCCACGTTCCAACTCAACGTGGTGTTCGGCATCATGGTCGCGTACATATCGAATTACGCGATCCGCACCATGCACCTGGGGGCCGCGGAGTGGCGCTGGCAGGTGGGCATTGCGGCCGTTCCGGCGCTGGTATTTCTGGCGCTTCTGTTCGGGATTCCGCGCAGCCCGCGCTACTGCGCCGCCAAGAATCGCGATGACGAAGCGCTCGATGTGCTGAGGCAGATGGGCGAAGTAGATCCCGAGGCCGAGCTTGCCGACATTCATGCGGCGCTGTCTGAAGAGCATGCGGTGGAGCACGAGCCGGTGTTCCGATGGAAGTACCGCTATCCGCTGTTTCTGGCGATCTCGATTGGCGCTTTCAATCAGCTTGCAGGCATCAACGCGATTCTCTATTACCTGAACAACATTTTTGCCGCGGCGGGCTTCAGCACCATCTCCAGCGACCAGCAGTCGATCGTGGTTGGCGCGACGATCTTTACGTTCACGATTGTGGGCATGGCGCTCATTGACAAGCTGGGGCGCAAGACGCTGCTGTTGATTGGCGCGGCAGGATGCGCGACCTGCCTTGCCGGCGTGTCGTGGGTGTTTGCCACGCAGTCCCATCAGACGGCGCTATTGCCGATTCTGGTGGTGTACATGGCTTTCTTCTCCATCTCGCAGGGCGCGGTGATCTGGGTGTACATCGGCGAGGTTTTTCCCACCTTGGTGCGCTCGAAGGGGCAGGGAATCGGCTCGGCCAGCCACTGGTTTTCAAACGCGATTATTGCGCTTGAATTTCCAGTGGTAGTGAACTACTTTCACACGGCAACGCCTTTTGCATTCTTCTCAGCCATGACGGTGGTGCAATTCGTGGTGGTGCTGTTTGTGTACCCCGAGACGAAAGGGCAGACCCTGGAAGACTTGCAGCGCAAGCTAGTGCCTTAAGGGCAGTTTCCAAGTTTACGAGTTTCCAAGTTCTTGGGCCGGCTGTGTTCCATCGTCCGATGTCGCCACTCTGTTCAGTGCCAGTCAATTTGTAAACTTGTCAACTTGTTGACTTGTAAGCTTATTCTTCTTTGTGATCATGGTCACGGGCTTGAAGGTCCCCGAGCGGCAAAAATGACAACAGTGGGCGCGATCTGGATGCGTGCTCGCGGTGGAGAATTCCAAAGACGAGTTTGTCATGGCGCCGACACTGGTTCAGCTTGCTCAACAGATAAGGGAGACCCTGCAGCCCTCCCGCTCTCTTTCTGCGCGTCCCGAGCTTGTGCCTGCGCCAGACGAACTCTCACCACTTGCGGCCGCCAGTTCGCCGCAGGCTCACGCTTTCCGGACGGAAATTATTGATGTGGGCCGGAAGCTTTGGCAGCGTCAGTATGTTGACGGCAACGGCGGCAATATCAGCGTGCGGCTGGGGCAGCGCTATCTACTTTGTACCCCCACGATGATGAGCAAGAACGATATGGAGCCCGCCGACATCTGCCTGTCGGATCTTGACGGCAACATTCTTGCGGGAGAGCGGCTGCGGACGAGCGAGCTTTTGCTGCATATCGAAATCTACAGGGGCAATCCGCAGGCGCGCGCGGTTGTGCACTGCCATTCGCCGCATGCCACGGCGTTTGCGATGACCGGCACGGTGCCGCCGAATGGGCTGGTGTCGGAGTACGAAACTTCAATTGGACCCGCGGCGCTTGCGCCGTACGAGACGCCGGGAACGCAGGCCTTTGCGGAGACGGTGCGACCGTTTGTGCGCGATCACAACACGATTCTGCTGTCGAATCACGGCATTGTGTGCTGGGCCGATACGGTGACGCATGCCGAGTGGTTTGTTGAGACATATGAGAACTACTGCAAGACCTACCTGATTGCGCAGCAGATCGGGAAGCCGCTCAGATTTCTTCCCGCAGACAAGATTCTGGAGTTGCTGGCGATCAAGCGCCGGCTGGGCTTGCCGGACGCGCGCATGGCCGACCTGGATCGCTGAACGATTGATCTGGACTGCATTGGCGCAGAAGAAAATCCACTTTGTGCTACACTTGAGTTGCGCTCAGTGATTTGGCCGTGAGCGGTAGCCTGCCTTCGAATTGGCAGCTTGCCTTTTACAGATATTCCCCCAAGCCCCTACAGCGTAGCCACTTGAGTTTCCCACCCGGCGACTCTGCGATTGGACCATGAACCGGTTCGCGGCATCTTCGCGCGGAACGAGTTTGCGGCAGACGCCGATGAGCGGGAAGTAGGCGGGAAAGTGGAGCCTATCGGCAATGTGCCGTGCGGTGTAGATGTAGCGTGTGGCAGCTCCGGGCCGCGGATGATTTTGATTCAATAATCGCCGGCCAGTCTTCTTGAACGACTTTCGGTTCTCCCTTACGCAAATTGATAAGCAGGCGTGTGCCCTTTGTGAAAGGACGTTGCGCCTCAGTGTCCGGTTCCGAGTGTGCAGGCCGCAGGGAAATGCGGCTCCCGGGACAGAAGAAAGAATAATTTGATCAGTCAGTTTTCAGAACTCAATTTGTCCGCGACTTTAAAGGCGCGGCTCAACGCAAACAAATTTATCACCCCAACTCCTGTGCAGGCACAGGCGATTCCTCCAGCGCTTGAAGGGCGCGATGTGCTGGCAACGGCGCAGACCGGAACCGGCAAAACGCTCAGCTTCCTTATTCCGATTGTGGAACTACTGCAGACGGTGGAAGCGCGCGGGCCTGCGGCTCATGCTCTGATTCTCTTGCCCACGCGCGAGCTGGCCATGCAGGTGGAGAAGGCATTCCTGGCTATTCGTTCCAGTTCAGACCAGACCGTGGCCCTGGTGGTTGGCGGCATGGCGGAGCGTCAGCAACTGGACGCGATTCGCCGTGGCGCCAAGCTGATTGTGGCAACTCCCGGACGGCTGGAGGATTTTCTGCAGCGCAAGCTGGTGAGGCTCGGGCAGGTAAAGATATTGGTGCTGGACGAAGTTGACCGGATGCTCGACATGGGCTTTCAGCCTGCGATTGCACGCATTGCGACCACGCTGCCGGTCAGCCGGCAGACTCTTTGCTACTCCGCCACACTTGAAGGCGCGGTGCAGAATGTGGCGCGGAACTACCTCAACAATCCCGTTCGTATCGAGATAGGCTCAGTTCTAAAACCGGCCGAGAATGTGGAATTGCGTACGTTTGAAGTGGCTCAGGAGAACAAGCAGGAATTGCTTGAGCACCTGCTGGGCGCGGAGAAGGGGAGCTTCCTCGTATTCGTGCGCACCAAGCACGGAGCCGATCGTGTGGCGCGCCGCCTGGCGCGTTCAGGGTGGTCGGCGACCCAAATTCACGGCGACCGTACGCAGTCGCAACGCAATGCCGCATTGCGCAGCTTCAGCGAGGGACATCACCGCGTACTGGTGGCGACCGACGTTGCGGCGCGCGGCATTGATGTGGCCAACGTGGCGCACGTGATCAACTTCGACCTGCCCAAGATGGCTGAGGACTTTGTGCATCGCGTAGGCCGTACGGGACGCGCTTCGGCACGCGGTGTGGCATCAACATTTGCCGGGCCCTCCGAGCGCAACGACCTGCGCCGTATTGAGAAGTCGTTGTCGCTGCAGATGAAGCGGTTCCGGGTAAGCTCAGTGAGCGAAAAAGTGGCGTAGCAGCAGCGATTTAGTAAACGCAGTCGAGGCGCCCTGGTTTCCGTGTTCATTTCACGGCGGCCAGGGCGCCTTGCTGCTTCAGGGCTGCGGTTGCGGTAGAGGCTTGATTCGAGCCAACCGAAGCAATCTGAGGCCAACCAGAATGAACCAGAACGGATAGAGCGGGCCGGCGATGGCGAGCAGGATGGTGCCGGTGATCGGTACGAAAAGTCCGCCGATGATGTGAGCCAGATCGAGGCCGTGCATGACGATGCCCAGCCAGGCGGTCGTCTTGCTGAACACGTTACCACGCAGCATGACCACACAAATGAGCACCGCGCCACACTGGACAAGGGTTCCCCCAACGATTGCGCCCGTGGAGTGCCAGATGTCAGTGGCGAGAATGGTCTCTCCGGCAGCAAGAAGCTGGTTTCGCATGGCATCGCTGGTGGCCGCGGCAAATTTGTCGCTGAGCGGGATGAGCGACAGAGCCGTTGGCGTGGCCAGGACAAGCGTGATACCTGCGAAGGCCAGCAAAGTGGAGAGCAGAGTGTTGGCGCGATCAGAGTTGCGCAACGCGACGAACAAGCCCAGAAACAGCAGGTAGTAGAGCGGCATGATGAGGACTGTCGGAAGGTCGAGGCGCAAGAGTCCGACAAGCCGGTGGTGTTGAATCAGGTCAAAAGCCTGAACTGCGGATGTGGGCTGACCGCCCAACCAGAGCATCTGAACCATTGTTGCCAGCGAGTAAACAACGAGGATCAACGAGGCAATTCCGCCAATGCGACAAAGGCTGTTTAGATGATTGCTGGATGCATTGAGAGCGGCTTCAGAATCAGGTTGTGAGGTCATGGTCTTGCGTCCTGAGGTGCAGGTTGAAGAAGGCGATGATGCGGTTTCGTGCGTCCATGGCGGCAGGTTCGTTATATCCGATGGCTTTGATACGCAGAATTTTCAGGAACTGGTAGCCTCGGTGCTGGTTCATGAACGAGTGGCCGGCGTCGGGATACTCCTTTACGTCGTGAGGAATCAGGGCGCGCTCAAGACCTGCGGCAAGCTGATCGGCAACTCCCTGCTCCCATTTGGCAAGGCCCCCGTAGCTGCCCACGAGCGGACAGGCAGTGTTAAGAAAGTCATCGACGTCTTTTGGAAGCGGGCCCCCGTAGTTGACGCCGGCGGCGGAGAAGCCGTGTCCGGAAGCGAGCAGCAGAGCGAAGCCGCCGCCCATGCAGAACCCGACGACGCCGATGCGCCCACTGCATTCGGATTGTGTGAGCAGCCAGCTCCTGCAGGCTTCAACGTCATCGAACGCAGGGCCGGTGCGGGCGGTGAGATCACGGATGACGTGGCGGATGCAGAGAAGACGGCCACCGTCGTAATAAAGGTCGGGGGCAACAGCCAGAAAGCCGGCCTCGGCGAGCCAGTTGGCTTGATTGCGGTGGTCCTGGCTCATGCCGAAGACGTCATGGAGGACAACTACGCCAGGGACGGGAGCAGGAGATTTGGGAACTGCGACCCAAGTGGGCATCTGTCCCCGCGGAGTTGGAATGGAGACGTTGGACATATCCGTACTCCCATGCCGAACAGCGGTATTGCTGTCGTCACGCGATTCTACTGCCGAGGACACCGTCCAGAATGTGATAAGCGGATTACAATCTGGTGATCATCTGCTGCAAAAAACGCGGGCCCCGGAGATGACTCCGGGGCCCGCTGGGGCTTGATGCTGGGACGTTGCTTACTCGGGCAGTGCAACCTGACCGTCGACGTGGAACTTGCCGCTGACTGACGGTGCTTCGGTGTCAGGCTGTCCGCCGCCGATGCTGAGGGTGTAGTCGCCACCGGCGATGATGGGATTGCCGTCTTCGGTGACCATCATCAGGTCGCGATTCTTCAGGTCGAAGTGCACCTTCTGGCTCGCGCCCGGCTCCAGGTGAATGCGCTGGAATCCGCGCAGTGCGATCCTGGGGGCTCCCTTCACGTCGGGGAACTTGATGTAGGCCTGCACCACTTCGTCGCCGGCCTTGCTGCCTGAGTTGGCTACGGTGACGTCGGCGGTGACGGGCTGACCGGCGTAGACTTTCGGCGTGGTTACCTCCAGATCGCTGTACTTGAAGGTGGTGTAGCTCAGTCCGTAGCCAAACGGATAGAGCGGCTTGCCCGTGAAGTAGCGATAGGTGCGGTTTGTCATGCCGTAATCTTCAAAGTTCGGCAACTGCTCGGTACCTTTGTAGAAGGTGACCGGAAGACGGCCGGCAGGATTGTTTTTGCCACTGAGCGTATCAGCGATTGCCGAGCCGCCCTCTTCACCCGAGTACCAAGCTTCGAGTACGGCGTTGGCATGATCGTTGATCCAGTTGACCGCGAGGGCACTACCGTTCATGAGAATAACCACGACCGGCTTGCCGGTGGCCTGTACTGCTTCGACGAGCGCTTCTTCCGGTGCCGGCAGATCGATGCTGATACGGTCGCCTCCGGAGAATCCGGGAACGGTTACGGGCATCTCTTCGCCTTCAAGCCGGCTGGTGATACCCACAACCGCGATTACGATATCGGCATTCTTTGCCGCCGTGACGGCCTCCGGTGAAGGAGCGTCGTTGACCTTGGCCCAGATGAGTTGCGCCTTGGGCGAGGGTGAGTTGAAGTTGGAGTACATCAGGTCGAGCTGCGCCTTGACGCCTTTCTCGAGATGGGCGCGGCCGACTGCCGCGTCGCTCTCGCCACGACCAAGCATTGCGACCTGCTTGCCGTCGACCGACAGGCGCCCAAACCCGCTGCCGCGTACGCCAAGAAGGTAGTCACCGGTTTCCTGGGCTGTAATGAAACCGGTCCAATGAACGCCGATGTTTTTCTTTCCGGCCATTTCCGTGGGCAGATCGCTATCGGTGAGGTTGACATTGGTTTCAGTGCGGGTAGCGATCACCGGGGCAGCGGGTCCGCCGCGGCCAAAGCGACCTGCTGTTTCCGTGTACTCGGCCTTGAGACCGGGCTTGCCGTCGGGAGTGGTCAGCATGGAATTGGGGACCGGGTCGCCGTCGGCGCGCAGGAACTGAGTTCCGGGCACATAGGTGATGGTTGCGTTGGGGTATTCAGCTTTGAGCCCGTCAAGTACGGAAACAATGTGCGTTGGGCGTCCGGCGTAGTTGCCGAGCAGCACCTGGGTCTGGTCGGCAAGCGGGCCAACTACGGCTATCTTCTTGATGCCGGCCTTCAGAGGCAGAATGCCGTCGTTCTTGAGCAGCACCATTGACTCGTTGGCAAGCTTGCGCGCAAAGGCGCGGTGTTCTGCGCTGTCGAGCTCTTTGGGATCGATCTTGGTGTAGGGAACCATATCCGGCGGATCGAACATGCCGAGCTTCATGCGGGCTTCGAAGAGGCGGATGAGGGACTGATCGAGCGTAGCCTCTGGCAAGTAGCCCTGCTGCACGGCGTCGACGTAGGCCTTGGTGAGCGGTTCGCCGTGGCGCTCAGTAAATGTGACGCACTCGTTATCCATGCCGCGGATGACGGAGATGGCGACTCCCTGTGCCTGATTGGTACGATAGCGATGATTGTGGGCGACGTCCCATACGGCGTCGCAGTCCGATACGACGTAACCCTGGAAGCCCCATTTGCCGCGCAACTGATCGACCATCTGGAACTGGCTGGCGCACGCCGGCTCGCCGTTGATGGAGTTATATGCGCACATGACGGAGTCAGCTTTGCCATCCACGACGGCAGCGCGGAACGCGGGCAGATAAGTGTCCATCTGGTCGTGCTTGCTCACGTCGACGTCGGCAAAGTGCCGGGTCGGCTCCGGTCCGCTATGCACGGCAAAGTGCTTGGGAGTGGAGATGACACGGTAGTACTTGGGATCGTTACCCTGCATGCCGGTAACGTATGCGACGCCCATCTGGCCGGTGAGGAACGGGTCTTCGCCGTAGGTTTCCTGGCCACGGCCCCAGCGGGGGTCGCGGAAGATATTCAGGTTCGGGGCCCAGAAATCGAGTCCGCCGCCGATGCCGACGTGATGGGCGGCGGTGTCCTGCACGTGCTTGATGCGCCCTTCGACGCTGATCTGCTCGCCCATGGTGTAGATTCCGGGCACGTCGAATGTTGCTGCCAGGCCAATTGGCTCAGGGTATTCGGTGACGCCCTGGTTAATGACTCCGTGAAGGGCTTCGCTCCACCACTGATAAGCAGGAACCTTCAGCCGGGGAATCGCCGGCGAAGTGTTCACCATCTGCGAAGCCTTTTCTTCGAGCGTCATGCGGTGGACAAGGTCAGTCGCGCGCTCCACGGGTGTCAGATTGGTATTCAGGTAGGGAGGATTGGCATCATCCTGCGCGGCGGCGAACTGCGCCGTTCCAGCAACGAAAAACAATCCTGCAAACGCGACCGCTCCAGCCAAAACGCGCGTCAGGCACTTATTCATCATCTAGTTCCTCCAAATTCGGTCTTGGCCGGCCGAAAGGATCTGTTTATAGAAAGGAAGTTTCGTAAAACAGACCTGAAACGCTGTGGTCACCGCGCCTTGTTGCAGGTTTGTTATTCAAGATGCAGCCCGCATATCACGCGCCTTTTGGGCCGTCCAAGTACCGTCAGCGATTCTAACGCTTTTGGGTGTGCCCGCGGCTAGTATGTGGATCACATGCAATTCGGGGGGGGCGGGAGCCGAATAAATCGCTTCACTTGAGGGCGAATCGGAGTTTGCACGGGATAGGTTGCTCACCTCGATCGGCTTCCGGGGCCAGAATGACCGGGGCCGAGACAGGGTGCAATGGGGACGAGATCGAGGGTAAGGGAGGGGAAGGCTAATTCCACATTGCATTGTGGGAGTTTTGGGAGGAGTTTTCCACCGTCCGGGACCCCGCGGCAAGACCGTGGAGACCCTTGATTTGGCCTGCTTTTCGTTGACTCCGGGGTCTAATTCGGTTATCCTAAAATCCTTGCGCGGTGTTGTGCCTGCGGTCCTGAACACAGCCGGGACCGGTACCGTGGATGGCTCCGAAGGGACATCCGCTTCTACAGGCAGAAGGCTGCTGAACGACGATTCGGGCAGTTTGGCGATTCAGTTCAGTTTGGCCAGTGAAGCCAAGCAATCCTCACCCGAACAGCTTTGTTTGGAAGTGGGTAGAGTTCAGGCCCGTGTGCTTCTGGGCGCGGGAAGGTATGGTTTGCGCCGGTCTTTTAAGAGGTGAGAGTTCAGATGGGAACCTATGTTCCGAGCGGCAAGGATATTGACCGCAAATGGTATGTTTTGGACGCCAGTGGCAAGACCCTGGGGCGGTTGGCCACTAAAGCCGCGAGTGTGTTGAGCGGCAAATTGAATCCGCAGTACGTGCCCTACATCGATACCGGCGACCACGTGATTGTGATCAACGCCGAGAAGGTGCGTCTTACCGGCCTGAAGGCTGACAGCAAGGTTTATCGCCGCTATACGGGTTTCCCGGGCGGACTTCGCGAAGAGTCGTTCACGCGCCTGATAAACCGCAAGCCGGAGATGGTGCTTGAGCAGGCGATCAAGGGTATGCTGCCGAAGACCAAGATGGGGCGCCAGATGGCGACCAAGCTGAAGGTCTACCGGGGCGATAAGCATCCGCACCAGGCGCAGCAGCCTGTGGCGATGGAGATCAAGTAGGGTAGCTGTTAGCCATTAGCTTTTAGCTTTCGCGTTGCGCGAGTAAAGAAGCTGGTGCAAAAAGCACGACTAAGGATTCGAAGAACAGACAAGCTAATAGCTAAAAACTAATAGCTGTCGGCTAAGAGGAAACGAATGGCAGATCTGGTTCAGTATTACGGGACGGGGCGGCGCAAGTCGGCAATTGCTCGCGTATTTCTGCGTCCCGGGACGGGCGAGTGGAAGGTAAACGACAAGAAGTTCGAAGAGTACTTTGTGACCGAACAGCAGCGCGCGGCAGCCAAGCGTTCGCTGGCTGTGGCAGAGCTGACGAACTCATTCGACGTCGTTACGACGGTCAGCAGCGGTGGCGTTGCCGCACAGGCCGATGCCGTGAAGATGGGCGTTGCCCGTGCCCTGGTTGAATTTAATCCTGAGCTTCGGAAGCTGCTCAAGGGCGAAGGCCTGATGACTCGCGATGCGCGCCAGAAGGAGCGCAAGAAATACGGTCAGAAGGGCGCTCGCAAGCGCTTCCAGTTCAGCAAGCGCTAAAGTGCTTTGCAAGTTTACAGTGGCCAGCGAACAGTGGATAGTTGGGAATCTTGATGGAGTCCGCTGGATGGGAACGGCTGACCACTGTTCACGGATTACTGTTCCCTGGTTTTCAATTCCCGCATAAGCGGGTTCAATTCGGGTAACGGCAAAGCCAGCCCGAATGCAATCCACGAAGGAGGCCCATTGGCCACGATCACAATGAAGGAGCTGCTCGAAGCGGGTGTTCACTTCGGGCATCAGACCAAGCGCTGGAATCCCAAGATGAAGGAATACATCTTTGGAGAGCGTAACGGGATTTACATCATCGACCTGCAGAAGACGCTCAAGCTGTTCAAGGACGCGTCAAAGTTCGTAACCGATCTGTGCTCGGGCGGCAAGACAATTTTGTTTGTCGGCACCAAGCGCCAGGCGCAGGATGCTATCGCTGAGGAAGCCACACGCGCGACCATGCCGTATGTGAATCAGCGCTGGTTGGGCGGACTGCTCACCAACTGGGTGACGGTGCAGAAGTCGGTGAAACGCCTTCAGGAACTGGACGATATGGCCACTGACGGTCGTTACGAGCTGCTGACCAAGAAGGAAGTGATCAAGCTCGAACGCGAACGCAAGCATCTGCAGGCGAACCTGGCCGGCATCAAGAATATGAAGCGGTTGCCGGATGCGATCTTCATTGTGGACTCGAACAACGAGGCCATCGCCGTGAAGGAAGCGCGCAAGCTGGGCATTCCTGTGGTCGCTGTGGTCGATACCAATTGCGATCCCACCGTGGTGGATTACGTAATTCCGGGCAACGACGATGCGTTGCGCGCCATTCGTCTGTTTACCTCGAAGATCGCCGATTCTGCGGCCGAGGGCGTGAACATGGTTGGCGACAAGGCGTTTGCCGAGGAAGCCCCTGCCGAAGGCGAGAGCGAGGTTGCTCTTGAAGCGGCTGGAACCACAGAAGAGCCGGAAGGCGATCTGGATTTGGAAACGGCCCTGGGCGGCGGAATCCGCAAGGCACCGGCGGGAGTTGCGGCCGTTGAACAGCCCGAAGCGGCTGAGGGTGCTCTTTAGTCATTCCTGCGCATGGAAATGCGCGTACTGAGACGAGCGTGGCTGCCCGGATTCAGGTGCCACGCTTTTCTTGTGTCGGGGCCTTTGGCCCGGCAGATTTTGGGTTGAGTGTATCGAAAGGAAATCAAGAGAGATGAGCGTGAGTGAGAAGATCGATGCAAAACAGGTAAAAGAGCTTCGCGAAAAGTCTGGCGCGCCGATGGGCGACTGCCTGAAGGCTCTGCAGGAATCGAAGGGAGACATCGAAGAGGCATTCGTTGTGTTGCGCAAGCGCGGCATGGCCTCCGCGCAGAAGAAAGCGTCCCGCTCCACGAACGACGGTTCGGTGTATCCGTATATCCACGCGGGCGGAAAGCTCGGCGTGCTGGTGGAAGTGAACTGCGAGAGCGACTTTGTGGCCCGCACCGAAGACTTCCAGGATTTGCTGAAAGATATCGCGATGCACATTGCCGCCAGCGACCCGCGCTATGTTCGCCCTGAGGACGTGACGCCAGAGGACCTGGAGCGCGAGAAGGAGATTTACCGCGCGCAGGCTGCGGCGACCGGCAAGCCCCCGGCGGTGATCGAGAAGATTGTGGATGGCAAGATGTCGAAGTTCTACGAGGAAGTCTGCCTGCTTGAGCAGCCCTTCATCAAGGACCAGGCCGTCAGCATCAAGGAACTGATCGCGCAGAAGGTGGGCAAGCTGGGCGAGAACATCACCGTGCGGCGCTTTGCGCGCTTCAAGGTGGGCGCTCCGGACTGGACAGTAGCGCAGACCAAGGCTGCGGAAGCCGCATCGGAGTAGCCACACTATAATCTTACGCAAAACAGGGCAGCCCGATCGGGCTGCCCTGTTTTGCGTAAGATTTGGGCGGGCAAAAAAGTAAGGGGGGAACTGGTTGGTTCCCCCCCTCACTCAAGAATCTCTTGCTGATCCTAGAAGTTGTACTGGCTGAAGACCGAAACCACGTTGGTGTCGTTCTTGCCAGCAGCCTGGTTCCAGAGCATGTTCGAGCTAGTCAAAGCGAAGTCAAGGTTTTTATTGATCTTGTAGCCGATGCCGCCGACAACGCGCGTAAACTTGGTGCTGTCGTTGTTCGAGGCGCCGCTAAAGGGCTCGTAGTACTGATAGAGGCCGAAGGCGTGGAAAGGTGACTTATTGCTGCCGAGGCGGGCGTTGCCCTCGAAGGCGAAGCCCTTCTGGGTGGTGCCGTCGCCCTTGAGGTTGTGGTTAAAGTCGTACTGGCCGGTAATCAAGTAGCCCTTGTCCTGTGTCTGGTAGGAGCCCATGACTACCATGCGGTCCACCTTGTAGTGGCTGGCGGCAGGGGCGCTGGGAGCGACGTTGGTGAAGCCTAGATTGCCGAAGATGGTCACGCCGAAGCCGGTGCGGTCGGCTTTTGTGCCCACCGGGTAGTAGGTCATGCGGCCCATCAACTGCTTGGTGCCGCTCAGTTCGGTGGAGCTATAGGAGGCGTTGGTAAAGACGCCGATGTCGGTATCAAGGTATTCCTTGCCATTGACCTTGACGGGGCCGCGGACGCGCACGCCGCGGTAGGTGGAGCTGAGGCCAGCTGCGAAGTCCATCGGCATCTTGTAGATGTAGCGGTGACCGGTCAGGCCCTCTTCCCAGTCAACCAACGGTTCCTGGGTTTGGCCGAAGGTGATCTTGCCGTCCTTGAAGGACTTCAGCTTGGCGAAGGGCGTGTTCAGATCGATCGTGGCGTACTTCAGTCGGTAGTAGAGGTTGCCGCCGCTGTCGCGGGTGATGTCTGGGGTGATGCGAAGACTGACGGCGTCGGTGGGGGTGTAGAGCAAGTTGACGTAGGCTCGGGTGATTTCGAAGACGTTGTAGCGCTCGTCATTGATCGAACTGGGCGTGTTCATGTTATCGGTGAAATTGTTAGTCGAGCCATCCCAGTTGGCCCAGTAGGACCAGTCGGCGAAGACGGTGGCGCCGATCTTCACTTTGCCGAAGGCCAGATCGGAGAGCTCATTCTTCTTGACTGCCTTGGTCTCGTTGTCCACCATCGTGCTTACGATGACGGCCGAATTGTCATTGATGTCTTTGACCGATGACTTGAGGGTGTCGACAGCCGTAGTGTTCTCAGTCACGGCTGACTGTTGCGCGTCTGCTGCTGCTTGCGCTTTGTCGGCTGAGGCCTTTGCATCGGCAGCCGCCTGCTGCGCCTGCCTTAACTGCTCGTCCTTTTCAGCAAGGCTCGACTTGAGGCCGTCAATCTGCCCTTGAAACTCCTGACGCAACTGCTGGATCTGCTCTTCAACAGTGGGACCGGAAGTTGCGGCTTTCTTTGTAGCTGCGTGCCTCGTGGCCGGTGCGGTCTGGCCGGAAGCGCTGGCGTACGAAACAACAAGACTGGCTGCCAATAAACAGGCGGCTACAGTGTGGACTCCAAATTTCATGGGGTCTTCATCCTCTCTGGATTTGGTTAATTCGTGTTCACGCCTTCTTGCATGCAGGCGCTCAGTCATCCCCGCGTACTCAAATCTCTCAAATGAAACCGTGCGCAGATTTCTCAGACACGTTCAAAGAGTGGATCGAAGACACGCAGTACTCTCGAGCAAACGTCGCTCTGTTACTTCCGTGATCCAGACTCGCAGAATTGAATGAATATTTGACGAATTCACGCAGTATTAACACTGTGCGATTGCGGCGCACGAGCGCGGAGGATGCGCTCAAAAGTGCGCGCAGAATCAATGAGATGGCGTGATGAAAAAGCGATCCCGCATGAGTCCATGCGGGATTGTGCATTCGATGACATGTGAATAGATCGTTAATTCAGAATTAAGGCTGTGATTTTCCCGCACTCAACAGGTTCGCAAGCAACCGATAAGAACCGGGAACGAGTTCCGGCAACTGACGGTAGAGTGCGAACGCAACATATACATATGTACCTTTGCCGGGATGCGTAACGATGAGTCCACCGCGTTGCGGATCTTGTCCTTGATCGGCGGTCTCAGTGAGAGCCGTGTAGCCGTGATCCCATGAGTCGAGGAAGGAATGGCCGCGCTCTTCAACCCATCCGTCGAAGTCGGCGGTGGTGATTTTGTTTGGCGAACTCAGCAGGGGATTCGACGGCGTGAGCAATTTGACAGGAGCAGTTTCATCGACCACGTTTTCAGGCCTGCGGTCCATGGCGAGCGGCAGCGGAGCGGGGAAGGTGGCGCTCTGATACTGCACGATGAGCGTTCCGCCATTGCGGACGAATTGATCGAGATGCGCCTGCGACGCGGCGACGGCGGGACGCGTGGAGTAGGCGCGGATGCCGACGATAATCACGTTCCACGCGGAGTAGTCGCCGCCGGTGAGCTCCGTGTCGGTGAGCAGGTGCGGTGTCAAGCCGAGTTCCTGGATGGCTTCGGGGACCTCGTCGCCGGGGCCCATGATGTATGCGATCTTGAGCCCCGGCGCGATCTTTACATCTACCTTGCGTGTTTTGAGTTTTGCGGGCAGGTATTGGTTATAGGGCTGAATGCCGGGGTAGCCTATGGTTTGCCAGCCTGTTTTGAAATCGTGTCCGTTGGAGCGGGCAACTGCTTCAACGTTGTAAACACCGGCGGCGACCTTTGCCGGTGTCACCGAGAAGACGAGCGGCGCCGAGTCAACGCCGGCCTTGAGATTGAACTGTGCTTCGGCAGGCGATGCCTGCCAGCCTTCAGGCAGTGTCAGCGTTACCGTTCCCGACGCGGCGAGAGAGGCGTGAACGGTGACTCTGACCGGAAGAGCAGATCCGTTGAGCGGCAGAATGCGCGCTTCGGGCTCCATGCGGATACCGATTGCAGGAGTGACGACGAGCGGCTGATAGATGCCGCCGATTCCGGTGACGCGGTCCAGGGTCTGCACCACTTTGCCGATGCGGATGGGCAGGCCGTCGAAGGTGAACTCAACCCATGCGGCCAGCGGCCACGGAGCAAAGGAGCGCTCGCGCCAGGCCTGGTTTGAGATGTCATAGTACGGCTGTTCGATTGATGGGCGTGTGTTGAAGGGTTCGGTTGGCGCGGCGCTCTCCGCTACCCGCACGTTGAAGATACGATCACTTACGGTTGTATGCGGATCGAGCGGTCCACCGGTCTCCTGAATCTTCCATGGAGAGCCGATCTGGTTTTCGAGCCACACGTGCGATAGCTGTGCAGCGCCCAATGCCTGCGTTGTGTGCACACGCACTTTGAAGTCTTCGCCAGGTGTAACGGAGCGCGGAGTCTCGTCGCCGAAGTTTCCGCCGCCGGGGCCGCCGCGGGGAGCTTCACCGGTGGTGGTCTGGGCGAGCATGTCGAGCCCGAGCAGTTCTTTGAACGCCAATTGAAACTCGAGAATCTTCCGGCCCAGTTCCATCTCAAGGCCCGCCTTGGATTCCGCGTCGAGATCGGAGCTCTTGACGCGTGCATAGATCTCAAGCGTCTTGCGGTACATGGGCGCGAGTTTGTGCGCGCCTTCCACGCCGGTCTGGTTGCGGGGATCGCTCAGATAATCGGTGATGTGATAGCCAAGTTGCCGCAGACCTTCCACGAGCCATGCGGGCGGAGTGCCTTTCACCAGCGAAACAAGTCCCTCGAGGTTGGTGTCGATTTTGACTTTGCGATTGGCAAAGAGGTCTGAATCTCCCGCACTGCTGCCTTCGCCGGGAGCCGGTGCAGCGGCACCGGGCGACACGCCCCAGAGGTGATAGCTCGACGACGCCGGCCCGCTGAGCTGTGGATTGGCGCCGCCGTTCTGCGACTTTTGCTCGCCCCAGCCCTGGCGCGCGATCTGCGCATAGCTGAGGCCAAGCACCGGATCCCATGTGCCCACCTGGAGCGTGACGTCGACTGAGGGTGCGCCATCGATCCACGTGTTGGTGATGTAGTTGTGAAATCGCGCCGGGGCCCACTTGCCGGTGGCGTAGTCAAAGATGCCCTGGCTGGTGACACGAGCAAAGGGAGAACGCGAGTACATGGCCAGCGGCTGCCACGGTTCAAGGCCGTCCTTCAATTGTTCGGGGAAGACTTTTGGATCGCCTGCGAGCTTGAATGCTTCTTGTGCAACTTCTCCAGAGACCTGGTGCTGTCCGTGTCCATCGGATACTCCGCCGACGAAGGTGGCAATGATGATCTGCGGGCGCACTTTGCGCACGGCGAGCACAGCGTCGTAGAGAACGCGGTCGTGTCCCCAGCGGGCGTAGGCTTCCTGCTGCGTTTTCGAGAAACCGAAGTCAGCCTCAGTGCCCCAGAGCTGGCTCGATGCATAGTACTCGTCGGCTTTCAATAATTCGCTGGTGCGCATGAGTCCGAGCGCGTCGTAGGTTTCGCCGGAGATAGCGTTCTGGCCACCTTCTCCACGGGTGAGCGTGAGCAGCGTGACACGTGCGCCAAGTCCGCGCGAAAGGTACGTCATGAGTGCGCCGTCTTCATCGTCAGGATGCGCGACGATGTAGAGCACGCTGGCGGTGGTTCCCAGCCGCTTGAGCGATTGTTCAAGCGCGACCTGTCCGCGATCTTCAGGCAGGGGCAACGCGACCGCATTGGGTTCAGACGGGGGCAGCGAAAAAGCGGCAGCCGATTGCGAAACCGCCTGAGCGCCGAGGCTTACGGGAAGCACGGCTGACAATGCCAGCGCCACAGTGGTGGCGACTAATGCCTTTTGGTTAAGGGACAAGGAAAGAAACATAGTTACCACTCAGTGTACAATCCGGTGAGCACCTACAGTCTGATGAGTCTATCCTCGCCATCGTCAACAGGTTCCGCCACACTTGAGCGCCGTATTGGGCTGCGCTCGGCCGTGCTGTTCAACATGCTGGAGATGATCGGCGTGGGGCCGTTCATCACCTTGCCACTGGTGATTGCGGCGGCGGGATTCCGGCTCTCGGTGTGGGCGTGGCTTCTGGGAGCCGCCATCGCCGTTGCAGATGGCCTGGTGTGGGCGGAGCTGGGCGCGGCGTTTCCGCGGGCCGGCGGTTCATATGCGTTTTTGCGCGAAATCTACGGGCCTGAAAAGGCGGGGAACTGGCTGAGCTTTCTCTACGTCTGGCAGTTGAGCTTTTCCGCTCCGCTTTCGATTGCTTCGGGGTGCATTGGGCTTTCGAGCTTTCTGGGCATGTTCTGGCCCATTCTGGACGCGACACCTTTCGCGGCGCTGTCCATGCTTCACTACTCGAATTTTGCCGCCGCCGCAGCCTGCCTGATGATGACCTGGCTGCTCTATCGAAATCTGAAGACGGTGCAATGGATGGCGTGGGTCATGTTCACTGGAGTGCTGGTGTCGATTGCGGGCGTGATCGTTTCCGGCTATGTACATGCATCTGCCACGGGCGGATTTCAGCTGCCGGTTATGCCCCATCTGCCCGCAAGCCTGGCGCTGGCGGGATTGGCGCAAGGCACTTTGCTGACCACCTATTGCTACTGGGGCTACTACAACATCACCTTTCTCGGCAGCGAAGTGCGAAAGCCCGAGCGTACCATTCCACGGGCTATTTTGCTGAGTGTTCTTCTGGTCGCGGTGTTTTACGTCGCAATGGACCTTGCGGTGCTGCCTTCACTGCGAGATGCCGCGGCGCACTCGGCTGAGAGCGCTCTGGTGCGGATTCGTTTGGTGGCGGAGATTGCGCATTCAGCATTTGGCGGATGGGCCGGGTACCTGATGGCGGCTCTCATCATCTGGACGGCTTTCGCTTCAGTGTTTTCTCTCCTGCTGGGATATTCACGTGTGCCGTATGCGGCCGCCCGCGACGGAAACTACTTCAGCTACCTGGCCGCCGTGCATCCCAAGCACCATATTCCGCACCGCTCGCTGGTGGCGCTGGGGCTGGTGGGCGCGGCGTTCTGCTTCTTCACGCTTACGCAGGTGATTACGATGCTGGTGATAACGCGCATCCTGCTGCAGTTCTTCTTTCAGCAGGCGGGTGTGATCATGCTTCGCATTCAGCGGCCGGAGCTTGAGCGGCCATTCCGCATTCCGCTATATCCGTTGCCGCCGCTTTTGGCGATGGGCGGATTCCTGTTCATTGTGCTTAATCGTGCCGATGCGCTGGAAGGGCTGGCGGGGGCTGGATTGATTGCGGTTTCCGGAACGGCGATTTATCTCTTCCGCGCCCGCCGGCTGCGGCAGTGGCCGTATGCGGCAACGAAAGGCAGTTGCTGAACGGCGGGTACGGTTGAGGCCGAATTGAGGTTTCCAATTATCGGCGGCTAAGCTTTCATTGTTTGCGGTTTGGGTTTCTCAAAACGCAAGCGGTGACGAAGGCCGAGTAAGGGTTTTTCCAATAGATAATACGAGGCCAAAGCCGCGAGGACAGCCAACACAAGATTCTGTGGGAAGGCATTGACCCAGGCGCTGGAAGATCTGTTTAAGAAGAGCTGCTGCCAGACATACAGCGAGTAGGAAAGTATGCCGACAAAGCTCAGCGGTTTCCAGTTGAGGATCTTTCCTACGGGAAGATCGGCGCAATAGACACAGCGATGAATCAGAATAGCGATGACAAAATTTATGATCGTTGTTCCAAATACAGCAACGATGGTATAGCCTCCGTAGCGATTCAATACGAGAACAAGCGCCAGCAGACAAAAAGACCACGTTGGCCGAAATAACCGCACATACCAGCCTTGACCCAGGAGCCAGCCTCTCATCCTTGCCAACAGGCAGCCAGCTGCCAGGCTGTCCGCAACCATTGGAAACATCTCAAGGTCATGGTAGGGGGTTCCGATCAGAAGTACGCGGTTTGCGATCCGCGCAAAGATCGCGAATATGACGACGCCCCAGGTAGCCTTGGTTGCTTTGCGGGGACCCAAAATGGAAAATGTCAGAGGCCACAGTAAATAGAACTGCTCCTCGACCGACAGGGACCATAGGTGCCCGATCTGCCATGACCGGTCCGGCAGGAAGTTGACCGTGTAGGTAATGGCGTGCCAAATATCTGTGCCTTTTAGATGGATGTAGCCTAAAGCCGAGACGAGGCAAACAACGGTAATGTACGTGTAAAAGGCAGGAAATATGCGCAATGACCGCCGTGCATAGAAACGTTTCAAAGATATCTTCCCATGAGCGTCGTACTCTGTCATGAGAAGGCTTGTGATCAAAAATCCGGAAATTACAAAGAAAACCGTTACGCCGAGATGAGCGTAGTCGCCGATCGGCGAATTGAAGATGATGAAACCCCGTGTTCCACTCAGATGTCCCAGAAGGACCATGCAGATTGAAACTGCCCGCAACCCGTCAAGCGATGCGATTCGCCCAGACCGGAGGGCCTCATTCTTCTCTGGAATAGACGTTAGCCTTTTGGTCGACACTACTCCCCGGCCTCCGATTCAGAAATAGGCAGTCACATACTTGGTGGGTAAAGGAACACTATTGATATAGTTACGCCTGTATTGTTCGAACCTATCTTATTGCCCCAATTGAAGCTTTGCAATCACCTTTTCGTTACTATTACTAGGCTTGTAACATTACCCGGCTTCATTGCATCGAACAAACGGAAGCAGTACCTTCCCCAAAAGCGAGGTCAAACAGTCAATGCTTATCGGCAAGGTCCCCGACATACCTTCTTCTGAAATCACTTCGAAGCGCGAATACGAATGGTATTTGAACCGGCGCAGGTTTTTGCGCGGCGCCGCGGCGGCAGGCGTGGCCGCACTGGGCGCCGAACGTCTGGCAGAGATGCTGTCGCCTTCTACGGCCGCACTAGCCGACACCAAGCTACAGACCGTAAAGAGCCCGTTGACCACCACAGGCGAGCAGCTCACCAGTTTTGAAGACATCACCCACTACAACAACTTTTACGAATTCGGCGTGGAGAAAGACCAGCCCGCGAAGAATGCCGGCGGACTGCCGACGCGGCCGTGGACCGTAAAGGTTGAGGGCAAGGTGAAGGAGTCCAAGACCTTCGACATTGAAGACCTGCTGAAGCTTCGGCCGCTTGAAGACCGTGTGTATCGCCATCGCTGCGTCGAGGCGTGGAGCATGGTGATTCCGTGGGTGGGCTACTCGCTTTCGGAACTCATCAAGCAGTGCGATCCGCTGCCCTCGGCCAAGTACGTGCAGTTTCTTTCCTACTTCGACGCCAAGGTAGAGAAGTGGGCGTACGAGGACGCGACCATTGTGTGGCCGTACTCTGAAGGGTTGCGCATGGATGAAGCGATGAATCCGCTGACACTGCTGACGTTTGGACTGTACGGGCAGGTACTGCCGAATCAGGATGGCGCGCCGGTACGCATCGTGGTGCCGTGGAAGTACGGCTTCAAGTCGGCCAAGTCGATTGTGAAGATCCGCTTTGTTGACAAGGCTCCGCATACGACATGGAACGACCAGGCATCAAATGAATACGGGTTCTACTCGAATGTGAATCCCAATGTTGACCACCCGCGCTGGAGCCAGAAGACAGAGCGCCGCATTGGTCTGCCGTTTTATGCGCAGCGCAGAACGACGTTGATGTTCAACGGCTACGGCGAGCAGGTTGCGTCGATGTACAACGGGATGGATTTGAGAAAGAACTTCTAAATGCAGTTAACAGTGATCAATTGACAGTGGTCAGTGGACCGGATCGTAGATGAAACGTTCGCGGATTGTTTTGCTTAAAGTGCTGGTTTGGATTGGATGCCTGCTGCCGTTTGCGTGGCTGATTCAGCACGCGGTAACCAATACCTTGGGGCCGGATCCGACGGCTGAGATCGCTTCGGTTACGGGACTGACGGCGCTGTGGATGCTGGTGGCCACGCTTGCGGTTTCGCCGGTGCGCGCGCTGAGCCCGCGGTTAAGCTGGCTGATCCAGTTCAGGCGGTTGATCGGACTGTTCGTATTCTTCTATGCAACGTTGCATATGTTTACGTGGCTGGGCCTGTACGCGGGGTTTGATCCGGCGACGATCAAGACCGACATCCTGAAGCGGCGCTTCATCATCATGGGCGTGACTACATATTTGCTGCTTTTGCCGCTCGCCGCCACTTCCACAACCTGGGCCATCCGCAAGATAGGCGGCAGGAACTGGAATCGCCTGCATATGCTCATCTACGTTGCCGCACTGACGGCGATGGCCCACTACTGGTGGAAGGTGAAGACGGGTGTGATTTCGCCTGCCCCTTACACGCTGGTGGTGTTGCTGCTGCTTGGAGCCCGTCCGGTGATGGCGTGGGTTCGCAAGCGCAGAGCGCGCGCTGCAGAGGCGGCCTGATCTGTCTCTATGGTGGTCCAACCGAATTACGGCTTTTGAGGCTTGCTGGTCGGAGTTGAGACAACAGCGAGATTCAAGTCATCCATTTCACCTGCCACAACCAGCGGCATTTCCTTGTCCAAGTAGGTTTGTATTGCGGCCGGCTTTGATTTGCCATCGTTGTTTTGATTCACGTCGGATGCGCCCGAGACCTGCAAAATGTACTTTCCATCCGGAACAAATCCGAAGGCGAAGCTCCCGTCTTCAAGAAGCGATGTCTTCCGTGCGACCTCCCGGTCGTCTGCAAAGAGCAACTGCACTTTGGCGCGGCCCACGGGATGTCCATCGTTGACTGCAGTCACGATGCCAGCCACGTTGCGCAGTCCTGTGAGGGGAATGACAATGTCAGTGCCGTTAACGGTTTCGCCCGGCTGCACCTTAATCGTGGCCGCATTCTTGCTGCGAAAGGTGTTGCCTAGACAGGCGCGCGGCGCAGCATTTTCGTCATAGGCAGGAAGCAGGGCGCAGACTTTGTATTCGCCAGCGGGAAGGTTGGTGAGGCTGTAACGGCCGTGGCCGTCACTGGTCGCTTGGAACTTCCAGTTGCTGAAAAGTGAAAGACCTACTCCGGTCCAGCCGTTTGCATCTGTTTTACGCAGAAGTTCGAAGTGCATGCCGATGGCAGGGCTGCCGTCATCGTAGGTCACGGTACCGGCGATTTCTGAAGCGCGCGTCAAGTGAACCGTCACTTCACTCGAGCGGTGGACGTAAACCGTTACCTCCACCATTTGATCCTTCCACTCTCGGATCGCCTCAAGGCCACGTTCCCGATCATTGGTCATGCTTTCGAGCTTGGCGAAATCGATGCCGCGCTCCGGATCAAGATAGCCTTCCAATGTTGCGAATGCAAAGTAGTGGCCCGGTTCGACGGCCTCCATCCTGAAGCGGCCTTCGAGATCTGTGTCCGCGCTTTCAAGTGGGGGCAACGGACCATCACTTTCAACCTTGCCATCTTTTACGATGACCGCCGTGAGCGTTACGGTGGCAAAGCGTGCCGGCTTGTCGGTATCGTCGCAGATGACGACTCCAGTCACGGCGCCTTTCGTGGGATCGGGTTTCTTGGGCCGGTGTCTGCCACCGCAGCTGCCCAGGTAAAGGCACGCGACGCACAAAACCGGGAGCCAACGCAGGGTTTTCATAACATGCCCCGGAGTGAATCAGGATTCAGGGAATTGTAGCGCTGCCTGCGCTACCGGCTGGTAGCTTTTGCGATGCTGCGGCGTTGGGCCAAGGCGGGCGAGCGCTTGCTTGTGCTCGGGTGAGCAGTATCCTTTGTGCCGGGCAAGGCCGTAGCCGGGGTAGACGGCGTCGAACTCGACCAGCAGGCGGTCTCGATATACTTTGGCCAGCACGCTTGCGGCGGCGATGGAAAGGCTGGTGGAGTCGCCCTTGACGACGGGTTGTTGCGGGCACGGCCAGTCGATCGTGTCGAGACCGTCGATGAGCAGATAGTCGGGCGCGGGCGCGATCTGATCCACGGCAAGGCGCATGGCCAGCAGCGACGCGTTGCGGATATTGATGCGATCAATGGTTTCAACGTCAACTGCGGCAATGGCCCAAGCTTCTGCTTCAGCGCGAATCATCGCGTCGAATTCGTTGCGCTGCTTTTCGCTGAGGCGCTTTGAGTCGGTCAGGCCCAGCACACTACAGCCTTTGGGAAGAATGACGGCAGCCGCCACGACGGGGCCGAACATCGGGCCGCGGCCAACTTCGTCCAGACCGGCGATGCGCGATGCACCGAACTTGCGCGCGGCCGTCTCAAGCTTCCATCCGCATACCGGACCCTTGACCATGGGATCAGTTTAGAACAGCTCCCAGCTCTCAGCTTTCAGTCGGGAGCTATTAGCTCGCTCTTACGGTGAGCGAACACTATGCGCGCTTGAAGGCGTAGTCGCGCTCTACCCGGCAAACGCGCACTCTGAATCTCTCGTACCACTCAGACCGGCCGCGCTGCTGCGCTACCAGATGAGCTGTGTTGCGTTGCCATGCAGTGATCGACTCGGTGCTTTCCCAGTAGGAGACAGTGATGCCGAGGCCATCGCTCCCTTCGAGCGATGTGCGCGCGGATTCGAAGCCGAGGAAGCCGGGCTGCGCGGATGCGAGATCGAACATGGCCTGCGCCATCTTTTCGTAGCCGTTGTCGCCGTCGGTTCTGGTTGAGGTAAAGATTACGGCGTAATAGGGCGGCGTGGGGGTCTCTGAAATCGTCATTCTGGCCTCATGAGAAGAGAAGTGCGGGGAAAAGCAAAACCCCCAGCGATAGCTGAGGGTCTTGTTGAACGATTTGCGTTGAGCGGGCGAGCTAGGCGCGAACTTTGCCGGTCTCGCGATCAATTTCGCGAAGACGTGCTGCCTTGCCGCGCAGTCCGCGGATGTAGAAGAGCTTGGCGCGGCGCACTCTGTAGCTGCGAACCTTCTGGATCTTGTCGATGACTTTGGAGTTGAACGGGAAGATGCGCTCCACGCCCTGTCCGAAGCTCATTTTGCGGACGGTGAAGGTGCCTTGCGGGCCGCGATTAACGGCGATCACCAGGCCTTCAAAAGCCTGCAGGCGTTCTTTCTCGCCTTCCTTGATCCGGACCTGGACACGGATCTGGTCGCCGGGTACAAAGTCCGGCAAATCGGTGCGCTTTAGCTTGTCGGCCAGGCGCTGCATAACTGGGTGTATTGACATGGTCTTTTCCTGCAATTGGACTCAGAACTTCCAGTTTATCAGAGAAAAGGTCTCAATGCTAACTCTTACAAGCCATTGCCCACGCTATATTTGCAAACATGGGAACCGAACGCGATTTGCTCCGCCACCTGCTGGCCACCTTGGCCTACCGCGCCACGCGCGTCATTGAAAATGCCCCTGAAAGCTTTGCCCATTTTGATGGGGCTGGACGACAACCTGTGCAAATTCTTGCGCATATGGGCGACCTGCTGGACTGGACCCTGAGCATAGCCGAAGGCAGCCAGCGCTGGCATAACTCCGGGCCTTTGCCATGGGACGAAGAAAAGGGCAGGTTCTACGAGGCGCTACGGAAATTCGATGCACTGCTGGCGTCGGATGCGCCGATTCAAGGATCGCTCGAACGGCTCACGCAAGGCCCAATTGCCGACGCTCTGACCCACGTGGGACAACTGGCCATGATGCGGCGCATGGCAGGCTGCGCCACGCGCGGCGAGAACTTTTACGTTGCCGAGGTGACCACCGGAAAGGTGGGGCCTGAGCAGCCCGCGCCGATAAGAACGTTCTGACTGGTCAAGATTCCGATGGGCGATGTCCCAGGTGAGCTTATAAGTTCAGCGCAGCAGGTCTTCGAGCGTGGTGCTGAGGCTGGTCTTGTCGTCGCGGTATTTCACAATGACGGCAGCGTACAAGCTCAGGCCCCACTCCTGCCCCTTGCCCTTGGTGACGGCGCGCGAGCCGGGTACCACGACGGCGTTTTCCGGGACGATGAGCGGTGTTTCCTCAGTTGCGCGCAGGACTTCGCCGTTGACCAGATTGAAGACCGGGGTGCCGCGGGTGAGGATGGTTCCGGAGGCCAGTACTGCGCCTTTGCGGACGATTGTGCCTTCGTAGACGCCGCAGTTGCCGCCGACCAGCACGTCGTCTTCAATGACGACGGGGCTGGCGTTGATGGGCTCCAGAACGCCGCCGATCTGTGCTGCCGCGCTCAGGTGGACGCGTTTGCCGATCTGGGCGCAGGATCCGACCAGGGCGTGGGAGTCCACCATGGTGCCTTCGTCAACGAAAGCACCGGCGTTGATGTACATGGGGGGCATGCAGACCACGCCCTTGGCCAGGTAAGCTCCGGCGCGGACGGATGAGCCGCCGGGAACAATGCGGATGCCGCGGGCCGGCTCGAAAAGCTGCACTGGATAGGTGTGCTTGTCGACAAAGGAGAGGCCACCTGAGGGTACAAATTCAAGGGCACCGAGGCGGAATCCCAGCAGAATACCCTGCTTGACCCATGCGTTGACGCGCCAACCGGTGGGCGCGCCGGGATCGGGCGAGGCAGCGCGGGCTTCGCCGCTTTCAAGGGCGGCGCGGAGGGCGAGGAAGGCCGACATGGCGGCTGGATCACCGGCGGCAGCTGGGCCAGCGGCAAAGTGCGTCTCAATGGATTTTTGCAGTTCGGTGATAGGCATAAATCTCTTGTATTCCGAGTCTATCAACTAAACGTTAGCCCCAAGGAGACGAATCCGGCAAGGCTCTAGAACGATTGAGACGGTTGGCCGAATCCGTATGCGATACTCGGGAAGAGATGTATAAACGGATCGTACTCAAGCTTTCAGGCGAGGCGCTGGCGGGTGAGCGCAAGTTGGGTCTTGACCCCGAAAAAGTGGCGGAAATTACCGCTGAATTGGCAGAGATTCACGCTCTCGGCGTTGAAATCGGCCTGGTGGTCGGCGGCGGCAATATCTTTCGCGGAATTGAAGGCCAGGCGCGGGAGATGGACCGGGTAAGCGCTGACAGCATGGGCATGCTGTCCACCGTCATCAACGCCATCGCTTTGCAGGACGCGCTGGAAAAGCGCAACGTGCAGTGCCGCGTGATGTCTGCCGTCTTTATGAATCAGCTTGCCGAGCCGTACATTCGCCGCCGCGCCGTGCGGCATCTTGAGAAAGGCCGCGTAGTCATTTTTGCGGCGGGCATCGGCAATCCGTTTTTCTCAACGGACACGGCGGCCAGCCTTCGCGCTATGGAGATCAAGGCGGACGTGCTGTTGAAGGGCACCAAGGTGGAAGGCGTCTACAATGCCGATCCAGTGCTGGTGAAGGATGCCGTGAAGTACGACGAGATCACGTATATGGAAATCCTGCGCCAGGGGTTGAAGGTGATGGATCTGACGGCGGTGAGTTTGTGCAAGGATAACAACCTGCCGATGATCATCTTCAACATGAATCAGCCGGGCAACATCCGGCGCGTTGTTATGGGCGAGAAGGTTGGTTCGCTAGTCACTGCGTAAAGGCAGGGGACGACGGGCCAAGTGGCTGCAAAAGTCGAGCACAAGAGGAAACATGGCAGGACCCCAGTGATCTCGGAATCTTGCTTCCGCTGCGTGGGGACTTTAGCTGTGCCAATCGGTCCAATCCCGATTCTCTTTGCTCTTGAAACCCTCGTCACCCCGTAACCTTGACCCCTGTTTCTCCGGAGACGTAAAACAGCAGGTGGAAACCCGTAAGCCAGCACCGTTGCATGCTTTAACAGGCCTGCGCTGCTTTGCGGCCCTCAATATCGTCTTCTTTCATTTCTCCAATCCACAGTGGTTCGGCTTTCTTGCGCCGGTAGTCAACGCCGGATATATCTCGGTAAGTTATTTCATTTTGTTGTCGGGTTTCGTGCTGGCCTACAACTACGCCGAGCGGGCGCGTAAGGGCGAGCTAGATATCAAGCGCTTTTATGAAGCACGCTTCACGCGTATCTATCCAATTTACTTTCTGAGCCTGCTTTTGAGTCTTGGGGAGCTCAAGGGTGAGTACGCTAGCCACACCCACGGGATGTTCTGGACCGGAGTGGTGCTTACGCCGCTGTTGTTGCAGGGATGGATTCCGGCGATATCGACATTTATGAACACGCCGGCCTGGACCATGTCGGCCGAGGCGTTTTACTACGTCATTTTTCCCTTGGTGGCCAAGTGGAAGAAGCCGGTGCGCATGATGCCACACCTGGGCAGGATGTTCGGCATATGGATGCTGGGGCTGGTTCCCGGCGCGCTGTACATGTACTTCAATCCTGACGGCATCATCCATCCCGACCGCTGGAGTTACGGAGTGTGGCTGTGGGCGCTGAAGTACACGCCGTACTCGCACGTGGCCAGTTTTATATTCGGCGTCATGCTGGCCAGCCTCGACCAGATGATCGACCGGGAAAACAAGCTGCGCTTGTGGATGGGGCTGATCGGATTCGGCGGTATCTATGCAATTCTCAGCATGGGTTCGGTGGTGCCGTACGCCATTATTCATGACGGCCTGCTGATGCCGCTGTTTGCGTTCATTATTCTCGGTCTCGCGGGTAAGAATCTGCTGGCCTCGGCGTTGAGTATCCGTCCGCTGGTGTTCGTGGGTGAAGCGAGCTACTGCCTGTACCTGTTGCATTTCAACTTGTGGAACATCGTGCACGAGTCGGGCGTGCTGAAGCGGCTCGGCCTGGCAAGGTTCGATCCGTGGCTGAGCTACGCGCTGATGATCGTGCTGGCGCTTGCCGCTCTGCACTTTATTGAGAAGCCCGCGCAGCGCAAGTTGCGGAGCTGGCTGCATGTGTGGCGGTGAAGAAGCAACTTTCAGCTTCTGGTTATTAACTTCTGGCTTCTGGCGCAAGATGCAAGAGGGTAATCGACGGATGCCTTCACATCAGTGCAGTCAAGGTATGGCGCGTGGAAGTTGGATTACAGTGAAAGCAAAAAGCCCAACCTCGACGGTTGGGCTTTTAACTGACGACTGATAACTGTCTGCCGGCAACTGTTACGGTGTGACCGACTGGATGGAGTGGTTACCGTGAGGCACGATGGCCAGCGCGGCCGGGTTTGCTCCGCACGGATAGGGCGTCGCCTGTGTCTGGCTGACAACACCGGTGTTGGGATTCAGACGGAAGCCTGAGATGGAGTTGCCCAGGTAGTTGGAGGTGTAAACAAAACGGCCGAGAGCCGGCTCAACTCCGATTGCCACCGGCTGAGTATCTGTACTGACTTCCGGCACGCCGCTGGTGCTTACGATACCGGTTGGAGTGCCGGTCTGCAGAGAAATGGCGTACCCACCAATAGTGGAATCGAGCGAGTTGGAAAGGTAAAGGAACAGTCCGCGCGGGTCGATGGCAACTGCGGTTGGCTGGTTGCCGGTCTTGAATGGTCCATTGATGAGGAAGTTCAGGGAACCGTCGGTCTGAATGGAGTACCCAATCAACTGGTTCGAGGCGAAGTCAGTTACGTAGACGAAGCGGCTGACCGGATCGGCGGTAATACCGCTGGGCTTGACGCCCGCCTTGTAAGGACTGTTGCTCGTAGGCGTAAGCGCGCCATTGGAGCCCACAACAAAGCCGAACACCCATCCCGGATTGGCGGAGCTGGTGGGCGTGCCGCCCGGATTGTAAGCGGAGGCGTCGTAAGCCGAGACATACACAACACCATTTGCCGGCATTGAAGTGGCATTGCTGTTGTTCGGAATCAGAGCCACGCCACTTGGCAAAATGGTGTCGCTGGAGAACCCGGGAACAGTGAGAGTCTGCAGGGACGCAACTGAGCCGATGCTCCCGTCGCTGGAGAGCGAATACTCAGCCAGGGTTGCCGATGCCGATCCGTAGACGACGTAAAGGTACTTGTTGTCGATGCTGACAGTTAGGGCAACCGGCGTGTCAGGGAGCGTGATCGAGTCACCCTTGGTGAGCACGCCGGAGTCGGCGATGGTGAAATGAACCACGTTATTACTGGAGGCATTGGCAACGTAGAGGTGATAGTAGTTGCCGCTTACAGCCATGGAAACCGGCTTGATGCCGCCCGAAGAAACGACGGGGGCCACGGTGCGCAGTGCGCCCGAGTGCGCGTCGACGGCGAAGGTTTCAATCTGGCCCGCGCTTCCAACAGTATTGCCGGCCGAGTCAGCTACAAAAACGTAGTCGATTGACACGAGCTGACACGCGGTAAGAAATATGGCCGCCACAAGGCCGACTGCCGAGACCAGAATGAGCTGGCTCAATTTGCTGAACTTCATGCGCTTCCTTCGTTATGGGCCATCGGAATTCAAGCCCCTGAGAACTCATTATTTGGTTGCCCCGTAAAAGGTATTGTAAAAGCCCGCTACGGGATGTTGCTAACGGCTCCGATTGACGCGCAATCGAGCTGTGGATCGACTTACTACTGAATACCGCCGCCAGTGCCGTTGTGCGGAATGGCAGCCACGGCAGTGGGCTGGTCATTGCTCGGGAAAGGTGTCCCCTGAGAAAGTAACAAGGTCCCGTCAGTCTGCTGTAGTTGAAATGCCGATACGTTGTTGCCAAGATAGTTGGCCGTGAAAATATATCGCTGCGTCGACGGATCAACGCCGATAGCCACCGGCTGCACGCCGACACCATAGCTGGTCAGGCGGGTGAGCACGCCGTTGCTGATGGAGTACACGGTGACGGTAGAGTCAATTGAGTTGGCAACGAAAGCGTAGTTGTACGCCTGGTTCACTGTAATTGCAGCAGGCGCGGTTCCGGCAGGATACGGGCTGCCGCTCAGGGGCGTAAGCGCTCCTGCAGATATTGAATAGCCGAAAACCACGTTGCCGGTGAAATCGGTTGCGTAAAGGTACTTGCCGCTTGCGTCAGTGGCCAGGGCTGAAAGCTGAATGCCGTCGGAAAAAGGAGAGCCGGCCACTGGTGCAAGGACTCCGCCAGTGCCGACCGCGAAGGCGAAGATGTAGCCGACATGCGGCGACACTGTCGAGTCATACGCGCTGACGAACGCGAAGTCACCTGAAGGCGAAACGGTAATGGCGGTGGGCACAACGATGTGAGAAGGATTCGAGGCTAGAGTGAGCGGCCAGTACTGTGCGCCGATGTTCGTGTTGACTGCTGGAGACCCAAGGGCAGTTGGCACGGTCTTGGTGGCGGCGGTCAGCGGGAACACAGCGACCGAACCTGAGCAGGGAGACGCAGTGGAGCAGCTCGGCAGCGGTTGGTAGGCATCGGCCACAAAGAGGTTGTCTGTGCTGGCGGCGATTGAGATCGGGAAGATGCCCGGCGTATTCACGGTGTTGTACGAATAGAGCTTGCCGTCAGTGCCGATAACGAACTGAACGATCGAATTGTCGTCATGGTTGGCTACGAAGAGGCTTGAGTAGTCGGTTGTGACGGCCTCGGAGATTGGGTAGCGACCGCCCGAAGGCACGGGAGAGGCCGGAATCTGGCGCATCTTGCCCGAACTCGAGTTGATCTCAAAGATATTGATCTCACCGTAGTTGTTGGCTCCCGCGGCCTTTGAGCTAGCCACGTAGACAAAGTCCACGGTTTTGGTTTCGGTGAACTGGGAGCAGGCGGTCACAAGTGCCGCCGCAAGAAGCCCGGCGGCGGAGACCAGCACAAGCTGGCTCGATTTGTTCAACTTCATGCGCATCTTTCGTCACGGCGCCCCAACTGCTGGCCCTGAAACCTTAAATTTTTGACTCGAACCCCGAGCGCCTGGAAAATTTGAGCGCCCGGAATTCGGCTGAGTTCTTTTTGCAACCCCCGGTTCCTCGGGGGCCACACAGACCGGCCCGGTCCGGAGATAGGCCGCGTTGGCTACCGGCCGACTAGTTCGTACGCCCGTTGACCAGGCACCAGTTGGCTTGTCCCTGGAGCTGATAACTGCTGGCGACGCGCAGTTCATTGAGCACGCCGCTATTAGGATTGAACGCGCGTCCCGTGATGGTCGAATCGCCGAAGTTGGCAGTGTAAATGTACTGGTTGGAGGGATCCTCGACGATGCACTGCGGTCCCGATCCAGATGGGAAGAAGGACGGGTTCGTGAATGTCAGCTGATAGGAGGACCCACTGTTTATCTGGTATCCGGCGATGCCGCTTTGGGGGTTATTGGTCCCCGTGACGTTGTTTCCCTCACCTGTCACGTAGACGAATTTACCCTTCTCCACCATCAAGGCGGTGGGGTTGGCAACCTTGGGATCGGTGGGAATGATGCCACCCGTTTGTGCCTGGAGAGCGCCGTTGGTGCCGACGGTGAAGGGCAGAATCTGACTGGGATAAGTTCCGTCATCAAAGGGGCCGTTGGTGCTGCCATTGACAATGGTCAGCGGTTCGTTGTCGAGAACATAGAGCACGCTGGACGCGTAGACAATCGCGGTGCCCGCATGAATACCGAGCGGTTGAGCGCTGTTCTGGCTGAGAGTCAGCTGGCCATTGGAACTCGCGAAGCTGTATGGAAACACAGAGTCGCCGGTAGTTGCGTTTCCGCTGAGAGTGAGCACGTAGCTGCCCGCCACCGCAAAGTCGATAGGGTCGGAAGGAACCGGGAAGTAGGTGAGTGGGCTGCCGGTGGCCGAAGTGACCTGAGCATTTACGACCAGGGTGAGGCGGCCGGTGGTGGAGTTGATCTGAAAGACCGTGATATCGCCGCAATATGTGGTTACATTGCCCAGTGCCCGCTGGCAAAGAGGATTCGGGTTGGTGGCGCTGGACGGCTGACCGTTCGGGGCCACGGAGTCGTGGTCAAGAACCAGAAGGTAGTTGCCGGTGCTGTCCGTAAGGATGCGGGTGGGGTTGATGCCCTGCGTGTAAAACTGTTGCTGAAAAGTCAGGGTGCCGTTTCCGCCGACTGCGAACTGGGTGATATTGGAGTTCTGGCAGGGATTATCGGTGGTGCAGGTGGCGCCGCCCTGACCATTCGTGCCCTGGTTCAGGACATAGAGAAAGCGGCTTCCGTTGACCAGCACGGCCCGGCCCGGGTTTGCGCCTTCTGAGGATACTGGAAAAGTATTGATCCGGGTCAGGAAGCCCGTGTTGTGGTCAATTTTGTACCCACTGATGATGCCGTTACCTGTGGACTGCGCGGTGACCGTTCCAGTGACATAGATGTAGCCGACCGTATAACTGCGAACGCAAGACGAAACGCCTAGGATGACGCCGACAGAGAGGGCGCTCATCAGAACTGCCTTGCCGAATTTCGTGAACTTCATGCGATTCCTTCATCCTGGTCAGGCGTGTGCCGCCAAGTTTGATCGTTCCGCAGCAGAGCTGGGTTGGGACGGGTCCCTGATGCATTGTAAAAGCCGAGGCCGGGTTGTGCCTAGCGCGAACCGGCTGAGGCTTAAAACAATGCTATTTCCGAGGTTATCCCGCTCAGTGCCGACCCCGTCATGTCCCCTGCGGGACTGGTTTGGCTATACATAAAGCGATTGGCATTTGGACGTGTCCGGGGCGGCAAAGGTCAACGCAGAATGAAGGTGAAACAGCCACGGCCAGGGCTGGTACGCAATTTCTCCGGTGTTGGAGCTCGCATCGATCTGCGCAATTTTGAATAACGACGGAAAGCCTGATATCGAGGCCAAATCCCTACAGCACGTCTGTCCTACTCGATAAAGGTTCGGTTTCCGCCCACCAATGGTTCCAACATTGTAAGTTGCGGCGGAGATTCCAGGACGTGGCGCTCCGGGCGGAGCGCCACACGGTTAGAGTTATTGATTACCAGACGCGGCAAGAATTTGTCGGGTACATGGGGGTGCCTTTCTTGCAGTTAAAGGCCTTACCGAACTCGTCAAAGTTCTGGACCGAACCGTTGACTCTCTCCTTGCCCGGCGAGTGCGGATCGATCAGAACGCGCCTGCGAGCTTCGGCGTTCTTGGTGTTCTGGCACCAAACCTGCGCGAAGCCGAGGAAATAGCGCTGCGCCTCAGTGTAGCCGCCGATCTTCTCCTGTATGTTCTTGCCTTCATCCGCGAGCGTGTCCATAAGCGCCATGTATGCGATGCGAAGGCCACCGTTGTCGGCGGTGTTTTCACCCAGCGTGAGATGGCCGTTCAGGTAGAGCGCGGGCGTGTCGCCCTGGGCTGGGGCGGCCTCGAACTTGCTGTACTCATCGGCGACGCAACTGGTGCGTTCGTCGAATGCCTTATGGTCTGCTTCCGTCCACCAGTCGTTGAGATTGCCTTTGCCGTCGAACTTCGAGCCCTGGTCGTCGAAGCCGTGGGTCATCTCGTGGCCGATGACCACTCCGATTCCGCCGTAGTTCACGGCCGGATCAATCTTGAAGTCAAAGAACGGAGGCTGCAGGATGCCGGCCGGGAAGTTGATGTCGTTGAACGACGGGCTGTAGTAAGCATTCACCGTGGGCGGCGTCATGTGCCATTCCTTCTCGTCCACCGGTTGGTCCAGCTTGTTGTAGTTGTAGTTGCGCTCGTAGACGGAGGATTGGTGAAGGTTTTCGACGAAGTCAGCGCGGTCAACCTTGACGCTGGAGTAATCGCGCCACTTTTCCGGATAACCAATTTTGCGCCGGAACAGAGCCAACTTTTCCGCCGCGGCCTTCTTGGTGGTTTCGCTCATCCAGGGCAGAGTCTTGATGTCATCGCCGAGCGCTTTTTCAAGGGCGGTGACCAGTTTTTCAGTGCTGTCTTTGGCTTCAGGGGGGAAGTTCTGCTTGACCCAGTCCTGGCCCACGGCCTCGCCAAGGGCGTCGTCGGTCATGCTCGTACACATCTTCCAACGCGGAGGCGGCGCCGCTTGCCCGGCCAGCGTGTGCTGGAAGAAGTTGAAGTTTTCGTCAAAGAAGCCTTTGGGCAGAGCTTGCGCCTGGCCGTGCAAAATCTGCCAGCGCAGGTAGCTCTTCCACGAGGCCAGCGGTTCACTCTCAATGAGGGAGTTTAGTTCCTTGAAGAAATCCGGAGTGCCCACATTCAGGGTGTTGAAGTGCCGGATGCCGACGCTCCAAAAAAAAGGGGTCCAGTCGAAGTTCGGGGCGAGTTTGTCCAGATCAGCCACGGTATAAATGTGGTAGCGATTGGCGGGATCGCGCAGGTCGGTGCGGCTCATTGAAGCTTTGGCCATCGTCGTTTCGATCTGCATCACCGCCGCCGCTTCTTTGGCGGCCTCTTCCTGCGTGTCGCCGGCCAGCGTAAACATCTTGGTCACGTGCGCAACGTACTCCTTGCGGATGGTGGCGTAATGCACGGCGGGATTGGTGTAGTACTCGCGATCGGGGAGCGATAGACCGCCCTGATAGAGTTCGGCGATCTGCTTCGTAGAATCCTTTTCGTCCACCCCAACACCGAAGCTGAAGAAGCCGTAGGGCGTGCCCTGGTTTTCAAGTTCACTGAGCAAGCCGGCAAGTTGTTTGGGATCGCTCAACTGCGCAACCTCATTCCATGAAGGCTTAATCGGCTCGATGCCCTTCTTTTCAATCTCCGACGTATTCATGCATGCCGCATAGAAGTCTCCATACTGTTTCTGCAGAGGAGTCTTGGGATCCGTGGCCGCAGCGTTCAGGTCCTTCCAAAGCAGGTAGCGGTTGCGTTCGCCAAGCTGCGAGAAGGAGCGCACCCAACGCGCCTGGTCAGAAGGAATGGGATTGCTCTTGAGCCAGTTGCCGCAGGCGTACTGATAAAAATCCGTGCAGGGATCGGCTGAGGTGTCGATCGCCGAGGCATCGAAGCTCTGGATTTCAGGCGCCGGCTGGGGCTTCGCGGAGTCTTCCTGCGCGGTTAACAAACTCGAAGCCGAAGCCGTAACCAGAGAAAAAATCAAAATAGGGATAATGCGGGAGCATCTCATAGGTTGTACCTTTCAGAAAACGGTCGACCGGCCACGTCTGCCGGCAGGCGAGGTGCTTGCGGAGGAGGGCCGGGACGAAATCTGCTGAGGCCGAACGAGCGGCGAGCAGCTTGGTAGAAGGCTAACATGCATCGCGTTCCGATTCAGTCATCGCATGCCAAAGCTGTGACAAGCGGTTATAAATCAGGGGCCAATGGACTGGCGGACATGCTATTCTCTGGCCCGTGCCGGTTAGCCGAATCTAGACAGACCAGCAACATGGAGGTAGAAACATGCGCATGATGATGCTGGTTCAATTCCCTATTGAGCCATTCAATACCGCAGTCAGAAACGGAACCGTCCCCGCGACCATGAAAAAGATCATTGAGGCCGTCAAGCCTGAGCACATCTGGTTCAGTGAGCGTGAAGGCAAGCGAGGAGCCGTCTTGATTGTGAATGTCGATAGCCCGTCCGACGTTCCTCGGCTTGCCGAACCCTGGTTTCTTGCCTTGAACGCAGAAGTGGAATTCAGGGTCGCGATGACGCCGGAAGACCTGGGACGTGCGGATTTGAGCGCGCTGGGCAAGCAGTGGGCGTAGGAGCATTTTTTATTGCCATGGCGGCAATCAACAATCTCTAAAAAAGAACGGGCCGGCTGAAGAAACCAGCCGGCCGTTCCTCCTCCACTTGTCGATCAGGGGATTCGTTGTTCAGTTTCCGCCTGACCAGAAGCGACGGTTTCCTGCGACTTATTCAACCGGCCGATTAGCCGTGTTGCGATCGAGTCTTGGGTTGAGATTCTCCACCATCTCGAGCCATCGCCTTCCCTCATCCGTGAGGTTGTTCTGCGGAGCCTGAACTTTGCCCGGCAAGTTGGAGAGCCGGTCGACGAGCACTTGCTTCTCATCTGTAATGACGTGGAGCCACGACGGCGTTTCCTCCGAGGTGTCTGAGATCTCCTGAACGTTCTCGATCGCTTGAGCCGGTGCACGCTTATCAGCTTTCACCCAGGCAAGGGAGACCGACGACCGCGTCAGCTTGAACGCAATTACAGAGAACAAGGACATGGCCGCCAGGGACAGTGCCGCCCAAAACGCCGGAGTTGTCCACAAGGTTGAGGTGAGGCTAAATACGTTATCGAGCATCAGGTTTGACCTCCATTGCCCATCTATTTGCCAGCGCGTGAAGTTAGGAAACCAACGATTGCATTCGAGTCGGAACTTCACTTGCTCTATGGATCACGACTGTAGGTGGATATGACACGATGCGCAATGCAGCTTTCGCTGTAAGATCGGGTGGCATCAGTAATGGTGAAAGTATGGGGGAGAGGTAACCGAGAGTGGTTACCGCCCCCCCCCGAAGTCTTCGATAACTTATTTACATAGTGTTACTTAGTAAGGTAGTCATCTCTTCTGGATCACTTGGGTCCAATCCTGGTTTCCATGTTTTTCGGGAACGCAAACCCTCGCACGCATGATGATTGTGCACTTCGATTGCCCATCGGAAGCGCCATTTCCACGCTATTGCGATGCCCCTTGGTGGCGCTGCAATCGGCCACGATCAATGTTGCGGACTCGATTGGCTGGACGGCGAAGACCGCACGCTGGAGCCGGGCAAGTGGACCGACATGATCGCAGTGGAGAAGAATCCTCTGCAGGATATCCGGACCGTAGAGGATGTGAAGTTCGTGATGAAGGCTGGCGTAGTGTACAAAAACCAGGCCGAGTAGACCTGCTGAGGGAGGAACTGTTTCACGTGCCGGCGCGTGCTGCTGCCGGCGAGGCTGCCGTGAACAGAAGCGCGTTGATCGCTACGGATGTCTTTACAGCTCAGCAGGCCGCCTGCAAAACTGAATTGTGGACACCCAGACAATCGTTATTCTCGACTTTGGCTCTCAGTACACTCAACTGATTGCCCGCCGCATCCGCGAGCAGAATGTCTTTTCCGTCGTGATGCCCTGCACGGCGCCGTTGGCGGAGATTCAGGCTCTCAAGCCCGTAGGCCTTATCCTTTCGGGCGGGCCTTCGTCGGTTTACGACGCCGATGCGCCTGCGGCCGATCCAAAGCTGCTTCAACTGGATGTGCCGATCCTGGGCATCTGCTACGGGTTGCAGTTCATCGTGCATCACCTGGGCGGTAAAGTCCGTTCGGCGTCCAAGCGCGAGTACGGCCATGCCGAGGTAACCATTGAAGGTGCGGCGACACCGCTCTTTGCAGGTTTGCCGCCGACGCTGGCCGTCTGGATGAGCCATGGCGATGAAGCGCTGGAGTTGCCGGCGGGATTTCATCGCACTGCGGTCACGTCGAATGCGCTGGCAGGCATCGCCAACGAGGAACGCTGCATCTGGGCGGTGCAGTTTCATCCTGAGGTGCACCACACCCCGCTCGGCTCTCAGCTCATCAAGAATTTCCTGTTCAACATTTGCGGTGCGGAGGGCGACTGGACTCCGGCGCATTTCATCGAAACTACCGTCGCATCGATTCGCGCCAAAGTCGGCAAGGATCACGTGATCTGCGGGTTGTCGGGCGGCGTGGATTCGTCTGTAGCAGCCATGCTGGTGCACAAGGCCATCGGCAGCCAACTCACCTGCATCTTTGTGAACAACGGCGTGCTGCGCAAGAACGAGTTCATCAGCGTGCAGAAGAATCTGCGCGACAAACTGGGTTTGAATATCGTGGCCGTGGATGCGAGCGAACGGTTTTTGGCGCAGCTCGCGGGCGTTACCGATCCCGAGACGAAGCGCAAGCGCATCGGCGCGGAGTTCATCGCCGTGTTCGACGACGAAGCGAACCGCATTGCGCAGCAATCAGGCGGTGTTGACTGGCTGGTGCAGGGCACGCTCTATCCTGACGTGATCGAGTCGTCGAGCGTGAAGGGGCCGAGCCAGACCATCAAGAGCCACCACAATGTTGGCGGACTGCCGGAGCGCATGAAGCTCAAGCTGATTGAGCCGCTGCGCGATCTCTTTAAGGATGAGGTACGGCGCATCGGCCGCGATATGGGCATGCCTGAAGATGTTCTGGGGCGGCAGCCGTTTCCGGGGCCGGGACTTGCGGTGCGCATTCTTGGCGAGGTAACGGCGGAGCGCGTTGCGCTGCTGCAGGAGGCCGACGATATTGTTGTGAGCGAGATCAAGGCCGCGGGGCTGTACTCGAAGATCTGGCAGAGCTTTGCCGTGTTGCTGCCGGTGATGAGCGTGGGCGTGATGGGCGACCAGCGCACATACGCCTACACCGCGGCGGTGCGCGCCGTGCACTCAGAGGATGGCATGACCGCTGATTGGACTCCGCTCCCCTACGAGGTGATGAAACGCATCTCGAATCGCATTGTGAATGAGGTGCGGGGTATCAATCGCGTGGTGTACGACATTACATCAAAGCCGCCGGGCACCATCGAGTGGGAGTAAGGGCAGCGAGTTCGAGATCGATTCGCTCTAAAGGCCGGCTCTTCGTGCAAGCACACGTAGGAACTCACATTCGTCTATGCGGTACTTGAACGCCTTGCGTCCATCGATGAAGACTACCGGCACTTCCTCGTTGTATTTCTGCTGCAAATCGGGGTCGGTATCGATATCGATCTCGCGCCACTGGAAGTCGGCATGAGGTTTGATCTGCTCAAGCTTCTCCTTGACGATGTCGCAGAGATGACATCCCTTGCGCGAATACACCACCACGTCGTGCATAGGGCGATTGTAATCGCGTGATGTACGGCATTACGTCGAGGCCGCCCGGCACCATCGAGTAGAGGTAGACGGCACTTGAAATTGCAGTGCCTAGCCTCAGCTAGGTCCGTGCGGCCGCGCTCCGATGCGAGTCTCAACATTGATGCGGCTCTTGGTTTCGGACCACGCCTGCTGTACGTCGGTTGGAAAGCCTGTCAACAATTCCGTTACTCGATTTGAAATTCTGGCCACGATGTCAGGATGAAGCGGCGCTACGTCATAACTCTCATCCACATCTCGATCCATGTCATATAACTCGGGACTTTTGAGTGCGTAGTTAACCTGATGGTGCCCGGGGATCACGCTGTAGGATTCCTGGTCGTAGCGCGTCAAGTGCAGCTTCCAGCGGTTCCACCGCGCGGCTTGCAGATTCACGTTGTCAAAGAACAGGAGCACATCGCGATCAATCGACTTCTTCTCGCCCGACAAAAGGGGCCATATATCGATGCCGTCGAATGGTTTTGGTCCGGGCTTGGCGCCGGTGAGCTTTACGATCGTCGGCGTCACATCCATCAGCGATGCAAGCGCGTTGCATTCAGAACCGGCGGGAATCTTGCCGGGCAGGCGGGCGATAAACGGTTCGCGCACGCCGCCTTCGTAGGTATCGGTCTTGCGGCCACGCAACCGGCCGGGACTTCCCTCAAACCAGGGGCCATTATCCGAGGTGAAGATGACGAGAGTGTGGTCGCGGAGGCCGTGCTGGTCAAGTGTCTTCATGATCTCGCCAAAGCTCCAGTCAATCTCCGCCAGCGCATCGCCGTAAAGGCCAAGTCCGGACTTGCCCTTGAACGCAGGGCTCGCTCCCAGCGGAATATGCACCATGGAGTGGGCAAGGTAGAGGAAGAAGGGGCCGTCTTTGGAGCGCTCAATGAAATCGATTGACCGTTTGGTGTAGCGCTGGGTCAGGTAGTCCACGTCGGTTTCCTGTTCGAGAACCTTGGTCCCGTCCATCAGCAACCGCGGGTCCATGTCCACGCTATAGGGGACGCCGAAGTACTCATCGAATCCGCGGCTTGTGGGCAGGTATTTCTCTGGCAAGCCGAGGTGCCACTTGCCGATGGCGCAGGTCTTGTACCCTTTCGCTTTGAGCATGTCGGCAAGCGTGACTTCGTCAAGATTCAGGCCGTTAGTATCTTTTGGGAACAGAACGCGCGGCACGCCAACGCGAGTGGGATAGCGGCCAGTGAGAAGAGAGGCGCGTGAAGGCGAGCAGACGGGGTCGGCGCTGTCGAGATTTGAGAAGCGCATGCCCTCTGAAGCGAACTTGACCAGATTGGGCGTGGGATTTGCGCCGTCATACACGGCAATGTCTCCGTAGCCGAGATCGTCGCAAAATACCAGGACGATATTTATCGGCCGGTCGGCCGCCAGTGCTGCCTGGGGAAGCATGGCCGCTGCTGCGCTGGTCATCAGGAAGTCGCGACGGGTCATTGCCATTGGAGTCTTCTCCTGCGGTTGAATTGGAGAGCGAAAGCCGTGCCGAATTGTAAATCAGTGCGGTGGCATTGGGCAGAACCCGCGGTGCAAATGCTCAGACATTGCGGAACCTACTGAGCGCGCAGCGCGGCGACCTCGCGGCTGAGTGCGTCCAGCTTTGCGAGCAATTCGGCGTGGCGCTCGTCGGCAGCGGCGGTCTCGAACCCTTCTATATAAAACGAGCCGTTGGGTTCAATGATGCACCGCTTGACTTGGCTGATCCGCTCAAAGCCCTGGCGGTGAATGGCTTCGACCAGTTCCTCGCGAGTGAGAGACTCGCGCTCCATCGCGTTCTTATCGACGTGGCCATCGCGGACCAGAATCCTAGGGTGGCCTTCAAACAGGCGCGTCAGGCGAGGTGAACGGAATAGTGCGCGCACTACCAGCCAATTGATGGCGAGAAGGCTGAAGGCGCCGATGATGCCGCCAGTCACCGAGGTGTCTTGGCCGATGATGGCGTCCTGCACGGTATTCGAGAGCGAAAGGAGTACCACCAGGTCGAATGGGTTCAGTTGCGCCAGCTCCCGTTTGCCAAACATGCGCAGCAGCAACACGAGAGCCAGATAGACAATGACAGGGCGAGCCAGCTTCTCAAGAATCGGAAGCGGCGTCTGGAACATGTGGTCGAGAATGACGGAGTGGGGCATGGAGTCGAGGATAGTGGGCAATTCGCCGTTGCACCAACAGAGAGTTGCAGATTGTGTTTGCGAACAAGAGCCTGATCCTATTGGACAGGCATTCAGGCAACTTGGGCGTCTAGGAGGGATTGGTTGTGGCTGTAGCTGTGCAGAGTACCCCGCGGCGGGGCTTGATAATCCTGCGGCAAGCATGTTTCATGTCATTAGAAGGCGTCATCTAGCATCCATGGCCGATCCGCATCCAAGTCAATCACAACAACTCGCGCCATTTCGCATTGAGCCCGAGTTCGATGTGCGGGTGTGGGGATACGACGATCTGCGTCCATGGTTCAATGTCCGCGCCGAGGGCGGGCCTATCGGCGAGGCGTGGCTGACGGGCGACATGTGCCTGGTTGGTAGCGGACCGCACAAGGGCAAACGCCTTGACGCGATGTTTCGCGAGTTTCACGAGGAATTGCTCGGCGCCAGCGTGCGCGCAGCCGGTTCCCCGCTGCTGATCAAGGTGATCTTTGCGAAAGAGAGGCTGAGCGTGCAGGTTCATCCCGACGACACCATGGCGCAGAAGTACGGCCATTCCAGGGGAAAGACGGAGTGCTGGTACGCTCTTGACGCGGAGCCCGGTGCTCGGGTTGCTGTCGGACTTAGGCCGGGAATTACGCAACAGCAGGTAGAGCAGGGAATTGAGGCAGGGACGCTTGAGGAGAGCCTGAATATTTTGCCGGTCGTAAAGGGCGACATGTTTTTTGTTGATGCGGGAACGGTGCATGCCATCTGGCCAGGCGCAATTCTGCTGGAGACCCAGCAGAACTGCGATCTGACCTACCGCATGTACGACTATGGCCGACCCCGTGAGTTGCACATTGAAAAGGCGCTTGAAGCCACACGTCTCATAACACGGGCCGGCAAGGTGCCGCCTGAAGTGCTTGGCGACCGGACTGTTCTGATCGACACCGACTATTTTCGTGTTGAGCGAATCAGGATAGGTGGCGAGCGAGATGGCCTGAGCCTCGGCACAGCTTCGCGTTTGGCATCCGGGCTGGCGTATCTCTTTGCGGCGTCGGGAGCGGGCCGTATCATCGGGAAGCAGTTCGATCCCATCGATCTGCCTCCCAGGGCTATTGTGACCGTTCCCGCCACTTCTCCGGAGTTTGCAGTCCAAGATATCGGCGGCCTCGACCTGATCCGCATGACGCCGAATTGGCCTGGCGGCGCGCTTTAGAAATGGCTGGCGTGGACCCTTCAACTACTCCACGGATTGAGCCTTTTTCTGTGGCTGATAGGTCCCCGGCTCAACCCGGAAGCCGATTGAAATTCGATTCCAGGTGTTGATCTGTGTGATGGCGAATGTAAGCCTGACCAGCTCGGCTTCGCTGAATTCCTTGCTGACCTCATCATAGACAGAGTCGGAAGCATGTCCTTTCTGAATATCGGTAATGGCCTCGGTCCAGGCCAGGGCGGCGCGTTCCCGCGGGGTGTAGAAGGGGGTCTCCTGCCAGGCGGAAAGCGCGTAAAGTCTCTGCTCGGTTTCGCCAGCGGCGCGAGCATCCTTGGTATGCATATCAATGCAGTAGGCGCAGCCGTTCATCTGCGAGGCGCGAGTTTTGACCAGTTCGAGCAGCGAGGGCTCCAGGCCGCCATCATTGATGACCTTTCCGAGTTCAAAAAGTGCGTGAATACCTTCAGGGAAAGCTTTTCCGTACCTTAACCGTTGGGACATTGTGGGGAACACCTCCTCTGCTTTGGATGCTACGTTTCCCATCCGGTTCCGGCCAAATCCACCTCTGGAAAGGGGCTGAAGGCCGGGCTTTTGGTGAGACTTGCAGGCGGACTGCATCCTGCGGAACTTTTTCCGGCGGTTCGGGTTCCAATATTTAACGGGCTGTGCCCCGCGGCGTCTAAACAGGCAAGCCGGGACCACAACCCATGTAAGTGTCTCTTTTGCCGGGCGGGTTTTTGCCCGCCCGGCGACGGTCCGAGACGCCCGGTCGACTGGGGAGAGGTATAGATATGAAGCGGTCATTTATGAAGAGACGTTACGTAAAGCTCCTGGCCTTGTCGGGAGTGTTGTTGCTTGGTGTGGCCATGCCGTATGCACAGGATGCAGCAGCCGGCGCCCAGCGCACCGATGGGCAGATCGAAATGGACGTCGTGCATGCCCTCGACGCCGAGCAGTCTCTCAAGAATGATCTGATTACCGCGGCGACGATTGAGAGCGAAGTGACGCTGGCTGGAACGGTTTCTTCCGAGGCGTCGAAAGAACTGGCGGGATCGGTTGCCGCCAAGGTCTCCGGTGTGACCAAGGTCAATAACAATCTGACCGTGGGCAACCCGCAGGAAGCGCAAAACGCCCAACCCCAGCCGGATATGAACGATGACGTTCCGCAGACGGCAAGCAATGCCCCACCTGATGATGGACCGGCTTCGGCATCGTCGCAGGACTATCCGCAGGCAGGGCCGCCGCCCGAAAAGGGCCAATACCCTCAGTCCGAGCAGTACCCGCAGACAAGCCAGTATCCGGATCAGGGGCAGTACCCCCAACCGGGGCAATACCCTCAGCAGAGTCAGAATCGCCAACCATATCCACAGAATCGTCCGCAGTACGGATCTCCGTATCCGCCACAGTACCGTCAGGCTACCGGACCGGTGACTATTCCCGATGGAACGCTTTTGCAGTTGCGGACCATGGAACCCCTGGCGACCAAGCACGCTCAGGACGGTCAGCCGGTTCAATTTACATTGATCAGCGACGTGACCTATGGCGGTGTGCTCGCCATTCCGCGTGGAGCCGTACTCCGTGGCGTGGTGACTGAAAGCCACCAGCCCGGTTCGGGGCAACTCTCCGGTAAGCCGGTTCTCGCTCTGCAGCTCACCTCGCTCGACCTTGGCGGCAGAACCTATCCGGTCACTTCAGATGAGTTCAGGGTGAGAGGGCCCGACAAGGCCGGCCGGACAGTGAGCAACGCAGTAGGAGCGGGCTTGGTGGGCACCATTATCGGTTGCGCGGTTGGGCGCGGAGTTGGTTGTGCCGTCGGTGCGGCTGCAGGTGTGGGTGCAGGAACAGCAGCCTCGGCAGCCTCTTCAGGGCCGGGGGTCTGGATTCCCGCCGAGGCTCTGGTGAGCTTCCATCTAGAAGCGCCGCTGACCGTAAATCCGGTGAGCCAGGCAGAAGCTGTACGGCTGGCACAGGGGCTGTACCCAGGTGGCCCGTCACTCTATCAGCGCCGCCCTGCGCCGTATCCCTATCGCCCCCGGTACATGTACTACGGGTCTCCATACCCTTATGGCTACTACCCCAGGGTGTATTACCGGCCGTATTTCATGGCCGGCGGCATGTACTACTGGCGCTAAGCGCAACGCCATCTTCGCAAAGTACTTAGGGCATCCCCACCGGGAAGTCCTAAGTACTTTGCAGGTTAGCCGGTGGAGCCTGTCAGGGCTGGTTGAACGTCGAATATAATAGAAAAGTCGCATCGTGCGAGATTTGCGCAGTCGCCGGATGTGCCCCGCGGGTGGGTTAGATTGCCGCTTGGGAGCGCACAGCGCTAGCGCGTAGAGAGTCGAAGGTTCAAGTCCATCCATGATTCGTTTCCTGCAAAATGACAATCGGTTCGTAAAGGCGCTTTTGGTCGTTATCATTGGCGCCGCCTCCATATCCATGTGCGTCTACCTGATCCCGGGCCTGATGGCCGGCGGCGCTGCATCGGAGAATACTTTTGCCATTGTTTATCCGCACTGGTACAGCAAGATTCTCTCCACCGGTGAAGATGTGAGCCAGGTAAAGGTGGAGCAGGTTGCTCGCCAGCAGTTGCAGCAGCGTGGCCCGCAGTACGCCGACAATCCGACGATCCTGAATTTCTTTGAGGCGCAGGTTGGCCAGCAGCTTGTACAGCAGCAGGTGTTGTTGCAGGAAGCGGCCAAGCTCGGCATTACCGCCACCAACGACGATGTGAGCCAGTATCTGCGCACCGGCCCCACCGGCGCGGTGCTGTTCCCTGACGGCAAGTTTATCGGTCAGTCGCAGTACCAGGCGCTCATCGCAGAGCGGCTCAACATGTCGATTCCCGATTTTGAAGCCAGCATCAAGGACGACATCATTGCCCGCAGGTTGCAGGCTTATATTACCGCCGGCGTTTCGGTGAGCGACCAGGAAGTTCGTGAAGCCTACCGCAAGCAGAATGTGAAGATCAAATTCGACTATGCCGTAATTTCGGCAGACGATCTGCGCAAGACTATCAATCCCTCGGACAGTGAGCTGCAAGCGTATTTCAAAAAGAATGCGTCGCAATACGCAAGCGCCGTTCCGGAGCAGCGCAAGATTGCGTATTTCATGTTCACGCCCGGCCAGATTCCCGGCGGTGTACCGCAGCCCACGCAGCAGCAGATTCAGCAGTACTACAACGCGCACCGGTCGGAGTACGCCGAGCCGGAGCAGGCGCGTTCGCGGCACATCCTCATCTCAATGCCGGCGGGCGACGATGCCAAGGCGGATGCCGCGGCCAAGGCCAAGGCCGAGTCGGTCCTCAAGCAGCTCCAGGCCGGCGGAAGCTGGACTGAGCTGGCTAAGAAGGACTCCGACGATCCCGGCAGCAAGGATACTGGCGGTGAGCTGGGCTTTGCGCAGCGCGGAAAGATGGTGCCCGCATTTGACACGGCAATCTTTACGCAGAAGATCGGCGACATCAAGATCGTGAAGAGCCAGTTTGGGTATCACGTCGTACAGGTGGAAGAGCGCACACCGGCTCATACGCAGACGCTTGTTGAGGTGGAGCCGACGATTAAGGCTGCGTTGTCGCGCCAGAATGAAGCGCAGGCAGAAGACAACTACGCCAGGACGCTCACCTCAGAGGCCATCAAGAACGGACTCGAGAAGACGGCAGCCGCGCATCATCTCGATGTGGTGACAACGCCGCTGGTGAGCCGCGAGGGTATTATTCCTTCGCTGGCCGATAGCTCGCAGCTTCTCACTCGCGCGTTCGCATCCAAGCAAAGCGATCCGCCGCAGTCTGCTCCTACAGGTGAGGGATACGCCATCTTCCAGGTAACGAGTGTTGCTCCCGCGCACGCGCCTGCATTTGCAGATTGGAAGAGCCACATCCTCGACGACTATCGCGATGAGCAGCTTCCGCGTCTGCTTGGCCAAAAGACGAACGAACTTTCCGAGCGCGCCAAGAATGAGAACAATCTGAAGCAGGCTGCCAAAGAGATGGGTGCAACGCTGAAGACGAGCGATCTGGTGGGACTCGGTGACCAAGTACCCGATTTCGGTGCTGTTGGACAGGTTGCTCCGCAACTGTTCGACCTTTCAGTGGGTAACATCAGCGGACCAATCAACGCGCAGCGCACCGGCGTTGCGGCAAGAATTCTGGACAAGCAGGAGCCTACAGCGGAAGAGATTCAGAAGAATTTCGACGCCACCAAGGACGCGCTGCTTCAACAACGGCAGGCCGAGGCCTTCAATGTCTTTATGAGCGGAGTTCTCGACTACTACAAGAAGCACAATCTCATCCGCTTCAACGCCAAGAAGAACCAACCGCTGCCTGGAATGTAATTGGCGACGACGAACACAAAGGAGCCCGCAGCCTGAGTGGTTGCGGGCTTTTACTTTCTGGCTATTGCTCACGTACTAATGAAAGAACGAAGTCCGCTAACGCAGGCCCACTGTTTGGTAAGGCAATCCAGTTTCTGGAGAATGCTCAGGCTGAGCGTTGAGGTTTGGCGCAAGGGTTACGTTCTTCTGCGCAGTTGGCACCACCGTCACGTTCCAGCCGTCGACCACCACCTGCGCATCTTCTCCGTTGAACCGATTCGCGTCGGCTTCAATCGCGATGGTGCGGGTCTCATCGGGTATCAGCGATACGTAGTTGTCGCTGTAGAAGGCCGGCAGCACACGCTCGCCGGATTTCCGCCGCCGCAACTGCAGGTGCGTCATCAATGCAACGCTCTTGCTCGCGTTGTGCAGCGTGACCGTCATGGTGCGCTTGCTGCCTTCATCTTTGCTCGTGGCTGTGGCCTGCAACGTTACCATGGGCATCTTGTTCAGATCGTTCAGGTCGTCTGGATGTGCCGGAAGGCCGCGCCAGTAGAAATTGCTCGAGAGGAGCCTTCCGTTTGCGTCGCGCAGTGCAAGCCGGATGAAGTGAACTGGCGAAAGCGTAGTGGGGAAATCGATCAGGCCAGCGTTCGTGACGGCTGATGAATCCGCCGATACGCTGATCTCGTTTTCGTAGGCCAATGTTGCATCCAGGTTATAGATCTCAACGCGCAGAGTGGCATTCTTAAGAGGCTCTGGAAAATTGTTTACGACCTGCAATTGCCCATTGCTCTCGTTGAATTGCGCATGCACCATCTCGTTGGCGTGCATTACGGCAAAGTACGACGACATTGGCTCAAAGTCGTAGTGATAGATTTGCCACACAAAGCTTGGCTGTGCCGGATTGCTCATCCACGTGATGATCGCCGTGGCGGGATGAAACAACTGCGCATTGCGGCCCTCGTACATCGCACGGAATGCCTCGTAGTTGGCGAGTTGTGCTTTGCGCACAAAGTCGGCCAGATTACGAAATTTGCCGTAGCGCGCTGCGATCTGCGCCGGGTACTTGTCAGAACCGGAGTTACCTTTAGCAAAATCATGCTCGGCCCAATCGTCGTTGATGCTCTCCCAATCCTTCTCCGGCATCATGCCGTGAATGGATTCGAGCGTGGGCACCGAGACACTGCCGGTTTCTGTCTTGAAGTAGTCGTCGGTGATTTTGTAGAACTCGCGCGGAGTGCGCCAGAGGTATGGCCCGTGCGAGCGCACGCCGGCGCCGTCAGTCGAGCTTGGCTGGTAGCGGCGAGTCGGCTCAAGCTCGGCGAGGACTTTGCGGAGTTCAGCATCGATTTCCGGTGGGGGATAACCTTCGTTGCGCGCGCACCACAGCATGATCGAAGGATGATTGCGGTAGCGCAGTACCTTGTCGCGAACGTTGGCGACGTAAGTCGCAATATCGGTTGGATCGGGGCCGTCATTGGGATTGGGCTGAAAGAATTCATCCCAGATCAGGATTCCATACTTGTCACAAAGCGAGTAGAAGTCTTCGCTCGTGCTCTGGCCAACCCAGTTCCGAATCAGGTTGAGATTTGCCAGTTTGTGTAACTTGATGAGCGTTTCGAGCCGTGCGCGCGGAATGCGCTTCATCGCTTCGTCGAGGCCCCAGTTACCGCCGCGAATAAACACCGGCACGCCATTCACCGAGATCGTGAGTGTATCGACGCCCGGCACGCTGTAAGTAATTTTGCGAACGCCGAAGCTCACGTCCGTTGCGTCGGATGCATGGCGTCCTTGATTGAATGCTAGATGCAGGTTGTATAGGTTCGCGGGGCCATAACCATTCGGCCACCAGAGCCGCGGATTTTCCATATGCAGCGCTGAGGTTGTCTTGGCGTCGAAGCTGACTGTTTTAGTGCTGTGCGGCTGGAGTTCTATCTGCTGCTCAAACTTGATGGCTTCAATCGTTCCTTGCAGCACGCCTTTCTGAGACTGGTCGCTGACGTTCTCGAGCGTCACCTGCACAGTTATATCGGTCGAGTCTGTTTTTGGCAGTGGAAGATCGGTCGTCACCAGCGGATTCTTTATCAGGACGGGACCGGCGGCCGAGAGATATACCTTTTGCCAGATGCCGCTGTCGCGATCACGAATTGCAGGAAGCCAGTCCCAGCCTATCGTTGAAAGGAACGTGGGGCCATCGATTGCAGTGATGCCACCGTTGGGTCCAACGCCGGCACGCAAAGTGTGCTCATGAGGAATGCCGGGGTGCGATTGCGGAGTGATAAGCACCGCAAGTACCGCCTTTTTGCCGGGCTTTACATGAGCGGTGATGTCGAAGATGCCACGGATGAACGCGCCGCGGACTATGCCTACATGCATACCGTTGACCCAGACCTCGGCCGCATAGTTGATGCCATCAAAGTTGAGCCACACACGATGATTCTTGTAGGAACGCGGAACTGAAATCTCAGTCCGGTACCACCACGAAGTGCGCGCCAGACCGTCGGGAATAATCTCGGGGCGGTTGTTCTCTCCGTAAAGCGGCTCGGGATACACACGGTTGTTTACAAGCGTGGTGAGCACGGTGCCGGGAACTGTTGCCGTGTACCAGCCGGTGGGTTTGAAGTGTGTCGAAGAGACTTCGGCTCCTCCCGGCGTAACTTTGGCTGCGTCCTGCATCTGCCATCCGGATTGGATTACGACCTGCGGAGGTGGAGCAGGTGTTGCTGCGTGGGCCGAACCAGCGGCCAGACCAACGATAGACATTGCGGAAATCCCTACAAGAAATGAGTAGAAAGTCTGCTGCGCTTGAATCTGCAACGTATCAACCTCGAACTGGGCTCTTGTTAGATCACTAGGGATGTATCAAACGGATTATAGTGATTTGCCACAGCATGGAGCAGGTATACAAGCGAAGCTTGTAATAATGGAGCATGGAGTTTCGCCGTTCTTCTGGGGTATTGCTGCATGTAAGCTCTTTGCCTTCTCGTGGAGGTATTGGCGACCTGGGGCCGGCCGCGCATGAATTTGTAAAATTTCTGGCGGCGGCTCGTCAGCATGTGTGGCAGGTGCTTCCACTCTGCCCTACGGGCTTTGGCAACTCGCCTTATGCGGGCACTTCGGCATTTGCGGGAAACCCTTTGCTGATCAGCCTGGAACTGCTTTGCGAGTGGGGATGGATCGCGAAGGATCGCATTGCGGGCATTGAAGGCGCGCAGGGGAACGTAAATTTCGAGCAGGTGGAGGAGCAGAAGCTGCCGCTGCTGTATGAAGGGGCGGGGAACTTTCTGGACCGTGGTTCGGCTAGTGTTAAATCGATAGCTGAATGGGAAAAATTTGGTACATACTGCCGCGAGCAAGCGGGATGGCTGGATGATTATGCGCTCTACGCCGAGCTGCGCCGCCAGTTCAATACCGGTGCGTGGACCAAGTGGCCCGAACCGCTGCGCCGCCGCGAGCCGGGCGCTCTGGCCGAGGTGAAGGAGCGCAGTGCACGGGCGCTGGCGCAGGAACGGGCTTTGCAGTTTGCGTTCGCTATGCAATGGGAGTCGCTTCGCGAGGCAGGGTTGCGGCACGGCATTCGCGTGCTTGGCGACGTGCCAATTTTTGTGAACATGGATTCATCGGATGTTTGGGTGCATCCTGACATCTTTGAACTCGATGACGATCTGAACCCGATTCACATTGCAGGCGTGCCGCCGGATTATTTTTCTCCAACGGGGCAGAGGTGGGGCAATCCGCTGTACCGGTGGGACGTGCTTGAGGCACGCGGTTTCGACTGGTGGATCGATCGCCTGCGCCGCGCATGCCAGCTTTACGACATCGTTCGGCTCGACCACTTCCGCGGCTTTGAGGCTTACTGGTCCATTCCGGCGGACGAGGAGACGGCCATCAACGGCGAGTGGATCAAGGCTCCGGGGCTGGAGCTGTTCCGCGCGATGGAGAAGGCGATGGGCCCGCTGCCGCTGGTTGCGGAGGACCTGGGCCTGATCACGGAGGAAGTGGACCAACTGCGCCTCGACCTGGGCTTTCCGGGGATGAAGGTGATCCAGTTTGGATTCGGCGACGTGGGCGCGCATATTCATTTGCCACATCGCATTGTGCCGAACACGGTGTTGTACACGGGCACGCACGACAACGACACCACGCAGGGCTGGTGGCGCACGGCAAGCAAGCACGAGCGCAAAGCACTCGAAGCGTACACAGGCCCGGTGCACGGCCACCCGACGTGGCCGCTGATTCGCACGGCGCTGGCGAGTGTGGCCGAGGTTGCGATTGCCCCGGCGCAGGATCTGCTGGAACTGGGGTCGGATGCGCGAATGAATACGCCGGCGGTTCCCGAGGGCAACTGGGCGTGGCGTGCGCCTGAGGGCTGCTGGACCGCTGAGATTGCCGACAAGCTGTCTGCGCTCACGCTGGTGACCGACCGCGACAACGACCCGATGCCGGGTGCGGAGGATGTGCCGCCGGAAGAGAAGTAGCGCGCGGTCGTGGGTGCGAGGTTTGGGTGTGGTATCCCCGGTCCCCAAAAGCGAGGGACCGGGGCCACCCGCCACCCGCCCGATGGCCGGACGCTTCGCTGAAGAGACAAGCGAGGAGCGGCGTCATAGACGTATCCGGAATTCGAATTGAGGCCATCGCTTGCATCGTATCGATATCCCCGGTCCCCAAATGCGAGGGACCGGGGCCACCCGCCCGCGTAAACACGTAAACACCTTATATTTCGCATTGGTTGGCCATAGCTCGCTGATTCCGCAAGCGTTCCCCCACGGTTACCGCCCGGTATCCCTGCAGCAACCCTTTGGGGAGACGTGTCCCTACCCCTGCCCATGCGGAGCATGGCTGCTTTTCGCTGGCCGCGCCGATGCTGCCGACGGAAGCCCCAGACGCCAGCAAGCCGCCCCGGAAGGCGGCCTGCGGTTGCACTGTGCTACCCCACCCAGATTCATCGGAAGCTAGCAAAGATCAGTTTCGCTTCTCCTTCTTGTTCAGGAGGGCCTTGGTAATGCAAGGAATATGGAATGCGTGGCGCATAGCAAAGCAAGTCGGTAGCGAAACTGCGACCAAGAATTGTTTGTTGACCTTTTATGCAGTACCAAACGGAACCCCTAGCCTTAAGACTGATTGATGAATATGTCCACCCTGGCTGCGGATCGCGATTCCTGTCCGAAACAACTGCTTGTTCCAGACGAGACTGCTCAGCATCATTTTCAGCTACTTCTCCTGGACCGGCAGGGGCTACTTCGATCTCGGGGTCTATGAACGCAGTCGATTTGCAAGCGCGTAGAATTGAGAGCCGACCTGCATTATCTGTGTTCCCGACCCACCATAGTTTGGGGATTTGAATCTCGTGTACTCCAAACCTTACATTGGCCGAATGGAAGCAATGCCAAGCCGCCGCATGTGCATATCGGCGATACCGCAGAGCAAAAGCTCCAAGCGCCAATATCACAACGACCAGGCAAAGTGAAATTAAGGTCTTACGGGACTTCATAGTGCTCCTTTGAAGAAGTTGTGCATAATCACCTCCAACAGCCCAAGAAGGCAAATTGGGATTCTGAATGACTACTGCGCACCAACAGCGCGGTTATATGCAGCAGTCTCATTAGTTAAATTTTGCACAGCGGCATCGATCTGCGTCTTCAATTGGAATAGCACCCCGTCTCCGAGTTGCGGAAACATTATGCCGCCACTCGCTCCGCCCACGGTAAGAGCCATCTTTGTGCCGTAATAGCCCCTTTCGGCCTCGTCGAGTTTAAGTTGTGCATTATCTACTCCTATGTGCATGGGGTCAGCGTACTTTGAATTGCCCATATCCCGCTGAAGCCTCTTGAGATGCCCATTTTGAAGCGTGCCCCAATAGGAATATTGTTCTTTGGCGTCGAGCATATCCTTAGCGTCTTTGCCAAAGCCGAACAACTTCTTCACAGTCGAGATTATTCCGCCAATTGAAGGGCCAGTCGTCATAGCTAGAGATGATGGCAAGCTCGTCCCGTTTGAGTTCTGCTGTAGGGCCATCAACTGTTCGTTCGTAAAGTGGCCCCGCCCCATTTCTGAATTCTTTTCCCTCTGTAGCCAGTCCGGGTCTGGCTCAACAGTATGCCCGTCAGCGTCAACACCGCCTAGCGGGTTGTTTCGCACATACGAGTACAAGTTCAAGGTTTGCGGATCGCCGAGGCTCGCATACGGAACCGGCTCAATCTTCGAGCTCCAATCGGGACTCAAGAACCTGCCTATGGTCGATGCGTAGTACCTTGCCCCGAAGTAGTCGTTTCCTGATTCGGCGTCTCGTTCTTTGCCGGTGAACAGGTGTTCGGTCGGTGTTGGACCGCAGCTTTCGCCGTCGCCGTAGGGCAGGCTCGAACACCTCTGCTCAACATTGCCCGCCGAATCGGTCTGCACGCGGCGTGTGCCCAGCGGATCGTCGAAGTAGAAGTGCAGGCCCGAGGTCGATGAGCTGTCTCCATCGTAGGTGGCCAGCAGCTTGCCACCCGCCCACACGTTGGTGTGGTGCCAGACCAGGCCGCTGGTTGTGGTGCCGCCGGATGCTCCGCCTACGCCCATCTCCGTTACCTGCTCGCCTCCAGGGCCAAGAATGTAATCGTCGGTGGTCTGGAAGCCGTTCACCGTGGGGTCGCAACTCCAGGCCGAAATGGTGCCCTTGGCCACGCGCCGGCCTTCCGCATCGTACAGGTAACCGGTCATGATCGTCATCGACGGAACTGAGTAGTTGGCAACCGCGCAGATGCGGCCATCGCCGTCATAAAGATAATCTACTCTGCCGTCGTTGGTCACGTTGCCTGCCGCATCGTAGCCTACTCCATTCGGCGCGTTCGGCGTGACATTGAGCCGGTTGTTGTTCGCGCTGCTGTAACTGACCAACATGCTTGACTGAAGTTGGGCTCCTCCCGCAGGCTGACAACTCGTTGCGCCGGGTGCCCCCGGTCCCTAGCTGTTGGGGACCGGGGAGATCGAGGAGTTGGGCGAGCGAACACGCATCCACTCGGGCACCTGCCAACCTCTCTTTCCGGCAGTCCATTCCGATTCAATCTCCACGGTTCCGCGCATGCCCGTTTGATAATGGCGGAAGCTCGACCACTGCCATTCTTCCGGTTTCGCCACTGGTCCGCGCTTCACAGGATTGCGGTGGATATAGCGCAGCTTCTCTACAAACTTGTCGTGTGTGGAGACGTTGAAATCATAATAGTGCGCCTGCCAGAAGGGCCTTTCCCGACTCCGCATCGAGACCGACAGCTTCAGAGCCTGGATGGCCCTGGATAAAAGAGCGCGCCCGGGCTCGCTTACCAGCAAGTGCACGTGCTCCGGCATCACCACGTAACCGGCAACCACAAGCAGATAGCGACGGCGCACGCGCTCCAGAGCATCTTCAAAGAGGTCCATGGCCACAGCCGACGACAAGTAACCTCTACGGCGATGGCAACTGAAGGTCAGGAAGTGAAACTGCCCGGTTTGCTGATAACGAATGCGCTTGCCTTTCATCTCACTGCGAGGATACTCCACTTGCGATTGGGTTGACTGGAGGGAATGGGTTCATCATCCCCGGTCCCCAACTGCGAGGGACCGGGGGCACCCTGAAATTATTTCTGACGGACTGCGGTGACTTCAATTTCAATCAGGGCCCATGGCGCAGCCAACGCCGCAACCTGCATGGCTGAGCGCGCGGGCTTGTTGGGTTGATCTTCTGTTCCGAAAAACTTTGTATATGACGCCATCATGCCGCTGAAGTCGAGTTTGCCACCCTTGGCGGGATCGCCGGCCAGGTAGACATGCATCAAGACGACGTCGCCCATGGTCAGGCCTTGCGCTTTGAGCAGGTCCTGGATCTTGGTGAGAGCGCTCATGGTCTGCATTTCAGTGTCGCCATAGGTTGGCTGAATGCCCTTGGCCGGGTCTCCCGGAGTTTGAGGCGCTGGCAACTGCCCGCTCAGATAATAGGTGTCTCCAGCCCACACGCCAACGGCAATTGCGCCTTTTTCGTTCTGGATGTGTTTGACAACTTGTTGGCCTTGTACACCGGTAGTCGCAATCGACATACCTACCAGAACGGCAAAACCCGATACAAGCTTCATGCATTCCTTCATGTTTCCTCCTGTTTATCGCGATTAAGTGGATAGTGCATTGCGTGTGAAATTGTTCAATAGGGATGTCTTCAATGGTTCGTTGGTGAGGTATCCCCGGTCCCCAAAAGCCGGGGACCGGGGGCACCCGGCACCCATCTCGATAACTAATAAGTAAGGGAGCTACATGTTTCCAAAGGGGTCTTCTAAAGAAGGGCTCGCCGGTGTTAGTAACTCTGCTCCATCGTCAGTTACATGCAGTTCGTCTTCGAGGCGAATGCCGAACTCTCCGGGGATGTATATCCCGGGTTCATCGCTCATGACTATGTTCGGCTTGAGGACCGGATGGAGATCTTCGCCGAACATGTTGTTATCGACGAAATAAGGCCACTCATGCATATCGAGCCCGACTCCGTGGCCGAGGCGATGCGTGAAGTACTTGAACCCGGGACCATAGCCGGCGTTGACAATCACCTTGCGGGCAGCATGATCGACCGCCGCGAGGACGGTGCCTGGCGCGGCAGCCTTAAGGCCGGCTTGCTGCGCGCGATGAACGATATCGAAGACTTGCTTCATTTTGTCGGTCGGCTTGCCGAGGACGAAGGTGCGGGTAATATCCGAGGTGTATCCCTCGACGCGGCATCCGTCATCCAGCATCACGATGGAGCCTTCGCGGATGGTTTGCGGCATACGCGATCCGTGCGGTGAGGCGGTGTACTCATCGATATTCATGCTGGCTTCGCCGACCAGGCCAACCTTGGCGTATCCTTGCGCCACCAGGCCGTGCACGTCGGCGCTCGTCATGCCCTCTTTCAATGACTTGTACACAGCGGCATAGACAGCAAGGGTTGCCGCGCACGCCACGCGGAGGCACTCTAGCTCGTGCTCTTCCTTGATCATGCGGCAGCCCGCCGTGACCGGGTTGGCACTCGCAAATTTCAGGTGCGGTCCAGCTTTCATTAGACTGTTTGCGAAGACCCACTTCATGTTTTCGTCCAGGCCGACATTTCCGGAGACGATGCCGCGATCGTTGAGCCCTTTCACCAGAGCCAGGAACGGGCTTTCATCTTCCTGCCAGGTGATGACGTCGGCGTCGCCGGCAAACGGACCGGTGGAAAGCATTTCGTGCGCGCGGCCATTTTCAAACGCCGGGCAAACAATAAACGGTTTGGATTTTGCAGGCATGACCAGCGCCCACAAGCGCTCGCCGCCGCCCAACCTGATATTGGCAAAATAGACGGAGTTCGAGGTCGAGTTCGAGAGCACAATCGCATCGATTTTGTTTGCCGCCATGAGCTTTTTTGCCTTTTCGATGCGGGCAAGACGCTCGCGGTTGGTGAACGGTTTGACCCTTCCGGCGAACGAGGGCAGAGCGGCAATTGGCGCAGGCATATCAGCAGTTGTTGCCGCAGCGTGCGCAGAACGCGCGGGGATCATACTTGCAGCAGCAGCAGTTGCGGTCCCGTGCAAAAAAGAACGTCGTGAAACCATATGGCCTCCAAGCTCGTTTGACTTGTGTGTTTGCTTGTGCCGACGTGGGCACGGGCGGTCTGATGTTTTGCATCAGCGATGAGTTGTTAGTTTAGCGCAGCTACCGTTGAGATCAAATAGCCGCGGCGCCGGTTGCGTGGAAAAATAGGAGACGTTTTGTGCTTTCCGCTTTTCCGGGGAACCGGGTCCCGATGACCTTTCCAAACCACGCAGAGGGTGCCCACGGTCCCGGAAAACCAAAGACCAGGGTCACCATCAGCGTGATGAATCCCCGCTTGAAATAGGGGTCATCCTCTTAACGATGATTTCTGGATATTGATGAACTTGCCCACCATTTGCTGAGTTTGCGGTTCCAGTACATGAGCAGGCCGGTCAAGCTCAGCACGGTTACGCCCAGGCCGAGGAGCGCCCAGAGAACTTTCACTCCGATTCCCCAGAGTGTGCCGAAGTGGAGGGGATGCATGAGCCACAACACCCAGTCGCCGAGAGATTTCTTTTTGCCGTAGTGCCACACGGTGAGCAGCTTGCCGGCGTGGCCGTCGAAGGTGAGGATGTCGCGGTGCGAGAAGTCGCCCGGATTGCGCCGGTCGACGTAGGCTGTCACCGCTCCGCCGGGTGTATTGGGAAGGCTGACGCCGCTGAGGTGTCCTGTAGATATGGCAGGAACCTGCGAGAGGATTGCCTGGAGGGGCGCGACGGATGAGCTTGCTACGGGCGCAGGGGGAACAGGTTCCTTCATGCCCACGAGGGGCGAGACCGCATTTACGATGGCGCTTACCTGCCGCGGCAGCAGGAAATAGATTGCCGTAATGCCCCACCAGCTTACGATGAGCAGCGTCCAGATGCCGATGGTGCTGTGAAGGTCGTAGTTGACTCGTTTCCAGCCGCGCCGGAAGGAGACCCAGAGCGCGCGCTTCCACAGCCTGATGCCCGGCCACCACAGAACCGCACCTGTGATGGCCAGAAGCAGCAGGCCCATGCCCGCGATGCAGTTGACGATGAATCCTGTTTGACCTGCGAGCAGGTAGACGTGCAGGTCAAGCACGAAGTCGATGAAGAGCCGGTGCGGCAGGGTTAAGGGAGTTCCTGAAGCGGCGTCGGCGTAGGCAATGTCCAGCTTGCCGCTTGCATCGGAGAGATAGAGTGTCCACCAGGGATTGTCCTGCTGCGGAAAGCCGACATATGTAAGGTGCGACGTGCGGAAGCGCTGCTGTGCATGAGCGATGACATCGTCAATGGAGGCGATATGCGCCGGGTCAAACGGCATGTGCCGCAGCGAAGCCAGGCGGATCTCATCCTGAAAAACCAGAATCGATCCGCTCAGGCTGATCACTACGGCGTAAAGCGCCAGCAGAATTCCTGCCCAGAGGTGAACCTGGAAGAGCACCCGGCGTATCCACAGCTTGCGCGGGTGATGAAGTACTTTCGCGAACATGAACTTCTCCGGCGACGCAGCTCTGTTGCGGTGTGGCCGTTCCGGCAGCTCACACCGCAACGGGCTGTGCGCCATCCTTTGTTAGAAATCCCAGGAGATGGTTCCGTGAACGGTTCGCGGCTCGCCGGGTCTTACGTAGACATCGTTGTAGGAGCCGCTTGCATAGCGCTTGTCGCCCAGGTTGTAGGCGTTGACTTTCCAGTGAGCACGCCCACGTCTGTACGAGAGCGAAGCGTCGACGATTCCATAGCCGGGTAGCTGGAAATTGTTCGCCAGATCACCCGACTGGTCAGTGTAGTGACGGCCGCCGATGCCAAAGCCCAGTCCGCGCGCAATGCCACGAGGCACCTCGTAGGTTGACCAAGCGTTGAAGAGATTCTTGGGGGAGTTGATGGTCGGCGTGCCCGCCGGAAGCGTGTTGTCGTGCAGCACTTCGGCGTTTACGTAGGAGTATGCGGAGGTCACGTTCCAGCCTGTAAGCGGATGCATGGTCGCTTCGAGCTCGACGCCGCGGCTGCGCTGCTCGCCGGTAAGGAGGTAGAAGTTCGGGTGCGTAAGGTCAGAGGTTGCCACATTGTTGCGGTTCAGTTGGAAGATCGCGAGCGTGGCCATCACGCGCCCGTTCCAGAGAGCGCTTTTTGCGCCACCTTCCCATTGCTGTCCGTGCTCGGGTGCAAGGTAGGTTCCCGCGGTGGTTCCGTCGTACACCTGCCCCGATTGCGGCAGATACGATTTGCTGAAGCTTGCATAGAGCGTGGTGGAGGGAATTGCCTGCCATGTGACTCCGAGCCGAGGCGTCCAACCTCTGCCGTTCTGGTTGGGCGAGCCCTTGCTTTCATTCTTGGCAAAGTCCAGGCGTCCTCCGCCGGTGATGGTTATGTTATGGGGCAGGCGGATGTGGTCCTGCAGATAGATGCCTGCGTACTGCGTGACGGTCTCGCTCGATGTGTAGAGCGAGAGTGGGCGTACAGGATTAGCGCCATAAACCGGCGTGTAGAGGTCCAGCGGCTCATACTGCGACGGGTCGCTGAAGTCAATGGAGTAGCCGAGGCCGGTTGACGGGCTGCGATAGAAGTCGAAGCCGAGCAGAGCAGCGTGATCGATGCCGAACAGTTTTCCGCGGCCTTCGAGGTGGGTGTCCACTTCGTGTGTCTGCCAGGGTCCGTGCCAGTTGAGGGGATAGCGATACAGCGTACGCTCGTCGGCATCGAGGTAGGCGGGATAGTAGATGCGGTTCCAATCCTGCTGGTACCAGGCAAAGCGCGCGTTCTGTTGGAGAGAGAAGTGCTCGCTGAGCGACTGCACAAACTGGTAGCCGAACTGCTGGTTGGCCTGCCCAAGCTTGTTGGCGTTGGCCTCAAGCTCTCCGTTGTAGCGATTGATGAGGATGGGGCCGTTGATGTTTGGCAGCACGGTACCGATGGCAGGCAGCGGCATTGCCTGGCGGCCATTGTCGCGCTGGATGCGGCCTATCAGCGTGAGCGCCGTGCCAGGCATGGCGCGCCAGGTAAGCGATGGTTCAAAGTAGTAACGATTCCGGTAGGTGTAATCCACGAAGGTGTCGGCTGTGTGATAGATCGCAGCCAGCCGTCCGTAGAGTGTCTGGGAGTTGTTGAGCGATCCGCCGATGTCGATTGCCGGATCGTAAAAGTTGTAAGAGCCGGCAGTGAGCTGCACGTGAGCGAAATTGCCCGGTACGGGTTTCCGCGTGACGATGTTGACCAGGCCACCCAACACGCTTTGTCCGTAAAGTGCCGACGATGGTCCTTTCAGCACCTGGACAGATTCGAGACCCCAGGTCTCTTCCATCATGCCGTTGCCGCCGCGCAATCCGTCGATGTAGGTGTTGAACGAGGCGTCGAAACCGCGGATGCGGTAATAGTCCCAGCCGTCGTAATAGCCGCCGGCGATGACGCCGGCGACGTTCTTCAATGCGTCGTCGAGCTTGACGGCTTGCTGCGAGTCCAGCAACTCGCGGTTGACTACGGTGATGGCCTGCGGAGTTTCCATCAGCGGAAGTTCCATCTTGAGACCGGACTCTGCGGTGTTTACTACGAACTTTGCATCGGCGGTTACGCGCACCGTGTCAGTGGTTGAAGCCACCTGCAAGGCGACCGTCATTCCCTCGGAACCGGGTGCCACGGTCACGGTACGGTCGACTGCTGCGAATCCGGGATTTTCGACCGTGAGTTGCCAGTCGCCGGGCTGAGCATTAAGCGCAGCCTGGCCATCGGCGTCGCTTTCGGTTGCGACCGCCGTCTGGCCGCATTTCAACTGCACTCGGGCACCAACCAGAGCGGCTCCGTTTGGGTCGGTTACAGTGACTGTCCACGCGACTGGTGCACCGGAGCTTACTCGGCACACGGAAGTTGACATCGGTTCCGACGGTGCCGGGGTTTCAGCGTGGAAGGGCAGAGCGCAGGCCGTAAATAGCAGGAAATATTGTGGAAATCGTCTGATTACAGCAAGTTGCGTAGGAAGCATCAAAGAGTCCTCTCTTGCATGGGGCCGCGAAAGCGCCTATGCTGAGAGGCACATCGCCAGCCGCAGGGTTGTCGATACCTGGTGGTCTTCGCCATACGCTTCGCCAAAAGTTGGTGGCGGAGACCCCAGCCTGAATGCATTTTCGAAGTCAAACTTCGAAGATGTTTCTAAAATACGACAAATTTGGTCGTAGTTCAATCTCTACTCCGAATATGTGTGATTCCCATCACAATTGCGGCTACTGCCGGGAGGCGGTCTGTGCCTTCGAGATTCAGGTCCAGGCAGGTAGGCGGGCTCAGTGGTGTTGGTTCAAATGGCGCAGTTGGCAGCGTCCCTCCGGGGCTCAGAAAACCATAAGATTCGTTTCCCCATGCTGAAGGGCGGGGCTTGCGAATCCTGCTGCTACGACGCTCATCGGCAGGTTCCCCAGTAACTTGGTGACGTTGTCTGTTCCTTGTTATTCTTGGCGCACATGGAAACGGCTGCGATTGAGACCAACGGGCTCACGAGGCGATTTGGCGAGCTGACCGCAGTGGACAACGTTACGTTCAGCGTGGCTCAGGGCCAGTTCTTTGGATTTCTGGGACCGAACGGGGCGGGCAAGTCCACCACCATCAAGATGCTGACGGGGTTGCTGGAACCAAGCGCCGGCTCGATTGAGATTCTTGGCAAGCCGTTCAACGCAGCGGCGCTGGATTTGAAGCGGCAGGTCGGGGTAGTTCCTGAAGGCATGGCGCTGTTTGGCCGCCTTACTGCGCGCGAGTATCTGCGCTTTGTGGGCCGCATGTACGGGCTTGACCGCGCGACGACCAACCAGCGCACGGAAGAGCTGCTGGAATTTATGCAGCTTGCCAACGAATCGAAGAAGCTGGTGACCGACTTTTCACACGGAATGCAGAAGAAGCTGTCGCTGGCTGCGGCGGTGATTCATGCGCCGAAGGTGCTGTTTCTGGATGAGCCTTTCGAAGGCGTGGACGCCATTGCCGCGGGAATGCTGAAGAACATGCTGCAGGGCATGATCAATCGCGGCGCGACGATTTTTCTTACATCGCACGTGCTTGAGATTGTGGAGCGGCTGTGCAGCCACGTGGCCATTATTTACCAGGGACGGCTGGTGGCCAACGGAGCGCTGGATGAGCTGCGGGCGGGCGTTGCTTCAACGCTGCCCGGAGCGGAGAGCAGCCAGCGGCTCACGCTTGAAGAGATCTTTCTTTCGATTGTGGGCGGAGACCAGGAATCGACGCAGGAGATTTCGTGGCTGTCATGAATGGAGCCGTGAACGGAAGAGAACTGGGCGGCGGCGATGAAATGCTGCCGATCGGCAGTGGACTGTTCAGCCCGCTGGCTCGCGCGCAGTACGGTGCGCTGGTCCGCTTGCGCCGGCACATTTTTGTGAATGGACTGCGCACGAAGGTAGGCGCATTTGAGTTCGGAGCACGCGCGGTTTCGTACCTCATCTACGGCCTGATGGGGGTGGGTCTGGCATTTGGCGCGGGCGGCATTGCTTACGGCCTTGCATCGGACGGCCAGTGGAATTACATGCCGATTGTGTTCTGGTTTGTGCTGTTGACCTGGCAGGTTGTTCCCGTCATGCTGGCCTCGTTTCAGGAGCAGTTCAACCTGGGCTCGCTGCTGCGTTTTCCGGTGGGCTTCCGCTCGTTTTGTTTTCTGTACGTGGTGTTCGGACTCTCCGATGTGTCGACGGCGATTGGCGCGCTGTGCAGCCTGGGGATTCTGATCGGCATTACGGTGGTTCGTCCCGAACTATTCGGAATCACGGCTCTGATTCTGCTTGTCTTTGCGGCGTTTAACGTTCTGCTGGTGCGGGCCATCTTTGCGTGGATTGACCGGTGGTTGTCGCAGCGCAAGACGCGAGAGATTATGGCCGCGTTGTTCATGATCTTCTTTCTGTCGTTCCAGCTAGTGAATCCGGCGTTCTGGCAGCATGATCGCCTGCCTGTGAAGCGCATTGAGCGTCCTGAAGAGCAGGTGCAGCACATGATGGAGTCGCACTGGGTGAGGGCAGTGAGCGCGGTGCAGGAGTGGCTGCCGCCGGGTTTGGCGGGGCAGGCTCTGCAGGATGCTTCGCTCGCCAAGCCGGTGCGCGGGTTGGGAATGACGGCAGTACTCGGGTTGTATGTGCTGGCTGCGGGAGGCGTTCTTGGACTGCGGTTGCGGGCGGAATTCAGCGGCGAGGATTTGAGCTCGGCTCCGGGCCTGAAGGCAGCCGCGGCGGCGATAGCCAAGTCTCCGCCTGGGAGGACTGCGGAGCGCGCGAGTGCGTGGCGGATTGCCGATGCGGAGGCAGGGACTACGCCGGTGATCGCGGCGATTGTGGCAAAGGAGTTCCACAGCTTGTTGCGAGCATTGCCGTTGCTTTATGCGGTGGGCGCTCCGCTGCTGATGGTGCTGGTGATCTCAGGCACGTTCGTACGCGGCGGTCTGAGTGCGCAAGCACCGATCTTTGCGTTTCCTCTGTGCGTGTTTTTTGGGCAACTGGGATTTCATCAGCTTTGGGGCAACAATCTGGGAACCGAAGGTGCGGGAATTCAACTTTACTTTCTTTCGCCCACGCCGTTCCGCACGGTGATGCTGGCGAAGAACCTGTTTCACGCGATGGTGTTTGCGGTGGCGATGGTGATTGGGGCTTTGCTGGCCATTGTGCGGATCGGTGAACCCGGCCTGCTGACGTTGGCCATTACGGCGGCGTGGCTTCTGATGGTTCTGCCGGTGAATCTTGCGGTGGGCAATATATTTTCGCTGACCATGCCGTACAAGGTGAATCCGGGGCGGATCTCGCGGCAGCGCAGATCACAGGGCGCGGCGCTCCTCAGCCTGCTGCTGCAATTGGGGTTGGTGGGAGTTGGCGCGGTGGTTTACGTGTTGACTTCAAGGCTGGCGACGACGTGGCTGGCGGCGCCGGTGTTTCTAGCATTGGCGGCAATGGCGACGCTGGTGTGGCTCAGGATCCTGGGGAATTCCGACAACATGGCCAACCAGCGTAAAGATCAGCTCATTGCGGCGCTGACAAAAGCGGACGAGTAAAGCATGTCTCATAAGAGGGCGGGCTGGTCGGCTTTTCCCGCACAGGGGTTAAAACCCCATCAATTCTCCTGCCCTTTTCGGCACGACTTAAGTCGTGCCCTTTCAAGAAAGCCATTCAAGAAGCTTGCTCTGATAGCTACACCTCGAGAGCTGCGCGATCCCAATGCGCACAGTTTGCGGCGGCTTCGTAGGTGGATTGCAGGAATTCGAGAAGCGAAGCGTCGGGGTCCTGCGACAACCGCATTTCCTCATAAGGCAAAATGAATTCGCCGAAGTTCGGGTCGAAGCAGGCTTGCCTGGGTGCGATCGCGTACTCGCGGTAGCCGGGCGGCTCAGGATAAGCGTAGCTGTAGAAAAACGGTTCAATAACTGTGGAACCAGGACCCGCCGAGCCGGGCCAGAACCCGCAACTGCTGACTTCGTGCGAATAGGCGTCGCGAGTGACGCGATCGGCGAGCCCCGGCATGCTTGGATGCTCTGGCGCAGTGCGGCCTGAGAAGCGCGTGCAGGCAAGGTCGAGCGCTCCCCAGAAGAGGTGGATTGGGCTTACCTTGCCGCGGAACCCGGCGCGAAAGACGGTCATCACCCGCGTAGTTTGCAGCAGGATTCGCCAGAATCTTTCCACATACTCACGGTTGTAGCTGCAGTGGATGGTGTCATTGAGAAAAGGGATGGGCTCGGCGATCTCAACCGGATTTGGCCAAATGGGCACAGAGCAGCTTACCTCGTTCAGCGCCGCCATGGTGCGTTTGTAGAACTCAGCCACGGACATGGGTTCAAGAGGGAAGGTTTTGCGGCTGCCTTCGCCGGTTTCGATGACGAGCAGATGCGCGACAAAGTCGAAGTCAATCTGAACGATGAGGGTGCCGTACGACATGGGCGAAGTAGTGACGCCGCGGACGGTGGGATAGAGCGCGACGTTCCAGGTGTGGTTGATGTGCGGAGTGAGCGCCAGGCGTATCTTGCCAACGATCTGCATCCACAGTTGCAGAGTGGCACAGGTGTCGCTCCACGCGCTTTGCGGCAAAGCGGGCCAAATCTGGTTTGCGGTGCTGGATGGGGGATGAGATTGGGGCATAAGCTCTCGCAGCGGCTTTTCTATTCTGCACGGCAATCGTTCGAAATACAACCCATTACGGATGAGTTGAGTCGAGTACTGCTCAGAAAACTATTTCCGACTATTTTCCATCTCTTTGAAACGCTCGAGGGGTGAGCTGCACTATCCGATAGCAAGGCAAAGCCCGCGTTGGTCTTTTGGGGCCATGTCGCCCCAGTACTCGAAATCGTTTGACCATTTCGCGGAATCAGAAAGCCAACGGATTTCAGCAAGACCGTAATTCAAAACAGAGTTTTACTCCGGAGAGGCGCTTGATGAACTCGTCTATTGCATCGAATATCCGGTCTACCAAGCCTGCGCTGGAACTGATCTCGCTGGCCACGATGACGCCCGAAGCTGCGCGGTTGAGTCTGCGGGCGTTACTGCTGGCTAGCCCTGATTACTTCGGCAAGATCACGAACAACTCATTCAAGGTGGTGTTGGGTATCTGGCGGGAAACCACGTACGAAAGTATCGGCCATGTGCACTTCAGCCCGGATGTTGAACAGTTGCAGGCTACGATCCACATGAATGAAGACGGCGGCTACTCCGACGATATGTGCGTGGCCAGCTCAAAGGAACATGTGCGCTTCTATCTTTCCTACGATGGGGGCGCGTCGTGGCTCGATGTGGGATTGAGTTCGATTGATGTGCACAACCATGCGGGGCCTAAGCCGCAGCAGGAGACGGTGGCAGTTGGCGTCAATCGTACTTTGGCGGTCTCCATTCTCGATCGATTGCCGATTGTGCGCGCCATTCTGTCGTGGAACGTTCCGCCGCCCAAGGACATGCCCGAGTGGGTGCCAATTTGGGGAGATGTGCTGGACGCGCGCATTGATCTGGAACGCGCCGAGAGAATTGCTCAAACTTACATACCGCAAGACGCCGAATTTCCTGAGTTGGGCAGTTTCGCGAGTTGATGATCGGTTCCCCAAAAACTTTGCGAATTTGTTTGAAACGATGAGCCGGTGAACTGCACTACTAATCGTGATGGATTTAATGAAGAGCGCGGGAACGAAGCTGGGCAGTATCGCCTGGAACCAACGGCAGGAGCGCTTGCACCTGAGTCCTGTGCTTCCTTCAAAGGTCCTCCCCCAAACACAGGCGGGAATTGCTCTCTGGAGTGAGCCCCGCCTGTGCCCCATCCCCAAGGGAGCGTGGAACGCAATGAGCCCGGACGAACTTGATGTAGAAATGGCGTCTGCCGGTGGTGCGGAAGCTGTAGGACGAGCCGGCGACGGTCAGGATGAACGTCAGGCGGTTCATGCCAGAATCAGCGCCGGGGCGCGCGCAGTGAAGCGGCTCCTGTGGAGCGTTTGGCTTCTGCTGTTGCTTCCGCTTGTGTGGACGGGCAGCGACTGGATGAGCCTGCTGATTCTTTCGCAGGTGTTTCTTGTGGCGGCAAAGCTCGTTCAACCAGCCGTTACGAAAGCTAACGCCGATGCTTCATCGGCATCAGGAGTTCTTTGCATGCAAGAAGGAGAGGATTGTGCACGGGGATAGCAACATGTCGGAGATAGAGTCGCGGAGTTTCCGTTTGAACCTGAAGTACCTGGGTGAAGCTCGGCTGGAACTGCGAGGCAATACAACAGGCGAGTTGTATTCGTTCTCGACTGACGCCAGGGTTCAGCCGGTGGATTTGAGAGACGCCAAGTTGCTGTTGGCCAGCCCGTTATTCACGATTGCCTGACTATGAATTACGCCGCACCACAAACCGCCGCTCAGCGAGGATCTGGACAACGATCAGATCGAGGATCAGGTCGAGGATCAGATTTGGGCAAAGTGGCGTCCGCCGCCGTAGAGGAAAGCCGAGGCATTCATCTGCTGAAGACACGGCCGATGTTATACTCGAATCCTCGCAGCAGGGCGGAGAAATCGTTGGAACTACAGGCTTTCGACGCGGGTTATGTAGCAAGACTCTGTGCCGGAGAACGGCCGACCCAGGAGCATTTCGTCGCCTATTTTACCGAGCTGCTTCGGATCAAGCTACGGTCCCGGCTTCAGTCATCCCACGCAATTGACGACGTTTGCCAGGAGACGTTCGCACGCGTGTTCGCGGTTCTGCATAAAGACCAGGGATTGCGGCAGCCGGAGCGGCTGGGCGCGTTTGTCAACAGCGTTTGCAATCATGTGCTGCTGGAGCAGTACCGGTCTTCGAGCCGCAGTGAAGAACTGCCTGAGCTGCCGGCCACGGGCATGGATGCGCTGGAGATTGTGGCGGCGCGGCAGATCACAACGAAAGTAAGAGAGATTTTGCTTGGTCTGCCTGCGCGGGACCGGGATTTGCTTCATGCGGTTTTCCTCGATGAGCGCGACCGCGACGATGTTTGCCGCGAGTTCGGCGTCGATCGCGAATATCTGCGGGTGTTGCTGCACCGTGCGAAACAGGAGTTCAAAGTCGAATATGTGAAACGAGTAGGGCGGTTGACACCGCTTGGAGCAGAAAGCTGAGCGGAGATGATGCTCCGGTTCACGCGGAAGCATTTGCGCGAACTGGTTGGCGCTGGAGATTGATTGAATGAATCACAGTGAAGCAGTAAAAGAGATGGCGGCGGAACGGTACCTGCTGGACGAGCTGGGCCTTGATGCGCGCGACGAATTCGAGGAGCACATGTTCGACTGCCCCGAGTGCGCGCTCGACGTTCGTTCCGGTTCCGTGTTGATTGGTGAATCGAAGGTGCAGCTTCCCAAGCTGGTTACGAGCACAGTGGCGGTGAGCAAACCTTTGGTGGAGAAGAAGAACCGCGAGTGGCTTGCCTGGATGCGTCCGGCCTTTGCTGTTCCTGCCCTGGCTGCATTGCTGGTTGTGGTTGGATATCAAAATCTGGTTACGCTGCCTTCGCTGCGCAGCTCTGCGCATCAGCCGCACATCGTTCAGGTTGCTCCCCTTTATGGGGCGACGCGCGGAGGCTCTCAGGTTTCAATTACCGTGGATCCGGCCAATGGCATAGCTCTGCCGGTCGATATTCCGGTTGATTCGCAGGCGGGCAGCTTTACATCCTTTGCAATTGCGTTGAGCAACCCGAAGGGGAAGCCGATTTGGACCACTTCATTGCCGGCGCCAATTGAAAGTCTCAGTGGCGATCAGCAGCTTTCCATCGTTATTCCCGGCGGTATGCTCGAAAATGGAACCTATACCTTTACGGTCTCGGGCGTAAGCTCTCATGGCGATCGGACAACGGTGGGGCAATATGTGTTTGACGTAATCCTGAAGAAGAGCGCACACTGATCCCCGCGCCATTCAATTCATAAGAAGTTAGAATTTTCAATTCTTCCGTAACCGTCAATCCGCAAAAAACGTGGCCGGGCCTTGTGCGCATTCGATAGAATCCTCACAAACAAAGAAAGGAATGTGAGAATACGATGCCGGATGAAGTTAAGGGCAGGACACATCTATACCACGCTGAAGCAACAGTCATGAGCGGCGACCTGCACCTCCCCATTGTTCAGGACGTTCGCGCGCAGGCGCACATCGCGTTGCCGGAAACAGGAGGGTACCTTAGCCAGGATGCCAAGGGTTACAGGCTTGAAGGCGTTCTGTCATACAAGTCGGCCTATACGCAGGTGGCCGGCAACCGCGACGTAAAGCCCGGCCATGGCTGGACGACGTTGACAACGACGGTGGTTGAAGGCCTGAACGTACTGGAAGTGGTGACCGCGGACCGCGTGGTGGGGCAGATCATCACAGAGCATCCGCTTGAAGGCTATGTCCCCAGGGTGAATTTTCTCGGTACGCGCTTTGAGAATCTGCGTATTGCAGGTCATCCGGTGGAGGTCGAGCTGAACCTGAACGTTCTTGGCGCCAAGCCCGCTAACGATGGGTCGTACACTGCCGATGCGGGCATTAAAGAACGCATAGCGGGCCATTACAGGCACATGCTTGGGCATGGCGAATTTCCTGAGAACCTGCGCGAACGATACAATCGACTTTCCTCCTCTCTTCGAGGCGCGGAGACCGTCGAATGTTCCCTGGTGAGTCATGTGGCCGGCAATTATCCTGGCCGTACGTTTGGTCACATCATCGACATTCCGGACTTTGGCAAGGTGGTGCTGGGCAAGCTGACAGTTGCGACAGAAAGCGCGAAGACGGGAGCACCGGCAGCTACAAAGACGACCATCACGCTGACGATGGTGGATCTGGAACTGGGCTGCGCGATCGGAGGCAGGATCGGATTCGTGGGCGGCTCAACGAATGGCGGTACGATTCCGTAGACAGAGCTGTTTCCGGTGCGTCGAAAACACCGGATGTAACATCTGCCAATGAGAAACAAGGAACCCGCGAGAGGCGTACATATGCGCCGCGCGGGTTTCGTTTGTTTAGTCTGATCATTCTGGCCGTGCTCGTTTTTCTGCTTTTGATTCCGTTGCGCGATACGACGCCGGGGGGCGCGCAGGCTGCGTTCAACCATGCTTCGCGCCTGTTTCAGCAGGGTTACCTGGCGAAGAGCCAGAGCGAGGCGGAGCAAGGCTACAGACAGTTTCAGCGCTCATCGGCGTATTGGGCAGCGGAGTTTCAACTGCTGCAGGCTGAGTCGATGCTGTATCGCGGAATGTATGACGGCGCCCTGAACGTGCTGGCCAATTATCGCGATTCAGCCGGACCGGAAGGCGTGGCGGAGAAACTTGCGATTGAAGCGGTGGCGCTGACCAGGCAGGATCAGACTTCAATTGCGGGTGAGCGGCTCGTGCAGGCGGACGCGTTGTGCAGCCGTCAGGATCTTTCAACTTGTGGCGACGTGATTTCGGCGCATGCGATCGTGGCAATCAAGCTGGGGCAACTGGATGAAGCGCGGAAGCAGTTTCTGAATGCGCTGGCATTTGCGCGGAGCCATAACAGCCGCTGGCTGCGGGCGAGCACGACGCTCAATCTTGGCTACATTGCCATGCAGGTGGATCACTACGACGAGGCGGTGGATTGGTCGCGCGCAGCGTATCAGGATGCCGTTGCATCGGGCTACAAGAACGTTGTACAGGGAGCGGCGGGTAATCTTGGCTGGGCCTACTACCAGCTTGGCGACAGTGAGCGGGCATTGGAGCAGTTTCGCCAGGCTGAGGCCAGCGCCGAAGAACTTGGCAGCGTGCGTTTCCAGCTCAAGTGGTTGAGCACTGCCGGATATGTGTATCAGGATTCGGGTGATTGGGCACGCGCATTGGATGCCTACCACCGATCGCTTGCGTTGGCGAAGCAGATTGACAGCAAGGAAGACATCATAAACGCACTGGAGGATCTGGCAGCTATTTCAGTGGAGAGTGGCCAGCTTGTGGAGGCAAAGGGATATATCGATCAGGTTGCACAGATTGAGGGAGCGGAACGCCGGAGTGCGAATCTGCATGAGACGGGGTGCATGCTGGCGGCTGCGCAGCGCAAATATCCTGAAGCTGAAGCCTGCTTTCGCGCGGTGCGGGGCGATAGCACTGCATTGGCGACGCTTCGCATGGATGCGGGATTCCGTTTGGCAGGAGTATACGAGGCGGAAGGCAACACGAAGGCTGCAGAGGAGACTTACAGGTCTACGCTGGACGGTTACGAGTCAGCCCGCGCAACGCTCAAGTCAGAAGAGACGGAGTTGCCGTTTGGCGCCAACGCTTCGCGCATCTACGACAGTTATGTTCACCTGCTGATGCAGGAGGGCAGAACGGAAGAGGCGCTGGCAACCGCCGATGAGAGCAGGGCAGGGACTCTTGAGAAAGGGCTCGCCGTGCCCGATGCGGGATCTGCGGAAGTTGCGCGGCTGAATCCGCGGCAGATTGCCCAGCGCACGGATGCAACGCTGCTGTTTTACTGGCTTGGAGAAAAGCAGTCGTATCTGTGGGCGATCACCCAGAAGCAGATCACGTCGTATAACTTGCCGCCGCGGCAGCAGATTGCGGGCCGCGTGCAGAGTTACACGAAGAAGATTCTTGCGCTGCGCGATCCGCAAAGAACCGGCGACAGAGACGGCGAAGCGCTTTATCAATCGCTGATTGCGCCGGCGGCTGAGGTGATCCAGCCCGGCAAGCGAGCGATTATTCTTGCCGACGGAGAGCTGAGCCAGCTTAACTTTGAAACACTGCTCGCGCCGGATCGCGGTTCCGGATCGAAAGAAGCAGACAACAATGGCGCGCAGGTTCATTACCTTATCGAAGATATGACGCTGGCGTCTGCACCGTCGCTTTCGATGCTGAATGCGCATGAGCCGATGCGCGGCCGCGGCGACAAGATGCTGCTGCTGGGCGATCCGGTTTCTCCCAGCAGCGAGTTTCCGAGTCTTCCGCTCTTCGGTTACGAGATGAGCAAGATCGAGAGCCACTTTGCCAAGGATGACCTAGCCGTTTTCGCAGGGCGAAAGGCTATGCCGGATGCTTACCTCGACAGTAAGCCCGCGCAATACTCGTATATTCACTTTGTTTCGCACGCGGTGCCGAGTCAGATTGTGCCGCTGGATTCGGCGATTGTGCTTTCAAGAGACAGCGCCGACGAAAACTCGTTTAAGTTGTATGCGCGCGACATTATTCAGCATCCGATTGATGCGAAGCTTGTGACTATTTCTGCCTGTTACACGAGCGGGACGCGCTTCTATGCGGGCGAAGGATTGGTGGGGTTGTCGTGGGCGTTTCTGCGAGCCGGGGCGCAACGCGTGATCGGCGCGCTGTGGGAGGTAAGCGATGAGTCGACCCCGCGGCTGATGGATGGACTCTATCGCAATATTGAAGATGGGGATTCGCCTGCCGTTTCGCTGCGCAAGGCCAAGCTGGCGCTGCTGCACTCGCAAGGAAGGTTCAGCCTGCCGTTTTACTGGGCAACGTTCCAGATCTACGAGAAGGAGTAGCTTTCGGTTCAGCGTCGGCTTGACGATTTGGCCTGAAGATGAGTGGCCCGGGCAAGTTTGATGTGGCCCGGGCCTGCGCATTGGGTGATATTGCTATTGCAGTAGCGATGAGGGGTTCTGCACTTTGTGCCCCAGTGCTTTGCGAATGCGCGCAATGTGATGCCAGCTATGGCGCATGGCGTGATCCTCAATCACAAATTGCGCGGTGACGGGAGCGCCGTAGCTGAGAGAGAAGGGCGCGGCACGATCCAACTCCGCATCGGTCATGTTGCGCACGGTGTCGGCCGCCTCCTTGCTGTTCTTGCGGAGCAGCATGATCGCATCGGTCTTTGAAGCGCTCATCTGTTCCGCTGCGTGCTTGCCGTTGATTTCGCTTACCACCTCCCAGCTGATGTGCGTGATCGGTTTTCCGCCGGCGATGACCTTGGCCGCTTCAATCTCGATGGGATACATGTTGGCGACGTGATGGATGATGACGCCAACGGTGCGTCCCGGTTTTCCGCCTTCGACAACGGGCTTGTTCCACTCCGTGTCGGTGAGGTGCGTAGCGAATTCCTCTAGCCGTGCCGCGCCTTCCTCAATGCGGTCGGCGAGCATGGCGGCGCGATGGCTTGGCTGCATTTGCCTGCCAGTTGAGATGCCGGTTGTGGTATCGCTGCAATAAGCGGTCACTTCAAGGTATTCCGCGTCGACGAGCGTGCCGTTGCCTTCAGCACGATTGTTACTCGCCCACAGCGAGACGAGTTCAGCTCTGAGCTCCGCCTGCTGGTCGGGAGCAAGGGATGCAAACGCGCGCTTCATGGGGCCGTAATTTTCGCGGAAGAACTCGACAACGGTCTCGGGCGGGAACGGATACTCGAACTGGTTGAACCTGTAGGTAAAACGCAGGTTTGTTGCGCTGAGGCCGAAGCGCTCGCGGACGACTGCTTCATCGCCCCAGAGAAGGGGAGAGGGCATGCCGCTGGGCGCGATGTATTTGGCGATCAGCTTGAACATCCGGCCGACAAAGCCCTGGGCCGTCCAGTTGGCCATTACGACTTTTCCGCCGGGCCGGCAGACGCGCATCATTTCCGACGCCACGAGTTCCGGCTGCGGAGCGAACATGGCGCCGAACAGGCTGGTGACGACGTCGAACTGGCCGTCGGCGTAGGGAAGCGATTCGGCATCAGCTTCGTCGAAGCGGGCGCAGAGATCTTCGAGTTTTGCGCGCTCGCGGGCGCGCTCAATCCAGTTGGTGGAGATGTCACAGCCGGTTACGCGGGCTCCGGCGCGGGCGGCGATCAATGCGAGCTGACCGGCTCCACATGCAACGTCGAGCAGTTGCTGTTTGGGTTGTACTCCGATGCGGTTGTAGAAAATCCGGGCGTCAGGCTCCATGTAGCGGGAGAACAGGTCGTAGTTGCCCGCCATCCATGTGGCTTTCAGCTTTGTTTTCAGTTCATACAGGTGGTTCACGGTGGGGGAGGCCGCGGCAATTGTGCTCATTTTTTCTGCCTTTCAACTTGTGAATTCGATCGGTTAAGATCAAGCTCTAATCATCGGATTTTTTCCTTTCATACACTTGATCGATCGTCCCGTATTTTTGGCCTGAACACCCGTTTTGTGAGCGAGCAAGAGAATGGATGTCCTTTCCGAGATACTGAGCGCAATTCGGCTGGAAGGGGCCCTGTTTTTCAACGCCGAATTTACTGCGCCGTGGTGCCTGAACTCATCGGGTTCAGCAGGCGTAAGGCCTTTGCTGCATTCAAACGACGCACATGTGATCGTGTTCCACTTCCTGACCGAGGGGCAGGCATACGCGAATCTTCCGGACGGCGAACGTCTTGAACTGGCAAAGGGCGACATTGTGGTGATGCCGCGCGGCGATGCCCACTTCATCGGCAACGGCCATCCGCAAAAGCCGGTCGACTCCTTCTCGACATTTGCCAAGAACGTGAAGGATGGACTTAAGGTGGTGCAGTTTGGCGGGGGCGGCGAGATGACGCGCTTTGTCTGCGGCTACATGGCCTGCGATCCGCAACTTTGCAGCATCTTTCTGAGATGGTTGCCGCCCATCTTCAGGGTTCCGGTTGCCGAGGGAGCCGCGGGGCAGTGGATCGAGAATTCGATCCGGTTCTCAGTGGATGGGTGGAACGAGGACTCCGGCGAAGGGCGTTCGATTGTAGTGGGAAAGCTGTCTGAAGTGCTGTTTGTAGAGACGCTGCGGCGATACATCTCTTCGCTGCCGCCGGGGCAGACGGGCTGGTTTGCAGGGCTGCGCGATCCGGCACTGGCAAAGGCGCTTGCACTTTTGCATCACGATCCCGCGAAGCAGTGGACCGTAGAGAGCCTTGCCAAACAGGCGGGGATATCGCGTACGCGGCTGGCGGAGCGCTTCAAGAATTTTCTTGAGATGTCGCCGATTGCCTACCTGACGGAATGGAGGATGCTTCTGGCCGCGGAGGCGCTGCGCACGACACAGAAGAGCGTGGCCGAGGTGGCGCTCGATGTGGGCTACAACTCCGAGGCCGCGTTCAACCGCGCCTTCAAGCGCACGTTTCAAACGCCGCCCGCGCACTTCAGGCAGAGCAAGAAGGATGCTGCGATGGTTGAAAAGAATGTGCCGGCCCGCCGGAAGAAGGGTACGTCCAGGGCGGGCCGCCGAGATAGCTAATTTAGAACGGTTGTGCTGACCAATCGTTGTGTCAACATATGCCCAAGCCTTTACAAATCAATCTGTTGGCAATCTCATCTCACACATTCATTCTCGAAATGTGTAGACAAACCAGGTCAAAGAATCCAGTCTCTCCCTAGTTGTTTACAGAATCGCATGGGGTATGTGATGAAGCCCACTGTAAACAGTGATTGGCACGGAGTATGTGGCGTCTTGAGACCACACGTCGGTTGAGATGGACAGCGGATATTTGTGCGTCAAAAGAATTGACCACGAGTTAGTCGTGATTGGAGGGACATCTCGGACCAGCGAAAATCGCGGGCGCGCGAAAGCTGTGGAAAAGACGCGAGGTGGAAAAGTCAAAGAACGACTTTCCCACCTCGCTTGGAAAACACTTCGTGTTTCCCACTTTCCCACAGCTACGGCTACTGCTGGCTTATATGAATTGTTTACACGTGCCGAGAAGGTGAAAACTAGAACGGGATGTCGTCGTCGGAGATTTCGGTTTGTGCTACGTCGTCGGCTGCGGGGCCACGCTGGTCGTAGCTCGATCCTGACGATTTGCTGTAGCCGCCGGAGCCGCCTTCGTCGCGGCCTGAGAGCAGAGACAGATCGTTGACGATGATTTCGACTTTGTAGCGCTTGACGCCGGTCTCCTTGTCGTCCCAACTGCGGGTCTGGATTTTGCCCTCAACGTAGAGCTTGGAGCCCTTCTTGACGTAGTCGCGGATGATTTCGGCCGTGCGCTTGAAGGCGACCAGGTTGTGCCACTCGGTGCGGTCCTGCCAGTTGCCCTGCTGGTCCTGGAAGCGATCGCTGGTGGCAAGGGTGAGGTTGGCGACCATGGTGCCGCCGGCGGTGGAACGAATCTCGGGGTCCTTGCCTACGTTTCCCAGCAGGATGACTTTATTGACGCTCTTGGCCATATCGATTCACTCATTGTCCGCTGCCGGTTGTTTCGATGCACGTGCCGACACCCGATGACTTAACTAGGGTTATGTCAATGGCGGGTTTGGCGTTGCGATGCGCGGCTGACGTCCCGGGCAGGGACTTACAGTCCTTTCGTCGATTTCCGTCAAATCTATTGCGAAAGTATAAGCGAAGGACCGGAGTTGCACCAAAGAGCCTGAACGATGAAAACGAGGCCGTAATTGTGCGTCTCGCGCGCTGGGCCGGCTCAGTTTTCCGGGGTTCGCAGTGAGGACAGGTAAGCGACGAGGTCGGTGACCTGGCTGCTGGTGAGCGTGTCCTTGAACGATGGCATGTGGGGCGGGTCAACGAATTGGCTGCTTAGTACGCTGGAGCGCTGATACGCGACGAGTTGCCCGTCAACGCTGAGCAATTGCAGGCTGAATGGGTCTTGATTGAGCAGCTTGCCGAGGACAGTTTTTCCGTTGCGAAGCTTGATTTCATAGAGGCGGTTTTCAGGCTTGATCTTCTCGGGCGGCGTGTTCAGCATGATGCGCAGGCCTGCCGGGGAGATGCGTGCGCCGACGTCAGAGAGATTGGGGCCATAGAATGCGCCGGACGCGCCTACGCGGTGACAGGAGCCGCAGTTTCCAGCGCCTTCAAAGACTTTCTTTCCCTCTGTCTTATTGCCGGCGGAGTTGGCGGCAGACTCCTGTGCGGAGATCCGGCTCAGCCCGAATGCGGTTGCAGCCACGGCCACGGCCAGCAGCAGATATTGCGCGAACGATAATCTCCGTGACGTGTTCATCATTGACCCGTGTGGCCCGGTTGGCCGGTGGTTGAGCGCAATGCAAAGACAAAGAGATTGGTGCCCGCATTGATGGCGACGTACTGCTTGCCATCGACCGAATAGGTAATGGGGCCCATGAGCATGGGGCCACCGAGGTCGGTCTTCCACAGCAGCGAGCCGTTGCGTGCGTCAAGCGCGAGGAAGTAGCCTTCGCGTCCGCCTGTGAACAGAACGTTTCCGGCGGTGGTGAGAATGCCCGATGCGCCGGCGGTGGTTTGCCAGCCCTCAAAAGTGTGGAGGCTGTTGCCCACGTTCAGCTTGTATTGCCAGCGGAGCGCGCCGGTGTGAGGATCAAGAGCGCGAACAGCGGTGTACTCGTCGTCATTCGCCCCGACGGTACGTGTCGGCCTGGGAGTGATGATGTGGCCGCGGCCATCGTAGCGTGCTCCCTCTTCGTAATCCTGATCTCCCTTGACGAAGAGCGTTGAATAACCCTCGCGGGCATTGACATAGAACAGGCCGGTTTGCGGATCGAACGAGGGATTGAACCAGTTGGTGCCGCCCTGATTGTCGGGGAAGATCCGAGTGCCGCTCTTGCTCGACTTTGAGTTGGCGCTCATGATGGGACGCCCTTTGGCATCAAAGCCGTCGTTCCAGTTTTGCTTGACGAAGGCGGTGCCGTGCAGGAATTCGCCGGTGTTGCGGTCGAGCACGTAGAAGAAGCCATTACGGTCTGCCCAGAGAATGGCTTTGCGCGGCTTGCCCTGCCAGTTGATGTCAGCCATTACGGGGGTCTGTACCGCGTCCCAGTCGAACTCGTTGTGAGGATTGGCCTGGTAATACCACTTCAGCTTGCCGGTATCGGCGTCGAGCGCCACCATGGCGCAGGTAAAGAGGTTGTCGCCGGGGCGAACGTCGCCGTTGTAGTCCGGCCCTGCGTTGCCGATTCCCCAGAAGAGGAGATTGCTTTCGGGGTCGAAGGAGCCGGTGAGCCAGACCGAGCCTGCACCACGCTTCCATGAATCGCCGCCCCATGTGCCGCCACCGGGTTCTCCGGGAGCAGCGGTGGTGTAGAAGCGCCAGAGTTCCTTGCCGTGGTGCACGTCGTAGGCTGCGATGAATCCGCGGATGCCATACTCGCCGCCGGCGACGCCGACGATGACCTTGTCGTGAACCACGAGCGGGGCAATGGTCATGGTGTAGCCGGAGGTGGTTTCAGCCACCTTGGTGTCCCATAATGGCGTTCCGGTTTTAGCGTCGATGGCGATGAGATGCGCGTCGACCGCGGCCATGTACAGCGTGTTGCCGCTGATGGCGAGGCCTCGGCTGATGCGGCCGCAGCACAAACGGGCTTCAGGAGACGGCGTGTAGCGATAGATCCAGAAGAGGCGTCCGGTGGTGGCGTCGAGCGCGACAACGTCGTCGCCCTGCATGGTGTAGAGAACGCCGTTCACGACCAGAGGCGTGGTTTCGTACGGATCGAGCCAACGCGCCTGGAAGACCCATTTCAGTTCGAGGTTCTTCGCATTGGCAGAGGTGATCTGGTTGAGAACGCTGTAGTGCTGGCTCTTATAGGTTCCGGCGAAGGTGAGCCAGTTCTGCGGCTCGGAATCGGGATGAAGCAGCCGCTGTGTAGTGACGCCCGCCTTCGGATCGGGGACAGCATCGTAGTCCGCAGGCGGAACCGATGGGCGAGCACTGGCGGTTTTTGTGCTCGTGGCCTGAGTCGCGCCTGCGTTGCCGTTGCTGAAGTTGGTTGAGAGATACGCGATCAGGTTTGCGACATCGTCGTCGGTGCCGGTTGCGCCGCGCGAGATCATGTCGTGAACTTCTTCAGTCCAAAGCCGTGGGCTCATGCGTTGGCCGGTGACGACATTGAGGCCGTGGCACCGCGTGCACATACGCTGAAGGACAACAAGTCCAGGACCTGAAGGCAGACTGGCCGGCGATTGAGCAAAAGCTGCAGATCCGCCCATGAGCAGCAGGGAGAGACACAACGAGGGGCGCAAGCGCCGGGCTACGAGGATGATTTTTGATTGCATATGACGCACTGAGGATTGCGCAATGGTCATGAGAGCATTGGCTCAGCGGCATTGTCAAGCGCTGAGCCAATTAAATTTGTGAGAGGAATGATGCGACCGGCAGCGGAGGGGCCTATTCGCCGGGCCAGCTCAGGTTGAAGACCTCAATGGCCGTTTTGCCCATCACGCGGTCGAAGACGAGAGGATCGAGGTCGAGGGCGCGGTACTTGGCGAATTCTACGGGGACATTGCTGGGCAGATCGGCACCCATCATGACGCGATCGGGACCGATGGTGTTGATCATCCAGCGGATGTCTTCGCCGAGGCACCATGAGGTTTCGAGATAGAGGTTGTCGCAGACAGAGGCGGCAACCTGCGCTTCAGCCGATACGATGCCCATGCCTGCGTGCGCGAGGACGATTTTGAGGCCGGGGTATTTCTGGGCGGCCGGGATGCAGAGTGCGGGCAGGGCGAAGGGGATTCCAGCGCCGGTGTGGACCATAGCCGGGATGCCGATTTCGTGCGCAGTTTCAAAGACCAGGTTGCCGTCCTCGGAGAGCGGGTTTACGGCGTGGCCGATGGTGTGCAGCTTGACGCCGACGAACTTGAGATCCTTGACGCAGCGCTCGACCTCGCGCTTGTAGACGTCGCGGCCGACATGGGGGCTCAGGCTGGCCAGTCCGAAGAAACGGCCGGGGTGCTTGGCGCAGAGCTCGGCGATCTCATCGTGGCGATGCAGATAATCTTTGGCTCCCGGATAGGGTTGAACGATAGTCGCATCGACACCGTTCTCTTCCATGCGCCGGATCATTTCGTCTTCAGTGGCCAACAAGCCGAATACGCAGCACTCGCCAAGATGCGCATGTGTGTCGATGATTTTCGTTTTGGGCATTACTCTCCTCCGTTGTCTCTCGATCTTTCAAATAAGGCTGGCGTGCGGGATTCCACTGCGACTAGTTCTGGATCGATTGCGGCAGCACAGGCGCTTGACTGCAATGTGCACGACTTGACAGTGATTGCAGCGAGCAGTTACAAGGGTTGCTCATCCAAGGACCTGGGCAGCTTTCCCCGCAATGCGACTTACCCAAGGTAATGATGCTTACCAGTGCCTTGTCAATGAGGCAGCCTTGATCAAACTGAACGAAGCGCAGTGTTGAGCCCGCGCGGAAGTGTGCTTGAGTATTTGATTTCCAAAGGAGTCTCAACATGAGGAGACAGACGATGAAGAAGTTGAATAGCGTTACGATTGCAGTGTTTGCGGCTATCTTCGCGGTCGGAGCCGTTCAAGCGCAGCAGCCTGAGGCTGCAAAGAGCATTGAGCAGACGATTGTGCGCGCCGATGCGAGCAAATACCGCCATATGACGGCGGTGCACGATGGTCCAGGCTCGATGGATTTTCGAGTGATGCTCGGGACGGACGCAATGAAGCCAAACCTGATTTTCTTTCATCGCGGAGTAATCAATCCGAAGAGCGGAATTGGCCAGCATTTTCATAACAAGTGCGAAGAGATGTTCGTGATTCTGGACGGCGAGGCAGAGTTCACCGTGGACGGAAGGACATCAATGCTCAAGGGGCCTGCGGGAGTTCCTGACCGGATGGGCCATGCGCACGGAATCTACAATCCCACGGATAAGCCTCTGCAGTGGCTGAATATCAATGTGGGTATGTCAAAGGTTTATGACGCGTTCAACCTCGGCGATGGGCACGAGAACGCCACGCTCGATCCGATTCCGCAGTTCATCAGCTTCCGCCTGGATCGCTCGCTGTTAAGGCCGGTGGAGGGGATGGATGGCGGAACCGGAACTGTTCAATATCGGCGCGCGCTGGGTCCGACGGTGTTCTCAACTGCGTGGTCGTGGGTGGATCATCTGCTGCTGCCGCCCGGAACCTCAGTGGGGTCGGCGGCCAAGCCGGACTTTGGGGAAGTTTATTACGTGGTGGGCGGTGAAGGCAGCGTGACGCTTGGATCGCAGACGGCAAGCATTCATACCGGAGACGTATTCCCGGTGGACCTGAATGTGAGCAGGGCGATCAAGAACACAGGCAGCGAGCCGCTGGAGTTTCTGATTATCGGCGTGGCGAAGGACTTGAATGTAAAAGATGCTTTGATGGCCACTCCTCCGATGCGCGGCATGCGTAGACCTTAACCTGAGAGGTTGGAAAATCCCGATGCCGGGAGAGGCGCGTCGGGGAGAAAACTCGGGAGAGTAACGATGAACCATATGGCCGGCTTTGGCATGGGACAGAGGCTTATGTATCCGGAAGGAGAGAGCGGTGGCGGAGGAGCAGAGGGTGCACAGGGCAAAGGGCCTATCGTGCTTTATTGCGATCTAAAGGTGGACCCGAATCGTGAGCAAGAGATGCTGGAGATCTTTCACAAGACCTTCAAGCCCGCGGCGGAAATGTTTGACGGGTTCATAGATTTGAAGATGCTGAAGCTTCGCAAGGTGATGCAGGGCGGACCGGCTCCAGAGGAAGGCATCAACTACCGTTTTCAACTTACGTATGAGAGCGAAGAAAAGCGGCAGCTCTGGATTGCGTCGGATGTGCACGGCGTTGTGTGGCCGATGATGGAAACGACGTTTACCGATTTGGGCTACATCGTGTTGCTTACCGATAGCGTGTAGACGAGAACGCGCTAGCGCTGACGAGCGAGCCTACGGTTGCGGAGCCACTTGGCCACGCCAAGCATGAGCAGCAGGCTGCCGAACGGAAGGCACGAAAGCGCGAGAATAAGGGCGAACCAGCCGGTGTTGGTGCTTGCGCCGGTGCGCGAAAATCCGCCCAGAAATAATTGAAGCATCACGGCTGACAGCACACCTGTGCCGAAGATGGAGCCGCCCCACTGCAATAGCTGACGGGTGCCGTCATCGGGCTGGGCAGTGCTGTTTGCTGCTCTCTTTGCCGGGAGTGCCGTCATGGTGCTTACTGTCCTTGCGCCAGGCGAAGCATCACGTAAGTGATGACGCCCGTGACTGAAACGTAAAGCCAGAGTGGAAACGTCCAGCGCGCAATTTTGCGATGTTGCGGGATGCGTCCGCTGAGGGAAAAGAAGAATGTGACCAGCACCATGGGCAGCGCCACCGTGGCCAGAACGATGTGGCTGGCAAGCAACGGCAGATACACGGAGCGTAGAGCCGCGTGGGCGGGGTAGCGCACGTCGCCGTGCAGCGCGTGGTGCAGGATGTAGCTGACGAGAAACAACGTAGAAAAGCCGAAGGCCGTGATCATGGCCGCACGGTGCGCTTTGATGTTGTGCGACCGGATGAAGGTGTAGCCGACAAGCAACGCGATGGCCGCGAGTCCGTTGAGGATTGCGTTGAGTGCGGGAAGAAAAGCGTACTGCTCGCTGGTAGCCGCCGCAGGATGAACGTAGATGAGCCAGAACAGAAACAGCGTAGCGGCGGCGCTGATGACCAGAATGGCAGCAATGGCCGGGCGCGTGCTGGACTGTGGAGCGGCTGTTGTGGTCATGGTTCTTCCTTCGGGGGTTGAGCACCTGTTATTTTGCGACGGCGCAGATCATGAGCGTGGTAAAGAGCAGCGGCAGATAGAGCACGCTGACTTTGAGCAGATCGCGCGCCAGCATGCGGCTGACCGCATCGTCGTCGGTGCGCAGGATTCCTGCAAAACGGATGGTGTATGCAAGGTAGCCCAGGCCCAGTGCAACGGCGAGGACCGCGTATGTGGTTCCTGCCATGCCCAGGCGCCACGGAACGAGGCTGACGGGGATCATAACGACGGCGAAGAACAAGGCTTCAGCCACGGTGGACCAGCCGTCGGGCTGCACCACGGGCAACATGCGAATGCCCGCCTTGCCGTATTCGTCGCGGTACATCCATGAGATGGCCATGAAGTGCGGAAACTGCCAGACGAAGAGAATTGCGAAGAGTGCGACGCCTTGCCAATCAATGCTGCCGCGCGCGGCGGTCCAGCCGAGCAAAGGGCCCATGGCTCCGGGAAATGCGCCGATGAAAGTTGCGATCGCGGTAACGCGCTTGAGTGGCGTGTAAATAGCGACGTAAGTAAACGCGGTAAGCAGGGCGAGCGAGACGGTGAGCAGGTTGGTGTGCAACAGCAGCCACAGTGCTCCCAGCAACAGCGCGCCAAGGCCGGCGACGATTCCAACCGCGAGCGGGAAGCGGCCCGAGGCAAGCGGACGGTCGGCGGTGCGTTTCATGCAGGCGTCGGTTTTGCGCTCCAGGGCTTCGTTCAGTGCTCCCGCGCCGGCCGATACCAGGCCGATGCCTAGGAGCGTGTCGATAAGACCGCGTTGCACGCTTGAGATGCCGGACAACATGGAGCCGAGGTAGAAGCCTCCCCACCCCGTAACCAGCACCAACCCAACAACTTTGACCTTGAACAGCTCACGCAGGTCGTGGATGAGGGTGGCAGTGGCCCCGGGCTGCGGTGCGTGGATATGCACGTGGCTGTGCTCGTGCATTGCCGTATCGGCACTTACCTCGAGGTCAACCGGGTTTGCGGCGTGTGAAACGGGAGTCATTGGGAAGGAATGCCACCTGCATGAGCGTGGAAGACTGGCTCACGCGCTCCTTTGATGATAACAAGCGAGGTAGTGCCGGGGCCGGGAACGGACGATCATTTTGCCTGTGCTGCGCGAATAACGGCCGAGGCCACTTTGCCGGGGGAAAGGCGATCGACCGGAATGGAGATGTGCGCTGTGCGGTAGAGGGGCAGGCGGCGCTCGTAACGTTTGGCCAGATTTGCCTGGTCGGCGAGTACGGGACGCGTGCCCTCGGTGCCTCCGCAGCGGATAAGCGTTGTGGCCAGTTCCACTTCCAGGTGGACGAGGAGCGTGCCTTCGCCGTGGGTGAGCAGGTTGCGGGTGGATTCGGTTTCGATGGCTCCTCCACCGAGCGCGAGAACGAGGCCGTCAGTGGCGGCCAGGCGTGCGATCACGGCTCGCTCCTGTTCGCGGAAGTGCGGTTCGCCGTATTTGGCGAAGATCTGGTTGATGGGCATGCCCGCTTCAGCTTCGATCACGTCGTCGGCGTCGATGAAGCGCCAGCCGAGCCGTTTTGCGACCATGGGGCCGACGGTGGATTTGCCGGAGCCCATGAAGCCGGTGAGCACGATGCGGCGGTAAGGCGCTGTGGATGCGGGTTGGCTTGGCGTGAACATCAGGCTGGTGTAGTTGTTCCTCTCACAGTATAGAAAGAGCTTTTAGCTGTTAGCTTGTTCTTGTTATCCCGGGTCTCAGAAACAGACCGCAAGATGTTTGGTAAGGACTCCTCACTCTGCAAAGAACTTCAGCATGCGTGGGCTAGCTCATGGCCATTACAACTGCTCCTGCGGTGATGAGTGCTCCGCCGAGGAGGGCCGCTGCATCCATCTTTTCGCCCATCAGCAGCCATGCAAAGACCATGACGAGCGGCACGCTCAGCTTGTCGACGGGCGCGACGCGCGAGGCTGGGCCCAGTTGCAGTGCGCGGAAGTAGCACAGCCAGGAGAGGCCGGTGGCGAGGCCGGAGAGCGTGAGGAACAGGATCGTCCGGCGGTCGAGCGAGCGAATCTCGCCGTGTTTGCCGAGCGCAATCGCGATGCCCCATGCAAAGACCACCACAACGGTGGTGCGGATGGCGGTGGCCAGGTTTGAGTCAACATGCTCGACGCCCACTTTGGCCAGCAGCGCGGTGGCTGCGGCGAAGACTGCCGCCAGGATTGCCCATCCAATCCAGGACATATTGCTCAGGGTTATACCGCTCAAGGTCATAATGGCTCCCCGGTCATATGGTGTATCGTACGCGTGCGCGCGGTCACGGCGACGAGTTTTTGGCTGTTTACACTTCTACTATGCAGACCGGCCGCGCCAGCAGGACAGCTCTCCGTGTCGCCATCAGGCGCGCGGCGCACCAGGCCATCGACAATCCGCGGGTTCTGGAAGATCCAATTGCGGTGCGGTTGATCGGGCCGGGCTACGAGCGCGACATGGAACGGGCTATGCACGTTGTGGCTCGCGACTTCCGCCTGTACATGTCGGTGCGCAGCCGGTACGCGGAGGATCGGCTTGCACAGCAGGTGGCCGAGGGAGTGGAGCAGTACGTGATTCTGGGCGCAGGCCTGGATACGTTTGCGTACCGCAATCCGTTTCCGGCATTGCGCGTGTTTGAAGTGGATTTTCCCGCGACGCAGGAGTGGAAGCACGAGTTGCTTGCGGCGGCGGAGATTACGATTCCGGAGAATCTAACGTTTATTCCGCTCGACCTGGAACACAAATCGCTGGCCGAAAGTTTGATTGAAGCAGGGCTGGACGCCGCGAGACCCACATTCTGCAGTTGGCTTGGCGTGGTGCCCTATCTTACGCTCGACGCATTTCGCGCGACGATTGAGACCCTTGGGCGGCTGCCTGCCGGGAGCGCCGTGAGCTTCGATTATGCTTTTCCGCCGGAGACGCTGAGCGCCAAGCGCCGCAAGGTTTTCGACATCCTGGCAAAGCGTGTGGCGGCTGCCGGCGAGCCGCTTAAGCTGTTCTTTACGCCGGAGGACCTCGAAAGGGAATTGCATGCCGCGGGGTTCAGCCGAATTGAGCAGTTCGACTCAGACCGCATGAACGAGGCTTACTTCAAGGACCGCGCCGATGGGCTGAAGCTGTCGCCGGTGCGCGTGGGCATGCTGGCGACAGCGTGGATTTGAGACCGCAGTTGTAGTTTTTTCGAATCGCCTGAAAACTGTGGGTTGGAGTTCTTGCTATCCCACCCATCCTGCGATGAGACTGCGGGATGGATGGGGCACCCGGCACCCGCAGCTCTTCTACGAGCCCAGCCTTTACAAGCTAAGATGAGTCATGCGGTTGTTCGTCCGTCCGATTGCTGTATCTGCATTGACGTGTGTGCTTGCCCTTACGGGATGCGGCTACCACACGCTTGGCGCGGCCACGCATCTGCCGCCCGATGTGAAGACGCTTTCGGTGCCGCTGTTTGTTACGCGGACCGAGGCGTACCATACCGAAACCGCGATGACCAACGCGGTGATTCACGAGTTCACCACGCGGACTCGCTTCCGCATTACGCCAACGGAGGATTCCAGCGCCGATGCCGTGCTGCACGGGACAATTCTGAAAGAGACGATCACGCCGCTCACGTACAACTCGGCAACCCAGCAGTCTTCAAGCTTTCTGGTCACCATCATTGTTTCGGTCACGCTGAACGGCGCGGATGGAAAGGTGCTCTACAAGAATCCGAACTACGTGTATCGCGAGCAGTACCAGGCCACCACCGATCTGGCCACCTTCATTCAGGAAGACCCCGCCGCTATCGATCGCATCTCGCGCGCATTCGCGCGGCAGCTTGTGGGAGATGTGCTGGAGAGTTTTTGAGGCTTCGGGTGTTTTTCTGACTTCCGATTAGCTGGTTAACCGCCCAGAATCGCTGGGCCATTGCGCTGTGCGAAGATGATTGGTATTGCGCCAACGACTGAGACACCTGGTAGAAAGTGCTTTATGAAGAAGATTCCACGGTTTCGAGTAGTGCAAATAGTTATCAGCACTGTCGGAACAATTTTCATTATTCCGTGGGGAACATTTCTCGGCGTGATGTTCACGTTTTCGTTTAAAGCAGATGAGTCGCTCTGGGCCTGGGCGTTTGACCTGACCGTTTTCTGGAGTCAGATTCTGGGTATACTCGCCAGTTTCATTAAGCCGCGCTTAGCCGCTATCTGGATGCTTCTCAACATCGTGATAAGCGTTTTGATGGCGATAGGAGTTGAGGTCAAACTGGGATTTGTTCCAGATGCTCGACACCTGAGTGCCACGGAGTGGTTCAAAATTAGTCCCGTGCTTTTGAAGCAAGCTGGCTTATTTTGGGGTATACCTTTGGTCTTCGCGCTGTTATTGCTTCGCAGAGGCCGCTCCCAGAACGATCCTGCATCATCCGTTACATGCGCCCGCGCCACAAGTAAAGAGGCCAACAACTAAACAAAGGGGTAAGGCATTTTGGGCGTGTTGTCGTCCACTCTTCCCTTTGGCTTATCTTCGCCTGGGGACGGCACGTTAACACTTCTTGTCTTGATTCCTTACCGGTTTTCCAAGCTGCCAGCACGGGCCCCGGGGCGGTATTCTGGAGCCGCATGAAAGATGCAATCATCGGCCGCGCTGCGGGACGCCAATTAAGCGAGCGCCTGTTTTGAGCGGCGCGCGTTGGGGTTCGGGATTCAGCGCCGTGACCCGGTTTGTGGCGGAGATTGAAGCTGCCGCGGCGGGCAACGGACAGTTGCGCCCCGGCTACGTGCTGGCGGGCGATGAGGTGTTTCTACTGGATCGCTGCCGCGCTGCAGTTCTCAAGGGTTTTGTGCCGCAGGATCTGCGCGACTTCTGCCTGAGCGATCTTGATCTGACACAGACTTCTATCTTTGAAGCGCTGGATCGTGCGCAGACCCCTTCGCTGATGTCTCCCTTTCAGGTGATCTTTATCCGCAACGTGCGCCAGCTTTATACGCGTGGTGCAAAGAAGGACGAGTTCGCAGCGCTGGACCGTTATTTCAGTTCGCCGAATCCGCAGGCGCTGCTGCTGTTCGTTGCCGATTTTCTACGCATTCCCTCCGATGCACGGCGCATGGACATGGACGACAAGAATCGCTACGAGCGGCTGACGGAGACGCTGGGCGAGCATTGCGGCATGGTGGAGCTGGCGCGCGTGAGCGAAGAAGACGCGATGCGCTGGGTGGTGAGCAAGGCGCAGGAGGCCGGCGCGCGGATGGAGCCCGATGCGGCGCGCGAGCTTGTAGATGCTCTGGGAGCGGACATGATGCTGGTGAGCTCGGAGCTGGAGAAGCTGCTGCTCTACACCGACGGCCGCGGCCGCATCACCCTGGGCGACGTGGAGACGATGGTGCTGGCGGCCAAGCAGCGCTCGCTGTATGAGCTGACCGACGCCATCAGCCTGCATGACCGCGCGCGGGCGCTGGCACTGCTGCAGGGGCTGCTGAACAGCTCGGATGCGGGAGAGGATGCGGCCATCGGGCATCTTTACATGCTGGCCCGCACGTTCCGGCAGATGCTGGTGATATTGGAAAAGAACGTGCGCGACTCTCGGGCAATCTGGCAGGCGCTGTGGCAGGGCTTTCGCATTCCTCCGTTTGCCGCGGACGATCTGATCCGGCAGGCACGGCGGTTCAAGAATCGCCGCGAGCTTACGCGTGCCTTGCGGCTGGTGGCGCGTGCCGATCTCGAACTGCGTTCTTCGCCGCCGGATAAGAGGCTTGTGCTTGAGCGGCTGGTGTACGAGCTGGCGTCGGAGCCCAAAGCGGCTGCGCCTCTCTGGGCGTCGTCGCAGATGTCGTTTGAGATATCGGCTGGATAAGCAGCGCGCCTGCGGTGGTCCTTTACTCCAGAATCACAGCCGGATCCGGCTCGTGCCGGTGCAGGGTGAGGGTGATGGCCGCGCCGAGAATCAGCGCGCCGCCGATCCATGCGAATGGACCGAGATGCTCGCCCAGCAGTTCCACGCCAAGTACCGAGCCCATTACGGGCTCGATGTTGAGAAAGACCCCGGCGCGCGAAGCGGGCACGTGATGGATGCCCCAGTTCCAAAGCAACGTGGTGGTGGCAGTGCATAACAGGCCGCTTGCGGCCAGCGCCGCCCAGGCGGTCATGCTCACGTGCAGGAAGGGCGGTGGAGTTACGTTGGCATGGGTGAGGGGAGTGAGCAGCCACAGCCCCACGACCCAAATTAAGAGCATGGCCGAGCCGGCAAGGATGGTGTATGCGGTGACGACGGGCGGGCTGTGCGTTTCCATCAGCTTTTTGCTGAGCAGAATCCACACCAGAGCGATCAGCAGCGAGACAACCACCATCAGGTCACCGGTCATGGTGGGCATTTCATTGCCGCTTGGGGTGCGGCTACCGCCGAGAGAGACGAGTGCAGCGCCAACGGTGGAGCCGCCGAGTGCCGTCCATCCGATCCAGTTGAGCCGTTCCCTGGCGAAAATGGCGGCAGCGGCAGCAAGCAAGACCGGCATGGCACCGACCATCAAGGATGCGTGGCTCACCGTGGTGCGCGCCAGTCCGTGAAACTGAAGCAGGAACTGCAGTGGCACACCGAGAAAAGAACAGATCAAAAGAATGCGGATTTCAGAGCCGGTAAGGCGCGCTCGCGGGCGTCCGTGCAGCAACATGACAGGCAGCATTCCCAGCGCGGCGAACAGAAAGCGATAGAGCACCATCCATTCAACCGACATTTCGTCGAGCGCGACGCGGCCAAAGTAGAAACCTGTGCCCCAAAGGCCACCGGCGAGCGCGCAGGCTCCGTATCCCAGCCATGTGGTTCTTGGAGCGATTGCCTGAATCTTTAACTCCTGTGAATTCTTGCCCGTGCTGACTTTCGACCCGTCTTCCATGTCATCTCTTACTGTCGCATAGTCGCGACCATCAGGTACCACTGCGCAAAACTGCATTCATCGGCGAAAATAGCTATCGATGGTGAAGCTGCTTTACCGCGCACGATTGATTTCGCACGCCGGCCTTTGGCTGGCCGCCGCGCTTTGTTTGGCGGCGGCCTGTACGGCCGTTGCTTCCAATGGCGGAGCCGAGCCGGATAGATCCCGCGCGGTGAAGGACCGGCAGTTGCCGGGAGACCTTCCCAAAGCTGCGTCATTGCCGCCGTCGATTTCGATTCCCGTTGAGCCGCTGGGATTCTCAGCACCCGGCGCGCTCTACCTGGGCGAGCGGAACGCGATGGGGTCCCTGGACTTTATCGACGAGAACCGGCTGCTGCTGACGTTTCGGGTGCCGGGGCTGATTCGCCGCGCCTTGAAACCGGGAGAGAGCCCGGATACCGATGTGCGGCAGATTCGAGCGGTGGTGATATCGACTTCGAACGGAGCCGTGCAGGCTGAAGCGCTGTGGCAGGTGCACGATCGCGCGCGTTATCTCTGGCTGCTGAAGGACGGGCACTTCCTGCTTCGCGACAAGGAGAATCTAAGCGAAGGCGATGCCAACCTTGCACTGAAACCGCTATTGCATTTTCCCGGGCAACTCTTGCGCATTGGGCTCGACCCGGGCCAGCAATACATCGTCTCCAACTCTCTGGAACCGCCTGAATTACCGGGTAAGCCGGGAGCAGTGGGCAGCCCGGCTACTGCATCGGCCACGCTTACTACGGATGAACCTAAAGGGGATTCGCCGGACGCGGACTCTGACCCATCGACCTCAACATCTTCCACAAAGAACTTTGTGGTGCGTATTCTGCGCCGTGAATCCGGACAGGTGATGCTGGTGAGCCGCACCCGCAGAGTCGTGAATCTGGCCATCAATTCGGAGGGCTATCTTGAGATACTGCGCGGCCGTGGGGACGACTGGTTGCTGAACCTGAACTTTTTTACAGGTGGCAGCCGCATGCTCGGGACCATCGATTCAAATTGCGCGCCCAGCAATGAGTTCATCAGCGAGAAGTTCATTCTGGCCACGGGCTGCGACTCGTCGGGGGCGATCAAGCTGGTGGGGATTACGACGGATGGAGATGTCCTATGGAGCGACGTCAATGCCGAGACGTCGGTGTGGCCGGTGCAGTTTCATTCGGCCAACGGCCTGCGGATCGGCTTTGAGACGCTTGCCGTGACCCATGCGGTCGGGCCGTACTCGCCGCTCAGCAATGACGACATCAAGGGGCAGCTTGTGCGCATTTTTGACGCGGCAACGGGGGAGATCGCGTTTGAGGCGCCGGCCAATCCCGTGCTCGACGTTGGCGGCAATGCCGCGCTTTCACCTTCGGGAAGGCGTGTTGCCGTCATCAACGGCGGTGTGCTCCAGGTGTTCGATCTGCCCGCGCCGCCTCATCTTCCGAATCCATCCAATCAACATTCATCGCATTGAAAGCGCACTCTCAGGGTTCCGGTGGATTGGAACGCGTGTAAACTGTCGGGTGGGAGATCACGCATTGGCCACGGCCCTTGTTCACTATTCGGCTGCGGCGGTATCCGATCGGGGCCGCAAACGCCCCACCAACGAAGATGCTTTTGGCTACTCCGTTGATAGTGCTGTGTTTATCGTTTGCGACGGTATGGGGGGCGCAGCCGCCGGTGAAGTGGCCAGCTCGCTTGCCGTGGACGAATTGATGCGGGTGCTGACGGACCGCTCCCAGGATGCATCGTTGTCTTCTCTTATTGAGACGGCGGTGAGCGCGGCCAATCAGGTCATCTATTCGCGGGCCCAGTCGAATGCCAAGCTGAACGGCATGGGCACCACGCTGGTGGCGCTGGTGGCAGAAGAAAGCCGCATTCATGTGCTCAACGTGGGGGACAGCCGCTGTTACCGCTTCAGAGCGGGCAATCTTGAGCAGATTACGCAGGACCACTCGCTTGTGGATGAGCAGGTCAGGCTGGGGCGTATGAGCACGGCTGAAGCAGTGAGATCGCCGCTCAGAAACGTAATTACGCGGGCTCTGGGGACCCAAAGCCGCGTCACTCCGGATGTCTTCGATCTGGGAGCAAAGCCGGGCGATCTTTTTCTACTATGCAGCGATGGCCTGACGCGCGAGATTTCAGACACCGAGATTGGCGCCATACTTTCGGCGAGCCATACGCTCGATGAGTTGTGCGGCGATCTGGTAAGCGCGGCGAACAAGGCGGGCGGGGGCGACAACATTACCTGTCTGCTGGTGCGCGCAGGCAGCTAGTTAGAGATTTCGCTCGATTGCGTCTGCAATTACTTCCGCAGAGTCGAAGCACGGACAACAAGGCTGGGCGGAGTCAGCTCCGTCCTTGGCCGCAAGGGTGTCTTTGCCGTTACCAGGGAGAGGGCGAGCTGGGCGGCCAGATTGCCGATTTCGGAGCTGTTCTGATCCACCGAAGTGAGCGGAACGCGCAGGAAATCGGAATAAGGCAGGTTGCCGCACCCGACGACCGCGATGTCCTCCGGGATGCGCAGGCCCGCTTCAAGAATTGCGCGCATGGCGCCGATGGCAACCGGATCGTTAAAGCAGAAGATGCCGTCCGGTGGCGGGCTCATGGCCAGAAGCTTTTTGGCCGCTTCATATCCGCCCGGCTCGCCTCTGTCGTCGCCTGAGCTGCCGATGGAGATCACGTACTGCGGCTGATACTCTGAGTTGCGCATGGCCAGCGCTCGCCGGAAGCCCTCCATTCGACCGATAGCGGTGCTGGTTTCAGGTCCGCGAATGTGGGCGATTCTCGTGCATCCCTGATCGATAAGGTGATGAGTGGCCAGCAGACCCACTTCTTCGTCGTCAACCCCTACGAAATTCGCGGCGAGCCCGGTAAAGCGACGATCGATCAGGATGTAGGGAATCTTGCGCTCTTCAATGAGGCGAAAGCTTTCGACCGTCCACTGAGCGGAAGCCACCAGAATGACGTCAACCCGGCGGGCAAGCAGTTGCTCGATCTCCTTACGCTCGAGGTCTGGATCTTCCTCAGACGAGGTGATGATCAGGCTGTATCCCTGCCCGCGCACGGCATTGGAGAATGCCTTGGCGACCTGCGCAAAGAAGGGATGCAGCAGATCCGGGACAACGAGTCCTATGGTCCAGGTGCGTCCGGTAATGAGCGCGCGGGCCGCAAGGTTTGGCTGGTAGTTCAGCTCTTCCATGCGCTTCAAAACGCGCTTGCGCGTCTCCTCGCTGATGTCGGAGTGGCCGCGGAGCACCTTGGAGATGGTAACGGTTGACAGGCCCATGTCCATGGCAATGTCTTTCATGCGCACCGGACCGTTGCGGATCCTTCCCCGTTTGGCTGCGCTGCCCTGTGGCCTGGTTTCTAAGCTTTCGTCACCCATAGTTTTCCATTGTCAACGATTTCGATCACGAAATCCCCAACATAATATTTGGTGAAATCGTAATCGATTACTGAATTCTTTGTGGAAAATCGTCACGTTGACATTGACTGTAATTGGCCGGTATCCTTGCAGGGTCTGAAGTTATCGATAACGTTATTGATGGAGCAAGAGATGAGTTCACCGGTTTATACCCACAACGTACCGCTCGATGCAGAGAAGGTTCCCCGGCGGAAGCTCTACACGGGCGCCAGTATGCCTGCGGTTGGGCTGGGGACTTTTGGTTCGGATCACGTAACGGCGCAGGAGGTTGCATCGGCGGTGCTGGGAGCGGCGGCTGTGGGCTATCGGCACTTCGATTGCGCCTCTGTATACGGAAACGAGCGCGAAGTGGGCGCATCTCTCGAGCAAATCATAAAGGGCGGTATCAAGCGCGAGGAGCTTTGGGTTACCTCGAAGGTTTGGAACGACAAGCACAGCGGCGACGACGTGATTGAGTCGTGCCGGCAGTCGCTCGAGGATCTTCGTCTGGAATATCTGGATCTGTATCTGGTGCACTGGCCGTTTCCAAACTTCCATCCGCCGAATTGCGATGTAACAGCGCGCAGTCCGGACGCCAAGCCTTACATCCACGAAGACTACATGAAGACGTGGCGGAAGATGGAGCAACTGGTGGATATGGGACTGGTACGGCATATCGGCACGTCGAATATGACGGTACCCAAGATGAAACTGGTGCTGCGGGATGCGCGCATCAGGCCCGCCGCCAACGAGATGGAGTTGCATCCGCACTTTCAGCAGCCTGAGCTCTTCAAATACGTAGTGGAAAACGGAATTGTGCCGATCGGCTACTGCCCCATCGGCTCGCCGGGCCGGCCGGAGCGCGACCGCACGCCCGAAGACACGACGCCGACCCAGGACCCCGTGATTGTGGAGATTGCCAAGCGGCATGGCATCAGTCCGGCGGCGGTCTGCATCAAGTGGGCGGTGCAGCGCGGACAGGCGCCCATTCCGTTTTCGGTCCATCACTATCGCGACAACCTTGAATGCGTCACCAAAGATCCGCTGAGCGAAGAGGAGATGCATGCCATCGCCTCGATTGACCGCAACTGCCGGCTGATCAAAGGCCATGTCTTTCTCTGGAAGGAAGACCAGTCGTGGGAAGCTTTGTGGGATATGGACGGCGAAGTTACGCCTCCGTGAGAACAGCTATCAGCTTTTAGCCGTCAGCTATCAGCTGCTGTTTGCCGGAACGAAAGTCACAGGGTTTTCCGGCGAGGTACGAGGACGATCAGGAAATCCGGACGAAGATATCCGGACGCGGAGTGTAGGAGAAGAAGACATGAACGACACCATGATGGCGGCATATCTGCCCGGCGACTCGACAGTTGAGATGCGCAAGGTGCCGGTGCCCAGTCCGGCTCACGGTGAGGTCTTGCTGCGGATGAAGGCATCGACCATCTGCGGTTCCGATATTCGGTGTATTTATCACGAACATCTTGGCAAGGGCCCTGAGGGCTACCAGGGAGTGATTGCCGGACATGAGCCGTGCGGACAGATTGTCGGCGTGGGGCCGGGGTGCCGCCGCTTCAAGACAGGCGACCGCGTGATCGTGTACCACATCTCGGGTTGCGGCGTCTGCAACGACTGTCGCCGCGGCTACATGATCTCCTGCACCAGCGCCAAATATCGCCGGGCATATGGGTGGCAGCGCGATGGCGGCATGGCCGAGTACATGATCGCGGAAGAGAAGGACCTGGTCGCGTTGCCGGACGAGCTTTCGTATGCCGACGGCGCGCAGGTGGCCTGCGGTTTCGGCACCGTGTATGAAGGCCTGGAGAAGATCGGCATCAACGGCGATCACGATGTTCTGATCACCGGGCTTGGGCCGGTTGGCCTTGCCACCGGCGCGCTGTGCCGCAAGCTCGGGGCAAAGAAGATTATCGGCATCGATGTAGTGCCCGAGCGGATGAAGATTGCCATCGACCTCAGTCTCTGCGACCACGTACTTGCTTCCGGTCCCGATAACGTGGAACAAGTGAAGGATCTGACCGCTGGTTATGGCGTGGAGCGCGCGATCGATTGCTCGGCGCATCATGCCGCACGCGCTACGGCGATCCGCGCCACGCGCAAGTGGGGAAGGATCGTGTTTCTCGGCGAGGGCGGCACGGTTGAGTTCAATCCTTCGCCGGACATTATCCACGATCAGAAAACGATCTACGGTTCGTGGGTCACGTCGATCTGGCTGATGGAAGAACTGGTCGAACGCCTGGTGCGGTGGAATCTGCATCCGGCGGACATCATCACGCATCGTTTTTCGCTCAACAACGTAGCAGATGCGTATTCATTGATGGCTTCAGGCAAATGCGGCAAGGTCGCCGTTTGCCAGGACGAAGAACTGAAGTAGAACGCGCGGGCGAAATGCACGACGGCCGACAGCCTGCAATCGATCATGAGAGTCAACATAGGTTTGAGGAAGTCCGCAGAGCGGGGCCTTCAACCACGAAACGAGGTACGGCAAATGAAAGTCAATCGGCGCGATGTATTGAAGTCAATGGGCGGTGTTTGCTCCGCTCTCGCATTTTCCCGGTTCGCCAAGGGACAGGCTCAGTCCTATGTGGGAACGAGAGAATCGCTCAAGGCCTATGCAATACCGGAATGGTTCCGTGACGCCAAATTCGGTATCTGGGCGCATTGGGGCCCGCAGTCGGCAATTGAAGATGGCGACTGGTACGCCCGCAACATGTACATCCAGGGCCAGCCGCAGTACGAGTATCACGTGGAGACATACGGTCACCCGACCAAGGTCGGCTACAAGGACCTGATGAACATCTGGAAGGCCGACAAGTGGGATCCGGATCACCTGATGAGTCTCTACAAGAAGGCGGGCGCGAAGTACTTCTTCTCGATGGGCGTTCACCACGACAACTTCGATTTGTGGAACTCAAAGTACACGCGCTGGAACGCGGTGAATATGGGTCCGAAGAAAGATGTTGTGGGGCTGTGGCAGAAGGCCGCTCAAAAGTACGGTCTGCGCTTCGGCGTAAGCGAACATCTCTGGATCAGCTACAAATGGTTCGCCGTGAGCCACGGTGCGGATAAGACTGGTTCACTTGCGGGTGTGCATTACGATGGCGTCAATCCCGAGTTTGCCGATCTGTACCACGACAAGGGTTGTGAGCCGTTCGTCGATAAGCTGGTGTGGGACGATGACGGCATACCCGATTCGTGGCGTCAGCATTACCTCAACCGCATGACCGACCTGATCGACAAGTACCATCCTGACCTGCTCTACACTGACGGGCATCTGCCCTTTGAAGAGTATGGCCTGAAGATGGTGGCGCACCTTTACAACGAGAGCATGCGGCTCCACGGTGGCAAGAATGAAGCTATCTATACGAGCAAGCTCGCGAGCGACTGCGCGGTTGGCACCTGCCTGCTGGATCACGAACGCGGAGTTTCCGACGCGATTTCTGAAAATCCATGGCAGACCGATACCTGCATCGGACAGTGGCACTACAAGCGCGGACAAAAATACAAGACGGCGAAGAAGGTCATCGACCTGCTTACCGACATTGTGAGCAAGAACGGCAACCTGCTGCTCAACTTCCCGCTGCCGAACTCGGGCGAGCTGGACTTTGAAGAGATGGAGACGCTGAACGGTGTCACCAAGTGGATGGAAGTGAACAGCGAAGGCATCTACTCATCGCGCCCATGGAAGATTTACGGCGAAGGACCGTCGACCGAAGTTGCCATCAAGAGCGGCAACTTTAACGAAGACAAGCGCAAGGACTTTACGGCAGAAGATGTGCGCTTTACCACCAAGGGCAGCACTCTATACGCCTTTGTGCAGGGATGGCCGGAGGGTGACGCCACGGTGAAGGCACTGGGACTGGCGAGCCCGCAGCAGCCCGGCAAGATCGGGAAGGTGGAATTGCTCGGCTACAAGGGCAACGTTACCTGGAAGCAGGAAGACGGGGCTTTGAAGGTTCAGATGCCGGCGGAAAAAATGTCGGACATCGGCATCACGCTGAAGGTTCAGATGGCGTAGGATTTTGATCGACCGAGTTTGATGTCGTGGTTTGGGCCGCCGGGGTACCCCTTTTGCCGGCGGCCCTCTTCTTTTGGCGTGCGGCGCTGGCCTTGCTGGTTCCAAGCAGGTCGGCCCATCGCAGAGCGGGAGCGTGACGCGCGAGCCTGGCCTTTGAGATGGCCAGCTCGGCTACGTTGCGCACAATCCATTTAAAGTTTGCCGCACCCACGGAGCTAAGATCGGCGTCCGGCACCGGGTTCATGAAATCGATTGCGTAGGGTATGCCGTTCTCGACGCCGAATTCCACTGTATTGACGTCGTAGCCGAGCGCGCGGCAGAGCTTGAGCGAGTCTTGTTCGATGCGGTAGAGCAATGCCTTGGCGTAGCGCGGAGGGTGTTGAATGTAGCGCTCCGCATGCGGCATGCGCGGATCGTAAGCCATGATGCGAACGCGCTTACGCGCAACCACGTAGCAGCGGAAGTAATCAGTAAAATCCACGGTCTTCTGGTACATCATGCACAGGTCGCGCGACTGGTCGTAAGCTCTGAAGAACTCTTCGCGGCCGTGAACGTGAAAGACGTCGCGCCAACCGCCGCCATCTACGGGTTTAAGAAAGCCGTGCTCGCCCACGTAGGCAAAAACGGCGTCCCAATCCAGCGGATATTCAAGGTTCCGCAGCGAACGAGGTGACGTGTTCTGGGGCAATTGCTTATGGGGCAGGATAACGGTGGGCGGCACCGGCACGCCGATCTTCTCGGCCAGCGCGTAATTTAGGAATTTATCGTCGGCAGATGTCCAAAATGGATTGTTGATGACGATCGTTCCCTGCAGGGCAGCGTTCTTGAGGAATGAGCGGTAGAAGGGAATCTCGTGCGAGATGCGGTCGATGATGACGGAGTAGCGCTGCGTACTGTTAAGCTGCACAGCGCCCGTCAACACGTATTCGGCTTTGACGCCTTCGACATTCCGCGCATTGATGTACTCAACGAGAGCGCTCGGAAAGCTGTTTTCCGAGCCGAAGAGCACACCGATCCGCTTCATCCTGTAATTCAAATCGTCAGGCCTTTGAGCCCATGGGCGAAATCAGGATGAGAGTGACGCTGCCGGGCGTGTTCCGCTTGTGCGGCGTGCCGCGCGGAATCAGCAGCATGTCGCCCTTTTTGAGCGTCATTTTGGTTGCGCCTTCTGACTCCGGTGCAAGCCATTCGCCGGGGCCTGTGCTGTGGCCGTTTTTCGGCGTTCCGCCTACTTCGTAGTCGGTTTCGCCTTCTACGATCTGCAGGATGTGATCGCGGCCTTCATGCCACTCGAACTCCGGGGAAATCTTGTCCTTTTCGACCGTGAGGATGATGGAATAGGTGCCCGTACTCTCAATGGTCTTATTGGCGGGCGCTTTGTCGAGACCCTGCCACTCTTCGGCGAGCTTTTCGGCGCTGTAAAGCTTGAAGGTTTGTTGGGAAGCCGCTCCTGACTGCGCTCCCGCAGCCGCGGCGAACAGCTTTCCGTCACCGAGTGTCAGTCCTGCGGCTGCTGCGGCCGTTGCCCCAAGCAGAAAGTTGCGCCGGCTCGATTCTTGATTGTTGTTTTTTTTCATAGATTCGCTCCCGCAACAGTAAATCATCTATGGCTGGATTTTGTAAGGCTCAAGTGTTCGGGTTTTCTTGCCGGATCGCGTCCAGCATTTTGCGGTCTTCGCGGCTCAGCGCGGCTGATTCCAGCAGATCGGGCCTGTTGGCGAGCGTTTTGCGAAGTTGTTGCTCGCGCCGCCAGCGCCGGATTTGCTGATGATCGCCATTGAGCAGAACTTCGGGCGCGCGCAATCCGCCGAACTCTGCCGGGCGGGTGAAGTGCGGATAGTCCAGCAGGCCACCGGATCCATGTTGCGAGCGCGGAACCCCTTCAACATCAGCCGTAATCTGGGAGTCGGCCACGCCAAAACTTTCGAACTCGCCTGAAGCGTCGTTGCCGAGCGCACCGGGAATCAGCCGCGTCACCGCATCCATGACCACTGCCGCTGCCAGCTCGCCGCCGCTCAGCACGTAGTCGCCAATGGAAAGCTCCATGTCGCAGTAGAGCTGGTTAATGCGCTCATCGACACCTTCGTAGCGGCCGCAGATGAGGACGATGCGCTCGAGCCCGGCGAACTCCCGCGCCACAGCCTGAGTAAAGCGCGCTCCCTGGGCCGAAAGCAAGACGACCCGGCTGCACCCGGAGCCGGCCAAGCCGCTCAATCTCCGCTCGGCGGTGGTCGCAACTCCGATGGAACTTAATGCTTCGGCCAAAGGCTCCGGCTTGAGAACCATGCCCTCGCCCCCGCCGAATGGCCTGTCGTCAACGGTTCTGTGGCGATCGTGCGCAAAGGCGCGCAGATCGTGGACGCCAACCTTGACCAGTTCTCCGGCGAGCGCGCGGCGCACGATTCCATGCTCAAAAAAGCCGCCGAAGAACCCAGGAAAGATTGTGACGACATCAAACTGCATAACCAGATGATAGAGGCTGGAGGAGGCTCATATGAAGGAATTTCAGAGCTGATTTTCATGGCAAGTTAAAGGTTTCATGGGACTTAGTGTGGATTATGGGGGTTATATTGATCGCAGTACCTGATGTTACCTTAGTGACCATATCAACGTTCCGAAAATAACCTATGGAAACCTAAGCTTCTTTGCGCTAGGCTGAGGGTGCTCAGATGAAAAATCTGGTCGTTACGCTTCTCCTTTTAATTGCCTTCGGTTCTCTCGCGTTTGCGGCTAAGGACCCTCCTGCCAAGCAAGTAATTACGACTGCCCAGAAAGAGGCCGACCTGCTTGGCGAGCGGGGTGACCCTTTTCGGCTTAACGTGAACTTTGTAGCAGATGCGCAGACCGGCACAGGGCCAGTGGATGGTTACTTCCAACTCAAGTGGGGAGACAAAGACCATTGGTGGAGGCAGATTGACCTGGGCGGATACCGGCAAACTGACATTCGTGTTGGGAAGAAGTTGTATACCAGCCGCAATGCGGGATATACGCCGATTGCCGTCCGTGAGTTTCTGAGCCTGATGAACTTTGCGCGGGTCGACCAGAAGGGCGCCAAATTGGTGGTGACGGATACGAAGCGCTGTAAGAAGAACGGCGTGGATGCAGTGTGCGTTAAGGGCGACGCGGTAAACAACGAGAACGAGCATCACGAGGTCGCTTTGAATGCCACGAATGGAATTTTGTTAAGCGACGACTGGAGCAGTGCACCGGACCATTCGCGCAAGGAAGAGTTCTCTAACTGGGTAGCGCTCGACAAGTATCGCTACTATCCCCGCAAGCTCCAACTGACGGTCAATGGCGACATGATCGTTTCGGCGATCGTTACCAGCCTTTCCATCGCGCCATTCGATGAGTCGCTCCTGAATCCACCTAAGGATGCGGTTGTCTCGCAATAGCTTACCGGAACGGTCGCGTGCAACGACCTACGAGAAGCGCGAGCAAGAAGAAACCGAGGAGCAGACTATCTGCACCTCGGTTTTTGTGTCTTCCGGCTTTTGAGCTAAACGCGTGGCAGGGCTGCGGCCTACTTGCAAGGCCTGTTGTTAGAGGGATGCGCGCCCTTTGATCTTGCATCGGACTCGCTCATGTAAGTGCCGGTCTTGGTCTTGCCGTACCACTGGCTTCCGTAGCAGTGATAGACATTCGAGTCGGTGTTCAGCCAGACTCTATCGGGCGCGCCGCCGGGTACGGCTGCAATCGCGCTTGAGCTTGTTCTGTGGGAAGATGCGGGCGCGGCTGACTGCGAAGAAGCTGGTGTCGACGCCATTGGAGCAGGAGCCGGCATGGATCTGGTTGCCGCAGGGGTTGAAGGCGCGGAACTCTTTGACGTTTCTGCTCCCCACCACTGCTTTACACCTTTGTGCCCGCGGCAAGCGCCTTGCTTGGTTGTCCCGGTGTAGTAGGTTCCATCGTTGCAGAGACCAGTAGAGCCGGAGGGTGCTCCCGATTGCGAAATAACAGGCGACGGGGCCGACGCGGACTTTGTCTTCGCGGTTGTGGGGGGAGCGCTCGCCGACGAATCGCCTCCCCACCACTGCTTGATACCTTTGTGCCCTCGGCACGCGCCTTGCTTGGTGGCGCCAGTGTAGTAGGTTCCGTCGTTACAAATGCCAGTGGATCCGGAGGGTGCCGCGGATTGCGAAGCAACGGGCGCCGGCGCCGGCGCAGACTTTGTTTTCGCGGTTGACGCTGATTTCGTTTTCGCGGTCCTGGCAGGTGCGCTTGCTGCCGATCCGCCTCCCCACCACTGTTTCACTCCCTTATGTCCGCGGCATGCGCCTTGCTTGGTAGCTCCGCTGTAGTAACTGCCGTCATTGCAAAGGCCGGTTGAACCGGCCGGTGCGCCGGCGGGGGCCTGGGCTAAGCCGAACGGCACAGCAAGCAGTCCACTTGCCAGCAATAACGATCCAAAGAGAGTCTTCCTCATAGCAGATCCTTTCACTTGTGAAACAGGTTGGGGGTAAACCATTCGATGGCGTTACTGGCCGAGCCATTCTGCATTCAAATACCTCGACCGCTGCCAGACTGCGCCGTTTCGCTATGTCATTCTATTCCGGGAACTCGCCATTTATGTCATTCAATTTGCGGGAAAAATCAGGCACTACTGCGTGGCAGGTGAAAAGGACGGCAGAATTTCACGGCATCAATCGGTAACTCAAGGGCTGACATACGGCGGCAGACTGTTGGCTGAGAAAAGTTATGCGCGAAAGCGTGATGGCTGGGGTACGATCTTCGGCAGGGCTGTGAGTCCATCCCCACCGGGCCACGCCCAAAATTCAGAAGATACGAGGGGAAAGATATGAGTCTGATCTGGTGGATCATTGTAGGTGTAATCGCTGGATGGGCCACGGGAAAGATCATGAAAGGCGGCGGCTACGGATTCTGGCTCGATCTGCTTCTTGGCATCGTTGGCGCAATGGTCGGCGGATTTATCGCACGCCACCTCGGTCTGGCGGCATCGGGTGGAATGATCTACACGATACTGGTGGCAACTGGCGGAGCGGTTGTGGTGGTGTTCCTCTACCGGTTGATTACCAAGAAACGTTGATTCCGAGAACGCAGCTTCTCGCGTTCGAAGAAGAGTTCAAGATTCAGGCGGGGCTTGCGCGGTTACTCTAATCGATGTTCCCCGTGCGGAATACCAAAGAAGACAAAGGAGAAAGACATGAGGTTCCCACGCAGTACAACTGCCCTTCTCGCACTTGCTGCCGGCTTATTATTTGCCGTGCTTCCCGCATCCGCATTGCAGACAAAGACTACCTCGAATGCCAAGACGGCCGCCGCCGCGACGGCTGCCAAAACGGCCACAACCGCCAAAGGCGCGGCGTCCGCGGCAGCATCAAAGCTGGTGGACATTAATTCCGCTTCGGTTGATCAGCTGAAGGCATTGCCGGGTGTCGGCGATGCGTATTCGGCCAAGATCATCGCCGGCAGGCCCTATGCCAACAAGACTCAGCTCAAGACCAAGAACATTGTTCCCGCGGCTACCTATAGCAAAATCGCGCCATTGATCATCGCCAGCCAACCCAAGAAGTAAGCAGGTGAGGTCGCCAAACTTTTTGCAAACAGCAATGGGTGCGGGCATGATGTCCGTACCCATTTGCGTTCTTGCGGCTTAATTCGAGTAAGAACCGGAATGGGGCCTATAATGTTGGCCAACCATCATGCCCGATATCGAACAGATGCTGGAGCGCTGGCGCAAGGCAGGCGTCCTCGAAGAGCAAGCCGAAGCCCGCATCCGCGCCTTTGAAGATGCGCAGGAGAAGACAGGCATAGCCGGTATTCGCTGGCAGGGAATGATTGCGCTGATTCTGGGCGCAATCCTGCTGGTCTGCGGCGTGGCGCTGTTTGTCTCCGCGCATTGGGACGAGCTTGGACCCGGTATGAGGTACACCATCGTGATTCTGATGGTTGCCGTATTTCACCTTGCCGGCGGGCTGGTGCGCGAACGCTATGCGATGCTCTCAACTGCCTTGCATGCGGTGGGCACCTTTGCTGCCGGAGCCGCCATTGCGATGGTGGGGCAGATCTTCAACATCGAGGAGCATTGGCCTGCGGCGGTTCTGATGTGGGCCCTGGCGGCCCTTGCCGGATGGGCGCTGCTGCGCGACCAGGTGCAGCAGACTATTGCGCTTCTGCTGATTCCGGCATGGATGTTCTCGGAATTGTCCTTCTACATGAATGGCCAGATCGGCTGGGAGGTCTACCTGGGCCGCGCGCTCGCGATGTGGGCCGTTCTGTATCTCACGTTCTTTGCGAGGTCGCAGAACCGCGTCGTGCATGGAACTTTGTTTGCCGTTGCTGCCCTGGGCGGGCTGATCGGTACCGCGATGATGACTGCCGGGTGGGTTGCATGGTCATCGGCGCAGACATTTGTTCCCTTTAGCGTGCGCTTCTGGGCGTGGATGGTGATTGCAGCGATTCCGTCGGCGATAGCGGCTTTCCACGGGCATAAGGGACTCATCCCGATCGCACTTGGCATCGCGTACTCAATTGCGCTGCCCTGGTGCACGTACACCGCAACGCAGATCTATGGCGAGGGGCCACACCAGCACACCTACAACTATGTGGAGCCGAGCCTGGCCGCACATGCCGTGGTTGTCTTGTTTGCGATCTTCCTGTGCTTCTGGGGAGTGCGGATTGCGTCGCGCGCGCTGGTTAATTTAAGCGTGGTTTATTTTGGCATCGCCGTGGCCTGGTTCTACTTCAGCAACATCTTCGACAAGGTTGGGCGTTCGGTAGGACTCATCGGATTGGGAATTCTGTTCCTGGCCGGCGGCTGGATGCTGGAGAAGATGCGCCGCCACCTTATGTCGCACTTGGGCGCGGCAGGAGAGGGGGCGCAATGAAGCCGGCCAAGGTCTCAATCTTGTTGCTGGTCATTCAACTGGTCATTGTCTCCTCGGTTGCGTGCAAGTACCTTTATCAACGGCTTACGTGTCCGCGAGTGTGGACGCGCGCGGTTGCCTTCGATCCGGAACTGCCATTGCGCGGCCGTTATCTGAGCCTGCAACTCATGGTGGATGGATGCCAGAGCACGCTGCCCTCGGCAAAGTCTGCGGAGTTTCCGCGCGATGTAACCGGAGCCGTTGTGCGGGGCCGGTTTGGCCTGCGCAATGGAACGCTTTTTCGCGCTGACCTGAAGGTCGAGAACAATCGCCTGATCGCGATCAATGCGGTATTGAATACGACAGGCCGCGACGGGCAACCGGTGCTTGCTGTGCAGGATAGGCCGTGCGATCAAATGTTGCTCGACCGGCCGGCGGCGTTTTACATCTCAGAGAAAGCGGTCGATCCGTCGCATCTGAGTCCGGGGCAAGAGTTATGGATGGAGGTTACGGTTCCGCCCAAGGGACCGCCGCGGCCGATTCAGCTTGCGCTGAAGGACAACGGCGCTTGGAAGCCGCTGGCGTTTAATTAGGACTAGGCTTCTTCCGCCAGGTTCAGACCAACCAGTCCCGTCGGTAGCTCCATCTCGACGCGTTTGCCTGCGAGGTCGAGCTTACGCAGATAGCTCTTTGCGAAGGGAATCAGGATTTCGCCGCGGCTGGTACCACTTCGGCGTATCACCAGCAGCGGAACCGGGCCTGCGCTGCGGTCTACACTTTCAATCTCTCCGATCGCCAGAGGCTTGCCCTGAGCGAGGTCAAACAGTGTGCAGCCGATCAGGTCGCCAATGTAGATTTCATCTTCGGCAAGCGGCGCGCGATCTTCGATTGGAATGGCTACGACGAGTCCTGCGAGCTGTTCGGCTTCGCTGATGGAATTCACGCCCTCAAAGTGCAGTACCACGCCGCCTTTGTGCAGCCAGTGGTGCACAAGCGTTACCTGCCGCGGGTGTGTGGGCGAGTGCGGAGAAGGATTTTCCGGGATGAGAAAGAGGTGCCTGCGCTCGGCGAATTTTTCAGGGAAGTCGGTCAGTATCTCGGCGTATACCTCACCTTTACGTCCCTGAGAGCGACGGAGACGGGCCAACCAGACCCAATCGTGTGCTTCGCCGGTGAGGCCGACAGTCATGGAGTTCCCATCCGGCGCAGGGGGACGCCGGGCTGATTCGGAACCGGCATCCTAACCTTCGTCGTCCTCTTCGAGGATGTCGAGCGTGTAGCGATGGTGCAGCTTCATGCTCACGGCGCCAAGAATCGTGCGAACCGAGCGCGCGGTGCGGCCCTGCTTGCCGATCACTTTGCCTACATCCTGAGGAGCAACCCGAAGCTTGAGAACGGTGTTTTCATCCCGGTCCACTGACTGCACTTCAACAGCTTCTGGCTCGTCAACGAGAGCTTGGGCAATTTCCTTGACCAGCTCGACTACCGATGTCTGTGCAACCATGTCATTTTGGGTCATGCTCTTGCCCCTGACCAACGATTTCAAATCGATGATATGAATCTGTGCGCGAATGTTAACAGCACAACCCATCCGCCGTCAGCAATTCTGCACGCAAACCTATACGGTTTGCACACGTTTTTTCGGGGGAGAGCCAGAATTCTTAGGCAGCCGCTGGAGCCGGAGCCTTGGAGACGAGCTTTTCTACTATCGGGGAGAGCTGTGCGCCCACGCCACGCCAGTAGGCAATGCGCTCCTGCTTCAGGTCAACGGTGGCGGGATTGGTACGGGGGTTGTAGGTTCCCACTACTTCAATCGAACGACCATTGCGGGCGCGATCCTTCTCGATAACCACGATCCGGTAGTAAGGCTGCTTGCGGGCGCCAAAACGCGCCAAACGAATCATAACCACGGCGTATCTGTTCCTTTCAAAGCACGTAAAAAGGTGTTTGGGTCTTCGGGGTAGCGGGTTTTACACGCTGACACACCCAAAACAAAGGCCAGACACATGGTCCGGCCAGGGCAAGACTCAACACCTAAGTATCGCTGAAATGGCGATTTTGGGCAAGTTTTAAGGCGTTTCTGCCTTTGCTTTCAACCTTGGCCCTGAGGGGTGAAACTCACGGATTCTGAGGCTTTTCGCGGAGGAGCAGCCCGACGATTAGCCCAGCGGCCAACGACTTGACGATCGCGGCGAAGAACCATGCCCACGCCATGGCCAATGGGATGGGTGAATGGACATAAGTGCCGAAGCCGACTGAGATGCCGAGCGCAAGACCCGTCAGTGCGCCGAAGGCGATGCCGGAGCCGAACGTACGCGGCCTGACCAGCCACGCATAGGTGGCCACAAACGTACCGAGCAGAACCAGCCGGACTACGAATACGAACGCGACGTTCATCTCGTTGAGAGGCCGCCACAGGCTGGTGTTCTGCAGGTAGAGCGGGGCCAGAAAGTGATTGTGCAGCAGAAGGTCAGCCAGAATCCACACTACGAGAATCAGGAACGATGCCAACGATATGCGCTTGGTCATGCCGTGCCTTTCGTCTATGATTTGAGCTTGCCCGCCTCTTCAAGTTCCAGCGCATTGCGAAGTGCTTTTAGCACCTTTTGGCGCTTTGGCTCTTCGAGCAGATACATTGGCAGGCGCTCAAACCAGCGTTCAACCTCCCACCCTCTTAATTCCCGCCAATTCTCACCCAACTCCGCCGCGAGTTTCTTTGCTGGAATTCGACTAGATGGATGAAGCTTCTTCTCGAAAAAAGCGATGCATTCTCTGAGTTGATCGAGATTAGCGAATCGAAACCTAAACGAAGCCACTCGAACTTCAATTGAGTGAAGGGGAATCAGGCTGGCTTTACCATCAAGGCGCGATATAGGTTCCTTTGAAATCCTAGCCATATTTGGAATGATCTCACGTGCAAACTGCTGTGCCTGATAAAGTAACAGCAAATCGGCGTTTCTCCAACGGGCTCCAATCAAGAGAGAAAGAGCCGGGGCGCAATCCGTGAATCGTGAGTACCACAAGGGAGTCTCCAGCAGTCTCGGCCGCACGATGGAGATGCTCGTCTTTGGCCAAGCCGGGCTTCCGGTGCTGGTGTTTCCCACCTCGGGCGGCCGTTTCTTCGACGCCGAAGACCATGGCCTGATTACGGCGCTGGAGGCGAAGATCGAGGGCGGGCAACTGCAGTTGTTCTGCCTGGATTCACTGGATGCCGAGAGCTGGTACAACCTCCAGGTGCCGCCTCGCCTTCGCGTGGCGCGCCACCTTCAATTCGAACGGTACATTATTGATGAGGTGATTCCGGCGATTCGCGGCCGGAATCAGCACGCATTGCTGGTGACACTGGGCTTCAGCCTGGGCGGGTACCACGCGGTCAACATTGCGCTTCGGCATCCGGAGACGATTACAGGCTTTGTCTCACTCTCGGGAATGTTCGACCTGACGAGATTTCTCGACGGCTATTACGACCAGGAATGCTACTTCAACTTGCCGATGCACTACGTGCCGAATCTTACCGATCCTTGGTATTTGGATCGCATCAACCGCAACGCGAAGTATGTGCTGGCCACCGGATGGGACGATCAGTGTCTCGCACAGAATCAGGCATTGCAGGCAATCCTTGCCATGAAGGCGATCCCGCATCAGTTCTTTATCTGGGACAGAGAGAACTCGCACGACTGGTCAACCTGGTGCGAGATGGCGGCAGAATATCTGTAGGGTGCGGTGCACCTACTATTGTTAGAGCAGGGAACTTCGCTTGCACGTATTGCCACTAACAATTTTTGAGGAGACCGTTGCATGAGCCAGGAAAATCCTTACGACAAATTTCTCGATGGACGTTCGCTTGAAGCCATTCTTTCGGCGACGCCGGGCGCGCTGGCGTCGGCGCTCGCGGCCATGAGTCCGGATCAACATTCCACGCCGATTGCGCCGGGGAAGTGGAGTCCTGTGCAGATTGTGAGCCACCTTGCGGATTGCGATATCGCATTTGGATGGCGGTTGCGACAGATCCTTGCCGAGGATTTGCCGTCATTGCAACCCTTTGACCAGGACAAGTGGGCAGCAAGCTACGGCGGCATTACGGCGGAGAGCGCCTTGGATGCGTTTACCGGGGTTCGCGCCTGGAACCTGCAACTGATCGGGAAAGCATTGCCTGATGCTGCCGATCGCGCGGGGGTGCATCCGGAACGGGGAAGGGTTACGTTTCAAACGATCGTTGAAACCATGGCCGGACACGATCTGAACCATCTGGTCCAACTGACGAAGATCGCGGGCGTATAAGGCTGCAATTTTGATTGTGACGATGGGCCCGCTGGCGTTTACTGAGCGCGTGGCGGGCCCGCCGAACCGTCCGTGCCGCCTATTTGGTGTTCTTGGCGGCCTTTGTGTTCTGCGCGCCCTCATTCGTCCTGTCGGGGTGGCGCTTATTGTGGTGTGCCATGGCTTTGGCAATATCTTCCGGAGTGAATTTGCTCTTGCTGGGGATGTGCAGAACGTCCTCGCTTATGGCTGACTGCGATTCGTTAGCAAGTCCCATCAGAGTTGGATCTGCGTGTTTCATGAGTTTCCTCCCTTGGATTAGGCAGGACCCTCTCTGAAATCCAGCGTTCAGGTCACAGACAGGCACCTGCCGGTCCGGGTGGAATTTGCCAGAGGCGGCAGCAGGCAGGGCCGAGTATTCAAGAGCCCAGAACCCGCTGCGCTTCCTGCGCCCGGGTGGAGAGACGGTCGCGCGGTAATTTGCCCCGCGTGATCGCCTCCACACCTCAAGGATAGTCCACTCGACAGGAGCATGAAAGCTCTGCAGACAGCGAAATTTGGAACACTGAATTGGTTGCCTGAGACGATGGTGCAGATCGATTTTCGTCCCACTTTTCGATGGCCAGGGGCTGCCGCAAGTGAACACACTCGGAGCCATTTCTCGCGGCGCGAAGTCCAACTTCCAGAAACTTCTTCTGTTTTTTTTTGCAAGATTCGCACGTGACGCCGTTCTCAGATACGAAGGCCGCCAAGATCGCAGCCGTCAGGAGGATCCATGCGTCACGTTTTGTTCGCAGCTTCACTGTGCCTTATCGCAATCGCCTTGCCGTCACGGATGGCGGGCAAATCCTCAAAGATTGAGCCCGGCGCCGCCGCCGAGCCCGGCGCTCCAGCGGCCATCAAAGATCTGCCGGTGCGAAAAGTCGTGCTCTACAAGAACGGCGTCGGCTACTTTGAGCACTCGGGAATGGTCAATGGAGACCAGCGGGTATCCATCGACTTCACCTCGCCGCAGCTCAACGACGTGCTGCAGTCGCTCACGGTGCTCGACCAGGGCGGCGGGCATATTACGGGAATTAACTACAACTCGACAACGCCGCTTTCAGAGCAGCTCCGGACGCTGTCGCTCGGAATGGGCGACGACCCGACCGCGGCTGAGCTTTTCAGGGCGCTTCGCGGGCAGCGCGTGGAGGTGACGGGCGCTCCGGGCGGATTGCTCACGGGTCGTCTTATGTCGATTGAGTCGCGGACGGAGGCAGTTGGCGGCGGAAGTGGCTCGGATGGAAGCGCGGCCACGATCGAAAAGTTTTATCTGACGCTTGTTGCAGGCAATGGGGCAGTGCGGGTGATCGAGCTCTCGCCGCAGCTAAGCGTGCGCCCGCTCGATGCGAACCTGCAGGGACAACTCGACCGCTACCTCGAACTGCTGAATACCACGCACGCCAGCGGCCTGCGGCATCTGACGCTGAACGCGCTAGGTGAGGGCCAGCGGGAACTGATGGTGAGCTACATCAGCGAGGTGCCGGTGTGGAAGTCGACCTATCGCATGGTTTTTCCGCGCGAGGCAAACGGCAAGGCTATTTTGCAGGGCTGGGCAGTGGTGGATAACACGGTGGGGTCAGATTGGGACAACGTGCAGCTTTCGCTGGTGGCAGGCGCGCCGCAGAGCTTTATTCAGCCGTTGTCGCAGCCGCTCTACACGCGCAGGCCCGAGGTGCCGATTGCCACCGAAGCACAACTGACGCCGCAGACGCATGAGGCTGCCGAAGCGAACGCGCCAGCGCCGATGCAATTGGCGGCGAAGGAGAAGGCTTTTGATGCCGTTGGGCAGCCGGTTGCCCGGTCCGAGATGGTGAACGGGCAATTGCGCAATCGTGTTGCTGGCAGTGGTGGCCTCGGTTCAGGCATTGGCTACGGGGCCGGAGTTCAATTCAGCAACGGTGGCGTGATGGCCTATCGCCCCACCGACGCGATTCAGCCCGGCGATGTTGCGGCCAGCGCTTTCGATGACTATTTCCAATACGCGTTGGCGCGGCCAGTGACGATTCACAAGAATGAATCGGCGATGGTGCCGATCCTGCAAGAGTCACTGCCTGCCGAACACGTCACGTTGTGGAGCCAGCGTGAACCGGTACCGCTGCGTGCCGTCTGGCTGGACAATACTTCGAAACTGACACTCGATGCAGGCAGCTTTTCGATCTTTGAAAACGGAGAGTTCGCCGGTGAGGGGCTGCTGCAGCCTATTCATCCGGGCGAAAAACGCCTGCTTTCGTATGCGGCCGATCAAGCAGTGCGCGTGCGCATTGAGGATCGCAATACCCGGCGGAACCTCAGCCATCTCGATATCCGCAAGGGGATCATCATTGAGACGCACATGGACGTTGCGTCGCAGACCTATGTGGCGGTGAACAATGCCGACGAAGCCCGCGAAGTGCTGATTGAGCATCCGCGCCGCAGCAACGGCTGGTCGCTTGACGATGGACTGAAAGCCGATGAGACGACGCCCGCGCTCTATCGATTCAAGGTACCCGTTGCCGCGCACTCCACTGCCAAACTGGAGGTGCGCGAGCATGGCCCGGAGGTTCTGCGGGTTGACCTGAATTCCAACCAGAATCAGACGCAATATCTGCTGGACCTGGTAAAGCGTGTGCCGGATGCGCTCGACAAGCTGCAGCCCGTGATCGACGCCGAGACCGCAGTGGCAACCCTGGAGCAGCAAATTGCCGCTTCAAAAAAGGCCGAGGAACAGGCCTCCACAGACGAGGCTCGGGCACGCGACAATGTGACGGCCCTCAAAGGCAACGACGCGGCTAAGCGGTTTGTTGACGAGCTCAATCGCGCGGAAGATGCACTGCAGGCTGCCCGAAAGCAGACGGCAGCTCTTGAGCGGCAGAAGTTGCAGGCGATAAGCAAGTTGAATGCGGCGATTGCGGCGCTGAGCTTTGACTGGAGCGTGACCGCGAAGAGCTAGTCAGTTGCGGTCTAGCCGGGCTTACCCTGGTAACGGCCGGCGCTGTTAGGCGCCGGCCTGGGCCTGGCCGGTGATAGCATCAATAGTGACAGATGCAAACAAAAAAGCTGAAAATCATCCCCTTAGGCGGGCTGGGCGAGTTCGGCATGAACTGCCTCGCGCTTCGCTGGGAAGACGACATTATCGTCATTGACGCCGGACTCATGTTTCCCGAGTCGGAACTGCTCGGCGTTGACATCGTGGTTCCCGACATCACCTACCTCATTGAGAACAAGCAGTGCGTTCGCGGCATTGTTCTCACTCACGGGCACGAAGATCATATAGGTGGATTGCCGTGGATACTGAGCGAGATCAAGGTCCCGGTTTACGCAACCGAGTTCACGCTGGCTTATGTTGAAGGTAAGCTCGAAGAGCACGAGCTGCTCGATGAGACCGAGCTGGTTGAGATTACACCTAAAGAGAAATTCACCATTGGACCGTTCACCATTGAGCCCATTCGCGTAACTCACTCGCTGGTGGATTGCGTGGCGCTGGCCATTGAAACGCCTGCCGGCGTTGTAATTCACACGGGCGATTTCAAGATCGACCTGTCTCCCCTCGACGGAAAGGCGTTCGACCTGCACACATTTGCCGAATACGGCAAGCGTGGAGTACTGGCGCTGCTGCAGGACTCCACCAACGTGGAGCGTTCCGGTTATACGCCGAGCGAACGCTCTGTAATTCCGCGCCTCGATGAAGTATTTTCCCGTACCAGAAAGAAGCTCCTCTTCACCTGCTTCTCTTCTTCGATTTATCGCATCCGCATAGCGATGGAACTGGCTCGCTCGCATGGCCGCAAGGTGGTGGTGCTGGGCCGTTCGATGATGGAGAGTACGGAGATTGCGCAGGATCTTGGGTATCTTGACCTTCCGCCGGGCCTGGTGATTCAGCCCGGACAGATGCGCGATCTTCCGCCCGAGCAGATCATGATTCTCATCAGCGGTACGCAGGGCGAGCCCATGAGCGCCCTCAGCCGCGCCGCTGTCGACAACCACAAGCACGCGCGTGTGGATGCCGGAGACACTGTGGTGATGAGTTCGCGCATCATTCCCGGCAATGAAAAGGCAATCTTCCGCGTGATGGATCACCTTTACCGGCGCGATGCCAATGTGATTTGCGATGACGGCTCGAATGGGCTGATCCACGTGAGCGGACACGGCAGCCAGGAAGAGATGCGCCTGCTCATCAACCTTGTTCGGCCCAAGTTCTTTATCCCCGTGCACGGCGACTACCGCAACCTGCGCCGTCATGCGCACGTGGCCATGGAGACCGGCTCGGTGGAACACGCGATTGTTCTTGAAGACGGCGATGTGCTGGAACTCGACAAGGATGACGCACGCAAAAAGGACAAGGTGACGGCAGGCCGCGTCCTGATCGATTCCGGCTCGACGAATGAGGTGGTGGAAGACCTGATCATCCGCGACCGGCGTATTCTGTCTGAAGACGGAATTGTTCTGGCCGTGCTTGCTATTAACAAGCGCACCGGCAAGATTGAACAACCTCCTGAAGTGGTTGTGCGCGGCTTTGGCGGCGCCGATATTACAGAAAAGGCGCGCGAACTGGTGCTCAACACTCTCGATGGCCTGAGCACCGAGCAGAGAGCCGATTATGGAATGGTAAAAGAGAAGGTGCGCGCCGATCTGAAACGGCTCATTCAGAAGTCAACCGGCCGCCGCCCTATGATCATGCCCGTAATTCTGGAACTCTAGACCAGCTCCCCGATCCTCGATTCCTCACACTCCGTAGAGCGGTGCGGCTCGCAAAGCTGGTGCGGGCTTCATCTTTGACTCAATCTTGCGCGCCGGTTTGGCAGCACTCACCTTGACCACACGAATCGTTGACGCCGCAGGCAGCTTGATGGGCTGAAGCCTGAAGCAGTTCTTTTCTGACGGGATCATGAGCATAGGGATCGGTGTGCGGCACGATCGCTGGTGAAAAACCTTCGATTCAAGCCATGAGCTCAATCGAGGATCAATGATCTCCGGCTGCCCATGCCAGAACTCAGGCGCAAGTGAGCAATGAATCTGGATATGGCCTAGTTGAAGATCAATGCCATGCGTATGCCTTTTGAAGTAGCGGCGCGCATTTCTAGCACCGATATAGAGTCCGGTGGCGCCACGACCGTGCGTCTGCGTTCTAACTACGATGGTTCACCTCCGATGCGAGACATGACGGATGAAACCAATGACACAGATTGCCACTGAAGCGGTTCCAGTGCAACCTCACTTTAGTTAGTTAGAATTTTGAATTTGCCGAAGTGGTGAGCTGATTCGATGTTTACGTGAACTGAATTCTTTGTCAAGAGTGCCGGCGGAGATTAACCTCATTCAGACCACCGCAAGGCACACTGAAGAAATCTCCATCCTCCAGTCAGCGCTAACTGAGCCCAGACGTAACCTTAAGCTGCCGCACCCGCGCGAACCGGCGCATCAGTCATGTGCGGCCTGGGCGTCTTACGCTGCTCAATCGGGTGTGAAACCTGCTGGCAGGCAATGAATAATTCACCGATCTCAAGGCGCGCATTGCCCTGTAGATCGATCATTCCGGCCTTGATTTCGCGGCACAGCCTTTGTAGCGCGGCTGACGTACGTAGAGCAATCAACACCGGCGTGGTATCGCCGGCAGCATTGGTTGTGCGGCGACAGAAATCGAGCACGGAGTCGCGAACCTGCTCCGGCCTGTCGTTCGGCACCAGCATGCAGGCCAGAGTATGGCTGCGGCCATAAATCTCAACCTGCGCGAGAATCTCGATTTCGCGTCCCGCTTCAAATACTCCGATGGGCTCGATCTCCTTGATCCTTACACCGGATGCACGAAGCAGTGCCGACTTTAACGCTTCAATTGCCTGGAACTTCCGCGATTCTGACCGACTGTGGATCTGCATATGAATGCTCCGAAGCTCTTGCATGGCACATATCGAATGTAAGTATGCCCGCAGTTCTTTCGTCTATTCCGATTTCAATGTACTAACCGGAGTTTGTTAAGCAGTAATGAATTCGCGCCAAACTAACAGGGCGCAGCTATGCAATCAGAGTTTGCGTCGCCTTCACCGGCGCGGGTGTTAATCGTGTTCGTGCATCTTCCGCGATGGCCGCGAGTCGGAACGAGTTGCCGCCTGCAGGGATGAGTGCGAAGGGGATATCCGTCCGGCATGGTCTGGCCTGCGGACGCTTGGTTTCGAGCCAGACACACAGCCGTGGATCCTGAATCTCGGGCTTGTCCAGCCAGAAGTGAGGCGTCAGTCCGCAAACAATCCGAAGACTATCCAATTGCAATTCGACAACATTCAGGCGTTTCGAAAAATAGCGGCGCACATTATTCGGGCCTACATACAGGCCCGCTACATGGTTTCCGCGGTACTGCGCTTTTACCATCATTCCGCGCCTCCAACGTTCTGGCTCCACGCAGGGTCTCCTGGGGGAGGGACACCGATTAGACGAATTTGAATGACCACCGGTGAGCACTGTTTGACTCAATATCGAACGACATTCATGCGAATGCGACCCCATCATGCGCCAGCCCAAGAACCGGAGTTCCCTGTGTGAATCACCGCCCCAGCTGAATCAGGTTCGGCCATCTATCAGTGGTCCGTTGCTGCGGAATCACGCCACGCTTGCAACTACAACATTGCGGGCCTCATCCCCGGCCAGGCGGGGTTTGCCGGATGTTCCGGTTCTCGATTCACCTTTTCCATGCGCGTGCATTCTCTCCACATCGACGCATGCCAGCTTGAACGAGTTCTTCCCCGAAGGGATGAGTGACACCATCATCGACGAATGGTGCAAGCAGGCGTGAGCGAGTTTTGCTTCAAGCCAATCGCATAGCCGAGGGTCCTGAATCTCCGGCTGTCCATTCCAGAATCGGGGCGTTAATCCGCACTGGATGCGAAGGTGATCGAGCTGCAATTCGACTACGGGGATACGCTTGGAAAAATAGCGGCGCACGTTCCTGATGCCGACGTACAAACCTGAAATGCGAAGTCCGTGATGTTGAGCCTTGACAACCATAATTCACCTCAAATCGACTCAGCGATCGTTGACGATGGAGAACCACTATGAAGACACGATGGTTCACATAAGCCGTTCATCGTAGGGTGCGAAGAAACTGCAACACCGGAGTTCGCTGATGTTGCGTCGCTTCAACGTCACTGGTGAATGATCAGGCCTGACAAGCAGTCGATAGTTCGAAAATCAGGGGAAAACGGGTCTGCAATGGAGCGCTCGTTTTCGATGAAGAAAATCGAACCGGCTGCAACCCTCAAGAACATGTACCCGCGAAGCGGACAACCCCGGCTAGTGCCTGGACACCGCACACAAATTCCTCAGTATGCTATTCGCGTTCGATAGGGAAGCTGTGGGTCAGGATTCGCGGCACCATTCATGGCGCTCCTGACCGAACTCAATTTCCCAGTCTATCTGCGAGGATATTGCCCCTGTTTTCCTCAGTTGTCAATACAGCATTTATTAAAATTTCAAATCATTCCTGCTGCATGATTTGCGAGTTGGCAACAACTGCGCCACCCACTTTATACAGACTCAGATGCCGCATGCTTGACGCCGGGTTGCGCAGTTTATCAAGAGGAGCAGCCTCCATTGAGATTGGAGGGGAGCGGTGGATCGCCAATGGAGCACACAGGTTTTCGGAAGCTTTTGTAATAGGGCTGCGGAAGCGTCATCTGGAATCCGACAATTCTCACGAGGCAAACTATGGATCGCAGAACCTTTATCGTGGCGTCGGCGGCTGCCATGGCGATGTACCTTGAACTGCTCGACCGGTATCAGGTGGTTGCCACAATGGTTGAGGTGGTAGGGCCATAGCCACTGGCATGGGATTTTCTCCGCGGCCCGTCGACGATCGATCTGGTTCCGGGCACAACCCAGGCACGCGCTTGAGATCGCAAAGCGTGTTCGTTTGAATCAGAGTGTCGACGTCGGCTTCCAGTGCCGCAACGCGCCGCCCGCGAGAAAGTTAATAACAGCTTTAAAGCTTCGCATGCGTTCCATCGCAGAAAGGCTTGTTGGCGCTGTGCTTGCATCCGCAGAAGTAGACCGTCTTTGACTCTGTGGCTTCGAACTTCACCGGACTGAATTCCGATCCCTTGTGGCTGCCGTCGCAAAAGGGCTGATTGTTACTTCTGCCACATGCGCACCAGAAGTAGGTCTTTAAAGCCTCAACCTGGACCGGATAAGGACCCTTCTGCGCAATCACTGGTTCCGACATTCGTTGCTCTCCAATCATTTAGTGTGTCGCATGGATGGACCTTTTGGTTAGTGTGTCGCATGGATGGACCTTTTGGTCCGTCCGAATCCCTCGACTTTAAGCATTCTAAGGCATGACAAGGTCAGGCTCTGTTCAGATTCTCGGCATTCGCAGATCAAAACTACCGCGCTATTGACTCAGTCATATGTCTTTCCCGTCATCGCATACAGAATTATCCTCGCGGCCGCGTCCTCGTCCTCACTGGAAGAGATCATGAGATCGTACAGGTGGGGATTCTTCCAGTATTTTCCAAAATACTGCCGCAGATATTTCTCCCGCTCATCATCCACTTTGCGAATACGATGCTCCACGTCGGCCCCCGGCTCCAGCCGTTTGCGCAGGCGAAGAATCCGTTCCCGATGAGGCGCATAAACAAAGACCTGAAATACGCCGGGCTTGTGCTGGAGGATGCACTGCGCGCCTCGGCCCACGATGATGCAGTTGCCGTCAGTGTAAGCCTGCTCAACAACTTTCTGCGTAATCTTTACCATCTCGTCGGCATCAAATACGCTGCCATCCGACAGTTCCATTCCGGCGGCCAACGCGGCGCTCCGCATTGCCTGCTGATTCAGCCTGGTGAGCCACGATGCAACGTGTTCGTCGTACTTCTGCACGTGCTTTGGGTCAACGTGGGCCGCGTAGGCGATGGCATCGATGATGTCGCGATCGAGCAGCTTCCAGCCCAGCCACTTTGCAATGGTCTGCGCGATTCGGCCGCCTCCGCTTCCGAACTCCCTGTTTACTGTGACTACCCGGTATTCCATGGCTTCCACCCCTCGCAAGAGCCTTTGCAAAGCCTTAAATGGGCAACATCACATCTTACGCGCATTCCGGATCGCGGGTGTCATGGGCTGGGACCGTGCGGAACTCGAAAATGCGCCGCAGTCACGAGAACAGGAAATGCCGCGACCAAGGCTTGTTGTAAAAAAGCCGACTCGAAGGGCTGAGCAATGCATCGAAGCCCTGTCACTCACGCGATTGTCCAGACTCAGTCAATCCAAATCGAGTCGCGCTACCAGTTATGAGTGGTGTGATTTTGTGGTTAAGCCGTTTCTGAATCTCTTTGAAGGCTCGTCGGAGAAGATCTGGCCGTCGCGGATGTGGACGACGCGATGAGCATAGTCGGCGATGTCGGGCTCATGAGTCACGAGTACAATCGTGTTTCCCTGTGCGTGCAGCGAGTCAAACAGTGCCATGATCTCAACGCCGGTCTTTGAGTCGAGGTTGCCTGTCGGCTCATCGGCCAAAATGATGGACGGATGATTGACCAGCGCGCGGGCCACAGCCACGCGCTGTCGCTGTCCGCCTGAGAGTTCGTTCGGCCTGTGATTCATGCGCGATTCAAGCCCGACGGAGGTCAGTGCCTGTTTGGCGCGTTCAATCCGCTCTGCCGCCGGCGTGCCACTGTAGATCAGCGGCAACTCCACGTTGTGGAGAGAGGTTGCGCGGGCCAGCAGGTTGAAGGTCTGGAATACGAACCCGATTTCCCTATTGCGGATACGCGCCAACTGGTCGTCGTCCAACTCGCTGACAAGCTGCCCGTTCAGCCAGTATTTGCCCTTCGACGGTGTATCGAGGCATCCGATCAGGTTCATGAGCGTTGACTTGCCCGAACCGGACGGACCCATGATGGCGACGTATTCATTCCGCTTGATTCGGAGGTCGACTCCCCGAAGCGCCTGGACCTGCTGCTCCGACCCCATGTCGTAGGTGCGCCACAGATCCTCGACGACGATAACCTCGTCCCGAGGTACGGGAGCTGTATGCATCATTTCTTCGGTAACGATACCGTTGATTGCCATCAAAACCTTATCCTTCGTTCGGGCTCTCGATCCACGCCCGCCATTGGGCACGGCATACGGCAGTCCTCTTCGCCTTCAATCTTCCCTCAGATCTTGCCGAAGGCTAGGAGCTGCTTATTGATGAGGAACCGGGTTTCAGCTTATCGCGTTTAAGAAGCGACCCCGGTTTAAGGTCACGCAACACCTTATAGGGCCCGCTGACGACCTCTTCTCCCTGGTTCAGGCCTGACAATACCTCGATATCGGTGGTGCCAGTGATACCGGTTTTGACGGGAACGAACTTGGAGCGAAGCCTGCCCCTCTTATCCTTTTCGACAACATACACGCCCTGCACCGGATTGGACTTTGCAGGTGAAGAGGTTGCTGCCTGTACACTGCCGGAGTCTTTTGCGTTGTCCAGAACCGGATCATGCAATGTAAGCGCCTGGATAGGCAGAGCGAGCACATTGGTTTTATGAGCCGTAGTGATCTTTGCCGTGCATGACAGGCCAGGACGGAGATCCGTGGTGTCGCCGTCGATTGTTACCACTACCTTGAAGTCCTTAGCCTCTTCTGTGCCGGAGGTCGATTGCGAAGTGGCTATGCCGGTGGAGCGGAGCAGCGCCTGGTCGCCTACCAGGGTTACGTGACCCTTGAAGATACGGCCGGGCAGGGCATCGACGGTCACATCGGTAGGCTGGCCAAGCTTAACGTTCACAATATCGGTTTCGTCCACCTTGACTTCGGCGGTAACGATGCTCATATCCGCCAGCGTCATGAGTGTGGAGCCTTGGGTATTTTGAATGCCCTCAACCACAGTTTCACCTTCTCGAACGGGTTCGTTGGTAACGAGGCCATCAAACGGCGCTACGGAGATCGTCCTGTTCAAGAGGTCCCTGTTCGCCTGGAGCGTGGCAACTGCGGACTGCATGTGTCCGCGGGCTGAATCGGTCTGTGCTTTGGCCTGGTTGACCTGTGCCTGCGCCTGGGCCACCGATGCAACCGCAAGATCGTATGCGGCTTTCTTTGAGTCGTAATCCTGTTTTGCCAGAATGCCTGCGCTGTAAAGCGCCTGGGCGCGCCCCCAATCGAGCTTCTTCTGCTCAAGGTCCGCTTTGGCGTGGTCCAGGTTGGCTTCCGAAGTTTTCTCGTTGGCGACGTAGGAGGCAATATCGGTTTTAGCAGCGGAGATCGTGGCCTGCTGGCTGTTCACCTGCGCCTGCTGCTGGATATTCTCGATGGTGGCGACGACCTGGCCCTTGGTGACGTGGTCGCCTTCCTTCACGTAGAGGTGTGTTACACGTCCCATGGCGGTGGCGCCCAGGTTGACATAGGTCTTGGGCTTAATCTGGCCGGTACCGCTCACTACCTGCGATAGTTCCTGCCGAACCACCGTGGCGGTGAGCACCTTTGTATAGCCTGATTGCTGCTTGTACACCATCAGCGCAACAAGCCCGCCTGCTACCAGGACACCAAGAACAATAAAAATGATTTTCTTCATGGGAATATTAAGAGCTCCGATCGTCTTCAACTTGTTTACGCAATCGGTTTATTACAAGTTCCCGCCAATCGCCATGCCTCATTATTACAATTTGCGGCAGCCCTTGACGGGAAGCAAAGGTCATACAGGCAGTTTGATCGCGATTTCATTCCATTTAATTGACGTATGAAACTGGAAGCGAGATTCGTTTTGCGCGATTCAGCTGCATGCTTGTTCTCCGTTTATTCTAGTCGGTTTCCGCCTGATTCGTGGAGTTACACTTCGGTGAATTGCGCGTCAAACTCGCAGCCAGCTCTGCTTGGGTGTTGCCCGGGGCCTTTAAAGACCCGTAAAATGGTTGATCGCAGGAGTTTTAATGTCAATGGCGTTTACTGGTCGGCGTTTTCTATTCATCTTATTGATGGGTAGCGGTTTAGCAATAGCTCCCATCCCTCACCTAAAAGCACAGGACGCTGGAAAGGCTCAGGACGCAGGAGCCTCTGCCGGTAAAAGCCAGCAACAGAACCCTGACGATCCCGATTTTGACCCGCGTAAACGCCGGCGGGGCGCCAAGGAACGCTATAGAGCTCAAAAAGCCCTCCGAGAGGAACTTAAGGGTTCCTACAAGACCTGGCTGAATCAGGAGGTCACGTACATCATCTCGGATCAGGAACGTAAGGCGTTCATGAGTCTGAGCAACGACGAAGAACGCGACGCCTTTATTGAGGCTTTCTGGCAGCGCCGCAATCCGAATCCCGACTCGCTTGACAATGAGTTTCGTGAAGAACACTACCGCCGCATTCAGTATGCCAACGATCATTTTGCGGCCGGCAAGCCCGGCTGGAAGACGGACCGCGGCCACATCTATATTTCTTTCGGCAAGCCGGACGATATTGAATCGCACGCTGGGGGCGGCACATACACGAGACCCCAGGATGAGGGCGGTGGCACCACCTCCACTTTTCCCTTCGAAATCTGGCATTACCGCTACATTCCCAGCATTGGCGAAAACGTCAACATCGAGTTTGTGGATACCTGCCAATGCGGCGACTATCACTTTACGATCGATCGCGGTGAGAAAGACGCACTGCTGATGGTGCCCGGCGCAGGCCTGACCCAATGGGAACAAATGAATGGCAAGGGCAAGGTGGACCGCTTCCAAGGCGGTGGTATTGAGCGTCTTGGCGCGGGTCCCATGGGTGCGGGCAACCAGAGTAAAGAATTCGACCGCATCGAGCTCATGGCCAAGTTGTTTGCTCCGCCTCCCATTAAATTCACTGACCTGAACGCGTTTGTCACCGAACATAAACTCCTCAATGGGCCGGTGTTCCCATTCGATGTACGCACGGACTTCGTGAAGGTGACCGAGGGCATGGATATGGTGCCCATCACCGTTCAGATCAGAAACCGGGACATCACTTATCAGACCCGGGACGGTGTGTCGCGAGGCCTGGTTAACATTCTGATGAAGGTCACGACGATTACCGGCAAAACCGTACAAACTCAGGAAGATACCGTCGAGGTGAACGAGCCGGAAGAATTGCTGAAGCAGTCCCTGGATGGCAAGAGGGTTTACTGGAAGGCGCTTCCGCTTGTCCCCGGCCTCTACCGTCTCGACATCGCGATCAAGGACGTGAATAACCCCGATCACATCGGCATCTACGGTCGTGCGCTTGACGTGCCCGCGTATCACGATGAGAAGCTTGGCGCTTCTTCGCTGATCCTTGCCGACGAGATGCACCCGGTTTCCTCGCGGCAGATCGGGAGCGGCAATTTCATCATTGGCGGCGATTTTGTGCGGCCCAGAGTGCCGGAAACCCCAACCACACCGGTCAGCTTCAAAAGGGCGCAGAATCAGAATCTTAACTTCTGGATGCAGTTCTACAACCTTGGCATCGATGAGGCGACAAAGAGCAATGACGCGACGGTCACCTATGAGATTGCCGATGCCGTCAGCGGGGCTGTGATTTTGCAGAAGCAGCTCCATTCAAAGGATTTAGGCTCACATAGCGACGAGTTGACGGTCGAGAAATCGTTGCCGATCGCCGGCCTGCAACCCGGTAAATACAAGGTGACGGTGAAAATAAATGATGCCATCTTGAATCAAGAGATTGCACAATCGGCACCTTTTGTCGTCGAATAGATGTGACTCCCGCGTGGACCGGAAAAGGACTGCAGATTCTTTGAACCGCGCGGGTTGCGCTTGCTGCACTTTGCCAGGGACGACGCCGGATCACAGAAACGAGTGATAATGCGTAGAGTCCATTTAGCCGGATTTGCGATGCTGATTGCGTTGGCGGCCGTTCCCGATTGCGGGGCCGCTACTGCGTCGGTATCGGGACTCGTGCGCGATACGGCGGGGACGCCGCAGATCGGCGCTGAGGTGCAATTGTTGCGCCCCGATCTGACTCTGGTTGCCACCGTCTATACCGACGATGCCGGCCGTTTCCGGTTCAAGTCACTCTTTCCAGGCCGTTACTCCGTCAAGGCCAGTGGCGCCTCCTATCTGCCGTCGATGCGTGAGAATGTGCGCGTCCGAACAGCAACGGTGGTGAACCTGACGCTCAATACCCTTTACGAAGTGATGCAGTGGCTTCCTTCGCAGCCGCGCTCCGGAATGTCGCAACAGGACGACTGGCAGTGGACGTTGCGTTCCGCCGAGAACCGCCCCCTGCTGCGCTGGCTTGAGGATGGCCCGCTGGTGGTGGTGACTGACGGTCAAGGGACTACTCCCAAGCTCAAGGCGCGCCTGATGGCCACCGGGCAGGCTGGAACCTTTGGAGAAAGCGGCCAGCGTTTTTCGGCAACTGTGGAGGACACTCCCGCCGGAAGCAAAGAGTTGCTGGCCCGGGTTGATTTTGCCCCCGATACCAACGCTGCAATGGAATCGATGCTGGGCTTCCGCCAGGATCTTGGCTTTGCCGGATCGGTTCAGTCGGTGGCTGCCATCGCAATTCATCCCGACGTGATTGGACCGGACGGCGGCGGCTCCACCGAAGCCGCAATCAGCGCGTGGGAGTCGATGCATCTGGGCGACGAATTTGATATTGAAGCCGGTGCAACCCAGGTGTTGGGGCGGTTGAACTCACCATCGTCCAGCATGGTAGTTGCGGCACTGCCCAGCGCGTCGGTGACGTGGCACGGCGGCAACTCCTCGGTTGGTTACCGGATGGCCACATTGGTTCCCAGCGTAATGCACAGTGACGGTGCAAGCGCTCAAAGCTGGCTGCCTGCCATGTCAGTCCGCGATGGCAATCTGGTTCTTGAGCGCGGTATGCACCACGAGGTTAGCTGGAACAGGACGACCGATTCGGCGAATATGTCCGTTGTCTTCTATTCGGAAACCATTCACAACCCTGTCATCGATGCCCAGGGAAGTGCTTTTGCCTTCGGCGAACAGGCCCTCTTTGACCAGGCTGCGCATATGACCCGAGTTGCCGCCCCGGGATTTTCGACGCAAGGCGTTGTGGCCAGCGTGGAGCGTCGTCTGCCGCGTGGTAACCAGGTGAGGCTTAGCTACGCAAATGGCAGCGCGCTTGTGATGCCGGTTTCGCCGCAGGCTGTGGCTCTATCGGATGTCATCGGTGCGGCACATCCCCGCCGTGCAGAAGCCTATTCGATTTCACTCTCCGGCACGCTCGACGGTACAGGCACGAAGTGGCGCGCCAGCTATCGCTGGCAGCCCGAGGATACTCTGACCGAGGTCGCTCCGTATGCAATTCAAGCCGTAGCACCCTACCTGAACCTGCGCATTCGCCAAAGACTGCGTACCAACCGCGAAAGTTCAACCAGCATTGAGGCGCTGCTCGACGTGCAGAATCTGCTTGCGCAAGGTTATCGCCCGTATTTCTTGAAGGACGGAGCGATACTCGTGTTCGCCCAGCAGCAGCGCGGCATCCGTGGCGGCGTTGCCTTCACCTTCTAAGCCGCAATTCATCCTCCTGAATTCCACTCAACTTCAATACAGAAACACAAAGTCCGTTGCCTTGCCGCATAGGGACGCAACATCGTGCCAAGGCATGGTTGCGAGAGCGAGCGAATGTAATTAGATTTGTTGCGAGGTAATCCAGCAATGCGCAAGACCCATGTTTCATTCCTTCTCATCGCTCTCGTTTTCCTCATCACTCTCGTTTCCGCACATGCGGTTGAGGCTCCTCGAATTGAACAGAAGGACGGCCGCTACGCCTTGATGGTGGAAGGCAAGCCCTATCTGGTTCTGGGTGGCCAGATCCATAACTCAAGCGCGTGGCCGAGCCAACTGCCGCAGGTGTGGGAATCGATGGCGGCGCTGCACGCCAACACCATTGAAGCTCCGGCGTATTGGGAGCAGATTGAAGCGCAGGAAGGGCACTTCGACTTCAGCAACGTCGATCAGCTCATCGAGGGTGCGCGTGCACACAATCTGCACGTGATCCTGCTCTGGTTCGGCACCTGGAAGAACGGCAATATGCAGTACGTGCCGGTTTGGGTCAAAACCGATACCAAGCGTTTCCCCCGCATGATCCGCCCCGACGGAGTTCCCACCGATGTGCTGTCGGCGAACTCTCGTTCTAACCTTGAGGCGGACAAGACGGCCTTTACCGCTCTCATGCGGCACTTGAAACAGATCGACGGTGAGCAGCACACTATCCTGCTGGTGCAGGTGGAGAACGAATCCGGCGGCATCGGCAGCGTGCGCGATTTTTCAGCGGAGTCGAATCGCGAATTTGCCGGCAAGGTTCCTGCGGATCTGCTGGCCGCCGCAGGCAAACAGCCCGGCACCTGGAGCCAGGTATTCGGAGCAGACTCCGACGAAGTATTTCAGATCTATCACCAGGCCAAGTACATCAACGAGATTGCTGCGGCGGGTAAGAAGGAATTCGATATTCCGTACTACATGAATGTGTGGTTGAGCCACGTGACCTACGAGCTGCCGCAGCGGCAGGTTTATCTGCCGGGCATTCAATATCCGAGCGGCGGCGCAGTCCAGCGCTGGGTGGGCTTGTGGCGTGCCTTGGCTCCTGCCATCGAAATGATAGCTCCCGATATCTACACCAGCGACTCAAGCGAATATCGCGAAATCATCAGTGCCTATGCCCGGCCAGACAATCCGCTCATGATTCCGGAGACGGGACGGAACGACGCCTTCGCCAAATTCTTTTTTTACGCACTGGGCAGCGGCACGCTCGGCTTTTCGCCGTTCGGCGTAGACCACTCTGGATGGAACATTCTCGGCAACGAGCCGTGGTCGGCGCACGCGCGCAACTTTGCGCTGTTCGCGCCCATGGACCGCGAGATTGCGGCGTTCGAGTTCGAGGGTAAGATCAAGACCATTGTTGAGGAACCGGGGCAGGCCGTTCAGGAAGTCGACCTGGGTGACTGGCAGGCAACTGTGTCATTCGGATTCCCTCAGCAGGATGGCCGAAATGCTCCCGGCACCAAGGATGCGCACGGAGTTGCGATGATCGCGCGCCTGGGCACTGACGAATTTCTGGTCACCGGTTTTGATGCCAACATTCGCTTTCATGTTTCCGGTCAGCTTCCATTTATTCGCTCACAGGTGCTCACGGCGGAGGAAGGCGGATACGTGAACGGCGAGTGGAAGTCGAGCCGGCTCTGGAACGGCGACGAAGTGGATCGCGGTTTGTCGTTCCATCAGCAACCGACAGTGGTGCGGGTGCGCATGGGCAGGTTCTAAGCAGTGAATGTTCCCGAAAGGTACGAGGAGAACGATGAGCAACGTGAAGATCAGCCGTCGTACGGCGCTTAAAAGCGGGCTTGCGGCTTCAGCGCTGGCCTCAATGCCCGGTATCGGCAAAGGCGAAGAAACAGCCGCAACCAAGAAGCGCATCAAGCAAGCGGTCTGCCGCTGGTGCTACCAGAAGATGCCGATCGACGATCTTTGCGCGGCTGCTGCACAGATGGGACTCTTCGGCGTCGACCTGTTGTATCCCGAAGAGTACGACGTTCCGCGCCGGCACGGCCTTGTCTGCACCATGGCTTACGCGGGAGCGGGCACCATTCCCAATGCGATGAACCGTGTCGAGAATCATGCGGCCATCGAGGCAGCTCTCAGGACCAACATTCCTCTCGCTGTCAAGGCAGGCATCCCCAATGTCATTACGTTCTCCGGCAATCGCAAAGGTATGAGCGATGAGGAAGGCGCGCGCAACACGGTTGCGGGGCTCAACGGCGTGAAGAAGATCGCTGAAGACAACGGCGTCGTTATCTGTCTTGAGCTGCTCAACAGCAAAGTCAATCATCCTGACTACATGTGCGACCACACTGCGTGGGGCGTGCGCGTGGTAGAGGAAGTGAATTCGCCGAACGTGAAACTGCTTTATGACATCTACCACATGCAGATTATGGAAGGTGACATCATCGCCACAATCAATAAGAACGTTTCATGGATCGGCCACTTCCACACCGGAGGCGTTCCGGGCCGGCATGAGCTGGATGACGCGCAGGAAGTGCAATGGGACGGCGTGATGAGAGCCATCGCCGCTACGGACTACAAGGGATACGTGGCCCATGAATTCATTCCCGTTCGCGATCCAATGACCAGCCTTCGCGCAGCGGTCAAGCTATGTGATGTCTAGTTCAGCCATTTAGAATTCGTTCAATCTTAGGATCCAGGAAAAACATGAAATCGCTACTTCTTACTGCATACAATCACCTTGAAATTACCGATATGCCGCTGCCGGTTGCCGGCTCCGGCGACGTGCTGGTGCGCGTTGAGGCCTGCGGTATCTGCGGCAGCGACGTTCACGGCCTTGATGGCTCAACAGGCCGACGCATTCCACCCATCGTGATGGGCCACGAAGCCTCCGGAACGGTGGAGGCCGTTGGTGAAGGCGTTACGCGATTCAAGAAGGGTGACCGCGTGACATTCGACTCCACCGTCTATTGCGGTGAGTGCCCTTACTGCAGGAACGGCCAGATCAATCTGTGCGACAACCGCGAAGTTATCGGCGTCTCAGAGGGCAATTATCGCCGCCATGGCGCATTTGCCGAGTATGTGGTCATCCCCGACCGCATCATGTATCCGTTGCCGGCAGATTTTCCGTTTGAAGAAGCAGCCATGCTCGAAGCCGTATCGGTGGCCATGCATGGCGTCAAAGTATCGCCGGTAGTGGGCGGCGAAACAGCGCTTGTAATAGGCGCTGGAATGATCGGTCTGCTGGCTCTGCAGGCTGCCAAGGCCGCCGGATGCGCCCGTGTGTTCGTCTCAGACGTCGATGAGACGCGGTTGAATCTTGCGCGGCAAATTGGTGCGGACGAAGTGCTGCACTGCGCCGGCGCTGAGCTATTGTCTGAGATCAAGCGCCTGACCGATGGACGCGGTGTCGATCTCGTGCTTGAAGCTGTGGGCTTGAACCAGACGGTCGGCAGCGCGATTGACTGTGCCCGGAAAGCAGGAACCGTCACCCTGATTGGAAATGTTTCACCTGAAGTGACGCTTCCTTTGCAGAAAGTCGTCGTGAAGCAGCTCAAGCTGCAAGGGTCCTGCGCATCGTCCGGCGAATATCCTGAGGCCATCGAGTTGATCGCAGCCGGCAAGATCAAAGTCAAGCCGCTCATCACCGCTGTGGCCGGTCTTGAAGAAGGGCCGCGCTGGTTTGATCGCCTTCACTCGCGCGAACCGAACTTGATGAAGATCGTTTTATCTCCGAGGGTTTAATGAACGACGCACTTTTTGATCTTGGCGGCAAGGTTGCTGTGGTTACAGGAACCAGCCGCGGGTTGGGCCAATACTTTGCACGAGCGCTGGCAAAGGCCGGCGCGGATCTTATTATCACGAGCCGCAAGCTCGATACGCTTGCTCCGTTTGAAAAAGAGATCAAGGCGCTGGGCCACCGCGCGGTCTCGCTCGAACTCGACGTGACAGATCAACAGAGCATCGAGAAGTTTGCCCGCGATGCCGAAGCTGCCGTCGGGCAGATTCACATCCTGGTGAACAACGCGGGCTGCAATCGCCGCAAGCCGGCGCTCGAGGTTACGTGGGATGACTGGAACACGGTGCTCGACACCAATCTACGCGGGACGTTTTTCGTCGCGCAGGCCATTGCGCGCGGCATGATTACGAACGGCTACGGCCGCATCATCAATGTCGGTTCGGTTACGTGCGTAGCGGGCTACGCGGGCCTCGCTCCCTATGGCGCGAGCCGCGGCGGCGTTCGCCAATTGACTATGAGCCTGGCTGCAGACTGGGGCAAGCATGGCATCACGGTCAATTGTCTCGCGCCCGGATGGTTCAAAACCGAGCAGAGCCGAGTGCTCTATGAAGATGAAGGATGGGTCGAGTACTTGAGCGAAAAGATTCCCGTCGGACGGCCGGGTGCGCCAAACGATCTGGACGGTGCTGTGGTTTTTCTGGCTTCTGAATCCAGCCGCTACATTTCCGGACAGACAATTCTCGTAGACGGCGGAATTTCCACGGGCTCATTACGTGCGCTTCCCAGGGAGAAATAGCGCGAACCTCGTCTGAGAGTTTGTGCTTTCATTTCGAATGTGGGAAAGGTAAACGCAGACAGGATGAATTGAGATGACCGGTCGCGGAAAGAAAGTGGCTGTCTTTTTGGCAGTCGTGTGTCTTTTGCCGATGAGTCTTCCGGCGCAGTCGCAGGCACCGGCCCAATCTGCCGCTCCTTCTACCGATGAACTACTGCGAGAGTTCCAGAATCCACCAAACGGTGCGCGTCCGCGCGTCTGGTGGCACTGGATGAACGGTAACATCACTCCTGAAGGTATCAAGCTCGATCTCAACTGGATGCACTCTGTCGGTCTCGGCGGAGTGACGATCTTTGAAGGCGCAATCTCCACGCCGCAGGTTGTGCCCAAGCGCCTCATCTACATGACGCCCGAGTGGAAGAAAGCCTTCGACTATGCCGTCACCACCGCGCGCGGCTTCAACATGGAAGTGGCGATCGCCAGTTCTCCCGGATGGAGCGAGACCGGCGGTCCGTGGGTGCCCGCGGCACAGGGCATGAAGAAGATGGTGTGGAGCGCCACGCGTGTTGAAGGTGGCAAGACATTCACCGGCAAGCTGCCGCATCCGCCGCAGGTTGACGGCACGTTCCAGGACTTTCAGGTGCCGGGCCGCACCGGCCCCGACGGCAAGGTCGTGGTTCCTCCCGAGTTTTACGGCGACGTCACCGTGATTGCGTACAAGCTTCCCGGCGACGACAAGACGCAAGCCGAGCTGAATCCCAAGATCACTACAAGCGCGGGAACGCCCAATGCCGCTGCTTTATCCGATGGCGACGTAAACACCGTAGCTCTGGAGTTGTCGCCCGCGGAGAAGGGAAGCGAACCGTGGGTACAATTCGACTACGGCCATGCGCAAAAGATTCAGGCCGTAACTCTCGCCGCGCTCGACGGCATGATCAGCGTCTTCGATCACGGTAGCAGCAGCCCTCCGCCGTGGATTGAATCGAGTGACGACGGTGTGGAGTTCCACAAGATTGCCAACATACCCTTCAGCAGCCTGCCGCAACGTACCGTTTCGTTTAACGCGATCACTGCCCGCTATTTCCGCATCGTGTATCCCAGTGGCACGGCAGCGCAGCGTATTACGGAGGCCGTGCTCTCCAGCGGCGCACGCGTCAATGAATTCGAGAAGCGCGCAGGCTATGCCAACGCGCGCAACTTCTACGCGATCGGCGATCCGGGCGTTGCGCCCGAGTCGATTGTTGCGCAGAAAGATGTGATCGATCTCTCAGGCAAGATGCAGCCGGATGGAACGCTCGACTGGACTCCACCACTCGGTAATTGGATGATCCTCCGCATCGGTTACTCGCTCACCGGGCACGAGAACGGCCCAGCGCCCGCTGAAGCAACAGGGCTTGAAGTCGACAAGTTCAATCGCGAGTACGTGAAGAACTACGTTGACGGCTATCTCAAGATGTACGCCGATACCGTGGGCGACAGCATGATGGGCAAGAACGGTATCTCGTACATGCTGACAGACAGTATTGAGGTTGGCCCGCAAAACTGGACCGACAAAATGCTCGACGAATTTCAGAAGCGGCGCGGCTACGATGCGCGTCCCTGGTTGCCCGCGCTCACCGGGGTCGTCATCAAAAGCACCGCGGACACCGACCGCTTCCTTTGGGACTTTCGCCGCACCATCAGCCAGTTGCTCGCCGAAAATCACTACGGCGCGATTGCTGAAGAGCTGCACGAGCATGGCCTACGCTATTACGGTGAAGCACTCGAACAGCATCGCCCATCGCTCGGTGACGACATGGAGATGCGCAGCAAGACCGACATTCCCATGGGCGCAATGTGGACGTGGGCGACACAGCCTGAACCTGAATCGTCGTACGTCGCCGATCTGCGCGGAGCGGCATCGGTTGCGCACATCTACGGGCAGAACATTGTAGGCGCTGAGTCCATGACCTCGCGCGGACCGGCATGGGCTTTCTCGCCAAACAATCTCAAGACAGTCGCCGACCTCGAATTCGCGCTTGGAGTGAATCGATTTCAGATTCACGAGTCGTCGCACCAGCCACTAGCTGACATGGCTCCCGGCCTCACGCTCGGGCCGTACGGACTTTGGTTCAATCGCAACGACACGTGGGCCGACTTGGCTGGACCATGGATAATGTATCTCGCGCGCTGTTCCTATCTGTTGCAGCAGGGGCACTACTACGCTGACGTTGCATACTTCTACGGCGAGGAGGGACCGCTGACAGCGGTCTTTGGCTGGAATGCGCAGCAGGATGCACCCGACGGCTATGCATTCGACTTCGTCAACAGCGACGTAATTCTGCATCAGCTGAAATTCAGCGATGGAAGGCTCGTAACGGCGGGCGGAACAAGTTACCACATCCTTTATCTTGGGGGCCGCAGCCGGCGCATGACGCTTCCGGTACTTCAGCAGTTGATCAATCTCGTGCAGCAAGGCGCAATAATTGTCGGGAACAAACCCACGGACTCGCCAAGTCTCTCCGATGACGAGGCACGCTTTCACAAGCTCGCCGACCAGCTCTTCGGGAGCGGAACGCCGGCAGCGGGTACCGTGCGAAAACTCGGTAAGGGACGCGTGTACATCGGCATGTCAGCAAACGACGTGCTCAAGACGCTCGGCACGCAGCAGGACTTCGAGTACACCAAGCCCGAAACCGACACCAGCCTGATGTTCGTGCACCGCCGGCTCGACGATGGTGAACTCTACTTTGTCGACAACCGCAACGCCCGCGCAGAGCAGCTCGACGCAACCTTTCGCGTAGTAGGCAAGACACCGGAGCTATGGGATCCGGCAACCGGCACAACTTCGCCCGTCAGCTACAAAATCGCAGATGGCCGTACGACCATCTCTCTGCATCTCGATCCGAATGGTTCAACTTTTGTAGTCTTTACCGAGCCGACGATGCACACATCGGTTGAACTTCCGGAGCAGCATGAATCGCCGGTATCCTTGTTCAATGAAGCTCTGAACAGTGGCTGGCAGGTGAGCTTCCAGCCGGGACGCGGCGTACCTGAGTCGGCGGAGTTCGATCATCTGACTTCGTGGAGCGAGAACGCGAACGATGGCATTCGTTATTTTTCGGGCACCGCCACGTACACAAAAACACTGAACGTTCCGGAGAGCGACATCAATCCGGGCGCTCATTACTGGCTCGATCTGGGCGAAGTGAAAGATGTGGCGGAGGTCGCCGTCAACGGCAAGGATCTCGGCATCCTTTGGAAGACTCCGTTCAGAGTAGACGTCACCGGAGCGCTCAAGCCGGGCAGCAATGAGCTAGTCATCAAGATCACGAACCTCTGGGTCAACCGGCTCATCGGCGATCAGCAATCGTATGCAGTAAAGAAATACACCTTTACTGACTTTGCGCCTTACAAGGCCGATTCACCTTTGCTGCCATCGGGTCTGCTCGGCCCGGTGCGTATCGCCACCACTTTGCAGTAAAAGTGGCAGAGCAGGACGAACAACAGACGGCACTCTCAGAAAGGGTGCCGCCTTCTTTCTACGGCTTTCACCGCATTCCGAACATGATGAATATGCTGACTTTCTGCCGCCAGTGACCGTGTTAACCAAAGTGGTAGAGATGGTCAACTTTTTTGCATTGTGCCAGCTGATCTCCTATCGGAAAATTCACTTGCATTTCGCAAGGTAAATCGGAAAGAATGCGCAGAGCAGTATTCCCCAACTCAGGCCCTCCCCCAGAGCCGGCGCGGTTGAGCCTGAATCCTCCAGGAGGTTCAAAGGTATATGAGCGGTGTTCGCGTGCTGGTAGGCACCAAGAAAGGCGCGTTCGTTCTGAGCGCCGATGGCAAGCGCAAAAACTGGACTGTCGATGGGCCCTTCTTTGCGGGTTGGGAAATCTATCACCTGAAGGGTTCGCCCGTTGATCCCAACCGTATCTACGCGTCGCAAACAAGCGGCTGGTTTGGCCAGATCGTGCAGCGTTCCGACGACGGCGGCAAAACCTGGTTCCAGCCCGGCGTACCGGCGAGCGAAAAGGTCGATACCTGGCCGCCCAAGCCGAGCAATCGTTTTGTCTACGACGTGTCGCCGGAGAGCGGCAAGCCGCTCACCACGCACCAGTGGTACGACGGCACGCAGCATCCCTGGGAGTTCAAGCGGGTCTGGCACTTCGAGCCCTCCCTCACCGACCCCAACACGGTCTACGCGGGCATTGAGGATGCGGCGTTGTTCAAGTCCACAGACGGCGGCGAAAGCTGGCACGAACTCAGCGGCTTGCGTGGTCACGGCACGGGATCCATGTGGCAGCCAGGCGCCGGCGGCATGTGCCTGCACACCGTAATTCTCGATCCCAGCAATCCCGACCGCATCTACATCGCCATCTCCTCGGCCGGCGCGTTTCGAACGGACGACGGCGGCAAGACATGGAAGCCCATTAACAAGGGGCTCAAGTCGCAGTACATTCCCGATCCCAACGCCGAGACCGGGCACTGCGTGCATCACATTGCAATGAACCCGAAACGTCCGGACGTTCTGTTCATGCAGAAGCACTGGGACGTGATGCGCAGCGACGACGCGGGCGACAACTGGACTGAAGTGAGCGGCAACCTGCCCACGGACTTCGGCTTCGTTATCGATGTGCATTCCCACGATCCTGAAACCATCTACGTGGTGCCCATCAAGAGCGACTCGGAGCATTTTCCGCTCGACGGAAAGTTGCAGGTTTATCGCAGCAAGAGCGGCGGCAATGAGTGGGAGGCGCTCGTGAACGGCCTGCCGCAAAAGGACTGCTACGTGAACGTACTGCGCGACGCCATGGCCGTCGATACTCTCGACGATTGCGGCGTGTACTTTGGCACCACCGGAGGGCAGGTGTACGCATCGGCCGATGGCGGCGATAGCTGGATGCCTATCGTGCAGAATCTTCCGGCAGTTTTGTCGGTCGAGGTGCAGACCCTCAAATGAGTGAAGCCGCAACGAACAGCAGCACGGATCGGCACACGATCCGCGTTGCTTTGCCTTTTCATCTTCGCAATCTCGCCGGCGTGGGCCCGGAGATTTCTCTCGAAGTCGCCGCGCCGATTACGATTGCGCGCGTGCTCGATGCGCTGGAGACGGCCTACCCAATGCTGCGCGGAACCATCCGCGAATACGAGACCGGCAAGCGGCGGGCTTTCCTGCGCTTCTTTGCCTGCCAGGAAGATCTCTCCAACGAGGGCATGGACGTTACTCTGCCCGAGGCCGTGGTGAAGGGAACTGAGCCGTTGCTGATCATCGGCGCAATCGCGGGCGGATAATCCGCATCCACAATTGATTAGGGCGACGCCATTTATCCTATTGTTTAGGGAATCCACTTCATGAGCGTCCTCTTCTTTTCTTTTGCCGTCTTCGGCACGTCTCTATTGGCCGGCTTTCTGGGCGCCATGACGGGACTGGGCGGTGGGGTTGTCATCATTCCCGCGCTTTGCCTGCTTTTCAAAGTGGACATTCACTACGCATTGGGTGCGTCGCTCATCTCGGTGATCGCCACATCTTCCGGTGCGGCGGCCGCATACGTGCGCGAAGGGTTCTCAAATATTCGCATCGGCATGTTTCTTGAAGTGGCCACCACGCTCGGCGCGTTGCTGGGCGCCTACTTGACCGCAAAGGTCACAGGAAACTGGATCGGCATCATCTTCGGGGTGGTGCTCCTGTATTCGGCCTGGGCTTCGCTTCATAAGCTGCACGATGTGCCCCAAGCTCACGAGCCTGATCCCTTGGCGCTGCGGCTCAGGCTCCAGGGCAGTTTTCCTGAGAACGGCGTGCAGCATGAGTACGTAGCCAGCCATGTTCCGGCGGCCTTTGGCATCATGTTTGGCGCGGGCACGCTGTCCGGCCTGCTCGGCATCGGCTCGGGTGCGGTTAAGGTGCTGGCAATGGACTACGCCATGAAGTTGCCCTTCAAGGTTTCCACGACCACCAGCAACTTCATGATCGGCGTAACGGCAGCCGCCAGTGCGGGCATTTATCTCAGCCGCGGATACGTTCTGCCCTCGCTGGCCATGCCGGTCATGCTCGGTGTCCTGGCCGGATCGCTGATTGGGGCGCGTGTGCTTGCCCGCACTCACGTCAAAACCATCCGCCTCGGGTTCGCCATGGTCATTGTCGCGCTGGGCATCGAGATGATCTTCAACGGCATTACGGGGAGGCTGTAAATGGCCGACGAAAAAGAACACGGTCTGGAACAGGCGATGGGCCGCATGCTGCAGTTCGGCGTGATGCTGGCTGCGCTGGTTGTGCTTTTCGGCGGCGTGCTTTACCTGGCGCAGAACCACGGCTCAACACAGGAGTACGAGCATTTCCACGCCGCCGCACCGGCAGCCACCACCATCGGCGGCATCGTGGCTAGCGCCGCGCATCTCGATCCGAGCGGCATCATGGGCTTCGGTATTCTGCTGCTGGTTGCAACGCCGGTGTTCCGCGTGATCTTCGGTGTGGTGGGCTTCGCGCTGCTACGCGACCGGCTCTACATGGTCGTTAGCCTGATCGTGTTGTGTGTTTTGTTGTTCAGTCTCGCGATCAAGCGCTAATCGCCCGTGTAACGTGCCACAAAGGAACTGCAAACGACAGGAATTCAGGGACATAGCCAGCTTTTCCGCGGCACAATTGCGCGGACGCGCGATAAGAGCATACCAAAGCGTCACGACCATACCTATAGGTAGTATTTACGCATTTCGGCGAATACTTTATTCATAGTTAAGGGGATCATAGATAGTTTTCCTATATATAAATTTGGGGGTCTAGCTGATGAATATCCGATATCGGATTCCTCCGGTATCCGCTGGAGTGATTGCCGCCTTTGCTCTGCTACTCGGATGCATGATTGAGTCGCGAATTCTACCTATCGTCCGATCTCATTGGAGCCTTTTAGTTGCCTTAAATACTCCACAGCTTTGGCAGATTGCCGCGGTCGCATTCTTTGTGTCCTTACTGGTCACATTGAGGATATTGAGGGATAGGCGATCCAGACTAGAGCGTGATCTGTTGGAGGCATTTCTCGAGCACATTCCCGACAATGTCTACTTCAAGGACCGCAACAGCCGCTTCCTGCGAGTCAACAAGGCGATGGCCTCCTATTTCGGGCTTGAAGATCCGCGGCAGGCGATCAACAAGACCGATGCAGATATGTTCAGCCGAGACCATGCGGTCGAAGCCCGTGAAGGCGAACAGGAAATCATGCGCACCGGCGAGCCGATCCTTGGAATTGAAGAAAAAGAGACCTGGCCGGATGGACACGAAAGCTGGGTATTGACAACGAAGCTTCCGCTCAAGGATCGGGGTGGCCGGATTATTGGCACGATGGGGATCTCACACAACATCACCGAGCGGAAACAGGCTGACGAGCGGATACGCTATATGGCTCTTCACGATGCGTTGACGGGCCTGCCAAATCGCACATTGTTGGCCGACCGTCTTTCCCAGGCGATTACGTTGGCGCGTCGCAACGGGAACAACGTTGCAGTGCTGATGCTGGATCTGGATCGCTTCAAGACCGTGAATGACTCGTTAGGTCACCACATCGGTGATTGCCTCTTGGAAATGACGGCAAAGCGGTTGAAATCGTGCCTGAGAGAATCCGACATCGTGGCTCGTTGGGGAGGAGATGAATTCGTAGTCGGGCTGCAGGAAGTTCACGACGTAAAGAGTGTTGAGCAAATTGCCCGAAAAATTCTGTCAAATCTTGGCGAGCCATTTTTGATAGAAGGGCACAGGCTTCAAATCGGCGCCAGCATTGGTATCTGCCAATATCCAGTTGATGGAGAGAATCCAGAAGCATTGCTTGAAATTGCCGTCGCCGCCATGTACGAATCGAAAAAGCGAGGACGCGGCATTTATTCGTTTTTTACTCCGGAACTTACACAGGCTACAAGGCGCAGGCAGAAATTGGAGCGCGATCTACGTCAAGCCATCGTCCGCGATGAGTTTGTGCTTTACTTTCAGCCCTTGATAGCAATTGATTCGGGTCACATAACTGGGGTGGAAGCCTTGCTGCGCTGGAATCATCCTGAACTTGGGATGGTCTTCCCTGGCGAATTCATTCCTCTGCTTGAAGAATTGGGATTGATGGTAAAGGTTGGCACAAGGGTTCTGAGCCTTGCATGCAGCCAGAATGTTGCATGGCAGAAGCAGGGGCTGCCTCCGGTTCGTGTCGCCGTGAATGTATCTGCTCAACAGTTCTATAGGGGCGATATCGTAAACACAGTGAAGACGGTGCTGAATGAGACCGGTATGGATTCTCAATGGCTTGAACTTGAACTTACCGAGAGTATGACGTTGGACGACTCCGAAGGTTCGATCGCCATTATGCAGAAACTGAAGCAAGTCGGAGTAAGTTTGTCTCTGGATGATTTTGGCACCGGTTGGTCCTCACTTTCTTATTTGAGGCGTTTTCCGCTCGATCACATCAAGATTGACAAGTCATTCCTGCGCGATATTGATTTGAATTCATCGTCTGAGGCTGTCGTTAGAAGCATCCTGAACCTGGGGCGAAGTCTCGGTCTTTCCTGCATTGCAGAAGGAGTGGAAACGCACGAGCAGCTCAGCTATCTTCAAACTCAGAAATGCGCCGAGATGCAAGGGTTCTTGTACAGCAAAGCGGTGCCTGCCGGCGAATGCGCTGAGCTGATGAGTGCGGCGATGTCGCCCGAACCGGCGGCCGTGACTTCACTCCTGGCAATTTAGAATCCGGCCGCTTGCGGTGCTGAGAGAGTTTGCTCAGGTTTCGAAGAGTTCCAGAACTTACTGCTCGTCCTTGCCTGGCCGCAGCATCAGCTCCTTGATGGCTTCGCGCGGATCCTTGCCTTCGGTCAGGATCAGCTCCATCTGCTCGGTGATGGGCATCTCGATGTTGTATTTGCGCGCGAGGCCGAGAGCAGCGTGCGTGGTCAGCACGCCTTCCGCCACCTTTCCGCCCAGGGACTCAAGAATCTCCGGCAACTTGCGACCCTGGCCCAGAGCCTGACCCACGGTGCGGTTGCGGCTCAGTGAGCCGGTGCAGGTCAGCACCAGGTCGCCTACGCCGGAAAGTCCGGCCAGCGTCTCGCGGCGTCCGCCGCAGGCCACAGCGAGCCGCGTAATCTCCGCAATGCCGCGCGTGATGAGCGCAGCCGCCGAGTTATATCCCAGGCCGATTCCTGAAGCAACGCCGGCAGCAATCGCGATCACATTCTTCAGCGCGCCGCCAAGCTCCACACCGATGACATCCGTCGAGGTGTACAGGCGCAGGGTTTCCGACGAGAACTCATGCTGAACCTTTGTGGCAATGGCAGGGTCGTGAAAGGCTACCGTGATAGCGGTTGGCTGTCCCTGTGCGACCTCCAGCGCAAAGCTGGGACCGGAGAGCGCGCCAATAAGCAGATTGCGAGCTGGAACGGCCGGATTGCAGTCGGCGATCGAGGAGCTGAGCACTTCGGTCATGCGCAGCAGGGTATGGTCTTCAACACCCTTGGTCGCGCTCACGACAATTTGCCCATCGCGCATGTTGGGGCGCAGACGCGAGATAGTCATCCGCAAAAACTCCGACGGCACCACGGAGACGATAATGTCCGCATCGGCAACCGCGTTTTCATGCCCGGTGACCTTGATCTCCGGTGAAAGCGGAATGCCCGGCAAAAAAAGCTTGTTCTCTCCGGCGTCGATGATCTCCTGGGCGGCTTCAGGACTGTGTGCCCAGAGGGTCACGTGATGGCCGCCTCGGCGCACCAGCGAGAGTGCGATCGCGGTTCCCCAGGCTCCGGATCCCAGTACGGTTATTCTGCTCATGCGGGTTTTGGGGCTCCAAAGCGGGATTCCGTGCCAGTCAGCAGGCGGCGGATGTTCTGGTGGTGCTTAAGGATGATCAATAGCGCTACTGTGCATTGAACTGCAACATAAAAGACCGGCTTGTCGCCATGAACCAGAAAATACGCAAAGGCGGGAAACGCCGCCGCTCCCAGAATCGATGCCAGTGAGACAAAGCGGCTCAGGAACAGCACTGCGATGAACACCGTGATGGCGGCCAGAGCTGCAAGAGGCGCTGCCACCAGAAAGACGCCAAAGCCGGTCGCGACTCCCTTGCCGCCGCGCAGCTTAAGCCAGATGGGGTACATGTGTCCCAGGACCGCACAGAGGGCCGCCAAGGCCTGTACAGAGCGCAATGGCGCGGCGGGAATCAGGGCCGCTCCAAGCAAGCCTCCAACCCAGACCGCAAAACAGCCTTTCAGCATGTCCAGCGCGAAAGTGGCGGCTCCAAGGCCCTTGCCACCCGAGCGTAAAACGTTGGTAGCTCCAATGTTACCGCTGCCCACCGCGCGAATGTCCTCATGAAGAAAGATACGGACAAGGAGGTATCCCGTTGGAATGGAACCAAGCAGGTAAGTGATGGTGGCGATTAGAAGGCTTGCACCAAACATGACGATTGAGAGTTTAGCAGGAAAGGGGAGGGGTGGGGATAGGTTCCTGGATTTGGGGGACTTGCGGTCCGGTCGGGGGAGCCGGCCCGGGTCTTAACCCTGGATGATGGCCATGCGGGCCGAGCGAACCTCTGCCGCCAGTACCTGCAGGATCTTAATCATGAGCGCCAGATCGGTCTGCATCAGCTCATTGCACCGCTCCGCAGGGACAAAGCTAAGTTTCGCTCCCTTGTGGGCGACAGCAGAGAGGGAGTAAGGCCGGTTGGCGATGAGCCCGGGCAAACCAAGCAGGGATCCTGAGGTCGCTTGGCATGAAAATTCAATACCGTCCTGACCTGAGTCCATCGAAATGGTCGCCAAACCCTTGCTCAAGATGTAGACACCTACAGGCGGGTCGCCCTGCTTGAATAGAACCCGGTCTTCATCGCAGGCAACAGGGATAGAACGCTTCTCGAACGCCTCAATCAGGTCGGGGTCGGCAAGGAACGCAGATGAATCGAGCTGCACTTTGGGCACTCCGTTCGGGGAGATTAGCAAGCGTGCAGTTCCGAAATGGAACTGCACCAAATCATCCTTGCATTCACGATAGTGCCAAGTTTGTGATGCAGATCACGATCTCTTGGTCAAAGGGTGCCTGAGCAACTTAATGCGTGCCGAGTGAGCGGGATAACCGGATACGGGAGCCGTCAGCGGAATCGAGATTTTCTAGTTCTTTGCAACCTGTTGCCGGGCCAGTTCGGTCTCAAATGCCGCCTCGCGATTGGCTATCCAGGCTTTGTACCCGGCGGGGTCAATAAAGGCGTCCTTGTCGCCGTTTTTCCACCGCGGATATTTGTGGTTCAGACCGAAGTACCCGCCATGTGCGCCGAGAAAAATGTCGCATGGCAACGCTTTAAGGACCTTGAAGCCCCATTTGTAGTCTTCGGCAATATTCGGATATCTCTTGTTGCCCACCAGTTTGTAGCCCTCGTTCACATTGGGGCTGCCGACGATGACCACGTGCAGCGTCTTGCCGCCTTCGACCTCGTTCAGAGTCCAGGTGGTGGTTCCCTTGGTATGGCCAGGAGTAAGGTGCGCGGTCAGGGTGGTGCCGCCGAGACTTACGGTGTCGCCGTCATGTAAAACGCGGTCAACGTGCGCTGGAGGGAAATGCATGTCTGTCCGATTCGCGTACTCAAAGTCGGTCTTTCCGCCTGTCTCCACTACCGACACGTCGGCATCCATCACGTAATACTTAGCGTGGGTCTGGCGGATGATGTCGGCACTGCCTGCGCAATGGTCAAAATGTGCATGGCTGATGAGCAGAATCTTTACGTCACTGAACTTGAAGCCAAGGGTCTCAATGCTCTTGCGGATCTGCGGAACCGAGGACTCGAGATTGCTGTTCATGAGGATGAGGCCTTGCGGAGTGTCGATGAGATATGCAGCAAGGTCCTCGCTGCCCACGTAGTACAGATTGCCCGCGATGCGAAACGGCGGGAAGGGACGATGCCAGGATGGAGAGTCGAAATTCGGAAGTTGTTGAGCCGGCACAGCCGGAATGACGAATGCGAATAAAGCAAGCAGCGCAACGCTGAGAAATCTACGCACTTTCATTTAATACTCCAGTCAGGCTTTCCGTTTTTTCAGGATGTCGATAGCGCGTTCGAGGTGGACTCCGCGCGAACCTTTTACCAGCACTACGTCGCCTTGTGCAGTGTTCTCGGCCAGCCAGCGTCCCGCCGCTTCAGCGTCCGCCAGGAACAGCGATGGAACTCCGCCGGAACATGCGGCGTTAGCCAGGTGCCTCGCATTGCCCTGCACGCCGATCACAAGATCAATCCCCGCTTCGGCCGCCGCGACGCCGCAGGAAGCGTGGAGTTCAGGGCCCTGTTCGCCCTGCTCGAGCATTTCACCGGCCACAAGAATGTGCCTCCCCTTGGCCGGACGCACGGCAAGTGTACGAATCATGGAGCGCAGCGCTTCAGGATTGGAATTGTATGAGTCGTTCAGAATCTCCACGCCCGCGATCTCCAGAATCTGCCCACGCTTGTCGCCGGCCGTGAGAGATTCGAGCTTTGCGATGGCGGCATTTAACTCGACGCCCGCTTCGAGAGCCACAGCCAGTCCCGCCATGGCGTTGCTTGCGTTGTGCCGGCCCAGAAGGTTCAGTGTGAAACAGCCTTCGCGTTCGCCGGCACGATAATTCACGTGCAGACCCTTCAGATCTTCGCTGGTTGAGACGATCTGCGGATCGGCGCACGGTCCCTCGCCGAAATAGACAACGCGCCCCGGAAAATCGCGTCCGAACTGCGAAACGTAAGGATCGAGGCAGTTGAGAAACGCCACGCCGCTAGTGGGCAAGGCTGCAACGAGCTCGAACTTGGCGCGTGCGATCCCGGCCTGCCCTTCGGCAAAGTTCTCAATATGCGCCGTGCCCACATTGGTCACCACGCCCCAGTCAGGCGCGGCGATGCGGCACAAAGCTGCAATTTCACCTGCGTGGTTCATTCCCATTTCAACGACGGCGATTTCGTGCTCCGGCTCAAGACGCAGCAATTGCAAGGGCAGGCCGAAACCATTGTTCAAGTTGCCCTGCGACTTGAGCACCTTGAACTTCGCTTCCAGCGCCGTGGCGACGGCTTCTTTCGTCGTGGTCTTGCCTGCAGAGCCGGTAATCGCCACAACGCGGCGTCCCCACTGCCTGCGTACATGCGCAGCCAGCGATTGCAGCGCCAGCAAAGGATCTTCAGCGATGAGCAGAGGTGCCGCAAGCACTTCATCGGGCAGCCCGGCAACACGTGCGCGCGACACAACCGCGGCAACGGCTCCGCGTGCCAGCGCTGATGCGGCGAAGTCGTGTCCATCGAGACGTTCTCCGCGCACAGCGAAAAACAAGTCGCCGTCACCCGCGGTGCGCGAGTCAATGGAGTAGCCTGAAATCTTGATCGCACCGGCATTGACAAAGGACGCCGGCGCTTCAAGTACGGCGCCTGCTCCAATCGCGGCCTCTGCCAGGGTAAGTTTCATTGCTCCCTACCATATCCCATTCTGTCGCCAAGTTCACGCAGAGCTTCACGGGTAACTTCGATGTCGTCGAATGGAATCGCACGCCCGTTGAGAATCTGTTCCTTCTCGTGACCCTTCCCGGCAATCAGGACAACGTCTCCAGGCTCCGCGGCCTCAACCGCAATGCGGATTGCGGTGGTGCGGTCCGGCTCAATCGTGTATCGCACGCCGCTCGACTTAAGGCCCGGTTCAATCTCGGCGAGGATGGCCATTGGATCCTCAGTACGCGGATTATCGCTGGTGGCCACAACGTAGTCGCTGCCCGCACCTGCGGCCGCGCCCATCTTGGGTCGCTTGGTTCGGTCTCGGTCGCCCCCGCAGCCAAACACGGTAATCACGCGCTTGCTCGCCTGCACGGTCATTTGCCGCGCAAGTGCGGTCAGGTTGCGCAGCGCATCATCAGTGTGTGCGTAGTCCACAATCACGGTGAAGGGCTGGCCGGCATCGACAGGCTGAAAGCGGCCCGGCACCGGCTTAAGCGTCGGCACGGCAGCGACGAGATCGTCGAATGCAACGCCACGCGCGTGTGCGGCAGCAAAGGCCGCAAGCAGGTTGAGGATGTTGACTTCGCCGGCGAGGCGCGATTTGACCTGCGCATTGCCAAACGGCGTTTCCAAATCGAGAACTGCACCGCCGGGAGTAAGAGAGTAGTTCGCAACGCGCCATTCGCCGGTTCCGATGCCGTACATGCGTACTTCTGCTCCCGCTCTTCGTGCCGCAGACGCAATCTGTTTGGCGCGCTCATCGTGTGCGTTAACAACTGCGACGCGAGGAGCAGGGTAGACTGTGCCATCGAATAGCAGACGTTTCGCCGCGTAATAATTCTCCATCGTCTTGTGATAGTCGAGATGGTCGCGCGTGAGATTGGTGAACACGGCAACATCGAATGGAATACCCGCCATGCGGCCCTGGTCAAGCGCATGGCTTGATACCTCCGTCACAAGTTCGGTGGCTCCACGCTCAGCACCTTCAGCCATCAGCGCGAACAGATCGCGCGACTCCGGCGTAGTGTGCAGCGACGGACGAACGTCACCGCCAATGTGATACTCAATGGTGCCGATCAGGACAGTCTTGCGGGCGCCGGCATTCAGCAGCGATTCGGCTAGAAAGGCAGTCGTCGTCTTGCCGTTGGTGCCGGTGATTCCAATGGCCGCCAGCTTGCGCTCGGGATGGCCGAAGAATGCCGCCGAAGCTTCAGCCAATGCACGGCGTCCATGCTCGACCTCAAGTATCGGAAGCCCGGCTTCGTACACCGTCAGATGGTCGAACGTCTGCGCCGAGTCGGTGATGACGCCCAGAGCGCCCGCTGAGATTGCCTTCTCAATATAGAGATTGCCGTCGGTAGAGCCACCCTTCATGGCCACGAAGACAGAGCCTTCGCGCACGCGTCGCGAATCGTATTCGATGCCCATGATGGGTGCGTACGAGCTTCCAGTGGAACCCAAAGCGGTGATTTCGGTGATGAGGTCGTTCCAGTTCATCTCGTGGTCAATTGTAGTTGGAAGGGGATCGTTTACGGGCAGTTGGTTGGCGAGATTAGATCAGCGGCCGCAACTGACGACAACCTTGGTGCCCGATGTCACCACGGTGCCCGGAGCAGGCGCCTGTTGACGGCATGTGCCGTTGCCGACGATTTCTACCTGAAGCCCTGCGGCGGCAGCCTGCTCAATCACTTTGCGCACCGAGAGACCAACAAGCGAAGGTACGCTGACCTTGCGGGCATCGCCTACTTTAACGGTCTGCGTCGCCGGTGACGCAGGTGGAGCGGCGCTTGCTGCAGCTTGCATGGCCGGCGCTAAAGCTGCATGAGGCGCTTCAGCAGCGGTTGCATTCGCGGAGGCTTTTGTCTCTTCGGGAGCAGCGAGAGTTGACGGTTCAGGATTGCCGCGCAGTGGATCGTCGCTGGGCAGGTCGTTGGCTGCCTGATAGAGCGCCTGAATGTTGCGGTCGTCCTCGTCGGAATCGTCTTCGGGGACAGGCTTTTTAGGTTTGCTCGTCGCAGGTTGCAGTGCAATGTCGTGGGGTACACCGAGATACTCGAGCACCTGCTGCGCTACCTCTGCGAAGACAGGCGCTGAGACCGTGGTGCCGTAGTAGTCGCCGTGAGGTGTGTCGATCACGACCGCCACAGAGATCACGGGATCGTTTACCGGCGCGAAGCCTGCAAAGGACGCGATGTGCATCCACTTCGAATACTTGCGCGTAGCCGGATCGATTTTTTGCGCAGTGCCTGTCTTGCCGGCAGAAGAATATCCGTTAAGTTGAGCGGGCTTTCCAGTGCCGAACAGCACCACATCTTCCATCATTTTGCGCATCTGCGCAGCGGTCATGGTAGAGATGACGCGATGCGCACCCTCGGGAAGGCGACTGGGCAGTTCATCGCTCGGCTTGAACGGCCGGGCCGCCAGAGGCTGCTGCGTAGGCGCGTCCAACTGACTGGGAAACAGAATATGAGGTGGCAGATAAACGCCGCCGTTGGCGATGGTGGAAACCATGGTGACAAGCTGCACCGGTGTAACCGCGATTTCCTGCCCAATGGCGATGGAGCCAATCGACGAGCCACCCCAATGCTTTACTGGAGCAAGCAGACCACGTGTTTCGGCGGGTAGTTCGATGCCGGAACGCGATCCGAAACCGAAATCGCGGATGTACTTGTAGAAGCGGTCGGGTCCAACCTTGAGCGCGAGCTTTACTGCTGCCACATCGCTTGAACGCGCCAGGGCAGTAGCTACCGAGACCACACCTAGTCCGCGGTCACTCTTGTCGTCGTGAATCACACGGCCTGCCAGCGTGATCTGTCCGCCCTGGCAGTCGATCATGTCATCCGGTTTAACCACCTTCTGGTCTAGCGCAGTGGCGTAGGTCACCAGCTTGAAAGTCGAGCCCGGCTCATATACATCGCTTACAGCGTGATCGCGCAGCCTGCTGGGGTCTGTGTGGCGCAGATCGTTGGGATTGAATGAAGGGCGAATAGCCAGCGCCAGAATCTGTCCAGTATGAGAATCCTGGATCATGATCGTTCCGTTCAACGCTTTGGTACGCTCCATGGCATGGTCAAGCGCCCTCTCGGCCATAAACTGGATGTTCTCGTCGATGGTGAGCATCAGGTTGCGGCCGGGCTTGGGGTCGTGCTCGCTTGAGCCAAGCACCTGCCGCCGCGCGTCCATGGCCGTATACATCAGGCCGGGCGTGCCGTGCAGCAGGGAATCGTATTTCTGCTCGATTCCTCCCAGTCCGTTGTCGTCAATGCCCACGTAGCCCAGCAACTGAGCGGCGACATCGTTATCGGGATAGAAGCGCTGGAACTCTTTTTGGAAGAAGATGCCCTTCATGTTGAGGTTGCGGACTTTTTCGGCAACCTCAGGTTTTACACGTCGGGCAATCCATGCAAAATTGCGCCCGGCTTCAAGCCGCGCGGCAATCTCTCGCGCGGATGTGCGCGCGTTGGATGGATCGATATGAACGATAGCGGCCAGAGTGCGAGCCGCGGCCTTCTTGTCTTCAATCTGCGCGGGGTCGGCATAGATGGAGTCAACCTTCACGGTCATGGCCATCTCGCGAAGGTTGCGATCGTACAGAATGCCGCGGCGCGGCGCCACCTCAAAGGTGCGCTGCTGCTGTCTTTCGGCGCGCTCAACGTAGTCCTTGTGATCTACAACCTGAAGCCAGAAGAGACGCACACCGATGGCGCTCGCCCAAAAGCCAAAGAACAGGCAAATGAGCCAGAAGCGGATTCGTTTGAGAGGAACGACCTGGGCAGGGTAGTCGCGTGAACGAGTAGCTCGAACGGTTGCCTGCATCGCGGTTCCCAGCTCCCAGGTATCGGAGAATGCTCTAGCGCGCCGGCTGTGCCGGTGGGGCCATGCGGGCTTCAACCGGCCCTGAAGAATCGGTTGTTCCGTCCGGATGAATCACCTGGCCCGGCTGCGGCGCAACAAGACCAAGTCCGCGGGCCATCTCGTCAATGCGGCCCGGCCGCGTAAGCTCGGCCTGGGAAAGACGCAGTTGGCGGTTCTCCTCGCGCAGTTGGCTCATCGTCTGCTTCTCGCGCTCCAGGCGGTAGCTGCCTTCGATGGCGTAGAAATGCTGCAGTCCATAGACCATCACGAGCGTGAACAGTACAAATACCGCGGCCGAAAAGACGCGCATTTCGCGCACGCGCGCCGGATCGGGCGACTTGAGCAGCCGCGAATTATCGACGTGATGGACAAAGAAGAACTCGGGCGTACGCACGCGGCGGCGGCGCATGGGCTGCTGCGCCATTAGCTCGGCGTTCCGATTCGCAACGCGCGCCTGCCAGCCAAGGCCTGCCTCAAGATAAGTTGTGCTGCATGCCGCCATCGTTCCTCCAAATAGCTTTTAGCTTTTAGCTGTTAGCTGTTAGCCATTAGCTCCATCGTGCTGAATCCAGGATCAAGCCGTTCTATAAAGAATTCCGAGTACTGCAAAAATCTCAATTTCGGGGCTTCAAAGCCAGTAGCTAGAAGCTGCTTTTCGTTCTTTCCGCCGCTCTCAGCTTGGCGCTGCGTGAGCGCGGGTTACGATCTGTTTCTTCCTCGCCGGCTGTTAAAGGCTTCCGTGTCAAAATCTCCCAGATGCCCTTGTGCGCTCCCTCGCGCAAACTGTCTTTCGCGATTCGATCTTCTAAAGAATGAAAGCTGATAACTACGAGTCTTGCGGAGGGCTTAAGCAATCTGGGTGCGGCCTCAAGCAAGTCTTTAATTTCTTCCAGTTCGCGATTGACGTAGATACGAAGTGCTTGAAAAGTTCTGGTTGCCGGGTGAATGTGCGAGTGTTTCATTGCCGGGACGGCCGAGGCTACAATGCGGGCCAATTGCCCAGTGGTTGTAACCGGCCGCCCCCGAACAATGGCTCTGGCGACTGTCCGCGACCTCCTTTCTTCACCGTTCTCGTAAATGAGATTTGCAAGCTCGCGCTCATCCATCTCATTCACCACTTGTTCGGCGGTTGGCCCTGACCGCGAATCCATGCGCATGTCCAGCGGCCCGTCCGCCTGAAAACTAAATCCCCTGTGTGCCCCATCCAACTGCAGGCTGCTTACGCCAAAGTCGGCCATCAAACCGTCAACCGACGCCGGCTTCACGTGCCGGCCGATGCTGCTGAAGGCCTCGCCGATCAGTGTTAGCTGCGGCGCGTGGCTTCCCAGCTCCTCGCGAACGCCTTCGAGCCTTGCCCTTGCCAGCTCCATCGCTTCCGGGTCCCTGTCGAATCCGATCAGGTGGCCTTCAGGGCCGAGCCGCCGAAGAATTGCTTCGGAATGACCCGCAAACCCGAGCGTGCAGTCTACGTACGTTCCGTTTGGCCGCACACGGAGAAAATCAATCGCTTCATGTAAAAGAACCGGCACATGGCGTACATTCTGCTTCGTCACGTGCTCCCCCCTGAGGGGTTTACCTAGCTTCGGCGGCTGAGAATCGTGGCCAAAGCCTTGCGATCGTCAGCCGTCATATCGTTTGTAGCGAGACCCTGTTCGAACATCTCGCGGTTATGCACTTCCAGGTAGACCATCTTTCCGAAAACGGCGACGTCTGCATCGAGCTTTGCCGTGCCGCGCAGAATCTGCGGCAACAGCACTCGACCCTGGTTATCCATCTCCACCTGCTGGCCGTAATAGCTGGTCAGATTCAGGTACTTCTGCACCGCATCGTCCAGGGTGCTGAACTCGGCCAATGTCTGTTCCCGCTTTTCCCACTCCGGCAGCGGCCAAATCTCGGCGCTCTTGCCGTCCACGCTGGTGATGTAGAACTGGGTCACGGTCTGGGCGTCCAAAAGCTGCTTGAAAGCAGCCGGAAGCTTCAGCCGTCCCTTCTCATCGACCTTCGCCGGGTGGTTTCCGCGAAACATGTCATCGCCTCAAAAAGTCCTCCGCAGGGCATTTCCAAGTGCCTTACGGTTCGTTCTGTGCCGCCTTTCGGTTAGCCAGGCTGGTTCACCAGCGCAATTGCTCCCGAAAATCCGGCTGTGGGGAGGAAAAACGAGTAAACTTGCTTTGGAAATTCGCTTAGTGGTTCCCCAAAGTTCCACTTTGCTCCAAATTTGACCACCACAAGGTGAATACTACCCCTGATCCAATGTGCATGCCAGTGGAAAAACGGTCAAAAGTGTTGTATCGAGCGGGCTAGTGTGGAAATTTCATCTAATAGACTAAGAATCTCGCCAAACCACAATATCTTGTGTTAATGACTTAGGTCCCTGGGCTGGACAGACCGTTCTCCCCGTGTTAGGTGAAGAAAAAGCGAAACTGCAGGCCGGGGTGAGAACCGGTACGGAAAATTGACCCCAGCCCTTCGGCTTCCATCCCAGCACGCAAAGACCGCATGCTGGGAGCCCTGGGTTGCGGTGAAAATCCCGCCATGCTTCGTTGTGGTCCTCGCCTTGGAATAGACAAAGCCTTCGTCCTTCGCCTCGTCTACCACCACACGAACAAGGACCCGTTCATGGGGACCCCGGTCTGACGCGATTTTCTCCAGCAATGCCGTCTACGGGAAAGTCAATAACAGGCTCTAGATGATCAGCAGGGTCTATGTCGATATATCTTGGTTCGAAATATAAGGCCCGCGTCTGGCAGGCGTTCAATTCTCAGCTTCATCTGCCGGCTTCTCTGTCGTGGCGGGCTTGTGGTGGCCCCGGATGATGAGAAGTTGCAGCAGGTACCAGAACACCAGAAGATTTACAGCCAGCAGGCTGAACCGGAACCACGTCTGGCTGCGGAAGATCTCCAGGATCTCCCAGGGCAGGAACGAAGCCGTAATGATCAGTGTGAGGTATTCAGCCCATACGCGCTCGAAGTAGAGGCCAATGCCCTCAACGTAGCTGATGCCGGAATAGGCAAACGCCAGGATTCCGATGCGCGTCAGAACGGGGTCGCTCACCAGCGATGCCTTGTCGATAAGGAAGTTAATCAGCCGGGACTCAGGGTTGAAGCGAAGGTGATCAACCAGTAATGCAAGTTCATCGCCCACATCCTTGTGCAACATGTGGCGGGCCCCAAGACCGATGAGCGCAAACAGAATCGCCTGCAGCGTCTTGTACGACGCTATGAGCAGGAGCCATTTATTACGCTTCTTTTTGTCCTGGGGTGGAGAATCGGTCATGATTCCTTGCGGGCGGCAATTTCCGGTGAAAGTGTCCCTCCTTCTACGGTAAATGATGCCCGCCCTTTGAGCGAATGCACCCCAAAACCCTGCTTGGCGGCATTACCCTTTATGGGCAAGGTAGATGGTATAGCACCCGGGGGAGATCATCGGATTGTCCTTGAAGAACGGCGCAGCGTCCCACGCTCGCAACTGATCGAAACCGGCCATCAGAAAGACGTGGCGAATCTCATCGCGCGTCCAGCAGACCTCATCGACCCGTTCACGCCTTCGCCGCCATCGATTGCCCTCCCCATCCTTGACGAACAAGTCGATGTCGCTCCATGCCTTCAGAGCATCGGCCGAGTGTCGGCTGCGCATTACCATGACTACGCCCGGCTCCTCAAGGCAGACGGTGCCAGTCCAGTATCTCCGGAATCCGATAGGTGTATTGATGCTGAAGAAGAAGTAGCCGTCCGCCTGCAAGGCCCGCGACACGCATCTCGCTACACTGCGGAGGTCCTTGCCGTCAGGTATGTGATTCAGAGCATCGCCCTCACAGGTGATAAGGTTCACCCGCTCAGGCAATTTAAAGCTCCGCATATCTGCCTTGAGCACCTTCACACGGACCTTTGCCCGGCGGACTTTTTCGCGAGTCATGCGGCACATCTGCGGAGACAGATCGAGAGCATAGGTGCGGATGCCTTTGCGTGCTAAACTCACCGCGGTGGTCCCGGTTCCACATGCGAGATCGCACGCTGTTGCAACCTCCGGAAGGACGCGGCGCAACAGGCGTTCGCGCGCAGTATCCAGGGGAGCCCGGAGCGGCGAAAACAAATTGTCGTAGTATTGCGCAAGCCAGCGATAAGAATGAACAGCCGGAACGTTCATCATGCCTCCCGGCGAAGCTACGCTAGAACACCATTATCCACCTCGCAGCTGAATTCGAGGTGAGGATTGCGCAGATCGCGTCAAGCGCAATTTTTGTATTGCCTGAGATAAGGCTGGGTGCTGATTGCCGGGTTGCCTCCTGGCCTGTGAAAATCCATGAGCGACCGCGTCGCGCCGGACAGTACCGCTACAGAAAGACCTCCGAATGCACGCCCTTACTGATTCAAGAGGCCTATTGACTCCATGAGCCGCAGGGCATTGCTGCTTTGCACAATCCCCTCCTTCAGCTTGAAATCGAACACGAGCTTTCCGTCTTCGAGGTGATCGTCGAAATGGTAGTTCCGCGCTAGACCATTCATGCCTTCGGGAATCTGGGTAAGCGCCAGGTCATGCGTCGTCAATAATCCGATTGCACCCTGTTTGAGAAATGTCTTCACAAGCAGTTCAGATCCCTGCAGCCGGTCATGCGAATTGGTTCCCGCGAGTAGTTCATCGAGCAAAAAGAGCACAGGGATGGGGCCCTGCGTCAGATCGGAGATCATCTTTAGCCGCTTGATCTCGGCATAAAAACGCGAAACGCCGCCCTGCAGTGAATCAAGCACACAGATTGACGCTCCCACTGCAAGCCGGGATAGTGTCAGGCTCTTGGCTCGAACCGGCGCACCGCATTGGGCCAGCATCGCATTCATGCCGATTCCTCGCACGAACGTGCTCTTCCCGGACATATTGGGACCGCTCAGAATGATCAGCCGCAAGTCTCCGCCAAGTGTCACGTCGTTCTGTACGGCTAGTTTTTCAGGTAATAAGGGATGCGCCAGCATTACTGCTTCAAAATGAGGTCCGTCGTCACGGAACTGCGGCCACACGTCGTTTGGATGCTCGAATGCGTAGCACGAAATTGCCGCAAGAGATTCGAGCTCGCCCACCGCCGCGAGCAAAGCGTGAACCATACGCCCAAACCGTCTTCGCCATGACTCAGCCTTTAGCGTGCATAGCACTGTATAAAACAGGAACGGATCAACGAATGCTACAAGAAGATTTCTGCGTTGTTCGAGGTATCCGGTGATTCGCTTTAGCCGCCTGATTGCGGCCGAGGCCGGAACTCCACCCATATCGAGTGATTTCTGATATTCGCGTAACCTGTCCGATTCGAATTCCTGCTTCTCAATGATCCGCGAAACCGAGGCTAGCAGATCGAGATCCTCGGTTGCCTCCTCGGCACTCTCAATCGAGTTTGCCAGTCGCTTGCCGAAGCTCCTGTTCACGAAAATATTGATGAACGACAGCAACAGTACAGGCCAATAGAATTTTGTCTTGAATGCGATAGCTACGGTTGCCGTCCAGAGTACCGCCAACACGATAGCGAGTACCGCCATCACCACAGGGTTGGAGAGAAACTCCCGCTCGGCCCACTTTGTCAGCAATTCCGGGTGCAGACCAATGCGAATCCGGTCGCCTGCCGTAAACAGTTCCTCGCGGAATTTGGTGCGATCTTTGAGTTCCTGCACCGCACGCTGACGGGATCGGACCTCGTCGGGCGAAGCAGGTTCCAGCAGCCAGTGCGCCAGTCTTTCCTGCCCGGCACGAGTGCGGAAGGTGCACAGCAATTCGAACATCGAGCCCCGCCCGAAGAGATCGAGGTCTCGCGAATAAGGGTGGGCCTCATCGATGTATCTTTCTCCGCCGTCTCCGGTTCCTGCCCATCGATCTTCAAGCCGCGCAAGACCTCGCTCGTAAAAAGCAATGAGGGTGTCGATCTTTCGGATCCTGGCCAGCACCCGTTCGTGCATCACTGCCAAAACAGCAAAAGCAACAAGTGCAGCGAGGAGTAGGCTCACTCCGTGAAGCTCAAAGACATACCGCACCATGAAGAAAACTACAGCAGCACCGAGGGCAAGTTTTGCATAGCCTAAAAATCTGTCGCGCCGGCTGTAGATCGCCCGATCACGACGGTGCTGCTCAAGATGCTGAGTATAGATGGCGTGTGCAGATTCGATTTCTTCTCCCTTTCAGGTCTCTGTATCTGCCGGGATTCCCATCATACGCGTGATACGCGCAGGTATTGAACACGCTCATCTGCAAGGCTCTCATCAGCCGAAACGGGCCAATGCACTGCAGTGTGCTCTTTTGCCAGCCGCCTTATGAGTTGACCGGATTCGCAGCGGGCAGCGTGAACAGGAAGCGGCTGCCCTCGCCCTGTGCGCTTTCGGCCCAGATGCGGCCGCCGTGCTGCTCCACGATGCTGCGGCAGAGCGCGAGGCCCAGACCTGTGCCGCCGAGCGAGCGTGAGTCGGAGGCGTCGCCCTGCTGGAAGCGGTCGAAGATGTGCTCCAGCTTGCCCTGCGGAATGCCGCGGCCCTGATCCTCAATGATGAAGCAGACCTCGCCGAGGGATGACGAGACCGACTCGGCAGCCGTAACAGGAGCAGGCTGAGCGGTCATGCGGATGGTCGTGTCCGGTCCTGAGAACTTGATTGCATTACCCACCAGCTCATTAAGCACCTGAAGGATGCGGTCTTCGTCGGCGAATACCACAGCAGTGGCCGGTTGAATCTTGAATGAGATCTTTGCCTGCAGCGCGGCGTTGTGTGCAATGTCGGCGGCGCGGCGCATCAGGTCGATAGCCTCAATCGGGCGGCGATGGAGCGGAAGCCGGCCCTTCTCCACGCTGTCGAAGTCGAGGATGTCGTTGACCAGCCTGATCAGGCGATCATTGTTGCCGATGGCGATCTCGATCATCTGGCGCTGCTTTTCTGGCCGCTTGTCGAGCGCGCCCGCCGCGATCAGGCCCAGAGAGGCTCGCATGGAGGTGAGCGGTGTGCGCAACTCGTGACTTACCGTGGAGATAAATTCATCCTTCATGCGCTCGAGCCTTCTTCGCTCTGAAACATCCTGGAATGCGATCACCATGCCGGCAATCTGTCCGTCGTCCATCACGGGATTGGCGCTGTATTCCACCGGGATGGCTGTGCCGTCTTTGCGCCAGAAGACCTCGTCGCGCATGCGGGTGGATTCGCCGCGCCGCAGCGCCTGAAGAATCGGGCTCGTGGACTTGGAGTAGGGCGTACCATCCGCATGACTGTGGTGGATCAGTTCGTGCATGTCGACGCCGGTGAGTTCGCCGGTTTCGTAGCCTAGCGCGCGCGCTCCGGCTTCGTTGATAAAGGTGACTTTGCCATCGAGATCGATGCCGTAGATGCCCTCGCCTACCGCCTCAAGAATCAGCTCGCGTTGCCGCGTGGCCAGATGCAGAGCTTGCTCGGCTTCATACTGTTCGGTTACGTCCATACCGTGGTTGAGCACGAACGGAATGTCGCCGGGAAGCTGCATGCGCCGGCTGCGGAACGCAATGCGGCGGTAGACGCCGTCGCTGCGCCGCAACAGCAATGCGCCCTGCCACTCCTCCTGCGTTCCCAGTGTTCGCAGGCACTCCTGGAATGTTGCCGCGCCATTTGCGTCCATCAGTTCCGCTACTGAGCGGCCCAGCAAAAATTCAGTGCGATAGCCGAGCGTCTCCGCGGTGAACGCGTTCATTGAGGTCAGGCGGCCTTCCATGGAGCAGGTGAAGACAAAACCAAGCGAGTTTTCGACCACCTGCCGATAGCGCGTCTCGCTTGAGAGCAGCGCCTTCTCCATCTGCCTCTGCTCGGTCACGTCCTGCCCGCTTACGATCAGGTACTGGATCTCTCCGTTTGGGCCGGTGAGCGGGCGAAGAGTCCAACTGACGCGTCTGGATGCAGGATTGGCATCGGCCGCCGCACTGGCATTACCGGCAGCGCTTCCACCGATGCGCCAGGCAGTCTCATGCGGGCCGGAGTCGTGTCCGGCAGCGGCGTCGCGCAGCTTTCCCGCAACCCAATCGCGGTCGTCGGGCTCAATGAGTTCTTCAACAAATGGGCGGCCCACGGCGTTGCCAAGCGTGAGGCCGGTGAGCTGCACGCAGGGCTGATTCAGGCGAACCATTCGGCCCGCGGTGTCGAGTACGATGACCAGCGCAGGAATCGAATCCAGCGTTGCTGCGACAAAAAGCCGTTCCACAGCAAGAGAGCGTTCGGTGCGCTGGCGTATGCGCTGCGCCTGCTCCTGCATGCGGATGCGCCCGTACAGCTCAAGCCGCGTAACAGCCTGCCTGCCGAGAATCTCAAGCAGGGTGAGATGCTCGGGCTTGAATTGATCGGGCTTGACGGATAGCACCGCCAGGGTGCCAACCATCTGTTGTGTGCTGGTGATCAGCGGAGTACCCGCGTAGGAAAGGCAGGGCCTTGCTTCGGAGAGGGGAATCCCCTGGGGAAGAAATCTGGGGTCCTGCCCAGCGTTTGAGATCAGCAGCGAATCGCCCTTTTCGAGAGTCCAGTGGCAGCCCGTCGTGGCGCGCGCCTGCTCAATTCCTTTAAAGCCGAAGCGCGACTTGAACCAGAGCCGGCTGAAGTCCGCCCAGGCGATGTATGCGAAATCCGCTCCGCAAAGGATCGCGGTGAGCTCAACGAGTTCATCAAGCGCCGGATCGGGATTGCGGTCGAAAACACTGAAGTCCGAATGCGGATTCGCATCAGAGAAATCAAAGCGTTTCGGCCCTTGCATTGCGCACATAAGCTACACGTATACGAGCTAAGTATCAGGAAAAGCTCGTGAATTTGCTCTCACACAATCAGGCCAAATTTGTGGAAATTTGGGTGCCACTGTGGTACTTCGATTTTTGTGCAACGGGTTCGATTGAATGTTACTGACGGAACGCGGGTACCGGTTACCAGGCGAACCCCAACTGCACACAGGTCAAGAAACCCTGCCATGAGCAGTGGATTAAGGAACCTTCACTAGTTGACCGTGGGTAATTTGCAGCAATCTCCGGCGCCTGCAGGCTCATTTGAGCCGGCATCCAGCACAACCTTCCAATTGCCGTCGGGTTCTTTGCGCCACATTGTGATGTAACGGCCGCTGGTCACCACGGGATTGCCGTTTGCGTCCTTGCTGTGACCCTCGTAGTGGCCCCAGGTATAGCCCATGTCGCCGGAGGGTCCCATCATAGCATAGGTCGGCGTCCAGATGAGCTGATAGTCCTTGGGTGACCATGTCGCCGATTTGGCGATGGCCACTTTGCCGATCTTGGGCGCTGCTCCGTTGCCAAGCGCGACGCCGTCCTCGGCAAACCAGTCGGCGAACGCTGTGCCGCCGCGGGCCGCAACGTCCTTGGCAAAGCGTGCTTCCAGATCGAAGAGAATCACCTTGCCGTTGCTTACGGTGGTGTCGGTGAGGGGGTTGGGCGTGCTCGTCTGGGAGCCCGGCTCAAGAAGCTGCCCGAATGCAGCGCAGGAAACAAACCCCGACACCACCACAGCAAGCAATATGCGCATACCAAACCTTGCAGCCACCGCCTGAACCCTCCTCCGAACCGATAAGAACCCCATGCGCTCATCGTACAACTTTGACCGGCCTGTCGTTAGAGACCATGCCGCGCGTATGCAGAGTTAAAATCCATAAAATTCGCGGCTCAATGTATCGAGCATCACCGACCGAGCTGGACCCCGGCGCTACATTGCACGCATGATGGCGGACGTGTTGTATGGCGACGCGCTGGTGCTTGGACTTGCCTCCGGCCCCGCGTGTCTTGCCGCCTGCGGTCCGGTCCTTGTTCCGTCATTGCTCGCTGGGCAGCAAGGGGTAATTCGTAATCTGCGCACTGTCGTGGTCTTTCTCGGTACGCGGCTCCTCGGCTATCTCCTGTTTGCGGTTGTGGCGTGGCAGCTTGGATCGCTGGCTTCTCTGCTGGTAAAGCCGCACCCGCACCTGGTTGGCATTGTCTATGTGCTGATGGCCGGCGCGCTGGTGTGGTATGCCTGGGCAGTCAAGGGTGACTGCGCCGGAACGTGCGCGACATCGAAGCTGGTGACGATTGAAGACAAGCCGGGTGAGCATGAGTCAAGCGATGTAAAGAAGAGGTAGTGTCCTAATTTGGATTTTGGGGCTGATCTTATGTGGATCGATTACCGCGAGCCGTCTTCTTCCATTGCGACACATCAACCTCCCATCGATACCTGAAGGGAGTGGCGCGCTTCTTTCCAAAGACATCCTCATAAACAATCCTTCCAACGAGATAAAGAACCTCGGTGCCGTCATTTACGGCGGCCACATGATTTACGCCAGAAAGAAGAGTAATCACTTCGACGGTAATCGGTTCGATGTCGGGCTTAATAGTACCTGGAAGGTCAAGCAAGAAAACCTCTTCGGAGCCAAGAAGAGCACCCTCTGGAGGCCCAATAAATCTCGCTTCGGCGACTACATTGAAGGCGCGAGTTCCTCCAAAATTAGAGACGGTTATTTGGGCTCCTGCGTGCACGACTTTCAAGCCCTCTGTCCATTCTGGGCCATCGTCAAGTTCCAACGGCCCATTCGGCGCACTCACGTCTATCCGAGCGCGTTCCTTGTTCACCATGTGACGAGTCTGTTCGTGCAACTCCCAGGACTGCCAGCAAATCACCCCACCAGTCAGAGCCGCGACAATAACAAGCCACCAATTGGAATCGTGTATCCATTGGGGCCATTTGAGGGATGTGTTCCCCCTTGGCGGAACGTCACCGGGCTCTGCATGCTCTTGTCCGGCGTGGGATTGGGACTGTTCTCGATTTTCCGAAGTAAGGGCTGGCTGCTCCTGTTTAGCTGGGTGTGGATCTGGACTGGAATTCTTATTGCCCTGACCGGACATTATCCCTGCGCAGATCAGCCAAGTGACGAATATCGCCAAACGCTTCAACATGATTTAACAAGTGTACCCCAAAAATACCTTGACACGATCTGATTATTGGGGTACATTTATTCCAATGAGGCTTTTATGGCAAACGTACTGCCTATGGATAAGCAAATAACGGTGATAGCGGCACTCGCGGAAGGGTCCAGCATTCGGTCCATCGAACGCATGACCGGCATTCACCGCGATACAATCATGCGCCTTGGCGTTAAGGTTGGGCAGGGCTGCACCGCGCTGCTGGATGCCAAGATGCGTGATCTGCCTTGCAATCGTCTGGAGATTGACGAGGTGTGGGGTTTCGTCGGCAAGAAAGAGAGCCGCGTGAAGCCGGGTGACGATCCGCAATTCGGCAACGTATGGACGTTCTGCGCTATCGACGCCGAAACCAAACTCGTTCCCTCATTCCGCGTAGAGAGCCATCGAAGCGCAATCGTAACAACCGAGTTTATGAAAGATGTGGCCTCACGGATGAGGAACCGCATTCAGGTATCCACGGACGCCATGAGAGCCTACCGCGAAGCCGTAGAGACCGCATGGGGCGCGAATGTGGATTATGCGCAGATCGTCAAGGTGTTCGGCCATGAGGATCGGGACGAGCATCGCTATGCCCCGCCCGAAGTGATTGGAACCGAAAAGACGGTCATGCAGGGGAACCCGGATTACAGCCTGATTTCTACCAGCTACGTTGAACGACTGAACGCAACGACACGGCTGCATATGCGGCGGTTAACTCGCCTAACTCTGGCATTCTCCAAGAGGCTTGAGAACTTCCGCGCAGCCGTGGGGCTCCACTTTGCCTATTACAACCTTGTCCGTCGTCACAACACTCTGCGCTGCACTCCAGCGATGGCCGCAGGAGTTGAGGGTGCGTTCTGGACCGTGGCGGATCTACTGGAGGCAATCCAATGACAAACGAAAAGCGTGTACTCATTTCACCGTTAGATATCTTGGGGATTGGCTTCGAGTGCCCGCATTGTGCAACTACATACCTTGTTCCTGTCGAAAAGTTAGATCGCGATTTGCCAACGAGATGCCCGAACTGCCAAGAGGCTATTCTTGATGATGCTCCGGCAAAAGTTGGGGGCACTTCGGATGCAAATGCGCTTTCCGGGTTTGCGGGGTATTTCAAAGAACTTCGCAAGCGAAAATTTGGCGCTTGTCTTCGACTGGAAATCGAAGGATGCGTACCCTGCAAGGATAAGGATCGTCCATGACTTACCTAGAGGAATTACAGCAGGTCATTCACCGGCTTCACGGCGTCCACTCAACCCACGTCCAGAGCGTGCCAGTGAAAGAGGAATTCCAGGGCGAAACGGTTTGGGATGGAATCGTAGAAGTCTTTGAACTGCACGGCCACCCCAAGGCCACTCACGCCTACGCATGGACCCATGATACCGACGATCCTAACCAGCCAAAGCGTAGTGTGACCGTGCTCAAGATTCCGCCAGCCGTCTCTCCGGAAACCGCTGTGCGAGTCGCCATTATGCAGGAGATGAACGATGCCGAAGCAGAAGCCTAAGAGAGCCGGAAGGCCAAAGCTGCCCGAAGGGAACGCCAAGGGCGTCATGCTTCGCGTTCGCATCACCGCAGATGAGCAGAAGGCTATCGCAGCCAAAGCTAAAATCAGACAGATTTCCGTTTCGCAATGGATTCGCAGCACCTTATCTGCCGCACTGGAAAACGGGGGATTTTGAAATGGTTTGGGAATATCGCGTCATCACATTCAATTCCGAATATGAAACTATGGCGGATGCAGTCCTCCGCGATACAGTTTCCGGACCGTTATCAGGTCCAGCAAAGAGTGGCGAGATCATCCGATTCAGGCTGGAGATTGAAGGGAGGAGCGGATGGGAGCTTGTCTCTCTGATGCCAGCGCATCCTTCCACGTCTCCTCCTGACTGTCAGGACATTTCAGTGGCTAACCCGTGGATGCTTCACGCCATATTCAAGCGCCCGAAGGAGCAAGCATGAAATTAGGACACTACCAAAGAAGAGCATGGCGGGAGTAGCGCTGCTAGGCTTTCTTACCGGGCTGAACTTCTGCCCGCCTTTTGTCGTAGCAGGTATCAGAGCTGCGGAACTTGGCACCTTGCCGGGGGCATTGCTGTTCTTTGCCATCTTCTTTGCGGGAACTTCGATCTGGTTCGTGCCCTTCGCAGGTCTTGGTTGCGTGGTGCGGAGCCAGGCGCTGGTCACCGTGGCGCGTATGACCATGGGACTTGTCGCACTCTATTACCTTGCACTCGGGATGTACATGTTCCTTGGGAGTTAAGGAAATGGCTACCAACATTCAAGTGCCGCGGCCCTCTGGCCCGGTGCGGCGAAGCATCGGCCGGTCCATTCTGTTGACACTGCCAATCATGCTCTGGTCGCTGCTTATGTTTGCCAACCCAGGTGCTCATCATGAACTGAAGACCTGGATCGCAGGCAGCATGACCGCAGTGTTCGTGGTTGTGCTGTTCTTCATGATGATGCGGACCGGGACTACTTACCGCTGGCGCAGGTGGTTCTTTGTATCGGTGGGCGCCCTGTTCCCAATCGGATTCATTCACGAAGTCATGGTAATGCGCGGCAGCATGGGCATTCCGATTGAAGAGATGATTGCCGGCCGCACGCCATTCTGTTTCCTGCCCATCCCGTTGCTTATTCTCCCCGCAGCGCTCACGCGCACGGTGATCTTTCCGGGTTCAATCCTTCCCGGAGCGGGAATGGCGGGCAGTGGAATTGCGGCGATGGTTGGAATCTGGCTCGCGATATCGCTGGTGGTCGGCAAGGGCTGGTGCAGCTATGCGTGTTTCTTCGGAGGCATCGAAGAAGGAGTCGCTGCAATTCCCAAGCGCGCAAAGATTCGCAGGCTTGATCCACGCTGGCATTACCTGCCGTGGGCGGTGCTGTTAGCCATGGTGCTGCTGTCACTGGCATTGTTTGAGCCGGCGTATTGCATGTGGTTGTGCCCCTTCAAAGCGGTCTCAGAGTATGTGGCCGCACGCAACACGGTCGGCTTAATCCAAAACACGATCTTCATGACGTTGTTTGTGGGCCTGGTGATTGTGCTTCCTTTTCTGACCAAGAAGCGCACGCAATGCTCGTTCCTGTGTCCTTTCGGCGCGTTTCAATCTCTTTTCAATAAGATCAGCGCGTTTGATGTAAGGATCGACAAAGAAAAATGCAAGACTTGTGTCCTCTGCCGGAATGCGTGCCCGAACATGTCGCTGACAAAGGAGTCCATCGCCAAGGGAGAGGCGCTGATGTCATGCATGAAGTGTGGCGCGTGCGTTGATGCCTGCCCGCGTGGCGCAATTAACTGGCACATAAAAGGGACGGAAGTGGCGCAGAAGCCGGAGCGTGCCAGATTGATGTTTCTCTACGGCGCATGGGCGATGGCGATCATGTTTGGCGGCAGCATCATCACTCAGGGATTAGCAACGATCCTTGGCATCTTCGTGTAAGGGGAGAGCGATGGACATTCGAGCAAAGCTCGGCTACACCGCGGCAGCGCTCACCATGGTTGCGGCACTGCTGGTTCCATTTTTGCTGTACGGATCGATTGCGAAGGGCATTGCCACTTTGGGTCTGCATGTGGATGAGGTCTACTCCGGTGGACCTAAAGTGCGTACCATTCCGCACGGCGCCTACACCATCGACGTTCACCGGGTGGTGACTCCACACATGTTGCAGTCCGAATCACCATTTGTGCAGTTGGACTGGACACCGGTGAGTGCGTTGCCGTCTGAGGTATCAGACGTAGTCGATATCGATGGCGATGGCCGGCCCGATCTGCGCGTCAGTTTTGCCGCACCTCAAGATCCAAAGGTTGTGCTGCATGCGAATGTGGAGTCCATGAACCCACGCTATGAGTCCATGAGGAATGCGGAGAAGGAAAGATATTCAAGGTTCATCGTTCGGGTAGACAATTCGATCCTTGTGCGCGTGCCGCTCGCGAGCAAGTGAAATAGGAAACTTGCTGGACATCCGCTAGGAGAAGGCCCTCCAGACACATCCGGCAGCAGCGCCTGGTTTGCAGTGAAGCCTGCCAGTTGCTGCTGCCGGTTTTGATTGCTGTACTGCGCCTTAGCTGCTTTCGTTAGCGCTGTTGGAGAGACGGTTCAGAGTTGCGCTGGTATGGCTCGCGCGCTCCGGGCGTCGTTGTAATCGATACGGTAACCGGCGATTGCAGCTTGAACTCAAGCCGCGTCTCCGACGGGATCTGCACTTGCTCTCCGCGAGTCACGGCGTTTACGCCTGTACCCGCGCCTGCGCCCGCTGCCGCGCCTATGGCTGCACCTTTGCCGCCACCGGCAATGGCTCCAATAATGGCTCCCAGTGCCGCGCCGCCGCCGGCCTTCACGGCGGTATTCTTGCCGCGCGCCGCGCCTTCCTTGCTGTAGGTGTCGGTCACCAGGCTGATCCTGCGGCCTTGCGCGCTCACCTGCGTAAGCTCAACTGTCAGCAGCGAGCTGCCCTTGAAGTGCGTTGCTTCGTGAACCTCCACCACCCGGCCAAGCACCGGCGCTCCCCGAGGGATCACGACCGTGCCGTTCGAAACCAGATCGGTGGCCAGCGTGGCATGGAAGGTGTCGTTCGGTTGCGCCGTCTTGCTGTCGAGCTCCTCCGTGATGGTCACCGGAACAGTGGTTCCTGAATCAAGCGTGTACTGTTGCGTAACCGGCTTGGGCGGCGCAGGAGAAGGGGGCGGAGCAGCCATCGCCTGCTGGGTCGGCATTTGATTTGCGGCCGGCTGAGCTGGTGGCGGCGCAGGAGCTTCCTGAGCCTGGACGGGACGCCGATTCGGGCGCGTTGCGGGTTTGCGGCTCTCAGCAGGGGCCGGGGTGGGCGCAGCCGGCTTCTCGGCCTGCGCGACGGTGAGATTATTGACCACCGTCTTTACGCCCTCTATAGAGCCGCTGTCGTTGCCTGCCAACGAGCGCGAGGCCTCGTCGCCGACGGTTCCGCTCAAGGTGGCGACGCCATTGGCCACGCTCACTTGAATATTCTGTCCGGCGAGCGCCGATTCGCTCTGGATCTTTGACTGAATATCGCTGGTTACCTGCTGATCGGTTCGTGTCCCCGATTGCTCGGTGGCCTGCTGGCTCTTGCACCCCGACACGATGCCGAGAGCCAGCAGCATGGTAGCTGCAATAGACAGCACAAGAAGTCTCTTTGCCACTGTGGTCCGCCTCTGCAAGGTGTTGACTGGCAGTTCCATAAAATCTCCTTCCTCACAACCATGGCGACATGTAATCAAGAACTTCGACGCAAGGGAAAGCCTTTTGTACCTGTGTAAAGCACACCTTAGCCGTCTCCCTCGATAACTTTACGCTGTTTAGATGCAAATGGAGGTGAATCTGGTCCTTTAGTAACCAGTCATGCAATGTTCGGAGGCGTGCGGATTCTGTCATCTTCAGTTCATGTAGATTGTGTATTTTGTGGTTCTTTGGGGCAATGGGCCCATCTAAAGGAAGGCAGCCTCAATTGCAACTGAAGGTATACTATGGGTTGTCAAACGCAGTATTGAGGACCCGGCACGCGGGGTCCTTATAGCGACATCGAGGAGCCGGTTTTTCCTGGATGCCGGGCATTGTCCACGGGGAAGGAATGTAATGGGAACATTGCTGGAAACCATCCAATCGCCCGCGGATTTGAAGCGCCTGGACGATTCGCAGATGGAGCAACTGGCAGGCGAGATTCGCGAATTTCTGATCCAGACGCTTTCAAAGACCGGTGGCCATCTCGGACCGAATCTGGGTGTGGTGGAACTCACCATGGCCCTGCACACAGTGTTTGACACGCCCAAGGACAAAATCATGTTTGACGTAAGCCACCAGGCTTACGTGCACAAGATTCTTACCGGACGCCGCGACCGCTTTGAAACCATTCGCCAGCCCGGCGGATTGAACGGCTTCATGCTGCGCACCGAGAGCGAACACGACTGCTTCGGTGCAGGACATGCCGGCACCGCGCTTTCCGCAGTATTAGGAATGGCTGTAGCCCGCGATCTGGCCGGAGGCGACGAACATGTCATCGCTGTGGCCGGCGATGCCGCATTTACCAACGGTGTGTCGTTTGAAGCGCTCAACAATATCGCCGAACAGACCAGGCGCATGATCGTTGTGCTCAATGACAACGAGTGGTCCATCGATCGCAACGTGGGAGCCATCGCGCGCTACCTCCACCGCATCGTCACCAACGAGCACTATCAGCACCTGCACGCATCTGCCACCCGCATCATTGAGCGTTTCGGCGGCAAGACTGCCGTCAAAGTCGTGCGCCGCGCTGAAGAGGCCGCCAAGAGCATGCTGTGGCCTTCCATCATGTTTGAGGAGTTTGGGCTGGAGTACTTTGGCCCGATCGATGGCCACAACCTCCCCTTGCTGATTGAGACCTTCAAGTTTCTCAAGACCGCAGATCATCCGGTGTTACTGCACGTGCTGACGCAGAAGGGGCGCGGATTCCAGCCGGCTCTTGATGGACAGAAGAAATTTCACGGGCTCGGGCCGTACGATCCCGAGACCGGAGTCACGAAGCCTGCAGGCCTGCCGACCTACGCCGAAGTGTTTGCAAAGACTCTTGCGGATCTGGCAACAAAGGACGATCGCATTGTGGCTATCACTGCTGCCATGCCAAACGGAACCGGGCTCGATTACTTCAGGCCGCATCATCCCACTCGCTATTTCGATGTAGGCATAGCCGAAGAACATGCTGTGGTGTTTGCCGCGGGCATGGCGACACGCGGCTTCAGGCCGGTGTGCGCCATCTACTCCACGTTCTTGCAGCGCGCTTTCGATCCTGTCGTTCACGATGTGTGCTTGCAGAGACTGCCGGTATTGTTTTGCATGGACCGTGCCGGCCTTTCCGGTGACGACGGTCCAACGCATCATGGCCTGTTTGACATCGGCTATCTGCGCTCCATTCCTGAAATCGTGTTGATGGCCCCCAAAGATGAGGACGAGCTCGCCGACATGATGAAGACCGGACTCGAGCTTCCGGGGCCGAGCGCGATTCGTTATCCGCGCGGAGTAGTGGTCGGCGTTCCCTGCAAGACCGAGCCGCAGGCCATACCGATCGGCAAGGCCGAGGTTCTGCAGGATGGATCGGATCTAGCCATCCTTGGTCTTGGGCCGCTGGTCACCATGGCGCGCGAACTCAGCGCACGCATCGAGCGGGAAGGCTACTCGGCGGCGGTGATTAATCCGAGATTCGTCAAGCCCATCGATCGCGAGATGCTGGCGCAGTATGCAAAGCGCGTGGCTGCCTTTGTGACTTTTGAAGATCACGTAAAAATGGGCGGATTCGGATCAGCGGTGGTTGAAGCGCTCGACGATATGGGCTGTACATTGCCGGTGCTGCGCATTGGATGGCCCGATCAGTTTATTGAACACGGCAAGATTGACGATCTGCGGCTCAAGCACGGATTGAGCGTGGATGCAGCATTTGCGCAGGTTCTGCCGTTGTTGGCCGGGAGACGCCGGCCAACTCTCGTTGCCAGCTAACTGCCCAGCTAACTCCGTTGAAGGGTGCAATGCAAAATAGAGTGCGCTTCGGCGTTGGGCCTGGCTATGCTCAAGTACCGTGAACCCATAGGCTTGCTCTGCACTTCCAATTGTCTTGTCATGACTCAGTCTCATAATCGCAAAGATCCTGGACGCGTCCTCTCCGGCGTCGATAGTGTATGCTTCCCGTTATGCCGACATTAAGCTGCACATCCGCACGGCTACGACGTTCTTTGTCGTGGCTCGTACGGTTTGATCTTTTGCGCTCGTTGGAACGCAGAGGCATCTTGTGCAACGAGACCAGCCGGCCGGCATGCGGCGAGCTTTCTCATACTCTGCAAGCCATTGGAATTTTTCTGGCGCTGTCCGTCGCGGCAGCATGTGCAACATCGCAGCAACAACCCACCGCTCCTGTTCCTCCAGTCCCACCACTGATTCTTACCGGCGGCACTGTCGTCGATGTCACTGACTGGGGTCATTCAGCTCGCGATCTTCAGAATGCCGTTGTCATTATTCGCGACGGCCGAATTGCCGAGGTCGGCCCTGCCACGGCCATCACCATGCCCAAGGTTGCCCGTATCATCGACTGCACCGGCAAATTCATCATCCCGGGACTGATCGACGGCTATGCGGGGATGAACTCTCAGGGACAAGCCAGCGCAAATCTCTACATGGGCGTCACCACCGTCGTAGCGCGCAGCGATCAGGAGCACGGTCTGGTCGATTATGCAGCAAATCCGCGCCCCAATATCCTGCCCATCGATAGCGCAGGCACCGCTGACAATTGGAGTCTGCTTGCAAAGCAGCCGGCTTGGATGAGCAAGCTGCGCGAGGGCGCGCGCCCCATGGAGTTGAGTCCTGAGGATACCGGCAGGCAACTGAACGATACCGCCCAGTTTGGAACCCGCGTCATCTTCATCGGCCACAACATTACAGCAGCCAACACACAATGGATCATTACCCGATCGCATCAGCTTGGAATGGTCACGTATGGGGAGTTTATTTCAACTCCTTATAATGTCGGCATCGACGATGGTGTGGACGCGCTCGTCCACATGGACCGTTACGATCTTGGCGTTATTCCCGACGAACTGCAGCGGCCCCTGATCGATTCGCCTACCGGTGCGGCGGCGAGTACCGCATACGACTACTCGCAGCGCATTCCGCCTACAGATAAGCACGTTTATACCTATGCAAAGTTTCTCGCGTCGCACCACGCGGCGCTGATCCCTACGCTCAGCATGTACTACGCGAATCTTCCTGGGCATCGCAATCTTTGGAAGGAGCCCGCGGCGGAGCTTCTCGATCCTGCGCACATGTCCAATCCCTCCAATGTCGAGACGGGAGACATGGACTACCCGATACCTCAGTGGGCGCGACATCTGCCCGCTGTCGGTCAGCGTTGGATGGAAGAGAATCAGCGCAAGAAGGCAGCACAGGATGCGATGCGGATGTGGCAGATCAACTCCACCATCTTTTCGGCGTATCCTCACTACCTGGCGGCATCGGGCGCGCCTGTGCAAGGTTCCATGCCCGGTATTTCATTACAGACTGAGCTGGAGCTGCTGGTTCGGCTTGGGCTTTCGTCGCGCGAAGCACTGGCCGCGGCAACCAACAACTATTCGCTGCAGTTCGGCTGGAACGATCTTGGTTTGATTGCGCCAGGCCGCCGCGCCGACATTCTTATAGTAGACGCCGATCCCACTGCGAACATCTGGAATGCGCGCCGCATCACGACCCTGATCCTCGATGGAAACGTGATCGATCGCGAATCGCTTTTGAATTTAAAGCACTGACCTCTGCCCAAACGTCCGGTGATCATGCGCCTCAAAGCCTCAGAAGTGCGTCAGACAAGGAAAATCCCTTTTCCAGCAGCTTTCCTGTGAGCACCTTGGACCGTCCCATGTAAGGGCCTGAAGTTTGTCTCCCGGGGCTTCGTGGAAGCGGGGGGTAGAGGATAGTCTATGAAGGTACCGTTTTAAAGCCACTGGCCCGTATTTGGGGGCTTGGCCCCTGAGCGGCAATGCCGTAACAGCTCAGTTGAGGAGTGTTTCACGTTGAAGAGTAAGTCCTTGTTTTCCATTCTGGCCGCCGTTTCGGTGGCGATATTGCCCATCATGGCCGCAGGCCAGATTGCTCCCGAGCGCACTCCAGCCCAGGGCGGCGCACCGGCATTCAAGTACCAGGCATTTGCCATGGCAGGCTACACCAGCTTGAACCAGGTCAACCAGTCGCGCTACGGCCTCGTTGGTGGCGTTTTTGGCGTTACGCGCGACTTTGGCCGTTTCTTCGGTGTAACCCTGCAGGGCGATTACTACAAACCGCCTTTCTCCTCCGCCACTCCCGGCAACCCCGGAGATCCGTCGGTTTACGATGTGCTCGCTGGACCTGAACTTCGTTCTAATCTCTACGGAAATTTTGATGGCTTTTTCCACGGCCTGCTGGGCATTGAGCATACCGGCGGCGAAGGCAAGACGCCGAACATCTCCTTTGCCGGCGGCTATGGCGGCGGCCTGCTCTACAACCTGAGCCCGCGTTTTGCCATTCGCGCATCCGGAGACCGTATTGCCGCGTCGTTCTCGCCGAATAACAACACCCCGCAGTTGGGCTACTCTGCTCACCGGTACTGGAATCCGCGCGGCGAAATCGGCGTGGTGTTCCGTTTCTAGAAAATCCGCATAATTTGATGTAAACAAAAGTGGGCGCTCATCCGGGCGTCCATTTTTGTTTGCCTGCTTTCTTGCTGCAATGATGAGAAGTTTTGTGCTCGCTATTGCTTCTTGTGCGCCACGCTTTGATTCACGAATGCGCGGCAGAACGCCGCCGCAGCGGTGGGGCCAATCTCGGCTGGTTTCACCTGAGCATCCTTGGTAAAGATGTGGTTGTAGAGCACGGGTCCAAGCAGAAGCGCGACTGAAGCCTCAAGGTCAAGATTGCGGGGCAGCAGGCGCTGCTGGATCCCGCGGCGAAGAATCTTCTTGATGCACTCGCGGGCCGGCTCCATCACACGGTGCCGCCATGCCTTGCCGAATTCAGGATGGATGGCCCCATAGGCAATCAGCGAGGGTGCTATGCGCCGGCGGGCTTCGTCGTACTGGTCAGGAGGCCGGCTCGTGAGCACCGTCGTAAGATCGCGCTCCAAATCGCCCGTGTCGATGTCTTTCACTTCGCGATCCAGGCCGTGAATCATGCTCATCACTTCCATCAGCAGCGCTTCTTTGTCCGGCCAGTGGTTGTAGATGGTTGCCTTGCTCACACCGGAGTGCTGCGCAATCGCGTCCATACTGGCAGCATCGATGCCGCGCTCGCCAAACAGATCGAGCGCGGCTCGAAGGACCTTCTCATGCGCAAGTGGACTTCGTGATCGTGACATCTCTAGATCTCTATCTTAGAGAATCGCCACGCCCCGATGACAAGCAGCACGCTCCCAACGCAAGCAAGAACCAGTGCGCTGACGGATACCGGGAAGGCCGACTGGAACTGCGCCGGCTGCAGCAGCACGGATCGCATGCCATCCACGCCGTACGACAACGGATCGAGCCGCGTGATCACGGTGAGCACAATCCCGTGGCCCGAGAGTGGAAACAGCGCTCCCGAAAGAAAGAAGATGGGCATCACCAGGAAATTCATGATGAGCTGAAATCCCTGCATGTCCTGAATGCCTGAGCCAATGGCCACGCCGAGCGCGGCAAACACAATGGCAATGGCGATCATGAACGCGATGGCGAACGGAATCAGCAGCCAGTTGGCTGGCCGAAAGCCCGCGATAAGACTAATAACAAAGACCAGCGTTCCCTGGATCACCGCCACCGTTGCACCACCCAGTGTGCGGCCGATCATGATCTGCAACCGCGGCACCGGAGCTACCAGCGTCTCTTTCAGGAATCCGAACTGCCGGTCCCACAGCAATCCGAGCCCGGAGAAGATGGACGAAAACAGCACGCTCATGCTGATCACGCCCGGCGCAAGCAGTTGAATGTAGTTGCCGTAGCCAGCGCGTTGAAACACTGGACCAAGGCCGAAACCCAACGCCAGCAGATACAGCAGTGGCTGCCCAAGCGAAGCTACGATCTGCGCGCGCGAACGCGTATAACGCTTGAGTTCGCGTAACCAGAGAATATAAATCGCATTCATCGTCTGCCTCCACTCCACATCTTTGCGAACTGCCGCATCTGGTCTGCCGAACCGGCGCTCTCGTCGCGGATGGTTGAACCGGTAAGAGCAAGGAAGGCTTCCTCCAGCGATTCCGTGCCGGTCTGCTGCTTGATTTCCTTTGGCGAGCCTTGGGCAACCAGCTTGCCGTGGTCGATCACGCCAATGCGATGAGCAACGCGGTCCGCCTCGTCCATGTAGTGCGTCGTCAGAAAGACCGTAACGCCTTCCTGCTCATTCACGCGGCGAACATGGCTCCAGAGCTGATTGCGGCTCTGTGGATCGAGACCGAGCGTCGGCTCGTCGAGGAAGAGAATCTTCGGCGTGTGCAGAAAGCCGCGCGCGATTTCAAGCCGCCGCTTCATGCCGCCTGAGAACTTCTTCACTTGCTCATTGCGGCGATCCCACAGTTCAAAGAGCTTCAGCAGTTCCTCGGCGCGCTGTTGCCCCACCTTGTGTGGAACGTGATAAAGAACGCCGTGGATCTGCATGTTCTCCCACGCGGTAAGGTCGCCGTCCAGGCTGGGATCCTGAAACACAATGCCGAAACGCCTGCGGACATCGTTCTGGTGTGTGCTCGGGTCCAGCCCATCGAGCCGGATCGTGCCACTCGTAGGTTGCAGCAGCGTGGTGAGCATTTTGATGGTGGTGGTTTTTCCCGCCCCGTTGGGGCCAAGGAAGGCAAAAATCTCACCGGCGCCAACGTCGAACGAAACATCGTTGACGGCGGTAAAGTTGCCGAACGTTTTTACAAGGTTACTGACATGGATCATGCCGGGCCTCCGACAAGTATCTATACTGAACGGTTCAGTTTAGTTTTGTCAAGAGGATTTTTCCGCGGGGTCGGTTTTTCCCTGCCGGGGATCGTTTCATGCCGGGAAACGATTGAAGAGATGATTGATTGGAGAAATTTACCCCTCGTCAACGGAGCTTCATTTCAGCTTTATTCGATCCGGGGTATGATCTCGTTGGGGAACGCTTTCATGTATACAAGTTTCTACGAGACTGCTCGCGAGCAGGCGTGCCGCGAGATCGCCGATATTGACTCTAAAATCCAGGGGCTGACACATAGAAAGGGCCAGCTCGAGAAGCTGATTGCTTTGCTGGGCGAGCTGGAGTCCGAGCCGCAGCAGGGTAGCGCCGCCGGCGGCCACTCCGCCATTCCAACTCCAGACCAGCCGATGGCCGCCGAAGTTCTATCCACGGAAGTGACCGCGACCGCAGCCGTCCCGGAACCTCAGGTAGCCGTGAGTGATGGCCCCGAGGCTCCGACCCTCGCCGCCCATCTTGAAAAACTGCATGAATACGAGCAGTCCCAGGCGCGCATTGGAGCGGAGACAACCGGCGACATCGCAACGCTGGAAGCCCCTGCAATCTCGCACGAGCAAATCGCCGAGCGTGCCTACCTCCTCTGGATCGACCGTGGCTACGCGCACGGCCATCACCAGGAAGACTGGCTCCACGCAGAGGCGGAACTTCGCGCTGCGGAGTCCAGAAGCGAATGAAGATCATCCCACCAGCGAATAGGTAAGCTGAAGGATACCACTAGGCAAAGTCTTGCTCTCTTCAAGATGTAGCGGCCAGCGGCGTCCAGCCGGGACCAGCGGAACTCCGCTGCCCAGAAGAACGGGAATCACGGAAACCTCAACTCGATCCACAAGTCCGCAATCAATCATTGATCTGAACAGCGCCCCGCCGCCGAAGAGCCAGATGTCTTTGCCCGGCTGCGCTTTCAGCTTTGCCACAGCTTGTGGAACATCGGCGGAGATGATGGTGGCGTCCTTGTGCTCCGAGGGCGCAAGAGTCGTAGAGACCACGAAGACAGCCATTCCCATGGACTTGAGCATCGGTCCCTGGCTGATGGCAAGCTCATAGGTACGCCGGCCCATCAGCAGCGTGTCGAACTGGCTCGCGTATGCGGCTAAATCTAACGAAGGATCGGAAATGATCCAGTCGTACTCGCCATCTGGCCCCGCAATAAAGCCGTCGAGGCTCATGGCCACGCCATAGCGAATCAGGCGTCCACGTGCCGCAGCCATGGTCAGCCCTCTTCCGCCTCGCGCAGCTTCGCGATCACGGTAAAGTCTTCGAGCGTAGTCACGTCGCCCTTCACTTCACCGTGCGTGGCCAGCTCGCGCAGAAGGCGTCGCATGATCTTGCCTGACCGTGTCTTGGGCAGCGCCTCCGTAAAGCGGATATCGTCCGGCCGTGCCAGTGCGCCGATCTCCTTGGTTACCCACTTGCGCAGCTCGTCCTTCAATCCTTCGCTGGGCTGGTTGCCGCTTTCGAGCGACACGAACGCAGAGATGGCCTGGCCCTTCAGATCGTCCGGGCGGCCCACCACCGCAGCCTCAGCCACCTTGGGGTGAGCAACCAGCGCCGACTCCACTTCCATGGTGCCAAGCCGGTGGCCGCTTACGTTGATCACATCGTCAACGCGGCCCATGAGCCAGAAGTAGCCGTCGGCGTCCTGCCGCGCGCCGTCGCCGGTAAAGTAGCTGCCCGGTACGTCGCTCCAGTAGGTCCGCTGGAAGCGTTCTGGATCTCCGTAAACAGTGCGAGCCATGGAGGGCCACGGTTTGCAAATAACGAGCAAACCGCCGTGGCCTTTGGGTACAGGCTTTCCCTCGCGCGTCACCACTTCAGGCTGAATACCAAAGAATGGACGCGTAGCAGAGCCCGGCTTGGCGGCAACCGCACCGGGAATAGGAGCGATGAGGATGGCTCCTGTCTCCGTCTGCCACCACGTGTCTACAATCGGGCAGCGGTTGTGGCCAATCTTCTCGCGGTACCACATCCACGCTTCAGGATTGATGGGCTCACCCACGGTGCCAAGCAGCCGCAACGACTCAAGGCTGTGCTTCTCCACGTGCTCGTTGCCCCACTTCATGAAGGCGCGGATTGCGGTCGGTGCCGTGTAGAAGACGGAGACCTTGTGATCGTCAACGATCTTCCAGAAACGCGAGAAGTCCGGCCAGTTGGGCGCGCCTTCATACATCAACACCGTAGTGCCGTTCTGCAGCGGCCCGTAAACAACATACGAGTGGCCCGTAACCCAGCCGATATCTGCCGTGCACCAGTAGATGTCTTCATCGCGAAGGTCGAAGACCAGCTTGCTCGTCAGATAAGTCTGAACCGAGTAGCCGCCCGTAGTGTGCACCAGTCCCTTGGGCTTGCCGGTAGTGCCTGATGTGTACAAAATGTAAAGCGGATCTTCTGAATCCATCTCCTCGGCAGGACACTCAGCGGCAGCCCGTGCCATCAGGTCGTGCCACCAGTGGTCGCGCCCCTCGGTCATTTCCACCGGAGTACCCGTGCGCTGATAAACCACCACGTGCTTCACGGTAGGGCAGCCGGCCATGGCTTCATCCACCGTGCGCTTGAGCGGGATTTCATTGCCGCGCCGGTAGCTGCCATCCTGCGTAAGAATGGCCACGCACGAAGAATCGTTCACACGGTCGGCGATGGCGTTGGCCGCAAATCCGCCAAAGATCACCGAGTGGATAGCCCCAATGCGAGCGCATGCCAGCAGAGCAATGGCCAGCTCCGGAGTCATGCCCATGTAAACCGCAACGCGATCGCCCTTGCCGATGCCGAGCGACTTGAGCGCGTTGGCAAACTTCTGCACCTCGACGTGAAGCTCGGCAAAAGTCAGGCGGCGAATCTCGCCCGGCTCGCTTTCCCAGATGAGCGCGGTCTTGTTGGCGCGGTCGCCCAGCGCATGCCGGTCGACGCAGTTGTAGCTCAGGTTGAGCTTGCCGCCCACAAACCACTTCGCCCAGGGCAGATCCCAATCGAGCACCTTGTCCCAGGTCTTGAACCAGTGCAAATCGCCGGCCACAGTGGCCCAAAAGCTTTCCGGGTCCTCAATCGATTCCCGATAGAGCTCCTCATACTGCTCCAGGCTGCTGATATGAGCCTTGGCGCTGAATTCCGGCGGCGGCGGGAACAGCCGGTTTTCGCGCAGAGTGGAATCAATATCCTGATTGCCAACGGGATGGACAGGCGTGGAAGACATTTAGGGTCCTTTAGGGAAGATATACCGCGCGGATTCGTGATCATTCGCCCGGGCAGCCTCTTCAGGTAAAAGGCCGAATGGAGCAACTTTATCGGGCTGGGCTTGCGTAGGGCAAGTGCCTCAAGATGCAAGGACTGCCGAAGCTGTCTAGACAGGAGCAGATTTGCCTCGCACCTTCAGGCATGTAGCTTCCGGCCAAATCGTATGCCCAGGAAATCGTATGATAGTCAGTTACCTTCTGAACTGCTGATCGATGTGGCCGGGCAGCTCTACCCGGCAGGGGGACATGGATGAATCGGGCGCGCACCTATCAGGCGTTGAAGACGCTGGCAATTCTAGGCCTGGCAGCCGCGCTTTGCGGCAGTGCGTCGGCGCAGCAGACGGCAAGTGCCGCCGCCGTCTCACAAGCCGGAGACGCCCCCGCCGATCCCGGCCCGCTGGCAACCGATCTCTCCGCCGCGCTGCGTGGCAAGCAGATTCGCGCGGCCATGCAGCGCGTTGCGGACTGGGAACTGGCGCGCGTCCAGGCCCAGCCGCGCAGCCGGTCTTGGGACTTCGGCGTGCTCGATATCGGCCTCATGGCCGCCTCGCGCTCCCTGCGCGACAAGCGATACAGCCAGTACGTTACCTCGATCGGCGACCACTTTGGCTGGAAGCTTGAACGCACCGTTTCTCCAGCGGCAGATTTCGCGCTCGGGCAGGCATATGTCGAGGTCTATCGCTCCTCGCACAACGAAGGGCAGATCGCACCGCTGCGTACGCAGTTCGATGACGCCATGAGGTCGCTCGATCCGCAGAAGCCCGCCTTCTGGTGGGCCGCTGCGCTGTTTATGGCGCCGCCCGCCGGAGTCGTGCTGTCTGACATTACCAGCGACCCCACCTACAACGCCTACGTGAACCGCCAGTGGGGATTTACCGAAAAGCTTCTCTACGATCGTCAGCAGCATCTATTTTCGCGCGACGCAGCCGATATCGACCGCCATGAAAAGAACGGCAGCAAAGTCTTTCTCGCTCGAAGCAACGGCCTGGCAATGGCCGGGCTCGCGCGCGTGCTCGACGGCCTGCCCTCAGACAACCCGCTGCGCCCCCACTATGTCGACCTCATGCGCGACTTGGCCGCCCAGGCCGCTTCACTCCAACGCAGCGATGGTCTGTGGCGCCCCGGACTGCTCGATGCGGAAGCCTATCCCCAACCCGACGTTGCCGGCTCGGCATTCATTACCTACGCCATCGCCTGGGGAATCAACCATCGCATACTCGACGCCCGGAACTATCTGCCGGTGGTAGAGAAAGCATGGGCCGGAATGTTGTCGCATATCTACGCCAACGGCCGCCTGGGATCGATGGCCCCGCTCGACGATGTGGCAGAGTACAAGCCCAGCTCAAGCTACAACTTCGGTGTAGGCGGATTCCTGCTAGCCGCAGCCGAACTCGACGCGCTGTCAGATCACAAGCACTGGTAGCAGCGCGGCTTTCCAAAGTTGGCGCTGCTCGTCAGCCGGCAAGGATCTACTTTTGACCCTTCACGCATCTCATCGCAGTGGCACTACCGGGTCCGGGCCGGTGCCCTTCGGCAAGTGAACTACCCGAACCACCTTGCGATCCGCGACTGAGATAACGTAGACCTCATCCTCTTCCTGCACGGAGCAGTACGCCAGCTTGCCATCCAATGACAACGACATTGAGACAGGCCGTCCGTTAAGGGGAATCTCCGCAAGTTCCTTTCGCGTCGTAATGTCCGCAAAGCCAACCGTGCGGCCTTCCTGCAGCGCGTAAATCAACGTTTTGCCATCCTTCGAAACCACAAGCCGAACAGGCGCCTTGCCTTTCGTCGCAATGCTTCCCACGTTCTTCTTCTGTTCAAGATCGAAAATCGAAATCGAGTTACCGCCGGAGTTGGCCACAAAGATTGTCCGCCCGTCCGGAGACATTGCCTGCCCCTGCGGCCGCTCGCCCGAGGGCATCGATATCACCTCGCCTGAACTCAGCTTGATCGCCGCCAGCGTGCCTGTGTCCGTATTGCTCACATATGCCCATTCTCTCTTTGGGCCGAGTTTGACGATGTGTGGCGCTTGTCCTTTCACGTCGTAAGTACGAACGACCTTGAGCGACTTGGGGTCCAGAGCCAAAAGTCTGGACGGCTTTTCCGTCGTCACATACACACGGTTTGTGCTCGCGTCATAAGCAATCCCGTGTGGTCGGCGAAACTGCCCGAGATTGATCGTAGCGGTGCGCTTCATTGAAGCAATGTCAACGATCGAGACCGTGTTATCTCCCGGCGCGGTTTCCGTCATCCACATCACTCCGTTGTCCGCAACGTACAGTGTCTTCCCGTCTGGTGTGAGGACAATCTCGTGTGGATGCGTGCCGACCTTCACATCGCCAATCCTGTTGAAATTGGCATCGTAGAAGCCAATCGAACCGGATAGCTTCTCTCCAATCACGAAAGCCGCAGTCTGGCCTGACACCGAGGCCGCAAACGCACATGAAAGCAGAAACGCAATGCACCTCTTCATAATCCCCCCTCCTTCTTTTGCGCGTATCTGAATTTTTTTGCCGGCTGGAGCCGTTGCCATCCTGTTGTCGAATCTCGCCCTCAATGTTCGGAGCAGGAATTCAATGCTCTTGGATTCAACAAAGTTTAGCAAGCTTGATCCGTTATCGCTCGCCAAGTGCCGCATCTTTGCCGCAGTTTCATCGCGGCAAGGGCGGAATTGCATGAACTCAATCCACCAATCGGCACCACACCCAAGCCTGTCATCCAGAGGAGCGCAGCCACGAAGGATCTGAGGTTGCTTCTAATCCTCGAATCCCGCGATGAATCAAAATAGGGTAAACTTCCGCATTGCCAGCCACTCGGCCAGTAGCAGGTTTTGCGATTCCTTCTATTACAGCACTGTCATCCAGAGGACCCAGAACGGAGTGAAGGGGACGAAGGATCTGCAGTTGTTTCTAGCTCTCAAATCCCGCGAGAAAGCAAAATTGGGCAAACTTTCGTGTTGCTGACCAACCGACCAGAGCCTTGTCAATGTGTGACTTACCCTGTTGGCAGCAGTTCAACTAGGCTTATGGGACAAAGTGGTCGAGCAGACGGCTCTGGCGGAACTAGGGGATTATTCAGATCGAAGGATGCGCATCGGTTCAATCGAAGCTGCAAACCGTGCAGGTATCAAGCCGGAGGCGAAGATGGTAAAAACGACAAAAGCAGCGGCGGCACAATAGCTAAGCGGATCAAATGGGGTAATGCCGAACAAGAGCGAACGTAGTAATTGAACAAAAAATACCGAGCCTAGACCGCCTGCCAACAAGCCGATTACAGCCGCGCTCGTGCCGCTTAACAATACCAGCCTGAAGATGGCGGCGCGAGTGGAGCCGAGGGCAATGCGCAACGCAAACTCGCGATGGCGTTCAATCACGGAGAATGCCATGACAGAGTACAGCCCGATCATGGCTACTAGCACACTGGAGAACGCATACACACCGAGCAGTTCGGCGGGAATACGGGCCATCTGATAGCGCTCATCGGTCACCTGCTTAAGAGTGCGCACCTCTTCCAGGGGAAGCGAACCATCCAACTCCGCGAGCGTCTGCCTTAACTGTGCCGTCAGTGTGGAATACGATTCACGTGGACGTACAGCCAGAATCACATCACTGTAATAATTCTGCGCGAGCGGCAGGAACAAGACCGGCTTTGGATGGGTGTCGGCAGGATCGGAGTAGGCGTAATCACGCACGATGCCAACGATCCGGCGAGGACGTTTGCCGACGATCACGCTGTGTCCAATCGCACCACCGTTGGGCCAGTACCGCCTGGCCATCGATTCATTGATTAAGGCAACATCCGCCGAGGAAGCGTAGTCATGCGTATCAAACTCACGGCCCGAATCCAGTCCAATTCCCATGACGTGGAAGAAGTCAGGGCCTTCGAAATCCGTGATGACAGACATCTCTTCGCCTTTGTGCGGCACATATCCCGGAATACTGAAATCCTGGGTATTGCCGCTGCCATCGTCACCCATCGGCAAGTGCGAAGTGAGAGTGGCTGAAGACGCGCCCGGCAACGCGCGCAGCCGTTCGAGAAGATTGGACTGGAACGCCAGACCGCGCTTTTCCGTGTACCCGGCGCGCGACAGCGATAGCTGCGCCGTTAAGCAGTGGGTACGATCGAATCCCGTATTTCGATTCATGATGTTCAGCGCGGTGCGGGCGAGAAGACCGCAACCTACCAGCACGATGAAGCAGATGCCGAGTTGAATGCCGAGCAGAATCTGCCGGCCCAGTTTCCTGCTGGACCGACCCGCGACCGCCGGTCCACCTTCATGCAGCGCATCGTTCTGCGAAACACGCAGAGCCTGGCGGACTGGATAGATGCCGCAGGCCAACGTAACCAGCGCGCATAGCGCCGTGGCAAACAGCAGAGTGTGGGAGTCGGCATGCAGATTGAATGCCAGCGGCACGCCAAAATTCGGCAACAAGATGTACAGGCCGCGCGCCATGCCGAGACTGGCAGTCCAACCTGCCAGCCCGCCGGCAAAAACCAGCAAACCGGTTTCGGTGAGTACCTGCGCCGCAACCCGGAATGGAGTTGCTCCCAGAGCGGCTCGAATCGCTACTTCACGACGGCGGCGCGCCGCGCGCTGCCCGAGTAACGAGGCGATATTGACGCAAACGAGCATGATCAGCAGAACGGATGCCCCCGTCAGTATGGGTAGACCTTCACCGATGGTGTTAAACAGGCCTCGCGAGAAATGTGCGGCATCCCGCAGATTCAGGTCCCAACGGCTCAGGTTTTCCTTCGGGTGCTCAAGCGCGTAGGTACGGGCCAGCGTGTGCAGTTCGGCGGCCGCGGATGCGGCACTCTCGCCAGGACGAAGGCGAACAGCAACCTGCAAACCGTAATGGAGCAACGGGTCCGGCGGCGAGTCCGTGGAAAGGTCGCGCAGGCCGGAAAGCGGGATCCAGGCTGCCTCGGCAACGCCGCCAAAGATTCCCGCGAAATCCTCCGGGGCGACGCCCACGATCGTGAAGGGGTGTCCGCTGATTTCCAAAGTGCGGCCCACAACCGATGGGTCTTCATGGAAGCGGCTGCGCCAGAGCGCACGCGAAAGGACGATCTGGTCATTCGATCCGTATTGCCTTTCATCCTTTTCAATCTGGAAGAAGCGTCCGCGCAGGGGCGAGATGCCGAGGAATTGAAAGTAGTTCGATGTAACGACGCCGACCGTTACGGCCTCAGGGTGTGCCCCCTTATCGGCAAGATCGATTGATGTCATTGCGAATGCAATATCGTTTTTCCAGGAACGCCCTGAGGCATGCAGAAATCGATACTGGTCGTAGTGCACCGAATAGCCGTCGTATCCAAGAACCGTAGCGTCGATAAAATAGATGGCCCGAGGATTGGTGACGTGCGGCCAAGGGTCGTAAAGGACAGCGTTGGTCCAAGTGGCAACGGTCGTAAGTGCGCCAATTCCAAGCGCCAATACAAGAATCACAACGAAAGTGAACCCGGGCGAGTTGCGCAAGGTGCGAAGCGCATAGCTCAGATCGCGCAGAAGAGTCTCGAAAAAGGGAAACCCTGTTTCGGCGTGATACTCCTCGCGGATCACTGCCTGTGCGCCGAATCTTAGCACCGCGTGGCGACGTGCTTCAGTAGCGGACATGCCTGCGCGGATGTTCTCCGCCGCCTGTTGCGCGATATGATCCTCCATCTCTTCGATCAGACGCCGGTCGTCGCGACTACCGGTTACGAGGTTCGAGAGACGTGTGAAGAATCGACGGAGAGATTTCATGACAAATCCTCCGCTTTGACCTGGAAGAATCGTGCGACGATAGCGGCCGTTCGCTCCCAGTCCCCGGTTTCGGCCTGCAATTGTTTTTTGCCGGTTTTCGTGAGGCGGTAGAAACGCGCGCGGCGGTTGTTCTCTGATGCGCCCCAATCGGAGGCAACGGCACCTTCATGCTCGAGCTTGAGAAGAAGCGGATAGAGAGTTCCCTGGTTGACGGCAAGAAGGTCGCCACTGATCTGCTCGATGCGGCGTGCAATGCCATAGCCGTGAAGCGGCCCAAGCAGGTCGAGCGTTTTGAGGACCATCAATGCAAGAGTCCCCTGCGCGATGTCGGATTTTTCGGGCATAATGGAAAGCACCTTTTGGTTTCCAATAGGAATAATTGCACAATACCATTTGGAAAGCAACAGGAGTGTCCCGGTCCTCGACTGGCTGTCAGTGAGCGCGTAGTCGCCAATGCACTCATCGACCCGAAATCGAATTGTGGGCGGTTTACCGGCTATATGGAAGTTGCCCTGAAATCGCCCATCAGCGGTCCGCCAACCAACAGAAACTGCAAGTCACCACCGCAGCACCGGCAGCAAACTCGAGTACTGATCGGTCCATAAGCGCAGGCCCGGGCGAATCTCCGCCGGGTGTGAGTGGGCTGCCACGTCCGGCGTGGCAAAAAAACTGGGATCGTCGCTCAGCAGTATCCATGTGGAACCGAATTCGTCGCGTGCGTCATTGGCCAGGCTGCTGACCCGCACCGCGTGCATGCCTGCGTTGCGCGCAAGCAGCGCAATGGGCGGTTCCAGGTTCACGTGCTGGTTTGAGATGTGATAGGCGATGATGCCGCCCGCCGCCAGGTGGTGACGGTAGAGTTCGAGAGCCTCCACGGTGAGCAGGTGCAGCGGGATCGCGTCACCGGAGAAGGCATCCACCGCCAGCACATTGAAATGCTGTGGCGCTTCGCGCGTCAGCGATGTGCGCGCGTCGCCCCCGGCAAAGCTGATCTGAGCGCCGGACTCACGAATGTAGGTAAACACATTTTGGGCGATGGGAATGTCGGCGGGGTTGATCTCGTAGAAGCGGATGCGGTCGCCGGGCTGGCCGTAGGCCGCAATCGTTCCCGCGCCCAGGCCGATGACGCCGATGTTGCGGCGGCGGCCGATGCAGCAATTACGCAACGCCAGGCCGATGCCCGAATCCTCCGCGTAATAGGTGGTGGGAATCTTGCGCTGCGCCTCGGAGCCCCAGATCTGCGTGCCGTGCTGGATGGTTCCGTTGGTCAGCGTGCGCAGCTTGGCGCCGTGAAAGTCAGTTTGTTTTACCCGCAGCGCCGCATAGAAATTCCGCACTGCCGCAAGAGTGTTGTGCTGGTAAGCAAAATGCAGCCTGACGCACAGCACCAGCATGAGGACGCAGGCGACGGCCCACAGCAGGCGCACTGCCCACCCCGCCCTCCACAGGCAGACCAGCACCAGCACCGCGGTAAAGAAGCAGGTGACGGCCAGATCGTAGTTGAACGAAAACATCGCCGGAAACACCAGTGCAATCAGAAACGAGCCCGCCGCTCCGCCTGCGGCAAAAAGCAGATAGTACACAGTCGACTCGGAACGATGTACCGGTTTTAGCGAATAAACCTCACTATGTAAGAAGAGTCCAGCGGCGAACAATTCAATGAGAAAAAACGCAATCCCAATGCGCAGCGGCAGAGTCACGTCGATCTGCGAAAGCATGTAGCCGAGACTGGCCAGCATAACGACGAGAAACCGCATGACGATGAAGCGCGGCGCGATGCGCGGAAACTCAAAGGCGATGATGATGGTGAGCAGATAAACCGCAAGTGGGAGAATCCACAATAGCGGTATGGCCGCAAGATTTGCAGTGATGTAGCTGGTGATGGCGCTCAACTGCATGACCGCGCCCATGGGCAACAGGAACCAGAGCCACTTGTGCAGGGCTGGCGTGGCAGGCAGGTCCGCGGCATCGGCAGTCAGCGACGGCGCAACCTGCTTTCCGGCAGAACGCATGCGTAATGTGAGGCTTGCAGCAAGCACGGTAAACAGCAGGAATCCGTAGAACCAGATGACGCGCTGCGTGTGCAAAGTGAATTTCGGTTCGAGCAGCGAGGGATACGCGGCGAGGGCCAGCAACGAGGCAAGATTTGAAAGCGCGAACAGCGCGTATGGAACCGGCGAATCCTCGACGCGCGACCACCAGTACTGCAGCAAGGGACTTGTCGCTCCGAGCGCAATAAAGGGAAGTCCGATCCACAGCGCAAGGGTGGCGAAGATTGTCGTAACTGGATGATCTGGCCCGGCGCTAAGATCGAACGATCCGAAGGTCCAGTAGACAGCAAAACCCACCGTCACCGTAAGCAAAACCATGTGCCCAAGCCACCGCATACCCCGCGTAACCCAATGCGCGTAGGCATAACCAAAGAGCAGCGCGGTCTGGAAAAAGACAAGACAAGTGACCCACACAGCGGCGGAGCCGCCCAGGGCGGGTACAAGCTGTTTGGCTACAATGGGTTCAACAAGGAAGAGCAGGAACGCAGCCAAGAAAATAACAACTGCAAAGTGAAGCCGCGTTCCCGTCATGATTGAAAGACTACATTAGTCTTTTTGGTTTGCCGACGCGATTTTTGCTTCGGCTTCTGAGATGACTCGAAGGGCATCGGTATAGTTGTCTTCGCTGTCTCCGGCCTCTCGCCACATCTTCAGGCCGCGGTCGAGCTGCTGCTCCGCGCGCGGTACATCGATCTCGGCGGGTTTGAGGGCGTCGTTGGCGAGAACCGTAACGCGGTCGGGAAGCACTTCGGCAAATCCCCAGCTCACGTTGTAACGTGTGTCCACTTTTGCGCTTTCTTCACCGCAAGCGCCGCCATGCACAATCACGTCTCCTGCACCAAGCTCGGCGACGAGAGGCGCGTGGCCGTAAAGCACTTCGAAGTAGCCCGACTTGGAGGGCAAATCTACCGAATCGGCAGTAAGCTCGCACATGACGCGCTCAGGTGTCACCAGCCGTACCCGGAGTTGGTTTGTATCGTCAGCCATTAGGGCTCCTTTCAGTCGCCCAAGTTGTCAGGTGACAGTGGTCAGTGAACAGTCGTAATAACCAAACAGCGGCACCGAGAAACTAACTACTAACCACTGTTCACTGATCTCTGAATTTCCTACGCCGTCGCCTTCAGTTGCTCGGCCTTGGCGAGCACGTCTTCGATGCCGCCCTGCATGTAGAAGGCCTGCTCGGGGATGTCATCGTACTTGCCGGCGATGAGCTCCTTGAAGCTGCGCACCGTGTCGGCAATCTTTACGTACTTGCCCGGAATGCCGGTGAACTGCTCGGCCACGTGGAACGGCTGCGAAAGGAACTTCTGCACCTTGCGGGCGCGGGCCACGGTGAGCTTGTCTTCTTCAGAGAGTTCGTCGATACCAAGGATGGCGATGATGTCCTGCAGATCCTTGTAGCGCTGCAGAATACGCTTCACGCCCTGGGCCACGTCGTAGTGTTCCTGACCGACAATGCGCGCCGAAAGGATACGCGAGGTCGAGGCCAGCGGATCGACAGCCGGATAGATGCCGAGCTCGGAGAGCGGACGGCTCAGCACGGTTGTGGCGTCGAGGTGGGCGAACGTGGTTGCAGGCGCCGGATCGGTCAAGTCGTCGGCGGGTACGTAGACGGCCTGCACAGATGTCACTGAACCCTTGCTGGTGGAGGTAATGCGCTCCTGCAGCTCGCCCATTTCCGTTGCCAGGTTGGGCTGGTATCCCACGGCAGAGGGCATGCGGCCAAGCAGCGTGGACACTTCAGAACCGGCCTGCGTAAAGCGGAAGATGTTGTCGATGAACAAGAGAGTGTCTGAGCCTTCGACGTCGCGGAAGTACTCGGCGACTGTGAGAGCGCTCAGTGCTACGCGGAGGCGGGCTCCGGGCGGCTCGGTCATCTGGCCGTACACCAGCGCGCACTTTGAGTTGGCAAAGTCGCCGGGCGTAATCACACCTGACTCGCTCATTTCCACCCAGAGATCGTTACCCTCGCGGGTGCGTTCGCCCACGCCGCCGAACACGGAGTAGCCGCCGTGGTTTTTGGCCACGTTGTTGATGAGCTCCATGATGACGACGGTCTTGCCCACGCCTGCGCCGCCGAACAAACCGATCTTGCCACCCTTCAAGAAGGGCTGGATAAGGTCGATGACCTTGATGCCGGTCTCGAACATCTCTTCCTGCGTCGACTGCTCGTCGAACAGTGGCGCGGGGCGGTGAATAGGCATGCGCTGCTTCTCGCCGATGGGGCCGAGCTCGTCGACGGGTTCGCCGATGACGTTGAGCACGCGACCGAGAGTCTCTTTACCCACGGGCATGCTGATGGGGCCGCCAAGATCGATGGCCTTCATGCCGCGAACCATGCCGTCCGTAGCTTCCATGGCGACCGTGCGCACACGGCCCTCGCCCAGGTGCTGCTGGACTTCGAGAATCACGCTGATCGGTTCAGGCGTATCAAAGCCTTCGCTGGTAACGCGCAATGCCTGGTAGATGGGCGGCATCTTCGCTTCTTCGAACTGAACGTCTACGGCGGGGCCGGAGATTTGAATTACTTTGCCGATGTTTTCTGCCATTTGTCTTAAAGCTCCTAGCTGCTAGCTTCTGGCTTTTAGCTCTTTCCTTCTGAAACCTGCCGCTGGTCCTTGTGCGGCGACCGTTCTGCCACGGACAGGCTAGAGGCTGTAGCTAGAAGCAAAAAGCTGTTTCTCACAGCGCCGCAGCGCCGGAGACGATCTCGATAATCTCCTTGGTGATGGCTGCCTGGCGCACGCGGTTCATGTGCAGCGTCAGCGAGTCGATCATGTCGGAGGCGTTGTTGGTTGCCGAATCCATCGCCGTCATACGGGCCGCGTGTTCGGCGGCGACTGATTCCGTCATGGCGTGGTACAGCACTGAAAAAACGAATTGCGGCAGCAGGCCGTTGAACAACTCCTCGGCTGGCTGCTCATAGATGTAATCCACATTCGCGGTGCCGAACTTCTTGGCTTCCTCGTCGGCTTCAGCCGTGTCGGCTGGTTCAATTTCAATGCCTGCCGAAAGTGCGGCCTGGGCCGCGCGCTCACGCTCTTCCGTTGAGGGCTCAACTGCGCCGGTAACCTGCGGTCCAGTCAGATCGATGAGCGGCAACACACGCTCAACCACCAGCCGCTGCTGGATGACCGATTTGAATTCGTTGTAGACGATGTAGACCGCGTCGATCTCTTCATCCACGTAGCGTGAGATGATGTTCTCGGCGAGCTGGTGCACACGCGAGGGTTCGAGCTTCAGCAGCATGCCGGGATGATCGCCCGTAATCTCGACCGGAGCCTTGCGCTCACGTACCTCGTGGGTCTGGCCTTGTTCGTCGGCTGTTTCCACATAAGTGGCAACCGGATAGCGACGCCGCATCATATCGCGGCCCTTGCGGCCCACGGCTTCCACGTCAACCTGTTTATCCGGATTGCCGGAGATGAACTGAAAGGCCGTCTTGAGAATATTGGCGTTGAATGCGCCGGCAAAGCCCTTGTCGCCGCTGACGATGATGAGCAGCACGTTCTTTTCAGGCCGGGTGACAAAGAGCGGGTGGCGCAGATTGCCGGTCTGCGGATCGAAAAGCTCGATACGGCGAGTGAGCGATTCAAGCACGCTGAGGATCATTTTGGCGTAGGGCCGTGCGGCCAGTGCGCGTTCCTGCGCACGGCGCAGCTTGGCGGCCGAGACCATCTTCATGGCCTTGGTGATCTGCCGCGTGTTCTTCACGCTGCGGATTCGCCGTCTTAGATCGAGTACGTTTGCCATTTTCCAGTTCTCAGTGATCAGTTGCCGGTTAACAGTTTTCAGTGTCAGATTGCTGCTGACAACTGAAGACTGACGACTGAAGACTCTTTACGCTGTAGCGGCCTGCAACTCCGCCTTGAAGTTCTCCACGTACTCTTTGAGCGCGGCGTGCAGGCGGTTGCGCAGGTCGTCGTCGAGCGACTTCTTCTTGGTCAGATCGTCGATCAGCGCAGTCTGTGTATTCGCGAAATACTTGTGCAGGCCGTCCTCAAAAGCGCGAATATCGCTGACCTGCAAATCGTCAAGATAGCCCTGCGTTCCGGCGAAGAGCACCACCACCTGCTGCTGCCAGGTGAGCGGATGGAATTGCGGCTGTTTGAGAAGTTCGGTAAGGCGCTGGCCGCGATTGAGCTGTTTCTGAGTGAGCGGGTCGAGGTCGGAGCCGAACTGCGCAAAGGCTGCCAGTTCGCGATATTGCGCCAGGTCGAGCTTGAGCGTTGAACCCACCTGCTTGGTTGCCTTGATGGCCGCCGAGAAACCGACGCGCGATACCGAAAGGCCGACGTTGACCGCGGGGCGCACACCGGAGTTGAACAGGTCGGTCTCAAGAAAGATCTGGCCGTCGGTGATGGAGATGACGTTGGTCGGAATGTAAGCCGAAACGTCACCTGCCTGGGTCTCAATAACCGGCAGTGCGGTCAGCGAACCGCCGCCCTTCTTGTCGCTCATCTTGGACGAGCGCTCGAGCAGGCGGGAATGGAGATAGAACACGTCGCCCGGATATGCTTCGCGGCCTGGCGGACGGCGCAACAGCAGCGAAATCTCGCGGTACGCCATGGCGTGCTTGGAAAGATCGTCGTACATCACCAGGGCGTGCTTGCCATTGTCGCGGAAGTACTCGCCGAGGGCGGTTGCCGCGTAGGGCGCGAGATAGAGCATCGGTGCGGGTTCCGAGGCCGAGGCCGCCACGATGATGGTGTGGCCCATGGCGCCGGCTTCAGTCAGCGTCTGCACCACCTGGGCGATCGAAGAGCGCTTTTGGCCGATGGCGCAGTAGATGCAAATCAGGTCGTTCTTCGCGTTGTTGATGATGGTGTCGAGCAGGACGGCCGTCTTGCCGGTCTGGCGGTCGCCGATGATCAACTCACGCTGGCCGCGGCCGATGGGAATCATGGAGTCGATGGCCTTGAGGCCGGTAGCCATAGGCTCGCGCACGCCCTGGCGGTCGATGATGCCCGGGGCAAGGCGCTCCATAGGAAGGCTTTCGGTGGTGGCGATTGGACCCTTATCGTCGATGGGCATGCCGAGTGCGTTCACCACACGGCCAATCATGGCTTCGCCCACCGGCACGGAAAGGATCTTGCCGGTGCGCTTTACTTCGTCGCCCTCTTTGAGCTCGGTGTAATCGCCCAGAATGACGGCACCCACCTGGTCTTCTTCCAGGCTGAGGGCCAATCCTGCGATGCCATGCGGGAAGCTGAGCAACTCACCGGCCATCACCTTATCAAGCCCGTGAAGGCGGGCGATGCCGTCGCCCAGTGAGGTGATGGTTCCAACCTCGTCCACCTGGACCTTGGAGTCGTAATTCGCGATTTGCTCGCGTAGAAGCTGCGTAATCTCGTCTGCCTTGATCTGAGCCATTTTTCAGTCAACAGTGATCAGTGGTCAGTAATTGGTTTTCGCTGCAAGGAGCGATCCGCCAATCTGTAACCCCTGAAGTCCTGCCTCCATTCAATTCTGAGGTTTCAATTTCGTTTGAACTGCGGGGCCGATACAACATTTGGCTGCTTCAGCCCTTGAATCATGAACAGTGAGCGCTATCCACCGATCGCTGTTCACTGCCGGCATCAGCCGGCGATAAGTGCGTCTCTCAGACGGTCGAGGCGTCCCCGCACCGAACCGTCATAAACCGTTGAACCGATGCGCACCACGGCGCCGCCGAGGATCGACGCATCGAGTTTGAATTTCACTTCAACCTTGCCGCCGGCAAGCTTGGCAACTTCCGCGAGAAGCGAATCGCGCTCCCTTGACTCCAACTCCCGAGCGGTGACGATCTCGGCTGGGTGAATTCCCATCTGGTCCTGCAACAACCTGCGATAGGCCTCCACAACTTCGCTCACATGGGCGATACGGTTATGCGAAATCAGCACCGCAATCAGGTTGCGCAGTTCCTTCTGCATTCCAAGCTTTGCATTCAGCTTGTCGAGGATGGCCACTTTTTCGTTCACGGCGACAGCCGGGTTCTCAAAGAAATCGCGCAGCTCAGGACTACCATGCCAGGTGGCAAGAAAATCGGCCAGCTTCTGCTCGATGGGCGCCGTGTCGAGTTTGGAAGCTGTGACAACGTCGGCGAAGGCGCTGGCATAGCGGGAAACGAACGCAGCCATTACTTTTGCCTTCCCTCTGACTTGGCGCCGTTGCTACCTGCGCTGCCAATGAACTCCGCGATGAGTGCGCGGTCGGCATCAGGTGTAAGCTTCATCTGCCGGGCAGCCTGCTCAACAGCGAGGTCGGCGGCAAAGTGGCGCAGACCCCGGCGCGCATGGGCAACCGCAACGTTCAGCTCCTGCTCGGTCGACTCGACGATGCGGGCACTCTCTTCGGCCAGCGAAGCCTTTACGCGCTTTTCGTCCTCAAGGCTTTCCTGCTCCACCTGCGCCTGCAGCTTCCTGATCTCGTCACCCAGTCCGGCGAGTCTTTCTTCCACGGCGCGCAGGCGGGCGTTCGCCTCCTGGGTGGCTTCGCGGGCTGTTTGGAGGCTATGGCCGAGAGTCTGTGAGCGCCTGCGGAAGATCTTTGGCGCCACGCGCAGGATCGGAATCCCGATCAGCAGCGCGAGCGTGATGAAATTAACCGCCTGATAGATGTTAGCCGCTGTATCGAGGCTGAGGTTGAAGTGGCTCGCCGTCCACTTCACAATAGGCCCACCGACCAGGAACTCATGAGTCTGATCTTCCTCAGTCGATGCTTGTTCGGTCGTGGCCTGGTTGGCCGTTTCAGGCTGGCTGGCAACAGTTTGCCCAGCTTCCTGCGCGGCCAGCGGCTCGGGGGCGGCAGAAAGCACAAACGCTGCCAGAAATGCCGCCAAACTCAACAGCAGAAAACGGGAAGTGCGATTGAGAGAACTACGGAATGAGAATACGGATGTAAAGCTATTGGTCAACGGGAACCCCCGGCGCCCACGGGCAGCACTGCGCGAACCACCTGGCCGGCCAATTCGTCGGCCGAGGATCGAATGGCCTGGCGTGCGGTTGCGGTTTCCGCGTCGATTCCGGCCTTGGCCTCACTCAACTTCTGTGCGGCGGTCTTGCGTGCGGCATCCAGAGCTGCATCGCGCTCCGCATTCCACTGCCGCAGACGCTGCTCGCGAATCTTGTAGACCTCGGCCCTGGCTTGGCGTAATTTGGTGGCGTGTTCGGCCGTGCGCGCTTCAGCCTCGGCGATCGCTTTTTGCGCGGCTTCCATGGCGCCTTCGGTCAACTCGCGGCGGCGCTTGAGGGTAGCTGTCAGGGGACCCTGAACCAGAATTTGGTAGGCCACCACCAGCACAACGAAAAGAATCATCGTAGGGATGGCGCCGAGGAACATGGTACCGAGTTGTTGGGCGATCAATTGCATGATTTACCGGCTCGCTCCGGCAGTCAGATGGGGCTTTCCTGTACTGATATTTTCTCGTGTGGAACCACACCTTTTTTATCAGGGGAAGGCCATCAAGTCAACGTAATCAGGGCCGATATCACGGCCATTTGTGACTGCTCTCACCGGAAGGGGATTCATGTCAAAAAAGAGCTTGCTTTCAATCAAAACAGGCCTAAACTAACCTTACCACCTAGACCCGGACCAGGGTCCAGCGGGCAGTCGGTTTCGGGAATCTTCCACTCCCGATTCCGAATGCCCGCCTCTTAGTTTTTGGGCGAAATCGACATAGCTTTCAGCCATCAGCTCTCAGTTTGATTCCGTGATCCAGCAGCGCTCTGTGCCCGAATTGACCATGGCCAGATTGCGTCCTGTTCCTCCGGAATCAAACTGATAGCCGACGGCTGAAAGCTGACAACAGCTCCTTCACTTCCGCGCCGGGGGCATCGGTGCCGGCATTAACCCCTTCGAGCGCAGCCATATTTCCAGCAGGTTTGGCCACTGATCCAGGGCGGGATCGCCTTTTCCCAGACCGGTACCGTGCGCCCCCTTGGCGAATACGTGCATCTCCGCGGGAACACCGGCTTTAACCAGCGCATTGAAGAAATCGAGCGCCTGCTCTACGGGCACGGTCTGGTCGGTGTAGGTGTGGTACATAAAGGTCGGCGGCGTGTCTTTGGTGACGTAGAGCGCCGGCGTATAGGCCGCTTTCAGCTTTTCGCACTGGTCCATCAGGTTGAAGAGCTTGCAGTAGCTCAGGTGCGAGGTATCGCTTGAAACGGCGCCCAGCCAGGCATAACCCAGAACCAGGTAGTTGGGCTTGCTTGAGACGCGCTCAATGGGGTCCTCGGCCCCAGGATTGCCGGGAACGGGCTGTGTTCCGGCGAGAGCCGCCAGGTGGCCGCCGGCTGAAAAGCCGATCATGACAATGCGGTTTGGATCGATCTGGTAGTCCTCTGCCCGGGCGCGGACCAGTTGCACGGCACGGCGCGCGTCAAGCAGGGGAACCGGTAACACGTAGCCGTGCGAGGTGAGCCGGTAACTGAGGATGAACGCACGGAATCCACGCGCCGTAAACCAGTCAGCCACCTCGCGGCCTTCAAGGTCGGCAGCCAGTCCGCGGTATGCGCCGCCCGGCAAAACGACCACGGCTGAACCGTTGGCGGTGCCCGCACGTGGTCCGAGGATTGTCAGCGTCGGGATGTCATTGCAGGTTGTTCCTCTGGCTTCCGGTGCGTCGCCCGGCCATAGACGGATGGTCTGGATGTTGAGGAATGCGTTGTCGGTGCCGGCGACCGCGCACGGCGAAAGTGCCTGGGCATTGGCAAAGGAGCAGGCAAATATAGCAGCCAGAGCAGCAAGAATTGCTCTCCATGAAGTGTGGAGTTTCATGTGAAGGCCTCCGCGAGTATCGGGAGAATTATAGAAGCAGTTTCCAAGTTGATGAGTTTCCAAGGTGACGAGGGGACGAGTAAAGCAGGCAGGCGACCCCCACTGTTCTCTGCCATTCGCCACGCATGTTCCGCGCATGGTTCATTGTTCACGATTCTTTCTTCTCCCAAGTTCTCTTGTAACCTTGTAACCTTGGAAACTCATCAACTTGGGACCTGCTTTTCGTCCCCTATCTTTACAGCTGGATCGCCGCATGGCCGGGACAGCATTCCTCTGCCTGCGCGGTCAGCGTCTCTGCAAGTTCCAGACCGTAGCGGGCAAAGTAGTAAGCAGCGCCGTGGATGCGATCCTGAAAGGCTCCTTCAGGAAACAGAGCATTGCAGATGCTTTCGGCGTGGCGGGCGTAGGAACCTTCACGCTGAAGCTGAAAGTTGGCAGCAAGAGTGCGCAGGCGGTTCATCTGGTAGAGAATTTTGCCCGCCGCTGTGTCGGCTGATTGCCCTAGACCCTTGTCCTGCGACTGCATCCACTCAACAAGCGTCTTCAACTCGGCATCGACGGCATTTCCGGCCGCGGCCAGCTTCTGCTTTGTTTCGACTGGCATGGACCGGGCCGCCAGTCGCTGTGCCAGAGAGGCGACGTCCGATTCAAAGACGTGCTCGAGCGACAGTTCGTGACGTTCGAGCAATTTAGCTATAGATGGCTCAATGAGGGTTGCAAACTGGCGTGAAGCGGCAGGCGTGCGACGGCCCAATATCTTCTCGTAGAGCACGCCTGATTGCGCGAAGTAGGCAATTTCGGCAGGGCCTCCGACAATCATCGAGGTGGAAAGCAGAAAATCCTGGAACACTGGCCGCAACAGCGCCGAAGGCGAGATTCGTTCGGGTTCGGCTTCAAGAATGGCGAGCAGATCGGCTGTCGAGTATTTTTCCCCACCTGCTTGCCAAAGACCGTTCGGCTCGGCTGCGTTTGCGGCCGTACGGCGCAGCGCATTGCGCGATCCGATGGTTTCGTCAATCAGAAACAGCAAGCTGGAATTCTCGGTAACGGCCACCTGGGTGTGATAACCGGCGGCTTCGAGTTCTTTGTTGCGCTCCAGCAGAGCCGCATTGAACTCATCGGCGCGCTCCATTGCCGCACGCAGTACCGGAGCACCGAGCCGGTGCATCTCTCGTCCGCTTGCGTCCAGGACCAGCAGACCCTGCGCAGCGAAGATCCTGGAGTAGAAATCTGCGAACGCCTCAGCCAGCGTTCGGCCGGGTTGGTAGGCGGCGGCGAGCGCATCGGCAGCTTCAGAGTCGCCAAGCAATTCAGATGCTTTGGCGGTCAAGGCGGCAATTTGATCGGTAAGCACAACGCGACCTACGGGCGGTGTTGCTCCATTTTCGCTTTGCTGGGTATATTCCAGCTTCTCGAGCCCGCGCCCAGTCGGAAACGACACATGATTGATCTCTGCGAAGTCGTGATCCTCGCTTGCAAGCCAGAATATGGCTGCGTGCGGTTGGCCCTTTGCTGTTGCATTGCGTGCGCGGCCCAGGGCAGTGGCTGCTTTCAGGGGAACAAGCAGGGTTCCACCAAAAAGGCCCACCTGCTGCCCAGTGAGAACCGTTCCCGCACCCTCCGACAGCGCCGTAATAGCCGGTGCTGCTGCGGGTGAAGAATTCTGCTGCGTTAGCACTTTTAGAATGCTGGGCCAATGTGCCGGCAGGGCGGGACGTTGCTGCCAATTTTCTGAGGAGGGAAGGAAGACCAGCGCCGACTCACTGTCTGCGCAGAAGTCGAGAAAGAGCCGGTTGAGTCCCGGCATTACGGAGATCGGATAGCAGTCTGCGGTGGGCAAATCGTTCACTTTCGTCAGTGTGGCGTTCCGTCGGCACACCGACACGGCAGGACGCAAACGCCGTCGCGGTGGTGCGGTTATGACTCAATTAAGGATGCCATGTCAGAGTAGGCGGATGCAGAACTGAGGTGTGCATGCCCACGAATCCTCAATGCAATGCGTATACTCGTCTTGAATCGGGTGTAATTGCACGAGATTCATTCGGGAAGGGATAGCGATGGCAAAGAAGGATAAGAAGAAGGTTGCGGCTGGCGCCGGTGCCGGCAAAACAAAGCAGGTAAAGAAGCAGACAGTACTGAAAGCTAAAGGCCAAAAAGCTGCGAAAGCCGTGCGAAAGAGCAAGCCACAGAAGAGGGCCAAAGGATTCAAGGCTGAAGTTGCCGCCGAAAAAGCCACGCTGATCAGCTCCAAAGTCGTCTTTGAAATTCCTCTTTTCCGAATTCAGCACGACAAGCTGATAGAGCCGGGCGGCCTGGTGAGCGAGCGCGATGTCATTCGTCACAACGGCAGCGTTGTTATCCTCGCCATCGACAAATCGAAGAGCAAGAAGGATCCTTGGATTGTGATGGAACGGCAATATCGCCACGCGGCGAATCAATCTCTATGGGAGTTGCCCGCAGGCAAGATCGATGCCGGCGAACAGCCGCTTGCCGCCGCCAAGCGCGAGCTGATGGAGGAGACAGGGTACAGCGCAAGGAGTTGGAAGCCGCTGGTTGACTACTTTGCGAGTCCCGGATTTCTCGGCGAGAGCATGAAGGTCTTTCTCGCAGAGGGACTTATCGCCGGCGAAGCGCAGCCGGAAGAGGACGAAAAAATCGATTTTCGACTGGTGAAGCTGTCGGATGTAGTCAAGATGATCAAAAAAGGCGGCATCCACGACGGAAAGACCCTGATTAGCATCTTGCTCTATGTGCAAAAGACCTCGCGCAAGAGCAAGAAATAGTCTTCGCAACAGAGAAATCAAATCTAAGCGATTGCCTGAACAGAGGTTATCACTCTGTCGACAAGGAAACTCTTTCTTTGTGAATGGCCCTTGTGCGATCGAGAGCATACTGCCTGCATCAGGTCCGCGATCCGTTTGTTGCGGTAATTTGGCCTTCGTTTTAAGAAGAACTTTTCAGTTCCGAAAAACCTTTCGTAAAAAAACGGCGTCATAGCTTTTAACGGCAAGGGCGATCCCCCCCAAGCTCAGCCGATATCACTGAAATGTAACAAGGAAGGCGGGAGCCTGTGGCTCAGTACAAAGGTAAGGTCAAGTGGTTTAACAACGCCAAGGGCTATGGATTCATCGGACGCGAAGACGGGCCAGATGTTTTCGTTCACTATTCTGCGATCCAACTGGACGGATACAAAACGCTCAAGGAAGGCGATGAAGTGGAGTTCGACATCGTTGAAGGCCAGAAGGGCCCTCAGGCAGATGCCGTTATGCGCTTCAGAGATTCCGCCCACAGCGCAGCCTAGTTTAGCGCGTACGACCGGGCATAGCAGCAGAACCGCAACCGAGCGGAACTGGTGTGGTACGTCCAGTCTGCACTGATTTAATATATTTTCTGCTTATCTCCCAACGATGGAAAGGCACAGGCGGGACAGCCCACTTGTGCCTTTTGGCTTTGCGCGGACTGTTCCGCGCCATGGGTGCGTCTGCTGCGTGATACTGATCCCAGGGGTCATCCGATGGACAATGCCGCCATGGCTCGTCTGCTCGAGGAAACTGCCGATCTGCTTGAGATCGACGGTGGAGACAGCTTTCGCATCCGCAGTTACCGGCGCGCTGCCGAGGCCGTTCAGCAGACCACTGTCGACCTCAATGCTGAAGCTTCAGATACTGCCAAATTGCTTGAGATTCCCGGAATTGGCAAGAGCATGGCCGCTAACCTGCAGGCAATCGCCCAAACCGGCTCGCTTCCTCTGCGCGATGAGCTACTAGCCCGATACGGTGCGGGGTTACTTAGTCTGCTGAAACTGCCGGGCATGGGACCGAAGACCGTTGCGTTGCTGTGGGAAGCAGCCCGGATCGACAGCATTGACGCACTGGCAGGCGCGATTGACGCGGGCAGTTTGAAGGATCTGCCGCGGATGGGCCCAAAGCAGCTTGAGAAACTGCGCAAGGGGATTGAGGATTACCGCCGTTCCGCTGGGCGCTTTCGCATCGACGTTGCCGAGGAAGAAGCCCGCCGCATCTGGGACTACCTGCTCGCATTTCGCGGTATTGAGCGTGTGACGTCTGCCGGCTCCTTGCGCCGCGGCCGAGAAACGGTCGGCGACCTCGACCTGCTGGTCACCGGGCCGGCCTGCGTGCCGGACCATACCGGGCCGGCAGTCGACTACGTGGCTGCCTATCCGGGCATCGTAGACATGATTGCCAAGGGCGAGAACAAGGTGAGTTTTCACGTTGCGCAGGGGCTTCAGGTGGACGTGCGCCTGTTGCCGTCAGAGAGCTACGGTGCAGCACTCCAGTACTTCACGGGCTCCAAGGCGCATAACGTATCGCTGCGACAGCGCGCCCTCAAGATGGGGTACACGCTCAGTGAGTGGTCGCTGGCCAGGCTCGACGACGAGTCCGTTGTGGCCGCTGCCACTGAAGAAGAGATCTATTCTGCACTGGAAATGGACTGGATGCCGCCGGAGATGCGCGAGAACCTTGGCGAGATTGAGGTTGCTGCCCGGCATGAACTGCCGCGGCTGATTGAAGCCGGCGACCTCAAGGGCGACCTGCACATGCACACCACGGCCAGCGACGGCCGATGCTCCATTACTGAGATGGCCGAGGCAGCTATTGCCTGCGGCTACCAGTACATCGCCATTACAGATCACTCCAAGGTGCTGGCCATGACCGGCGGGCTGGATGAGAAGCGCGCGCTTGAGCACATTAAGAACATTCGGATGGTCGATCGCAAGATGAAAGGCCGCATTCGGGTGTTTGCGGGAATTGAGGTCGATATCCTGGCCGACGGCTCACTCGATATGGACGATGAAGTGCTGGCTCAGATGGATGTGGTGATCGCCAGCATCCATACGCGCTTTGAGCAGAGCAAGGAAGAGATGACCGGCCGGGTGTTGAAGGCTGTCGAAAACCGGAACGTGCATATTCTTGGGCATCCCACCGGAAGGCTGCTGCTGCGCCGCGAGCCGTTCGCCATCGATATGGGCAAGGTACTGCGCCGCTGCGCCGAGCTGGGTGTGGCGACGGAACATAACGCCGCGCCTGAGCGGCTGGACCTGAACGATCACGACCTGCGCCTTGCCAAGGAACTTGGTTGCAGGATCGTGATTAACACAGACAGCCACGACACTCGAACGCTGGGCAGGGTGGAGTATGGAATTCGCCAGTTGCGCCGGGCGTGGCTCGGCCCGGAAGATGTGCTGAACACTTTGGGCTCTGACGCTCTGATGGCCGCGCTGAGGCCCAAAACGTGAAGTGTTGTTCCAGATTTCACAGGCCTTAGGACAGGTTGCTGTACCATTTCCAACAGGCCCTACAGGATTTCATGGCCTGTCTGGTCAATATCAGGCTAAGATAAAGTCGCTATGAGCCTGCTCCAGAGGGAACAATCGGGTAAAGTCGACGATGCAGCCATGGGTGAGGAATTCACCAAGGGTTCCAGCCATTTGGTCTGGGCAACCATTGCTGCCACCGTTCTGGTCACCATCATCATTGCGATTTACGTGATTTCCGGCCAAAAGCCACCCGCGGTCACCGGAGAGGTCGTGGCGGTGTGGGCTTATCCGCACCACACCGAAACCTCGGGAGTCGATGCTGCCGGTGCCCCCATGGTCAAGGACAGCTTTGATCAGGTGCTGGTATTTGCTGAAGTCCGCCTGCATAACCAGAGCAAGATTCCGCTTTACCTGCTGAACGTGCTCACCAATGCAAAGCTTGATGACGGCATTCACTCAAGTTATGCGGCTTCTCAGTCAGACTACAGTCGCGTGTTTATCGCGTATCCGGGTTTACCGGTGCCACACGGCCAGGCGCTGCCCATCGATCTGACTCTCGATCCGGGGCAGACGGTCGACGGAACGTTTGTCTCCTCGTTTCGCCTGACCAAGCAGCAGTGGGATGCGCGCAAAAACCTGGACTTCAGCTTCTCGTTCCGGTATCAGCCAAAGCTTGTGCTCACGCCCCGAACTGCGGTTATTGAGCCGTAGACGCCGGAACAGGAGCGTTCTTGGGTGTTGCGAGGTAGCCAGTTATCTCGTTCTTGCTGTTCACGTTGTTTACCACGATTTCATACAGAGCCGGAGTCTTGCCGCTATAGAACTGCAGCGGCTCGTTCACGTTGCGGTCTTTCTTCTCGTAGGTTCTGTCGTCTGCGTAAACGTTCAGCGTAAACCGGCTCTTCTTCTGGTCCGCCTTCTTTAATTCCAGGCTGATGGTGCCGACCGGTTTTCTCTTGCCCTTAGTGAGGGTGAACTCGTAGTAGTTTCGGTCACCCCTGTGCTCGAGCGCCACCAGCTCATCGTGATTGCGGGCGATGATGCTGTTGGTACTGCTCAGGTCGCCGCGAACACTCGTAAGCTGACTGATGGTTGTTGCCAGATCGCCTTGGGTTTTGGTTAGGTCAGTCCGTACGCCGCCCACATCCGTTTTTACGTTCGAAACGTCACTGGCCACAGCACTCACCTGTTGCGCGGTCTGTTTCTGAGCACTCTCAAGACGGGCGGCGTCGGCCTGTTCGCGCCTAATGAGTTCCTGTGCGCGCGCGTCCATCTGCTTTTGAGTGAGGCCGAGAGATTTTCCGAGTTCGTCGGTGGCAACCTCCAGACGTGCGTCAGTTTCGCGCAGTTCAGCCGCCAGTTTCTTGTTTTCCTGTTGCAGGTCAGCCAAGGATGCCTGATGGCTCGAAACCTTGCTGCTGATGGTGTAGCTCCAGATCAACCCTCCAAGAGCTCCAAATAATGCTACGGCCAACACTACGAGCAATGCGCCGGAGTAAGTCCGGGGTGTGTCGTCCATTCCGCTCATTCTTAACCTTCCTTCGCTAAAGCGGCGCCTTGCTGGAGACCGCTTGTGATTGGATGACGCCGTTCTGTTCTTTTGTCTGACGCCATTTCGGAAGAAACCCTCCCGGTCTTCAGGAGCTTCCAATGTACCGCGAAGATCATATATTCAACGACCCTACCAAGGCTGATTTTCTTCGCGAACCTCCAGTGGGAAGATACAGAATATCGAAGAAAAACCGGGGCCGCACGGGAAAACCTGCTATTTCGGTACTAGCGGTAACCCGCCGGATAAGCGTCTCGGCCCCTCTTTTAGCCCCGGAATTGCCTCAGCAGCCGTGACAATCATGGAACTATTCCGTTATAACGTTCATTACCGCACTTTTTTAGCCGGGCCCCGTGTCCCAGGCCAATATCCCTGGCCGTCTCAGGGGAAGCCTGAACTTCGGGTTGTAAGCGTTCGAAGCCAATTGATTGAGCAGTGAGCAGGCTGGCGCGAACGCCAGTCGAGGCATCTTATCTAAGTGCATAACCGTAAATTTAATACGTTTCCGGGGAATCCAAAGCAAGGGAGAAATTGAAAACTATGTCGACTGCCGTAGTTGGAAAAGGATTGGAAGGAATAGTTGCCGCGAACTCTGGAATTTGCTGGATTGACGGCGAAGCAGGGGTTCTGTCGTACCGCGGAATTGATATACACGACCTCGCCGAGAACTCGACATTTGAAGAGACAACCTATCTGCTTTGGAACGGCATATTACCGAACGCACTTGCATTGCGCGAGTTTTCATCCCAATTAGCCCTTGCCCGCTCTCTCGATCAACGCATTATCGACATGCTGAAAAACTTTCCCAAGGATGCCTTGCCGATGGAAGTCCTGCGGACAGCGGTTTCAGCGCTCAGTTTTTATGACGCCGACGAGCATGACAATTCGCATGACGCCAACGTGCGCAAGGCCTACAATCTGACCGCTCAGATCGCCATGATCGTGGCCATTTACGATCGGCTTCGCAAGGGCAAGGAGATCGTTCCGCCGGATCGCTCCCTTAGCCACGCCGGCAACTTCCTCTGGATGCTGAACGGGGTCAAGCCTTCCGAGACCGCTACTCGAACTTTGGATATCGCTCTCGTACTTCATGCCGATCATGAGTTCAACGCCTCCACCTTCGCAGCCCGCGTCATCGCCGCTACCCTCTCCGACATTCACTCAGCCATCACCGGCGCCATCGGCGCACTGAAAGGACCGCTGCACGGCGGAGCCAATGAGGGCGTCATGCGCCTGCTGCTCAAGATCGACAAGGAAGGCGCTGACCCGGTTGAGTACGTGAAGAATATGCTGGCCGCCAAGCAGAAGATCTCGGGCTTCGGCCATCGCGTGTACAAGACTGAGGATCCACGCGCCACTCACTTGCGCAAGATGAGCGAGCAGTTAGGCAAGGATGCGGGACAGCCCAAGTGGTTTGAGATGTCTCGTGCCATCGAACTCTACATCAACCAGGACAAGCGCCTGAACGCGAACGTGGACTTCTACTCGGCTTCGACGTACGCAACGCTCGGCATCGACATCGACCTCTACACGCCGATCTTTGCGGTGAGCCGCATTGCCGGCTGGGCGGCGCACGTTATCGAGCAGCTCGACGACAACCGCCTGATCCGCCCGCGTGCCGAGTACATCGGGCCAGCCTATCCCTCGCGTTACATACCGATGGAAGAGCGGCCGTAACTGGCCGCCGCCATTGAGCGGCAGATCAGAAGGCGTTTCCCTTCGATCGCCATAGCTGATACAGGCCCCATGCCGCGATCGTGCAGCTGTCGCGGATATGGCCGTCGAGAATCATCTGCTCGAACTCCGCGATAGTCACATTTCGGATGACAAGGTCGTGTTCCTCGTCGTCGGGCTCCGGATCGCGCGCGGTAAGGCCTGTGGCCGCGAAAACGTGGATCTTCTGGCGAAGGAAACCGTATGCCTCCCACCAGTATCCAAGGTTGACCATTTTGGTTGCGCCCAGGCCAAGCTCCTCTTTGAGTTCGCCGCGCGCCAGTTCCTCCGGATCGCCGATCTCCATCTCCCAGCTTCCCTGGGGCAGCTCAAGCGCGCGCTGCCCGATGGGGTAGCGATACTGCTCCACGAGCCAGATGCGGCCGTCCTCGATGGGGAGAATGATTGCGCCATCGTGCTTCTCGACCACGCCGTAGATACCCTTTTTGCCGTTGGAACGCAGAATTTCGTCTTCGCGCACGCGCATCCAGTGGTTACGGTATACCTCGCGGCTCGAGAGAGTGGTGATGGACCTTGCGCCCTGATTTTCCTGGCTCATGCATTTTCCTCAAAACCAGTATGACAGCGTGCGCAGTAGCGGGGACGGGTTCGAAATCACTTCGAACTGATTTGAGGTTTGCCGGTTTGCTTGTCACGAAGGCGATAGTCACGGAGCCGGCCCAGAAGCGACGCTGGACCGCTAACGGAGAGCCTTACCAGGTTGCCTTCGTACTCACGGGATTCGATCACCGTTCCCGCTTCGAGCATGGCCAGCACTGAGCCCTCGTGCTGCGGAACTCGCAACTCTGCAGTCAGGATTGGATCGGAGTGCAGGGCGCTATCGATGGCTTCAAGCAGCAGGTCCATTCCTTCACCCTTTAGTGCAGAAACCGCCACCGCTTTTCCGGACCGGGCGCGGCTTTCAATGCCGGTACGTTCTTCCGCGCTCAGCAAGTCGGTCTTGTTCAGCACTTCAATGCGCGGCTTACTGAGCGAATCAAGTTCATCGAGCACCTTCTCCACCTGCGATTTCTGTTCTTCGCCGTAGGAAGAGGCAGCGTCGCGAATGTGAAGCAGCACCTCGGCCTGTACCACTTCTTCGAGCGTCGCTCTAAAGCTGGTAACCAGTGTGTGCGGCAGGTTACGGATGAATCCGACAGTGTCAGACAGCAGGACCTTTCGCTTGCTCGGCAACTGAATCGCGCGCAGTTTTGGATCGAGCGTGGCGAACATTTTGGATGACTGCAGCACGCTTGCGCCCGTAAGGGAATTGAACAATGTGCTCTTGCCGGCGTTTGTATAGCCAACCAAGGCAACTGTGGGTACCGGAACCGATTCGCGCCGATGCCGCTGTTGACGCCGCACGCGGCGTACCGCCTCAAGATCGCGCTTGAGCTGGTCGATGCGGCGCTGAATGCGGCGTCGGTCGGTTTCAAGTTGAGTTTCACCGGGGCCGCGCGTGCCGATGCCGCCGCCCAACTGGGACATGGCCTTTCCGCGCCCGGTCAGGCGGGGCAGCATGTACTCAAGCTGCGCCAGTTCCACCTGCAACTGTCCTTCGCGGGTTCGCGCATGGCGGGCAAAAATATCCAGGATCAACTGCGTTCTGTCGAGCACGCGGCAGGGAAGTGCGCTTTCCAGATTGCGGAGCTGGGTTGGCGAGAGGTCGTGGTCGAAGAGCACCAGGTCCGCTTCGGTCGACGCTGCCACGCCCGCGATCTCCTCCACCTTGCCGGAGCCGATGAGAGTGGCGGGGTCGGGCTTCGAACGGCGTTGCAGCAGTTCGGCGGCCACCTCACCACCGGCGCTCATCACCAGCTCACGGAATTCGAGAAGAGATTCCTCCGCGTCGAGTCCGGTTGGTTTTGCGCCGATTGGCTTGAATGCAAGAGGGGAGGCATCGTCAGCAAGGGAAGATTCCAACGCATCGGAGTCCGACTGGCGCACAACCGCCCTGCGCGCGCCGGTTACACCGGCACGGCTGACCGTTGGGCGGATGCCAAAATCCACTCCCACCAGAACGGCGCGTTCAGGGGTTACTCCCGGATCGCTGGTCCTGCTTTGCTCACGTGCACTCGTGGCCGCTCCTTGAGAGCTATCGCTGCTCAGCCGTCAGGGAAGAAGCAGCGGGTGCGGAAACCGGAGTGGGACCAGCGTTCGACGAGACCACCGTCGGACGATGCTCGGAATGCATGACGCTCCGGTTGCTGACCACGGTTGAGATGGCGTGTTTAAAAATCAACTGCTCCTGGCTGTTGTTCTCCAGCAGCACCGAGTATTTGTCGAAGGACCGAATCTTGCCAGTAAGCTTTACGCCGCTGACCAGGTAGATGGTGATCGGGGTCTTGTCCTTGCGAACGGTGTTCAGAAATGTATCCTGGATGTTTTGTGCCGGCTTGTTCTCCATGTGCCGATCTCCTGCTCTCTCTTGAAGGGTTAGGTGTTATGTAACGTGCTCCGAAAAAACAAACACGGGGACAGTTCCGGAAATCCCGGAACCGCCAATCCCCGTAATGTGAAAAGATTATAGCTGTTTGCGCGTCTTTTCAACCGCTTGCTCCGTCAAACTAAACTGTGCCGCCGCCCCTGGCACCCCTCCAATGGGACTTCTTGGTCCCCGCCACTGCTAAAATACCTGCGTGCAAGACGCTGCAATCCCGCCAAACGCTCCCGCCAAAACCCGTCCCGTACGCATGCCTGTGCCTATGTTAGACCTGAAGCGGCAGTACCAGCCCATCCAGGTGGAACTGCTTGAGGCGCTTGGCCATGTGCTTGAGACGCAACAGTTCATTCTTGGAGAGCAGGTAGCCGCCTTTGAGAAGTCTGCGGCAGGCCACCTGGCTGTAGCGCATGCTCTGGGATGCTCGTCCGGCACCGATGCCTTATGGCTGGCGCTGGCCGCGGCAGGCGTTGAGCCAGGCAGGGCGGTGGTAACCACGCCTTTCAGCTTTTTCGCTTCGGTGAGCTCAATTTTGCGTGCCGGCGGCACCGCGTTACTCGCCGATATCGACCCCTCAACCTTCAATCTTTCGCCAGAGGCCGCTGAACAGGTTCTGGACGGTCCAAAAGGCAAGGGTGCCTGCGCAATTCTTCCGGTCCACCTCTACGGCCAATGTGCCGACTGGACGGCATTTGCACAACTGGGCCGCGAGCGGGGTATGAAGCTGATTGAAGATGCCGCCCAAGCCTGGGGTGCAGAGTGGGAGGGCGCGAAAGCCGGAGGGCTTGGCGACATTGCTGCCTTCAGTTTTTATCCCACCAAGAACATGAGCGCTGCGGGTGACGCCGGCATGGTGACGACCAATTCCGACGAACTGGCCGAGCGTGTGCGTATGTTGCGCCAGCACGGAATGCGCCGCCGCTACTACCACGACGAACTTGGCTGGAACACGCGCATGGACGGGTTTCAGGGCGCGGTGCTTCAGGTCAAAATGCGCTACATCGACGGCTGGAACCAGGCTCGCCGAACGGTGGCAAGGCGATACCATGCGCTGTTCCACGCAACCGGACTGGCTGAGACAGGGCCGTATCCGAGCCACGGCGTTGTCTTGCCGCATGAAGTTGCCGGCAGCAGACATGTCTGGCATCAGTACGTGATCCGAACCCGCAAACGCGACGCGTTACGCGATTTCCTGTCGATACGCCAGATCGGCTCGGAGATTTATTACCCATTACCACTCCATTTGCAGGATGCGTTGAAGAGTCTCGGTTATGGTGAAGGCAGCTTCCCTGAAGCGGAGCGCGCCGCGCATGAAGTGCTGGCCTTGCCTATCTTCCCTGAATTGCGCGAAGACGAGCAGGAAACCGTTGTCAGTGCAATTGCGGAGTTTCTGAGCTAATTACGGCAGTTACTTCTTCCTGAATCGCGCCGCCACCTGCTCCGCGGTCCGCGCCAGCAGGCCCACGTCACTGCCTACAGCCACAAAGTTGAAACCCATGGCGAAGAGCGGTTCCACGTCATCCAGATTGCCGGTCAGAATACCGGCCGCCTTGCCGACGGCACGAATGCGCTCGGCCGCATCCTTCAATGCAGCCTGGACGTCCGGGTGTTTGGGATTCCCAAGGTGGCCGAAGTCCGCGGCCAAGTCGCTTGGGCCGATGAAGATTCCGTCAATGCCTTCAACTTCCGCGATGCCCTCAATCTCTCGCAGCGCCGCGCGGGTTTCAATCTGCACCAGCACGCACGTATCGAGATGAGCGTTCTTGTGGTAATTCTGCACGTGCCCATAATAGTTGGCCCGCGGTGCAACTGAGACGCCGCGAATGCCCAGCGGCGGATAGCGCGTAGCCGCCACGGCGTGGAGAGCTTCGTCGACATTCTGCACAAAAGGAATTAGCAGAGTGTGCGCGCCCACGTCCATGGCGCGCTTGATGATGACTGTATCGTTCCAGGGCACGCGGAACACCGGCTCGGCGGTTCCGCCGCGCATGGCCTGCAGTTGCGGCAGCAAGGTGGTGATGTCATTGGGACCGTGCTCGCCGTCGATCACAATCCAGTCGAAGCCCGCGCCGGCGATGATCTCCGCGGCGATGGGACTTGCAAGAGCGCTCCAGAGGCCCACCTGGCGTTGACCGCTGGCGATTGCGTGTTTGAAGGTGTTACGCGGCAGGTTTGCGGGCCACTCCGGCATCAGGATGCGCCTCCGGCGCTGATTGCAGCGTAGATTCATGTTAGATCAAGCGGTTTCACTATGCTGCGCAGAGTTCTTAGTCGCCGGCGGCTGAACTTGCAGGTGTAATTTCCAGACGTTTGATCTCACCCACCACTGGACCGTAGCTGACGATGGCGCAGAAAGCGATGAACGCAACGAACACCAGCGCTCCGTTGTACGAGTGGGTCCTCTCCACGATGTAACCGATGATCAGCGGCGTTGTTACTCCCGCAATGTTGCCGCACAAGTTAAAGACCGCACCGTTCATGCCCACCATGCCCTTGGGCGAAGTATCGGAGATCACGGTCCAACCCAGCGCGCCAATGCCTTTGCCGAAGAACGAAATCGACATGAAAAGCAGCATGATAGCCTGCGAACTGGCGTAATTGCAGGCGATGATGGACATGGAAAGCGCCATGCCGGTCATGATGGGCAGCTTGCGCGAGAAGCTCAGCGAGCATCCACGGCGCAGCAGTTCGTCGGAGATGATGCCGCCGAGGATTCCGCCGAAGCCGCCGCACAAACCCGGCACCGCGGCGGCAAAGCCGACCTTCAACACTGACATATGCCGCGCCTGCGCGAGATAGAGCGGAAACCAGGTGAGAAAAAACCACGTGAGCGTCGTAATGCAGTACTGGCCGATGTAAACGCCCACCAGCATGCGATGGCTCAGCAACATCTTCACAGTCGACCAGGTGAGCGTGTTCTTCTTAGCGCTGGCGCTGGCGTCGGTATTTACCAGGCCTCCACCGCGCTCAATCGTCTCCACTTCGGCCGCCGAGATGCGCGGGTGATCCTTCACGCCGTAAATATTGGTGAACCAAACCGCAGTGAGGACTGCTCCAACGATTCCCAGAAACCAGAAGCAACTCTGCCATCCGAAGCGGTTCAGCAGGCCCCCGAAGATCGGCGCGAAGATGGGCAAGGCAAAGTACTGTGACGAGTTGAAGATTGCCGACGCGCGGCCCCGTTCCGATGTAGGAAACCATGCGGCGACGATGCGCCCGTTGCCTGGAAAAACCGGCGACTGCGAAAGGCCGGAAAAGATTCTGAGAATAAAGATCGCCGAGAACGCCAGGCTGGCACTCACGTATCCCGCGCAACCGGTGAGGAACGCAAAGGTAGACCACAGGATGATGGCAATGCCGTAGACGCGCTTCGATCCAAATCGGTCCAGCAGGCCTCCCGATGGCAACTGCCCCAGCGCGTAAGCCCATCCAAAGGCGAACAGCAGATAGCCCATCCGCTGCGGGCTCAGGTCCATTGATTTCGGCATGGAAGCGACGGCCTGTGACAGCGCTGAGCGGTCAGCATAACTGAAGCAGCTGACCACGAACAGGATGCAGATGATCAGGTACCGGACGCGCGTTTCTTTCGCTTCAGGCAAGTTCTCGGTCTTCCTTTCATGAGGGCTTGTTGTAGCTGGGAATCAGCAATACGCGCTAATCACGCTTCTGCATTGACTGATTGAATCAGTCCGCGAATGTATCCGTAGCAGAAGGCGAACGACTGCAGCGAGTCAGGGTCATTGGCAGCCAGTGGCACGTGATCCGGCATCAGCATGCCGTCATATCCGATCTCCTTGTAGACCCTGATCGCCCGCACAAAGTCGATGTCACCTTCGTCGGGATAGACTTCCTCAAATTCATCGCGATGGCCGCGAATGTTGCGGAAGTGCACATTGAAGATCTTCTTGCGACTGCCGAAGTAGCGGATCACGTCAAATATCTCCTCGCTTGGATTCTGAAGTGCCTCCGACACCGTGCCCTGGCAGAAGTTTAGGCCGTGATATGGGCTCTCGCGGATGGTGAGGAGATGCTTCAGGCCGTCCACGGTGCCGAGCACACGATTGATGCCCTGGTAGCCTTCAGGCGGAACGCCGGGATCGTGCGGGTGGCAGGCCATGCGGACCTTGTATTCATTGGCAACAGGAATCACGTGGTCAAGGAAATATGTAATGCGCTCCCAGAATGCATCGGCATTCACTTCGCCAGCCCGGGTTAGCGGCGTTTCGGGTTGCGTTTCGGAGAGCTTCCAGTAGTGATCCATGGCATCGCCGCGTCCCGGTCTGCGGCCGGTGCGCAGCACGCCCAGGATGCTCATGTTGTACTTGATCATTGGAATGCCTGCCGCGGCGCAATTCTTAATCAGCGTCTGCAGTTGCTCGATGTCACGGTCGCGTTCGGGACTTTCGGCAAGCATGATGGCCGGATGCTTTTCACGGTCGATGTAGCTTGAGGCAAGAAACGGCGGTGCGACGCAGTCAACGCTGATCTTGTATTTCGCTCCCAAGTCCCTCATTTGCCTCAATTCATCGACGGTGGCGTAAAGGCGGTCGCCCTCAATGTGCGGATAGCCGCAGATGCTCTCCACGGCATAGCGGGAAAGGTATTTCACGTGTGTCTCGGAGGTCGGCGCGGATTGATCGCCCAGCTTTAACAAAGATTTCTTTGCAACCGGTGCTGCACCTGCTTTGGCAGTTACACCGGTGCTTGCGACGGCAAGGCCAGCAACACCGCTCGAAACAATAAACTCTCTCCGATTCATAGGCACCTTTTGGCGCGGCGCGCATATAGGGACCCTGCATCATGCCGCAAATGGACATGGACTTTGTATGTGAGCCGAGGCGCTTCTGTAAAGTGTTAGAAGAAATGCGGCACTTAGCGGCCCGCGTTCGGTAAGATCAACTGCGCAACAAAAGCGGTGAAGTTGCAGGTGCTGTGAAATGGACGTGCGCGAAAAAGTCGTTGGAGCGGACAGTGGAACGGAGCATTTACGCTTTTCCGCGCAAGGCCAATCACCGCGTATTGCGTCCATGCGGGTGGTTCCGGTAGCGGGCCAGGACAGCATGCTGCTGAACCTGAGCGGCGCGCACGGGCCGTACTTTACGCGCAACCTGGTGATCCTTACGGACGAGAGCGGGCACACCGGGGTAGGTGAGGTGCCCGGAGGCGAGAAGATTCGCCAGGTGCTCGAATCGTCGATGCCACTCGTAGTGAGACGAGAGATTGCTTTGTACAACGCAATCCTGAGCGAAGTGCATGATCGATTCGCAGACCGCGATGCGCAGGGACGCGGCCTGCAAACGTTCGATCTGCGTGTGACTATTCACGCGGTCACCGCCATCGAGTCGGCGCTGCTTGACCTGGTGGGGCAGTGGGTTGGTTTGCCGGCTGCCGCTCTGCTGGGCGAGGGGCAACTGCGCAAACAGGTGCCTGTTCTCGGTTATCTCTTCTTCATCGGCGATAGCAAAAAGACGAAGCTGAGCTACCGGCGCGCAGGCAAGGATGCGCCTGACTGGTTTCGCCTTCGCGACGAAGAGGCGCTGACGCCGCAGGCGGTGGTGCGCCTTGCTGAGGCCGCTCAAGCTCACTACGGCTTCAACGACTTCAAGCTCAAAGGCGGCGTGCTCAACGGCGCGGAAGAGATGGAAGCCGTGAAAGCGCTGGCTGCTCGGTTTCCAAAAGCACGTATCACGCTCGACCCGAACGGCGCGTGGTCGCTCGACGAAGCGATTGCGCTTTGCAAAGACAAGCAGAAAGTGCTCGCCTACGCTGAAGATCCTTGTGGCGCGGAGCAGGGGTTCAGCGGCCGCGAGATCATGGCAGAATTTCGCCGCGCAACGAATTTGCCGACAGCTACCAACATGGTGGCAACGGACTGGCGGCAATTGCGCCACGCGATTCAACTCCGCGCCATCGATATTCCGCTCGCTGATCCGCACTTCTGGACCATGCAGGGCTCAGTGCGGGTTTCGCAGGCGTGCCGTGACAATGGGCTAACCTGGGGTTCGCACTCCAACAATCACTTTGATATCTCGCTCGCCATGGTCACGCATGTTGCGGCAGCGGCAGCAGATCCCATTACCGCCATTGACACGCACTGGATCTGGCAGGAGGGCCAACACCTGACGCGCAATCCGCTTAAGATTGTAGATGGGATGCTGACCGTACCTGAACGCGCGGGACTTGGCATCGATCTGGATTTTGAAGCCATTGATCGTGCCCATGCTCTTTACAGCATGGAAGGCCTGGGTGCCCGTGACGATTCAATTGCGATGCAATACCTGATTCCTGATTGGAAGTTCGATCCGAAGCGTCCCTGTATGGTGAGTTGAATATGAGTGAGAATAGAGACCAACAAGTTGCCGAGCCGCTTTATGTCCGAATAAGTTCTCTCGACAACGTAGCCATTGTCGTGAACCAGGGCGGGCTGCCCGCAGGTAGCCGATTTGCCGACGGTCTAACACTGATCGAAACCGTGCCTGAAGCGCACAAGGTCGCGTTGATCGACATCGCCGAGGGCGAGCCGATCCTTCGCTACGGCGTGGCCATCGGTTATGCCAGGCGTGCAATTGCCCGAGGCAGTTGGGTGCGGGAAGAGTTGCTTATCGAGCCTGCCGCACCATCGCTGGCAGAGTGCCCGCTGGCAACGGCAACGCCTGAGCCCATGCCCAAGCTCGAAGGCTATACCTTCATGGGCTATCGCAACTTGGATGGATCGGTCGGCACAAAAAACATCCTCGGAATCAGCACCACGGTGCAGTGCGTTGCTCCAACAGTCGATTACGCTGTTCGCTGCATCAGAGCTGAGCTGTTGCCCAAATACCCGAATGTTGATGACGTAGTTGCGATTGCGCATCACTACGGCTGCGGTGTAGCACTTGAAGCTCCGGGTGCTGAGATTCCCGTTCGCACGCTTCGCAATCTCGCACTCAACCCGAATCTTGGCGGTGAAATTCTGCTCGTAAGCCTGGGTTGCGAGAAACTGCAACCTGCGCAAATGATTCCCGCCAGCGCGCTTCCAGTGCTGCAGGATGAGCCATCGATAAGCGTTTTGCAAGATGCGAAGAATGGTTTTGGCGAGATTGTGAAGGACATTATGACCAAAGCGGAAGCGCGGCTGAAGAGACTGAATGAACGTCGGCGCGTTGAGTGCCCGGCGTCGGAACTTGTCGTAGGCATGCAATGCGGAGGCTCCGATGCATTCTCCGGCGTTACCGCGAATCCGGCGGCGGGGTTTGCTGCGGACCTGCTGGTGCGCACCGGCGCCACGGCGATGTTCTCGGAAGTGACCGAGGTTCGCGATGCGGCGCATTTGATTACGGCGCGCGCGGCCACGCCGGAGATTGCGAAGGAATTTATCCGCGAGATGGAGTGGTACGACAACTATCTTGCGGCCAGCGGCGTTGACCGCGCGGCGAATCCCGCACCGGGTAACAAGAAGGGCGGGCTTGCAAACATTGTCGAAAAAGCGATGGGCTCGGCAGCAAAATCAGGCAGCACAGCGCTGATGGGGGTTGTTCCGCCGGGAGAGAGGGCGATGCAGAAGGGCCTGCTGTTTGCGGCCACGCCGTCGGGCGACTTTATCTGTGGCACGCTGCAGCTTGCCGCCGCAATGAACATGCATGTGTTTACGACAGGCCGCGGCACTCCATACGGACTGTCGATGGTGCCGGTGATCAAAGTGGCAACAAATAGCGGACTCGCCCAGCGCTGGCACGATCTGATCGATGTTGATGCAGGCAGAATCGCCACCGCGCAGGCAACGGTTGAAGAAGTAGGCTGGGAGATCTTCAAACTGATTCTTGAAGTAGCCAGCGGAAACAAGAAGACGTGGGCCGACCACTGGGGATTGCACAACGAGTTTGTGCTGTTCAATCCTGGGCCGGTGACTTAGAGGTAGCTGGGTTAGGGAGTTAGCGGAGTTAGTCGCATAGGCATAGCTGTCATGCGGTTCACTATCTCCGCTAACTCCGCTTACGCTGCTACTACTTCCTCACGATCGGTTCTCCGGCGATCTTCAGATGCACGCGGAAGATGCCTTCGCTGCCGGTGATGTAGAGCATCTTGTGGTCCGGTCCTCCCCAGGCTACGTTCGACGTACGGCCGGGAACGAGAATCGTGCCGAGCGCTTTGCCTTCAGGCGAGATGATCCAGATGCCTCCCGGCCCGGCGCTGTAGATGTTGCCTTCTGAATCCACTTTCATTCCGTCGGGAACACCAGGGCGGTTGTCCGGCGTTACATCGAGAAGCAATTTGGCGTCCGTCACCGTTCCGTCAGGCTTCACGGTGTAGCGCATCCATTGCTTCTTGGGTTGCGAGTTGTCTACGTAGAGATACTTCTCGTCCGGCGAAAATGCAATTCCGTTGGGCCGCGTCAGGTCAGAGATGATCAACTGCAGTTCGCCGCGTGCCGGCTCGGAACCCGGCTTTTGAGTCAGTGCATGCGGAATGCGGTAGACGCCGTTCACTTTGATCTGCTTATCAGGATCCGTGTCGCTCTGCGTGCGCAGGCCGTAGGGAGGATCGGTGAAGTAGAGCGAACCATCTGACTTGTAGACAAGGTCGTTGGGGCTGTTGAGACGCTTGCCCTGGTAAGAGTCCGCGAGAACCGTCTGCTGCGGATTCGGAGTAAGCGATTCAAGGCGGAATATATCCCGCTGTGCGTGTCCGGCTGCGGTCAGGCGTCCACGTGCATCGAGTGTCATTCCGTTCGATCCAGGTTCCGGCCCTCCATAGGGTAGCGCGCCTTTGTAGCCGCTCGGCTGCAGGAAGATGGACACGCCCTGTCCCGGTGTCCAAATGCGAATGCTGTTGCTCGGAATCTCAGCGAAGTAGAGCTTGCCATTGATCCATAGGGGACCTTCGGTCCACTTGAAGCCGTCCGCTACACGCTCGAGTTTTGCTCCTGCCGGCACAATACGGTCAATGGAGGCGTCAAGGCGATCGAATTTCAACGGCGTGGACACGATGGGGGCTGCTGAATCGCTTCCAACTGCGGCACTTGCGGCGCCAAGCATAAACGAACAGAAGATTGCGGCGACTGAGAAAGCAAGCAAGGAGCCAATGGTGAATCGCTTCATGGGGTATTTCCTTTTTGAGGAGAATGGGCGCGGCCACTCATGATCACTGGGCCACAAGTTCAGCGGATTCTTCAGAATCCGGCGCATTCATCTTTAGCTTTGCCTCAGTTGCCTGTCAAGCTGCCGGCGGACAGGAACTGAAACCGTGCGCCTCAGCGTTAGCAACTTGCAGCCGGGCTCAATCGGAGCTATGTTCTTGTTTGCGCAAGGTAAGCAGTGCTGTTGCGCCTCCGGCCGCACGAAGGGAGGTTAGGTATGCCGCTTGCAGTGTCGCATATTCGTTTAAGTTCGGTGGTTCTGGCCGCGATTCTCACGTTCGCTCTAGAATCTAAGGCCGTAACGGCTGCCACGCGGGTGATAACCGACGCGGATAATGGTGGTTCAGTCCATCTCAAGATGGGCGATATCCTTGAGGTACGCCTACATGCGAACCCCACCACCGGCTATAAGTGGTATGTCCATCCCAAATCGACGCGCCTGCTCAGACTGGTGGGCCAGTCGCAAACCCAGGTGCGGGAGCCCGGCGTCGGCCGTCCGCTCCTTCAAGTCTTCCGGTTTCAGGCTGTGGCAATCGGCGACGGTGTTTTGCTATTGCACTATATCCGCATTTGGGAGCGGCAGTTGTCCTATGAGGAACAGTACAGCGTAAGGATTTCCATCCGCTGACAACGCCCTGAGAATCAGTGCTGCGGCCTTTGGGCGATCCGGCCCTCTCAGCCACTTGGAACTGTAAATTAGCATTCAAAACGCATACAATTCAGGATTGAAATGGCGAAAGCAAAGGAAACAACGTTTGAGATAACCTGTCCGGACTGCGGTGCGGTCATCAAGGTCGATGCTGAGTCGGGGCTGGTGGTTAGTCACATTCCGGCGCCGCGGAAGCGGATGTTCGAAGACCTTGAGACGGCAGCCAAGGCCATGCGCGAGCATGACGAGCGAAAAGAGTCCATCTTTCGCCAGTCGGTTGACGCGGAACGGAACAAAGCCGATTTGCTTGAAAAGAAGTTTGCCGAGGCGCTTAAGAAGGCCAAGGACGCACCTGAAGGCAGGCCGTTGCGTGATTTTGACCTGGACTGAGGGCACGCGCTGTAACCGATAAGCCGTGGAATCCCCGGTTTATCGAAATGGGTCTGAGGATATATTTTCCCTGTTTCAGGCCCCTTGAAGAGCGATACTCAAATCACCGTTCTCGTACCCAGAGCCGCAGGCGGGGTGGGAACGCAAGGAGAATGAATGGTGGTCCTTCCGGTTCCCAGTGCGCCAAGGAATACCCAAGCCGATCCGGATGCTCTGCAAGGGGTTAATCAGGCATCGGATGATAGTTCCGTGAACTGGCTGCGTGCAACCTCAGCTATCACGCTTGTGGCGAGCGGCGCGCTGCTGCTCTCCGGAAAAAGCCGACTTGGGCTGGTGGCCGCGGCTACAGGCACATCTCTCGCCATGATCGACCAGCAGGACACGATGAAGAAGTGGTGGGCTATGCTGCCCGGCTACATCACCCAGGTTCAGGGCATTTTGGAGCAGGTCGAAGGCGCAGTTGATCAGTTTGGGCAGCAGCGCGAGAAGCTGGGCCAGATCCTCGGCCGCTAGATTCCTCAGATTCCAAGCTGGCGGCGGCCGGCTTCGCTGATCCGGTGCGCCGTCCACTTCGGTTCCCACACAAGATTTAATTCAACTTTGCTGATTTCGGGAATCCCGGCCAGGCGATTGTGTACCTGTTCCAGGATGAGGCCGCTCGCAGGGCATTGCGGTGTGGTCAACGTCATGGTGACCTTAACCCATTGCCGCGGCCACGCTGGTGCGGAGTCAGGATCGGGACCCGTTTCGACCGCGTAGATCAACCCCAGGTCAACCAGATTCAGCTTGACCTCGGGATCGAAGCAATCGCGCAGGGCGGTAAGGATCTCAGATTGTGACAGCATGGGCAAGTTTAACTAATTTGTCCGCTCGACCAGGAAGCGAGCCACGGCCTTCAATCCGTCAGCACGGCTACCGTAAGGATCGAGCGCTGAAAAGGCTTCGTCAATCAGGCGAGCGGCGTCTTTCCGGCTCTGTTCGATGCCATGAACTGCCGGCCAGGTGGCCTTCTGTGTGGCCACGTCCTTGCCTGCGGTCTTGCCGAGCTGCGCAGAATCCACGGTCATGTCGAGCACGTCATCTACGATCTGAAACGCCAGACCGGCCTTGCAGCCGAACAGCGTGAGGCGGGCAACATCATCCATGGTTGCGCCGGCATATACGCCTCCGCTTACAACGCTCACGCGGATCAGCGCTCCTGTCTTGGCGCGATGAATCGCTTCGACCAGATGCGAGGTCGGCTTCTTGTGCTCGCTCTCAATGTCCAGCACCTGGCCGCCGATCATTCCATCTACCGTGCCGACAGCATTGGCGATCAGGCCGATAATCTGCACGGTTGCCGCCGGTGGGGACGCCAATTCCGAAAGCACTTCAAAGGCGCGCGTTTGCAGCGCATCGCCGGCCAGAATTGCAATCGCTTCGCCGAAAACCTTGTGACATGTGGGTTTGCCGCGGCGCAGGTCGTCGTTGTCCAGCGCCGGCAGGTCATCGTGGATCAGTGAGTAGGTATGCAGCATCTCGATGGCCGCACCCAGCTTCTCAATGCCTTTCGGCAGTGCGCCTGCGATCGTAATTCCTGCTTGCATTGCCAGCACAGGACGCAGCCGCTTGCCTCCCGCGAAGGTCGAGTGGCGCATGGCGCCATGAATAGAAGCAGGCTCAGTTCCCACACCTGGAATCAGCTCTTCCAGCGCCCGGTCGGTTAGCTCTGCGCCTTCCTTCAGGAGAGATTTGACGTCGACGTTCATTTATCTCAATCATAAACGAGCTTGCTATCTTCTTCGCTCAAACTAACCTGCACATGTAAGCGTCAGCACACCGCGCCAAACCGGCGCAGTGTCGTTCATCGCGACTGCTTCTTTTGGGATTCATGGCACGAGGTGAAGCATGTGCCTGCCCTGCGCGGCAACCGCGGCGGGGTTGAAGGGCAGCGAAAATGTGGTGCCACCGTACCAGGCATTCCACTGGTCGCGGAAGTAAGGGCTGTAGGGATTGCTGCTTTCACCCAGGACAATGTTTTCAGTCGAACCGTCGACATTGCTCCAGTCCATAGTGAAGCGCTGGGACGGCCCGAATGAACGGCCCACCTGCTTAACGGTGGTCGTATCACCGCTTTGCGGCTGCGGGCCCGTGCCGGCGATGCGCCCAATAATGGGCAGAAATTTTGCCAACGGGTGCTCAAGGTCAACTACATGCCAGCTTCCGTAGTTCCATTGCGAAACAGCGGTTGGAGCATTGCCGGCATCCATAGCCTTTCGCACGGCGTCAGTGAGCAGCGCGTCCCAACTTTTGTAGTTGGGAGGGAGCCAGTCGGCCTTGGCGTGCATCACGATCTCTTCTTCCGCAAAGTTCGACTCCTCCCAGTGGTAGTCGGCTGCGAGCTTGCCCAGCTTCGGCTCCAGGATCATCGGCCATAGCGCGTAGCGAGTTTTCGTAACAATCGATGCGGCAGCGGAGTCTACTGACAACCGGCCATCCCAACTACGCATGAGGTCGGCTGCCTGGCTCAGGCGCGCATCCGCGCCGGGAGTGTGATCAATGGCGTAGGCGAGCCGCTGCCCTAACTCCTGGTCCATCTCACTGTAAATATCCGTCTGAACAGCAAGCATATCTTTTGGAGTGAGCCCGCTCCTCCCATCGAGCGATTTATAGATGCGCTCAATTCGGTAGGGGTCAGTCCACTCCAGCGTGATTGGGTAAGGCGAACTCTCCGTTGTAACGCGTGAGTTGGCTGTGGCCAGAAATCCAGACGGAGGATCGACGGAGTTTGGGAGCGAATCGAAAGGAATGTAACCTTGCCACTCGTGCGTGCTGTCTGCAATCGGAACCGGCATCAGCCCTGCCGGGCGAATTGGAATACGGCCGATGGCGTGATACGCGATGTGTCCATGGTCGTCCGCATAGACAATGTTTTGGGTCGGCCAGCACCACGTCGCCAGCGCCGAGGAAAACTCCTGCCAGTTCGAGGCGGTGTTGAGTTCATAAAGCGGAATTGCATTCAGCGAAGTGTCGTAGAGGGTCCAGCGCAACGAGAGCGGAGCACTGTCGCGGGTCAGCAGCGGATTAAGCAGAGGACCATGGTCTGTAAAGTTGACATTCAGTGTGACATCGCGGCCACCGCGTACATGAATCACCTCATGGTCCACTTGCAGCGGCTTCCATGTGCCGTTTGCGTCCATGTAGTTTCCTTTGCCGTCGAGCTTCTCTTCGTAAAGGTCCTGCACGTCAGCCATTAACGCAGTGAATCCCCAGGCCACGTGCTCATTGTGACCGGCCACGACAAACGGCAACCCAGGCAACGTGACACCTGCTGCGTGAATGCCGGGGGCGCTGATGTCGGCCATGTACCAGATGTTCGGTACCGTCAGGCTGAGGTGCATATCGTTCGAGAGCAAAGGCTTTCCGCTGGCCGTATGATTACCGGCCACCACCCAGTTGTTCGAGCCGGCAGCGCAGCTGTCGCAGGTAGGCAGCCCAAGCAGCTTCAAGAGCGCCTTCGTATCAGCCGGAGCGGCAGGCAGAGCGCCCGGAGCAGGAACGGTCCTGGCCGTGGAAGGCTCATCTCCGTCGTCCTCGTCATCATCGTCCGGTGGCGCCACCGGTTCGGCGTGCGGTTGGCTCAAGTCGAGCAGAATACCCGTCGGTGGATGGTCGCGCCACGATCCGACGGGATAGAGATCCGCGACAAGTCTGGGATTATCCAACTTGTCGGTAATACGGAGGCGGGCAAGTTTAGTAGGCCAGTGCGTATCCAGCATCTGCACCATCATCATGCCTACGCTGATTGAATCGACGCCTGTCCACGGTTGCGGACGGTAGCCTAGCAGCTTGAACTCAACCGGAAGTGTGTTTGTCTGCTCGCTTTGCGCGATAAAGAGATTTACTCCACGCGCATAGTCGTCAAGGCGCGCACGGTCTGCGCCGGACAGGTTCGCGTAAATGCGTTGGGCGGTATTGCGGAACTGCAGCACGCGCTGCGCCTCGTCATGCTTTACCAGTGAATGGCCCAGGATCTCTGCCAGGTCGCCGTCGGCGTTACGGCGGTAGGTATCCATCTGCCACAGCCGGTCCTGCGCGGTCACGTATCCCTGCGCCACCAGCATGTCGTCCTGCGTTGCGGCCTGAATGTGAGGAACGCCGTGATCGTCGCGCGCCACCTTCACCGGCGCGGACAGGCCGGTCAGATGCACGTCGCCATCGAGCTGTGGCAGAGCCGCAATTGTGCCGGAACGCAGCCAGAGAACACCGCCAATCACGGCAACAACGACGAGTAGGATGAACCCGATTGCGGTACGCAACAGAATGCGACGCCGGCGCCGCTGGGCCTTACCGGGAGGGTTGAAGACACGATCGGTAATGGAACTTTGCATGGGGAGCGTTTTGACACTCTCAACATAAGAATAACTCCGTGCAGCCGGTGCCTCAGGTTGCAGTAATAGCGCTACAATCATCGGGGAAATTGGAATATCGTAGGATTAGTTTCCTCTACGTACGCAAAGTCATTACCTCGGAGAATCGCATCATGAATCGCAGAGACTTCATGGCATCTGCCGCCGCTGCCGCTGCCGCATCAACATTGCACGTGCCCGGACAAGCTCAGGAAACCCACCACGGCTTTCCGCCTAAGGTGGTTGCCGCAGATTCAGCATATGTAGAGGCGACTCCGATTGCAGAATACTATTCGGCTTCGATGGCCGCCTATGAAGCATTCCGCGATTTGAAGTTCGGGATTCGCATTCACTGGGGCATCTATTCCATTTGGCATCGTGGGGCGGAGTCGTGGCCGTTTCTGCCGATGTCTCTTGGAGACCGTCAGGCGTACAACAGCCTGTACAAGACCTGGAATCCCACCGGTTTCGACGCGGACGCGTGGATGGACGCCTTCAGCGAGAGCGGCATGAAGATGTTCGCATTCACCACGAAACACCACGAAGGCTTTTCCATGTTCGATACCAAGACAAGAGTAAAAAGCCGTGCCAACTGGACCGCGCCGGGCGGGCCTAGACTTGAGGACTGCGATCTGGCTTACTCCATCATGGAAACACCATTCCGCCGCGATGTGGTGAGAGAACTGTGCGACGCGGCGCACAAGCGCGACATCAAGATCGATCTCTATTTCTCACATCCCGATTGGTACGACGCCGATTTTCGTCCCTATGTGGCGCACCCTCTCCAGATTCCGTCTTCAGCGGAATGGATGACTCCGAACGATGTGAAATTTACCAAGACTCATCTAGGCGACCGCGCGGTTGTGGTTCGCGATCCCACCGAGGCGGAAGTCAAGCGAATGATGGAACGGCATCGCGTGCAATTGCTGGAACTGCTGACCAACTACGGCAAGATCGACATGATTGGCCTGGACATGTGGCTTGGCCCCCGAGTATGGGCGGAAATGCGCAAAACACTGCTGATGATGCGCAAGCTGCAGCCCGACGTAATGCTGCGCAACCGCGGCATCGGCAACTACGGCGACTACTACACGCCGGAGCGGGTTGTGCCTGGGTCAAAAGAGGCATCAGACAAGCCGTGGTTCACCATCTATCCGCTAGGTACTGACTTCTCCTACGATCCCGTAGCTGCAAACTACAAGGGCGCCCAATGGATCGTGCACAACTTGGCCGATGTGGTGGCCAAAGGCGGCGGGTTCATGGTTGGCGTAGGTCCCAGTGCACATGGGGAGTTTCATCCCGAGGCGCTTCGGCAGATGAAAAGCGCGGGAATCTGGCTGAAAGTGAACGGCGAAGCAATCTACGCAACACGTCCGCGTGCGGGAACGCTATGGTCTGAAGGCGATAACGTGCGCTACACGCGCACCAAGGACGAGCGATTTGTGTACGCAATTCTCACCGAGTGGCCCGGCCGTCAAACGATGTTGAAAACAGTTCAGCCAAAGAGTGGATCGAAGGTTTCGCTTCTGGGTGTGGAGCAGAACCTGCCCTGGAAGTTCGATTCAGCCAGCGGCACCACCATCACGCTTCCTGAAAATCTGCAGCAGGCATCGAACCGACCGTGTGATTACGCCTGGACCCTGAAGATCGAAGCTTCCGAAGGCTGATTCAGATTCGAGGGAAATGAATCAGACGGTAGGAAGCTCGTTGAGCGGCGAAGATGTTTCAAGTGCAATAGGCTTGCGCCGATAAATTACCAGCAGGATAAGTAGAAGCAGCAGGATGGCGCCAAGCACCAGAATGCTGCCCTCTGGCCCGTTGGTACCGCCGCTCCAGAACGCGCTGCCGGCCGGGCTGGCGCTCATGTAATGGCCTTGCGCCACCATGCCGCTATCGGCTGTTCCATAGAAGTAAGTCTCACCCCAGTCCCAACTGGCGTGGCATCCAATGGCCCACCATACCGATCCGGTTTGCCAGATGCTGACGCAGAACACCACTCCTATGGCTGCGGCGGCAAAGATACCGATCCAGTTTTCGCCGCTATTGCCCACGTGCATAAATCCGAACAGGGTTGAAGTTACCCAGGTGGCCTGCCAGAAACCGGAGTTGGGATTGCGCTTGAGGTGCAGCACGAGGCAGGGAATCAGGCCCAGCAGGGTCATTGCGTAAACGCCCCATGCAGCTTCGCCCTTTGTGCGCGTCACGAGCGAGACGCAGAAGAATGCCTGAATGCAGATTGCCCACCAGAAGTTGATGCCGCGGGTGAGCGTGAATAGCAGGTAGCAGCGGGCAAGGCCTTCCTCAAAGCAGCCGACAAGCAGGAATGTAATTCCCCAGAGAAGCGCATACTTGGCGATGGCTACACCCGAAAGACTGATGGGACCGAAATGCAGCCATCCGCCCGACCAGAGCGCAGCAACCAGAGCCGAGAGCGCCAGAAACCCCGCTGCAATGCCGGAAAGAAAATCGGCAGTGCGGTGCGTGCCTCGTAGGTTGAAATCAAGAATGCTTCGCCGCTCGATGAGAGCAACGATCAATGCGGCACCGATCAGCGCAAGTACAGCGACCAACTCGCTCGTGAGGGCGCCGCGAACCGTAATTTGCCCCTTGGGGGAATGCACACGAAGCATTCCGAACAACCACCCGATAGCCGTGCCAAACAGGATGAAAAGGGGAAAGAACAAAGCAATGGACCATCCTGCACGCAGTCCCTGTTTGCCGACAAAGACCGTATGCATGATCTGTAATGCCGAGGGCGACGATGGCTCGCCGCCGGGAGAATCTGGTGGAACCATTAGGCCATCGCCGGCGACAGGGGAGTCAACGGTCCCTTCGCCATTCAAATTGGACTGATCTTCCGGCTCCATTGTTTCTCCTGAGGCAGCTTTAATCGAATATTGGGATAATCCTACAAGGGAAAGGACTTCAAACACAGTCCAAATTAACCCGACGCCCGCACTTTTCCTGACCGCCCTTCGTCAGTTACGTCAGCCTTGTCAACCTACACCTTGACACAACGGGCCGCTCCCTTGATGCTTAACAGTTCCGGCTGTTACATATTCCGGCCCAGGAGGAAGCCAGTTCTTGCGGGTTCGCGTCTTCTATCACGACAAGTGCTTTGACGGTGCATGTTCGGCGTCGCTCTTCACGCGATTTCATCGCGAGCGCATCGACCGCACCGCCGAATACGAGTATCACGGACTGGTGCATCGCGCGGGAGCTCTTTTTGACGAGAACGAGTTTACCGGTGACCAGAACGCGATTGTGGATTTCAAGTACTCGGCTTCGCCGAAGATTACCTGGTGGTTCGATCACCACCAATCCGCATTTTTGACCCAGCAGGATCACGACCACTTTATGGCTTGCCGGCAGGACCCGGACTGCGCGGCGCACAAATTCTTCGATCCGAAATACACGTCTTGCACCAGCTTTATCGCCCAAATTGCCTCAACGTATTTCGGGTTCGATGTTGCTCCGGTGACGGACCTGGTGCACTGGGCCGACATTGTAGACGGCGCACAGTATGAAAGCCCCGAGGCCGCCGTTGAAATGGCCGCGCCGGCCATGAAGCTCACGCTGATCATCGAATCAAACCAGGATCCGGTCTTCATTCCGCGCTTGATTCCGTTGCTGACCGAAATGCCATTGAAAGAGGTGCTGGAGCAGACATTCGTAGCGCCGCTGCTGCCACCGCTCCTGGAGCGTCACCGCGAGGCGCTGGAACTGATTCGGAGCCGGGCCGAGGAGCGCGACGGAACCATCTTCTTCGATATCACCGACCATCCGCTCGAAGGCTTTAACAAGTTCATCCCGTACTATCTGCATCCCCACGCGACCTATTCGATAGGCCTGTCAAAATCGAGCTTCCGTACCAAGGTCGCAGTTGGATCGAATCCTTGGACCAAGGTCGACCCGGCAAAGATGGTGAATCTGGCGCAGATTTGCGAGCGCTACGGGGGCGGCGGACACGCGCGTGTCGGCGCAATCAGCTTTCCACCCGATCAGGAAGAGAAGGCCCGGGTTGCCGCTGCTGAAATTGTGGCGGAGTTGCGATCAAAGAATCCGGCGTAGTGAATTTCAGCTGACACACAAATCTCCGCACCTGAGTGCGGGGATTTGCCGTCTAGCTACTTGCCGAACGGAGAATTGAGGAGCCACAACTCCGCCAATGCGAAGAAGTGGAGGAACAGAACCTGTCCCAGCACGCGAAGGACGGTGACGTGCTTGCGCAAGGCGAAGCGCGAAATTAATCCCTCAATGGGAAACTGCGCGTACATGAAGAACAAAGGCATGTTGGTGATGATCTGATTGCCCGCTGAAATCTCGGGCCGATTGGCCATTGCCGCGAAGGGGAACAGCAGCCACATGCCCCAAGGTCGGACTGTTTCGGCAAAATCGCGCATTTGCGGGGCAAAGCAACTGATTGCGATGCCGATCGCGAATGGCCAGTACTCCAGCCACGACGAGGCAGACTCGTATCGCCGCGACTTCTGGCGCTGCTTGCTCATGGCGGCCAGATTTGCCTGCATTTCCTGCTGATAAAGCGCCTCGACGGCGTCATAGCCGGAGATCTGGTTTTGCCGCGCGCTGGAGTCGAATCCCGAATTGTTTCCGAAGATCTTCAGCATATCGACAATGCCTCCACGAAAGTAGGGAAGAAAAACACAGAATGTTGCATTCATCATCCCCCAGTTGGGCCTCGCGCGCTAGAGGAATCTGCATTGATAACCTCTTTGGAACTACAACTTTAGTGGTATTACCCTCACGGGCGAGAGCCGGAAAAGGCCTCTCGTCATTCGTAGGGGCTCCCTCTCTGCTACCGCTTCGCAGAATCAAGACAGGGGCAATTCACAAACCCAACGCGGTTGAATTTCGCCGCATGGCGGAGATACAGAAGGCGATATGCTGCTCCAGGTCAACGCCCAGCTCCTCGGCGCCCTGAATCACGTCCTGGCGGTTAATGGCACGTGCAAAGGCTTTGTTCTTTAACTTCTTGCGCACGCTGGCGGCCTCAACCTCGGCAATGGATTTGGAGGGCTTGATCAGGGCGCAGGCGGTCAGGAAGCCGGCAAGTTCGTCGCAGGCGAACAGGGATTTGGACAGATGCGTGTCGCGGGGAACACCGGAGTATTGCGCATGGCCCAGAATGGCGTGGCGCATCTCCTGCGGCCAACCCAGGCGTTCGAGCTCTCTAACACCGATGAACGGGTGTTCCTCAGGGGTGGGATGGCGCTCATAGTCGAAATCGTGGAGGAGCGCGGTGGTGGAGTAGAGCCGGAGCATGGCTTCGCGCTCGGAGGCTCCGAGACCCAGCCGGTCAGCCTCGGCTTCGCCGTAGACCACGACGCAAGCTTCCACGGCCAGTGCATGCTTGCGCAAACTCTCACTCTGGGTCCACTCGGTCAGCAGAGTCCATGCCTGTTCCCGTCCATACATTTCCTTGTTGCCGTCGCTCATGATCGTTACTCCCATGTTTATTCTTATGGTTCGCTTTTCTTTGGTATTTCTAGGGCTTTCTAGGGTATTCTTCTGTTTGACTCCTAAGTTGTACTTGACAATTATGGTTCATATCCGCGACAGTAGGCGATATCGAGGTGCGAAAACGGCACCCCGGGGCCCTGCTCTGGCGCTCCGCACCCAGCCTATGGCAACCACTCCTATTAGTGTGGACACACGCGAAGTTGTGCGGTGTGAGCACTGCAGACTCATGCAGTATCGAACTTCCAATTCACTCTGCAGAAAATGCCACCACCCCTTGGACGTTGAGGAACCCGTTACTATGGCACCGCAGTTGGTGACCAGTGCACCGGTTCCGGCATGTGCCGAGGCCGGATTGCAGGTGGCGGGGCAGGTGAGGGAAATCCGGCGCGCCCGGCACCTGAGCCAGCGGCAGCTTGCGTCAAGGATGCAGGTGCCGCGCACCTACATCTCTAAAATCGAGAACGGCAAGGCGATCCCGACGCTGGGCTCGCTGGAGCGTTTGGCCCTGGCTTTGGAAGTAGAAGTGTGCCAGCTGGTCCGGGACACTCGCAGCCGCCGCGAGGAGGAAGTGGCAGCTATCTTTGCCGACCCCTTCCTGGCCGAGGTTGCCGCCCTGTTGCCTCAACTGGAGCCTCTGCAGCGCACGCTGTTCCTTGGTGCGGTGCGGGATTCAGCCTCTGGCCGCCGCCGGACCGCCTAGAAATCGCGCGAAAGCCTTCTTGCCAGCCGCGACCCTTGCGCCACTCCGGCGCATTGGCCGCGCGCCAGCGCCTCGTTGCGGCTGGCGGCTCATCCTGCGCGGAAATGATTAGGGGCGGTAGACTTGCCTCTCCACGGCGGTGCAATTGCGGCTGGTGGAGGCATATGCTAGGGTCGATTGTGTTACCCGGCTGCTGCAAGATCTGAGCTTTGTGCGGTTGAAGGTTGAAAGAATCGCGGATAACTCACCATAGAGCAGCGGTGCGCCACCCGGCGTCCGTCGATTTTCCTATGCTGCACCGAGCAGGCCCGCAAGCCGCAAGTGTAATGTAGAACTGAGGCGATTTCTTTGTATCCTTCCGCCACGTTACGCATTCATGAGCTCTCTGACGAGGAGCGCGCCGTTTATTCGGCGCTGAAGCCGGAGCGTTTGCCCGAGCACATTGCCATCATCATGGACGGCAATGGCCGATGGGCGGGACAACGCTCGCTGAAGCGATTCCTTGGCCACCAGCAGGGCGCCAGAAGCGTTCAACTGGTTACGGAAACGGCCTCGCGCATCGGGTTGCCGTGGCTCACGCTCTACGCGTTTTCTCTTGAGAACAATCTGCGCCGTCCGCGGGCTGAAGTCAGCTTTCTGATGCGGCTGCTGAAGAGCTATCTCGAGAGCAACCTGCAGCGAATGATGGATAACAACGTGCGCATCCGCTACATTGGGCGGACGCACGACCTCGCGCCCGATGTGCAGGAAAAGATGGCCTGGGCGGCCGAAGCAACCGCGCGCAATACCGGTACCACGCTGACGCTTGCGCTGAATTATGGCGGCCGGTCGGAGCTCGTGGATGCGTTCCGCAGACTGTCGGCGGAGATGAAGCAAAAGAACATTCCTCCGGAGCGCATCAGCGAAGAAGATATACATCGCCACCTATATACATCGCATATGCCTGACCCGGATCTGCTGATTCGCACTTCGGGAGAGATGCGCATCTCTAATTACCTGCTGTGGCAGATTGCCTACGCCGAGATCTATGTAACAGAGCGCTACTGGCCCGACTTTCGCGGCATTCACTTGCTCCAGGCCATCGCCGACTTCCAACGGCGTGAGCGCCGTTACGGTGGGCTCGGTGAGGAGCGCGGCGAGGTCGAGGAAGATCCCGAGCGCATTCGGCTGGCGGCAGGATAAGAAACAGCTGACAGTGAACAGTGGTCAATCTCCGAGAGGCGACCGCACCTGATAGTTTTACATCGGTTTGGGCCAGCGCTGGCCTTGAGTCACAGCGCTTCATCTACTATTGGACTCAATCAGTGCCACATGATGCCGGAATTGTGCTTCGTATCCAATTCAATGGAGAATGACCCACATTTGTAGGCGTTGATTCCCTGGGCCGAAAGCTCCATGGGCGTAGGTGGCTTTGGACCAACCGACCACCATGGAACGGAAGGCGCTTCGATTGGCCGGCTCGGCGGAATCTTCGAGCAGGCCTTTTCGAGTTCCGCCATCACCGATAGGGAATAATTGAAACTCGCTTTACCTCGATTTGAATCCAGATCATGATCTTCGGAGATATTGCTCGCCCCTCTACGAAGGACTTCCGGTAACCAGCCGCGTTCGAACGCGCGATCAGCAACTGCCTGCTCAGATGTTGCGTAATGCGTTTCGATATCTTCGTTGCAGCCCACCAACGTAAGGATCACGAAGCCAAATGTAATTGCAGGCAGAGATTTGATCACGACAAGACTCTATAGGCGACTGGCAGCAGCGTCCAGACCTGACCATAGGATTTCTTATGTCAGTGGCGTCGTCAATGGGCTACTCGGGCATGAGGCAAATCACTATTTCTCGTCTGAATGTGAAACTGCGACGGAGCAATGCGCCTGCACAGCCTGAAAGAAGGAACAAATGGAAAAAGAAGAGAGCAGCTCCAGCCTTCGAGCGGCTGAGTTTGGACATTTGCAGAAGGGGTATCAGCTCACTTTAGCAATTAATATATTTAATTTCAATTATTTAAGATTGTTTTGAGCGCTCGTCGCAGGTCGGCTAGGTTGAATTAATATTGAATATCATAATTAATTAATGTTGATTAATTAATTCATGTAATACTAGTCACAAAGGCACCACCCACGCAATGGAAGCTTCCCCATTTGAAATCCAGGCAGACCCTATGCAGTTTGAGTGCATGTAATCGCGCTTGCCGAAACCGGAGGTCAACCGTGAGACTGAGTTCGCGACGAGCCATGCTCCTCGCGTCTACCATTCTTCCCTCGATCCTGACCGTTGCTCACATGGCCGCGCAAGGAAGAAGTGTGCTGGGAATTACAGGCACCGTGACCGACCCTAGCGCATCTGTGATTCCAAAGGCGAAAGTCACATTGACCTCCATCACAACGGGTGCGCAACGAACAGTGATAACCGGTTCTGAAGGCGGTTTTCAATTCCTGCAGTTGAAAACCGGTGCATATCGTATCTCCGCTGCAGCTCCTGGCTTTGCCGTCTGCACTCAACAGGTGACCTATCAGGAAGTTCCCGTCCTTGTAAACTTCACGTTGACCCCCGCTGCCGGCACCACTGAGGTCGTCGTAAGCGCTTCAAATTACGATTCCGCAGAGCCGATGCAAGTTGACATCACCTCTCATCAAATCGATCGCATTCCGACCCAAAGCCTGAGTTCACCGCTCAGTTCGCTAGTGACGGCAACAACTCCCGGAGTCGCAGCCGATTCGAACGGATCGTTTCATCCGCTCGGCGATCATGCCGAGGCTTCATTTCTAGTGGACGGGCAGCCCATCACCGATCAGCAGAGCCGGACGTTTTCCAACCAGGTCTCTTTGAACGCGTTGCAATCGATTCAAGTGAGCGAAGGCGCGCCGGGGGTCGAGGTGGGAGAAAAAACCAGTCTTGTCGTTGTGGCTGAGACCCGCTCGGGCCTCGATAATCGTACTCCCCACGGGGCTTTCGCCTTTAGTGGCGGCGCCTACGCGACCGAAAGCAGCAGCGGAAACATCGGATTCGGCACCGCCAAATTCGGTTCATTTACTGCCATTGACGCGTTGAACAGCGACCGCTTTCTTGACACGCCTGAGGCCGAGGCTCTTCATGCTCGCGGTAATTCTGAGAATCTGATTGAAAGGCTCGACTTCAAAGCGACCGAAAAAACCAGCATTCAGCTCAATACCAGCCTGAGCCGGTCCTGGTTCCAAACGCCAAATACCTTCGACCAGGAAGCTCTGGGGCAGAATCAACGAGAGAATGTGACGACCTTCAATGTCGCGCCTCAGATTCGTCACATCCTTAGCAACCATGCATTTAGCCAGACAAATCTCTGGATTCGCCAGGACAAGATTCGCTACCGGCCCTCCGACAACATCTTCTCCGACAGTCCCGCGTACCTGCAGCAGACAAGGCGGCTGACAAATGCAGGCCTGCGTAGTGCGCTCACCTGGGATCGCGGGCGTCACAATGCCATGGGCGGTGCGGAGTTCAAACATACCTTTCTCGCTGAACGGTTCGCGACCGGCCTCACCGATCCGAAGTACAACAGTCCTTGCCTCGATTCGGATGGAACGCCATCATCTGACACGTCAATTACCGATCCATCGCAATGCGTTGCTGCCGGACTGACGCAGAACAATTCATTCCTGACTGGCCTGCTCAGCATCGACCTAACACGCGGCGGTCGGCTCTATGATTTCGAGGGCCATACCGATGTCAAGCAGTTGGCCTTGTACGGACGGGACTTCATCAAGTTCGGCGACTTCACGTTCGAACTCGGCCTGCGCTATGACAAGTACAACGGCTTGGCGGCCAACCAAGCCGTACAACCGCGTGTGGGACTGGCTTACAGTGCATCTGCACTGCACACGAATCTCCATCTCAACTTCTCGCGCATTTTCATCACGCCCTATAACGAAAACCTGATCGTTGCCAGTTCCAATGGACCGGGCTCTCCCTCCGCTGCGATCAGTGCTTCCGACTCAGCGGTTCTTAATACAGGCCGTCGCAACCAGTTCAACATTGGATTTAGTACCGCAGAGGACCGCTTTTCTGTTGGCTGCGAGTACTTTTGGAAGTTCACTTACGGGGCCTACGATTTCGATGTTCTGCTCAACAGTCCTCTCACCTTCCCGACGCAATTCCGCAAGTCGAAGATCGATGGAGGTTTGGTGCGTCTTACGCTCAACCCAGAACATGGCTTCAACGGTTTCTTGACCGTCAGCCATGTGCGTTCGCGTCTTTTTGGACCGGAGATTGGTGGCATCAGCTTCAGCGCTCCTTACAGTAACGTGGCCCGGCCGGATCATGACGAGGGACTGGCGATGAATCTTAACCTGCGATATCAACTGGGCCGTCGCGGACCCTGGGTTAGTAGTTCCTATCGCTACGATGGGGGACTGGTCGCCGTCGCCGTCCCAGACATTCTGAAAGCCCTCCGTCTTACGGGAGATGAACAGCAGCAAATGGGACTTCACTGCGGCTCTGTCTTTGCTACTGTCTCCCAGCCCTTACGGTCCTGCGCCGGCGGCATCGGTGCCACTCGGATTCGAATCCCCTCCCCCGGTACGGAAAATGACGATAGAAATCCACCGCGCATTGCAGTGCGCAATGTTGTCGATGCAGCAATCGGAGTCGATTCACTTATCCGTCACGAGAACCAGAGTCTGGGAATCAGAGCTGATGTCGTTAACCTCGGCAATGTGAACGCTCTCTATAACTTCCTCTCCACATTCTCGGGTACGCACTTCCTTACACCGCGGGCTGTGACTCTGGGGCTTCGTTACAGCTTCTGAATCTGCATCCTGCAGATTCCGTTGACAACTGGGTGTGCGGTAAATCACTATTTCTCGGCAGAATGCGAGATTCAAGCGAAACAAACTAATCTACGTGCGCACATGCGACAGTACGAAGCCAGTGCCTCCGTGACTGCAATCACTTTGAATTGCGCTCCTGGATCAATACCATGATATTGAGGCTGAACATTTTCAGCCCTCGAACAGGAAGGAACCTGTATGGATCTGGGATTTATTGAGAGCAAGACGTACGAAGAGATTTCCATAGGCGACATAGCCACGACCGAACATGTGTTTACCACCGACGACGCAATGGCGTTTGCCTCGATCTCCGGTTTTCATGCTGTCTTGAACGTAGAGGAGCAGATGCGGCGTGCGGGAGGCGTACCGCCGAACGGGCCGAACATGTGGTGTGCATCGCTGATTTCCGGTCTGTTCAGCATGAATATTCCCGGGCCCGGATGCACGCTTACCGGCGTATGTCTCACCTTCTACCATCGCATCCGCGTGGGAGACCGTCTCCTCGCCAGCGTGAAGGTTTCAGCCAAAGACGATGCGACGAAAAAGATCACCTTCGACTGCATGGGAAAGAACGGTGAAGGTTCCGAGGTTTTTTCCGGAACCGCTGAACTGCTGGCGCCCACCGCGAAGGCGCGCTGGACGACGCTGCCGCTGCCGCAGGTGATTGTGAACAATCAGTACCGCCACTACCTGGGCCTGATTGAACGTGCCAATATGAAACCGCCGGTGAGGACTGCTGTGGCATGGCCGTGCGATGAAGTCTCTCTTGGCGGAGCGATGCAGGCCTTCAAGGACAAGCTGATCGAGCCGATTCTGGTCGGCTCCGAGGCGAAGATTCGTGCAGTTGCGGAGACGTTGCAGCTCGATCTCGGATCCACTCAGATTATCGACATTGGTGAAAGCCGAGCGGCGGCCATTAAAGCCGTTGAACTGGCAGGCAAAGGCCAAGTGCAGATGCTGATGAAGGGCTCTCTGCACACCGACGAACTGATGAGTGCGGTGGTTTCGCGCGAAGGTGGACTGCGCATCGGCCGGCGTATCAGCCATGTGTTCGCGCTCGATGTGCCGTCATATCACAAGACATTGTTCGTCACCGATGCGGCTGTTAACATTCAGCCCGATTTTGAAACCAAGATACACATTCTGCAGAACGCCATCGACATGTTACATGCGGTCGAGATCACCAATCCGAAGGTGGCGATCCTGTCGGCGGTGGAATCGGTAAATCCTGCGATTCCGTCAACTCTCGATGCTGCGGCGCTATGCAAGATGGTGGACCGCGGCCAGATTACGGGCGCGATTGTCGATGGCCCGCTGGCTTTTGACAATGCTATTTCCAGTGAAGCTGCGCGCATCAAGAAGATCACGTCGCCCGTGGCCGGCGATGCGGATCTGCTGATGGTTCCCAATCTGGAAGCAGGAAACATCCTGTTCAAGGAACTGCAGTATCTGGCCGGCGCATTAGCCGCGGGCGTTGTGGTGGGAGCCAAGGTGCCGGTTGTGCTCACCAGCCGTGCAGACGGAGAACTGGCGCGGATGGCAAGCTGCGCGCTTGGCGTTTTGATCGCCAAGACGGCGCCGCAAGCGTGAACTGGATTACTTCGCACACCCTCCCCACAATGAAACCGCGAGAAGGATGAGACATCCCAAATGATGAGAGCGCAAGAGGGAAGGGCGCCCAGCCGGGCGCCCTTCGTATTGCATGAAAGTTTCAAGCCTCACGATCGAAATCAGGCAAGGTCGAAGCGATCGAGGTTCATCACCTTCGACCAGGCGCTGGCGAAGTCCTGCACGAATTTCCCCTGCGCGTCGCCGCTCGCGTAAACTTCCGCAAGTGCGCGAAGCTGCGAGTTTGAACCGAAGACCAGGTCGACAACAGTGCCGGTCCACTTCAGCTCGTTGGTCTTGCGATCGCGTCCTTCCAGCACGTATTCGTCCTTTGCTGACGGTGCCCACTTGGTGCGCATGTCGAGCAGGTTGACGAAGTAGTCGTTGGTGAGAACGCCGGGCTTCTTGGTAAAGACGCCGTGTTGTGACCCTCCGAAATTTGCGTCAAGAGCACGCATGCCGCCAATCAACACGGTCATTTCCGGAGCGGTGAGGGTAAGCAGTTGCGCCTTGTCCAGAAGCATATTGGCCGCGCATGATTCCATTCCCTTCTTGACGTAGTTACGGAAGCCGTCGGCGCGCGGCTCAAGCACTGCGAACGCGTCAGCATCGGTCTGTTGCTGTGAAGCGTCGGTCCGGCCCGGCGTAAAGGCGACCTTCACCTCGTGTCCGGCTTGCTTGGCTGCAGACTCGACCGCCGCGCAGCCTGCAAGCACGATGAGATCGGCGAGCGAAACCTTCTTCTTTCCAGTCGAGGCGTTGAACTCCTTCTGGATGGCTTCAAGCTTTGTGAGTACCTTTGCCAGTTGCGCAGGCTGGTTTACTTCCCAGTCCTTTTGCGGAGCCAGGCGGATGCGCGCGCCGTTGGCGCCGCCGCGCTTGTCGCTGCCGCGGAAGGATGCAGCCGAAGCCCACGCAGTGCCGACGAGTTCTGAAATTGAAAGACCCGATGCGAGCACCTTGGCCTTCAGTGCTTCAGCGTCCTTGTCGTTGATCAGTTCGTGATCGACGGCTGGGACGGGATCCTGCCAGATGAGCTCTTCCTTTGGCACCAGTGGGCCGAGGTAGCGTGAAATCGGTCCCATGTCGCGATGCGTGAGCTTGAACCATGCGCGCGCGAAGGCATCGGCAAACTCATCGGGGTGTTCGAGGAAGCGGCGCGAAATTTTTTCGTAGGCCGGATCAAACCGCAGAGACAAGTCGGTGGTGAGCATCGTCGGCTGGTGGCTCTTCTTCGGATCAAAAGCGTCGGGGATCAAGCCCGCGCCGGCATCGCCTTTCGGCTTCCACTGGTGTGCGCCTGCCGGGCTTTTGGTGAGCTCCCATTCAAAGCCGAAGAGGTTCTCAAAAAAGTTGTTGCTCCACTTGGTCGGCGTCTTGGTCCAGATGACTTCAAGGCCGCTGCCGATGGCGTCGCCGGCTTTGCCCGAACCGAAGTCACTCTTCCAGCCGAGTCCCTGCTCTTCAATTCCCGCCGCCTCAGGCTCAGCGCCAACGTGGGTGGCAGGGCCAGCGCCGTGGGTCTTGCCAAAGCTGTGTCCACCTGCGATCAGGGCTACGGTCTCCTCGTCGTTCATCGCCATGCGTGCGAACGTTTCGCGGATGTCGCGCGCTGCGGCAACCGGATCGGGGTTTCCATTGGGACCTTCAGGGTTCACGTAGATGAGTCCCATCTGGACAGCGGCGAGCGGATTGGCGAGGTCGCGGTCACCGCTGTAGCGTTCATCGCCTAACCACGTGGCCTCAGGACCCCAGTCAACGTCGAGCTCCGGCTCCCAGATATCTTCACGGCCGCCACCGAAGCCGAAGGTCTTAAAGCCCATCGACTCCAGCGCAACATTACCTGCAAGAATCATCAGATCGGCCCACGAGATTTTGCGGCCATACTTCTGCTTGATGGGCCACAACAGGCGGCGCGCCTTGTCGAGATTCACGTTGTCCGGCCAGCTGTTGAGCGGCGCAAAACGCTGCGAACCGCGTCCACCACCGCCGCGGCCATCGTGAATGCGGTACGTTCCGGCGGAGTGCCAGGCCATGCGGATGAAGAGACCGCCGTAGTGACCAAAGTCGGCGGGCCACCAGTCTTGCGAGTCGGTCATGAGGGCGTTAAGGTCTTTCACTACTGCGTTGAGATCTAGGCTTTTGAATTCCTCGGCATAACTAAAATCTTCACCCATAGGGTTTGAGAGCGACGAGCGCTGGTGCAGAATTTCGAGATTAAGCTGATCGGGCCACCAGTCCCGGTTACCTTTACCTCCCGCAGAGGTGTGCTTGAGCATTCCGCCCGTGAACGGGCACTTGGATTCGCTGGACATGATGTCTCCTTTACCTAACTGAACCTTTCCGGCTCCTTAAGTATAGGAGGCTGGTTCGGAACCGGATGAGAGAAGTTGTCAATGACGTCGATTGCTGCAGCCAATCGAAAAACCAGCGCTCAATTGAACACATCGGTTCGACGTATCGGCAGTGTCTCAGGTGAGTGTATCCGGGTCTCGAAAAAGAGAGACCCGGAGATGAAAGGTTAGTTAAATCTGTTGGTTTAATTTATTGCAGTGTTGGGAGCCAGCAACCGGGCGTGGAAAGCGAAATCTCCACCTCTTCCAGATTCATATCGACTGCGATGTCGGCGAAGAGCGGGGTGCTGAGATAACGCTCACCTGTATCCGGCAGCATGCACAGAATGGTTGAGCCCTTCGGCGCTTCTGCGGCAACCTTCAACGCTCCTGCAAAAGTAGCGCCTGAGGAGATGCCGACGAAGATGCCTTCCTTCTGGGCCAGCTCCTTGCTGTAGCGGATGGCTTCAGCATTTGGAATGCGAACTATCTGGCTGATGACCTTCATGTCTACGGCGTCTACCGTGAGCTTGGGAACGAAGTCAGGGCTCCAGCCCTGGATGGGATGTGGCTTCCAGGCGGGGTGTCCTTCTGCAGGCGTACCATCTGCGTTTTGCTTTTGCTTTTCGCCGCTTGAGAGCATGGGAGCTTCATCGGGTTCGCAGACAACGATTTTGGTGTCAGGCATCTCCTTCGCGAGCACGCGCGAAACACCTTTCAGTGTTCCGCCGGTGCCGAATCCGGTGACCCAGTAATCAAGCTTCTCGCCGGCGAAATCGTCGACGATCTCTCGTGCGGTTGTGCGGGAATGCATGTCGGGGTTCGCTTCATTTTCAAACTGACGAGTGAAGAACCAGCCGTGCTTCTCTGCTAATTCCTTCGTCTTCTCTACCATCCCAACCGCTCTGGCAGAGGCGGGGGTGATGATGACCTTGGCGCCGAGGAAGCGCATAAGGCGGCGGCGCTCTACGCTGAAGGGTTCGGCCATGGTTATGACGAGAGGGTAGCCTTTCTGCGCGCAGACCATGGCGAGGCCGATTCCGGTGTTGCCGCTGGTGGCCTCAACAACGGTTTGTCCGGGTTTGAGTTTGCCGGTTCGCTCCGCTTCTTCAATGACGCCGAGGGCGAGTCGGTCTTTTACGGAGCCCAGGGGATTAAAGGCTTCGACTTTTACGTAGAGGTTGATGCCGGGCGGCGCGAGGCGGTTAATCCGCACCACGGGAGTGTGCCCGACGGTTTCGAGGATGTTGTTGTAGCGCTTTCCCATAGACCTCCTCCTTTTGGAGATGCCGATTTTACCACCGGCAGATGAATGAAGGACACAAGAACACGACGGCCACCGAGCATCGCGATGACAGGCGAGCGATAATGTGAGTGTTTGGGTGAGGACGATATGACAGGTGAAGTAAATGCAGATGAGCGAATTTCGCCGCTGGAGCGCGTTTCGCCGTTGGAGATTGATGCGCAGCAGTTCAGGGAGCTTGGCACGCAGCTAGTCGAGCGCATCGCCGGTTTTCTTGAGTCGCTTCCCAAGCGCCCGGTGACTCCCGCGGAGCCGCCCGCGGTTGTGCGCAAGGTACTTAAGGCCGATCGCACTCTGCCGGAGCACGGTGCCGATGCCGCGGAGTTGCTGAACACCGCCACCGGTCTGATGAGCGAGCACTCTCTGTTCAACGGGCATCCGCGCTTCTGGGGATATGTCACGTCGTCGCCCGCGCCCATCGGCGCGCTGGGAGAGATGCTGGCCTCCGCGATGAATCCGAATGTGGGAGCGTGGCTGCTGTCGCCGATGGCGAGCGAGATTGAAGGGCAGACGATTCGCTGGATCGCGGAGATGATCGGCTACCCAACGGATTGCGGCGGTTTGTTTGTGAGCGGCGGCAACATGGCAAACATTGTGTGCTTTCTCGCGGCGCGCCAGGCAAAGGCCGGATGGGATGTACGCACCAGGGGCATCGGCGGCAAGCAACTGCGTGTTTACTGCTCGAAAGAGACGCACACGTGGATTCAGAAGGCTGCGGATATTGCAGGCATGGGCACCGACTCGATCCGCTGGATTGCTACCGACAGTAATTTGCGCATCGACGTCGCTGCACTGCGCGAGCAGATACACAGCGATATCACCGCGGGTGACAGGCCGATGATGGTTGCGGGAACGGCGGGTACTGTCAGCACCGGCGCCGTCGATCCTTTGCCGGAACTGGCCGCACTGTGCCGCGAATTCGATCTCTGGTTTCATGTAGACGGAGCCTACGGAGGGCTTGCCGCGGTGTTGCCCGATGCTCCGGCGGAGTTTGCGGGACTGCACGAGGCCGACTCGGTGGCTGTTGATCCGCACAAGTGGCTGTATGCGCCGCTTGAAGCCGGCTGCACGCTGGTGCGCAATGCGGAGAAGCTGCGCGATGCGTTCTCCTATCATCCTGTCTACTATCACTTTGGCGACGAGGCAACAAATTACTTCGACCTGGGGCCGGAGAACTCGCGCAGTCTGCGAGCGCTCAAAGTGTGGCTGGCACTGCAGCAGGCGGGGCGCGAAGGATACGTGCGGATGATCTCCGACGATATAGAACTATCCCGCAGGCTGTATCGAAAGCTCGCTGACTACGGCGAACTTGAGGCACTTACTCAGTCGCTGAGCATTACGACATTTCGTTTTGTTCCGGCGGATCTGAAGCCGGGGAGCGAAGCGGTGGACAAGTATCTCGACGATCTGAACCTGGAGTTGCTGACGAGGCTGCAGGCCAGCGGCGCGTTCTATCTTTCGAATGCAGTCGTGGAAGGGAAATACGCGCTGCGTTCGTGCATCGTCAACTTCCGCACATCGGTTGCAGATATTGAAGCACTGCCGCCGTTCGTGGTGGTGCTGGGTAAGGCAGTTGATGGAGAGTTGCGGCCGAAGGAACTGAAGGCTCGCGCGTGAGGCATTTGAGGATTTTGTGATGATCAGGGGTCGATTTGGGCTATGGTTCTATCGATAGCCGAACGGCGATTTTTTGGTACAAAAGTCCCAGGTGAAATTGTGATGGATGCTGCGGGATGGGTGTGCTTGATATCCCAGGTGCGCGAATCCGGATTTGGGGCACCCGGCTGCACTGAGAAGACAAGCGAGGGGCGTCGTCGTAGACGTATCCAGCGTTCGAGTTGAGGTCGATGCTTGCATCGTATCGATATCCCCGGTCCCCAGAAGCGAGGGACCGGGGGCACCCGGCGATCTGCTCGATTATGTGATCGTACTTAATGAACGGCATTTGAAGCGTCTGATGAGCGAGTACGTTTACTACTACCACAACGACAGGACGCATCTCGGATTGGGCAAAGAAACTCCGACTGACCGGAATGCAGCGAAGGGTACACCGATGACTGCGAAAGTCATTTCAATGCCCAGGCTCGGCGGCTTGCATCATCGCTATGATCTCGCCGCCTGAATCCTGCCGCTCAACCGCTCCAAACTTTCAAAAGTCGGATGGAAGAACTGCGGCGGAAATCTCTTCATCGCTCCTCTTGACGATTCTCCGACCCTGCGAAATTACCATTCACACCTCAAATTCCGTTCCCGACGACGCGCTCAACGTGTCATGGTACGGCCCCGATACCCGATTTTTGCGCCCGGATGGAATTTTGGCGAGGCACAACTGTACGTCTGGGCTGGCATTCTAAGCCCAGCGCACACTTAGATTGCAGATACAATCAAATGGATAATCCATGAAGAGGCCAATAAGAACACAACACCGAAAAGCTTCGCGGCGACATCGATGATCTTACTCGATCTAGCGTCAACCGCAGAACGCGACACTCTTCGCAAGTTTCGGATGAATATACGCATAAATAGAAATGGCCAGTAACATGCAATAACGCCCAGGGCAGCTAGACAGATTGCGCTGAAGATGCCAAGGTACTGCTGCCACGTATTCAATTCCAAGGAATATTCTGGGGGCCACTCGCGTCCGATCTCATAGTACAGCCCCAACCCGAGAAGAAAGATCAGGATTACTGGAAAATGAGGATGGCGCGGTGGACTTGGTCTCGCTTCGGCCGGTATGCGCCAACGAATCGCATCATTCACGGCAGACGGAGCCACCAAGACACAGATCATTATCAGAATAAGCCCAACGAATGCAAAAATCGGGATCATCGATACCCCCTAAAAGTCGGCGCACTTGGTATAACCCCAAGCGCCGGAAACGCCTGCATCTGTCGCTATTGTGTAGCCTGTCAATACTCCGCTTGAATTGCTGGAAACAGAGATCCCGCCGAGTTCAGATGGCTGTGCGTTAAGTGTGGCGCCCCACCCACTGATCACACCCTTTGTGTATTGCGCGTCAGTGGAACCATACATCGTTGCGGAAAATGCCTTGCCGCCGCCTGACGCTAATGTTGCAGACGGTCCTAGGCACCAGGTATTGGTCTTCGGAATCCACGTCACGCTCGTAGTCACCCCAATACTGAAAATGGGAATGGGTACGGGCACGGCATCTATCGGTACGACAACAGTTGTCGTGTGAACTGGGGCGAAGCCCGAGAACTGATATGCAGAATTCGCGAGCAATGATTGAGCTGGCTGACTTTCCCTTGTTCGACTCTCCTCACGCTTCTGCTTAATCTTCTTCTGGGATCTCTGATTAGGATTGCTTAGAATCTGATCGTTGGTCTGGAATCCGTAGCCGCTAAATCGGTTTTCGAACCGCTGAATAATGTTGCATGCCCATTGGAATCCCTGCCAGCACAATCCATCAAGGTCTTTGATTGTAAGCGGTCTATTCCCAACGTAGTTGTAGAGATTGAGGCTCTGCGGATTTCCTAAATCAGCGTGGGTTAGCCCCGAAGGATCAGGCGATAACCACCGTCCCATTGAAGATGCGTAGTACCGATATTTGAAGTAGTCATTTCCTGATTCGGCGTCACGTTCTTTGCCGGTAAACAGGTGCTCGGTGGCTGCCGGCGGAATGCAGTCTTCGCCATTACCGTAAGGCAGACTATGGCAAACCTGGGCGACGACGCCGTTGGAGTCGGTGAGGACGCGGCGGCTACCCAGCCAGTCTGAGAGATGGAAGTAAAGGATACCGGCCGGCTCATCGTAAGGGTCGGAGTTGTCGAAAGTTGCCGCCAACTGCCCACCGGCCCACACATTGGTATGCACTGGCTGGGCCGTGCCGCCACTCCAGGTTAACTCGGCCAATTGCTCATTGTCCGGACCAAGGATATAGGAAGTCGTAATCGTAAGATTGTTCCCCGAGTTGTCGCAGTTCCAGGAGGTTCTTGTTCCCTTGGCGATGCGTGTTCCCTCAGCGTCATAAAGATAGCCGATGATTGGGCTGTTGTTTAACAGACTCTGCACCGCGCAGATACGTCCCTCGGCATCGTAAAGGTAGGTATTCGCGCCGTCCTGCGCCACGTTGCCCGCCGCGTCATACGAAGGGTTCCTGCCAAACAGCGTGCTGGCCGAGTCCGTGTCCATCCGGTTAACGATTATAGGCCTGAGCTGTCCCACATCCGAGATTCCGGACTGTGGTACCCGGCAGCCGGCGTTAGATTGTGGTATTCCGGCGCGAGCCGCCCGCTCATCGCACAAAAGTGCGATGAACGGAGCACAGCTTCGTACGACTCACTATGGTTTCCAGGGGTTGCTGAGATTGCGGCGTCCCTACGGGACTGTGTGTGATGTGAGGGTCCGTTTCCCCACGCTGAAGCGCGGGGCTAAGATTCGCTGCGCCTCCGGCGCGGCACCTGCCGACGCTTTCAACGGGTCGAAGAGTTAGCCCCACCAGGTTTCTCCTTCCATCAGGTGCTTCATGGCTACATCTTTGTTGATTTCCACTCCCAAGCCCGGCTTGTCGGAAAGCTGGATGTAGCCGTCCTGGATCAGTTCGCGGTCGTAGGTGATGACATCTGTCTCGCCGGCTCTGCGGCCAGTCTTGAAGTCGAACGTCTCATGCCCGAGGAAGTCCGGCATGGCAGCCGTGCAGTTGGCCGAGGCGATGGTGGCCACCGGGCCCATGACGTTGTGCGTGGCCACCGGGATGTTGTAGACGTACGCCAGGTCGGCGATACGCTTGGCTTCAAGCAGTCCGCCGGCCATTGAGATGTCGATCTCGATAATGTCGACGGCTCCGTTGGTGATGAACGGCAGAAAATCGCGACGGGTGTAAAGATTCTCGCCGGTGAGGATGGGAGAAGGCGAAGCGGCGGTGAGCCTGACCCACTGGTCTGTATAGTTGGGCGGCATGGGATCTTCAATCCACCAGGGGCGAATCTTTTCAAGCGCGCGGGCGACACGCAGGGCATTGATGTAATCGAGCTCCCAGTGGAAGTGCACGGCGATTTCGAAGTAAGGCCCGGCGGCTTCACGGATGTTGGTGTATTCCTGGACCAGCGCGTCGAGTTCCTGGTTGGACAACTGGCGATTCAAGGCTTCTCCACCGGGCCGCCTCAGAATCCTGTGGCACTTGGCGGCGGTCCACTTCTGAACGGAGCCTTTGATGTAGTCCACCCACTCCTTGCACGAAGCGGGGTCGAGAGGATTGCGCGGCTGGCTGGTCCAATAGGCGCGAACCTTGTCAGTGAATGCGCCGCCGGCCAGGATCTTGCGCACGGGCATTCCAAGAAGTTTACCTGTGAGATCCCAAAGGGCAACCTCGCAACCTGTGACAGCGTGCATTCCTGCGCCGTGATAGCCACCGAGGTACGAGGTTCTCCATGCCATCTGGGTGGTCAGCTTGTCGATGTCGAATGGGTCCTGACCTATGAGCATTTCGCGGAATGCGTTGAGGACGGTGTCTTTTGCGCCGAGGCCAGTGATGTCGTGATGACACTCGCCGATTCCGTGCACGCCTGCGTCGGTTTCGATTTTGACCAGAGGCATCTCATGTGCGCCCGGGCTCATTTTGAGGCGCATCACCTTGACGTCGGTGATCTTTACCCTTTTGCGCTCCTGGGCAGCAAGCTCGAAGAAGTAAGGGACTACAGCGCGAGCTGGATTCTCCAGCGCGAAGGTTTTTGCGTAAGGGGCCAGAGCGCCGGCGGGAGCCGCCAGCGCGAGCGTTTTCAGGAACTCGCGACGAAACATCAATCCTCCAGATATGGGAACGAGCAAGGCTGGGACTCACGGGGGCACTTCCCGGCTCAGGCAACACACCATAACATATCCGCTCAGTATGCTGCATGCTGCAGAAGGCGGTGTCATGCGTATGAATGGAGTGCGCGACCATCAAAGCATGTCGGCATGGAAAGGGATCTACAAAGGGGTGTCGAGGTTGGGGCTGTGGTGTCCCCATCCTTCGAACAGAGAACGCTCGAAGGATGGGGGACCCGCAGGTTATGTTGGACTGTGGATCAGAAAGTCAGTCTTGCATTCAACTGGATGATTCTGGCTCCCGCGGTGCTCCGGAGCTGACCGAAAAACGGATCGGTGATATTGGTTCTGAGCCCGTTAAGGATTGTGTGATTGAACGCATTCAGCATTTCCATGCGAATCTGCAATCTCGTGGCTTCCCGGAGTGCTAAGTTTTTTGCAAGGCTGAAATTGAGATTCCATTGGCCCGGCAACCGCCACCCACCGGGTGTCGCATTGCCCGGCCGGATCGCTGCTCCACCAGTTGGGGACAGGGGAACCGCTGCAAAAGCCGCTGGGTTGAGATATTGGAGAGTGTCCCTGTAGTTGGAAAGGTATGGCTCCCCTCCGACATAATCCGGGCGCTGTCCGAGGTTCGATGCCGGCTGAGAAAGGTAAATGGGCTGGCCACTGCCCGCCGAGAAGATACCGGACATTTGCCAGGCGCCTACGGTTTGACGCACGACAGAATTACCGATGCCCCGGAAGTCAGGCAACTGGTAGATCACGTCGGAACTGAAGCTGTGGGTCATGTCTCCAGCGGAAGGGCCACGATCGGCTCTGGGATTAAAGAAGTCCTGATTTCTGGTGTCGACTCCGTTCTGGTAGTAGGCCCCGGTGTCTCCGCCTTCAGTCGAAAGTGACTTTGAGTAGGTGTAATTCAAATCGAAACTCAAGTTATTCGAGAAATGCTTCTTGAGGGAGTTCTGCCATCCAAAGTAGGAGAGGGTTTGTGAATTGTCGACGTAATAAGCCCGGCTCAAGTCGGGATTTGGGATGGTGCCATCCGGCCGAACCTGGTTCGCCCACCGCCACTCAAGGAGCTTGACTCCTCGCGTCCCAACACCTGAAGTCGAGAACATCATGTGCGGGGTCAACTGATGTTCAATCGACAACACATACTGCATGGTGTAGGGGTTTTGCAGATTCGCGTTGAAGATTGTGAACGCTGCCACTCTCTGGTTACCGCTTTGCAGGGCGAGGCTCCGCTCCAGGGCGGCCATGTCACTGTTGTAGATCGGGTACTTCAGTCCAGCCGCCGCCACCTGGTTTGCTGTGAAGAAATCCCGGAAAGGAATGTTCCGGTCCGATTGTGCGCCGGCCCACATCGCGCCCGGCATTTGACTGGAGAACATCAGACTGAACCCGGCACGAATGGCCGTTTTACCCATTCCATCCGGGTTGTAAGCAAAGCCGAACCTTGGACCAAAGTTGTTGTCATCGTTGTTGTAGATATTGCTCACGGGGCGTATAGGGCCGACCGTAAAGTTACCATCCATGCTGAGAGGGCTAGGGTTATAGATGCCTGCGGTTGGGTCCGCCAGGGTACCGTCGACTTTCAAGGCGTAATAGAAATCGTATCGGAGCCCCATGTTCAGCGTCAGCTTCGGGGTAACTCGCCAATCGTCCTGGAGAAAGAAACCGAACTCGCTGAGATGCCCGGCGAATACGCCCTGTCCAAAGGAGGCCTCCGCCTGGCTGGGAGTGTTGTTCAGCAAGTCGGTAAGGCTCGAGTAGTTAATATCCGGGACCTGTGGATTCGTTCGGCTTCCGTTGGTGTGTTGATAATCTCCACCGAACTTGAACGAATGACGGCCCCGTTCGAGTGCGAAGTTCTCGCCAAGCTCGTAGTTGTAGCCGGTTTCAATCCATATCTCGCCTCCTGGGCCGCTGAACCCGAGGGTTGTATTGAGATTAGGAAGACGCCGACCGTAAGCGAAGTCTGCCTCGCTTGGATTGTTCGGGTCCTTTTTATCAAAGTATCCGTCCAAACGATTCTGGTCGGGACGATTGAAGCCGAATCTCGTCTCAGACGTCCAGTGGGCACCTCCTGTGATGAAGCTGACATTGCCGCGGTACATCGGATTGGTCGAAACGCGATCGTCATCAAGATAGATTCTTGGAGAGAGCTGATACGGATTGCCTCGGCTAAAGCTGATGGAAAGGCGGTCTGCCCTTGCCAGCATGATGTCAGCCTTTGCATCAAAGTGGTTGTCATTCCGGAGCGCGCGCTTGGTGGTGCTGTAGCTTCCCGTGTATGAACCCGGAACAACGGTGCCGTTGGGCGAAGGAAATTCCTGCAAGGCGAGGTTGTATTCCGGAACCGCGTTCAACAACATTTGGCGAGTTGCGTCGGTGGGAACGTTGCCCTCAATGAATTGATTCTGGCTCGAGCGGTAGCCTTCGTAGTCTCCGAAGATGAAGATCTTGTTTCTCCTGATCGGCCCGCCGAGGGATGCGCCAAATTGGTTAAAAGTGAGGCGAGGTTTACTGCTCGCGCGTTGGTATCGAGCATTAAGAGCGCTCACCTGGTTATTTTCAAAGACGCTGCCATGCCACTGGTTCGTGCCGGATTTCATGATGACGTTCACCTGGCCGCCCACGGCATCTGCATATTGGGCAGGGATAACGCCCTTAACGGTACTCACCTCTTGAACGCCGTCGAGACTGATGAGATCGATCAGATTCGGCGCGCCCCATGCCGAAAGAGAACTTCCTTCGAGGTTCCCACTGGAGTTGGTTCCGTCAACGGTGTACCGTGTTCCCTGGATCCCGACCCCATTCATCTGGACTCCTCCCTGGGAGGCCGTGTATTGGTTGACTCCGGCTCCGACCGACAGGAGATTGCTGATATTACGATTGAGCAACGGCAATTGCCTGATCTCTGTCTGTTGAAAGGCGTGAAGTTGCTGCGCGGAAACTGTATTGATCAGTGGAACGCTGGCCGTAACGGTAACAGTTTGACTTGTCTCGCCGAGATGCAAGCTGTAAGTCTGCCTGATCTGCCGGCCTGCCGTGAGCGTAATGCCGGTGGCGACATATGTTGCAAAGCCGCTGGCCTCGATCTTGAGCGAATACGTACCAATGGGAACAAAGGTGAAGGTGAAGTCTCCGGTGCTGTTGGTGGTTTTCTTTATCGTCGCCTGGGTGTCCTGCTTGGTGAGCGTCACACTCGCTCCCGGAATGACTCCTCCCGAAGGATCGGTCACGTTTCCGTATAACGTGGCAGAGTTTTCCTGTGACCGTGCTACTCGTGGCGTCAGGAGCAATGTACTCGTCACCAGGAAAACAGCGGCTACTGCCCACCTGAATTTTCGCTGTGAAAGAAATTTGCGTGCCATGGAACCTCCCATTTCTCGTTGTTGGCGTTGATGGGCACTAAGGCCCCTTCCAATTGCGCGTGCCGGGCCCAATGAGCGATCTTTCTGGTCTTAACTTTGTGAGGGGCTTTGGGGAATCTTGCTAATCAAACTCATCCGGATTGGGAAGAGTTCTTCAACGCCGAGGATGTTAGTCTGATTGTCCGACCATTGTCAATATACGAAAATGAGATTTTTATTTTTTCCGGATCGTTCAGTTGTCTTACGGAACTCATACATAATGCGGATGATCTATGTTTTGCTCCACATGATTTGAATGGTGTTTTAGGAAGTGAAGGGGGTTGCTTCTTTGAGGATTCTTGAAAAATCAAAGTGAGAGTATCTGGTATGCGCTAAGAATTGTGAGCAGTTCTTTCACTACGCGGACCCCGCGCAAAAAGATTGCGCGAGGTCCCAAGCTGCTACCGCGGGATAACACACTGTGATGGTGAGCCGGTTCAGTTGTTCTCAGCTTTCGGAGACCGGGGCGGGTGCGAAAGCGCTTTGCATACGGGCGAAGAAGGTTTGGTTGTCGGATGCGTTGAGATCGACCCATTCTTTGTCGGACATGCTTCTGCGCCACTCGATGAAGGGCGCTGCATCGGGGCCGACGAGGTAACGAAGCTGCTCGCTGCCGCTTTCAGCGATTTGCAGAATGGTTTGGGCGACGAGTGTGGGTGGGACGGGGTTCTGGAGCGAGTCAGAGAACATGGCGCCGAAGCGAGCCATGTGGGGATAGGCGGAACTGCTCTCGGGCTCTGAGATGCGGCGCGACATGGCGGTGTCGATGATGCCGGGCTCGACGATGGCCACCCGGATATTGAAAGGTTTGAGTTCGCAGGCCAGTGCCTCACTGAGCGCCTCGGCCGCCCACTTAGAGGCCATATATGGAGTGAGGGGAGGGCTGGTGAGGAGGCCGGCGATGGAGGTGATGTTGACGATGCATCCGCTGCGCCGCTGACGCATGTGGGGAACGAGCGCCTGGATGCAGCGGAGCGTGCCGAAGTAGTTAGTTTCCATGCAGTCGCGAAAGTCGGAGAAGGGCAGCTCTTCGACGGAGCCAGCACGCTCTACGCCGGCGTTGTTGACGAGGACGTCGACTGCGCCGTGGGTTGCGAGGATTGCGCCGATGGCGGATGTGACGGAGCTGTCGGAGTCAACGTCCATAGCGGAGATGTGGATGGGCAATTTTTCGCCGGCCGCAATCTGGGCGAGCTCCGGCGAGTGCACCGGGTTGCGCATGGTGGCGTAAACGGTGTGGCCCGCGCGCGCGAAAGCGAGTGCTGTTTCAAAGCCGATGCCTTTGCTGGTTCCGGTGATGAGTACGGATGCCATGGTGCCCTCCTTGGGGGAAGTGGGGAAGTAAACGATGGATATGCTTGCGATGGAACCGAAGCTGGGGTTTGCTGCGGAGTTCGGGCGGCAATGAATTAAACGGAGTTCGCTTCTTGATTGCCCAATGACGGGAGGATATACCCCTGAGTGCGGGGATGGCCACCTATTTTGAAATCGGCTTCAAAAGCGGGTGGCCTATCCTTTCCTCCCGCATTCATGCCGCTGGCAGGAGAAAGTCAGGCCACCCACGTGGGAATTCTTATTGGAATAGCAGAGGCGCAAATACGTAGAGGCTTCTGCGCCAGGTTTGCCACTCGTGCGCGGTGCCTGGCGAAATGTACACGTAGCTGTTCTTGATTCCAGAGGCGATGAGTTGCTTCTGGTGCGTCTCAAGGTTCCTGGGGTTCTCTACTGAGCCGCAACTGAAGAAGAAGACCTTTACTTCCTTGTTGAATTTTGCGGTATCGGCCATAGCGCCGTTGTAAAGAGTCTTGAGGTCGAGCGGTGGCAGCGCCGCGCCATCCGCGGTATTCGCGAACGGAGTCTGCTGGCCGAACATGGCTGCGCGATTTCCGCTGAACAAGCCGATGTAGCCGAACTTTTCCGGGTGCGACATACCAACGGCTTCCGTAATCATGCCGCCCATGGAGAGGCCGGCCATGGCGCGGTGATCCTTGTCAGTAAGTGTGCGGAAGTTGCTATCAACCCATGGGATGAGGTCGTTGATCATGAGCTCGCCATAGGGGCCGCCACCTGGAGGGAATCCGCGGAACCCGCCGGCGGGCCGGCCTGCGGGACGGGCTCCGGAACCGACTGGCCCGGAAGATGCGGGCATCGGCATGGGCGGGCCGACTGCGCTGGTTTCCATGACCACGATCATGGGCTTGACCTTGCCCTGCGCCAGCAGGTTGTCGAGGATCAGATTGGTGTGGCCCATCTCGATCCATACGCGCTCGTCTTCACCGCCGCCGTGCTGCAGATACAGCACCGGATAGCGCACGGAGGTGTTCTTGTCGTAGCCGGGCGGAGTGTACATGTAGATGTGCCGCCAGCCGTTGGCTGTCTTGGAGTAGTAGTTCTTGATGAGAACGTTGCCGTGCGGCACGTCCTTGAGGCTGTAGAAATCTACGCCGGGATCCGGAATTTCAAAGCCGTTGCACATGTGGCCGTAGCCGATGAAGGCATTGGTACCGGGATCGAGCACGATTGCGCCGTCTACGATCATCCAGTAGTTGTGGTAGCCGGGCGGCTGCGGCTCGCTGGTGTAGGTCCACACGCCGTCGTCGCCTTTGGTCATGTCGTACGGTTTGTTATTGATGGAAACCTGCACCTTCTGCGCGTCAGGCGCCTTGAAGTGGAAGGTGACACGGGAGTCGGCTTCGATACGCGGGAACTCCACTCCCGGTATGTTGAGCGGCGAAGCATGTGCAGGAATGGCGGCTGCAGAGGAGGAGCCGACCGGAGCGGGAACCAACTCCAACCTTCCCGCCTGAGCATAGCTTGTTGCACAAGCCAGCATGGCCGCGGACAGGGCGACAAAGAACAAGCGATTCATTAGAATCATCTCCTGGAATGGATTGATTGACGCATCCAAGGTAGTCCTAATCGTTGAAACCTTCAATGCAGTTCTCGACAATAGATTTGTTCACAGCGCAACTTTTTAGAGGTGTGGTGCGGGAAAAAGGCCGTGGCTGATATTCTCAATGCGGTTAGTTCTGGCCTTGTGAGCGGGCCTGAATCTTAGGCGAGCCGGCTTCCGGCTTTGATGGCGTGGCGGGACGGGCTCGAACAATTCAATTTGAAAAGGTGAGCGTGATGGCGAGCAGGACAGACGCGGCGGGAAACGAGCGTACATTTAAGTCGAGATTCGAAGTAAATGAGCCGGATTTCGCGTTGAGCCCGATGACGGGGATGACGCGCAAGCACTACATTGACTGCGCGCGGTATGTGCTGGAGCGGGCGTTTACGCACGTGAAGGATTTCGAACAGCCGATTGTGTTTCCGCTGGTGCCGGGCAAGTCATATCCGCAGCCGAACGATCCGGAGTGGCGCACGCGCTCGCATGAGTTTGAGGCGTTGGAGCGCACATTCAATCTTGCTGCGCCGCTGATTCATGTCGATCCGGAGATCAGCATCAAGGGCATCAAGCTTCTGGATTATTATTGCCATCACTTTTACAACGCGATGACGCCGGGGCATGCGAACAGTCTGCCTCTGCCGGAAGATTTGCCGGATGCGACGTATCAATTTACGTGCGAGTTTGGCGGCTGGACCAAGACGATGCTGCTGATGCCGGATGTGCTGTGGCCCCACCTGACGGAGAAACAGCGCGACGAAATGGCGGTGACGATGTCGAAGTGGGGGCATCATCGCACGACGCAGAATAACTGGCGGCTGTTCAACATCTGCACGCTCTCGTTCTTGAAGAAGAACGGATACGAGATTGACGATGAGCTGCTGAAGAGCCATCTGCTGTGGATTGCTTCGTATCACGCGGGCAATGGTTGGTACCTGGAGCAGAGTTACAACTACTACACGATCAGCCTATTTCTGGTTTACGGCACGATATGGAGCCGCGCGTTCGGCGATGAGCATTATCCCGAGGTGGCGGCGGTGCTGGAAAAGAGCTTTCACGAGCTGTTCGAGACGTACACGAGCTTTTTTGGGCGCGACGGCTACATCAACATGTGGGCGCGCAGCATCTGCTACCGGCTGTGGATTGCGGGTGGATTTCCGGCGTCGTTTATGCTGCACGGCAAGCCGCCGATTGATCCGGGATGGGCGCGGCGGTTGTGCTCGGGTTCGCTGCTGCAGTTTACGGGGCGGGAAGATTTTTTCGAGAACGATATTCCCAGCCTTGGGTTTTATCCGCATCGCGAGTTCGCGATCCAGAACTACAGTTGCCCTGCGAGCCCGTTCATCATGTTTCTGCCGTTCATCTCGCTGGCACTGCCGGAGGACTCGCCCTACTGGACGGAGAAGGAGAACGACGGGATGTGGACGGCGCTGGGGGGCGATTCAAAGCGGACAGTGCTGGCAAAGCCGGGGCTGGCTCTGGTGAATCATGGGAGCAGCGGCGCGTCGGAGATTATTTCAGGCAAGGTCTACGACGACGACCCCAACTATTCGAAGCTGGTGTTCAATACGCATTTTCCGTGGGAGGATCGCGATCCGCAGGGCGGCACCGCGCAGGAGTACACGTTCAGAAGCCTCGATCCGCGCGATCTGCGCGGTATGGACATCAACTTCTATCTGACCGGGCGTGCGTTGGACAATGCGGCGTCGAAGGAGGCGGGCTTCTCAGGCGCGCAGAGCATTTTGTCGAACGGCGAGCGCGATGGTGTGCTGTACCGGCAGTTGCTGATGCGCAAGCCGCCGAACAACGGCGTGGGTTACATCATCGACCTGGCGGAGATTACAATTCCGGGCGGCGTGATCCGCGTGGACCGTTGCCGGATGGCATTTGAGCACGAGTTGACGCTGGGGCACTTTGGCATGCCGCACATGGGCGGAACGAAGGCAGAGGTACACAGCTTCAAGGATGAGTTGGGCAAAGGAATGACGGCGGCGATTGCAGGCCGAAGTGTGGCAATGATTGTGTACGAGGGATGGGATGAGATTGCAGGCCTGGTGCACAAAAGCTTTAACGCGGAAGCCGACGAGAGCACCGTGCTGCATGCGTATCGCAAGCGCACGGCGCAGAACCCGGCGATGGAGTTGATGATTTCAGTGATGCTGCACAAGGTGGGCGATACAGCGTTCACGAAAGAGGATCTGTCACCGATCAAAGAAATCAAGCTGATGGATGTGATGCCTTCGGGATCGGTAGTGGGCGCGGAGATTACGCTGGCGGGCGGGAAGAAGTACGTGGTCGACTTCAAGGACGTGGACGGCTACAAGTCCTGCTAGCGGTTGGTGCAGAGAGGCTGTTTGACTTAGGAGCGATTAAGAAGAAGTGGAAGGGCTGCCTGGTAATCAGGCAGCCTTTTTGCATGAACTTGAAAAGATTGCGGGAGAACAACTGGTTTGCTATGGGCTACACTGGCTCCGGTCTTTCAAGGATGGTTTGATGAGATTTTCAAGGTGCTCGTACGGATTGGGAATTGTTTTGCTGATGGCAGCGAACGCAGTGGCGCAGGCGAACCGGATCGATTGGAGTTTTGACGAAGGATCGGGCGAGACGTTGAGTGCGGCGCCGGCCAAGTCCGGCGACAAGCTTGAGGGAATGTGGCGGCTGGTTCCCGGCGTGAAGGGGCATGCGCTTGAGTTCGACGGTTACACGACGGAGGTATCGCGCGAGGGTAAGGACGTGCCTGCGCTTGGCAATGCTTTTACGGTTTCGGCGTGGGTTGCGCTCGATTACTATCCGTGGAACTGGTTGCCGGTAGTGGATCAGAGCGAGTTTCAGCAGGTCGGCTTTTCGCTTGCCATCGATGCGTTTGGGCATGTGGGCTTCGGCGCGAGTGTTGACGGCACTTGGAGGCAAGCGATCAGCGAAGAGACGCTGCCCTTGAAAAAGTGGGTGCACCTGACAGGGACGTTCCAGAGCGATTCCGGACTGACGATTTTTATTGACGGCAAGGAAGCCGCGCATTTGAACGCACCGGGAAATTTTTGGCAGGCGCGCGCGGCTGCGCTGATTCTTGGCAGAGTGCGGCAGGCGGAGAATACTTTTCCGGCGTGGATCAGCAGGCCGGTGGAGTTGAGCTATTACTCGCTTGACGGCGATCTGGATGAAGTGAGCGTGCGGGAAGGCGCAGTGACAGCTGCCGAGGATCGTGCACAGGTTGTGGCGGTCTCTGCACCGCAAGGCGCGGTGATTCCAACCGCTGTGTTGCCATCAGGGCCGCCGGGCGCGGGACCGTTTGGCGCCAACTACGCGAGCCTGAAGTTCGAGCCGGCGTGGGATCGGTTGCGGCGAATCGGTCCGGACACGGATGTTGTAGTGCGCTTCGACAAGTCGCCGATGCGGCTGGTGTTCTGGCAGGGGACCAACTACATTCCTGCCTGGGTAACGGAGAACGGCAAGTGGTATACGGACGAGTTCATGGAGACCTGGGGAAAAGGCTGTCCGGGCGCGGGCGACTGCGAGCCGATGAGCGACAAGCAGGGCCGCTATTCGCATGTGAGCGTGCTGGCATCGACGGATGCGCGGGCCGTCATCCATTGGCGCTATGCACTGTCAGAGGCGCGGAACTACGAAGGCGCGAACGCCGATCCGCGAACGGGATGGTTTGAGTGGGGAGATGAGTACTGGACCGTGTATCCGGATGGCGTTGCGGTGAGGAAGCAGGTTTTGCATAGTTCGGATCTTGATCGGACGCATGAGTGGCAGGAATCGATTGTGATTAATGGACCGGGCCAGAAACCGGATGACAATATTGAGCCGGATGCGCTGACGCTGGAGAATATGAAGGGTGAAACGGCTACCTATCACTGGGAGCTGAAGACAGACCACACCTTCTCACTGCCGAAGGGCCCGGCAAAACTGGAGCGGCCTGCCGATGCGAACATTCAGATCGTAAGGTTGAAGTCGTCGCAGAATCCATTCGAGATTGTGGTGCCGAAGGATGTTTCGTTTGATACGTACAACTTTGAGCCGAGCTACTCCACGTTTGAATGGTGGAATCACTGGCCGGTGGCGCAATTGGTTTCAAGTGGACGCTTAACGGTGACTGCGGATCGAGCTTCGCATTCGTCGTTGTCGCATATTTACTGGGCGCCCTATGCGAGAACGGAAGACTCGATGACCAAGCTGCTGCTTTGCGGCTTGATCAATCGCGATGGTGCGGAGGCGGGCTTGCTACCGCTGGCGAGGTCGTGGATTTCTCCGCCTGAAGCAAAGCTGGCGGGAGCGGGCTCAGGCACGGTGAAGTACGATCCGGCGCAGCGAGCATTTGTGATTGCGCAGGCGGGTGCAGCGGCGAACACGCCGTTGACGATTCAGGTGGACAGTTCGACGGAGCGGCCGCTGGTGGACCCTGCATTTGAGATCGAGGGCTGGAATCGCCGGGCGAATGTTCGCGTGCTAGTTGACGGAAAGTTGAGCACGGCTCCAGTTCGTTTCGGCATCGAGCATCATCTGTCGCAAGACAACGCGGTGGTGTATGTGGAGATGACAGCGACGAAGCCGGTGGAGATCAGGATTGAGCCTGCGGCGCGGTAGAAGACGCGGGAGCACTTGCGGATGGGCGGGGTGTGCGCGGCAACTGGGATTTACCTGAGATGAGTGCAAGCGGTGTGCCGCAGAGGCTGGTTGCTTTGTGCAATGAGAGAGTGGATCTAGAACTTGCTCTCGATGGTAATGGATTGCGTGCGCTCGCCGAGAGGGAAGATGCTCTCAACGAACTCGTCGCTCCAATAGCCCGAGGGACCGCCCATTCCAATGCTGAAGATCATAGTGGCGCGGACACTGTAAATGTGGCCGGGCTGGAACGAGGGAAAACGCGAGCGGATTTCGGCCTGGCGTACGAATAGCCGCATGCTGGAATGCGGGTCGATGTAGTAGCCGTTGGAGTGCAGCAGGATGGGCTGCTCGCCGGCGCGCAGGATCTCTAAGACCAGCCTGTAGCCGTGCGCATTGCCAGGGGAGAATTCGGGAATGATGTCGAAATCGCGGCCGTTGCCGTTTCGTTCGATGCGGAAGGATCGCATACGAATGGGATTTGCGTTGGCGGTCTGCTTTTCCTTTTGAAGTTCGGCGCGGTCGGCGGTAATCCCTTCAGTGACAAGTTTGCGGCACTGAGATGCGGAGATACCCCAGCTGGAGAAGAAGAGCGACCGGCGGCGGCGAACGCGATCGCATAAGGATGTTTTGCGAAACTGCACCGCGGCTTTCTGAAAGCATTCCGATTGCGCGTAGTAGGAGCGGTAGCCATCAGGATTGAAGATGAGTCCGCTTTGCGATTCGTTGGGGTCGATCTTTTCACATTGCTGCGTGGCCGTGGACATGAGGAATGCGTAGTTGCTCTGCGCGCGAGCAGGAGACAGCGCCATGAAGAGAAGACAGGCCGGCAGCAGGATTGTCTTCTGAATCATGCCATTGAGTTTACCTTCCTCTGGTATTCAGGCAGGCGGAAATGTGACCGGTGGCGCTCCCTGATAGACTGTTCGCGCTGATCTATTGCGAGGTCGCTTATGCAAATCAATCGGTCGGTTCCTCCCTGCCCGGTGATCCCGGTCATCGTTTATCCCGATCCCAGTGCTGCCGCGGATTGGTTGTGCAAGGCGTTTGGTTTCAGGGTTCGTCTCCGCATTGCGAATCACCGCATCCAGATGCTTGCGGGAGATGGCTGCTTTACGATCGCCGAGGGCGATGCGAAGCCGAACGGCTCCTGCAATATACAGGTGCGTATTGAAGCCGCGCCGGGCCATTGCGAGCGGGCGCGGCAGGCGGGCGCAAAGATTCTGACGGAGCCCAGGGAACACAACTATGGTGAGCGCCAGTACAACGCGGAAGATTTTTACGGACACCGCTGGGACTTTACCGAGACGATTGCCGACGTAGACCCGGAAAGCTGGGGCGGCGTATGGGGCAATCCGTGACTCCGCGGAAGGCATGAACATGGGTAGGAAACTTGAGCGATCCGGCACTGCCCGATGGGTCCGGGGGTGTATTCTCAACCGTGGATGAAACGTATACTCACAGCCGCCGTCCTGATTCCGGTTGTTCTGTTTCTGGTCTTTCTGGGGCCCAGGTGGCACTGGATTTTCACCATTGGTGTGGTGTCAGTTGCGGCACTGGCGTCCTGGGAGTTTCTCGGCCTGACCGTGAATGCCGGAGCAAAGCCACCCAGGTTTGCGGTGGTGGCTGCCATTGGGATTCTGTTTGCGACAAATTTTGAGTGGCCCGACCGGACGATGGCAGTGTTTTGCCTGCTGAGCCTGGCACTGCTGGTGTATTGCACCTTCCTGCGGCCGGTGGAACAGGTGCTGCCGGATGCGACGTCGTCGGTATTCTGCCTGGTGTATATCGGATTTACGCTGCTGAGCCTGCCTGCGCTGCACGATGAGCCGAACGGGGCTTCAGTGGTGACATTTCTGCTGTGCGCGGTGTGGGCCGGCGATACGGCTGCGCTCTACGTGGGGCGGACTTGGGGCAAGCACAAGTTGGCGCCACAACTGAGCCCCAACAAGACTTGGGAAGGCGCGATAGGCTCGCTAGTGGGCAGTTTGATTGCTACGGGAATTCTGCTGGAGCTGGCGACGCTGCTGCAGACGCACGACTGGAACACGCTCTCGTACTCCGACGATGTGTGGTACTGGCTGGCGCTGGCCGTGGTGGTGAATGTGGCGGCACAGCTTGGCGACCTGGCCGAGTCGGCGTTGAAACGTTCGGTGGGCGTAAAGGATTCCGGTTCGCTGCTGCCGGGCCATGGCGGCGTGCTGGACCGCATCGATGCGCTGCTGCTGGCTGCTCCAGCGCTGTGGTACGCTCAGGTTATTCACCAGATTCTTTAGGACATACAAGATACATTGAAGCGACTTGCCATTCTCGGTTCCACCGGTTCGATCGGCCAAAGCACCCTTTCGATTGTTGAGCAGTTTCCGGAGCGGTACGAGGTAGCCACGCTTGCGGCCGGCCGCAATGTGGATGAGGCCTTTGCGCAGGCGGTTCGCTGGCGGCCGAAGGTGGTTTCGCTGGCTACGGAAGAACTTGCCGGACAGCTTGAGGCGCGGCTGCGGCATGCCGACGTGAGGGGTATTGAGGTAGTTCACGGCACGGCGGGAACGGTGTTTTGCTCAACGCGCGCCGATGTGGACTTTGTGGTGTCGGCGATTGTGGGCGTTTCCGGACTGGAAGCGACTCACGCGGCGATTCTGGCCGGCAAGCCGGTGGGACTTGCGAACAAAGAGTGCATGGTGGCGGCAGGCGAGATTTTGACCGCAGAGGCGCGCGCGCGCAATGTGCCGATTTTGCCCATCGATAGCGAGCATAATGCTGTGCACCAGTGCCTGCGCGTGGGCACGCATGCAGAGGTGAAGACGATCTGGCTGACGGCATCGGGCGGGCCATTCCGGCAGTTGCCGCTGGAGAAGTTTGAGAGCATTACGCCGGAGCAGGCACTGAAACATCCCACGTGGGTGATGGGACGGCGCATCACCATCGACTCCGCGACCATGCTGAACAAAGGACTCGAAGTGATTGAGGCATGCAGGCTGTTCGATGTGCCGCCTTCACAGGTGCGGGTGACGGTACATCCGCAGTCTACGGTTCACTCGATGGTTGAGTATGTGGACGGTTCGATTCTGGCGCAGATTTCGGTGACGGATATGCGGCTGCCGATTCTGTATGCGCTGGCATGGCCGGAGCGCCCGGCATCGCCGCTGACCTTCGACCTGGCCGCGTTGCGGCATCTGGATTTCGAAGAGCCGGATATGGAGCGTTTTCCCTGTCTGCGGCTGGCGTTTGAGGCGGCGGCAAAGGGCGGAACGCACTGCATTGCACTGAATGCGGCGGACGAAGTGGCGGTGGAGGCATTCCTCGAACGACGTATTTCTTTCAACGGCATCGCGCGTACAATAGAAGGGGTACTCGCTTCAACGCCGGAGGCCCACCCCGCGACCATAGCGGAAGTGCTCGCCGCTGACCGGGAAGCGCGTCAAAAGGCAAGTGACCTGCTCGCATCGGCGGCAGGAGGTACGGCGGTTCGAAGATAGCTAAGTCCTTTATTCGGATGCGGTTGCCGTTGGCGGCTGAGGGCCGGGGAGGATCCGGGCCCAGGGGCGTAGCTATGGTGGAACTGCAATCCGGCGTTTTTTGTACCTCAATTGGAGTGCACCGGGTGGCTCCATCGACCCCTGAATAAGGAACTTACCCCACTCTGTATGCATGATTTTCTCGTTTCTACCGTAGCATTTATCGTCCTTGTCGGCCTGATGGTCGTAATCCACGAGTTTGGCCATTTCGCCGTGGCCAAGCTGTGCAAGGTGCGCGTTGAAGCCTTCTCGTTTGGCTTTGGGCCGCGCCTCTTCGGCGTAAAGTACGGCGATACCGACTACAAGGTGTGCCTGCTGCCGTTGGGTGGTTATGTAAAGATGACAGGCGAGACGCCGGACCAGCTCCAGAACGGCGAGACTGCGGACCCGAACGCAATTAATCCTGCCACCGATCCCGGGTCATTCCTGAATCATCCGCGCTGGCAGCGCATCCTGATTGGACTGGCTGGGCCCGCTGCGAACTTTGTGCTGGCTCTGGTTCTGATGGTGATCTACTTCGGGTGGATCAACGAAGTTCCGGCAGTTCAGGTAAAGACGACGACGCTGGAGTGGGTGACGCCCGACTCCGCCGCTGCGAAAGCTGGATTCAAGACCGGCGATGAGATCACTCATTTTGGCCGCTACGACAATCCTGAATGGGAGAATGTGTTCGCCAGCGTCAAGCTGAATGCGGGCCAGACCGTGCCGGTGACGGTGGAACGCGATGGGCAAGAGGTCAGCTTTCCGTTTACGGTTCCCAATGACGCGAGAGACGAAGATTTTGATTTAAGCGATGCCGGATTAATGGCGCTGTACACCACCGATCCCATTGCGGTGCAGGAAGTGCAGCCGGGATCGCCCGCAGAGAAGGCAGGATTACGGCCCAAGGACAAGATCAAGTCGGTTGACGGTCATTCTTTCCACTCGGTCGCCTCATTGCTGGCCTATATGCAGATTGGTAAAGGCAAGCCGCTTACACTGGACGTAGACCGCAATGGAACGGATGTGGAACTGACGGCCGAGCCGGCCAAGCTGCAGGGTTCAACCTACATGCTCGGGTTTGCGCGGGTTGCGGTACCATTGCGCGAAAAGCCGATGCCGCTGATGGAGGCCGTAAACAAGTCAACATCGTTCTGCGCCGATAACTCCTTCCTAATCGTCGAAGTGCTGCACCGGATCTTTACGCACAAGATAGGCGTAGGGCAGTTGGCCGGCCCGGTGGGTATTGCGCGTATGGCCGGCGATGCGGCCGAGACGAAGGGATGGTATCCGAAGTTCGGCCTGGCGGCGGAGATCAGCTTGAACCTCGGCATCCTGAACCTGATGCCAATCCCCATTCTGGATGGCGGCCTGATTCTGCTGCTGTTGATTGAAAGCGTGATCCGGCGCGATATCAGCATTAACGTGAAAGAGCGCGTCTACCAGGCGGCGTTTGTGGTGCTGGTGGCATTCTTCGTGTTCGTCATTTTCAACGATTTGACGAAGCTGCCGATCTTTACGCATGCAAAGCCGTAAAGACAGTGGTCAGTGGACAGTGACCACTGTGTGGTCACGATGTGGAGTTGAGTAAGTGGAAAGAGTAAGTTCCGACGCGGGAGTGCGATCGTTTCGTGATCTGCATGTTTGGCAAAAAGCTATCCAACTGACGGTCGCAATCTATCGGGTGACACAAGCCTTTCCAAGAGAAGAACTCTACGGACTAACGAGCCAGATCAGGCGTTCTGCGGTTTCAATACCCAGTAACATTGCAGAAGGGCAAGGCAGGTTAAATACCGCCGAGTTTAGGCAGTTTCTGGGCATTGCTCGCGGATCGACCTGTGAGTAGCAGACACAGTTGGAAATAGCCAACGCGCTCGGCTATGGGGATCCGAAGCAGATTAAGTGTGCCGAGGATTTATCCCACGAAGTTGGAAAAATGTTGTACGCAATGCTCGGGTCGCTTCAGGCTAAGCTCAATTAGTTACTGATCACTGTTCACTGACCACTTCCCGCTGGAGGCTCATGCCGGTTACAACTCAGGTTAGGGTGCGGTACGCGGAAACCGACCAGATGGGCATTGTCTACTATGCCAACTACCTGGTCTGGTTTGAGATTGGCCGCGTGGAACTGCTGCGCTCGCTGGGGCTTGCCTACAGCCAGCTTGAGAAAGAGCACGAGTGCATTCTGCCGGTGGTTGAGGCTAGCTGCCGCTATCGCTCGCCTGCACGTTACGACGACGAGATTCTGATTGAGACGCGGCCGGCGCTGCTGCGCGGCTCAGTGCTGAAGTTTGCCTATCGCATTCTGCGCAAGGCTCACGAAGGCGACGAGCACGCACTTTTAGCCGAGGGCGAGACGGTTCACGTGGTGTGTGACGACCAATTGACTCGCAAGGCGCTGCCGGAGCGGTATGTGGCGGCTCTGCGGGCGTTGATGGATGAATGAAGGCAGCTATTAGCTATTAGCTTGATTGTGCAGGGAGAAGCTTTCAGCTCTCAGCCTTCAGTTTTCCTTGCTCTGCTGTGCGTTAAGTTGAACTGCGGGTGACCTTTTGATGGTTGAGTGCCACTCTATCTGCCCAGTATGTGGTTACCCTGATTTGCCTGAGCCTGCGTACGATCATTTGGGATGTGCGTCATTCGACATTTGTCCGTGCTGCGGAACGCAGTTTGGTTACGATGACGCAAATGTTTCTCATCCTGAACTTCGTGAGCGTTGGATCACATCTGGGTCTTTGTGGTACAGCAATACTATTCGAGAACCATCTGGATGGGACGCTGAGGAACAACTTAGATTAGCAGGATTTTTGAAGTAAATCGATTTCTGCCCTGTCCCGTTTTTCCTGTGCGCGATGTTTCGTTATGCTGTTTGGCATGGAACCGAAGCTTGTAACTGCTCCTGAACTTGCCGATGTGCTTGCCGAACTCTCACGGCTTGAGCCGATCTTTCATTGGCCGCCTGGTGACATGTCACGCGCAGCACTTGAAAAAATGACTGCTGACGACTTTTGGGAGACGGGAGCCTCGGGCCGGCGTTATGCTCGCGAATTCGTGTTCGACGTGCTGGCGCAGCGCATGGCCAAGCCCGAACCCGATGCATGGGAGACGAGTGACTTCTACTGCCGCAAACTTGCCGACGATGTGTATCTGTTGACCTACACGATGCTGCAGGACCGGACGCGGCTCGCGCGGAGGGCAACGATATGGCAGCGCACGGCTGATAGCTGGAAGATCATCTATCACCAGGGGGCGGTGGTGGCTTAAAGGCAGCTTTTAGCTCTTGGCTATTAGCTTGTTTGTGCGTGGAGAAGCTTTCAGCTGTCAACTCTTTCTTTGCAGAAGATGATGTATTGCTATCCCATTTCCCAAAGGCGGCACGTGAGGCACCCGGCATAGGCGGGATATTGGTACGCGGCAATTACGCTTACAAACCACCGATGTAAAAAATATTTGACATTGCTTTGCGGTCGGGGTACAGTCGCTGATGTTAAAAGTTTTTGACATGAGGTGACTGGCATGGCGGTATCACTTTCATATCGAGAGAAGACGCTTTATGCTTCGCTTGCGGTGGAGCTGTTGGTCTATGGCCCGTATTTTTTCCTGCACCGGGAGAACTCGGTCAACAAGGTTGCCGGCATGATTATTGCCATCATCGTCCTGCAGGTTTTGTTGCAGGGAGTCATTGCGTTGGTGACGCGGAATCGGGTTACGGACGAGCGCGATCGGCTAATCGAGCTGCGCGGATACCGTGCCGGATATCTGACGATCGCCTCGCTGATGGTGGTGGGGTTGTGCATGCTTTGGTTTCACGCAGCGGCCGGCCGGTTTCCGATAGAAAACCGGATGATGGGACTGCACTTTCTGAGCGTGTTCTTCGGAATGTTGGTGGTGGCCGATATTACCAAGACTCTCACTCAGATTGTGTCGTACCGGAAAGCGCTGTGATGCCGACCATTCATAATCGAATCAGGGAACTGCGTGCGATGCGCGAAATGACACAGCAGGAACTGGCTGATCGCGTAGGCGTCACGCGCCAGACCATTATCGCCATGGAGCAGGATAAGTACTCACCGTCACTGGAGACTGCGTTCAAGGTGGCACTTATGCTGGGCGTGCCGCTTGAACAGTGCTTTCAATACGAACCACGCGGAAAAAGGTAGACACCCTGATTTGTGCGGAGGGTGGCGATGGCCAGAAGGCAGATACTCGCTGCAGGGGTTCAGTAATTAGCCGGATCGTTGCGGACAGACCATTCTAGGGGTGCATGATCCACCAAAGCAGAATCGATGTGATCGCGAGCGCTCCCACGACGATCAAGGCTGCACGTATCGGACGGACATCCTGGATTCTCAGGTCAGTCATCTGCAGAGACACCGATGCGCCATGGAAATCAGTTCCGCTTGGAGCTTCTCGTCCGGTGATCGATTTCGCTACCCGCCTGGATTTGTCGCGGAAGCTGCTTGGAAGTTGTGAGGTGGCAAACCAATTGTAGGTCCTGAGGACAGTAAACCATCCGGCGGTATCTACGCTGGAACCTCTGCGACTTAGGGAACGAAGAATCCTCATAGGTTCCTCTGAAACCAGTGTGCACCCTCTGAGGTTATTTGTCACGAGTTACTGGACAAGCATCGAACTCATCCGACCGTGGCCGCTCGGAAGAACCTTTCATATGAATGTATTGCTGCCGGGCGCCCCTCGATTTATCGTGGCTTCGTGACTGAAGAGTGGGTTAGCACAGCACTCAACTGGTTGACGGCCGCATTGCGCAGAATAACTACTCTGACTGCCACACTGGAGCCATGCGCAATCTGCGAACTTGCTCGCACCGTCAGGGATTTGACCGGTCTGAAATGTCAGGTATGTGGCCGGTTTGTACCGTACCACGCACCCCTCCCCCGGCAGGGTAATAAAACGGTAGACGCACATGTTATTACCGACGAGATCGCCTGACGAAATTGAAGTTCAACCTACGCGTCTACCGGAATTGTTGACGGTAGTTCATGTGGAGCGCACGCAGTATTCGAGAACGGCTAGGGCTGCTTTTGTTTACTCTTTGCACTGTAGTCTTTTCAGGTGTCCTAATCCACATCGTTAAACACAGGGCAAGCCCCGATTCTGGCGTGGTTGTTGTCGAACGTGTAGTCACAGAATGTGGTGTGATGAACGGTTTTGGAAAACACATCGTAGTAGGTAACTCTTCCAAAGATAATGATTTGATTCAAGGGGCCTATGTAATAGGCTCCAGCGATGGGAAATGGCAATGGCAATCCTGGAGTAAGGGACCCAATGCCGACATTCTGAAAACTGTTTTCCTACCGAGTATCTCCTGGAGGAACGAGGTTCTCATCGACAAGAATAGGGGACGTGGAAGGAGATTCGTTTTTCACGATTGTGCTCACGTTCTTCAGTCGGCCCTGGGTGTAGGCAGTAACAATCCTATCCATCCATTGCGCGTCTTGCTCCGAAGGAACGGAGAATCCGGGCCTTATTTCCATTGCAGCTACAGCACGTATTTGCACTGCGGGACTTCTTCCAGTGTTGACTATTATTCCACCGATGTTAAAGAGCCGACCTCCATTCGGAAGTTGAACCGCATTGGGCGGCAGGGAGTTATCCGGACTAATGGAAAGAGTGGTCAGGCCGACCCAAGCTCGCTGCTCTTGGTGAAAATTGCTGATGGTGGCTTGAAAGGCTCTTTGAGCAGAGCGGTCCGAGTCTATTCGAGCATTCTCCATCTGTTGCGCTTGACGCTCCAGTTGGCCGAACGCGTTCCATCCAGCATTATTGATTCCTTGCGCCGCTCCCGAGAAAATCCACCCCGCGCTCTTTATTTGGTTGGCCGAGTCCCTAATATCCCCGGCAGTGCTAATGATCTTGTCCACCTGGCGAGAGGTGCTCCAGTCATTCCATACAGCCACCCCAACTTGAGCGACTGCTGCGAGCGCAATAACAAGGGCAAAGATAAGTTCAAGTTGACGGTCGGGACCTTGCTTCCAGACGCCGTCTATCCATTCCTTGAATTTATTCTTCTTCTCGCTACGCTCATCCTCGTCACCGTTTGGTTCATCCCGTTCACTTATTTGATCGGCCATTGGGCGGACAATCCTTTTAGGTGGGAATGGGTACTGATTCTGTGTGCGACTCCATTTTGGCCATCGGCTTGTTCAATTTAGCACTAGCTCTTACGTCCCTTCGGAATATTCGAGCATAATGGTGTGGATGAAACACGAATACCACGAAGGACCTAGAGCGGGCGAGAACTTTCAGAAACTCGCTCAGGCTGTTTCCCGGGCATCCCTCAATTCATAGCGGCTTCGTGCGAGAAGGACGAGATAGCGCAGCACTCAACTGGTTGACGGCCGCATTGCGCAGAATAACTACTCTGACTGCCACACTGGAGCCATGCGCAATCTGCGAACTTGCTCGCACCGTCAGGGATTTGACCGGTCTGAAATGTCAGGTATGTGGCCGGTTTGTACCACCCCCCTACTCCTCCCCCAGAGGCTGCTGCAATCTTGGTGCAGCATGCAAAATCGCGCACTCATATTAAAAGGCTTATACGATTGGTTACCGTAACCATCCAGTAAACTACAGCCCTCGAAAAGAGGCCGTTTTCACACAAAAATGTGCTCATTTCGGCTGGATTTTGTACGCGAACGCGGGCTATTTCGCCTTGATGGAGGAAGTGGGAAACAGGAGTTCCGGCTCGGCCTTCATGCGCTCGTCGCGGAACTGGCGGCAGGCTTCAATCTCGTCCGGCACCATGACGCGGTAGAGAGTGCCTTCGCGGTTGGGCTCGCCCTCCTTGCGGATGGCGCCGACGGTTTCGAGGGCGCGGATGGTTTCCTGAACCTTGCCAAGCGAGATGGCCGGTTCTTCGGCTTGCGAGTAAGAGGAGCGGACGACGGAGCGGCTGAGGTGTCTTGAACTGACACGCAGAAAAGGCTGGCCGTCTTTGGCGATGGAGTGCCGGAAGAGAAACCAGTAGAACGCAGCGTCGTAGGGAGAAAGCAGCGGCTGCAGGTCATCCACGATTTGCTGGACGATCAACGCAAGCCCGTGCGGTTCTGCGCCGGACTGTTCCGCACGCAAGCTTGCGGCCATTTCAGCTTCCAGTTCGCGCAAAAGCTGGCGTATCTTTTCAACACGCTCGTTCATGTTGGAGAGAATTCTACGCCTGGACGAGGATGGGCGCAGAAGTTTCGAGCGACTTGTGTTCTAGCGGATGACGACGGCGGCGGCGAAGCCGTCCAGGCCTTTCACGCCTACGGTTTGCATGGCGAAGGCGCTCAGGCGGGGGTGGGCTGCCATCAGCTCAAGGCAGCGGCGCGTGCCCTGGATGTCGCCGGCGGGATTTTTGGCTTCGATGACCTGGCCGTGGCGCGCTACGTTGTCGACCACGATGATGGAGCCGCGGCGCGAGAGCTTGATGGCCCACTCGAGATAGTGCGGGTTGTTGTCCTTGTCGGCGTCGATAAAAATCAAATCGAAAGCACCGCCGCGTTCTTTGGCGAGCACGGGCAGGCTTTCGAGTGCGGGGCCTACGCGTATCTCTACTTTCTTGAGCAGGCCTGCGCTTTTGAGGTTGGCTGCGGCAACGTCCGCATGCCGCTGACTGAACTCGAGCGAGACAATGCGGCCGGTGCCGGGCAGGGCACGCGCCATCCACATGGTGGAGTAGCCGCCGAGCAGGCCGATCTCAAGCACGCGCTTTGCCTGGGTGGCGTGCACGAGGAACTGGAGAAATTTGCCCTGCAGCGGCGAGACGTCGATGGCCGGCAGCCTGGCCTTGCGGTTGGCCTTGAGCGCAGCCTTGAAGTGCTCATCGTGCGGAGCAAAGAGATCGCCGAGGTAGGTATCGACAGCGGTCCAAAGGGGTTTTCCAGTTGGTTTACGAGGCATTCTATGTTATTTCTCCCGGGCCACCACAAAGTCCGGCACCCAGAGGAGTGCACGCTTGAATTCGGAGTCTGGCAAAGGCGCGAGAGCCTGACGGCTCTGCTCGGCGTAGCGGTCAGCAACGGCCATGGCGTACTCAACCGAGCCGTTGCGTTGCAGGATGTCCCTGATTTGTTGGCGGCCTACGTTTTCAAAACTGCGGTCGTCGAGGACGCGCTGGATCATCTGGCGGTCGCGCGCGGTTCCGTGGTCGATGGAGTGAATGACGGCGAGGGTGGCTTTGCCTTCGCGCAGATCGCTGGCGACGGGCTTGCCGAGTACTTCCTCGGTTGCGGTGAGGTCGAGCACGTCATCGACGATTTGGAAGGCGAGGCCAACGGTGCGGCCGTAGGTGGAGACGCGCTCTTCGTCTGCTTCGCTTGCGCCAGCGAGCACGGCGCCGAGGCGCATGGAGACGGAGAAGAGGCAGGCGGTTTTGCGGAAGATGAGGTCGTAGTATTCGGCTTCGGAGACGGCCTTGCCGAGCTTCTGAATCTGGAGCAACTCGCCTTCGACCATCTGCTGCGTGAGGCCGATGAGCAAATCGAGGACGCGCAGGTTGCGCTCTTCAAGCGCGACGTGGAAGGCCTGCATGTAAAGCCAGTCGCCGGCGAGGACGCACTTCTCGTTGCCCCAGGTGGTATTGGCAGAGGGGCGGCCGCGGCGTGTGTCTGCGCCGTCGATAATGTCGTCGTGCACGAGGGTGGCGGTGTGCACCATTTCAACCACCGCGCCGAGACGGATTGCGCCCTGGCCGTTGTAGCCGAGCATGTGCGAGGAGAGCAGAAGCAGCGACGGACGGATGCGCTTGCCACCGCCCTCGCGAAGGTATTCGGCAATCTCAGTGATGGTGCTGACGCTTGAGGCGGCATCGCGGCCCAGTTCCTGCTCGATTGCCACGAGGTCGTCCCGCAGCAGATCGAAGACCTCCCTCGCCGTCCCTATCCCCAGTGTGCTCAAACTAACTCCGGTGGTGCGTGCGTCTTAATTGGTGCGGTAATTCGTGAACTGCAGATCGAGCCCCAGATCCTTGCCGCGCAGCAGAGCGATGATCTCCTGCAGTGTGTCGCGGTCTTTGCTGGATATGCGGACGACGTCTCCCTGAATGCTTGCCTGGGCCTTCTTTTTGGAATCCTTGATGAGGCGGACGATCTCCTTTGCCTTCTCAGTGGGGATGCCCTGTTGCAAGGATATCTTCTGGCGGACACTTTTGCCTGCGGCGGGCTCGATCTTGCCGTAGGTGAGGTTTTTGAGCGGTACGCCGCGCTTGACGAGCTTGTTTGCCAGGATGTCCTTGACGGCCTCGAGGTGATACTCGCCGTCAGCGGCGAGCTGAATGGCGTCGTTGCCTTCAAGCTCGATCTCCGAATGGGAGTTCTTGAGGTCGAAGCGCTGATGAACTTCCTTGAGCGCCTGATCGACAGCGTTGCGTACCTCCTGGAGGTCAACCTTGCTTGCGATGTCGAAAGAATTTTCCTGCGCCATGAGTATGCTTTTCCTTTTTTTGTTTACGGCCCTGCGGCATGGGAAGCCGTCCGGCTCTGACCGTGCAACTTTACCAGTTTCCCACGCCGGGGGCGGGGCATGTCACCTAAATCCGGAATGTGCGGGGATCAGCCGAGGGCCCTGAGCTTGAACAATCTGCAGAAATTCCGGGTTGTGGCGGCGGCAACCTCGTCCGTTGTGCGGCCGAGGACAGAGGCCAGCACCTCGGCGGTGTTCGCCACCCATGCAGGCTCATTGCGCTTGCCGCGGTTGGGCATGGGCGCGAGCCACGGGGCGTCGGTTTCGACGAGCAGGCTGTCGAGGGGCACGCGGGCGGCGACGTCGCGGAGATCCTGGGCCTTGGGGTAGGTGAGGTTGCCGGCAAACGAGATGAGGAAGCCGAGGTCGAGCGAGCGCTGCGCCTGCTGCCAACCGCCGCCGAAGCAATGCATGATGCCGCCGAGGCCGGTGTGACGCCAGTAGGTGTCGAGGGTGAGGAAGAGGTGGTCCCAGGCGTCGGTTGCGCCGTCTTTGGGGCGGCAGTGGATGAGGATGGGACGTTTGCGCGCTGCGGCGATTTCCAGCTGCTGCACAAGTCCGGCTCGCTGCACGTCGTGGGGTGCGCCTTCGTGGTAGTAGTCGAGGCCGATTTCGCCGCAGGCGATGACCTCGGGTTCGGCGAGGAGGGTATCGAGCTTGGTCAGGACGGCAGGCGTGATTTCGACGGTGTTGTGCGGATAAACGCCTGCACTTGCGAAGAGGCGGGGCATGTTGGGCCGGCCGTTGTACCGGCGGCAGATTTCGAAGGCCTGCTGCATCTCGGTGGGGTTTTCGCCGATGCCGATGGTGAGGATTGCGCCGAGGCCGGCTTCATGTGCGCGCGTAAGCATGGCGGCGCGATCGCTAGTGTATCGCGGGCTGTCAAGATGCGCGTGGGAATCGATGAGCAACGAGGGCCTCAGGGAACGCTGTGTTGGAAAGTTCTATTCCGTTATGACTTCAGTTTAACGGGGATATTTGGGGATGTACCACACGGAGGCCCAGGTGTTTTTCGAAGGGTTCGAAATCAGTGTCGTGATGCAACAACTGGTGGCCTTCCTGAATGCAAAAGGTGGCAATGATGCAGTCGATGGTCTTACGCACGGTGATTCCCTGGCGTTGCAGAAGCCTGAAGTTTTGCGCCGATGCTACGGCTAGATTGGCTGTGATTCCTTCGAACACTGGAAAGGACATCAACTCTTCGTGCAATTCCTGGAAGCGGCGATCGTGACGAATACCCTGCAAAATCTCGCAAAGAATCAGGCTTGTGAGGCCAATTTCCTGTTGACCGAGTGAGTTTTCGAGCCAGGTTGTCTGGATGTTCACTTTGTCGTTCAGGTAGTCAATCCAAACCGAAGAATCTACGATTACCATGCGGCGGGCACTTTCTTTAAGCTCTGCTCTTTTTTAGGCGGCGGATTCCTTGGGCTTTTTCTTCTTCTTGAATTCCTCTTCCCAATTGACGAAGCGGCCTTCGCGCATGGCATCGAGATCTCCAACCCACTGCACCTTCCCCCGAAGCTTCTTGATGCCTTCCTGACTCTTCAGTTGCACGACTTTACGGAGCGCAGCCTCGACGGCAGCCTTCTTGGTAGAAGCCCCGGTGGCCTTCATGGCTTGCTTCATCAACTTGTCGTCAATGTCGATGTTGGTACGCATCGTGTTCTCCCGATGTGTAAGGATAACACATTTTATGTGTATAGATTTGGAGGGCGAATGGGCTGACGGCCAAGGGCGGTCGGCCCAATTCGTTTACTTCAGCCGCGCGCCTAGCGGGACATCTTCGAGGAATCCGGCGAGTACGGGATTGCCTTCAGGCAGCGAGGCGGCGAGCAGCATGCCATTTGATTCCAGGCCGCGCATTTTGCGCGGGGCCAGGTTGGCGACGATGACGATCTTGCGGCCGATGAGCTTTTCAGGCTCGTAGTATTGCGCGATGCCGGCGAGGATCTGGCGCTTTTCATAGCCGAGGTCGACTTCGAGGCGCAAGAGCTTGTCGGCTTTTGGGATGCGCTCGGCGACGAGGACCTGGGCGACGCGCAGATCGACTTTGACGAAATCGTCGATGGTGATGAGATCAGCAGTGGGGGCTGGACCGCCTGCCGGAGGCAGTGCCGTGGCTTCGCCCGCGGGGGCGGGTTCGTTCTTCGCGGGAGGCGTGAGCGGGGCGGATGCCGGCGCTGCCTGCGGAGTGGGTTCGAGCCGGCTGCTTAGCAGCGGCGCGGGTACCTGGTGCACCTTTGCGGTCACGACAGGTTTTGCCGCGTCGCCGGGCGCGGTGGTGGTGGGCGTGGTTTCCTGGCTCAGCACGTCGGATTGTGTGGATGCTACCGAGGTGGCTGCGGGAGCATGCTCCGGGGCTTTCACGTTGCCCTGGCCGGCGGCTTCAACGGCGCTGCTATTATTTTCGTCTTCCAGATTCTGCATGCGGTCGATTGCGTCCTTTTCCGAGCGGGGGAATAGCGGAGCCGGTTCGCCAAATTTCGTTCCGGCGTTCAATCCGCCCCACGCGAGATTGATTAAGAATGATCTTTTTGCCGCGTCGGCGATTTCGCCTTGTCCGAGTTGCCGCCATACTTTGGCAGCCGCGTCGGGAAGGATGGGATAGACCAAGGCGGTGATGATGCGAATGGCCTCGGCTGCGGTGGCGAGCACACGCGCCTGCAATGCAGCGTGGTCGGCGTCGGAGCGGTCGGCTGGTTTCTTCCAGGGGGCGTTGGCGGTCAGGTAGCCGTCGGTCTCGGCGACCATGATCCAAAGACTCTCGAGCGCTTGCGAGAAGTTGAGTTCGTCGAACCTCAAGGAGAATTGCTCGATGGTAGTCTGTGCCCTAAGTTGCAGGCTTTGTGTGCCAATGAGTTCTCGGAATTGCCAACTTGTCTCTTCGAGTTTAGGGTTCTCCATAAAGTGGCAGACTGGCACGACTCCGCCGAAGTATTTGTGCATCATGTTGACGACGCGGCTGACGAGGTTGCCGTAGCCGTTGGCGAGGTCGCCGTTGTAGCGCTGCACGAGAGCATCGAAGCTGAAGTTGCCGTCCTGTCCGAAGGGGATTTCGCGCAGCAGGAAGTAACGCAGCGCATCCGCGCCGAGCACTTCCATTACGGTTTCGGCGCGCACGATGTTGCCCTTCGACTTGGACATCTTGCCCTGGTCAAAGAGGAGCCAGCCGTTGGCGCGTACGGAGCGCGGCGGCTCAATGCCTGCGGCCATGAGAAACGCGGGCCAATAGACGCAGTGGAAGCGGCTGATCTCCTTGCCGATGAGGTGCATGTCGACAGGCCAGAATTTCTGGAAACGCGCCTGATCCTTAGGATCGTCCGAACCGTAGCCGAGAGCTGTGGCGTAGTTGGCCAGCGCGTCGAGCCACACGTAGACGACGTGCTTTTCGTCGTCGGGCACGGGGATGCCCCACGAAAAACTGGTGCGGCTTACGGAGAGATCCTTGAGGCCGCTGCGCACGAAGGAGATGACTTCGCGGCGCGTGGACTCGGGGCCCATGAAGCTGGGGTTGGCGTCGTAGAACTCAAGCAATTTGCGCTCGAAAGCGGAGAGTTTGAAGAAGTAGTTTTCTTCGCTTACGGTTTCAGTGATGCGGCCGCAGTCGGGGCAGGGAGTGCCAGGAGGGCCATCGACGTAGGCTTCGTCAGACACGCAGTACTGTCCCGTGTAGTAGCCCTTGTAGATGAAGCCGCGATCACGCAGGGTGGCGAAGAGCTTTTGCACGCCGTGCTTGTGGCGCTCCTCAGTGGTGCGGATGTAGTCGTCGTAGGTGAGGCCTAGCTTGTCCCACAGGCCGCGGAATTCTGCTGAGATGGCGGTGGCGAACTCAGCGGGAGTGCGGCCGGCGAGATCGGCGGAGCGCTCGATCTTCTGGCCGTGCTCGTCAGTGCCGGTGAGGAACCAGGTATCGATGCCGAGGGCTCGCTTGCGGCGCGCGATGGCGTCACAAACGATGGTGGAGTAGGCATGGCCCAGGTGTGGCCGCGCGTTGACGTAATAGATGGGCGTGGTCAGGTAATAACGGTTTGATTTTGAGCCTGAATCTGTCATGAAGAGAGTATTTCGTTCGAGCGCAAGCAGATATTAAGCGTTGCGGCTATCACTTTCCATCTTACGGCATCGGGTGCAGGACCGAGCAGAGACGAAACACGCGAAAGCGGGTGCAGGTAGCGACGATTCGCTGCGGGCTGCATGATAATGGTTCAACATATCTGGGAGGAGTTCATGCAGCTGACAATCAGAGAGCGGTTCGCGCGGTGGATGGGCATCGATCTTGAAGGCAAGACAGAGGTCTATGTTCAGGTATACGGCTCGGCCGATCTTGGCAGCGTAAGTTACTGGGCAGAGGTGGCGCTGTCGGCGGGAATTGCCACCCTGGGCCTGGTGCAGAACAGCCCGGCTGTAATTATTGGCGCCATGTTGATTTCGCCGCTGATGGGGACGATTTTGTCCACGGGCCTGGCGCTGGCGGTGGGCGACTCGTATCTCCTGCTCAAGTCGTTTCTCAACATTGCGCTGAGCATGGCGGCTTCAGTTGGATTGGCCGCGCTGCTGGTGTGGTTGCTGCCATTTCACTCAGTGACACAGGAGATCCTTGCGCGCATTCATCCCAATCTTCTGGATCTGGGCATTGCCGTTCTGTCGGGTCTGGCGGGCTCGATTGTGGTGTGCCGGGGCGGATCGGGGACCGGAGTGATGGCGCTGCCGGGTGTTGCGATTGCAGTGGCGTTGATGCCGCCGTTGTGCGTGATGGGCTTCGGGTTGGGCAGCTCATTCAACACGGAGATCATGTATGGGGCGAGCCTGCTGTTCCTCACCAACCTTGTTGCGATTGTGTCCAGCGCGTTTGTGGTGTTTCTGCTGGTGGGTATGGATGCTCCGGCGCTGCGGAGCCAGATTGGTGAAACGGAAGGTGTGCGCGCAGAGCATGAGAAGTTGTACCGTGCACTGCAGAGCTCAACCTTGCGGAAACTGCTGTACCTGCGGGGCAGCTTGCGGTGGCGCACGGTTACACTGCTGATCCTGCTGGGCATCGTCTTTGTTCCGCTGCGCGCGGGCCTGATCCAGGTAAAGAACGAAGCCATCGCGCGTAACGCGGTGATCGACGCGATCCGTGACATGGTGCCGGCAGGCGCTCTGGTGACGCAGAATGTGCGCTATGCGCCGGACAGCGTGAGGATATCAATTGTGTCGGCAACGCCGATCAAGTCGGAGGCCATTGAAAAAGCGCGGAGCCTTATCGAACGGCGCACGGGCACGGTGGCGGATATCTCGGTTCAGGAGGTTGCGAGCCGGCGCGAGTTGACTGACCTGATGGACAAGTTGAATACGCCAGCGCCGGTGCCTGCTCCAAAGCCGGAGACGATGGCGATGCTGGAGACGAACGTGCTGGAAGAGATGAGTCCGGCGCTGAAAGGCGTGTGGCCTGAAGAAACTCCGCTGCAGAAGTGGGAGATGGGCTTTTCGCCGGATGGTCCGGTGCTGCACTTGACGTACGAGAGCAGGACGACGATGGACAAGTTTGCGGTGTCCTTGCTTGAGCAGACGCTGCGCACCAAACTTGGATTGTCCAAGCTGACGGTGACGACGCAGCGCGTACGGCCGACGCGGAAGCCCGCAGCGGCCAAGGCGGCGAAATGAGCCTGGATACGCGCCTCTGTTAAAATCACCTTGAAAATCAAGGATTTCTGAGGCGTCCCTACGTGTATCTGGAACTGCAGAAAAGGCTCGGCGACCATCTCCGCGCCGTATTGAAACAGAAGTACGATCTCGACGTTGAGAATATTCCGCTGGAGATTCCGCCGGAGCTGAAGTTTGGCGAGCTTTCAAGCCCGATTGCGTTTGAACTTGCCCGCAAACTGCGCAAGGCACCGAAAGTGATTGCGCAAGAGATTGTGGCGGTGCTCAACGAAGCGGCGATGGGCGAACTTGACGGATTTGCCGGATTCGATGTGGCGGGCGCGGGTTACATCAATGCGCGGTTCGATCGAGCCGCGGTGGCGCGGGCTACGGCGAGTGGGCAGACGTCGTCGAGCTCCTCCGACGGTCTTCATGCACTGGTGGAGCACACCAGCATCAATCCCAACAAGGCCGCGCATATCGGGCATCTGCGCAATGCGATTCTGGGCGACACGTTTGTGAAGCTGCTGCGCGCCGCAGGGCAAAAGGTGGATGTGCAGAACTACATCGACAACACCGGTGTGCAAGTGGCCGATATCGTTGTCGCGCTGACGCATCTTGAGTTGGACACGATACCTGACCTCCCGATATCCGAACAACACACCCTCGCGGGCATTAAAAAGCGGATTGCTTATCTTGCAGAAAGAGCCGAGAAGAACCCAAATGACAAGGACGCGTGGATCGATTACTACTGCTGGGATCTTTACGCAAGAGTAAACGTCTGGTACATGGCGCTCGACGTTGTTGAGCAAAACGCCGACTTGGTAGCCGAAAGAAAAAAGATCCGCCTTGATGTGTTGCACGAGATTGAGTCTGGCGATAACGATGTAGCCGAGATGGCCGAACTGATTTCGACGGCGGTGCTGCGGCGGCATCTGGAGACGATGCTGCGGCTGGGGATCGAGTACGATTTTCTGCCGCGCGAGAGCGAGATTCTGCACCTGAAGTTCTGGGAAGCCGCGTTTGAGCAGCTGAAGAAGACGGGCGTACTGTACTTTGAGAACGAAGGCAAGAACAAGGGCTGCTGGGTGATGACGCGGCCCGGCGCAGCGGCGATCGAAGGCGTGGATGAAGACGCGAAGGTGATTGTGCGCTCGAACGGCACAGTGACGTACGTGGGCAAGGACATTGCGTATCACCTTTGGAAATTTGGGCTGCTGGGCAAAGACTTTGGGTACAAGCCGTTCTTCAGGTACACCGACCGCGAGTGCTGGATATCGACCGAAAGTGGAGTGGAGCCGCATCCGCACTTTGGCGGAGCGCAGGCCATCTACAACGTGATCGATTCGCGGCAGTCGGACCCACAGTCGAATGTGATTCAGGCGCTGCGCGGCATGGGGCACACAGAACAGGCCGATCGCTATACGCACTTCAGCTACGAGATGGTGGCTCTGACGCCGCGTTGCGCGGTGGATCTGGGCTATAACGTGCCGGCGGAGGATCTGTCGCGCTCGTACATCGAAGTGAGCGGGCGCAAGGGCTTTGGCGTAAAGGCCGACGACCTGATCGACAAACTGATTGCAGCCACGCGCGCGGAGACGGATGCGCGGCAGACGGGACGCGACGATGCAGAGCGGCAGAAGATTGCCGGGCAGATTGCGATTGGCGCACTGCGCTACTTCATGCTGAAGTACACGCGGAATTCGGTGATCGCCTTCGACTTCAAGGATGCGCTGAGTTTTGAGGGCGAGACGGGCCCGTATGTGCAGTACGCTTCGGTCAGGATCAAGAACATTTTCCGCAAGGGGAATACGACGGGTGAAGCGGAGTTAGCGCGGTTTGCGGAGCTAGCGGCGTTAGACTCGGGCCGCGTTAGAGAATTCCTATCGGGCGAGGAGAACGAGGATATCTGGGCGCTTTGGTTGCGGGCGGCGCGGCGCACCGTGGTGCTGGAGCAGTGCATTGCGACTTCGGAGCCTGCATATCTGGCGAAGCATGCGTTTCAACTTGCGCAGGAGTTTGCGAACTTCTACCACAGGCATCACATCCTGACCGAAGAGGACCCGGCGAAGAAGACGTTTCTGCTGGCGACGGCGGCGGTGGCGCTGCGCGAGCTGGTGCTGGCGCTGGAGTGGCTGGGAATTGAGAGCCCGGAAGCAATGTAGAAGCAGCTATTAGCTTTTAGCTCCTAGCTTCCAGCTTGTTCGTGCCTGGGTGAGAGTTTTCTTTCGCTGGTCCGAAATTCGAGGATGGGACAACTGGCATCGTCCCTACGGGACTCTGGAGTTTGTTGCGCAGCTTCCCCAGCGCTGAAGCGCTGGGCTCATATACTTTGCGCCTCCGGCGCGTGGTGGTGTGGAGCTTGAGTGTTGCATGTCCCGGCCCTCAGAGTTGAACCATGAATCGGCCGAAGAAGACTGACAACTGAAAACTGACAACTGCTTTAAAGCTGTAACTGTACTTTGAGCGAGTGGGCGCGGTCGGCGGCTACGCGGAAGGCTTTGGCTGCTTCGTCGGCGCGGAATTCGTCGCTCATGAGCGGGCGCAGGTTGAGCCGGCCGGAGGAGACGAGGCGGATGGCTTCGTCGAACACATCGCCGTAACGCTGCGAACCGATGTAGTTGATCTCTTTGCGCATGATGCGCATCGCGGGCAAGGGAATATCTTCGCTGGGCTGGGTGCCGATCTGCACGATGGTTCCGCCGGGGCGGACGATGTCGAATGCCTGGCGCAGCGCGCGCGGAGAGGCAGAGGCTTCAAAGATGGTGTCGAAGCCGAGACCGGTCATTTCCATAACGTCATCAAGGAAATGTTTGCCTTCAGGGTTGAGCACGTAGGCGATGCCGCTGTCTTCAGCCTTCCGGCGGCGCTCCGGAACAATATCAGTGATGGCGACGGGGACCGCGCCGTGCGCCTTAGCTGCGGCGGCAATGAGGCGGCCGATGGTTCCCGCACCCAGCACGAGGACGCGCTTGCCGGATACTCCGCCGGAACGCTTGATGGCGTGGAGGGCAACGGCGAGCGGTTCAATCATGGCTCCGGCTTCGTCATTGATTTCATCGGGAAGGACGTGGCACTGGTCGGCGCGGACGGTGACGAACTCTGCCATGGCTCCGTTGGTGGGTGGCTTTGAACCGGCGCTGCCGAGCATGACTGTTTTAAGGCAGAGATTGCCGCGACCCACCTTGCAGAAATCGCAGAACCCGCAGGCGCGCGCGGGATTGGCTGTGACGCGCTCGCCGATTTTGACGTTAGATACGCCGTCGGCAATGGCCGCAACTTCAGCAGAAAACTCATGGCCGAGGACGAAGGGCTGATCGACGACCGAGGGTCCGCAGTGGCCTAGCTTGTAGTAGTGGAGATCGGAGCCACAGATGCCGACGCGCCGAATTCTCAAGAGAACCATGCCAGGATCGAGCTGAGGGCTGGGAAGAGATTCAACGCGGACATCTCCGGGCGCGTAGAGGACGGCGGCTTTCATGGTGTCGGGCATGACTTAGGATACTGCGGGAAATTGAGGGTGGGCAGGGAAGAATGGGCAGGGATGATGGAACGAATTGTTGAAGGTGAGGAGCTTTCAGCTATCAGCTGTCAGTTTCTTCTTTGCGGAACGCAAGAATCGCGGTATCTCAGGTCCGAGAATCCGTGCCTGGGGCGCACGGCTGAACAGGCTGCGGAAAAGACGGCGGCCCCTGCATTTGCAGAGGCGAAGATCAGGCAGGGCCTAAAGGCCACGTCGATTTTGTTCGACTTACGGCCCGGCTAAAGCCGGGCCCTGTTACAAGACTCTGCACGTGGGGAGTTTCTCCGCAAGCTGTGAAGCCGTGCCCTTTCAAAGCAGAGGTACTGCGCGATTATCTCGCTGACAGCATAATCGATTTCCCGGCTGCCTAAAAGCCCATGACGTTGTAACCGCAATCCACGTACATCACTTCGCCGGTGATGGCGCTGCTAAGATCGCTGGCCAGGAAGAGGGCAGCTCCACCGACTTCCAACTGGTCCACGTTGCGGTGAAGGGGAGCGCGCTCGGCGTGGGCGCGCATCATGTCACCCAGGTCGCCGACGCCGCGGGCAGCAAGCGTTTTGATGGGGCCGGCTGAGATGGCATTCACGCGAATATTCTTGTCACCAAGGCTGAAGGATAGATAGCGGACTGCGGATTCAAGGGCCGACTTGGCCAGAGCCATGACGTTGTAGTGCGGAACCACTTTTTCCGCGGCGTAAAAGCTGAGCGTCATGATGCTGCCGCCATCGGTCATGAGCGGAGCAGCGGCGCGCGAAACCGCAATGAGCGAGTAGACGCTCACATCCATAGCGACGCGGAAACCATCGCGGCTGGTGTTGATGAAGTCACCGCGCAGATCGGCTGCGGGAGCAAAGGCCACAGCGTGGACGAGGACGTCGATCTTGCCGTACTTTTCCTTGATGGCTGCGAAGAGGGTTTCGACTTCGCCGTCGACGGAGACGTCGCACTGGAAACCGGCCGCGCCGGGAAGTTCCTGGATCAGGCTTTCCGCTTCGAGCTTCATGCGCTCGTTCTGATAGCAGATGGCCAGGTTCGCGCCGGCCTCGTGGAGTTTTTGGGCAATGCCCCAGGCGATAGAGCGCTTGTTGGCCAGGCCGAAGACCACGGCAGTTTTGCCTGACAAATCAATCATGCTTTGGGTAATCCTCCGTGGCACACGTCAGATGTGAGGAAGAACGGTCCACCATTCAATAGAATACCAGCCCATAAAGGCGTTTTTGGCCGTTATCCGCCTAGATCCACGAGCGTTACGTTGCCCACCGGCCTGCCAAGAAAGCGGGAGCCAAGACGCTCGAACTTTTCCACTGAGTCGGTTGCGAAGCAGAGGACCTCGGTTTGCTGATCCGCTTGGGAAGCAGGCGGCGCGACACGGCCATTGAAGAGGTTGACTGCGGCTTTTGCGGTGGACTCGGCCGAATCGATCACAGTGACTCCGGGTGTGACTGCATGCTCGAAGGCCGCGCGCAGCAACGGATAGTGCGTGCATCCCAGTACAAGTGTGTCAGGCTTCAAGCCGCGTTCGGCCGCTTCAGCGCGGAGTTCTTTGAGATAAATGCCGATGACTTCGTTTGTGACGGGATGATCGATCCAGCCTTCTTCAACCAGAGGCACCAGCAACGGGCAGGCCTTCTCAATGGCGCGAAGGCCGCGCTCCTGACATGAGGTGAGATAGGCATGGCTGTGTACGGTGGCGTCGGTTGCGATCACCAGCACGTCGCCTGATTTGGAGGCGGTGCGTGCCGCTTCCGCGCCGGGCTCAATCACGCCGAGGACCGGAACGGATGGGACTGCCTCCTTGATGGCATCGAGTGCGAGCGCGCTGGCTGTGTTGCAGGCAATGACCAGAAACTCCGCGCCTTGCTCCTGGACGAGGAATTGAGCACTCTGCGCGGCATAGCGCGCAACGGTGCGGCGCGACTTGGAGCCGTAAGGCAAGCGCGCCGTATCGCCGATAAAGGCGTAACGCGCCTGCGGCATGTGGCCGATGAGCGACCGCAGCACGGTGAGGCCGCCGAAGCCTGAGTCGAAAACGCCGATGGTGGGGCGGGATGCATTTGTTGTCATGGTTGTGCTACCGCTGTGGGAACTGTGTCGGCCGTAAGGTAAGTGCGCATCAGGTCTGCGTGGCCGGCCAGGTAGGCTCTCGGCTGTCCATCGACGAGAAAACGCACCTCAGTAATTCTCGGCAGGTTGGCATGCAGCGTAGCGCAGATTGAAAGCACCGTGAGGGTTTCGGTTTCGAGACCGGAAGGATGACTGGCCGCAAATGAGCCGGTGAGGTTCACGACCGCGAGCTGGTTTTCTGATTTTGCGTGTTTTCCGGCGGTGGCGCCTGCAGGGTCAGTGCTTGTTGCCGGCAGCAGGAACACCTGTGCGATTCCTGTCGTGCCACCGGGGACGGGATGAGCAGCGTCAGGCAGCGCATACAGATCGAGCAGCTTGCCGAGGATGACCTGCGCGCGAGCATTGGGGCTCGGCGGCAGCGGCAGAGACAGCTCCTGCGTCATGAGAGAGCTATCGTGGTCGTTCGCGACCATCAGCGTGGCCTGCTCAGTGGGGGCAACCTGCGGAGCTTGCGTCGGGGCGGAGTCCTGCCCGGCCAGCATGCGCTCATGCGCCCGATTGCGGAGATGCCAGAGCACAGCGCCCATGACGATAGACGCGACCAGCAGGATCACGAACAGGACGGTCTGGTAGCGGGGGATCAAGGCCGGGCCGCCTCCGGTGTTGCCGCGCTTGTGCGCCAGCCGTTCGAACGCCAGTCGACGAGCGCGGCGGCAAGCGCCTGGGCGATGTGCGTCTGGTAGTCGGCGTCATCAAAGCCTCCGCCTTGAGCATCGTCTTGTGAACTCTTTCGGCCAATTTCAATGGCAAGCGCCGGACAGGCCATGCAATCGATGGTCGGCAGATCGGTGCGTCCGAGGCCCACGTTCACGCCGGCGTGTGAGAGTGCGGAGTTGACGACTCCGGCGAGTGCCAGACTGCGCGTGACCCACGCGGCCTGCGCGGTTTTCCAGGGCAGCATTGCGGTGGGCTCAGCCGGAGTCAGAGAGGAAGCGTAGACATGCACGCCTGTTCCGCTCTGCGATGCGTGCAGGGTGAGGCATGCCTGCGCGTTGGCCCGGTTGGCAATTTCTGCGCGGCGATCTGCTTCGACGGCAACGTCGGACTCGCGTGTAGTGACGACAGTGATTCCGCGCGCGGCCAGCAGCGAACGCAAACGAACGCTGAGGGCGAGTGCATAGGCCTTTTCTAACTGCGTCTGGCCATTGGCATCGCCGAGGCGGCCACCGGTTTCATCGCCGCCATGAGCCGCGTCGAGCACAACTACAAAACGCCGAGCTGGAGTTTGCGCAGAAGCGCGACCTGAGCCGAGCACAACGAATCCGGCAAGAACTACGGCGAACACACCAAGACGCTGCATTCTCAGAAAGAATTGGGAGGCTCCGGTTGCTCCCACGTCGGGGTGGGAGCTCGTGCAGCCGGGATGATGCACCGAAACCGGCATTCACTTACTCCAGTGAATAAATGGTGAGGCCGCTGAGCAGTTTCGGAAAGAAGTCAGTGGACTTCTGCGGCATGACATCACCTGCAAACGCAACTTCGCGGAGTTGTTCCATGGTTACGGGATTGGTGAGGAACGTAACGTCGGCTTCGCCGCGGCGCACCTGATCGACTGCCTCGGATGCGTCACGCAGGTAGCGAAGATTGGTTTGCTCGCGGACCTTCTCCGCGTCCAATCCAAGCAGGCGGTCGAGGACGATGGAGTGCAGATGAGTCAGGTCGAGATTCCGTTGCCGATCGGGCACGTCGGTGAGGGCTGCATTGATCGCATCGGCGTTTGAACGCAGCAGGAAATCGCCGCCGCCCGTGACCGCGATAAAAGCTGTGCCGCTCTCCGAGCCCAGCGTCCGCATGTAGCCGGTGGCATCGGAGGCAGGCAGCTTTCCAACCGTGAAATACTGCCCCGCGGCTTGGATGAATGCGTTCGGCTCAAAGCCGACGAGACTATGGACAACGCGATGCGTGGGCAGAATCACCAAGCCGTCGGAATCCATGTTCACGAAGGTCATCATCACCGCTGCCTCAGGATAAGCAGGCTGCGGCAACTGCGACGCGCTGGTCTCGATGCGAGGTTCTGTCGCGGGAGCGTGCTCTCTGGAATAATTCAACGCTGTTTCGTAGCGGTGGTGTCCGTCAGCGATGATGAGCTTCTTGTTGTCCATCGCCGTGGTGAGCAGCCGGATCGTTGCCGGATCGCTAATGCGCCAGATGCGGTGAAGGACGCCATACTCGTCAGTGACTTCGCCCTCGGCAGTGCCCAGACCGTCATAGAGAATGGCTTCGATGCTGCGCGCCGGATCGCTGTAAAGCATAAATATCTGGCCAAAGTGCGCGCGCGTTGCTTTCAGCAGGTTCAGGCGGTCACCCTTCGGCTTGGAGAGTGTCTGCTCATGGCGGAAGATAACCTGCTCCGCATAATCGTGCAGCTTGCCAAGCGCGATAAAGCCGCGGCGCTCCTTAATAACGTCAGTTCCGGGAACGGCAAAGCGCTGAGAGTATGCGTAGACGCAGGGTTCTTTTTCCTGAGCCAGTACGCCCTCTTCCATCCACTCCTTGAGGTCGCGTGCCGCACGGGTATAGACACTTTCGCCGCGCTCGGCATCGAACAGTTCAGGCAGGCCCAAGATAATGCGCACCAGGTTATGCGGGCTGCGCTGGTAGTAGGCCTGCTGCATAGCCGGTGAGATTTTGTCATAGGGCTGGGTTACGGCGTCTTCAAGCCGAACCGCGGAGGGGTTGTAACGCCAGGCGCGAAAAGGATAGATGCGAGCCATGTGCAGGGACTTGCTCCAGATTGAAACGGTTGAATTTGCAGACTGAAGTACCGCTTTTTGAGACTGCGGCGGATCAGCACACCAAACTCGATTGTATCCCAATCCTCGCCACTACCCGTTCCGCTATCTGTTGACGATACAACAGCCGGTCCGTCACTCATGGAGATAAAAAGGTGACGATCTGGTGACGCCAATCGTGGAGGGATCGTGTTAAGATCGCCTCCAATCTTCGGGTGATGGTAACGATGACCAAGGTCCAAGTCGAGCGCCTCCACAGAGGCAGGCAAGACGGGAGAGGCAGGCACAACGGTCTGCGGCTGCCAGGCGGCAAACTGAGGGTTTGGGGAACGCTTGTTCTTGGTCTGGCCGCGCTGGCGGTTCCCTCTCGAGCCGCTGCGCAGGAGGATCAGCTCAACAAGGTGCACGTTGAGCCTCCGTCGAATTCCACAGCTCCCCAGAAAGGCGCGCCCAAAGGGGCCGAGGCTCCGGCACAGACCGGTCCCGGAGCGCTGAAGGTGCGTCCAGGATCTTTCATCCGCATGAACGTGGACCTGGTGCTGATTCCTGTAACCATCACCGATCCCATGAACCGGCTGGTAACAGGACTCGAAAAGACCGATTTCCAGATCTACGAGAACAACAAGGAGGAGGCGATACGATCTTTTGCCGCCGAGGACGCCCCGGTGTCGATCGGAATCATCTTCGACCTTTCCGGCTCCATGTCGTCAAAACTTATCAGGGCCAAGGAGGCGATCCTACAGTTCATCAGGACCGCCAATCCGCAGGATGAGTTTTTCGTAATTGGATTCAACGACCGGCCGGAGCTGATTGAGGACTTCACCAGCTCCGTCGAGGACATTCAAGCGCGGCTGGCTACCGTGCGCAGCGGGCATCGCACGGCGCTGCTGGATGCGATCTACTACGGTGTACAAAAGATGCGCGACGCGCGCCACCAGCGCAAGGCATTGCTGGTGGTGTCTGACGGCGGCGATAACCGTTCGCGGTTTACCGAGGGTGAAGTGAAGTCGGAGGTTCGAGAGGCGGATGTGGAGATTTACTCGATCGGTATCTTCGATCCGTATGCGCCAACGCCTGAGGAGCGCACCGGGCCGCAGTTGCTGGCCGACATCAGCGAAGTGACAGGCGGAAGGATGTTCCGGGTGGATGACGTCGACGAACTAGGCGACATTGCAGAAAAGATTTCAACGGAGCTGCGAAACCAATATGTGATCGGATACAGGCCCAAGGACCTGACTCGAGATGGCAAGTGGCGTAAAGTTAAAGTGAAGGTGAATCCTCCCCCGGGGCTGCCACCGCTGACTGTTTATGCTCGTACGGGCTACTATGCGCCTTTGCAATAACGCGGCTCTCGCGGCCTTTCTGGCCGGCGCGGCGCTCTTGTCGCCGGCTCAACAAAACCCAACAGTTTTGCAATCGAGCGTGCCGGCGCGTGCGGCGCAGTCTGTGCCCGCGCAGGCGCCCTCTCTCACTGAAGACACCGACCCAGTTCGTTCGCCGGACACTACTCCACCGTCTCTTGAAGGTGGATCGCTGAAGAAAGAGGGCAGCGGCTACCTGCTGCGCGCCGACGTGGAAGAGGTGGTGCTCAACTGCTCGGTGCTCGACGGAAACCGGCTGGTCCAGGACCTGAAGAAGGAGAACTTCAAAGTAAGTGAAGATGGAGTTCCACAGAGCATCATCAGTTTTCAGCACACCGATCTTCCTGTCTCCATCGCGCTCGTCATCGACAATTCCGGGTCGATGTACAAGAAGCGCCCGTCGGTAAACAAGGCGGCGCTGGATTTGGTTCAGGCGTCGAATCCGCAGGACGAAGCTTTCGTGGTGAATTTTTCGGACGAAGCCTTCATCGACCAGGACTTCACGTCTGACCTCAACAAGCTGCGTGACGGGCTGTCGCACATCGACTCCCGCGGGGGTACGGCTCTGTACGATGCAGTGGTGGCCTCGGCTGACAAGCTGGTGGCCGATGCCAAGCGTCCCAAGCAGGTGCTGGTCCTCATCACCGACGGCGAAGACAATGCCTCGACACTGAATCTGGAGCAAACCATCCGCCGCGTGCAGGAGCTTTCCGGACCGGTGATCTACTCGATTGGGTTGCTTTTCGGCGACGAGTCGAGCCGCGCCGAGGTGCGGCACGCGCGCCGCGCTCTCGAAATGCTTTCGGCGGAAACCGGCGGCATTGCCTATTTCCCCAAGTCGATGGAGCAGGTCGACGAGATTACCGCGGAGGTGGCGCGCGACATTCGCAGCCAGTACACCATCGGCTACCGCTCGACCAAGCCGACCACCGAGCCGGGATTCCGGCGCGTTGAGGTGACTGCCGAAGGCAAAGGTGGGAACAAGTATACGGTTCGCACGCGAACTGGATATTTCCCGTCTACGCCCCGGGCGAGGAAGAACGCGGCGAAGGACTGAATGAGAGCAGCCAGTTAGCAAGTCGACGTGATGATGCGCGCGGAGTTTCCCGGATCATAAACCCCGAAATACCCCCGGCACGATAAGCTAGAGGTCAGGAGATCGTAGAAAAGACCTGACCATGTCCCCATACAAGTACTCGACCCTTGCTGTGCATGCCGGGCAGTCCCCGGACCCGCAGACCGGCGCCGTCAACGTGCCGGTGTATCTCTCGTCTACGTTTGAGCTTACCGGCATCGGCACCGACCGAGGCTGGGACTATTCGCGCGCTGGAAACCCGACCCGCGACGCGCTTGAAACAGCGCTGGCGGCCCTTGAGGGCGGCACCAGCGGACATGCCTTCACGACCGGAATGGCGGCGATTGCGGCCTTGGTGGCCATGCTGAAGGCCGGCGACCACGTGGTCTGCTCGCGCGACGTGTACGCAGGCACGGTGCGGCTCTTTGACCAGATCGTGAGCGGTTACGGCATCCAGATTGAATATGTCGATACCAGCGACCTGAAGTCCGTTGAGAAGGCCATGCGCCCGAACACGAAGCTGGTGCACATTGAGACGCCCAGCAATCCGCTGATGGTGCTTACCGACATTGCCGGAGTCGCAAAGATTGCGCACGCCGGAGGCGCTGAGGTCAGCGTCGACAACACCTTCCTTTCGCCTGCTCTGCAGAGCCCGCTGGCCCTGGGCGCGGACATTGTGATGCATTCCACGACCAAGTACCTCAACGGCCACTCCGACGGCCTGGGCGGCGCGCTGATCGGCTCCAAGCCCGAGCACAAGGAACGCTTTCTTCTGATTCAGAAGGCGGCGGGCGGAGTGATGTCGCCGTTTGAATGCTTCCTGGTCCTGCGCGGCATCAAGACGCTGCCGCTGCGGGTTCGCCAGCACGAAGAAAACGGCCGCACCGTGGCCGAATTCCTGTCAACGCATCCCAAGGTAAGCAAGCTGGCATATCCGGGCCTCAAGAGCCATCCGCAATATGAGTTGGCCTGCAGGCAGCAGAAGGGCTTTGGCTCCATGATGAGCTTTGAGCTCAAGTCGCGCGAAGAGGCGGCACGCTTTCTGGCAGCGATCAAGATATTTATCAACGCCGAGTCGCTTGGTGGGGTGGAATCGCTGGCTTCGCACTCGGCTACGACGACGCATGGTTCGGTGAGTGAAGAGGTGCGCCGGTCTATGGGCATCAATGAGGGACGCATCCGGCTCTCCATCGGCATTGAGGACAAGGAAGACCTGATCGCCGATCTGGAGCAGGCGCTGGCAGCGGTGTAGAGGCAGTTGTCAGTTAACAGTTTTCAGTTGTCAGTGAGTTCCTGCCAGTTTCGACCGTTCCACGTCAAAGAACTAATCACTGTCCACTGATAACTGACAACTTGTTTTAGTGTCCGGTCGGCGCGGGCTGTAGCTTCTTGGGCTTCTGCATGATGAAGGGCAGGGGGACGAGCAGCGCCGTCAGCGCCACCATCACCCAGATCACGTCAACGTAAGCCAGTAGCCGAGCCTGGATCTGCGCCATGCCGTAGATCTGGGCTCCGGCATGTTGTAGAGCGTCCGGGGCAGCGTTTCCCCGGACTATCCATGCACCTTGCAGGGCGCGGCGCAGAGCCTCGAATGGAGGATTGCCGGCGGTGGTGTGCTGCACCAGCATGGCCTGGTGCGTCTGGCTCAGGCGCGCCAGCAGCGTGGTGACGAAGCTGATGCCGACGCTTCCACCCAGATTGCGCATCAGCGCGGTCAGTCCGCTCACCTCGTTGTACTTTTCCTGTGGAATGCCTGCGTAGCAGAGCGTGTTGATGGGGATGAACAGGAATGGCAGTCCCATGGCAATGACGACCCGCCAACTGACCGCGATGCCGAAGCTGATGTTCAGGTCGATCTGGGTCATGCGCCACAGGCCGAAGGTAGTGATGGCGAATCCGATTGCCACCAGCTTGCGGGCGTCGAATTTCGGCGCTACTGCTCCGGCAACAGGGAACAGAAGCATGAGCACGAGTCCTCCGCTGGAGACGGCCATGCCGGCCTGCCGTGCGGAGTAGCCCATGATCTCCTGCAGAAATTGCGGGATCAGCACCGTACTTGAGTAGAGCGACACGCCGACGGTGAACATGACGAGCTGGGTCATGCCCACGTTGCGCTGGGTGAACAGGCGCAGGTCGAGGATCGGATGCTCAACCGTGAGCTCGCGCGCGATGAAAACAATGAGGCCGACGACGGCGAGCACAAAGCAGACAATGATGAAATTGGAGCCGAACCAGTCGTCTTCCTGGCCCTTGTCGAGCATGATCTGGAGTGCGCCGATGGAGACGATGAGCAGCCCCAGACCCCAATAGTCAATGTTGATGCGGCGTTTGCGGATTTCGCTCACGTAAGGCGGGTCCTCGACCACACGGTTGGTGAGATAGAGGGACAGGATGCCGACCGGAATGTTGAGGAAAAAAATCCAACGCCACGCGTAGTTGTCCACGATCCAGCCGCCGACTGTGGGGCCGATGACCGGCGCCATGACCACCGCCACGCCATAGACGGCGAAGGCCATGCTGCGCTTTTCCGGCGGGAAGGTGTCGGCAAGGATGGATTGCTCGCTTGGTTGAAGTCCTCCACCTGCCGCGCCCTGAATGACGCGGAACACTACGAGCAGTCCAAGCGTGGGAGCGAGCCCGCAGAGCAAAGAAGCCATGGTGAAGAGGAAAACGCAGCTCATGTAGAAGCGCTTCCGGCCCATGCGGTTGGCGATCCAGCCGCTGATAGGCAGCACCATAGCGTTGGCGACAAGGTAGCTGGTAAGTACCCAGGTTGCCTCATCGCGGCTGGCCGAAAGCGAACCGCCGATGTGGGGCATGGCCACGTTGGCGATGGAAGTATCGAGCGCCTCCATGAAGGTGGCCATGGTGACAGTAATGGCGATGACCCACGGATTGGCGCGAGGCCGCCACGTGTCATGGAACGAGAGTTCATTGGCCGCCGATGCCAGGGGTTCTTCCTCACTTTTGTTTCAGTTTCTGTCCGTCGGGGTGATACCTGGTTGGCTCGGGGAGCGCCGGCATGAGGCCGGAATTGTACGGAGCCCCGATTCGTACCAAAACTGCTCAAGAACAGATTACTTGAAGCCGCGATGCTTTGCTGCCGGCGGCTGGAGCGAGCGTACTTGGCTATGTCATGCTTGGAAGCATGGGCAATGGGATCTCATCGCTGCATGGACCTTTGCAGGTGGGCGGGCTGGTGCTGGGCATTGATACGTGCGGCCCGTCGGGCTCGGTGGCACTGGGACGCATCTCGGGGCAGGAAGTTGAGATTCTTGGCGAAAAGGAGCTTGCCGGACGGACCTACTCGGCGATGCTGGTGAGTGCCATCGGCGACCTGCTTGCAGAAAATCATGTGGCGCTCAAGGATCTGGGCGGCATTGTCGCGGTCAACGGGCCGGGGAGCTTTACCGGCGTGCGGGTGGGACTGAGCGCGGTAAAGGGGCTCGCGGAGGGAGCGCCGATCTGGGTGGCCGGCGTTTCGCGTCTGCTGGTTCTAGCCCGTAAGGCAGACGTGCCTTCATGCGCGCTGGATGCGCATCGGAATGAAGTTTTTTTGCGCGTCTGCGAGCGGAGTCAGGAGCAGGCTCCCCGGGAATTGCTAGCTGGAGCGCATGAGCTTGAGGCAATACGGCCCGCACCGGTCAGAGTTGCCGTTTGCGACGAAGGCGCGGCGGCGCTTCTGGCGTCTGCGTGGCCTGAGACGCAACTGGTGCGCTGCGCGGCTCCGCCGGCCAGCGACGCTCTGCGGCTCGGCGAGCCCGAATTGCGGGCAGGTCTTTGCCGCGATCTTGCCCTGCTTGACGGGAACTACCTGCGGCGCTCGGATGCGGAGATCTTTGGAGAGGCTGCTGCCGCGGGGCAAAAGCGGCCATGAACCTCGGCGCTAAACCCCCGGGTGATGAACAGGTTGCTTCGGTTGCGATCCGGCGGATGTGCGCTGAGGATATCGACAAGGTTCTGGCGTTGGCTGAAAGCCTGGAGGACGCGCCGCATTGGCAGCGTTCAGCCTACCAGGCGGTTCTTGATCCCTCTGCAACGCCACGCAGGATAGGGCTGGTTGCGGTCGACGCGCTCTCTGGCGAACTGGTGGGATTTGCGATGGCAGGCCTGCTGCCGCCGCAGGCAGAGCTTGAATCGGTTGCAGTTGGCGAGGGTGCTCAACGGCGGGGAATCGGCTCGAGATTGCTGACGCAGCTTGCGGCAGAGCTCAAGGCTGCCGAGGTGGTTGAGTTCCTGCTGGAGGTGCGTGCTTCGAATCGTGCCGGGCTGGGCCTTTACCGCTCGCTCGGGTGGCGGCAGGTGGGGATACGGCCCCGGTATTACTCTCACCCGGAAGAAGATGCTGTTCTGATGAGCCTTGTCCTGGAGCAGTACGTCCAACTCAAATGAACCCGGCGCGGGGTTTGTTTCCCGGTCCGGAAGTTGTGATTTCAGTCACTGGTGTTAGGGGTCCGGCATGAAATTCACAGGATTGGGTCTATTTCCGCGATTTCTCCTCTTGCGAGTTGATATCTCGCGGCGATATATGTAAATGTTCTTTAACATTACGGAGGTGCTTGATGGATGAAGTACAGGATGCCACGCTGAGCGCAGAGATTGATCGTCTCCACGCAGAACATCATCGTTACGCTCAGCGGTTGGAAGAATTGCTTCAGAAGCCCTATTTAAGCGAAGACGAACAGCTTGAGGAAGTTCGCCTGAAAAAGCTGAAATTGCATGCGAAGGACCTTATTTTTGCGCTCGAACGCAGAGCCCCCGCAGTAGCCTGAATTTCGCCGGCAGCCGGTTTGCGCGAGCACAAGGCCCCGATTGCGGCCTTGGAGTTGTTGTGTGTAACTTGTTGTGTCACTTAAGGCGAAGTGACGCCAAGAGTAACCGCCGGGCCGGTGGCGGATAACCGTATAATCATCGTGAGACGATGGTTCGAGATGGTTATATCTACGGTTTAAGCCTGGTTGCTGTGGCTGCGGTTCTTGTGTGGGCTACCAGCACCCCGGGATGGGCAAGTGTGCCGATGATGCTTGCCTTGTTCTTTCTTTGGTTTTTCCGCGATCCCCAGCGGCTGGTTCCAGCCGGAAGCGGTTTGATCGTATCGCCGGGCGACGGCCTGGTAACCGAAACAATCAAAATCGATACCCCCACCGGTCCCCGGCAGCGCATCAGTATATTTCTGAGTGTTTTTGATGTTCACGTCAATCGCTCGCCCATCAGCGGCGTGCTTCGCCGGGTGGAGTATCAAAAGGGGCTGTACCTGAATGCCATGAATCCCGCTTCGGCGGAGCGCAACGAGCAGAATGTGGTCACGATCCACGGCGACGGCTTTGAGGTTACGTTCAAGCAGATCGCCGGTTTGCTGGCTCGCCGCATTGTTTTCAATTACAAGGAAGGCGACGTGGTTGAGCGCGGCCAGCGCGTGGGTCTCATCAAGTTCGGCTCCCGTGTGGATGTGCTGGTTCCGGCCGAAGCGGTATTACGGGTCAAGGTTGGCGAGCGCGTCAAGGGCGGCTCAAGCGTGCTGGCAACAATGCCCGACGCACTACCGGTGTTCACCGCAACGGCAGCAAAGGTTTCGCTGGGCGCCGCGGTTGCGCGGGAAATTCCGCGAGGGGTTCGCGTTTGAACTCGAATCATCCTTACCGTGGCCCTGCGAGGGCTGAAGCGAGGCGGGCGCAGCTTCACCGCGGGATGTTTCTGCTGCCGTCTCTATTCACCTCCATCAACATTGGAGCCGGTTATTGGTCAATTACGCAGACGATCGCGGCCATCAGCAGTGGCGCCCAGCAGCATCTCGATCTTGCGGCCATCGGCATCCTCTTCGCTATTCCGTTCGATGCTCTAGACGGGCGCATTGCCCGCATGACCAACACCTGCAGCGATTTTGGCAGGGAACTGGATTCGCTGGCCGACGTTATCACCTTCGGCGTTGCGCCGAGCCTGCTTGCATTTGTGTGGGGATTTCACTTCCTTCCGGATTCGGATTCAATCAACGTCCAGTTGCGGCAGCACCTGATGCAGGCCGGAGCGTTTTTCTGTTTTCTGTTCCTGTTGAGCGGAGCTTCGCGCCTGGCGCGCTTCAACATTTCGCACGATGCCCAGCCGCGCAATCCGGGACGCCCTGGGCGCAAATACTTTGTGGGAATGCCTATTCCCGCGGCTGCGGGTTTGCTGGCTTCGAGCGTGCATCTCTGCTACGGAATTCCAAATCAGTATTGGTGGATCGCTGTTCCGTGGCTGATGATGGTCGGCATGACCGGATTCCTGATGGTGAGCACCTGGCGTTTCTGGTCGGGCAAGGAGATTAATTTCTCCCGGAGCCACCCATTTCAGTTGCTGGTTCTGGTGGCAATGATTATGTATGTAATGATCCGCTATTCGAACGTAGTGCTGTTTGCCATGGCGTTCGTTTATATGTTTTCGGGTATTTGGGCGCGGGCTGCCTACTCCTGGTCGCGCAGGAGGCGCATCAGGCCGCTTGCGGCCCAGACAGGGTCGGCGGATGTGGAAGTCGATGTCGAAAAACGAGATTCGATCAAATTTCTGTAGAATCCTCTAGAATTCCCAACAAAGGATGTCTGTGTACAAGATTGCAATTGCGGGAGCGTCCACGCTTCTGGGGCGCGAATTGAAGGATGCTATTTCAGAGTCGCCGCTGGCGTCGGCCAACCTGGTGTTGCTCGACGAAGAAGATGCGAAGGGGCAACTCGACCAGGTTGGAGATGAGGTGACGTTCATCCAGACTATAGGTCCCGACGCGTTTGAAAAGCTGGACTTCACATTCTTCTGCGGGACCGAGGCCCTTACTCGCAAACACTGGAGCCTTGCCCTGCGGTCCGGGTCGACCGTTCTGGATTTGAGCGGAGCACTCGACCAGGAGGCCGGCGTGCTGGTGCGCGCGCCCTGGCTTGGCTCTGAGTCGGCAGCGGCGGATTTGTTTACGCCCGCCGTGGTTCCTGCGCATCCAGCCTCCGTAACAATGGGACTTCTGCTGGAGCGCGTGCAGCAGGCTGCTCCGGTCAGATTCGCAGGCGCAACCGTGTTAGTGCCGGCCAGCGAATTTGGACGCTTAGCGATGGATGAGTTGCATCAGCAGACGGTGAGCTTATTGAGCTTTCAAAGCTTGCCCAGGGCCATCTATGACGCACAGTCGGCCTATAACCTGCTGGGCGGTCTGGGTGAAAGCGCAGTTGTGACCCTCATGCCTTTGGAAGCGCGCATCCGTCGTCACTACGAAACGCTATCGGCGGGACGGTGGCCAAAGCTGGCGTTGCAACTGGTGCAGGCGCCGGTCTTCCATGGGCTCGCGTTTTCGATTGTCGTTGAGCTTGAAAGGCCGGTTGAAGTGACCGCGCTGGAAGAAGCGCTGGGCGGCGAGCATGTGGATCTGGTGCTTGAAGATACTGACTCGCCCTCAAATCTGGCTGCTACCGGACAGAACGACGTGCTGGTACGCATACGCCCTGAGAAGACCGGCCGCAATCCGAATGAAACATCGCGGCTGTGGCTGTGGGCGGCATCGGACAATCTGCGCCTGAATGCGCAAAACGCAATTGAGTGCGCGATGGATCTGCGCAGGCTTAGGCCGCAAGGCACTGTGCAGTAGTTGCACTAACTGCCTTGGCAGTGCTCCCAAAGCTGTTCGATGAATGCGTCCGTCATGCCGGCGATGTAGTCGGCGACGGTGCGCGCCAGCCCATCCGTTGGTATCTGCGCGCGGTGATCGGCCGGGAGAAGTCCGGGATCGTTCATGATTGCGCCGAAGACGCTTTGCACTACTCCTGCGGCGCGCTCGTGAATCTCTTCCATGCCGGGCGAGTTGTAGAGGTTGGCGTAGAGGAATTCCTTGGTTGCAGCGCGCGCGTTCTCCATTTCGTTGCTGAGGGAAGCTACTCTCGCAGGAGCTCGCCGAATATCGTCGAGGGTCTCCGCGCCAAGAGCTTTGACTCGTGTCGCCACTTCATTCATCAGGCAGGTGACGAATGCGTTCAGCAGGCGGCGAAGCGCTTCATACACGGTAAGCTTGGGAGCGGCGGCCGGATAGCTGCCGAGCACCGCGTCGTGAAACCGGCGGAACAGCGGAACCGATTGACGCACCTGCTCGAGCGAAAGAATTCCTGAATCGATTCCGTCGTCGATGTCCGCTGTGAGGTAGGCAATTTCGTCTGCCAGGTCGATGAGTTGCGCTTCAATCGGCGGGAACTGGCCCAGGAAAAATTCACTGAGCTCGGGATGACTCTCCTTCGAGTAGTCGCGCGAGTGCTTTACGATGCCTTCGCGGACGCCGAGCGTGAGGTTCAATCCTCGAAAGGCCGGATAGCGCTCTTCGAACCAGGTAACGATGCGCAGTGCGTGCAGGTTGTGATCGAAGCTCAGGCTGTGGGCGTGTAGAGCAGCGTCAAGCGCCTTTTCGCCGGCATGGCCAAACGGCGGGTGGCCGATGTCGTGCGCAAGAGCCAGCGCCTCGGCGAGTTCGGCATTCAGGCCGAGAGTGCGGGCAACAGTGCGGGAGATCTGCGTGACTTCAAGCGTATGCGTGAGGCGGCTGCGAAAATGATCGCCGGGCGGCTCGCCAGCTACGCGGGTAAACACCTGCGTTTTCCCGGCAAGGCGTCTGAATGCGCGTGTGTGCAAAATGCGCGCCGCGTCGCGAGCGAATGGGGTGCGATAGGCATGAGGCGGCTCGTTGTACGAGCGTTGAGCCAATTCACCGCCGAGGTCGCCGCATGCAGCGATTGCAGGAAGCAGCGGTACCGGATGGTGGCTGTTCATCTCCATCAGATGTTCTATTCTCGAATAAGAACGATAGTGTCGCTCAAGTTTGGTTATATCGCACATGGGGCAGACTTTGCATGCGTGTGTCCCCAATCACTACGATCGGCGCTTTGCGGTGCTATAAAAATCCTTCGTCCAGTCTGAAAGGTAGACAGCACCAGGAGTGCGGGAGTACTATCCCGCCGGATTTCTTGAAGTGTCCGGCATGGGGGCGAAATGCGGCTCAGGCCGTTGACATACTTTGAGACATCTTGCAGGGAGGTAAATATGAAGATATTCAAGACAACGGCTGTGGCGTTGGCGTGTTTGGGTTTGATCGTCGCATCGGGATGCGATCGCCATGACAAGAATGAGGTGTACTACCTGATTTCCGTCAACAATAACCTGTCGTATTGGCAGACTCTGGCAAATGGATTCAATAAGGCGGCAGCCGAGTATAAGGTGACAGCCAAGGTCGTAGGGCCGGGCAACTACGATCCGCAAGCTGAACTTGCTGAATTGCAGAATGCAATTGCAGCGAAGCCATCGGGCATATTGGTTCAAGCGGCCGACGCCTCCGTGCTCAAGCCGGGCATCGATGCGGCAATCGCCGCCGGCATTCCGGTGATCACAGTCGATTCCGATGCGCAGAACAGCAAGCGGCTATATTTCATCGGCACTAACGGTCTTGAGGCCGGCAGGCTCGGCGGCCAGCACCTGGCACAGAAACTCGGTGGAAAAGGCAACGTTGTCTTCTTCACATTCCTTGGTCAACCAAACATCGACGACAGACTTGAGGGCTTCAAGGACGCCCTTGCCGCATATCCCAACATCAAAATTGTTGATGTAGTCGATGTAAAGGCAGACAGGAACGCTGCCTTCGATCGCACGCGCGAGTTGACGGTCCTATCCGGCGCCAAGAGGATCGACGCGTTTGTCAGCCTCGAAGCTTCATCCGGCAAGATCGTTGCCGATGCCGTGCAGCGGGCCCAGGACAAGGACCGCATTGTGATGGCCTGGGATGTGGGCGAAGATACGCTCCAGGCCGTCAAGGACGGCGGCATTGAAGCCACCATTGCGCAGAAGCCTTTCACCATGGGCTACGTTGGCCTGAAAGCGCTCGACGAAGTGCACCACAACCCACCGGCTGACCTTGGCAAAGACAACACGACGGACCTGTTCGCGCACTACCCTGAGTTTGTCGATACGGGTACTTGGCTGGTCGACAAGAGCAACGTGGATGCGTACATCGCAGAAGCCTCCGCGAAGTAGCACGGCGCAGCTTCAGAAAGCCAGAATGCAAGACCGGCGGCCTCTTTCGGGGCCGCCGCTCTGATTTGCGATCGATTCCAGAAGCTAGTAAGACTTTGGTTCGCCGATGGCGCTGTCCTTGTTGGCAAGCTTCAAGCGAGCTGCATCCAGCTTCTTCTGTACTTTTGCTGAATCGCCCGGATCAAAGTCGGCGGGCGATGCCTTGGCAAACTCCGAGACTGAAAGCTGCCACTGTTCCGCCGCCTGACGGATGCGGCCGGTCTTTTCGTACAGGTCACCCATGTGCTCGTGCACGGTAGGATCTGTCTGATTGCGGGCCACAGCCTGGCGCAGGTTTGCCTCGGCCAATTCGTATTCGCCCATCTTGAAATACGCCCAGCCCAGCGAGTCGAGGTATGCGCCGTTCCATGGCTCCTGCTCGACCGCCTTGCGGATCATCTTGAGCGCTTCAGGAAGACGCGTTCCCTTGTCTGCAAGCATGTAACCCAAATAGTTCAGGGTCATGGCGTTCGATGGATCGATCTCCAGGACCTGCCGGAAATACTGTTCGGCCGGCTCAAAGTGTTTTTGGCGTTCAGCAAGCTCACCGCGCAGGAAAAGGAGATAGATTTTGTCTGTCTTCTGCGTCGAGAGCGGATCGGCCTTGGCCAGCGCATCTTCGGCATCCTTCCAGCGGCGCAGGCGAATATCCATCTGCGCGACGGCAATCCACACCATGCGATCGTCGGCGGTGTTGGTGATCAGGTCCTTGGTAATCGCAAACGCTTCGTCGGCCTTGCCCCTGTCGGCAAGCTCGCCAGCCAGCATCAATTTGAGTTCGCGTTTTTTGGGGTTAGCCGCCACAGCCTTGCGCGCCACTTCGAGCGACTTGTCAAACTGCTGCGCCGAGCGATAAGCATCGACCTCGGATTGATAGCCGCGTATTGCCGAGTCGCCGCCCATGTCGATCATCTTCTGGTAGGTGGCTATGGCCAGGTCGGTCTTGTTCTGCTCCACGTAAACCGATCCGAGGCGGTCAAGGAAGATGCTGCGGTTATTCTTCTCCTCGTCGGTGTAAGCGCCATTCGCGTGCGAAGTCAGGTCGACCATATGCGAATAGGTCGCGGCTGCATCGTCGAATTGTCCCAGAATGTCGAGCAGACGGCCCTCATTGAATCCTGCCTCCAGGCTGGTGGGGTCGAGTTTGCGCGCTTTGCGCACCGTGGCCAGCGCGTCCTCATACTTGCCTTGCTGGGTGAGAATGCCGGCGATGCGAACCAGCGGCTGGGCGTTGTCAGGATCTGCTTCAGCCAACTGCTGATACTGCTTCAGCGCCTCGTCCAACTGGTCATTGCTCATCAATGCCTGGGCCAGCGCATCCATGGTGCGGGGATCGCCCGGCTGCATGTCAGCCGCTCGTTTGTATGCATCGATGGCGTTCCTGGGCTGCTTCATCTGGTCGAAGATTGCGCCCAGCGTGAACTCCATCTTGGGAGTACGGTCATCAACGGCGACGTCGGTGATGGACTTAGCCGCGCTCTTCAGATCGCCACTTTCAGCGTAAAGGCGAGCCATGTTCAGAACCACTTCCTCTGAGTCGGGCTCTATGTCGCGCGCTATCTTGAACTGCTCTTCAGCCTTCTTCTGATCGTGTTTGACAGTGTAGAGCTGGCCCAGCACCATGCGGTCATCCACGCTCCTGGGCTGCAGCGCCACAATCTTTTCGAATTCGCCGATGGCCAGGTTCAGGGTGCTGTCCTGAGTACTGGCGGAGGCGCCGGCATTTTGTCCCTCGCCAAGCCTGCGCAGGTAGATGCGTCCCAGCAGCTTGTGCGCGGCCACATCGTCCGGTTGTGTCTTGAGCAGATTGCGAGCCGTGATCTCGGCATCGCGGATATGACCCGGAATGCGGAAATAGAGGTCGGCGAGAGCATTTGCCAACTGGGCTGAGCCGGGGTCGGCATTGAGGGCAAGCTTGTACTCCTCAATCGCCCGATTGGCGTACTCCTGTTGCCCTTGAGCCACCGCCTGATCCTCATACACACTGGCAAGGGCGTCGTGGTAGTAGGCCTGGCCACGGTTTGCGGGCTGCGTAGCCGGCTGGCTGGCCGAAGGGCTGGGCTGGGTTTTGGCGGCCGCAGCGTTCTGGGCGCAAATCTGCCGAACTGGTGAAAGGACCACAAGTGCGACGGCAAGACTAAACCACGTGACTAAAATACGTTTTTTTACATTCATCATTGAGGGGATACCCTACCCTAAACCCTGCGGACGTAAGAAGTTCGCGCCGATCCAGTGGGTCTGAAGGGCAGCGCAGGCAGCCGCTAAACACAGCCCTGCCTGTTATTAAAGACGATTTTACGCGTGTTTAGTCTTTGCCGCTCAATCGAATCGATGGTTTTTCGTATCCGGCGGTAACTATCTGGGAATCAATGCCGGAAGTGCCGGACTCCGGTGAATACCATGGCCAGCCCGAGTTTGTCGGCCGCTTCAATCACTTTTTGGTCGTTTACCGACCCTCCCGGCTGGATAACGGCTGTCGCACCCGCCTGGGCCACAGTTTCAAGGCCATCCGGGAACGGGAAAAATGCGTCAGAGGCCGCAACGCACCCCGCAAGCGGAAGGACTGCTTTCATTGCGCCGAATTTTGCGGCATCCACCCGGCTCATCTGCCCGGCGCCTATTCCTACAGTCTGTCCGTTGCGGGCGTAGACGATCGCGTTCGATTTCACGTGCTTGCATACGCGCCATGCAAAGATCAGGCTGCGCAATTCTTCGGCGCTGGGCGGACGCCAGGTGACTACATCCAACTCGGACTCGGCCACGCTTGCCGTATCGGCATCCTGCATCAGCAATCCGCCTGAAACGTGCTTCACCACGGGCCTAGCCACGGCGGAGCGAACCTCCACCAGCCGCAGATTCTTTTTGGCGGCGAAGCGCTCGCGTGCATCGGCCGTGAATGCCGGCGCAGCGATGGCTTCAACAAAGAGCTTGGCGATTTCTTCTGCTGCCGCGCCGTCCACTTCGCGATTGACGCCGATGATGCTGCCGAAAGCCGAAACCGGGTCGCAGGCGAGAGCCTTCCGGTACGCCTCAAGGACGCCGCTTCCGGTGGCTGCCCCGCAGGGATTTGTGTGCTTGACGATGATGACTGCCGGCTCATCGAACTCCTGCACCAGTTCCCAGCAGGCATCCATGTCCACAAGGTTGTTGTAGCTAAGCTCCTTGCCCTGCAGTTGGGTCGCTCCCGCCACGCCCATGCCGGAGCCATCGGAGTAAAGCGCGGCCTTCTGGTGTGGATTTTCGCCGTAACGCAAGGATTGCGCCTGCCGCATATTGATCCGCAGAGTTGAGGGAAACGCAGTGGTGTCTGGAGCCGCGGCAGCCTCAGGAGCGGGCGCTTCCGCGATGCGGTCGAGGGTGTTGGCGATGGCGGAGTCGTACGCCGCGGTCAGAGCGAAGGCTTGCTTTGCCAGCCGCCAGCGAGTCTCGCGGGTCAGTCCTCCCTGGTTGGCCTTCAGTTCCTCAATCAGCGCGGGATAGTCTTCAACGCGTGTCACAATCGCCACATCTTCAAAATTTTTGGCGGCGGAGCGAACCATCGAAGGGCCGCCGATGTCGATGTTTTCAATCAGGTGGCCGAAGGCGACTCCCGGCCGGCCGGCGGTCTTCTCGAATGCGTAGAGATTCACCACCACCATGTCGATTGGTTGAATGCCGTGCGTAGCGACGGCGGCTTCATGCTCCTGGTTGCCGCGGATATAAAGCAAGCCGCCGTGCACCTTGGGATGAAGCGTTTTTACGCGGCCGTCCAGCATCTCCGGAAAGCCGGTAAGGTCGCTGATGTCCCTGACGCTGAGTCCGGCTTCACGCAGTGCGCGCGCGGTGCCGCCGGTCGAAACCAGTTCCACGCCAAAGCCTGCCAGGGCGCGGGCAAAATCGACCAGGCCGGTCTTATCGGTCACGCTAAGCAGGGCTCGCCGAACCTGTTTGGCTTGATTCGCGCTTGGACTCACAGTGACAATCTCCTCTTCTTTTTTTCAGGCTTTTGGTTGGGTTGGGACGGACTGGAAGAAATCCAAATTACAGACTACAACCCCGGGCCTGGCTCAGAGCGCGGCGAGTCTACAGCGCAGTGCAAAACGCGTGTGCAGCTGTGCTTCCCGACAGAATTGCTCGGCAAAGTTGTTTCGCAATGAATCCCCAACAGTTTCGTTACGTTGCACACACGTGGAATGCTTTAGAGTTAAGGTATGGGAAGTCCGACCGTCCCCCAGCCGGAGATTCTGCCCCCTAACCAAGGGTACGCCCCGCCGCCACCACGAGCGCGCCGGAGGCGGCCATCGTGGTCTGCCGCGCCGGCGACCTATCTGCTTGTCGGCATCAATTGCCTCGTCTTTGTGGCGATGTTTCTGCACGGCGCCAGCCCATTTATGCCCTCGGCGGACCAGGTATTGTTCTTCGGCGCCACCCAGCCTGAGAGCATTCTTGTGTATCACCAGTGGTGGCGCATCCTTACCGCAATGTTCGTTCACGTGGGAATTCTTCACCTGGCAACGAACATGTGGTGTCTTTGGAATCTGGGGCTGCTCGCCGAGCCTTTGATGGGCCGGAGTGGGCTGATCTCCGCCTATGTGTTGACCGGCGCGGCAGGCAATCTGCTTTCGACGGCGTGGAACTGGAACCATCCCATCCACGACCCTTCAGGTGTGATCTATTACCTGCCCGGCGCAGGCGCCTCCGGCGCGGTGTTCGGAATCGCCGGTGCGCTGATCGTACTGCTCAAATCGAACCGGCTTCCGATTCCGCCGCTCGAACTCAAGCGGCTGCGCAAATCGGTCATCTATTTTGCGGGCATTAACCTCGTAATCGGATTTTCCATTAACTACGGCGCGGACTTTACAGGAGTGCTTGTCGACAACTTCGCTCATGTCGGTGGATTCCTTTCCGGGCTTTTGTTTGCCATGCCGATGGTGCCACGCATAGGATCGCCGCGAAGCTCGTTTAAATTGAGGCTCCAGGGCGCAGTTATCATGGTTGTCCTGATGCTGGCGCTCTTTGGCTTCTATATTGCCCAGTGGTCGCCCCGATAGTGACTTTATCTTTCCGAGGGTAGTTAAGCTGGGCACAGGTATGCAGCACTCCTTTCGGCTGGAGGCTGCGAAGGACTTGCAGCGCGTTAGCGCGTAGCCGTGGCAGCGAACTTCTTGACCATGGCCAGCAGCAGCTTGCGGTCGCTCTCATTCAGGTTTGTGGAGTAGCGGCGAATCTGGGTGAGGAAACGCAACTCCTCGTCAGAAAGCTTCTGGGTGTTGAACTGGCGCCCCAGCGAGTCATCGGCAAAGAACTGCGCGATAGGCAGATCGAGAGATTGCGCGATCTTCGAGAGTGTGTCGAGCGAGGGTACTGTATGGCCGTTCTCGACCCGCGAAAGATAGCATCGCAGCAAGCCGGTCTTCTTTTCTATATCGCCCTGCGACAGGCCCTTTTGCAGACGGTAGGCGCGGATCGTGGTTCCGATTTTCATGGTGTATTCCTGACTTTGGCTTACCAGGCGTTACTTCCTTGGTAGCAACTAGAAAATTATTGTCTTAATGGTTAACACGCAAGCCGAAGATGCGCAAGTGCATGCGTTAAGAGGTGTCGATTCAGTTACCTCTTTCGGGGTAAAGTGAGCTCTTGTCCGCGACACGAATGGAACTGCGAGTGCTAGAGCCGGTTTGCCAGAGGGCTGAGCAACAGGTGCGTGATGCCATCCATTTTGTTGTCGTTGTAGGGCGCGCATGCTTCGAAGCCGAGCTCCAGATAGAGGCGATAGGCACTTTTCATCGACGCCGGCACGGTGTCGAGGTAGATGGAGGTTTGTTGCGCAGCGCGCGCACGGTCCAACACGGCGAGGGTGAGGATTCGGCCAAGTCCGAACCCGCGAGCCTTCGCCGCTACCCAAAGCCGCTTCATCTCCCATGCTCTGGGCGCCACCTCCGCAGGCAGGGCGCGCCAGGCGACAAATCCTGCGGGCATTTCGCCGACGTAGGCAATGAGAGAGCCGCCGTTTTGATGGAGATAGCTGCTGGGTAAGTCGGCGGCCTCCTTTTCAAGCGATCCAAAACAGAAGTGCGCCGCACCAGGTTGGGCGATGACGAATCGGCCATATTCGAGGAGGAGTTTGCGTGCATCCTCAATAGTTTGTGCAGGTGAATTCGCGTCGAGAGACATCATGCGAATTTGTCGAGTTACCGGGTTGCCTGACTTCATGGATCGAGTTTACGGGCTTGCAATCGCACTTACAAACAAGGTGCGTAAACCTTCGCGGCATATCTTCCGTCAGTAAGTGTACGGATGGCTGTATGTCAGGGAGCGTAAATGGGACGAGCAATTCGAGTGTGCGTGGTTGCTGTGGGAATTGCCGCCTTAGGCATTCATGTACGGGCACAGGTCCCTGCCGATGCTCCTGCTGCGGCGCCTGAGGTTGCAGCTCCTGCTCCTGAGGCTCAGACGGTTACAGGTGGCCGTCTTCATGGTGTTGTTAAGAGCGGAAACGTACCGCTGCCCGGTGTTACGGTTACGGCACAGAACACACTTACCGGGAAGAAATTTTCCACCACAACTGACATTACCGGCACGTGGGTGCTCAAGCTTCCGCAAAACGGACGCTACGTGATTCGCACGCAGTTTGCAGCATTCGCTCCCGCGACATCGGAGGCGCTGCTGAACGCAACGAATCACGATCAGACAGTCGATTTTCAACTGATGCTGGCCTCACGTGCCGCGCAGCAGGAGGGGCAAGCGGGCGAAAACACCGATATGCAGGAAGCCGCATCCATGATTCAGCAACTGGCCGGCAACGGCACGGGAAACCTGAATCTGATGAGCGCGCTCAGCGGCGATACTGAGACCGGAAACGGTGTCGCCGGCATAAGCGGAGCCGAATTGCCCACCGCGGCTTCGAACTCAGACTTTGGCACCGATTCCGTGTCGATTACCGGGCAAACGGGACAGGTGAGTCCGCTTGCCGGAATGGATATTGAACGGCTGAGGGACGAGCTAGAGGCTTATCGCGCGGCGAATCCAGGGCAGGGAGGTCCAGGCGGAGGCGGCCTGTTTGGCGGCGGTATCGGCGGCGGTGGCTTTGGAGGCGGAGGTTTTGGCGGACCCGGCGGTGGCGGACCCGGCGGTGGCCCAGGCGGCGGTCCTGGCGGTCGCGGCGGACCGGGAGGAGGCCGTGGCAGCTTTCGCAACTTCAACCCTGCGCAGCCGCACGGCGCTATTTTCTGGATGGGCAGCAACTCGGCGCTGAATGCACAGCCGTTTGCTCTGCGCGGTCAATCGCAGTCGCAGCCCGCATCGGGGACGAACAGGTTTGGACTCACGCTGATGAGCGCACCATACATTCCGCATCTCACCAAGCCCAGCGGAAAAGACAATGTCTTCCTTTCACTCTCAGGCTCGCGCAGTTCGAATCTGCAGGACCAGTACGCGATTGTGCCCACGGATGCGGAAAGGAGCGGAGATTTTTCTGCGTCAGGGCTGCCCGGTGTTTACGATCCGGTCACGCTGCAGCAGTTCAGCTATAACGGCACGCAGAACGTGATTCCACCCTCCGCAATTTCTCCGTCTGCCGCCGCATTAATGAACTACTTTCCTGAGCCAAACCTGCCTGCGGGCAGCACCGGCAACGCCTACAACTACCATCTGTTCACGACTGCACAGTCGAACTCGACGCAGATAGGCGTGCGTTACATGCGCAGTCTGGGTAAGAATGCCAGCTTGCTTAGCGGCATGGGCGGCTTTGGTGGAGGACGCCGCGGAGGCGGGCGAAATGCATCCCAGGGACTAAGGCAGTCCATCAACCTCAACTACAACTGGAGCCACTCGGCATCGGACAACGTGAACCTGATTCCGCAGCTTGGCGGCAAGACTTCGTCCGACTCCGACAGTGCGCAGCTCGGCTACACCATCGGTTACAAGCGGTTCACAAATATCTTCAACGTCAATTGGAATAGCAGCGAAGGCAAGACCACCAATTACTTTACAGGCATCAACGATATTGCGACGCAGCTTGGCATTCTGGGGCCCGGAGGCACCGCGCTCAATACAAGTCCATTGAATTACGGATTGCCCAGCATTTCATTGAGCACAATCTCGGGTCTTACCCAGCAGCAGCCCAGCTTCCTGACCCAGCAGACGCTTTCATTTTCCGAAGTCGTCAGCTTGCGGACCGGGAAACACAACCTCCGGTTCGGCGCAGATTATCGCCGCGTCCATCACGATTTCCTCGGCGGCTCGAACGCCACCGGCACCTTTACTTTTACGGGCCTGTTTACGCAGAATGCAGCGGGTGACGCATCAACCGGATCGCCGCTTGCCGACTTCCTGCTCGGTTTGCCGCAATCCAGCACTATCAATTCCTCGACAGCCAAGAGTTATCTGCGAGACAACGTGTTCGACGGCTACGCCATGGACGACTGGCGGGTCAATTCATCGCTCACGTTGAACATCGGCGTGCGTTACGAGTTCTATGCGCCTTACACGGAGAAGTACTCGCGACTGGCTGAAATCCTCACCAATCCCGATGGCGGATTCACTTCTGTTTCAGAGGTGCAGGCAGGCGGCAGCGGTCTGCCTAAGTCGCTGGTGTATCCATATCACCGCGCTTTTGCGCCGCGGCTCGCCTTTGCATGGCGGGTGCCTAAGCTGAAGCAAACTGTAGTGCGCGGCGGTTATGGGATGAACTTCACGGTCGGTCAGTACGCGGGTTTTGCCACGTCGATGGCGCATCAGCCTCCGTTTGCCAACCAGCAGTCCAACGTTGAGGTGGATGCGAATAACCTGGCGTCTTCAGAGTGTGCACGGAACCCATCGTTCACGTGCTTCACGCTCGCAGATGGATTCGGCTCGCCGCCGACCGCTTCAACGCCGGGGAACTTCTCGGTCGATCCACATTATCGACTGCCTTATGTGCAGGCGTGGAACCTCGACATTCAACGCACGCTGCCCTGGGGCATCGTGATGAACGTGGGCTACAACGGATCGAAGGGCAGCAATCTGGATGTGCGTAGCGCACCACGCGCCACGGTTGCCAGTCCGCTGACCAATCCTGCGAGCGTGATTTTCAATTACGAGTACGCTGCTGCTTCGTCGCGCTTTAACGCCGGCACGCTGCGCGTGAACAAACGGCTTTCAGGCGGCGTCTCGCTTGGCGCGAACTACACGTACTCGCACTCGATTGACAACGCCAGCGGAGTAGGCGGCGTTGGCAACGTTGTGGTGCAGAACTGGCAGGATCTGGCAGCCGAGGAAGGGAACTCGTCGTTCGATGTGCGGCACAGCGTCAGCGGATCGTACATGTACGAGCTGCCTCTGGGCAAAGACAAGCGCTGGTTTACGAGCGGCACGGCGTCGCGCATTCTTGAAGGTTTTCTGATTTCCGGCTCGTTCAACTTCGCTTCCGGAACACCGCTGACGCCCACTTATCAGGCCGCCATCGCCGATGTTTCACGCGGCATCTCCGGCACTCTGCGCCCGGACTACAGCACACCGGCGGTTTCGCCCGCGGCCGGCGCAGATTCGCTTCGCGAGTGGTTCAATCCCGCAGCATTTGCGTTGCCGGCGACAGACGCCTACGGAAATGCGTTCGGCAATGTTTCGCGAAATTCCATAACAGGGCCGGGCACCGTTTCGAACAACATGGCGCTTTCCAAAACCATGCAACTCGGCGATACGCGCAGTTGGGAGTTTCGCGCCATGGCGAACAACGTCTTTAATACCGTGCAGTACTCGGGCGTGGATACGTATATCAATTCACCTACTGCGGGACAGGTGAATTCTGTCGGTTCGATGCGGTCGTTCCAGTTCACGTCGAGATTCAGGTTCTGAGGCAGTGAACAAGTTTACGAGTTAACAAGTCTGTGCTTTGTAACTTCGCGGATATCCGCAGGAGAAGGAATTTCATGACGGGTTGGTTACAGAGATGTGCAGCATTCGCGGCCGCAACGGCGCTCGCAGTTCCGGGCTCGGGAGCGGTGTTTGCGCAGCAAGGTACGCCTGACCAGCCCGCGCAGGTTTCAAGCACGACGCAAGGCGGCTTCACGCTCAGGGTAAACAGCGACCTGGTACTCACCAACGTCGTAGTACGCGATGCAAAGACAGGCGAACTTGTGAACGGGCTGCAGGCAAGCGACTTCAGCGTTTATGAGAACGGCAAGGAACAGCGCATCGAAACCTTCGACTACGAGAATGTGGACATGGCCAAGCCCCTGAGCGAGGCCACGGTGAGCGGATTGGCCGTGGGGCCGGAACTGCACGGGCAGAAGGCCGTAGTCGTTGCCAAACCAGAGGATCTTCGCAATCACCGCCTCATCGTCATGTTCTTTGACTTGACGTCGATGCAGCCTGAAGATCTGGATCGCGCGGTCGATGCAGCGCGGACATTTCTCAAGACAAAATTGCAGCCTGCCGATCTGGTGGCGCTGGTTTCCCTGGGCGACACGCTCAAGGTCGATCAGGATTTCACGGCCGACAAAAATGCACTGATCAACGAAGTGGGTATGTACAACGGCACGGAGAGCCAGGGCTTTGCATCGGGTGCAACGGCGGACACCAACCAGACAGAAGATACATCCAGCTACACAGCCGATGAGAGCGAGTACAACGATCTGAACACTGACCGCGAACTTTTTGCTCTGCGTACTGTGGCTCAGACGCTGGCAAAGATCAACGAGAAGAAATCGCTGCTCTTCTTCTCCGGCGGCATTCAGCGCGACGGCATTGAGAATCAGGCCTCGATGCGAGCAACTATCAACGCGGCAGTTCGCGCCAACCTTTCCATCTACAGCGTCGATACGCGCGGCCTGCAGGCGGTTGGTCCGCTGGGAGACGCATCGTCGGGCAGCCTGCGCGGCAACTCCGCATACAGCGGCCGTGCTGCGGCTAATAACATGAGCTCCAATTTCGATTCGCAGGAAGTGATGGCGTCGCTTTCGACCGACACCGGCGGCAAGGCGTTCTTCGATTCCAATGATTTCGCTCCTGCGTTCGCGCAGGTTCAGCACGATACGTCGGCGTTCTACGCCATCGGTTTCCGTTCCTCAAATTCCATGCGCGACGGCAAGTATCGCAAGCTGTCAGTCAAGGTAAAGCGGCAGGGCGTAAAGCTCGAATACCGCCCCGGCTACTATGCGCCGGCCGATTTCAAGCACTCCGGCCGCGAAGATCGTGAGCAGCAGCTTAACGATCAGATGGCGAGCGATCTTCCCGCGACCGACATGGCTGTCTATCTCGACGCCATGTATTTCCGCCTCGACGACAATCGCTACTACATGCCCGTCTCGCTGCTGGTGCCGGGCTCGCAGATTCCGTTTGTGAAGGGCGGCGATAAGGACAAGGCAACGCTCGACATTCTTGGTGAAGTGATCGACGAGGTCAAGCGGCCCATCGGCCAGGTGCGCGAAACCGTCAAGCTGAATCTGAATGACAGTCTGAACGCGCGGCAAAAGAATATTCAGTACACCACCAGCTTTAGTTTGCCGGCGGGCAAATACCAGATCAAGTTTGTGGTGCGCGAAAACCAGACCGGCCAGATGGGTTCGTTCATCGCTGACGTTACGCTACCCGACATGCGGAAAGATCCGCTCAAGATGAGCTCCATTGTTCTGGCCGCAACCCGGCAGCCGAGCAAACAGCAGGATCCGCTGGTGCGCGATGGAGAGGCCTACGTGCCGAATATCAGCCACGTGTACCGCCAGGACCAGCACATGTACCTGCTGTACGAGGTTTACGACCCGGCGCGCGAAAAGTCTGAGAATTTGCCCAAGGGAACAAAGCCCGGGATCAATCTGCTGAGCAGCCTCGAACTCCTTCAGGGTTCGACCAAGGTGTACGAGACTCCGATCGTTCAGGCTCGGAAGATCAACGTGGCAAATCGCGACGCCGTGGCCATTGAGATGGACGTGCCGCTCGACAAGCTAAAGCCTGGGCAGTATCTGTGCCAGTTGAACGTGGTCGACGACGCGGCCGGCAGCTTCGCGTTTCCGCGTTTTGCCGTGCTGGTGCGGCCTCCGGCTGAGGCTACGTCCACTGTCACGCCATCCGAAACCGCGCCGCCTGCCGCAACCTCCGGCAGCAGCGGCGGCCAGTAGCCTATTCGACTAGTCAGGTGTGTTAGTGGAATTCGCTTCGCCATACGGGCAGTGCCGGCAACCGGAGCCGCAGCAGTAACCGCGCTTCAGGTGGTAGGCAGCCGTAAAGACCATGTAGGGCCCTTCAAAGTAGTAGTCCTCAGGCTCAAGCGGCTGCGGTTCCGGCTCGCGCTTGCTGGGCGAATCCTGACTCATAGCTCAATTGTCTCTTGTGCGCGCCCGAGGGAGAAATTCGTCTCCAAATACGATAGGTAGAATTGAGGTATGGAAGTTTCAGCACAGGATCGCGCACGCAAGATCAAGATCATCCTTTTCGACGTGGATGGCGTACTTACCGACGGAGGTATCTGGCTCATTCCGTTCCCCGTCGTGGTCGATGGCAAGACGGAGACGCGGATGGTAGAGGCCAAGGGGTATAACGCGCACGACGGTACGGCAATTTCTCTGGCGCGGCTGGGCGGGCTGAAATGTGGAATCATCACCAAGCGTATTTCGGAGACGGTTGCGCTGCGCGCTCGCGACCTGAAGCTCGAATTCATCTACCAGGGTCAGGCGTTCAAAATGAAGCCGATCCGCGAGATTATGGAAAAGGCAGGCGTTGCGATTGAAGAGATCTGCTATGTCGGCGACGACGTGATCGACCTGCCGGTGATGCGCAACTGCGGCCTGGCAATTGCTGTGGCCGATGCGCGCGAATGCGTAAGGGCCGAAGCTCATTACGTCACGCCGAGCCGCGGCGGCCACGGTGCGGCTCGCGATGCGGTGGAGTTCATTCTGCAGGCCAAAGGCGTGCTCGACAAGTGCGTTGAGGCTTACATCGACGAAGACAATCCCATTCCGCCTTCCATGGACATTGGCAAGGGCGGAGATATGAAGTAGTGCCCATGGCGACCAAACAAAAAAGAGCGGTGGTGTTGTTGAGCGGCGGTCTTGACTCTGCGACGGTGCTGGCCATTGCGCGCAGCCAGGGCTACGAACTCTACGCGATTTCATTTTCGTACGGGCAGCGGCACTCGTTCGAACTTGAAGCCGCAAAGCGAGTTGCCGAGTCGATCGGCGTTGCGCAGCATCGTGTTGCTCAAATCGATCTGCGTGTGTTCGGCGGCTCGGCGCTCACTGACGATATCGCTGTGCCGAAGGGGCGCGCGGCAGAGGATATGAGCCACGGGATTCCCATCACTTATGTTCCCGCACGCAACACCATCTTTCTGTCGTTCGCTCTGGCATGGGCTGAGGTGATCGAATCGAGCGATGTGTTTATCGGAGTCAATGCGCTCGACTACTCAGGTTATCCTGACTGCCGCCCGGAATACATTGAAGCGTTTGAGAAGATGGCGAACCTTGCCACCAAAGCGGGTGTTGAAGGCCGGCAGCGGCTCACGATTCACACTCCGCTCATTGCGCTTTCAAAGGCTCAGATTATCGCCAAAGGCAAGGAACTTGGAGTGGACTACTCGCTCACCAGCAGTTGCTACGATCCGTCGCCTGCGGGCGAGCCTTGCGGTCAGTGCGATTCCTGCCTGCTTCGGCAAAAAGGGTTTCGCGAGAGCGGAATGGAAGACCCCCTCAAGTATGCGAGAGGTTAGTGAATACTTTTGCGCTTGAACCGAATCTTTCATGGAAAGAGCTAAAAGCCAGGAGCTAATAGCTGTTCTTATGAGCTACGCGGTCAAAGAAATCTTTTATACGCTGCAGGGCGAAGGTGCGCAGACCGGGCGCGCTGCGGTATTCTGCCGCTTTGCGGGCTGCAATCTCTGGTCGGGACTTGAGAAGGATCGAGAAACGGCCATCTGCCGATTCTGTGACACTGACTTTGCCGACACCAACGGCCCGAGCGGCGGGAAATTCAAATCTGCTGCCGCCCTGGCTGCGGCCATCCAGGAGAAGTGGCCGTCAGGTACAGCACCGGCAAAGCGGCTTGTAGTCTGCACCGGCGGCGAGCCCCTGCTCCAACTCGACGCGAGCCTCATTGAGGCGCTGCATGCCTGCAGTTTTGAAATCGCCATTGAGACCAACGGGACGATTGAAGCCCCAAAGGGTCTCGACTGGATCTGCGTGAGCCCCAAGGCAGGTGCTCCGCTTGTACAGACTACCGGCAACGAGCTGAAGCTGGTGTATCCGCAAGCTGGAATCGATCCGGCAAATTTTGCGCGGATGAAGTTCAAGCACTTTTTCCTGCAGCCGATGGACGGTCCCAATCGCGCCGCCAACACTAGGCAGGCATCCAGGTATTGTCTCCGTCATCCGCGGTGGCGCCTCAGCCTGCAGACACACAAGATCGTCGGGCTGCCGTAGGCGCCTTTCTCCTACTCGCCCTTTGTTTTGCGCGCCTCTGCTTCGGCCAGCCAGCCACGCCTCAGCTTTTCTTCCGGGATACTCGACAGGTACGGCTTGATGTCGAGGATCGGCGTACCGTCGAGCATATCTACGCCGCGCACGTGCAGCGAACTGCCCTGGCGGGTAAGCAACTCCACCGTGGTCAGAGCAATTGGATTCGGCCGCCGCGGCGAGCGCGTGGCAAACACGCCATGCGGACGCTTCTCATCCGTGGGTGGATGCGACACCAGGTCGAAATCCGCAGAGCGATCAAATGCCCATAGCACGTAGAGATGCGAGAAACCCTCGATGTCCAACAGGCCGGGTTCAAATTCGGGCAGGATTTCGAGCGTGCCCACGGCATCGTGCCTGGCCCCGCACCCGCGCGGGATCTTCGATGTTTCGGTATAAGGGCTCTTCACAAATCCGATAGGCTTGAAGGTGAACATGCGGCGGTTCCTCCGGCTTCCATCATATTCGCGCTGACACCTCTCCCTCACGTCGGCTACACTGTGGGCGCATACGAGAACCGGAATCCCCGAACCGCCTGAAGCTGAACAACTCTGCAAAAAGTTCGAATTTCAAGGAGATGACCCATGTGCAATAAGGCGCACGGCAACCACTCGCACGGCTCGCACACGCACGTCCATAGCCACACGGATAGCAGCAATCATGACTCCGGCCATGATGGTCCTTCGCGGCGCGACTTTATGCGCGTGCTCATGGGCGGAGCCCTGGCTGGGGCTTCCCTGATGGAGCTGGCGTTTCACCGTGCTGCGTGGGCTCGCGCGGCGGCTCCAGTGGACGACGGCGACCTGTTCGATATTCAGATGGCGGCTCCAGGCGTGTACTTTGCGCATGCCAAGCCGCGCGCCATGATCAACTGCAATGCGGCCATCTTTGTCCGCTCAAAGGATGTGGTTGTCGTCGATGCGCACTCCAAGCCCTCGGCTGCGGCGTCCGTTATCCGGCAGATTCGCCGCCAGGTGACTGAGAAGCCGGTGCGCTACGTCATCAATACTCATTTCCACTGGGATCACACGCAGGGCGACCACGCTTACCAGCAGACGGGCAGCAAGGTGGACTTCATTGCGACATCAATGACCAAGGACCTGATGGAGAAAAATTGCGTGGCGCGCATGAAGGAGTCAGCTTACAGCGTGCCGCCACAGATTGACGCGTTGAAACAGAGAGCCGAGAACTCGAAGTCGGCTGAGGAGAAGTCATTCTGCGAGGAACAGATCAGGCAGATGGAAGCCTACCTTGACGACCTGAAGCAGAACTACGAATTGGTTTTGCCTACCATCACGTTCGATAAAACGTATATGCTTTCCGATTCTGACTTCGACCTGCATCTCGGCTTTCATGGACGCTCGCATACTTCCGGCGATGCATTTATCTTCTGCCCGCAGCAGCGCGCCATTGCCACGGGCGATGCGAGTCATGGGTGGTTGCCGAATATAGGAGACGGCTATCCGCGTCAGTGGCCGGCAACGATCGACGAGGCTGCAAAGGCCGACTTCAAGTACATCCTGGGCGGACACGGACCAATGCAATCTGACCGGACCATCATGACCTGCCAGCGGAACTATATCGAAGAGCTGGTGGAGAAGGTGGAAGCGGGTAAGAAGGCGGGGCAGGGACTTGCCGAGCTGCAGAAGCGTCTGACGGTGGCCTCGCTGCGGTCGATGCGGTCCAATGGCTACCAGGCGTTCCTTGAGCGGACGCGGGCAGCCGAAAACATGCATTTTGGCCCTATGTCGCCATTGCAGAACGAAGTTAACGGGAATATCCGCGACGTATTCAATAACCTCGACCGGGCCTGAGAAATCTTCACCTTAACAGCCGTGACCGGGAACACTTTTGGGGTGTACCGGTGTCTAAAACAATAGAGGGCACGGGACACTCGGTCATCCAACCAGGTGCTCCGCGAAGAATCCCGCGCGCTCCTTTGCGGTTCTTGTATTTCCGGCCATGGTTTTAGGCGCCGGAAGGGAGTGGCCGCGACTTGTTGAGGGCTCTGCAGGCCGGTTCAAATGCGGACCGGCAGAGATAGCAGGTGCTAAAAAGGGTCAAGTTGCGGTAAGGTGGGAGGACACTGAATTGCAGGCGGACCTCACCATGGGCAATATTGCCAGCGCGCTAACGCTCCAATCCGATGAGGCGGCACTCATAGAAGGACTGCAGGCCGGCTCGGAAGAGGCGTTTGCCTGGCTCATCTCTCGCTATCATCAACCGATTTATTCTCTGCTGGCCCGCACTGTATATGACCGTACTGACGCAGCAGACCTTACCCAGGAAGTCTTTGTAAAAGTCTTCCGCGGCGTTCGTCACTTTCATGGCGAGTCGTCGTTAAGGACCTGGATTTATCGAATCGCTCTCCATGAAGCCTCAAACCAAAGGCGTTGGTGGACCCGCCACAAGCAGCAGGAGATCGCAATCGACCAGGAACTGCCGGAAAGTGAATCAGGGCGTACGGTGTGTTTGAAGGACCGCCTTGTGGACCCCTCCGAGTCGCCGTTCGACGCGGTGGTGCATGCTGAAAACCATGCACGGGTTGAAGAGGCGCTCAAGCAGGTCCCCGAGCCGTTCAGAACCACTCTGATCCTTAGAGACATTGAAGGATTTGTTTATGAAGAAGTTGCCGAGATTCAAGGTGTAAGTCTGGGCACGGTGAAGTCGAGACTGGTGCGCGGGCGGGCCTGTTTAAAGGCCGTGCTGACAGCGCCCAAACCCGCCATGCGCGAGGCTCATCTTGCGGATTTCGACTTGCCCCTTGGTGAGGAGGCACGATGAACGGCTGTGACGCAGTGCAAGCTAGATTCTCGGAGTATTTAGATGGCCATTTGAATGGCCGGGACATGCAGGAGATTTCTGCCCATGTAGACCATTGCCGGGCGTGCCAGCGGGAGTGGGATTCTCTGCGTGAAGTTCAGCAGTCGCTTGGAGCGTTGGGCCCGGTGCCTGAGCCAAAGGATCTGCTGCTCCGTATTCGAGTGGCGGTTAGCCAGGAGCGAGCACGCAGCCAGCAAAGCGTCTTCAGCAAGTGGAACCTGGTGTGGAAGAACACCGTTGGACCATTCCTGCTGCAGGCCTCGGCCGGTTTTGCCAGCGCAGTTTTGCTGCTGGGTACGGTAGTGGTGCTGGTTACCATGTTTACTCAGCCTGAAGCAGTGCAAGCCACGACCGACGTACCGCTCGGCAATCCCACGTCGCCCAAGCTGGTAAGCCTGTCCAGCGGAGTCAGCAACACCGATATCGGCACGCTGTCGGGCCCGGTTGTCGTTGAGGCGTATGTGAACGGCGAAGGCGAGGTATACGACTTCCGCATCGTCTCCGGCCCTGACGACCCGGCAACCCGGTCCCAGGTCGAAAATCTGCTGCTGTTCAGCTTCTTTGAGCCGGCCCGCTTCTTCGGGCAGCCAGTGCGCGGAATGGCCTACATTTCCTTTGCCGGGGTCTCGGTCAAGGGATAAATGCAGCTTCCAGCTTTCAGTTTGTTTGTGTTTGGATATTCGCTTTTACGATCTTGAACAAGGCATCTGTCGAATGGCAGGTGCCTTTGGTTTGTTGGGGGCTAACTCGAAAACCGAAATGTTGGTTCAGATCTACCTTTTGCAGCGGCAAGTCAAGATTCCCGTTGGCCTCAGAAACCGGCGATTGTTCCCGATTGACCCCGCTGGAGCGTCTAAATAGACTTGCAGGCAGGGATTCTCATGAGATCGGTAACAATTCGTCTGGTGTCTTTTGGCGTGGCAGCGGTTTTTAGCCTGCTCGCCGTAGTTCTTCCCGCATCGCTCTGCGCTCAGTCTTCGTCAAGCTCGCAAAAGCAGCCTTCATCGTCGCAGTCGTCATCCTCGGCCAATCCATTTCCCGGCGATAACGAAACGGGTGCACAGACCTATGTGCGCGAAAAGACTCCGTCGCTGGTCGATCCGGCGGGCCCCACCATCTCCCTTGTGAGTCCTGAGCCGGTATTTCTGATGGCTGCGGGCCTCAACATGTGCGGATACGACGACGGCTTGCAGGGCAGCGCGCCGGTGCGCCAGAAAGTCCGCGACGAGATTAACAAGGCGCTGGCCGGCAGTGAAGAGGCGCGCAAGAGCCGCGATGCATTGTGCCTGTACGTTGCCCAGCACCGCATGACCGGCACGCAGCTCGACATTGCGCAGTACATCTCGCTGTCGCTGTACCTTACAACCACGCCGGAGCTTAAAATTACCGTCCAGCTTGCCGACATGCCTCCCGACGCAACGCAGGTGGCGGATGTGGTGCCGCTGCTGAGCACATTTGTGAAGGAGGTCGATCTACACGGAATCTGGCTCACTATGCGCCACACCTACGACGAAGCCGCAGATCAGTTGCACGGTCCACTGTCGAACATGATGGTCAAGACCAATCTGTATCTCAAGATGCCCGCACCGACCTACGATGGACGGCGGTTTATCGTCGTGATCGAGCCCATGCTCTCGCCCAACACGGTGAACGCGCGCATCTACGGCACGGACTATGTTGTGGTGCTTTCGCCGGTAGGCGGCGAAGTGCACATGACCGACGTTTACCACATCTATCTTCACTACCTCATTGAGCCGCTGCTTTTCTCGCGCCACAACGCGCTTGAGAGAGAGGAGCCGATTCTCAAGGAGATAGGTGACGCGCCCATTGCCTTCCGCTACCGTGCTGACACGGTGGCGCTCACCGTAGAGTGCCTCATCAAGGCGATTGAAGCGCGCAACCTCGATACGGGAATCCCCAACTACAAGATGCCTGCGAATTTCGACCGCTCGGAATTACCGCACTACGATCATGAGCGGCAGCTCGTCGAGCAGAAGCAGGAGGCAGTGCGCCAGGCGCTCGTGGATCACGACATGAGGCAGGGCTTCGTGCTGACCCAGTATTTTTACACTGCGCTCACTCAGTTCGAGAAGGATTCGGTGAGCTTGCCCGACACGATGGGTGAAATGGTGTACGGCATGGATGTTGACCAGCAGGTACACCGCGCGCGCAACATTCAGTTTGATCAGGTGGCGGATGGCGAGGTTCTTGGCCGCAATCGGCCGCACAAGCTCGAAGGCATCGACCTGGCGGAGTCGAAGTTGTCGAGCGGCGATATCGCTGGTGCAACGGAGATGGCGAAAGAAGTTCTGGCGAAGCAACCCGCCGGCGCCGAGCCGACGGGCGACGTTGCGCATGCCTGGTTCATCCTGGCCCGCGCGGCCATCATGACCGGAAATCCGGACGATGCCATCAACGACTTCCAGAAGACACTGGCAACCAGCAAGGAACAGCGTCTGCTGGCGTGGTCGCACATCTATCTGGGCCGTATGCTCGATCTGGACTGCAAGCGCGACGAGGCTGTGTCGGAATACAAGCTGGCCCTCAGCGTGCGCGACGGCAGGGATGACACGCTGGTGGCCGCTGAGCGGGGCGTGAAGACCGCGTACAGCGTGAATGGGCACACCTGCGAGGCCGATGCGGATGTCGATCCGGCCGATCTGGGTCCGGACAATCCAGCGGCCGCACCGGAGCACAGTGGACAAACAATGCCAAAGTAATCAGAGAGATACCGCGCACGCCCTCGGAATTGTCGTTTAATGGAGTTAACGGGAGCTGGACGGAGAACGGGCCGTCGAGAGGCACTTATCCCGGCAAGGCTGCGGACAGCAGACAAACGAGGCGTACTTGGTAGCAGATTTGGCAGAACTTGAGGCCGCACTCGGCCATCACTTTGTTGAGCCGGAACTGCTGGTGTGCGCACTCACGCATCGCTCGCTCGCGCACGAACGGGCCGCTCTCGATGGGGCGCAGGGAAACTCCACCGGAAAGTCGCGCGCGGCGGAGAACGCGGCTGGTAAAACGGCGCCCAAGCAGACCGGTGACAATGAGCGACTAGAGTTCCTTGGCGACGCCGTACTGGGGCTCGTAATTGCGGAGTTGCTTTTCACTGCGCATCCTGACTGGCGCGAGGGCGAGCTGACTCGCGTGCGCGCCCAACTGGTGAGCCGCCAGCACATGGCGAAAGTAGCTGAGTCGATTGCACTGGGCCGGTACCTGAGGCTCAGCAAGGGCGAAGACAAGAGCGGGCTGCGGCGCAAGAGCACCGTGCTTTCCAATTCCATGGAAGCAGTCATCGGCGCGATATTTCTCGACGGCGGCCTTGACCCCGTAAGAACATTTGCGCGACGCCAGGTAATGGGCGAGGCAGCCGAGCAACTGGCGAAGGAGCTCAAGTCCGGCGCGGCTCTGGGCAACTACAAATCGGCCTTGCAGGAGCATCTGCAGGCTACGCAGTCGGGAACTCCGATCTATCGGGTGAAAAGTGAAAGCGGTCCCGGCCACCGCAAGAAGTTTCTCGTTGAAGTTCGTCTAAAAGTGGAAGCAGGCGAACCCGGAAAGCCTCTGGCGCGCGGAGTAGGCAGCAATAAGAAACGCGCGGAGCAGGACGCTGCTCGGCGGGCATTGGAACAGTTGCTGGCGATAAGCGGAAGCGTGGCTGGCGGAACGCAATCGGACGAGATCGAGGAGGAAGAGGCAGCTCAATGAGCACGCCCGCGACCATACCGGCCGAACCGCTGCGAGCTATTTCGCGTCTGCGCCTCCACCTTCCCACGCTGCCTGAGGCATTCGCGTCGCTGCTGCGCACCATCGTGGTAGCGCTCTTTCTGCTTACCTTCGTTCTTCAACCCCTGCTGATTCCATCGGAAAGCATGGAGCACACGCTTCTGGTCGGCGACTTTTTGCTTTTCAATAAGCAGGAGTATGCGCCGGCCGGCGTGGTGGGGCGCTGGCTGATGCCTTACCGAAACGTCAAGCGCGGAGATATCGTGGTGTTCCATCATCCTGACCCGCCTCTGCTGGTCAAGCGTGTCGTCGGCTTACCCGGCGATCACCTTCGCATTCAGGATGGGCACGTTTACGTGAACGGAGCGCGGCTCAATGAGCCATACGCTACCTTTGAGCCTGCTCCACCCAATCCATTTCGAGACAACTTTCCGGCCAAGATCTATACCGATCCGCAGATCGATCCGGACTGGTGGAGCCAGATGGAGCGCCTCACGCACAACGGAGAACTTGTGATTCCGCCCGGAGAGTATTTTGTGCTTGGCGACAATCGCAATCACAGCAAGGATTCGCGATATTGGGGTTTTGTACCGAGGCAGGCCATTGTCGCGCGCCCGCTGGTGATTTATTTCTCGCTCAGGCGGCCCTCCACAACCGATGTGCAGAGTGCTTCGGCACAGGCCGAAGATGATAGACTCGGACACAAGAGGCTACTTCCCGAGAAACTTGTCGGTTTTGCGCGTTGGTCGCGTATTTTTCAAGTTGTGCACTGAGAGAAAGCCGGGCGAACGTCAGTTTTCAGTGCGCCGAGGGAACCGGCAGGAGTTCGATTTCGTTTACTGACCAAAGAGCGACAGGATGACAAAAAAGAAGACGGCGGCGGTTAAAGAGCCGACTGAGAAATCTCCGGCAGACGCATCGGCGAACGGTTCCGACCCGGAGTTCAAACGTTCCCAGCCCAATGTGGAAGAAACGCCTTATGAGGCGTTGGCCAGCATCTGCTCGGTGCTTGTTGTCGGCCTGTTCATTCTTACCTTTCTTGCACAGAACTTTGTCATACCTTCCGGCTCCATGGAGAACACCCTCCTGATTGGTGATCACCTGGTCGTGGATCGCATTACGCTTGCTCCCGCCGCAAAATGGATGCCGCTGATGCGTTATCGCGAGCCTAAGCGCGGCGATATTGTCGTTTTCATCAAGCCGGTTTTTCAGCCCGGTGTTGATCCGACCGATGCCAATGGAAATCCCGAATACCTCTATTTGGTCAAGCGTCTGATCGGTGTTCCCGGCGACCACATCCATCTTCATGAAGGCATCGTGTATATCAACGGTGTGGCGCAGCCGCAGCCAAAAGATGGGCGTGAGATGAATTCGAATCCGGGTGAAAGTATTTACGTCGACGAGTTCCCGTCCATTGCGGCATCGCTCGATCCGGGCACCACGGAAGAGTGGGCCGTGGAAGAGCCCAAGCATATTGTGAATGGCGACCTGGATGTCCCTCCCGGCAAGTACTTCATGATGGGCGACAATCGCCACAACAGCCTCGATTCGCGCTACTGGGGCTTTGTACCTCGTGCGAATATCATTGGCCGGCCGCTGTTCAATTACTGGTCGTTCAAGAGCAGCGAAGATCAGTATGAGCAGACAGGCATCGGCAGCACGATTTCATGGATGGCGCATGTCGCATTGCACTTCTTCAGCGATACGCGCTGGCCGCGTACATTCCATGTGGTGCGCTGAACCGGGTTCGTTTCAACAGTTCATACTTAAAAGACGATGACGGAAGTGGAGCAAGAGCGACGGCGGGGAAAGCCGAGATGGCTGTGGTTGTCTCTTGCCGTCGTGGTGGTTCTTTTAGTCGTCCTCATTGGGCCCCCGCTTGTGAGCGTCGGCCGCTACAAGAGCCAGATCACAAGCCTCGTTTCCCGCTCCATCGGGCGTCCTGTCCGTCTTTCCTCAGTTCACGTTCGCTTGCTTCCCTGGCCGGGCTTTGTACTTTACGATCTGGTGGTTGATGAGAATCCGGCTTTCGGCGCTGAACCTGTGATCTACGCCAGCAGCGTGACAGCTCCCATCAGGATCTGGCCGCTCTGGCGTGGCCGGCTCGAAATCAGCGAAATAAGTGTCGATGAAGCCAGCCTGAATCTGGTGCGTTCGCCTGAGGGCAAATGGAATATCGACTCTCTGCTGGAGACGACAACATCCAACGCCGGGAAAGCCGGCGCCAATGAGCATCGCGCTGCGTTTCCGCGCCTTGTTGCCACAAACTCCCGCATCAACTTCAAAAATGGAATTGAAAAGCTGCCGTTCTCGCTGATCGATACCGATCTGTCCTTCTGGCAGTCGAATCCCGGCGAGTGGCGCTTGAGGCTGCGCGGTCAGCCTGCGCGAACTGACGTGAGCCTCAACTCCGCGGATACGGGAATTGTGGAGATTGAAGCGACGGCCCACCGGGCCGCCAACCTGCGGAGCATGCCCATCGTTCTCGATATGGAATGGCATGATGCGCAGCTTGGCCAGTTGACACGCCTCTTGACCGGCTCCGACGCCGGCTGGCGCGGCGACCTGCGTGGCGACGTTCACGTTGAAGGCACCACGGATAACGCACAGATCAAAGCCCAGCTACGCGCTACAGGTGTGCACCGCGCGGAGTTTGCGCCCTTGCAGCCGATGGATTTCGATGCCAACTGCAACCTTGTATTTCATTATTCCCAGCGCACTATTGAAAATCTTGTCTGCAATTCTCCGCTAGGCGATGGCCGCATTCGCATTGCCGGTGATATGAACGGCAGCGGCCATGTACCTCGATACTCCGTGGAGATGGATCACGTTCCAGTAGGAGCGGGTCTTGAAGCTCTGCGCACGGTGCGCAGCGGTGTTGATCCAAGCCTGAGTGCCACCGGCACTGTGAGCGGAAAAGTCTCCTACGACGAGCCCACGACGCCGCAAGCGAAAACTTCGAGAGTGGCAGTGCAAGCCAGATCAGGTTCTTCGAAGACCGCTGCGGCAACAATGCCGGCGACTGGATTATTGACCGGCAGCTTCACGGTGGGCGCATTCCAACTCAGCGGAGGCGGACTGAGCCAGCCGTTGACAGCGCCGGCGTTAGTGATTGCCCCCACTGTGCCCGCACTGGGCCACTCGCAGGCGCTTGCCGGGTCCGTGGCCATTCCGGCCGGAGCGCGCATTCCTCTTACCGTCGATCTGCGGCTCGCCTTCCGCAGCTACCTGGTGATAGCGCGCGGCGAAGTAGGGGTGCAACGTGCGCGAGAGGTTGCCCACGCAATGGGGCTTCCCCAGGCGGCGGCACTGAATCAGCTCTCAGGCGATCCACTCACTGTTGAACTAAACGCGCAAGGCCCGTGGCTGCCACCTCATGACACATTGCTGGGCCAGAGCCAGCCAGCGGCGGCCGCCGTGGGGATTGCGCGAGGCATTGTGAGTACGGCCGGCTCATCAGATGTTGTCGATCCCGTTGCGGACAGTCTCAACGGCCTCGTCACGCTCCACGACTCCACGTGGAAGGCAAATTTCCTAGCCAATCCAATTGAGATATCCAGCGGCACTTTGCATTTTTTTAACGGGGCGCTGCGCTGGGACCCCGTCGACTTCACCTACGGGCCGCTGAAGGGGACCGCCACCCTGACCGTACCCAAACCTTGCTCGCCTCCGGATTCGTGTCCGGTGCAACCGCATCCCAATTTCAACGTGCAATTTGGCAGCGTGGACGCCGCAACCGTGCAGACAGCGATTCTGGGTGCGCAAGCGAAAGGCACGCTGCTCTCCGATCTTCTGGATCGCCTGCGCCGCTCATCCACGCCAGTGTGGCCGGAGTTGAACGGCACTGTGACTGCCGACTCCATCGAGGTGGGGCCAGTGACCCTGCAGAGCGCAAAAGCTCAACTGCAGATTGCACCGGCCGGCATTGAGATCACCACCCTGGAAGGTAAACTGCTGGGCGGCACAATGCACGCAAACGGCACACTGGTCACCGGGGATAAGCCCGATTACAAATTCACTGCCGATTTTCAGAAGCTGAATCCCGTCGCGGTTGGGCAGTTACTTGGCCAGAACTGGCGTGGCGGAACATTCGACGCGCAGGGAAAAGTTGAACTGGCGGGCTATACGGGCAGCGATCTGGCCACCTCAGCCAAAGGCGCGCTTCATTTTGATTGGCGTCATGGCTCGGCGGCCGGCGCGCGTGTTCCTCCGGAGCTTGCTCGCTTCGATCGCTGGTCTGCCGATGCGGAGATCGCCAACGGCAGAGTCTCGCTGGGCCAGAACGAGCTCTTGCGAGGCAGCCGCAAGCAGGCGGTCGCCGCAAACGTAAGGCTTGCGGAACCGGTCAAGCTCAACTTCGGCGCGGAGGGCGAAACAGAGGCCGACAAAGCGCCCACGCCGAAGAAGGCGCAGATACGCGGCGGCTAGAATAGAATCATGGCCTCAGTCCCCGCTGCCTCTACGGCACAAATCAAATGCAAAGGCGTTCTCTTTGACATGGACGGGATACTTGTCTCGTCACTCGGTTCAGTGGAACGCAGTTGGTCAAAATGGGCGATGCTGCGGGGTGTCGATCCTGAGCTGACCTGTCAGACCGCCCATGGCCGCCGCGCTATCGAGACCATCGCCATCATGCGGCCCGATCTAGACTCGGAGCTGGAACTGAAGGTCATTGAAGATATCGAGATCGAGGACAACGAAGGGCTCACCGTTCTTCCCGGCGTGCTTGCCATGCTTTCCGCGCTTCCGCCGGATCGCTGGACGGTGGTGACCAGCGCGACCGAGCGCCTGGCCAAAGTGCGTATGGCGGTCGGCGGAGTCCCGCGGCCCAGCAAGCTTGTAGCGGCGGATTTCGTCACCAGGGGCAAGCCTCATCCCGAGCCATTTCTTACAGGCGCGGTACTTCTCGGCTTCGCACCCCAGGAGTGCGTTGTGTTTGAAGATTCAGCGTCAGGAGCCGCAGCCGGGCGGGCAGCCGGGTGCACCGTCGTGGCCACCACCTTTTCTCATCCCGCCGAGCGGCTCGATGCGGCGCACTATCTGGTCAACGACCTCACCGGTATGAGCGTTACGGTGCTTCCGGGCGATGAAGGGCTCGTGCTGAGCTTTCTACCGCTTGCCGGCTGACTACTTACCGGCTCGCTTCAATCTCACGCCCATGTGCATCCTGAAACGGCCGCGTATTCACGTGGAACATCCATGTGTACTTCATCAACTGCGTCTGGCTCAAAGTGATGGGCTGCTGCATTACGAACCAGCGCACACCTTCAGTACACGGCGGAGTCGTCAGCGACCCCGTATACGTCCAGTAGCTGCGGTTTCCGGGGAAAAAGCCAGCCGGATTGACGAGCTCTTTGATCTTCCTGGTCTCTCCCGCCTTACGCGGCAAGTCTGCAAACAGCGTGGCCAGAATCGCGTTCGGAGCATCCTGATTCATCACCATTCGCACCGCAACGATCGCCAGCTTTCCCTCGGCGCTCTTATGCAGAAACTGCACGCTCATGTCGGTTAGTTTGCCCTTTACTGCTTCTTCACTCGGGTGGCGAAACTCGTACTGGACCAGGTCGTAGCGCACTCCGTCGGCAACAATGTAGCTGCCGGGGTTCACATGCACCACGATCGTGCGGCCGTTGTTCTCAAGCGTTTCCGACCCTGTCAGATAGTGGACCTCAATCGGCTTGAGCGACTTGTTCAGGTGCGTTTTGCGAATGTCGAGCGGCGATTGCTCCCGCCCGTCAGAGCAGGCCTTGAAAGCCGGGTCGAGCTTGCCCCAGCCCAGGGGACCGGTTTTGCCGTAGTAGTTCCAGTCCGCAGCCGTCTGCGCTGCCGAAAGGCCGGCAAAGCTAAAAAAAAGAGCGGCAACCGCAAGAAAACGCATGAATAGCTCCTTAGGTAAGTGGTTCGAGCGCCTCGAAGAATTCTACGCGATAGACGTGCAAGACCGGGAATGATCACCGTGGCCCAGTACAGGGACCAGTCCACGGGTTATCGGATCGAGCGGGTTCCAGTTTCAGTCCTGTTGAAAACAGATCATAGGGCTTTGACATCTCGCCGGTAAAAAGCAAAGGACCCGTTATCCAACGGGTCCTCTGCTTAAACCACGATCTCGACTTATTTTGCAGCAACCGCCTTCAGGCCGGCCTGTTCGGCTAGCTGGGCGGCCTTGTCGGTGGCTTCCCAGGTGAACTCCGGCTCGTTGCGGCCGAAGTGACCGTAGGCCGCGGTCTTCTGGTAGATCGGGCGGCGCAGGTTCAGGCTCTCAATGATGCCCTTGGGCGTGAGCGCGAAGTTCTTGCGGACGAGCTCGGTGAGTTTTGCATCGCTCACCTTGCCGGTGCCGAAGGTTTCGACGCGTACGCTTACTGGATCGGCCACGCCGATGGCGTAGGCGAGCTGAACTTCCGCACGATCTGCAAGCCCCGCGGCCACAATGTTCTTGGCAATGTAGCGGGCCATGTACGCGGCGCTGCGGTCCACCTTCGTCGGGTCCTTGCCGCTGAAAGCGCCGCCACCGTGACGACCGGCTCCACCGTAGGTGTCCACGATGATCTTGCGTCCGGTAAGGCCGGAGTCGCCCATGGGGCCGCCGATGACAAAGCGCCCGGTGGGATTGATGTGATATTTGGTGTGCTCGTCGAGCCACTTGGCGGGCAGCACAGCCTGGATGACATGCTTGAGGATGTCGGCGTGCAGCTCTTCGTTGGTTACGCTCTCGGCGTGCTGGGTGCTGATGACAACGGCGTCAATGCGGGTCACCTTGCCGTTCTCGTCGTACTCCACCGTCACCTGGCTCTTGCCGTCGGGGCGAAGGTAAGGCAGCTTGCCGTTCTTGCGCACTGCGGTAAGCTGCTTGCACAGCTTCTGCGCCAGTGAAATGGCCGCGGGCATCAGCTCTGGGGTCTCGTTAGATGCATAGCCGAACATCATGCCCTGGTCGCCTGCGCCGCCCGTGTCAACGCCCTGGGCGATGTCCCCGGACTGCTTGTTGATGGTGGAGATCACAGCGCAGGTGTTGGAGTCGAATCCGTAGAGGGCGTTGTCGTAACCGATGGAGGCAACAACACCGCGCACCAGGCTTTGGAAATCTACGTACGCCTTGGTGGTGATTTCACCGGCGATTACAACCAGACCGGTCGCGGTCAGCGTCTCGGCGGCCACACGGCTGTAAGGATCCTGCTCGAGGCACGCATCCAGAATGGCATCGGATATCTGATCGGCAATCTTGTCCGGATGGCCTTCAGTTACTGATTCAGAGGTAAACAGAGAACGGTCACTCAACTTCAAACTCCTGCCCATTGAAGGGAATTCGGATTTGCGGCCTTCCGGGGTTGTCCGCCGCTGTCACGCTGTGGTGCAGAAGCTCGAACTCAATGTGGCCGCAGGCCTCGCTTGGAGGCGCGGATGCACAGGCAGACCTGAATCTGATCGTGCATCTTCAATGGTAATTGTGTCGGGCGCCACAGGGCAAAGCCTCGCAGCGAACGGGGTGCATTCATAGTTAAAAGGGGCAGGGGGCCGGCTGAACAGGGCAGGGGAGTAAGAAAGGAATCAAAGCACTCGGCCAGGAACTAGATACCGAACTTAAGCGCCGATCCACGAGGCAATACGGTCCACCAGGGAGTGCGCCGTAGTAAGGGCGGAATCAACAGCTGAATCCGCACCGCCGAAGGGCAGCAGCGAAGACCACCATCCCGCTTGAACGCCGTAGTATCGCACGGACAGAAAGGCGCCGACCACCACAACGGTCGCAAGCACGATTGCACCAATCCAGCGCATACGAATTTCGTGTTCGATGTAGCGCTGTACACGGGTCTTTCCCACATTCGAAGCGAATGCGGTCCAATCTTCCTCGACCGGTTGTCCACTGGTGTTGCAGGCCTGAACAAAGCGATTGGTCCATGCATTCGTGTCGAGACCAAGCGAGCTCGCGTATCCGCGAACAATACCCTTGCTGAGGATGCCGCCGGGAAGCAGGCAGAATCTCTCCTGCTCCAGCGCAATAAGATGGCGCTGGCTGATTTTGGTCTCGGCACTGATTTGTTCCAGCGCAACACCGCGAGATACGCGTTCCTTGCGCAGGTCTTCACCAAAATTACCCATCTGCGTGTACGCCTAGCTCAAAGCTCGAATGAACGGCTCCCTTAAATCATAGACCCGGTTTTCAACAGACGTCAAAAGTTTTCGGTGGTTCCGCCTTTATTTTCAATGGATTGATCAATTAATAACGGGCTAATGGTTACCAGGAAAAAACATTTCACCCGTGAAAGACTTCGCCGGTAGAGAGAACCCTGCCTGCGACATGGAACGGGGTGGCTGTTAACCTTATGAAAGGAGCTTCGAGACCACACGCCGTAATGAATAAGCTTATTTTTGCCAATCTGATCCACCGTCCACTGCGCTCCGTCATCAGCGTTCTTGCCGTCGCAATAGAAGTCGTCATGATCCTGTCGATCGTGGGCGTTTTTATGGGCATGCTGAACGACCAGAAGACGCGAACCAACGGCATTGGCGCCGACCTGGTCGTAAGTCCGTCGAATTCGAGCTTTATGAATGGCGTCAGCGGCGCTCCCATGTCAGTGAAACTGGCTCCATTTCTGGCAACTCTGCCGCATGTCGCGGTCGCTTCGCCGGTGATTTCGGAGTTTTCAATGACGGGATCCGTCGAAATTCTTTACGGCATCGATTTCAAGAGCTACGACGCGCTGAAACCGTTCTCGTTTCTCGAGGGGGGTCCGTTCACTGGTCCGTATGACGTGATCGTGGACGACGTATTTGCGCGCGCCGAGCCGGTCCGTCACGTTGGCGACCATATCACGATTCTGAATCATTCCTTTCGAATCTGTGGCGTCGTCGAAAGCGGCAAGGGAGGGCGAAAGCTCATTCCGATTGACACCATGGGCCAGCTAATCGGCTCTGAAGGCAAGGCCACGGTGATTTATCTGAAATCGGATTCTTCTGCAAACGATCCGCTCATCATCAATGAGATTCAATCGACCCGCGGACTCGAGGGCTATCGTGTCAATACGATGAGCGAAATCATCTCGCTATATACGCCATCCAGGTTTCCGGGTTTCAATATTGCGCTGAATGTTGTGATCTCCATCGCAGTGATTGTGGGCTTCCTGGTGATTTTCCAGTCGATGTATACAGCGGTTCTGGAACGCACCCGCGAGATTGGCATTCTCAAGTCACTCGGGTCGTCAAAATTGGCAATCGTGAGCGTGGTGCTGAGGGAGACAGGTTTGCTATCCATTGCCGGTGTGATTCTCGGCATTTGTGCGACATTTGGAGTACGCGCATTGCTGGCGCTTAAATTTCCGACCTTCAGTTTTGAGTTGACTTCAACGTGGATGCTCAACGGCGCGCTCATCGCATTTGCCGGTTCGCTGTGCGGAGCGCTGTATCCGGCTTGGATGGCCGCGCGCAAAGATCCAATCGACGCGCTTGCCTACGAATAGCGTTTCCCGGCGCAGCTTAAATAGGGCTTGAGAACGCAGTAGTTCTTCTTGTCACACAATTTGGGAGCACTTTTCCACACCATCAAAGTGGCTTGAAGTTGCTTCCTTTCGGAATTGGATGAAGGCATTCACAAAGCCTTAACGCAGTTGCGGCAGACTAAGACTCGTAACACCGATTTAGTGTTGGATTTGACGCTCGAAAATGTGCGTGAAGAGCCGAGATTCGAGTATTTTCTTTTTGCGTTTTTATACGTTCTTTACGCGTTGCGAGCGACGCTGAATTGTTTAGCGAAGATTCGGAAGCATGCTACGATGAAATCATTCCTAATCGAAACCCCAATTTTTCTGGAGAGCCTCTGACATGAGAATGCTACGGAACCGGTGTCACTATACGTGTATCGCCGTGCTTGTTCTGACGGCGTTGGTGTTAACCCTTGGCGGCGCAACCGCGGCAGCACAGACCGCAGGCGCAGGCACAATCAATGGATCCGTAAGCGATGCATCTGCGGCGGTGATTCCAGGTGCAACTGTCACCGTCACCAATATGGATACGGGTGTCTCCCACAGTTACACGACGAATGCGTCGGGACTCTATACCGCACCCTTCCTGCTTCCCGGCCATTACAAGATTTCCGCGACCGCGGCCAATTTTGGAAGAACTGAGTCTTCAGGCATCAACCTGATTGTCGGTCAGGTACTTACGATCAATCTCTCGTTGAAGGTCAGCACGGAGAGCACCACAGTCGAAGTGGCGGCTGCGCCTGAGATCCTCGACACGCAGAGAATGGAAGTCTCGCAGGTTGTCGACTCGAACCTGGTAGCCAATCTCCCTGTGAACGCGCGCAATTGGAGCAACTTTGTATTGCTGACGCCGAACGTGACCCAGGATGGCGGCACCGGCTTAATCAGCTTCCATGGCATCAGCGGCCTCTACAACCAGAACTACGTGGACGGAGCCAACAATAACCAGATGTTGTTCAGCGAGGCGCGTGGACGTTCGAACGGCGCCCCCTATGTTTATTCGGTGGATTCGATCAAGGAATTCCAGGCACAGACATCGAATTACTCCGTTGAATTCGGCCAGGCGGCTGGCGGACAGGTCAACGCAGTCACCAAGAGCGGAACCAACGGCATGCACGGCGATCTGTTTTACTCGCTGCGTTATCCCGATCTGAATGCGCTGGACCCGCTGACCAAGTACAACGCTCTGTATAACCAAAAGAATCCTGCCGTGGCCCAATTCCTGCTGACGCAGCCCACGCATCAACAGCAGAATTTCGGCGGCTCAGTGGGCGGCCCCATCATTAAGGACAAGCTGTTCTACTTCTTTACTTACGATGGATTCCGCAAGGTTGGTAAGGCGCTTTACTCGGATAATAACTACATCTCAACGGACCCGACGCTTCCTTCGACAGTCAGCGCTGCCAATGCCGTCTATCCCGGCAATTGCCCGAGCACAATCACATCCACGCAGTGCATGGCGGGCATTCAGTTCCTGATCGACCAATCGAATGCTGCGCCTTCACGTGTGTCGAAAGAAGATCTGTTCTTCCCGCGCCTCGATTACCACATCAACAGCAAGAACGATGCGTTTATCGACTTCAACTGGGCGAATTTCGATTCAACCTACGGGTATAACGGTTCCGCGACATTTACCAATAGCTCACCCTCATCCAATGGGCCGACGTACTACCATGAACGGTTCCTGGTGGGTGGTTGGACGACGCAGATCGGCAGCTCTAGCGTGAATAACTTCCACGGACAGTGGGGCCGCGACCTTGAAACAGCCGGAGCAAATGCACCGGCTCCATACGTGAGCATGGGTGCTATTAGCTTTGGCATGCCCAATGCGTTGCCCCGAGCTGCCGAGCCGGATGAAAAGCGCATCCAGTTGAGCGACGTGTTTTCGACCGTCAAAGGCAGGCACACTTTCAAGTTCGGCGGCGATGCGAACATCGTTCACGAGGTGATGATCAACCTTTACCAGGGCGGCGGGCTTTACAGCTACGGCGACTCAACGATCAAGCTGAACTTCCAGGACTGGATTCAGGACGCCTTCCAGGGACAGCCGGGCAACACAGACCCCTATGCCGGTTACCATTACAACTCGTTCGTCCAAACCGTGGACCAGGTGAACACCGCGCCGGGCACTCAAGGTACGGACGATTTCTGGATGAAGATGTATGACGGCTTTGCCGAGGACACCTGGAAGCTGCTGCCGAACTTCACAATTACGGCTGGCGTGAGATATGACATTCAGCTCACTCCCAATCCAGGGCTGGTTAATCATCTCTTCGATCCGATCTCAGCTCAATACACGAGTTCGATCAAGAATGTGACCAATCGTGTGCAGCCTCGCGTGTCCTTCTCATGGTCTCCGTATGTCGGCACAGTGGTGCGCGGCGGTTATGGCCTTTACTCCGCGCTCAACCAGGGAAGCACCTACTATGCGATGCGCGTTGAAAACGGCGTGGTGCAGTTGAACTACAACTACAGCGGATGCAAATCCAATTGCTCCACAGTGCCCGACGCGGTGCAGTACCCGAATGTGCCTTATCAGCCCACCGGGCCATCGCTGTCCGGGGCGCTCTACCCGACCGGCGGCACCGCACCGACCGTCAATCCGCCTTCCACCACAAGACTCAGCTACAGCTTCCACGGGCTGGATCCCAACTTTGTGCCGCCGTACGCACATGAAATGAGTCTGAGCGTGGAACAGGCGCTTCCGGGCAAGATCTCGATGCAGTTAGGCTATGTGGGAACGCGCGGCATGAGGTTGCCTGTGTTTGTGGATGCAAACCTGATTGGACAGAAACCAACGGGAATGGCCAGTTACGCAGTCCAGGATGCGAACAACAACGTTACAAAGATTCTCACGGTACCGGTCTATGTACCCGACGACCGCCGCGACACTGGGCTGTCAACATTCAACACTGGCTTTAGTGTCGCCAACACCTGGTACAACGCGATGGCCGTGACAGTGCGTCGTCCGTACGCGAACGGTCTTGAAATTCTTGGCAACTACACCTGGGCCAAGGCGACCGACACAGGCCAGGTAGGTGGCGCGCACGGTACCTTCTACGGTGGCGACGTGCCCTCGGATCCGAACAACATTAAGGGCGACAACGGACCATCGGATATCGATATCCGCAATCGTGCAACCATCAGCTTCGTCTATAAGCCGATGATCATGATGGGCAACAAGGTGGTGAAGACGCTGCTGGACGATTTCCAGTTCTCGGGAAGCGAGGTAGCGTCGGGTGGGCAGCCTGTCTATCTCGGCGTCAGCGGCACGATCAATTCGGGCAACTCAAGTCCGTCGAGTTATGGCAATGACGGCGGCATCTATGGCGGCGCGATCAGCTCCGGTTCTGGATTTGCAACAAACGGGCGGCCTCCGCAGATTGGGCGCAACAGTATTTACATGCCGGGATTCAACGACTTTGACTTCCGTGTCTCGCGCAACATTCCCATCCACGACAACATCTCGATGCAGGTGAATGCAGAGGCATTTAACCTCTTGAACCATCAAATCGTTACCGATGTGAACAGCACGTACACTACGTATCTCAAGCCTGCACAGTCTGGCGGATCGTATACTTGCCAGACAATTACACCGCCGTCAGGCTCGCAGCAATTGGGATGCTTCGTTCCATATACCGGCACCGGAGCTTCTGCCTTTGGAGCCACTTCGGGAACGAGCAGCAGCAACCTGTACGGTTCGCGTCAGATGCAGTTTTCTGCCAAGCTGTTCTTCTAGGCTCGAACGACGAAGCACTTGAAGCGCGGTGGCTTTGGCTGCCGCGCTTTTATTTTTGCCGCGAGCGAGTTTCGGAACTCATGCACTGCATGCGAGATACTGTTACATTGAATGGCTGTGAAAGCGCATCTCGGTTGCAACCAGTGGGGGATCTAAACTTGAATACTGCAGCGAGCACCCTGGTCGATCTCGACACCATTCGCGCGGCGGCGAAGCGCATTGAGCATATCGCTGTTCGAACGCCGCTTGTTCGCGCGGCATTTCGCGGTCTGTCGGGATACGGCACAGGCAAGGAGATTCGCCTCAAGGCTGAGAGCCTGCAGCCCATCGGTGCATTCAAAATGCGCGGCGCGGCTAACAAGATTCTGCAACTGACGCCGGATGAGATTGCGCGCGGTGTGATCACCTATTCGAGCGGCAACCATGCGCAGGCGGTAGCTTATGCGGCGCGCGAAGTCGGCGCGAAGGCGGTGATCATCATGCCGTCGAATGCTCCGGCCATCAAGCGCGCGGCTACACTTTCTTTCGGCGCTGAAGTTGTGGATGTGGGGCCGGCTTCAAGCGAGCGCCTTGCCGTGGCTGAGCAGCTTGTTCGTGAGCACGGATATGTTGTCATTCCGCCTTACAATGACGAGCAGATCATCGCCGGGCAGGCCACCTGCGGACTTGAAATCATTGAAGAGTGGCCGGATGTGGACCTGGTGCTTGCGCCGGTAAGCGGTGGTGGATTGTTGAGCGGCGTGGCTGCGGCGGTGAAACAGTTGCGGCCGCAAACGAAAGTGTTTGGCGTTGAGCCCGAGCTTGCGGGTGACGCGGCGGAGAGCTTCCGTAGCGGCAAGATTGTTACCTGGGGAGCCGAACTTACCAGCCGCACCATCGCCGACGGCCTGCGCACGCAGAGTGTGGGCGTGCGTAACTTCGCGCACATCCAGGCTTTCGTCGAAGGAGTTATCACAGTAACCGAGGTGGAGATTCGCTCCGCCATGCGCGCCATTGTGGCGGCTACACGGCTGGTTCCCGAGCCCAGCGGTGCGGTGCCGGTGGCAGCCTTGCTCTTCCATGCCGACGAATTGCCCGCATACAACAAGGCCGCAGCGGTAATCAGCGGCGGCAATGTTGACCCAGCCATGCTGGCTCAAGTGCTCACCGAAAGCGCGTAGATGCGTCGTTCGAATATGATCCTAGCCGTGAAGAAGACACAGTTCCCCAGTCTCCGCGCCCTGGCGTTGATCGCAGCCTTGTTGTGTGTTGCGTTGCCTGCCATGGCGGATAAGAAGCCTCAACTGGTGAAGCCGATCGCCGGTCCGCGCGCCACGGCGCTGCGGGTTACCTGGCTTTACGTCACGCCAAGCGCCGACTCGCAGAAGGTAGATCGAGTGCAGCCGGGCCGTGAACTGGTGATTGCGGAAAAGAGCGGCGACTGGCTCCGCGTCTATGCAAACACCGATATCCAGGAGATACGTGAGTCAAGCGATACGCCCATTGTTGGCGACGATTCGACTCCGCCCCCTATCTCGGGATGGATGCAGGCGAAGGGCATCGTCATTGAAACCAATCCCAATGGCGACCAGATTCTGATGGGCGCGGCGGCAACTGAGGAATCGCTGGCCTCCGATCCGCGCGGACCGCTGAATGCGGCCAAAACCGCTCGACTTTTATATCGGCGGGCGGCGGAGATGTTTCCCAGCTCGCCCATTTCCGGTGAGGCGGCGTGGCGTTCTGCAGATATCCAGTGGCAACTGCAAAAGGCCGATATGTCCACGCTAAGTTCTTCAAAGGAGAAAGCTCCTTACATGCGCCAGCTCATGGATGAAGATGAGCTGAAGAAAGTCATGAAGATATTTCCGGGTACGCGCTGGGCCGATCTGGCGGCTTTTGACCTGATCGACAACAAACTCTGCGGCGACTGGCAAGGGCAGGTCCAATGCCCGGCCAAGGAGTCGGAGATTTACGAGAAATACGCGAAGGAGCATCCCGACGGCCCGCGAACCGCGCAGGCTCTCTACCAGGCAATCTATCGGCAAGCGGTCCTGAACGATATGTACAAGGCGAACGGTGACGATGGTAAGGCCGCCAAGGCCAAAAACAGCGCTCGAGAACTCTATACGATACTGAAAGGGAAGTTTGCTACATCAGATTATTCCTGGAGAGCAGGTGCTCTGGTGTACAAATTGGATGAGGGCATTCCTGTATACGGTATCGACCCGCAGTGAGCCGCGGCCTCTCCTTGTCGCGGCTGTTCACGAATCGTAAAGGCTAGCTGGGGGCTTTTTGAGCACGTACGTCCAGTCAATCATTCTTGGGATTGTGGAGGGTTTGACCGAATTTCTTCCGGTCAGTTCCACCGCACACCTGCGCATTACCGAAGCTCTTATGCGGATTCCGCTGGATGACGCGTACTGGAGGATGTACACCATTGTCATTCAGTTCGGCGCGATCCTGGCGCTGATGCTGCTTTTTCTTGAGCGCATAGTGGAGTTCCTGCGCACCTTTCCCGAGGGCGACGACGGGAAACATACGTGGTTCAATCACCCCATCACCATCACGATGGTTGCCTTTGCCTGCACTTCGGTACCTGCCCTGCTGCTTCACAAGTGGAGCGAGCGCAACCTGGGCAGTCTGACGGCCATGGCGCTGGCGCTGCTCATCGGCGGTGTTGTTATGTGGCTCGTCGACTGGCGTACCAGCCGGTACGATCCCAACGTCACTCACGTTGAGAATATGAGCCTGGGGCAAGGCGTGTGGATTGGTCTTTGCCAGACATTTTCCGCGGTCTTTCCCGGGGTGTCGCGCTCCATGTCCACCATTGCCGCAGGCCAGATTGCCGGCCTCAGCAGGCCTGCAGCGCTCGAGTTCAGCTTTCTGCTCTCCATTCCGACCATGGTGGCTGCAACCGGCTGGGATTTCGTTAAAGAGGTCCACGGACACGCGACCGGTGCCGCGGCTGCGGTTACCATGAGCACCGAACGCTGGATCGTGCTGCTGATTGGATTGGTGGTCTCCTTCATCGTGGCCTACGGCGTGGTGGAGTGGTTTCTTTACTGGGTGCGCAAACACGGTTTTGCCATCTTCGCCATCTACCGCATTCTGCTTGGCGGTGTGCTACTGCTTTGGGGCGCGAAGTACATCGGCGGGTAAGATTGCCGTTATTGGTTAACGGACCCACCAGTCGCAGTTCCAAAAGGAAAATGCCCTAATTGCCTTTTGCGATCTACACATATCGATGTGTGAGATAATACACATGGCGGGAGGGCTCTATGCCGACTAATCTGGCGATTGATGATCGTTTGATCGATGAAGCCCGGCGGATTGGTAATCACGCGACGAAGAAGCAAGCTGTGACTGCCGCTCTGGATGAATATATTCGCTGGCGCAAGCAGTTGCGGATTCTCGATCATTTCGGGACGATTGATTTCGATCCTAAATACGACTACAAGAAGCTGCGGCGTCTCGACCGAACCGTATCGAGTAAGAAATGAAGGCAATCGTAGATACTTGCGTGTGGTCGCTGGCTCTGCGGCGAAAAAATAAGGCGCGCGTCGGCAGCATTGAAGATCAGCAAATGCTTACGCAGCTCAGAGAAGCAATCCAGGACCGCCGCGCCGCCATTATCGGACCTATCCGCCAAGAGATTTTGTCGGGAATCAGAGACAAGGCTCAGTTTGCCAGAACCCAGGAATTGTTAGATCCCTTTCGGAACGAAGAAATTATTGCCGGCGACTATATCGAAGCTGCACGGCTTTTCGATCTATGCCGTGATAAGGGCGTTGAATGCGGGCCGGTGGATATCCTCATATGTGCGGTCGCTGCCAGGATGCGATATGACGTTCTCACCTCCGACAAGGGGTTAAAGCGCTGCCTTCAGGTTTTGCGAAACGATTAGCATCCCCAGCCCGGGGGTCCACAGCATGGTTCCCCCCGTTTTGTTTTGGTCCTTCGCCACCTTCATCGACACCGATAATATAAGCTGCTCCGGGTTATTCCCGCCGTTATGACCGGCTTGCGCCGGATTGTACGTGCGGCGCACCGAGAGCGGAAAAGCCCCGTCATGAAGCCAATTCGCATCGTCCTTACCCCAACGCGAAGCCGCCCAGTGAATCTCTTTCTGGGGCTCGTCGTTCTCTTGTTCTCGCTGTTGCTGTTTCTTGCACTGGCCACGTATCATGCCGCGGATCCCTCGCTGAATACCGCAGCCGATCCTGCCTTACCGCGCGTGATTCACAACTGGGTAGGCGTTTTCGGCTCTTACCTGAGCGATCTGCTTCTGCAATCTTTGGGTCTTACTGCCTTTTTGCTTCCCATCTGGTTGGGCGGCATCGGCTGGACGTGGATGCACTCGCGTCCCAGCGGCTCGGCCCTGCTGCGCTGGACCGGCACGCTGCTTTCGCTGGCGTTTGTGCCTGCGGTATTCGGTCTCATGCCCTGGCATTGGCACTGGCTGCACGTTGTGCCGGTTGAAGGCGTAGTTGGCCGGCTGATGGCGGGCGTGCTCGTAAGCTATTTCAACGTGCAAGGCTCGTGGCTGGTTGCGTCGGCAATGGCCGGCGTAGGCCTTTATTTCGCCTCTGCCATCAGCTTCTGGGCGCTCAAGGAGAACCTGGAAAATCGCTGGCTGCAACTTCGCAACCTGTATGAGCGCTGGAAGAACTGGCGTGAAGAACGTGCTGAACGGAAGGCAGAGCGGGAATTCGAGCGCGAACCGCAATTCAGCGATGAAGGGCTTGCCCCGGAGGAATTGCACTTTGTTCCCGCCGCCGGACCCACGCTCAGCGACAATTTTACTGCTGAGCCGGAGTCACGCGGAAGGAAGCGCGGTTTCTTTGCGCGCCTGTTCCGTCGCCGCAAGGCCGCCGATGAGTACGATCTGCTCGACGAGATCCCGGCATTTCGCCGCGCGCCACTTGATCAGGCCGATCTCGCATCGATGAGCCAACCGCAAAGCGCAGGACGCACTGCGGCGACCGCAACAGAGATTCCGATTACACCACCCGCGCGCCGAAGTGTCTGGGAGCGCCGGGAGGCAGACTTGCTCGCGCCTGCTGCTGCCGAACCGCAGGTTCCGGCCAGGCCGAACGTTGTTCCAATGCCGCCGCAACGGTTTGCCGAGGCGCAGGTGATTGAATCCGCCCCTGCTGCTGCAAATATCACGCCGTTGCGCGTGAACTCGATCTCTGCTCCACCGCAGGCCCCGGCAGCCCGACGGCCCGCTGAAATCGCCATCCACGAGCGCGCCGACGCGGAGATTCGTTCCGCCACTGTTGCGCCAAAGAATGTGAGCGGTTTCAAGCTGCCGCCCAGCACTCTGCTGAATGAAGGCGAAGGACCCCAGAAGGTGCGCGAAGACGAACTGCGCGAAGAAGCCAAGGTGCTGGTAGAAAAGTGCGCCGAGTTCGACGTGCGCGGTCAGGTTGTGCAGATCAATCCCGGCCCCATGGTCACCACATACGAGTTCAAGCCCGAGGCTGGGGTTAAATATTCTCGCGTGACCGGGCTTGCCGACGATCTGTGCCTTGCCATGCGCGCCGAGAGCATCCTCATTGAACGTATGCCCGGCAAGAGCACTGTGGGCATCCAGGTGCCCAACCACGAGCGCGAAACAATCCACCTTCGCGATGTGCTGGAGAGCGAGACGTTCGCAAAGGCAAAGTCGCGGCTCACGCTGGCCATGGGCAAGGACATTAACGGCCGTATCGTTACCGCCGACCTGAACGCCATGCCTCACGTGCTCATCGCGGGTTCCACCGGTTCCGGTAAGTCGGTTGCGATCAACGCCATGATCATGAGCCTGCTGTTCCGAACCACGCCGACGCAGGTTCGGTTGATTCTGGTTGATCCAAAGCGCGTGGAACTCGGCATGTACGATGGCATTCCGCACCTGTTTACACCCATCATCACCGAGCCCAAGTCCGCCGCCAATGCGCTGCGCAATGCAGTGCGGGAGATGGAGCGGCGTTTGAAACTGCTGGCAAGCCGCAGCGTGCGCAATATCGACCAGTACAACAAACTGTTTGAAGGGGTTATGCCTTCGCTGTTCGACGAAGGTGACAACGAAGAGCCTCTGCCGTACATCGTCATCATCATCGATGAGTTGGCCGACCTGATGATGCTCGACCGGGCGAATGTGGAAGAGTCCATCACGCGGCTGGCGCAGATGGCTCGCGCCGTAGGCATACACCTGATTCTGGCCACGCAGCGGCCCAGTGTCGATGTCATCACGGGACTCATTAAAGCGAACGTTCCTACGCGTATCAGTTTCCGTTTGGCTACGAAAGTAGATTCGCGCACCATTCTCGACACGAACGGTGCGGAGGCACTGCTGGGCCGCGGCGATATGCTCTTTTTACCTCCGGGCACCAGCCGCCTGATGCGCCTGCATGCGCCTTATGTGAGCGAGAAGGAGACCGCTGCTGTGGTCGCGTTCTGGAAGCAGCAGGGTGAGGCTGAATACGTTGAAGGTTTCCTCGAATCGCCAAAAGACGAACGCGCTGGGACGGAAGGCACGGGCGGCGTCGAAGAGGATGGAGATCCGATGTTCGACGACGCCGTACGTTTGGTCTTCGAATTCGGCAAGGCTTCGACGTCGCTGCTGCAGCGCCGGTTACGCGTTGGTTATGGACGAGCAGCGCACTTGATCGACATGATGGAGCGCGACGGCTTGGTTGGCCCGGCCGATGGCTCGCGGCCTCGCGAGCTGCTCAAGGCCCCCGGTTGGCTCCATGAAGTCATGGCCAGCAACGAATAAGGTAGAGCCGATTCCGCGCCTTCTGACTCCACCGTGTGAGCGGCCGCCGGCCACAGTGTCCGCTTTGTTCTGAAAATTGCTTTTATCATCGACTATTGCAATGGCGGGGGCTTCTGCTACACTTCCTTGGGTAAACGCTTTCACGGTCTTTAGAGGTTTCTTTTCCCACCGCTTTTGAGGCTCGAAATTGGTGCGGAAACGGGACCGGGTTTGGGCGGGTAAGTGCTTGTTTTCCTGCTTGACAACCCTCGGAGTAAAGCCATTTACTTAGGGCGAACGTCCGCACCACCCGAAGACGTACCAAGCCCATCCAGGTGATTCGAATGCACGGATTGATCCCAGCCTCAACCGCCTCGTTGCCGGCCTTCCTTCTTTTCAGCACGGAACCGCTGGCCCACCTTCGACTCCTCGATATCATCGTCATCCTCGTCTACTTCGGGATGGTGATCTGGATCGGCTTCTATCTCAAGGGGCAGTCGAACACATCAGAAGAGTTCTTCATGGCCGGACGCGAAATGACCGCGTGGATTGCGGGTCTCAGCTTCGTGTCGGCCAATCTGGGCTCGCTGGAATTGATGGGGTGGGCTGGCTCGGCCTATCAATACGGCATTCTTGCCACCCACTGGTACTGGATCGGCGCTATTCCGGCCATGTTGTTCCTCGGCCTGATGATGATGCCGTTCTACTACGTGTGTAAGACGCACTCAGTCCCGGGGTACCTTGACCTGCGTTTCGGCGGCCCGGCGCGCAGCGTAGCGGCCATTGCCTTCGCTGTGGAAATGATCCTGATGAGCGGCGTGAACATGTTCGCCATGGCAGTGGTCATGAAGGTTGTCCTCGGCTGGGACATCAACTTCAGCATCATCGTCAGCTCGGTTGCCGTCGCACTGTATGTGGGACTCGGCGGTCTGCGCTCGGCCATCTTCAATGAGGTGTTGCAGTTCGTACTTATCTGGGGCGGTGCTCTGCTGGTGCCGATCCTGGGCCTGGTTCAGGCCGGCGGCTGGGAGGGTCTGAAGACCAAGATCGTCACCAACATGCACAGTGACAGCTACTTCCACCTGTGGCGCGATACCGGTAGTTTCGCTGCCAATCCGATGGGTGTCCATTGGACCGGCATTGTCTTTGGCCTCGGCTTCGTAATCAGCTTCGGGTATTGGACCACGGACTTTCTTGTCGTTCAGCGCGTGCTGGCGGCGCATAACCTGCGCGCCGCGCGTATGGCTCCCATCATTGGATCGTTTTTCAAGATGGCTGTTCCGTTTATTGTCATTTTGCCCGGCCTGCTCGGATTGGTTCTGCTTCAGAATCCGGACGGCTCCCGCCGCATCTTGGTCGGTGAAGACGTAGTTGCAGCGTGTTCTCTCGGTTCAAGCGGAGTTCCTGCTGATGCCGGAGCATGCTCGGCCGCTATGAAAACAACTACGCTCCCTGTCACTTATCAGGAGAAGGTTTTGGCTGGCGATCCCAGTCACGATCTGCACACATACAACCAGGCCCTGCCGTTGATGATGGTTCGCTACATGGGGCCCGGGTTACTCGGACTCGGCATTACGGCGCTCATCGCCGGCTTTATGAGCGGAATGGCGGGCAATGTGAGCGCGTTCTCCACCGTGTGGACCTACGACATTTACAAACCGCTGATTCATAAAAGCGGCAGCGACAGCCACTACGTGATGGTCGGGAGAATGTCGATCATCATAGGTGTGATTGTTTCTATCGGCGCCGCATATGTTGTGCAGCAGTTCCACGGCATTATGGACTACGTGCAGGCGCTGTTCAGCATCTTTGTTGCGCCGCTGCTGGCCGTCATCCTCTTCGGCATGTTCTGGAAGCGTGCTACAGCGCTCGCCGGATTCCTGTCACTGTTGGGCGGTATCCTCTTCTCGGCAGGTATGTTCCTGTGGGTCAAGGTGACTCCCTCGGCTCTTGCAGTCGTTGCGCTTTCACCCGATGCCAAGCCGATGGCCGAGAACGTATTTCGCGGGTTGTGGGCGTTCATCTTCAGCGTCATCATTATGGTGGGCGTCAGCCTGGTGACCAAGCCGAAATCGGCTGAGGCGTTGAAGGGTCTGGTTTACGGCGCTACCGATATACCCAAGGAAGAGGTGGTTCCGGTCTACCAGAGAGAGTGGGCATGGGCCATCCTGGTCATCGTCATCTTTGCAGCACTGAACATAATGTTCTGGTAATTGGCAGGCGACGCCAGGAGAAACGGGAAGGGAAAGGACTAACACTTATGCATGGGTCCAAAATTGCAATCTGGTTCTTTATCGGAGTGGTACTGGTAATTTACGGTGGGCTGATCTTTGGCTACGGCCTGTACGAATGGTCGACCGGTACCTATCCGCCCGGAGTGCAACTCACCGATCTTCATACACCGGTATGGTGGGGAGCCGTTCTCGGAATTCTGGGCATTGTTTACGTCGTCAAGTTTCGCCCTGGCCGCGATCACAAATAAGGGATTTTGGAGCGCTCAGCTTTGTAGCGGGGCTCAGCCGGGAATATACTCGGATCGCGAGCTGACAACGCGCCGAATAGAGACAGGCTTGGCCCTCGGTAATACAAGGACGCGAGCCCGCAACAATCAAAGGAGCTAGCAATTATGGCAGCACAGCGTGTAATGACGTTTGGAGTCATCGTAGGCAATCGCGGGTTTTTCCCGGACCATCTGGCGAAGACCGGCCGCGAAGAGATCATTAAGGTGTTAGAGGCCGCAGGCGCAAAGGCCATCGTTCTCGGACCGCAGGATTCAAAGCATGGCGCCGTTGAAACTTATGTAGAGTCGCAGCGCTGCGCGGAACTTTTCAAGAAGCATGCTGAAGAAATCGACGGCATCATCGTTACCTTGCCGAACTTTGGCGAAGAGCGCGGCATTGTTGACGCCATCCGTCTCTCCGGTCTCAAGGTTCCGGTTCTGGTTCAGGCCACGCCCGACCGTTCCGACGCGATGACCATCGCTACCCGGCGCGACAGCTTCTGCGGCAAAATGAGCTGCTGCAATAACATGATGCAGTACGGCATCAACTACTCGCTCACCACCTTGCACACTGAAGCGGTTGACTCGGCAGAGTTCAAGGCTGACCTTGAGTGGTTCTCCGCCGTTTGCCGCATCGTGAAGGGCCTCAAGAACCTGCGCATCGGTTCGCTCGGCGCTCGCCCCACGGCCTTCAACACGGTCCGTTATTCAGAGCGCATCATGGAAACCAACGGCATCACTATCGAGACGCTCGATCTGTCAGAGGTCTTTGGCCGCATCAACCGCATGAAGGACAACGACGATGCAGCGCAAGCCAAGCTTGCCGAGATCAAGGCATACGTCACCACTGCGGGCATCAGCGAAGCAGCCCTTTTGAAGATGGCCAAGCTCGGTGCGGTGATCGACGGCTGGATGAAGCAGGCCAACGTGACGATCAGTGCTGTCCAGTGCTGGACTTCGATGGAAGAGTTTTTCGGCGTTGTGCCTTGCACCATCATGAGCATGATGTCCAACAACCTCATTCCGTCGGCCTGCGAAGTCGACGTTCCCGGCACGCTCAGCATGTACATGCTGGCTCTTGCATCGGGCACGCCTTCAGCGCTGCTGGACTGGAACAACAACTATGGCGGCAATCCCGACAAGTGCGTTTGCTTCCACTGCTCCAACCTGCCCAAGCACTTCTTCAAGGATGTCCGCATGGACTACCAGGAGATCATCGCGGGTACAGTGGGCAAGGAAAACACTTTCGGCACCTGCGTGGGCCGCGTAAAGTCCGGCGTTATGAGCTATGCGCGCTTCTCCACCGACGACCGCCGCGGCATCATTCGCGGCTATACAGGCGCAGGCCGCTTTACCGACGATCCTCTGGAGACCTTCGGCGGGGCCGGCGTTGCGGAGATTCCGCAGCTGCAGAAGCTGCTCAATTACATCTGCCGCGAGGGTTTCGAGCACCACGTGGCCGCCAACTTCAGCGATGTTTCAAAGTCGATCCACGAGGCCGCCCGTTACCTCGGCTGGGAGAGCCACTACCACCCCGGCCTCGAGTAATTACGCCGGCTCCTTGTTCGGCACAACCACTGCTGCGCGACTGCGCAGGCCGGGCGCTGGCACGCAAATGTCAGCGCCCGGACTTTTCTGTGAGGGATGTTATGAAGGCGCTCGTTCTTGAAGAAAAGCTTCGTCTGAATATTCGCGAGATCGCGCTGCCGCTTACCGTTGGACCGCGTGACGTGCGCATCCGCATAGGCCGCGTAGGCATCTGCGGCAGCGATGTGCATTACTACACGCACGGACGCATTGGTCCCTTCGTGGTGAACGCGCCCATGGTACTGGGCCACGAGGCCGCCGGTGTCGTCATCGAAGCCGGCAGCGAGGTTCAGGATCTCAAGCCCGGCGACCGCGTCTGCATGGAGCCCGGTATTCCAGACATGACGTCGCGCGCCAGCCGGGAAGGACACTACAATCTCGATCCAGCGGTACGTTTCTGGGCAACGCCGCCGATCCACGGCTGCCTTACCGGCGAAGTGGTGCATCCCGCCGCGTTCACATTCAAACTGCCTGACCACGTTTCGCTTGCCGAGGGCGCCATGGTGGAGCCTTTTGCCGTGGGCATGCACGCAGCCACCAAGGCACAGATCAAGCCCGGCGCAACGGCCGTCGTGATCGGCGCGGGCCCCATTGGCATCATGGTGGCGCTGTCGGCGCTTGCCGCGGGCGCGGGGCAGGTTATTGTTTCTGACCTTGCTGAAGAGAAGCTGGCGATAGCAGGTAAGTATCCCGGTATTCTTCCTTTCGATATCCGCACCGGGCCGCTTGCGGCGAAGGTCGCCGAACTCACCGCGGGCTGGGGCGCAGATGTTGTGTTTGAGGCAAGCGGCAGCCCGAAAGCATTCGAGGGCATCTTCGATCTGCTTGCCCCTGCGGGAACTGTGGTTCTTGTTGGCATGCCGCCGGCGGCAATCTCGTTTGACGTTGTGGCCGCGCAAGCCAAGGAAGCGCGCATAGAGACAATCTTCCGCTATGCCAACGTTTACCCAAAGGCTGTAGCGCTGCTGGCATCGGGCAAGGTGGATCTCAAACCGCTCATCTCGGCAAATTTCGGCTTCGACGAGAGCATTGCCGCATTTGAGCGCGCGGCTCAGGGCCGTCCTGCCGACATCAAACTACAGATTGTCGTTGAGGAATCGACCCAGTGAGCGAACCCGCATCCGAGGCCGCGGTGCAAGCGGGCGGCCATCACGATCGTCACTTCCTCGGAATGCCGCTTGTACTGCTGGGCGGCTATATCGCCATTGTCTTCTGCATGACAGGCGACGGCATTGAGCAGGCGTTTCTTTCAAAGTATGTTGTCAGCCTCGGTTTCAGCGCCGGCGACTCCGCGCTCATCTTCACGGTTTACGGAGCAACCGCCGCGCTGGCAAGCTGGCTCTCGGGCGTGCTCGCGGATGTCTTTAAACCGCGCCGCATCATGCTCATCGGAGTCGCGTGGTGGCTGGTCTTTCACGCCCTCTTTCTCTGGCTCGGCCTTGGCCATCTCAATCTGCCGCTCATGCTCGTCTTCTATGCGATTCGCGGCGTGGCCTACCCATTATTTTTTTACGGCTTCTTTGTATGGGTGGTGCAACGCAGCCGTCCGCATGAGCTTGCTTCCGCAATCGGCTGGACATGGAGCATGTTCACCATCGGTTACGGCATCATCGGCTCGTATCTGCCCAGCTTCACCATTGGGTGGATCGGCTACATGGGCACGCTGTGGATGTCGATGGCGTGGGTTTTTGTGGGTGGTCTGCTTATCTACTTCTTCACCGGCGGCGTGGAGGCCTCTTCCAATGCCGGCATCGAGAGCGGCGGAAGCAAATTTGCTGAGATCTCCAAATGCGTCACGCTCATCTTTAACAATCGCAATATCGCGCTTGCGCTTATCACACGCATCATCTGCAATCTCTCGCTGTTTGGCTTTCCGGTGATCATGCCGCTGCTCTACACCTCGCCGGAGGTGGGTTTCAGCGTGCCGGAGTGGGCGCGCATCTGGGGGATGTTCTTCCTGGTGCAGCCTGTGACGAACGTTTTGTGGGGGCTCATCGGCGATCGCATTGGCTGGATGCGCCAGATGCGCTGGGTGGGATTCTGCGGCTGCGGAACTGCAACACTACTCTTCTACTGGATACCGATCCACTTTCCGCACAACATGTTTGCGGCCAGCATTGCAGCGCTGCTGTTTGCGTTTACCGTGACGGCTTTCGTTCCCATGGGCGCCATCTTCCCGGTGATGGAACCCAACCACAAGGGAGCGGCGGTTTCGGTTCAGAATCTCGGCGGCGGACTCGCCAACTTTGGCGGCCCCATGCTGGCTGCGCTGATTTTGCCGTTGTGGGGATTCAAGGGTGTGGTAATCGTCTATGGTGCGCTCTATTACTTCGCGGCAATCTTGACGCTGTTCATCCACGTCGACCAGCCGAAGGGAGCCTCGGTAGCGTCACTGGCAACGCATTGATGAGGCAGTTTACAAGGATGCAAGTTTCCAAGGTTACACGTGGATGGAAATCTTGAAGCGTACTTGAACCTACCCTGCTCAGATACCACTAACTCGCTGCCTCTTTCGGTTGTATCGTCAGGCGGGCGGTCAGCACCACCAGAGCCGCCCAGAGCACATCGGCTCCCAGCAGATGCATAACCTGAAGCCAAAGCGGCGCCAGCAGAAACACGTCGAGCACGCCCAATGCAAACTGAATTGCGAGCAGCAGCAGAACCAACATGGACAGCTTGCGGTTGTCCCAGGGAGAGTTGACTCCCGAAGGCTTTCGAGCAGCGCGCACCAGCAGCCAGATCAAAACGATGCTGGAGAGGACCGCAATCGTTGGATGAGTCCAGCGCCAGCGCACCAGCCATCCACTGGTTGAGGAGAAATCCTGCGTCAGTGCCTGGCCAAGCGAACTCGCAGGGAACAGTGTGTCACCAAGCGCGGCCAGCGATCCCGTCACGCCCACAACCATCACTAGGGTTACAGCCGTCACTGCGCCTGCCGGCGCAACCAGGCGAACCCGGTCGCGCATGAACCCCACTTTGCGGCTCAGCATATGGGCTGCCAGCGTGAGCGCTGCCAGCAGCAGGAGAGTGTTGGTAAAGTGCAACGCGAGGTAAGGAGCGCGAAGCGGCGATTGACTTTGGGCCGTCAGCCCCAACTTTACAAGAAACGCGCCAAGGATCGCTTCAATCAGCGTAAAGATTACGGCAGCCGCGGCCGCACTGCGTGCCAGGTGGCCACGCTCGGTCTTCTTCCTGATCCACACAAGCAGTCCGACAACTGAGAAGAAGGAGATGCCACTGGTAAGCCGGTGCGTGAACTCGATCATTGTGTCTACGCGCGGAGAGTGCTGCATTACCGTTCCGTTGCACAGCGGCCAATGGTTGCCGCAGCCGTCACCGGAGCCGGTGGCGCGTACCAGCGTTCCCCAAAGAATGACTACGATAAAGTAGGCGAGCACGCCCCATGCGAAGCGGCACAACGCTTTTGATGGAAGCTGCTTTGCATCAGCGTGAAGGGAAGCGACTGGCATGGGGAGACTCCGGCTGTACTTACCAGTTTAGAACATCCGGGGCGGCGGCCATGACGAACAAAATCAGTGATCTTACGTTGGGCGGAGGATAGGCGCCAATCAAGCGCCCAGTAGCCGCACCACGTGGTTCACAATGATCAGGTCCTCCGCCGGAGGAATTACGCGCACCGTTACCGGCGAATCTTCAGCGGAAATAGTCGCAGCTCCGCGCATGTTGTTGTGTTTCGGATCGAGCACGATCCCCAGTGCTCCCAGTCCTGCGCAAATCTCCGCGCGCGAGTCGACGTCGTTCTCGCCGATGCCGCCCGTGAATACCATCATGTCGAGACCGCCGAGCTCCGCCACATAGCTGCCGATCCATTTAGCAATGGTCCAGGTGAACTTGTCCACGGCCAGCCGCGCCTTGGCATTACCTTGCTTGATGGCCTCGCGCAGATCGCGCATGTCATTTGAAAGGCCGCTCACGCCCAGCAATCCGGCGCGCTTGCTGGCGATGACTTCAAGCTGGTCGGCCGCTGCGCTTGCCGACTCTGCGGTCTCTGCGATCTTGCGCAGAATAAAAAGCAAAATTCCCGGATCAATGTCGCCCGTGCGCGTGCCGCTGATGATGCCACCCGTAGGCGTAAGGCCCATGGAAGTATCAAGGCACTTACCATTGCGAATCGCCGTAATTGACGCGCCGTTGCCGAGGTGCGCAACGATTAGCTTCTCAGGCACGTTGGGCTGCAGCTGATAGATGATCGATTCGTACGAGATGCCGTGATAGCCGTACCGCCGCACGCCCATCGCCGAGTACTCCTCGGGAATTGGCATGTGCCGCACAACTTCAGGCATGGTTCGATGAAAGTAGGTATCGAGAATTGCGAAGTTCGGCGTGCCCGGAAAGAGCTTGAGCGCTTCGCGCATGATGTACACGGCAATGGGCGTGTGTAGCGGCGCAAAGTCCGTGTAGCGCTCAATCTCGTCTATCAGCTGCGGCGTGATCCGCTGGTTCTCCTGCACCGTCGGCCCGCCGCAGACCACGCGGTGTCCGATCGCAACCGGAGCGGGGAAGTCACCGGAGTGGAGCGCGTCGGCAACCAGTTTGAACGCGACAGAGCGGTTCGGTAGAGTCGGGGTCGAATCGACAAGTGTTTTGCCAGTGGCGTCCTTGATCCAGAACTTGCCCAGGTCAGTGCCGATGCCGTCAACTGCGCCTTCGTACAACCTGTTACGTTCACCATTTACGGCTTCATAGACGGCGAACTTGATAGAAGAAGAACCACTATTGAGCACCAGCACTGGCAGAGACGACATCGATCCTGGACCTTTCCATCTATCGCTGAAACCTCAGCGGATTTGTGTACAAACTCGCGCGTTTTTGAGTGCGAGCGGTTATGCGCTGCGCACCTTGGGCCAGCACCAGTTTTTGATATCCGGCAGATCATCACCGTTTTCCGCAACGTACAGTTTGTGCCGCTGTATGCCTTCGAAGTACCACTGCTCGGTTGCCTCAATCTGCGATGCCAGCCGAGGCACGCGGCGCACCACATCGAGCGTGAGTTGCAGGCGGTCGATGTTGTTCAGGACGCACATGTCGAATGGCGTAGTTGTTGTGCCTTCTTCCTTGTATCCGCGCACGTGGAGGTTGTCGTGGTTATGCCGCCGGTATGTAAGGCGATGAATGAGCCACGGGTAGCCATGGAACGCAAAGACGCATGGCGTGTTCGGAGGGAAGATTCGGTCGTACTCTTTATCGGATAATCCGTGAGGATGCTCCGAGGAAGGCTGCAGCGACATCAAATCGACGACGTTGACCACGCGTATCTTCAGGTCCGGAATCCTCTCGCGCAGAATCGTTACTGCGGCCAGAGCTTCCATTGTGGGCACATCGCCGCAACAGGCAAGCACTACGTCAGCATCGCCATTCTCATTCGAGGCCCACGGCCAGACGCCCACTCCCGTCATACAATGCGAAACGGCTTCGTCGACGGTGAGCCACTGCGGTGCGGGCTGCTTGCCGGCAACGATCAGGTTGATGTAGTTGCGGCTGCGCAGACAGTGATCAGCAACGGAGAGCAGCGTGTTTGCATCGGGTGGCAGATAGATGCGCACCACGTCAGCCTTCTTGTTCATCAGGTGATCGATGAATCCGGGGTCCTGATGCGAGAAGCCGTTGTGATCCTGCCGCCAGACCAGTGAACTGAGTAAATAGTTGAGCGATGCAATCGGTTTGCGCCACGGAATTTCGCGTGTGGTCTTCAACCACTTTGCATGCTGGTTGGCCATTGAATCGATGATGTGAATGAAGGCTTCGTAGCACGAAAAGAAACCATGCCGCCCGGTGAGCAGATAGCCTTCGAGCCACCCCTGGCACATGTGCTCGCTCAATACTTCCATCACATGTCCGGTTGGGCTTAGCAGTTCGTCCACGGGAAGCGTCTCGGCCATCCACGCCTTGCCGGTTCCGCTGATTACATCGGCGAGGCGATTCGATGCGGTTTCATCCGGTCCGAAGACGCGAAAGTTCTTTTCATCGAGATTCATCTGCATGATGCCGTGCAGCAGATGCCCGAGAACGCGGGTCGACTCCACATCCTCTTGCCCGCGGCCATTGATCTTCACCGCAAAGTCGCGGAAGTTCGGCACCTTGAGCGGCTTCAAAAGCAGGCCGCCATTTGCGTGCGGGCTCATGCCCATTCGGCGGCGGCCCTTTGGCGCAATCTCAGCAAGGTCGGAGCGGAAGTGTCCCTTCTCGTCGAACAGTTCTTCAGGCTTGTAGCTGCGCATCCACTCTTCCAGTTGCCGCAGGTGCTCCGGATTCTCGCGAATGTTGCTGAGCGGAACCTGGTGCGCACGCCAGGTGTTTTCTACCGGCTTGCCATCCACGATCTTCGGTCCTGTCCAGCCTTTGGGTGTACGCATGATCAGCATGGGCCATGCCGGGCGATCCGTGCAGCCTTCTTCTCGCGCGGCCTTCTGAATGGCAGCGATGCGGTCTATCATGGTGTCGAAGACAGCCGCTGCCTGCTGATGCATCGTCTCGGGATCGTCACCTTCGAGCGTGAACGGTTCATAACCGTAGCCTCGCATCAGGTCTTCCAACTCGGCGTGAGGAATCCGCGCCAGTACGGTGGGATTTGCGATCTTGTATCCGTTCAGATGCAGGATGGGCAGCACGACGCCATCGGTTGCGGGATTCAGGAACTTATTCGAGTGCCAGCTCGTTGCCAGCGGACCTGTTTCCGCTTCACCGTCGCCAACGACGCAAGCCACGATCAGATCGGGGTTATCGAAAGCTGCTCCGTAGGCGTGCACCAGCGAATAGCCCAGCTCGCCGCCCTCATGAATTGAACCCGGCGTCTCCGGAGCCACGTGGCTAGGAATACCGTAAGGCCAACTGAATTGCCTGAAGAGACGTTTGATGCCGTCCTTGTTCTGCTCGATGTGCGGATAGATTTCGGAGTAGGAACCCTCAAGAAATGTATTTGCCACCAGTCCGGGACCACCATGTCCCGGGCCGATGATGTAGATCATGTTCAATCCGCGCTCTATGATCAGCCGGTTCCAGTGCAGATAAAGAAAATTCAGGCCAGGTGTCGTGCCCCAGTGGCCCAGCAGACGCGGTTTTACATCGTCCAGCGTGAGTGGGCGCTCCAGCAACGGATTGTCCTTCAGGTAAATCTGTCCGACGGAAAGATAGTTGGCCGCACGCCAATAGGCGTTCATCTTGGCCAGCATTTCAGGACTCAGGGGATTCTTGCTCGCTGAATCGCTCCCCGTTCTTGCGCTCATAGTGCACCTCGGGAGGATAAAATTGCGTGCTGTTTCCAGCCTAGCAGCCGAGGCGGACGAGCGGGGTGACTCGGGTCACAAACTTAACAACGCGGAAATTGTGTTGCTGAATCAAGCCGCTCTCAAAGGTTATTGATTATTCACATTCCAACGATTCGTGCTGCTATTCGAGCATTCTTCGGACCGTTTATGTGAACTTTGACTCAGAAATATTTCTTCAGTTTCAATATGGGCTTTTCAAATCCGTACCAAAGCATGGTTGCAGCAGCTGTGGATGCAGCCAACCTGAAGGCGACCACAGCGAGATTGCCGGCGATGCCGTATTTGTCCATACGAGCGTCGAACCAACCGAAATAGATGAACACGGAGATGTGAATCATGTAGAGGCCGTAGCTGATGCGCCCATAGAATGCGATGGGGGCGCTGCGCAAAGCGGCGCACACAGGGTTGCGCGATCCAGTTGTGGCAATGAGCACCAGCATGAATCCTACGAAGCCGAAAGCGAGCGCAGAGTCGAGATACGCGGTTCCACCTGCGAAGGTTGCCGCAGACCAGAAGCCGGCCGTCATGCTAGCTAATCCTGCCCACATCCATGCGCGACGGCTCAATTTGAGAGTGTGCATCGCTAACGCGAGCAGACTGCCCAATGCGATTCCATCAAGATGAATGAGCGTATGTGTGGGTGTGAGCCAGGCGTGGTGACCGTGCCGCAGCCAGGGCGAGGCGACCATCGCAGACGCCAGCACGGTGACCAGCATCCACGGATGGCGGAGCCAACGCACCAGCGGCGCCCACAGAAAGTAATACTGTTCCTCAATGGCAAGAGCCCAGGTCGGTCCCAGAGCGGGAGGCAGCACGAGATGAAATAAATTTTGAACGAAGAAGATGTAGGCGAGCCATGGCGCCGTCCTGACCGCATCCCAAACACTTGGTCCGATAAACCATGGTGCATTCAGATACACCACGACGAGCACAAGGATGTAGACGGGCCAGATGCGCAGCGCACGGCGTGCATGAAAGTTGTGGAAGTATTTTGGCTTGTTGCGCGTGGTTAGCAGGATTGAAGTGATCAGGAAACCAGAGAGGCCGAAGAAGAGAAGCACGCCTGCCCATCCCCAGAGAGCTGCGTAGTGAATCCACGTGCCTTCAAGCCGCGGACTGCAGTGGTAGAGCACCACCCACAAGATCGCCAGCCCGCGCAGTCCGTCCAACTCGGGCAGGTAGGCCGGCAGCCAAGCCGGCCGCTGCAACAACGGCTGATTGGAATTCTCAATGCTCAAGCGTGATCAAATCCGTGTCGTTATCCCGCTGCCAATTGACGCGCCCTCTCGGTCGCCCGCATTACTGCCTTAATCAGCGTGACACGCAAGCCTCCTTCTTCGAGTTCGAGGATGCCGTCGATGGTGCAACCTGCAGGGGTGGTTACAGCGTCTTTCAAAAGTGCAGGGTGATATCCGGTTTCGAGCACCATCTTCGCCGCGCCGTACGCAGTTTGAGCCGCCAGTTGCGTTGCCGTATCGCGGGGCAGGCCTACCTTCACGCCAGCTTCGGCCAGCGCTTCAATGATGATGTAGATGTAAGCCGGGCCCGAACCCGAGAGCCCGGTCACGGCATCCATATGTTTCTCGTCGACAGTTACTGTGCGGCCGACGGTCTCAAAGATGCGCTGCGCCAGCTCCATCTGCTTATCATTGACGTAGCGGCCGCGGCACAACGCGGTTACGCCTGCAGCCAGCGCCGCTGGAGTATTAGGCATGGCGCGAACAACGGGGATATTCATTCCAGCCGCTTCTTCAATAGCGCTTGTTTTGACTGAGGCGGCAAAGGAGACGATGGTCTTTTCCAGAGTGAGCGCAGGCTTGATCTCCGCGATCAGATCCGGTACCTGGAAGGGCTTTACGCCGATGAGGATCAGATCGGCTTCGCGCGCGGCATTCAGGTTGTCGGTCGTTACATCCACTCCCCACTGCGTGCTGAGCGCAATTGCCTTTTCGGCATGGTTCACCGTGGCATGGATCTTCTCGTCCGAGAAGAGATTTTCCTTGAGAAACGCCTGAAGCAGGATGCCGCCCATCTTGCCGGCACCAAGTACGGCTACACGAATATTCGGCAACTGCGCAGGTACAACTGTTGCCTCAACGGCAAACTCTGTCATGTTCTTTGTTCTCCTTGTTGCTTCAGGACACTTGAAGCGTGCTCAGCGTCCAGGAAGCTTGCCTTGAAAAGAATATCTGTTTTCCGGCCCAATAGCACTTGGAGTTCTTCAATTCGCAGGAGGCCCCGAAATAATTCCTGCCTACATGCATGAACCCGCCGGTGGTTGGCCGGCGGGCTCATCGTGCCTTTTACTTTTTGAAGTGTTATTGGCTGAGTGCCGACTTAGCCAGGAATTCCCTGAGCGCCTTGTCGATATGATCGTTGCGTTCGCCCTGTTCCCAAGCCGAATTCCATAGCAGTTCGCCGCCGGGCATCCCAAGAGTTTTTTGACCGCTCATCACCGCTCCGAGTACCGTCATCGTCCAGGCGTTGTACTCACCCACGAAGAATGGGGCAGCTTCGCTACCCGGAACGGGCTCCTTCAAATCTGCGATATGTTGGCCAGTGTGAATGATGGCCAGAGTCTGAGCGTCATTGTCGAGTACATCAAGGTTGATGAAGCAGTTGTACTGAACGCCATCGGGCGCGTCCTTTGATGCCACATCTTCCTTTGGCAATTCATTGGTACGGTCGTAGCTGATTACGACCCCGTTGTGTTCGCCCGACTTCGGGAACATGCCCACGTCCTTCTTCACCGTCTCCTGGGCGGGGGTGCCATTCATGCTATCAGCCAACTTTTTGGCAGCAGAAACTGCATCAAACATGCCGGGGCCCTGGGGGCGGGCAAACCCGCCTTTTTCATCCTTGAGTGCTTCGGCTTGCTTTGAGTAATCGATGTCGTTGGCCGTGATATCCGAAACCGACTGCAGAACGAGGCGTGCCGGATAGGCATTCGCATTGCCGAAACCGCCAAAATCGGTAATCTTGCCGCTTGCGTCGCGCTTGACGGTGGCGCTTGCCACCGCATCCAGCCTGCCGACAAAGGTCGCGCTCACCGTGCCCTGTACGCAACCGAGACACATGCCGGGTCCCTTGCGCTTTTTGGATAGCAAGGAATCAAAGTCTTTGAAGTCTTTGCTCTTGTCTAGAGTGACCGGTGTCCGCGTGGGCTCCTTATATGGGCCGGAATAGTTGCGCGCCGGCTGCACCGTTACCAGAGCCGCCGCACCAGCCTTGCCGTGAGTACCGTTCGGATATTCCAGCCAGATCGCGTCTACAGGAAATCCGCAGACATCAGCGCTCTTAATGATGAACTGATCGAAACCGGCCACAGCGATGCCCTTGATGCGGACCATCTTGCCGTCGAAGTCAGTGGGTTTCTTGACGATTGAGCAGACGTCGGTATCCACAACCTGCGCTTCCGCCGCACAGGCAAATCCGCATAAGAGCAGAGCCACAATTAGAACGCGCTTCATTACACATCACTCCACCCGGCGTACACACCGCCGGAATCGAAATTTGGGTGGTCACTCAACGACCATTTTCTGGAACACGTAAGGATATCACGCACGGGTTACGTCGGGCTTTTGAGGGCAAGCGCTCACCGAGAGTTTTAGTCCAGGCGTAGGCGAATTGCTGTAATCCGCTGATGGGGCGGATGTTTTCCGTGCCCTGGTTTTACTGCGCCGCACCGTATGTCTGGCTGGTGATCCATGCGTCGATTCGACTTTCCTGCACATCGAGCGGCAACGGGCCGGCATCCAGAACCGCGTCGTGAAAGGCCCGAATGTCAAACTTGTCTCCCAGCGCCTTCCGAGCCCGATCACGCAATTCGAGAATCTTCAACTGGCCAATCTTGTAGGCGAGGGCCTGACCGGGCCATGCAATATAGCGGTCAACCTCAGATTGAATTGTGGTTTCGCCGATGTTCGAGTGATCATGGAAATACTGCACCATCTGATCGCGCGTCCAGTGCATTGAGTGCACACCGGTATCGACAACCAAGCGAATGGCGCGCCATTCATCGGCTTCAAGGCGTCCATAGTCTGAGTACGGATCCTGGTAGAATCCCACATCTTTGCCAAGATGCTCAGCGTAAAGGCCCCAGCCTTCTGTGTATGCCGTATATCCCGCGAATTTACGAAAGCTGGGAACGTTCGTCAGCTCACGTGCAATAGAAATCTGGAGATGATGGCCTGGAACTGCTTCGTGATAAGCGATTGCTTCAACGGCGTAAAGGTTGCGATCGGTTGCGTTATAGGTGTCGACGAGTAGTCTGCCGGGCCGGCTGCCGTCCGGCGTTCCCGCCTGGTAGTATGCCGGCGGCGCGTTCTTTGCCAGGAAGTCAGGCATGGCTATCACTTCAAACGGGGCCTTTGGCAAATGCCCGAAGAGCGATGGAAGCTTGGACTGCATCTGTGACACATAGCCGCGGTAATCGGCCAGCAACGCCTCGGGCGAAGTTGCTTTCAGCTTGGGATTGGATTTCAGGCCGGCGCGAAAGCCGGCCAGGTCTTTAAATCCGAGCTTCTGCGCAATCGCCAGCATGTCCGCTTCATCTTTCTTCACCTCATCAAGGCCAATCTGGTGAATCTGAGCAGCGGTTAAATTTGTAGTAGTCTCGTGGCGGATAAGGTATTGGTAGTACTTGGCTCCGTCTGGCAGCGATGAAATGCCCGGTTCGGTACGGCAAGCGGGGATGTAACCGATCTTTAGAAAACTTGCAAAGCGAGAATAGGCAGGCAGTACCTGCTTCTGAATGGCGCTGAGCATCTCGGTGCGGATCCGCTCCTGATCGGCTGCAGATACCGTGTCCGGAAAGTGCTTGAGCGGCAGAGCCAGTGGAGAGTCCTCGGGCTTTTGTGCCGCCATTTCCTGCACTTGCTCCAGAACTTTTTCCATCAGGTACCGTGGAGGTGTCCGCTTGTCCTCAATGCCGATGGCCATGTTCTCGGTGACCTGGCTGAAGGCGTGCGGAATGGCGTGCAGACGGGTAATCCAGTCGTCGTAGTCCTTCGCGGTCTTAAAGCTGAGCTGAGTTACGAGATCGGGATACTCGACGTAGATGCCATCCATCTGGGTGATCGGCATCTCCCATTCCTTGTACTCGGCGGCTTCCTGGTCGTCGACAAGTGTACGCAGCAGCAGATCGCGGCCCAGAAGTTCCTGATCGGAGAGACCTGCAGGATCAATTTCCGAAAGACGGGTGATGAAGTTGAGCCCGCGCTCCAGGCTTTCGTTGTACGCCTTGACCGAGTAGTCAGTGACTTTGTCGTTGAAGCGATTGTCGCCAATTGTGGAGGCGAACTCAGGATTGTGCTCGAGCGCATCTTCCCAGTAATCGTGGAAGACGTCATTGAGCGCCTTGCGGCGATCCTCCAGCGTAACGGCCTTCGCGTTTGCCGCAGTGATCTGTGCGTGAAGACAGAGAGAACTTGTACTCAACAGGAATGCAGCGGCAAACAGGGTGAGATGAGATATTTTATTCAACAAGGCCAGTCCTTACATCGAGAGTCTACCTGCGTAGAGTTTAGACGAAGGAATCGGACAGATATATCGCGTTTGCCGCAAAGTCTATATAACCGGCCGGATTAGAAACATGCCGACCGGTCATTTGAATCAATGCACTGTGCAAGCCGCGGCGCTATTTCGGAGCCGGAGCCGTTCGTCTCATCTGGTTGGCTGTGGCCGGCGGAATGATTCCGTTCATGCGCCCGTACTCAACCATCTGCCCGTAGTGATCGCCGTAATCGCCAAGGACCAGCGCCATCGCAGCGATGCGCGTCATGTTGCGCGGACCCTCCGGAGCCATGATGTTTTCCTTTGTGAACGAGGCGATTACCTTGTTGTGATATTCGAAGGATGCCTTGAGCGCACTGATGATCTCATCCTTGTTCTTGAGCGCATCCAGTGCCTTAATGTCGACTTCAGCATCTGGCTTTACGCCGAAGGCTGCATAGAGCCGATAAGGCAGTCCGGCGATATGAGCCACCTGCTGCGCAAAGGCATGAACGGTTGCAAACTCAGCGGGCGAGCCGGGCTTGAAGATTTCCGCTGATGGCGCAAATTCGTACTTGTCGGCAGGCATAGCTTCGGCCAGAGCCAGGATATTGTTCTCAGTGCGTGTCACGTTCTGTTTAAGAGCGGCGAGTCCGTCCGCTGTGTCCCCTGTAGCGCCAGCCTGTGCACGGGCGGCAACCGCGCCTATAGGCAGCACAACCGCAAGCGCAGCCGCGGCAAATCGAATGGATGCTGATTTCATGAATGACCTCGCTGTGATTTGATGTTAGATCTGTCGGGGTAGCCCTGATCGCCCGAATTCGCCAAATCGGCGAACCGCAACTCAGAAGATTAAGCTCACAGGCCTTCCCGGGAGTTGTCAAGCGAAACGCAATGGCGCTGGTGAGCGCATTCAGTCAACGTACGGTCAGTGTCGAAATTAGAAACTTCTGAGAGCGATAAAAGGCTGTCGGTTAATCGATCTCCACGTGTGCATTTCGAATTGCGGGTGCCGCTGCGGAATTGCACAGAATTAGAGGCGTATTAGGTACTCTCGATTGTAGATAACAAGGTGAAACGATCGTGACAGAGCGGATGGCCGGTGCGGCTTTCCAATCAAGTAAAGGCCATCTCCGCGGCGCATGTGCGCGAAGGGAGATCGACGATACGGCATTTCTTATACAAATTCGTACGCAACATATCTGGTAATGCATTTTCGGGCGATCCTGCAACGGGGTCGTTGATTGCTCCCTTTCTGCGGATGAGACCGACCGCGGAGCAGTGGCTGGAAATGGCGGAACGATGGCTGAAAAGAAACAACCGTTAAAGAGGGCGAGGAAGCAAAAGCCTGCTGAAGGCGAATCGAGAGCACTGCACCGGAAGAAACTGCTCACGAAGGTGAAGGAAGCTCCGGCTGTGAATGCCCGTGAGGCGGAATCAAAGAAATCGGCAGAAGCGAGATCCGCTGCAGCTACTGGTGCGGACGGCAAAAGGTTCCTTTTCGATTCAGCAAATGCGACGGTGGTGGCTAAGTCAAAAGCGATAACCAAGAAGCTGGGACAAATGGCCGAGGCGGGCGACAACATGAGCGTGAAGCTGCTTATGGAAATGATGAAACTCGGGGATCAGAACGGAAGTCGCGCCACAAAGCGGCTGAGAGAGTTTATCGGTACTTTGGAAAGCGATTCCGAGTTGATAAATTCTGGCCCGAGCGGAAACCGGTAAAGCACGGCGAGTAACAATTAAATTAACCCGGCAAGTGCATAGGCTTGCCGGGATAACTATGAATAAATCGCCATGCGTTCGCGGAATTTTAATCTTATAGTAGATCTCGATTCGCAAATGGTTCATATTCTCTGTCTGAGCGGGTAGCAGGTTCCTATTGTTTTCCCTGCCTGCCAACGCCTCAATATATGGATGCCGGGGACGCAAAGGCCTGGAACTTCCCAACGCGCGAAGACTGAGGAAAGCAGGGAACAGGGATCAGGGGACAAGGAACAGATAGAGTGCAGCATGCACTTTGGCGTCCTGCTACGCTGCTAGCCGTTTCGTTTGCTCGATCTGATGCGCCGAATTTCGTCCATGCGTTGCGCCAGCAACTTCTCGCGGCCTTCCTGCGTTGGCTTGTAGTAACTCCTGCCGCGTAGAGAGTCGGGAAGGCAATCCATGTCGGCCACCTTTCCTTCTTCATCGTGCGCGTAGCGGTAGCCCTCGGCGTAGCCAAGCTCTTTCATCAGGCGTGTGGGAGCATTTCTCAAGTGCAGCGGAACCGGTTCCTGCCGCGTGTGCTCCACCTCTGCGTGGACCGCGCCCCACGCAGTGTAGACGGCGTTTGATTTCGGCGCAAGGCACAGATAGACCACCGCTTCAGCGAGTGCAAGATCGCCCTCCGGAGAGCCGAGAAAATCGTAAGTATCCTTGGCGGAGAGGCAGAGATTAAGCGCCTCAGGCGCGGCCAAGCCGATGTCTTCCACCGCCATGCGCACGATGCGGCGGGCCAGATACAGCGCATCTTCACCGGAAGCAAACATGCGCGCCAGCCAGTAGAGCGCCGCGTCTGGGTCGGAGTTGCGAACGCTTTTATGCAGAGCGGAGATCAGGTTGTAATGCTCCTCACCTGATTTGTCGTACATCAGCACGCGCTGCTGGATTGCCGTTCCTGCCAGCGCCTTATCGATGTGCTTTTCGCCTTCAGTCGCCAGTTGGGCTGCCACTTCAAGGGTGTTGTAGGCGCTGCGGCAGTCGCCGCTGGAGTAGGCGGCGATAAGGCTGAGCGCTTCCTGGTCGGCGGTCAGCTCAAGCGAGCCAAGGCCACGCTCACGGTCTTCGAGCGCCCTGCGCAGCAGCCCGGCAATCTCCTCCTCGCTGAGCGATTCAAGAACGTACACACGGCAACGTGAAAGCAGCGCCGAGATGATTTCGAAAGAAGGATTCTCAGTGGTTGCGCCGATCAGTCGGATGGTGCCGCGTTCCACGTAGGGAAGAAATGCATCCTGCTGCGCTTTGTTAAAGCGGTGAATCTCGTCGACGAACAGGATGGTGCGCGAGTGCATCTCGGAGGCTTTGGCGGCCGCGGCCATTACATCCTTGATCTCCCTGATTCCGCTGGTCACCGCGGAGAACTCAATGAAGGTGGCTTTCGTGGTCTCAGCGACGATCTTGGCGAGCGTGGTTTTGCCCACCCCCGGAGGCCCCCAGAAGATCATCGAACCGGCGTCGTCGCGATCGATTTGAATGCGCAGCGGCTTGCCAGGGCCGACGAGATGCTGCTGGCCGCTAAGCTCTTCCAGGCTGCGAGGGCGCATCCTTTCAGCGAGAGGCGCAGTTGTGTTGCGCGAGGTTTTTGAGGAAGACAGCGGCACCGCAGGCACGCTTTCGAACAGGCTCATCGGGGGCCTTTTCGCAGATCCAGATGGCCGCTGCTCTCGCAGCCTCGCTGCCGGGCAGCTTCGTAGAGCAGCACGCTGGCAGCAACCGCTGCGTTGAGGCTCTCGACGGAACCCGGACACGGGATCGTCACGGCTCCATCAGCCTTGGCAGCCAGATTGGCAGGCACGCCGTTACCTTCATTTCCAAAGATGATGGCGACAGGGACTGTGAGGTCGATGAGATCGGCGGGCTCGGCAGCGCCCACGGTCGTGGTCCACACCGTTACGCCTGCTTCGCGCAGGTGTGCAAAGCAATCTTTCACGGTGACATTGAGTAGCGGAACGCGGAAAATGCTCCCGGCCGAAGCCCGCACAGCTTTCGGGTTCCAGGCGTTGGCGGTTCCCGGCAAGGCAAGTACTCCATCCGCGCCAAATGCCTCGGCCGAACGCAGGATGGCTCCTAGATTTCCAGGGTCCTGGATGCCGGCCAGCACGGCGATGAGCGGTACCACGGAGCCATGCCGATCGAGCAGGTGCGCCCAGGTCCAGTCCGGTGGTTCCACCAAGGCGGCAACAGGCTGCGGGGACTTGGTGGCAAGCGCGGAGTCGAGAAGCTCGCGCTTCATCAGTAGGATTTCGGTTTCCGGCGGCAGAGGCAAGGCCTCCAGCAGGTGTTCAAAGCCAACGGCGGCAAAAGCGCAGTGAACGTGCAAACCCGCCCTGAGAGCTTCTTCAATCAGGTTTGGACCTTCGATTCCGGCGAGTCCGCGCCCCCCTTCGCGGTCAGGGAGTGAGAGCGCACGGCGCAGCTCTTTCAAGCGAGCGTTTTGCTTACTTTGTACAATGCGAACAGGCATCAGTGGACAAACCAAGTGGTACTGAGCCGATTCTATGCCGTTTTGCCTTTGGCGAGCACGCCGAGGGAGCAAATGCCAGGTAGCTGCTTCTCGACTTGCACCAAGGCTGGTGCTGTGATAGCTTCCGTCTTTAAAGCATCTTCCAATACGGCGACTAAGGCAGGCCTGATTGTCCGCGGAAATCTTGCGCGTCCATCCCGATGAACCTCAACCGGACCGGATCGACTACATTGTCTCCTGCCTGCGGCAGGGAGATGTTGTTGCGCTGCCGACCGATACCTTCTACGGTCTGGCAGTCGACCCGGTAAACCTTTTTGCGGTTGAACAGATTTATAAGATCAAAACCCGGCAGAAACACAAGCCGCTCTCGCTGCTGATCGCAAACATTGGGCAGGCCTATGAGCTGGCGCGCGACACCGACCCGCTGCTCGACAAACTGGCGGACCGCTTCTGGCCCGGGCCTCTGACGATCATTGTTCGAGCCGGCACAAAGCTTCCGCTTCGCTCCACCGCAAACACCGGCAACGTGGCGCTCAGGATTCCCGATTCGGCGATTCCGCGGGCAGTGGTAGAAAAACTCGGACTGCCCATTACGGCCACCTCGGCGAATCTGCAGGGCGCATCGGAGTGTGCGCACGCGGCGGCTGTCCGCGACCAGATCGGCGATCGAATCCCTCTGATCATCGACGGCGGTCCCACGGGCCGAGCCCAGCCGACGACCATTATCGATCTTTCTCTAGGGCCGGGCCGCTGGGAGATTTTGCGCGAGGGGGCCATTCCCACCCATGAAATCGTGATGGTTCTGCAGCGCTAGCCGTGTGGCTGAAAGCGGTCGTAGATCGCCGGAATTCTTGAAGAAATGAATCGCAGATTGTGAGGCTGAGGCGTCGTCTGCTTTTGGCCGGCGGCTGGGTACGTCGCCGTGGTCACATCTTCCTTAGCTCTGGGGAGCTAATATGGTGGCGATGGTGGACCCATCCAGTTCGAATCTCCGCAATTGGATTGCGCGCGGGCTGCTGGCGGCACTGCTTGTCGCAATGGTGGGTGCTGCGGCCTGGTTCCGTTGGGTCTACCTGCAGATCGAAACCTATTCCGACATGGACCAGGCCGTTCCGTCCGACGCGATATGTGTTTTTGGTGCTGCGGAGTACGACGGGCGGCCTTCCCCGGTCTTTCGGGCACGGCTTGACCACGCCTATGACCTTTACCGGCACGGAATCGCACCGCTGATCATCACTCTGGGCGGCGACGGCGGAGACGATTACTCAGAGGGCTCCGTGGGTCGGCAATACCTGATCGGCAAAGGCGTGCCGGAGCAGGAGATTATTGCGGAAACACGGAGCCGCAATTCTGAGGAATCCGCCAGGCGTATCGCGGTGATTGCCCGCGCCAACGGGTTGCGGCGGCTGGTGATTGTGAGCGACGGAACGCACCTGTTCCGGATCCATGAGATTTGCTCGGCGGAAGGGCTGAACGTGCTGACCTCGCCGCGCCAGGTTGTGCCCATAGAAGGCGGCGTCAGCAAAATGGACCGGATTACCCACGAAATGCTGAGCTATACGGCCTGGCGGTTGCATCTGCACTAATGCAGCAAGTCAGCGGGTCGGCAAGTTAGCAAGCCAGCGAAAAGCGTGCCGGGCATTCGGCTGTATCAGTGCGTGATCAGGTGCGGCGGAGGCACCGGGGCGGGCGGCCGCAGCGTCGCCAGCACCAGGATGACCAGGATTGCTGCTGCGGCTGTGGAGAGGAAATTGACGGCGTCGTTGTTGAGCCAGCCGGCCTTTTCGAACGTGGCTCCAAGCAGGCTGTCAAAGAGCAGGCCGAAGACTCCGCCCGCGCAACTCAGCCAGAACATCGTGCGGTCGCCGCTCAGCGCCCAGGTTCCCGCGGCGGCTACCGCGGCTGCGGCCAGGACCCCCATGAGCGTTCCCAGCAGAGTTACGGCGCCGTCCGTGCCGGCTTCAACTTTGCGCAGAGTCGTGATCATGCGCGGCGATCCGCCAAACACCTGACCGAACTCCGACGACGTCGTATCGGCGGCGGCTTCAGCCAGCGCGGCCAGCGCAATTGTAAACAGCGGCATGGTGACGACGGTGGTGTTGGTAAAGCCGTGTGAGTCAATCAGCCACGACTGGAAGAATTCGCTGGATGCAATGGCGGCAATGCCCAGATTGGCGGCTACCTGTGACGGTGCGCGGCCCCGCTTGGATTCCGCAATGCCGAGCCGCTCCTTTTTGCGGCCCCCAAGACGGGTAGTGATGAAGCTCAGACCAACGACGGTAAGCACTGGGATAAGAGCTGTGTGCCACGGTTCATAGGGGAAATAGGTGCTTGAAAACATGAGGCTGGCGAGAATGGCCGCGCCGGTGAGCGCCGCCCAGGGCGTAGCTGCGCGTATCTTCCAGGTGACCAGACCGAAGACTGCGGCCAGCCCCAGCGTCCAGATGGCGACCGACGGGGATTGTCGGCTCCACCAGCGTGCTTCAAGCAGTACGTGCGCACCCACGCCGGGAAGGACGATAAGCAGGATCAACTTTGATTGCCAGCGCAGGTCTGTATGTGCCACGCTTCATCGTAACCTGCCGGGATTGCTGAATGGACTTGTCTAAACCTTCTTGCCAGGTTGAAAGGCTCTTGCGTTAACATGGTTCGTTATTTCCGCACAATTCAAGTTTGACCGCTATGGCAGCAGATTTGGTCGCAGCATGACCGGTGCAAGGAAACTGAGTTCGAGACGATCCGGGAGGGGCCGTGAAAATTCAATGCTTCACAATTGCTGTTTTAGTTACCGCTCTTGCTGTTCCAATGGCTGCGCAACGCCGCGTGCCAAAGGATCTGAGCGGCGTTCGTGGATTCAATTATCAGGCTGCCGAAGTCGCCGGACACGACCAGATGTGGGCCCGCTACAATCCCGCGGTCACTGAGCGCGATCTGGATTATGCCAAGCGGCTGCAATTGAACCAGATACGAGTCTTTGTGCCGATGTCGGCATGGGCAAACGACAAAGAAGCCCTGAAGCGCGATTTGCAGCATTTTGTGCGGGCGGCACATGAGCGTGGAATGGGCGTAATGCCAACCATGCAATACGGTCGCGCCTTAGAAATGGACAAGGCGAAGTGGGACGATGCACGTCCGTTTGTTACCGATCTTGTCGCTGCGGTTGGCAAGGAACCGGGGTTGGAAATGTGGGACGTTGAAAACGAGCCTGACTGCTGCAAGCTGCCGCCTTCCGCCATGAACATGACGCGCATGGAACACGCTGTATACATGGCAAAGATGTTCCATGAGATCGATCCCGTGACGCCGGTGACCATCGGCATGGCTTACGCTGATAACCTCGCTACAACCGGCGATGCCGTGGATGTAATCTCATTCCACAACTACCTGACAACACGTGCGGACATTCGCGCCGATATTGCAAAGGCGAAGGCCTATGCAGCCAAAGAGCACAAGGCGCTGATCAACTCTGAGATTGGATGCATTGCCCGCGCGAATCCCTATGACGTGGTGCTGCAGGAGCACATGGATGCGCACGTCGGGTGGTACATCTGGGAGCTGATGATCACCGGGCAGTGGGGCACGGTGCATGGCGTCTTCTACCCTGACGGCACGGTGCGCGATCCCTCAATCGCCGCAGCTCTGCTGGGGATGTTCCGCAACCGCGGGCCGAATGTGGTTGAGGACGTGCCCGACCGCGAGAATCATCTTACTGAAGCAGTTGCGAACAACAAGAAGTGGCTGGCCGACCCCAACGCCGCCTGGAACGCGGGATTGGACCTTGCAGAAGTATCCGTAAACCTGCTTGAGGCCTCGCAACTGATCGCGATGCACGATCTGCCGTCGCGCAAGGTGATGTTGATGCGGAACGCTCCGCCCGATATGTCCGCGTTGCGCAATATGCTGGAACAGTACACGGCTTTATTGGAGCCGTATCAGCTTGCGCCGAACGATCCGCGCCGCGGCAGATCGGGGCCTCCTCCACCTCCTGCGCCGGCAAACTGAGTCCAACCTGGATAACAAAACCCTGCGGCCCATGTCGGCTGCGGGGTTTTGCTTTTGTATAATCGCCGCAATCATCCTGGGAGCGTGAGAGCGATTGACCCTGAAATCACGGAAAGCAACTCCAAGCAAGTTGCGGCGCGGGACTGAAGCCTGGGGCCTGTCGCCTGAAGACATTCGCACATTGCGCGCCTTGAAAACGCCGTCGCGCATTCAGAAATTCGTCGATGCTCTGACCTATCAGTACGCCGATACTGCGTGGTCGCCCAAGCGCGTGCTGCGCGAGCGCAAGGGGCACTGTCTTGAGGGCGCGTTGCTGGCAGCAGCCGCGCTACGCGTGAGCGGTCACCCGCCGTTGCTGATGGATCTAGAAGCGGTGCACGATGACGATCATGTGCTTGCCATCTACCGGGTACGTGGATTGTGGGGCGCCATCGCGAAGTCGAACTTTGCCGGTCTGCGCTTCCGCGCGCCCGTCTATCGTACGTTGCGCGAGCTTGCGCTGAGCTATGTTGAGCACTACTACAACCTGCGTGGTGAGCGCACTTTGCGTAACTACTCAGTGCCGATCAATCTGTCGCGGCTCGACGGCAAGCATTGGATGACCTCCGAAGAGGACGTATGGTGCGTTACCGATCTGCTGGTGGATGCCAGGCATTATCCGCTGATGCCAGACAAGGTAGCGCGTGAGCTGCCGCGTGTGGACCGGCGCAGCTTTGAAGCGGGAATGCATGGCTGGGTAAAGCACTAAGGGCAAGCGGCGATGCGTTCCCCGCGTTTGCTTATTACTGTTTGTCGTTGCTGTCGAAGTGAATTGTGGATTCGCTCGCGAATCGGTGATAGTTCTTGAATTCGATTTTGTTGTCGTAAATCTGCTTGCTGTCTTCCATATGTACCAGTGAGCGGGTAGGAAGAAGGTAATTCTTGCCTGCAATCTCCTGCGGCGCGTACTCTACGCTGCGTCGAGCGATGCGAATGGGGAAGTCGGGGGGCAGGTCGAGCGTGGACGAAATCTGCAGTACCTCACCTGTCTCCGGGGCGATGGAAACCTCGCCCGAGAGCGGGGCCAGGACTGTCTTATTGCTGTCGCTTGCAACGGCATAGGTACCGGCTTCTCTGGGCACTTCAAAGTCGTATACCCAGGCGCGCCGGCCGCGAAAATGGGTTTCATGGCCCCACGAAAATGTCGTGTGCGATTGCGGATCAAATAGCTCAACGAGCAGGCTGCCGAACTCCCCTATAGATGTTGCTCCTCCGAACTTCAGCGGATTCGCGTTCTTTACTTTCTTGCCATTCACGGTGAGAACTTCGTAATTCTCTTTGCCGCCAACATAGGTAAGCTGCTCTTCAAACGAGTCGCTTTGAAAGCTCATTCGGTTGGCCATGGCGGCGATAGGCGAACGGCCGGAGATTCCCGTGCCGGCATTCGCGTCCATGTTTTTCATGGATGACCGGTGCGTAACCTGCATGCAGATAAAGTCCGGCAGTTCGTGCACGTACTTCATCGAATAAGTGCGCGCAGACTCAATAACTTTGGCTTGATCTGGCGAGAGTTGCGCGGGCTCGGCGGCATATCCGGCGTACGCCATGAGTGCCAGAAAGCCGGCGGCGAATTGTATGCGGCTCAACATATCTGCCTCCTGGCGACGTTCTGATGACTCGCAAGCATGATAGCGAATTTCGGAATTTGGCGCTTACTCCCGCTAGCGCGACGAAGTCGTTTACTCCGGCTCCACTTCAACGGAGCGGATTGTCGATTCCGATGTGAAGTGGTGGTAGTTCTTGAAATCAATCTTGTTGTCGTAAATGCGCCCGCCGTCTTCCATGTGAATTTCAGAGCGCGAAGGCAGGCTGTAAGTCTGGCCGGCAATCTCCTGCGGCGCATACTCGATCTTTCGCTCAATCGACTGGATAGGGAATCCCGGCGGCATATTGTGCCTGGAGGTAATTTCAAGCACCCTAAGCGTTTTTGGGTCGATGGAGACCTGGCCGGAAAAGGGAACCACCGTGACGTTGTGCGTCTTGGCATCTGTAACGGTGGTACCTGCCCTCTTGGGCACGCGATACCCGTACACGTAGACGTGCCGGCCGTGCAGGTCCGCTTCGCGTTCCCAGGCGAATGAAGTCTGGGACGAGGGCTCGAAGATCTGCGCTAAAACGCTGCCGAATTCGCCGCCGGTAATCACGCCTCCCTGAATATCCATGTGCGTCAGGTCCTTCACCTTGCGGCCATCCACCGACACAACTTCGTAGTTCTCTTTTTTGCCAACGTAGGTGAGATGTTCCACGATGACGTCACTGAAGCTGTCAGGACCTCCTGGTACCGCGGCGGGATTTCTGGTAGCTATGCCGGCGGTCAAAGCGCCCATGCTTTTTGAAGCGGTGTATCGGTTGGTAATCTGGGTGCAGATAAAGTCGGGCAGTTCCCGCCCGTATTGGAGCGCTGAAGCACGGGCCGACTCCAGGATCTTCGATTGTTCGGCAGAGAGCTGCGCCGGCTCCTCTCCATATACGCGGCAGGTGAGAAGAACCAGCAGCAACATGGTGGCTTTAACGATTTTCACTTGGAACGCCTCCACGGCGAGCGCGACGATCATCGGCTCAGCGCCCATCGGTTCTGCGCCGTCATATCTGGTATGACGTTAGCCGGAGGAAATGAGACGAAGGCGTTGCGGCGACGCTCAGAATTAGTGCGCTACCTCCTCACCAAAGTGAATCGTAGACTCAGACATAAAGTGGTGGTAGTCGTTAAAGTCAATTTGATTGTCAAAAACCCTTCTTCCCTCCTCCATGTGCATGTCGGCGTGTGAGGGCAGGCAATACTTTTTCCCGCCAATATCTTTATCTGCGTAGGCAATTCTGCGCGTGACGTTGTGAATTGGGAAAGTGGCCGGTATTTCGAGATCGGAAGAGATTTCAACGATGTCTTTTGTTTCGGGGTCGATAACGACTCTTCCGGAATAGGCGACGACGAGAGCGCTCTGGATTGGCGCGTCAATGACGGTCGCTCCGGATGCTTTGGGTACGTGATACTTGTATGCCCAAAGCTGCCGGCCCTGCACCCGCTCCACCCGACTCCACTCAAAAGTAGTGTGTGATGCCGGATCGAAGATCTGAGCAAACAGAGAACCGAATTCGCCCCATGAGATAGCTCCGGTAAGCGTTGCGTGATCGGCTCCGGGATCCTTCTTGCCATCGAGTGTGAGAATCTTGTAGCTCTCCTTTCCTCTTGAGTAGGTGAGCTGTTCTTCGATGGTGTCGCTTGTCTGGCGCATGACCTTGGTCACTGTATTTGTCATGTCTCCTGCAGCATAAGCGCGTATTCCGACATCGCGGTGCGTGATCTGTGTACAGATGAAATCGGGTAATCGCTCTACGTATTGCAGTGCATAAGCCCGGGAGTCTTCGAGAACGCTGTGTTGGTCCGCGGACATTTTTGAAGATTTGGCTGAGAGAGCGGTGGCCGTGAGGAAAAAGAGGAGGAAGGAGATGGTCTTGAGGTAGTTCAACGGTTCACCCCCATAAAGGGTCCGGAAACCTGGACGCGCCATGATAATCCATCTTCTGCCACAGCCATTTGACGGAGCGCAGGGAAGATGCGCCGTCGCGAAGGCCCTCGTCGCACCGTGTGCTCGGCAGAGAGGTCCCAGTAAAGTAGATCTGGACGCGTTTCTCGTGATTAGCCGCGTCACTGTTTCGACCGGATACCGGCCCGCAGTGGGATGCGTCTAAAGGACATACACGCGGGTTCCTCGGACGGGTACCTGGAAAGGCGGGGCCTGATTGCGCCCCAACCGGCTGATTTACAATCTCAAGGTAAGCAGGAAAGAACTGAATGAGTCTTTTTCCAATGAATTCAGGCAGGGCGCGTGTGCGTCTGCTTCATGCGGGTGCAACGCTGGCGGTAGCTGCCTTTGCGGCAGGATGCGGCAACAACTACAGGCCGGTTGTGACGCCAATTAATCCGAGCGGTCCGGCAGCGCAGCCAACATCCTATGCCGTGGTCGTTTCGTCTCCCTCGCCCTCATCGGCGGGCATCGTTACCGTCCTGGACTACTCCGGTGACACGGTAATGGCCATTGCGCCTATCGGGCCGGGGCCAAGGACGTTTTCCATAGACCAGCGGGGCTCTGTCGGGTACACGGTCAACAGCGATGGCACTCTTGCCAATTTCCCGATCTCGACGACTCTGCAGGCCAAGAATGTGACCTACTCCACGCTTGGTCCGGACTCGAATCCGCTGAACCTGATGAGCCCGACTGCGGGGTTGTGGGCAACTGACCTGACAGGCAACAACGTCAAAGTTTTCGCCCTGACACCTGCATCGCTCAAGTACATCATTCCGGTGCCGCCTACGCCAATTACGATTGTCGGCAGTCCGACGCTTTCGGGGCCGCGCCAATATGTAGTGAGCCAGAACTTTACCGATTCGACGGGAATGGCCTGCAACACGGCGCCTGCCGCGCAGCCCACGGGCGTTATTACCCCAATTGAAACCCAGTCCTACTCCACGGATCCTTCGATTTCTGTCGGCAAGTGTCCGGTCTACGCGATTCCGAGCAGCGACAGCAAGCGCATTTTCGTTGTCAACCGCGGCAGTGACACGGTCAGCGTGATCAACGGCGATACCAATGCACTGAACCAGTGCACGCCGTTTGTCGATGACCATACCGGACGTACGGTAACCTGCCATCCGACGCTGCCGCTTTCCACGTCCGCCGTAACTGCCACAAGTATTACGCCTCCCAATGGAACATCGGGTATGCCGGCAACGGCAGAGCCGGTCTATGCCGAGTACAACGCAGCCACGAGCCAACTGGTGGTTGCCGACTATGCTAGCGATACCATCAGTGTGATCGACGTAAGCCTCGACCAGTACGGCAACGACAGCACCACCTTCGGCACCACCTACACCATTCCCGTGGGTAAGAATCCAGCCAGCGTAACGGTCTTGTACGACGGCAGCCGCGCCTATACGGCAAACCAGGGAGACAGCACCGTTACTATCGCCAATCTCTCCAGCCACTCGGTTGAAAAGACACTGACCGTGCTGGGCCATCCGCGAACGGTTGTTTCCACGCAGAACTCGTTGTACGGCAAAGTATATGTCGCTTCGCCGGACTCTCCGTATGTGACCATCTTGTCGGTAGCGACTGATCTGGTGGATACCACGATTCTGGTGCAGGGCAACGTGGTGGATGTGCGCGCGAGCACCCAGAACGGCTCAAGCGGAAATGCGAACGTAACAAGCCGCACACCGGGATATGGCCAGGTGTGCAATCTTCCGGGCATTCCAGCGCCTTCAGGTACGCAGACAGCGCTTGAGGCATGTCAGGCCATTCCGTAAGTGCGAGAACCGGCTGAATTGTAGAGCGGGGCAATCCGGCATGGGTTGCCCCGCTTGCTTTGCGCAGGCGACAAGCCTGTATGCTCTGATTGGAGAGCACAAGCCCCATGACGGCAAGTCCGAAGACGCGCGTGGATCTTCTTCTGGTTGAGCGAGGACTTGTCCCCAGCCGTGAACGCGCGCGTGCGTATATTCTCGCCGGACGCGTCCTTGTGAACGAACAGAAAGTGGACAAACCGGGAACTGCCGTTGCCGGAGATGCTGCGCTGCGGCTGCTGGGTGACGATATGCCATTCGTAAGCCGTGGAGGGTTCAAGCTGGCAGCCGCGCTGGAGCATTGGCGGATCAAAGTGGAAGGCAGAGCCTGCCTTGACGTCGGCGCTTCAACGGGTGGTTTTACCGATTGCCTTCTGCAGCACGGGGCGGCGCACGTGACTGCCGTGGACACCGGCTTCGGCCAGATCGCCATGAAACTCAGGAACGACCCACGCGTCCGGCTGATGGAGCGCACCAACGCGCGGCTGCTTGAAGCCGGATCGCTTGCTGCGAACAGCGGCGAACTGGAGCTCACGCTGCTGGTGATGGATGTCTCGTTCATATCGGCCACGCTGCTGCTGGAGCCGGTCCTTGAGGCGGCGCCGGGGCTCACTGAGGCAGTAGTGCTGGTAAAACCTCAGTTCGAAGCAGGACGCGAGCATGTGGGCAAGGGCGGCATCGTACGGGACCCGAAGGCGCATCAACTGGCCGTCGCCAAAGTGGCGCAGTGTGTTCATAACCTGGGGTGGCGGGTAGTGGAGACCATCGATTCGCCAATCACCGGGACGGAAGGCAACAAGGAGTTCCTGCTGTATGCCACGAAGCGGGGCTAGCTTTGTTAATGGGGATAGCTGAGTTCGTTTGAATCTCGGAGCGACTGACTCGTCCACTAATTCAACGTTCACGGCGCGCTGATCCATTACACTTGATCGCATGGCTCGGGTTGCAATCGTTTCAAAGCCTCACAAGGAAGAGTTGAGCCGAATTCTGCCTGAGCTGGTGGCATGGCTGCGCCAGCACGGCATGGAACCAGTTCTGGACCGCGAAGGGGCACTGCACACCGATGCAGCGCCTTCGATGGATCGCACCGAGATGGAGGCTCTCAAGCCCGATCTCGTGATTGTCCTGGGCGGAGATGGAACACTGCTGGCCGCGGCGCGCGTGTTTGCCTCAACCGGCACGCCGATTTTGAGCGTCAACCTCGGTTACCTCGGTTTTCTGACGGAAATCAAGCTCGGAGAACTATATCCAACGCTGGAAAGCTGGTGCGCAGGTTGCCATGACCTTGACGAGCGCGCAATGCTGCATGCTTCCCTGTGGCGCGACGGAAAGGAGCACTCGAATTATGAGGCGCTCAATGAAGTCGTGGTCTCAAAGGGTGACATCGCCCGCATGGGCGAGTTCGCGGTGGAACTCGACGGCAAGAGCGTGGCCCAATTTCGCGCCGATGGCGTGATCGTGTCCACGCCGACCGGTTCGACGGCCTATACCCTGGCCGCCAACGGGCCTATTCTTACTCCTGACGTGGACGCAATGATCGTGACGCCGATCTGCCCTCATCTGCTGACATTGCGGCCCATTGTAGTTCGTGGTGACGCAAGCCTGACCGTCAGGGTGGTGGGAATTCCAAACCTGGCATTGCTGACAGTCGATGGTCAGCAGGCTGTTGAGTTGAGTCTTGGCGACGAACTGCGTTGCCACAGGTCGAAGCACACCGTGAAGCTTGTACGCCTGAACGAAAGCGGCTTCTTTGAAGCGCTGCGCAGCAAACTGAGCTGGGGTGAGCTGTAAACAGTTTCCGAGTCCACAAGTCTACAAGTTGACGGCCGCAAACGAGCAGGCACCAGCGGCTCAATGTGGATTTGATGCATGAATTCTTCTACGTGCTCACGAGAGTGGCGCATACCTGAACTTGGCAATTACGTGGACGTGTGACCTTGGCAACTTGGATGCTGTCTTTAGTGCGTTAACTCTTGCAGCAGTACCTTGATCTTTGCGGCCATGGTGCTTGCGCCGTCCACGTCGCCGGACTTGAGTGCTTCGCGCGCCTGCTTCAGAAATTCCCGAATGTGCGATGCAGTGGCCTGCTCCTGATCGCTGAGCGGACGAGTAATTCCATTCAGGCCGCGCTCCAGGTCATTGAGAGATCTCTCGGTCTGGTAACGTGCGCCGGCCGGATCGCCGGTTGAGAGCTGTCCGATGGCATTAACGGCAATTTGGTCGCTGGGAGTCTGTTCAACATCTGCTGGGGCCGACGGTGTAGCGGGTCTGGTTCTCCGCCTTGGTGGCTGCTTGATGGACTCGTACGGTAACTGGTTTTCATAAACAAGCGGCTGAGTCGGAATCGTTACATCAGGCGGCGGAGGCTGCGTGGGAGACAGCCCACTGGTGTTGACGTCGATTGATGGCGCAACTGGAGGCGGAGGAGTCTTGTGGTTCCGATGGAACCAGCACCCGGTGAGAAACCAAGGCAGCACAAGCGCAGCAATCTTGGCAGGCATCCTCATCCTGCAAACCCTTTCTCGATTTCAACATGCGCCGGTTGAAGATGCCGGCGTCCCCAGTCGGTGGCCGAGAGCGGAATCCGCAAACGGAACTCCGTGCCACGTTCTGCTCTTGATTGTACGTCGATACTGCCATGATGCAACTGGACAATGCGATAGGTCATGGCTAAACCAATACCGCTGCCGCCGGTTTTGGTTGTGAAATAAAGGTCGAAGATCTTTTCGCGGATTTCCTCGGGAATTCCCATGCCTTCGTCGGAGATGCGCAGGATTGCGGATTTTCTGTCCTCTTCCAGAACAACTTCAAGCTTTCCGCCATCCGGCATGGCCTGTGCGCCATTTTGGATCACGTTGAGAACGGCCTGCTTGAGAAGGTCGGCATCCACATTGGCAATCAGCGGCGCCGATGGCATTACCGAGACAAGCTTTACGTTGCGCGTGGGCAGTTCAGCCGATGCGAGTGTCAGTACGTCGCCTACAATGGTTCGCAGATCCTGTTCGCGCAAATCGAGCTCTACCGGCCGCGAGAAATCGACCAGCATCTGAACCACGCGGTCCAGACGGTGAATTTCAGTATCGATGACCTCAAGGTGCCGCATCGCCGGACCGCTGGTGTCGCCAAGTTTGTTCTTGAGCAGTTCGAGATGCACGACGATGGCGTTGATCGGATTCTTCACTTCATGACCAACACCGGAGGTAAGGCGGCCGATAGCGGCCATACGCCGTGAGAGCTCAAGTTCCGATTCAATGGCTTCAGCGGTTTCAAGGTCATGCAGCGTTACCAGCGCGCCCAGGCCCTGCCGAGTGGTTTCATCGTGAATGAACTCCAGCGAAGCCTGAATGCGGCGTCCTGACTCGGTTCGTACTTCTTCGTTTACCAGCGTGGCGCCGGCGTCGTATGCCTCGCCCAGAATACGGCCCAGTAACGTGGTGGAGCTGAAGATGTCCTGTGCCTGAAGGCCCAGAATGGATTCGCGCGGGATTTCAAGCAGTCGCCGCGCCGCTTCAGACACCAGCACAGCTCGGCCATCGGCAGTGAAAAGCAGGATGCCGTCCTGCAGGTTACCGAGAATCTGATCGAGGTTATCCTTCAATGCGGAGAAGACTTCCTCCACATTGCGCATGCGCTGGCCAATGCGCTCAATCTTGGTAGACACCAATTGGGCAGTGTCCTGACTAGTTCGAGATTTTGCCTTGGCAGCAGGTGAGTCCGCTTCACCATCGGCTGAGGCGGCTGCTGCGGTCCAGTAATCGAGACGCCGGCTGATCTTCTCCATCGGTTCCAGTGCAATATTGCTGAGCAGGAATGCGGCAACCAGCGCGGTGATAAGCGCTGCCCCCATCAGCGAGACCGCCTCGGCTCGCCAAGGCGCATAGAAGGCTGCCAGCAGCGTGGTGCGGATACCGACGTGAACGCTGGCAAATGGTTTGCCGTTGTTATCGAGGGGAACGACCACGTCGTAAACTCTGGGCGGGCCAAAGACCTTGGGGATCAGTTGCAGCGGACTGGTATTCAGGAGTTGCTGAAAGTTGGGCCTGTTCGGGAGCGGCTTCTCCTCGTTTTCAGGAGTAGTGCTCAAAAGCGTGATGTTGTGACTGTCGCCGATGTTGATGTCGTAGACGGTGAGCGAATAAAGGTTGACTGAGCGGACAACGGACTGCAGTTCGTCGCTGCTTCGCACTGCCTTGATCATGAGCGCGCGCAGTTCGCCTGGGTCGTTGGGATTGACAGTCTGATCGCGTAGTCCGGCTTCAAGGGCGTGCTGAAGGGCAAACCTGATCTGCTCGGCCACCATCAGGTTCGTGTCGTACGACTGCTTTACGGCAGCATTCAGCATCTGGCTCGCATAGATGAGCGATTCTGCCGCGGCAATGATGAACACCAGAGCCGTGATGGCCAGTACGAGTTTGGTCTTCAGACGCATGAATTAGTCAGCGGTGATTTCCTGTCGCTTGCGGCTGTACTCCTTGAGCTTGTTATGGAGTGTCTTCAGACTCACTCCAAGAATTTCCGCCGCGCGCGTTTTGTTTTGTCCCGTTGCTTCAAGCGTGCGTTGGATGAGCATGCGTTCGGCTTCATCTACCGTGGTGCCGACATGCACCGGAATCATGCTTTCGTCGGAAGTCGGCGGCGTTCCCGCTTGCAGCCTGGCAAAGCCGGGCGCCAGATGTCCCACATCGAGCGGTGCGCCGTCGGGGCACAGGATGACGGCTCGCTCAATGGCATTTCGCAGTTCGCGCACATTGCCCGGCCAGTTGTAGGTCATCATGCGATCGATCATCGACTGCGCGACCCCGGAAACTCGCCGATTGTGCTTTTCGTTCATCTGCGTGAGGATGGACTCGACCATAATGGGCAGGTCTTCCATGTGATCGCGCAAGGGCGGCATATGAATGTTAAAGACGTTCAGCCGATAGAAGAGATCGGCGCGCAGATGGCCTTCCGCAACCGCCGTGCCTGGGTCCCGATTGGTGGCGGCCAGAACACGAACGTCTATATCCTGCTCGGTGCGCGCGCCCAGCCGGCGCAGCTTGCGTTCCTCAAGCACGCGCAACAGTTTTGCCTGCGTACCTTGGGGCATTTCTCCAATTTCGTCCAGCAGCAGGCTGCCGCCTCCGGCCAACTCAAAGCAGCCGGCGCGGCGCTCCACAGCGCCGGTGAACGCGCCTTTTTCGTGCCCAAAGATTTCGCTCTCGATAAGCGTCTCGGGAATTGCTGCGCAGTTGACGCCGACAAACGGCTTGGTTTTGCGCGGACTCAACTCGTGCAGAGTGCGCGCGACAAGCTCCTTGCCAGTGCCGCTTTCGCCGGTGATCAGCACGTGCACATTGGACGGCGCAATCTGCTCAATCAGGCCGAAGATCTCGCGCATGGCCTTGGAACTGCCCACTATGGAACCGAGCACGCCGCTTTCACGCAGACGGCGTCGTGCAATTTCAAGCTCAATTTGCGTTTCGCGCTGGCGCGCGGCGTTGGCCAGGATGTTGCGCAATCGTGTGGCGTCCACCGGCTTCTGCAAAAAGTCGTATGCGCCCAGTTTCATTGCCTCAACAGCAAGTTGGATAGACCCCATAGCGGTAAGGACAACCACTGCCAGATTGGCGTTCAGGCCGTTGCCCTCTTCGGCCAGCTTGGTCAGCAGCCCGATACCATCCAGACGGGGCATCTTCAGATCGGTGACCACCATGGCCGGATCAAAGGTTTGAATCTTTTCGAACGCCTCAACCCCATCTCGCGCAGTTTCAGTACGATAGCCCCAGCCGGAGATGAGTTCGGCCAGGCCCATGAGTGCATTGGGTTCGTCTTCAGCAATGAGGACTTTCAGAGCATTTTGCATAGGTGTCTTGGGGGCCCGGGAGTCAACTAAATCTATTCTATGCACCTGAGACTGAATCGCCGGCTTTTTCAGTGAGTTCGGCCCATCTGGCGTAAATGGCGTCATTCTCCAGTTTTGCCTCGTCGAGCTCAGCCAGCGCCGCTTCGAGCGCAGCAGCGTCGGTGGCGATTGCAGGGTCTTCCACGCGAGCACGTGCCGCCGCAAGGCGTTCATCCGATGCGGCAACTCGATCCTCGATACCGGCGAACTCGCGCGCTTCAAGGTACGAGAGCTTCTTTTTTGCGGTGCTGGTGGGGTTAGCGGAGTTAGATTCCTTTGTGGGCTGTGGCGATGAAGGTTGCGCGCCCTGTCCCTGCTCGGCCAGCCAGTCTTCCCACTGCCCATAATCGGCAAAGCGGCCAATGTGCCCGCGCCCGTCGAGCCCAAGAACAATCGTAGAAACGCGGTTGAGCATGTAGCGGTCGTGCGTTACCAGCACCAACGCGCCGGGAAACTCAAGCAGGTTGTCTTCGAGGATTTCGAGCGTCGCCAGATCCAGATCGTTGGTTGGCTCATCGAGCAGCAGAACGTCGGCGGGCTCAAGCATCAGCCTGGCAATCAGTACACGGGCCTTCTCGCCGCCTGAAAGATTGCGAACCGGCTGATTGAGCTGCTCGCCGGTGAACAGGAAGCGCGACGCCCAACTGGCAACGTGAATAGTCCGGCCCTGATAGTTGATGCTGTCGCCTTCCGGTGCCAGAGCGCGGCGCAAAGTCAGGCTCTCGTCGAGTTCGCGCATCTGGCTCAAGTAAACAAGACGAAGCGCATCGGCGCGGCGAAGGGAGCCTTGCGCAGGCTCAATTTCTCCGCGCAACAGCCTCAGCAACGTGGTCTTGCCGCTGCCGTTGGGGCCCACAAGCCCCACTTTCATGCCGGCGGTTAGCGTAAAGTCCAGACCTTCAAACAACAGCCGAGGTCCATCGCCCTTCTCCGGCATTTCACCGCCGAGTATCGCGCAGGCCACGCCCTCGAACTCAACCAGGCGCTTTGTCTTGCGGTCGGTGGCGTCAAAGTCGATACCGACTGCATTCATGCCGGTGCGTGCATCCATTGCAGCTAGCTTGCCGATCATGGCGTTGGCTGTATCAATGCGGGCTTTCGATTTCGTAGTGCGCGCCTTTGGTCCGCGCCGCAACCACTCAATTTCGTTGCGGACGCGGTTACGCAAACTTTCCTGTTGCCTGCTCTGCGACTCAAGATAGGCCTGCTTCTCTTCAAGGAACCGGCTAAAATTGCCCCGCACGCGCAACAACCCTTCGGCAAACACTCGATTTAGTTCAATCACCTGCGTTGAAGTGTTTTCAAGAAAATACCGATCGTGACTTACGGTTACGATGGCAAATTGCGCATTGGCCACCAGTTCTTCCAGCCATTCAATGCCTGCCAGATCAAGATGATTCGTCGGCTCGTCAAGCAGCAGCACATTCGGCGCACCGATGAGCGATTCGATAATTGCGAGCCGCTTCCTCCAGCCGCCAGAGAGTATTGCAGCGGCTGCATTCAAATCTTCAAAACCGGTGCGGCCCGCCAGTTCGCGCAGGCGGCCTTCGCGTTCAGTCTCAATCACATGCGCCGCCTCGAGGGCATCTTCCAGAACCTGGCGGATGCTACGGCCCGCGGCAAAGCGCGAATCCTGCGGTACATAGGCAGCGCGCGCCCGCTTGCGGACCGCCACCTCGCCCAAATCCGGCTCCACCTGACCGGCCAGCAGGGCGAGCAACGTGGATTTGCCGGCGCCGTTTGGGCCAATCAGGCCGATGCGGTCCCCATCCTCAACCGTGAGCGAGATATTTTGAAACAATGGACTTGCGCCAAATTGCTTGGTCACAGATTGTGCATTGAGGATTAGGGACATCCCTTCAAGATTAAATGGGCCAGCCCGGCGCACCGACGAGGACACTTGGACTTCGCTACAATGTATCGGCGATTATTGGAGTAGGTGCACTTATGAATAAAATTCACTCTTTCCGGACGAGGACTCTCTTGTCGCAAATTTCAACGTTGATTACCGCGGGCGCAGTCGCCTTTTCATCAGGCGCTGCGGGAGCACAGGCAGCATTTGGTCCATCGAACCCCTTCTATGCACCCAGCACGCTGCCTTTTCACGCTCCGCCCTTCGACAAGATCAAGGACACAGACTATCTACCTGCAATCGAGGCAGGTATCGAGCAGAACATTGCCGAGAACCAGGCCATTGCCAACAACCCAGAGCCGCCCACCTTTGAAAACACATTCGTGGCAATGGAAAAGAGTGGACGTCTGGTTGACCGCGCAATGTCCGCTTTCGACGGCGTGTCGGGCGCGGACATGAATCCTACGCTGCAAAAGACGCAGGACGAGATTGCGCCCAAGCTTGCCGCCATGCAGGACGCAATTCTGCTCAACCCAAAGCTGTTCGCACGTGTGGAGAATATCTACAACGAGCGCCATTCTCTCAAGCTCAATCCGGAATCGCTGCGGCTGGTGGAGTACGACTATCAGCAGTTTGTGCGCGCCGGTGCGCGGCTTTCAAATCCTGACAAGGAAAAGCTGAAGAAGCTTAATGAAGAAGAAGCAAATCTGACCACGACGTTTATCTCCAAGCTGCTTGCAGCCACCAAGGCCGGTGCGTATACAACCGCGGATAAGAACGCCCTGGCCGGCCTGAGCGATGCGCAAATCACCGCAGCCGCCGATGCAGCCAAGGCTCGCGATGTGAAGGGCTACGTGATTTCGCTGCAGAATACTACGCAACAGCCCGATCTGCAGTCGCTCACCAATCGCGACACAAGGCACGCCTTTTTTGAGGACTCCTGGAACCGCGCCGAACACGGAGACGCCAATGACACCAGAGCCACCATTGCGCGGCTGGCGCAGTTGCGTGCGGAGAAAGCCAAACTCCTCGGCTATCCCAACTACGCTGCCTGGAAGCTGACCGACCAGATGGCCAAGACCCCGCAGGCCGCTGAAAAGTTCATGAACGCTCTGGTTGCGGCGTCTGTTGCCAAGGCCGAAGGCGAGGGCAAGGAAATTCAGGAACTGATCGACAAGCAAAACGGCGGTTTCAAGCTTGAGCCGTGGGACTGGAACTTTTACGCGGAACAAGTACGCAAGGCAAAGTACGATCTGGATGAATCCCAGATCAAGCCCTATTTCGAATTGAACAACGTGCTGCACAACGGCGTGTTCTACGCAGCCGAAAAGCTGTACGGAATCACATTCAAGCAGCGTACCGACATTCCCGTGTACAACCCTGACGTCCGGGTGTACGAAGTCTTCGACTCTAACGGTAAGCCGCTTGCACTCTGGTATTGCGACTACTTCAAGCGCGACAGCAAGAACGGCGGCGCATGGATGAGCAACTTTGTAGGCCAGTCGAAACTGTTGGGCACGCTGCCCGTCGTCTACAACGTGGCCAACTTTTCCAAGCCCGTGCCCGTGCCCGGCGAGCCGGCACTTCTGAGCTACGACGATGTCACCACTATGTTCCACGAGTTCGGCCACGCGCTTCATGGCATGTTCGCCAACTCTGAGTATCCAAGCCTGTCAGGAACGGCCGTGCCGCGCGATTTCGTTGAGTTCCCGTCGCAGTTTAACGAGCATTGGGCCTTGAATCCTGAAGTGTTTGCGCACTACGCCAAACACTACAAGACCGGCGAGCCCATGCCCGCCGAACTGGTGGCGAAGATCAAAAAGTCGCAGACCTTCAACCAGGGCTATAAGCTGACCGAGCTTCTGGCGGCTGCACAGCTCGATATGCAGTGGCACACTCTGAGCGCCAGTGCTCCGCAGGATCCGGACAAGTTCGAGAAGGCGGCGCTCGAAAAGGTCCATATGGCACTGAGTGCCGTGCCGCCGCGCTACAGATCAAGCTACTTTATGCACATCTGGGGCAACGGGTATGGCGCGGGCTACTATGCCTATCTGTGGTGCGAAATGCTGGACGACGATGCCTACCAGTGGTTTGAGGAACATGGCGGGTTGACGCGTGCCAACGGCGATCGCTTTAGAAAAATGATCCTGTCCATCGGCAACACAGAGGATCTGGGCAAGGCCTACGCTGCATGGATGGGCAGAGAACCGAACTCGAAAGCAATGCTCATTGACCGCGGGTTGGAGCCGGCCGCATCGAAGTAAAGATGATGAACGAAATCGTGCCGTGCGGGCGGTGTGATCCGCCGCCCGTTGCACGCGAGGAAATTTGATATGGAAACCATGTTGAATCTGGAAATAACCGCATCTGACGCGGCGGGTCTGCTGAATGAAAAGCTGGCCAGGCTTGTGGATGTGCGCGAGCCGTGGGAGTTTGCCAAGACAAGTATCGAAGGCAGCCTGCTGATGCCGATGGGTGAAGTTGCTTCACGAGCCAACGCGGAACTCGATCCCGATGAGCGGCTGCTGGTGCTCTGCCATCACGGAGTGCGTTCAATGAACGTGACCGTTTGGATGCGCAATCAGGGCTTCGATCAGGCGCAGTCAGTGCGCGGCGGCATCGACGCCTGGTCGCGCGAAGTCGATCCCAGTCTGGCGCGCTATTAGCAACGGTTCCTTTGCGGGCCGCGTTTTCTGCCAGCCGTCATCCGCAGCCGCGGGACGCTCCATTGCGTTTCGATATATATTCTTGTCTGCAATTGAAAGGAGTACGTTATGTCTTCGACGGCGGTTGATTTCGCACGCCAGAATTATCCCCGCTTTCTTGAGGAGCTTAAATCTCTTTTACGCATACCCTCTATCTCCACGCTGCCGGAACATGCCGATGACTGCCGTAAGGCCGCACAGACCTTAGCCGACGATTTGAAGCGCATCGGCATGGACAATGTGCGCCTTATCGAAACCGGTGGGCATCCGCTGGTGTACGCGGACTGGCTGCATGCCGCGGGCAAGCCGACGGTGCTTGTCTACGGGCACTACGATGTGCAGCCGCCCGATCCTCTCGATGAATGGATTTCGCCTCCGTTCGAGCCGACGGTCCGCAACGGCAACATCTATGCACGTGGCGCTGTCGATGACAAAGGACAGGTAGTGGCGCAGGTAAAAGCACTAGAGTCGCTGATGGCTGCCAACGGCAGGCTGCCGTTGAATGTGCGTGTGCTGCTTGAAGGTGAAGAAGAGGTAGGAGGAGAGGGAATTGCCAACTTTGTCGCCTCAAAGCCACCGGAGCTGAAGGCCGACTTTGCCCTCGTCTCCGATACAGAGCTGTTTGCGCCGGGGTTGCCGACACTCTGCGTTGGCCTGCGCGGCATGATCTACACCGAGCTAGAAGTGAAAAGTTCGCGGACCGATCTGCACTCCGGCATGTACGGCGGCGCGGCACCGAATGCCTTCACATCGCTGGTGCAGATTCTCGCCGGGCTCAAGGACGAGAGCGGCCACATTCTCATTCCAGGTTTTTACGATGATGTGATTCTGCCGAGCGCCGAGGAACTGGCCGCGTGGAAGAGCCTGCCTTTCGACGAAGAGAAATATCGAGTGGATGAAGTGGGCTCGAAACAATTGGTGGGCGAACCCGGCTACAGCGTGATGGAACGGACCTGGGCGCGGCCGACGCTTGATATTCACGGCATTCCGGGCGGCTTTACAGGCGCGGGCGCAAAGACAGTGATTCCTGCCAAGGCAACCGCCAAAGTCTCAATGCGTCTGGTTCCCGGCATGACTCCCGCGAAGGCCTTTGCGCTTTACAAGAGCTATGTTGAAAAGATTGCACCCAAAGAAGTGGACGTCGATGTGCGGTTGATTCACTCCGGCGATCCATGCCTGATTCCGGTGAACAACAAGTACGTTCAGGCGGCCACGCGTGCTCTGCATGAAGTGTGGGGTCAAGATACGGTGTTTATCCGCTCTGGCGGTTCCATTCCGATCGTGGGCGACTTCGATCACCACCTCGGACTGCCAAGCGTCATGATGGGCTTCGGTCTGCCCGACGACAACCTGCACGCGCCGAACGAAAAATTCCACCTCAAGAACTTTGAACTCGGAATCGTCTCGTTGATTCGGTTCCTCGAAGAGGCCGGCGTCTGAACTCCCATCCGGAAATGGATGCAGTGGGGATCGTCCTCGCCGGGGGACGATCCTCGCGTATGGGTATGGACAAAGCCCTGGTTGAATTTGAAGGACGTCCTCTAATAGGCCACGCCCTTGCGCTTTTACGCGGTGCGGGGCTCTCCGTTGCGATTGCGGGAGCACGGCCGGACCTTGCAGGCCGTGCGCCGGTTGTTGACGATCTTGGTTCATCTCGTGGGCCTCTCGGGGGCATCTGCGGCGCCATGCAGGTTACTTTAGTGACCTGGTTCGTTTTCATCCCCGTCGACCTGCCGCTACTTCCACCGGAATTGATTGTCACGATGCTGGAAAAGGCCCAGACCACCGGCGACATCGTAATGCTTGCTTCGGCAGGCGGATTTGTGCAGACATTTCCAGCAGTGTTGAACCGATCCGTGCTGCCGGCGATCCAGGCGGAACTCGAGGCGGGCCGTGGCGGCTGTTTTGCGGCCTTCCATGCTGCTGCAAGTGCACAAGAGAAACGGGTTTGTGTTCTTGAGGCGGAACATCTTGTGCAAACAGGGCAACTGAAACACCCCGATGGATTGCCTTTGGCCCACTGGTTCTTCAACATCAATTCAGCCGGAGATTTGCGGCGCGCGCAGCAGCTCAAGCGTCCTTTCGCGTAATCTGAATCTATTGCGATGTCCGATACGTTTTCCAATACTGACCTTGGCGAGGCACTGCCGCAGGAACTGGCTGCAGCTGTTGAAAAGCAGTTGGAGACGGTCCGTGGTCCAATCATCGAATTCGATCACGTCAGCATTGCCTTCGATGACCGCCCGATTCTGGAAGATGTCAACTTCAAAGTCGATCGTGGCCAAACCCTTTGCATCCTTGGACGCAGTGGTGTCGGCAAGTCAGTTACCTTGCGCTTGCTGATGGGATTCCTGCGGCCGGACTCGGGCTCGATTCGAGTGGAAGGCGAAGAGATCACCGTACTTGACGAAGAAGGCATGCGAGAAGTTCGCAAGCGCATTACGATGGTCTTTCAGAACGGGGCATTATTCGACTCCATGAACGTGCGCGAAAATGTGGCGTTTCCACTGCGTGAACGTGGAGGCCTGGCCGAGGATCAGATTGAGCAGATTGTGGAGCGGCTCATTGAAATGGTAGGAGCCGACGATGTTGTTTACAGTCTGCCTGCAAGCCTTTCAACGGGCCGCAAGCGCGCTGTCGCGATTGCGCGCGCGTTGGCGGCACAACCGGACGTGGTGCTGTACGACGAGCCCACCACCATGGTGGATCCGCTGATCGCCAAAAGGCTGGGGAATCTTATCCAACGGCTTAAGAGTCAGCTTGGCTTTACCAGTATCGTGGTGACACACGACATGCGATTCGCAGAACGGCTCGCGGATACAGTCCTGTTCCTCCATCAGGGGCGGGCAGCCTACTTTGGGCCCCTGCAGGGGTTCATTAACTCGGAGGATCCTAATATCCAGCAGTTCTTGATTCTGGACGCTTACGAGCTACCGTTGTCGCCTGCGGGTTGAGTTATGGGTTACTTAAGTTATAGCTGTTGGGTATTGTCTCTCTGGCGGTTTGGGGGGATTCTAGATGCGGAAAGCAGAACATTTTGAATCGGCGTTGCTGAAGCTGATGCCTCTACCCGCATATGCGTAGGTTACGCGTAATTGCTTGTTATCATGAGTTCACTGTATGAAATTTCCACGCGGTGTAATTCTCATTGGAATTGCGTGGTTTGCATCATTCGCATTCATCCTTAAGACGTTTGAGCTTGCTGCTGCATCGGTATTTGAAGATCGGTTGTTATTGATGACCGGATGTGCGCAGCAGGGGATTCATGAGTCGCGCCGGGCAATACCGGGTAACCGGATTTGCGGACGTGTTCGTTGGAAGTGTATCCAGAGCGCCATGCGGTGAAATCAGGCGCCAAAGCAATACAACTTCGAAGTAAACTGCACTACTTTTGTTGCATTGTCGAGTGGCGGCGGGAACGTAACTCTAGTACTACCCGGCCCAATCGGATTTTTGAGGTCTGCGGAAGTAAATGGCAACATCAGAATTCTGGCAGAGGCTTTCTGCTTCAGTATCTTCGCTTGAACGAGAGACACCTCTTGCGGCTGAGCACGGGCGCGTCACGCGAGGCACCGCAAAATTCTGGATGGCGCTCGACGTGGTGACGTTTATGGCGACGGCCGCCGCAGCCACCATGTACGAGTTAGAGATCGGGTTCATCAATTTCGCTCAGCGTCTCTGGGATGGCACCCTTTTCTGGCATGTTCCCATGTGGACCCTTCTGGCGCTGCTGGCTGTCTTTACCGCCTCACTGGTCTTAACAAGCAAGCGCCTGCATCTTTACACGCCGGAGCGAATTTCAAACATATTGAACGAACAAAGGCTGAGCCTGCAGGCTTGCATTACCGCGGGCCTGATCCTTACCGGAACACTCTACCTGGTCAAAGCAATTATGGTGCCCCGCAGCGTGGTGCTGATCACGCTCGGGCTGGTAACGGTGGTTCTGAGCGTTCGCAGGCTGCTCTACCGCTTGTTCCTTTACCACCGGTACGATCGCGGTGTTGGCACCCGCAACGTGCTGATTGTCGGTACCGGACCGGAGGCTCATGCCCTGCGTCATCACCTTGAGAGCATCCGGCACCTGGGTTATACGTTCAAGGGATTTATTGAGACGTGCAATCAGGGCACTTCGAACCTGAGCGCGAAGACCGATGTCATAGGCACATTCGAATCCTTGTTTCAGCGTGCACGGGCGCAATTTGTCGACGAAATCTTTTTCACCTCGCAGTGCGAGAACGGCATGATGCAGAGCGCGCTTGAACATGCCCGCCAGCAAGGCATCGACATACGCATTATTCCTGAGATGTACGGCGGGCTGGCGTGGAACAGTCCTATTGAGTACATTGGGCAGTTTCCGACCATCCCCTTGCACCGCGGACACGTTCCCGAGCTAGGGCTAATCTTCAAGCGCGGCTTCGATGTGCTGTTTTCGATCCTGTTCCTGCTGGTGTTTTCGCCGTTGTTGCTGATCATCGCAATCGCCGTCAGGCTTGATTCGCCAGGCCCGGCGTTTTACGGCTCGGAGCGCATCGGCAAGAAGGGCCGCGTATTCCGTTGCATCAAGTTCCGTACTATGGTGCAGGATGCCGACAAGCGCCGCGCTGAAGTGGAACATATGAATGAGCGCGACGGCGTGCTGTTCAAGATCTCAAACGATCCGCGCATCACCAATCTCGGCCGTTTCCTTCGCAAGTACTCGCTTGACGAGTTGCCGCAGTTCTTCAACGTGCTGAAGGGCAACATGAGCATCGTGGGACCACGTCCTCCAATTGCCAGCGAAGTAAAGGAATACAAGCTGAGCCATCTGCGCAGGCTCGATGTCACGCCGGGCATTACCGGGCTGTGGCAGGTGCAGGGACGCCAGGACCCTTCGTTTGCCAGCTATGTCTCGATGGACGTGAACTACATTGACAACTGGAGTATCTGGCTCGACTTCAAAATCATAGTGCGCACCGTCGGAGTCATCTTTTCAGGAACCGGCTCCTGAACTCCGCATCGAGAGCGAGGACACGTATCCCTCCCGCCTACCGGCGGCTCGTTGTATGTGGCTGTAAACTAAGAATGTGAAGATCGCGATTGCCCAGATCGATCCGACGGTCGGGGATTTTACCGGAAATCTTGAGAAGATTATTGCTGCCGGCCGGAGCGCGGAAAGCCTCGGAGCGCGGCTCACCGTGTTTTCTGAACTGGCTATCTGCGGTTACCCTCCAGCCGACTTTCTTGAGAAACCAAGCTTTCTTGCGCGTTGCCGTTCGGCAGTCGATGAACTTGCTGCCGCCACCGGCAGCTTGAAGACAGCGGTATTGGCGGGCGTGGCGCTTCCCGCGACGGGCGACAGCGGCAAGCCTGCTGTGAATGCGGCGGTGCTCCTTGACGGTGGCAAGCTACTGCTGGAGCAGCAGAAGCGCCTGCTGCCCTTTTATGACGTGTTCGACGAGCAACGCTACTTTGACGCCGCGCAATCGCAGCGGGTAGTTGAGCTCGACGGTGTCCGGCTGGCGATTACCATCTGCGAGGACGCCTGGAACGACAAGAGTTTCTGGCCACGCCGTCTTTATGCCGTCGATCCCATGGAAGAGCTGATGCGGCAGCAACCCGATGTGCATATCAACCTGTCGTCTTCCCCTTTCTGGCATGGAAAACGCGCGGTTCGCCGGGAGATGCTTGCTGCAATCGCCCGGCGTGATGGCGTGCCCGTGCTGATGTCGAATCAGGTAGGCGGCAACGACAGCCTGATCTTCGACGGTTCCTCATTCGCCTTGAATGCGCGCGGCGAGCTGATTGCGCAGTGCGCGTCATTCAAAGAAGACCTGGTGGTGCTCGATCCATTCGTATCGCAAACCATTACTCCAGCCGTGGATGACGACACCGAGGCCGCATTCCGCGCGCTGGTGCTGGGCACGCGCGACTATGTTCGGAAATGCGGCTTTAAGAAAGTCCTCGTCGGGCTGAGCGGTGGAATTGACTCAGCGCTGGTTGCGGCCATTGCCACTGAAGCGCTTGGTGCTGAAAACGTGTTGGGCATCGGAATGCCCAGTCCCTATTCATCCTCGGGATCGATCGACGATAGCCGTCAACTGGCTGCGAATCTGGGCATCCGCTTTGAGGTGCTGGGAATCAGCGATCTGTTTGCAGACTTTACGAGCGTGCTTGCGCCTCTCTTTGAGGGTACGAAGCCGGATACGACGGAGGAGAACATTCAGCCGAGAATCCGCGGCACACTTCTGATGGCGCTTTCAAACAAGTTCTCCTCGCTCGTACTTACCACGGGAAATAAATCTGAGATGGCGGTCGGCTATTGCACCCTGTACGGCGATATGGTGGGCGCACTGGCAGTGATCGGCGACCTGGTAAAGACCCGCGTCTATGCCGTTTGTTGCTGGCTCAATCGCGAGCGTGAGGTGATTCCGTTAGCGATTATCGAGAAACCCCCTTCGGCCGAGTTGTTCCCAGGGCAGAAAGATACTGATTCGCTGCCCCCTTACGAGGTGCTTGATCCCATCGTGGAGGCCTACGTGGAGCGATACGAAACCCCTGAACGGATTGCAGAAGCAAACGGATATCCCCCGGCCCTCGTCCAACAGGTGGTACGGCTGATTGAGCGGTCGGAATACAAGCGCCAGCAGGCCGCACCCGTGCTGAAGGTCACGCCTAAGTCATTTGGGATGGGACGGCGGTTTCCAATTGCCGTGAAAGTTCAGGTTTAGACTAGTAAGCGGGTGGATTACCTCAGGCAATCTGCCGCGAAATAAGGAGAAACAGCTTGATTCGTCCGTTTGTACGTGTCGCCGGCGTTGCCGCGCTGACCATCTTCTCTCTCAATCTTGTTCAGGCTTCAGCGCAGACGAAGGTGCCGGCCGCGCCTGCACAGACGCCTACCACTCCCTCGGCGCCTGCGCAGACCTCGACGACTCCCGCAGCACCAACTCCGGCTTCGCTGGCGCCTGTTTTCCCCAAGCCCAATCCGGAGTTCTTTACCGCAACGTCTCCCTCAATCGACACCATCAATGCCTTTCTCGAAGCAAGCTGGGGCTACGAAGAAAACCGGGTCTGGCAGGTTGAAGCCATCCTTAAGACCGCCGTCGATGGCGTAAGCAAGGTGATTGTGTACATCGGCGACAAGAGTGGTAAGGAAAAGTCGACCATGTTGCAGTTCTTCGCCATGCCCGACGGCAAGCACATCATCGCCGGCAATGACATCATCGCCTTCGGAGAAAAACCTTACGCGGACTACCGCGCAAAGCTCCAGCAGGAGGCGACCGGACCCTCAAGGGGCGCTGCCACCAAGGAACTCGAACTCGTGGAGTTTGCCGATTTCGAGTGCCCGCACTGCAAAGAGGCCCAGGCAAACATGGAAAAGCTCGCTGCGGACTTTCCAAAGGCGCGCATCGTGTTCCAGAACGATCCCATTGCTTCCATTCATCCCCAGGCCACCAAGGCGGCCGCTTACGGCGTGTGCGTTACCAAGATGAGCGGCAGCACGGCGTTCTTCCAATTCGCTTCTGCTGTGTTTGATGCCCAGGATGGCCTGGCCACGCCCGATGGAGCCACGTTGACGTTGAACAGCGCAATCACCACGGTAGGGCTCGATCCGGCCAAGGTGGCAACCTGTGCAGGCAGCGACGAAACCAAGGCCGAAATTGAAGCCTCGGTGAAGCTGGCATCCGATCTGGGCATTGGCCAGGTGCCTACGCTGGTAATCAATGGCCGTGAGGTGCCGGCGAATGTGCCTTACGAAACGTTGAAGAAGATGATTGAGTATCAGGCTAAGCTGGATGGCGTAACTCTGTAAGCCTGTCTGCGGCTAAGGCAATTAAGGGCGTGGCTTCGGCTGCACCCTTTGCTTTCCTTGAGAGCAAACTACTGCGCCTGCGATACGCGCTCGATACGGAGCATGGGTGTGCGGCCGTTGGGCTGGGTGAATCGAACCACGTGTGGCGTGATGACAAGCAACAGGGTTGCGTAACTCCTCTGTATATCTTTCTCCGTCACGTTATTCATGCCTGGGATCTCACTCAATCCCGGTGTGCCACTAATGGCGCGGCTCTCAGACTTGTCCAGATCGCTGACCACGACCACGGCCGATCCTTCTTTGATGGTGACAACGCCGGAATACGATCGGTTGTTGAGGATCGGATTGCCGTTGAGGGTTGCTCCCGAAAGAGCTGTAACCTGCAGGTCAATGGTGAGCGCCACGCGGTCATCGCGCATCACGTTGGCGGTTGACTTCAGCGTGAGTCCAAGGTCCTGGTATTGCACCTGGGGTACGTTGGGAACCGATTCCTGAAGCGAAGCCAGAATCGATGAAAGGCTGCCGGAGTTTCCCGCGGTGGTAAGCCCGGGAATGTCTGCAACGCTGGAGGACAGGCTCGAAAACGACGACGTCTGGATAGGATAGCGCTGGCCCAGCTTGAGTGTCCCTGTTTCTCCGTCACCGAGCCGGAGCTGTAGCGCATCGAGTTCGCGCGAGTCGGATGAGGTGATGTTGAAGTAGGCATTCGCAGGGCTAGGCGATAGGGCCGACGAAGTAATGCCTCCTCCAAACAGGGCTAGGCCGTTCGAGAACAGAGAATTCGACACCTGGCCGGAGGCAAGCAGAATACCCAGGATGGCCAGCGTATCGCCGGGCGCGGCCAGGCCGGACGAAATGATTTGCTGTACCAGGTCCGCGTTCTCGTTCAGGATCGATTGTTCTTCGGCGTAGACGTTGTAAGCGGCAAAGCTTTGCGGCGGCTGCACTCCGAGGTTCCGCCCGTTGCTATGCGCAATCTGGATCAACTTTACATCGAGAACAACCTGACTGTGCCCATCAATGAGCGTGCGCAGAGTGGAGTTGAATGCCTCCAGCGTGGCTTTGGGCGCTCGCACGGTGATAGCGCCGGTGTGATGATCGATGTCTGCCTGCTTGATATTGAAAACCTGTTTCGCCAGCGTGCTCACTTCGGTCATCTCTTCGTCCTTGAGGCCGGGCAGATAAACAGTCTCCAGCAGCAGCCGCGTGAATTCCTGGCGCTTGGCTGCGGTATCCGCCGCCACAACCACGCGATGCGCATCCAGCGGCACGTAGAACGTGTGAGTGACCATGCAGACGGCTTGTATGGCATCGTCAAAGCTTGCATCGTCGATAGCGAGACGCGCAGAAGCGGAACGCACGCTCTCGTCCATCATGGCGTCGATGCCGTATGCCTTGAATACCTGGCCGGCAAGCTCGCGCTGGTTCGAGCGGATATGGAAACTGTGTCTTTCCCGCGAGGCCTCAAGCGTAACCGCATCGCTCAGTTCAGGGACGGGCTGTTCGCTGGTGAACGCTGACATCGACCGTTGGCGCGCGGCATCGTCGCCAAGCTCGTAAAGGTGCTGGGTAGCCTCAACGCTGTTCGGGTCCAGCTTCAGGGCCCGCACAAGCGCGGCGCGGGCGCCTTCCGCATTGCCGAGGAGCCTGTCTTTAGCCGCGGTCTGGACCAGCGCTGTCACCGCGTGATTGCGAGCCACCTGCCCCGCAAGACGGTAATTGGGATTGGTGGGGTCAAGTTGAGCCGCTTCGTCATAGTTCTTCTGCGCATCTTCAAACTTCTCGGCCATGAATAGCTTGCTGGCGTCCAAATACAACTTTGCTGCCCGGCGGCGATCACGCTCACTGGGCCGCGCGGCGTCCTTGCCCACAACCGTGACCGGTTGAATCGCCTGCGGGGCAGGGGATTGGGCAGAGGAAGAAGGAGCGGGAACTGGCTGTGCAGCCCCAAAACCTGAAAACATGGCCATCAGGAATACACCCACCACTGCGGCTGGGCAGGAGCGGCTGCGCATTGCCATTCGCATGTGCATGCAGGTTGCTGTCATTGCCCCGCCTCGGTGTGCACAAGCAAGGCGGCGAGCGACGATGCACAGACTTCTGGTTCGTGCTTCAGCAGATCGTCGAAGCTGAAATGTCCGGTGGCGACGGCAATCACCGGCAAGCGGTTAGCCCGGGCAGCTTCAATGTCGCGTGGAGTATCGCCCACTACGCACACGCTCTCTTCTGTACCGGCCAACTCTCGCGCCTTGGCAGCGGCCTGGGCAATCAGCTCGGAGCGGATGGAGAAGTGATCGCTGAAGCCGCCGAATTTGAACCACTCGCGAAGGCCGGCCTCCTCGATCTTGATCCAGCCAATGGTTTCAAGGTTGCCGCTGGCAACGCCGAGATATGCCCCTTTTTCGGCAAGGTGCCTGAGTGCCTCTTCAACGCCGGGCATGCGGATCAGGTCAAGTTGGCTGCGCTGCTCCACAACTGAGAGCCGTATAGCCTCAAGAACGGCGTCTGTAGACTCCTCCATCACGCCGGGCGGAATGCCTGCCTGCTGGCAAGCTTCGCGAAGGATTGCGGTATCGGTATTGCCTGCTAACTGGACGCCCGCAAACGAAAGCTCGAAGCCGGTGACCCGCTTGAACGATGTGGCAAAGGAGTTGAAATGGATACGGTCGCGGCTGCGCAACAGAGTGCCGTCGATGTCAAACAGATAGGCGGCATGAGCATCCCAGACAAATCCTTTCTGGATGGCGACGCGAGCTTTTTGATTGGTCGGAGTGGTCAGCATGATTTCGGCTTAGTGCCGTCAGCCTCGGCTCCGTTCATCCCTGGCGGTAGCCTTGGCGATAAGCACTAAACACTGGACGTTCGCTGCGCACAGGACGCTTGAGTTCCGTGCGAACTTCGGCGAGATCGAGTCCAAGCTCAGACATGGCACGGCTCAGCGTGTTGCGATGCATGCCCAGCTCTTCAGCGGCTTTGCACTGGTTCCCACGGTGCGCAATCAGCACTTCGCGTAAATATTGTTTTTTAAACTCGCGAACGGCCTCCTCGTAGGGGATGCCGCTGGAGTGCATTTGCGTTACCAGGCTATCCAGTTCTCGTCTCACAACTACCTCATGAACTTCCTATACTAAATCCGCTCTTTCGGACGCGCCAACATTTTATTTCAGATTTCTGACTCCGTGGAATGAATCCATTCCGGAGCATGCTCCTTCATCGATTCGATGCCATGGCGGATTCGGCTGGCAAGTTCCGCAGGGCTAAGGTGCGTGGCTGTTTCACAGGCTCCGTAGAAATACTTGGGCAGCGACGCTGCGGCCATCCATTCGGCTTTCGGAAAGAATGCAAGCACCACCAGAATGCTCAACATAACCAGCAACGCGCCTTGAACAAAACCAAAGAAAGCACCAAGGAGACGGTCAAGACACCCCAGGCCAATCTTATGCGCAGTCTTTGAAATAATCAGACCCACCAGGTTGGCAATGACCATCACCAGTAGAGCAATGAGCAGGAATCCGATCGCATTGGCAACGGCATCGATCTTAACCAGTGGCTTTACAACGGCAGCAATGCGGCCGTAATTCCACGCAGCCAGCAGCAGCCCGGAAATTAGACCGAACAGCGAGCAGATTGAGCGCAGCAATCCCTGCGAGATGCCGCCGATCACGGCTCCGACAATCACAACCACGATGACCCAGTCCACCCATGTCATGCAGTATTCTCCCGGCGATTTACAGGGCTAATTCGCGTCCGGTCAGGCGGCGAAAGGCTTCAAGATATTTTGCCTGGGTCCGCTCCGCCACTTCAGGGGGCAGAGCCGGCGCCGGAGCCTGTTTGTTCCAGTGGATTGATTCAAGATAATCGCGCACAAACTGCTTGTCGAACGAGGCCTGCGCGCCGCCGGGCTTCCATGCCGTGGCCTCCCAGAAGCGCGAAGAATCCGGTGTAAGCACCTCATCGGCAAGAATAATCCGGCCGCCGATTTTGCCGAACTCAAATTTCGTGTCGGCAAGGATCAGGCCGCACGACTGCGCATGTTGGTGGGCTTTGTTGTAGAGGGCAAGCGTAAGATCGCGGAGCGAAGCAGCATCCTCGGCCCCGATGACCGACGCGGTCTGTTCGAACGAAATGTTTTCGTCGTGCGATCCGTCCTGGCTCTTGGTAGCCGGCGTAAAAATTGGCTGTGGAAGCTGCGATCCGTCCAACAGTCCCGCGGGCAAGGGAATTCCGCATACAGTGCCTGTGGCTTTGTATTCTTTCCATCCCGACCCGGCCAGGTAGCCGCGCGCAACGCACTCCACGGGAAACATGTCGGCACGCTTGACCAACATTGAACGGCCTTCAAGCTGATCGGCAAATGGCTGAAGCTCGGCTGGAAATTCACTCACGCTGGCGGCGATAAGATGATTGGGAACCAGATCGCCAAGCAGCTCAAACCAGAACAGCGAAATCTGTGTCAGGATCTTGCCTTTGCCTGGAATTCCTGTTGCCAGCACATGATCGAATGCCGAAATGCGGTCGGTGGCAACCATCAGCAATGCATCGTCAACAGCATAGAGGTCGCGCACCTTGCCGCGTCCGAGCAAGGGTATTTCGCCGAGATTTGTCTTGAGCAATGCGGTCACTGCGGAGTCCTTCTTGGAGGGAACTGAATCTCCGATTTTCGAGCGGCAGCCGTGCTTTGTCAATGAGAAGACGGGCGCAAGGTATTTGGATGCAACTTCTCCGGCGCAGGTGAAGGTACCGCGTCACCTGGTAGCCAAAAAAACAAAAAATATGCCGGTTCAGGCGACCGGAACAGGACGCGAAAAATATGCACAACTTAGTGTGATGGCCGTCACGGTCCGAAAGTGTCGCTTGAGCGAAACTTCGATTGTCAACATTGGTTTGGAGAGCGAGTAAGAAAGCTCTCTTTGAGCCGGTTGTCACGAGGCAGCAGTGGAAAGGGGAAGCCGCGGCTAGCTTCGTTTGTGCAGGGATTACCAGTAGCCGCGCGCTACCGACCTCCAGCGTCGGCTACTGGTGCCCATTTCTAACTTGTTTAACTACAAGCGCCTCCTTGGCGACGTTTTCCTAAGGGGGCGATTTATTTGTCCCCAAAATACACCGATGAAACAATTTGAAGGTTTTGTGCAGAGACCGTTGCCCGAACGGTTTCCATCTGCAGCATGGTGTGTCTTGCTTGCCGGCCTTCGCTGTATCCTCACACTATGGTTCGTTTCACGGTGCTGGCCTCGGGGTCCAAGGGCAATGCCACGGTAGTCACCGGAGGCCGCACGCGCATCCTGCTCGACTGCGGACTAAGCTGCCGCGAGCTGTTTCGGCGCATGAGTCTTGTCGGCGAAGATCCAGAGACCCTGGATGCGATTGTCATCACGCACGAGCACATGGACCACGTGAACGGCCTTGCGGTGACCGCGCGCAAGCTGGGTATCCCGGTGTACTTTACCGAGGGCACTCACCGTGCGTGGATGCGCTGGCTGATGCCGAGACGTCAGATGACTTACGCCCAATGGCTGGAGCAGTGCCGAAAACTGGCCGCCGAGCGCCAGGCCGAAGCTGATGCAACCGAACAGGAAGGCGAGGCAGACGAGCAGGACGGTGATGTTCCACTTGAGATTGCTGCCGAAGCTGCAAATGAGCCGGCCCGTAGTGACGCTCAGACGGCCTCTGGCGGGCCGCCCTCACGTAAACAGGACCCAACCTGGCTGCCGGCGGTGGAGTACTTCCAGGCGGGCGAATCGTTCGATATCGGCGACATTTCTGTCAGCCCGTTCACGATCCCTCACGACGCGACAGATCCTGTCGGCTTCGTCTTCCGTACTGAAGGCGTCAAGCTGGCATGCGCAACAGATCTTGGATACATCACTCCGAACGTAAAGGCCCAACTCAAGGGCTCTGACCTGTTGCTACTCGAATCGAACCACGATCTGGAGATGCTTCGAGACGGTCCCTATCCATGGTCAGTTAAACAACGGGTACTCTCTCGCGTGGGACACCTGTCAAATGAAGCAGCGGCAGGCTTTCTTGATGATGGATACGATGGGCAGGCCGCATATGTGATTCTTGCTCATCTATCTGAAAGCAATAACCTTCCTGAGCTTGCCAGGCTCTCTGCCGAGCGTGCGTTGAGTGGGCGGGCAAGTCTACTGGCAAACCGGTTGTTACTGGCCTGCCAACGCGATCCACTTGCTGCTATCTCTTTTTAATCGAAGCGTGTTACCATAGTAAGACACGGGCAATTTAAGGGAGAAACCACCCGCAAGGGTAGACCGTGCCGGGACTTTTCCCGGAGTATGACGCTGTTAGCGGGGCATCACTGAATCATTCGCGGTTTCTGACGCATCAAATTAGGAAGGTGAGTTGTTGCCTTCCAGGTCCCAAATGAGCGGAACAGTTAACCATTCGTTTTTTGGTGAGTCCTAATGTCTATGACAGAGAGTGGATGTACCGACCGAGTTGTAGGCGCCATTTTATCAAGTTGGCGATACGACATCTCCGGGCTCTCACCGGATATGCGCAAGGATTATGAGCAGCATTTTGCTGAATGTAGTCATTGCAGTGCACGTCAGAAATTTCATCGAAGTCTTGACGGTGCTTTAACCGTACTTACTTCTCTTTCCGCACTTTTCTTCCTCTTTGCACTCGCGGCGCTCCAGCATATCAAGCCACTGCACTATGTAGCGTTCAAGGTCTTCGGTCTGGACGTTTCAGACATGTATCATATGCTGTTCTCAGCGGGAATCGCAGGGCTTTGCTTCTCGCTGATTGCCCTTGCGCTCGTGCTTACCGCAACACCCGCTCCGAAATACCTCGGCGGCATTGCGGCGGAGCGCGCCAAGCTGCTTGAAGAACGGCTTCCCGATTCCATCAAATCGCTCCGGCCGCGCTAGTCGCGACCGGAATCGTTTCTTTACGGCAAAGGCCTCCCATGCAGGAGGCCTTTATGCGTGTGGGCGATGCCAGGCAACTGGAAAGGCGAAGCCTTTATGATTTTGCCTTCTTGAGGCTCATTTGGGAACCTACTCCTTAAGCGGCACGCGCATATCTCCGCCGGTCATCTCCTTGGGCAGTCCAATGTCCAGCAGATTCAGGAGCGTCGGCGAAATGTCGCGCAACGATCCATCATTCCGCAGCCGATAATGATTCGCTTCCTCGCTTACGTAGATAAACGGCACAGGATTTGTGGTGTGCGCCGTGTGCGGACCGCCGCTCACCGGGTCCACCATCTGTTCCGCATTGCCGTGATCGGCTGAGATGAGCCAGATTCCGTTCTTTTCCTTGATCGCCTTGTAGATGCGGTCTAACTGTGCGTCCACCGCTTCAATCGCTTTGATCGTCGGCTCAAGCTTACCGGAGTGCCCAACCATATCCGCATTGGCAAAGTTGGCGACAACCAGGTCGAACGCGGTGTCGTTCACGGCCTTCACGATGGTGTCGCCGATAGCCTCGGCGCGCATCTCGGGAGCCAGATCGTACGTAGCCACTTTGAGCGAGGGAATCATCGCACGGTCTTCGCCGGGGAAGGGAGTTTCAATTCCGCCATTGAAAAAGTAAGTGACGTGCGCGAACTTCTCGGTTTCTGCCACGCGCAGGTTGCGGAGCTGATGTTGAGAAAGAATATTGGCCAGAATATTGTCGAGCGACTCAGGCGGCATGACCACCGGCAGATCGTAGAGCTTGTCGTATTGGGTCATGCACAGGTAGTGCAGTCCCTTGGGAATTTCGTTGCGCGTGATGGTTTCATCCAGAGATTCCCATCCTTCCAGATCGCGTCCGCCCTTCTTGTTCAGGCCGCTCTCGCGCGCAAGCACGCGTGTGATCTGCCGTGCGCGGTCGGCGCGGAAGTTGAAGTTGATGCAGACATCCTCATCGCGGATCTGCCCAACCGGCTTGCCTGCCGCATCGGTCACCACAAAGGGAACCAGGAACTCGTCTGTCGTTCCGCTGTTGTAGCATTCCCTGATGCGCGCCACCGCGTCTGGATATGCGCCGCCTTCGGCTTTGCCATTGACCATGGCGTCGTAGGCCTTGCGCTCGCGTTCCCAGCGCTTGTCGCGGTCCATGGCGTAGTAGCGGCCGTTGATCGACGCCACCTTGCCCACGCCGTACTCGCGCATCTTCTGCTCAAGCTGTGCAATGTACCCCGCGCCGGAGGTCGGCAGCGTGTCGCGTCCGTCCATAAAGGCATGCACGAACACGCGCTCAACGCCATTCTCGCGTGCAATGCGGAGCAGCGCGTAAAGATGCTCCTGGTGCGAGTGCACGCCGCCGTCTGAAACCAATCCAAAGAGGTGCAATTGCCGCCCGCCTTCGCGTGCGCGTTGCATGGCCTGCACGATCGCGGCGTTTTTTGCGAACTCGCCGTTGGCGATGGCCATGTCGATGCGCGTGATGTCCATCTGCACGACGCGGCCTGCGCCGATATTCAGGTGGCCCACTTCGCTGTTGCCCATCTGGCCGTCGGGCAGGCCGACGAAGTGTTCTGAAGCACGGATCAGCGTATTCGGAAACTCGCGCAGCAGCGTGTCGTAAGTAGGCTTACGGGCGAGAGCGATGGCATTGTTGGCGGTTTCGGCGCGATAACCCCATCCATCGAGGATGGTCAGGACAAGAGGGTGCTTTGAGCTGGGCACTGAGAGAATACCTCGGAATCGAATAGGAGTTCATCTCTAGGATAACAAGCCGGACTCAGTGATTTCTGCGGGGAAACACGCTGTGATGGCCCGCAGTGTGTACATAGCCCGAAAAAGAAAGGCGGAGGCCTGCGCCTCCGCCTTCTTGGCGTGCCACCGTTCACGACTTATTCGTCGTCGTAGTTCAGACTCTCGAGTCCGAGATACGTTGCGCCCGAGCCCAGCTCCTCTTCAATGCGGAGAAGCTGGTTGTACTTGGCGATGCGATCGGTGCGGCTTACCGAGCCGGTCTTGATCTGGCCTACGCCGGTGGCAACCGCGAGGTCGGCGATGAATGTGTCTTCGCTTTCGCCCGAACGGTGCGACATCACCGAGGTGTAGCCGTAACGGCGGCCCAGCTCGATGGCTTCGAGCGTCTCGGTGAGCGTGCCGATCTGGTTCACCTTGATGAGAATTGAATTGGCCACGCCCTCTTCAATGCCTCGCTGCAGGCGCTTCACATTGGTCACGAACAGGTCGTCGCCAACGAGCTGGATGCGGCCGCCGAGCTTGTCGGTCAAAGCGCGCCACCCGGCCCAGTCATCTTCCGCAAGGCCGTCTTCGATTGAAACGATTGGATACTGGCGGCTCCAGTTGTCCCAGAAGCTCACCATGTCATCGCTCGAAAGTTCGCGCTTGTCGCTCTTCTTAAAGACGTACTTGTTCTTTTCCTTGTCGTAGAGCTCGCTGGTGGCGGGGTCGAGAGCGATAGCGATCTGCTCGCCCGGTTTGTAGCCGGCCTGCTCAATGGCTTCAAGAATCAGCTCAATCGCTTCGTCGTTGGCCTTTAGTGAAGGAGCAAAGCCGCCTTCATCGCCCACTGCGGTGTTGTAGCCCTTCTTCTTGAGCACGCCCTTCAGCGTATGGAAGGTCTCGGCCGACCAGCGCAGCGCTTCACTGAAGCGCTCAGCGCCCACGGGCATGATCATGAACTCCTGGAAGTCAACGTTGGAGTCAGCGTGAGCTCCGCCGTTCAGCACGTTCAGCATGGGCGTGGGCAGGATGCCTGCGTTTACGCCGCCCAGGTAGCGGTACAAGGGAATTTCGAGAGTTTGCGCAACGGCGCGTGCGCTGGCCATGGAGACAGCGAGAATGGCGTTGGCGCCGAGCTTGCTCTTGTTGGGCGTGCCGTCGAGAGCAATCATGGTCTGGTCGATCAGGCGCTGATTGGCGGCGTCCATGCCTTCCAGTTCAGGTGCGAGCACGGTCTCAACGTTCTCAACCGCCTGCAGGACGCCCTTGCCGAGGTAATGGGTCTTGTCGCCGTCGCGAAGCTCCACGGCCTCGTGCTCGCCGGTGGATGCGCCTGAAGGCACAATGGCGCGGCCCATCGCACCGCTCTCAAGAATTACGTCCGCCTCTACGGTCGGATTTCCACGCGAATCCAGAACCTCACGGGCACGGATGGCAATAATTTCAGTCATGTCGCTCCTCACAATGCGATGTTGCAGCCGGTCATTCAATTTGGGGCGGCGATCCACGGCAAGAACTTCTCCGGCGGCGCTTTGAATCGAACTCAAAAGCTCCTGCACGAACGGAATCTCCTCTCAATGCTGAGAACAAAGAAGAACTGTTGTATACCGTTCCGATTCTAACAAGCCGGGTGGAGGCGTCCGGTGTGGTCACGGTCACAGGCCGGAAAGCGGTTTGATACCCCAAACGGAGACGAAAAAGACACGAAATCGGAGAAGGCGAATTCGGGCGGTGCAAATCCTGTTAACTTGTCCTGTTAACTCGATTGATTCGTGCAGCGCTGGGCACATCTCCCGCCGGAACGCGTTCGGGCGCTAAATGTCTGCGCTAGCCTTAATTTGGGTGGGTTGCTCTATTTTTCACGCGCCCGATATATCCAGGCGCAAAGCAACTGTTTAACCGCTTTTGGGTCTAAACAGAATAGGCAGTTCTCGCCAGGGAGGCAGTGCGTTCAACCGCCGGCTCCCGGAAATGGAGATTTGCATGAACCGGTCGATTTTAGTCTGCGCGTTCATGGTGGCAGCCGCTGCTTCGCTGGCAGCGCAGCAGGCCGGCCAGACCGACCTGTATCAGGGAGTATCTACTCCCCCATCGAACGACACAATCATCTCGGACTCGCCTGCAGACATAACTCCTGCCCCGGCTCCCGCGGTAAAGAATGCAAAGCCCTCGCCTTCGCATTACGTGACACCGGCTCAGCAGACCACTCAGCAGCAACCATCTGAAACACGCGATGTGGTTCGCGTCGAGGAGCAGCCTTGGCAGTCGTCTCCAACGCAGTCGGCTAGCACCTCCCCGGCCGATGGCACTGACAATGGCATCGTACAAGTTGCCCCAGATCCGCCGCCGGGACCGAGCCTGAAGCAGCGCATCGCGTCGGATCCCGATGGCGATATCGTTCATCCGGCGCCGCTGGGACCGAATGAACTCGGTGAAGGTACAAGGATTCGCGCGCGGCTGCTCAACGAAGTCTCAACCAATTTCAGCGAGGATGGCGAGCCATTTCGCGCACGCGTAGCTTCTGATGTTCTGCAGGACGGTCGTGTTTTGATTCCTGCGGGATCGGAGATCGATGGACGCGTCACGAACGTTTCCACCGGTGGTTTTGGCGGCCATGGATCTTTGCACCTCACGCCAGATACCGTGATCCTGCCGGACGGTTCGCGGTACAGGATGTACGCGCAGGTGATCGCGACGCCCGGAGCCAATGCCCGGGTGGGAAGCGAAGGCTCAATTAATCCCGGCTCGCAGGTAAAGCGCGACAGCATGGAGTACGGTGGTGCGGTCGGCGCAGGCGCGGTTACCGGAGCAGCCCTAGGGGGTCCGGCAGGCGCACTAGCGGGTTCTCTGGTGGGTGCAGGCGTCATCACTGCTCACCTGTTGCTAAGCCATCCGCAGGCAACTCTGGATGAAGGCACTTACCTGCAGTTCATGCTTACGGAACGGCTGAACCTGGTTCCGGCAGCAATTAACGGAAACTGAAGTTTCGCAAATAGTCTGCAATTTAAACCAACCCCGGCGCGGCCGATCCTGCGTCGGGGATTTTATTTGAAACGCCATTTTCCGCTGTGGCACTCTCTTCAATCTCACAAACAGGCACGCTTCGCCCGTTCCGCGCATTTAGACTTAGGAGCGAGCAGACGGCTCAGCAAGGCCGACTGTGTGGCACGTTATGGACAAATTTGTCATTCGTGGCGGCAATCCGCTGGTAGGTACAATTCGCGTTTCAGGCGCAAAGAACTCGGCGTTGCCGTGCATGGCTGCAGCCATTCTTACTGAGGATGAGGTTACGCTCGAAAACATCCCGCATGTGCGCGACATCGAGACCGAGCGCAAACTGCTTGCTTCAATGGGAGCTACAGTCAGATTGCGTGAAGGCAAGGAACGCAACCAGATAACCATCGGTTGCCGCTCACTCGCCGACCCCGTGGCGCGATACGAGATTGTGAAGACCATGCGCGCCAGTTCTCTCGTGCTGGGGCCGCTGGTGGCGCGTGCCGGAGTGGCGCGGGTGGCAATGCCGGGCGGCTGCGCCATTGGTGGAAGGCCCATTGACCTGCACATCAAGGGCCTTGAAAAAATGGGCGCCACCATCACTCAACAGCACGGATATCTTGAGGCGCGTGCGGAGCGGCTCAAGGGTGCGCACCTGGTGTTCGACAAGATCACGGTGACGGGCACTGAAGATCTCCTGATGGCGGCGGTGCTCGCCGAAGGTGAGACGTTGATGGAGAACTGCGCGCGCGAGCCCGAGGTCGAAGACCTGGCCGTATTGCTCACCGCAATGGGTGCGGACATTGAGGGCGCAGGTACGTCGACGATTCGCGTGAACGGCGTCAGCAGTCTACATGGCGCAAACTACGTCATCAACCCCGACCGTATTGAGGCCGGAACGTTTCTAATTGCGGGCGCAATCACCGGCGGCGATTTGACCGTTGCGAGCTGCAACCCGGCGCACCTGGGCGCGGTCATCAACAAACTCAAAGAGACGGGCGCGCGCATCGAAGTCGTGGCTCCCGATGCCGTGCGTGTTCAAGCCGCGGGCCGCCTGCATGCCGCGGATATCTCGACTGAGGAGTACCCCGGCTTTCCAACCGACATGCAGGCCCAGTACATGGCGCTCGTCACGCAGGCTGAAGGCACAAGCCAGGTTCGAGAGAACATCTTCGAGAATCGCTTCATGCACGTACAGGAACTGGTGCGCATGGGCGCGAACATAAAGGTCGAAGGACGTACGGCAACGGTTCGCGGCCCATCAAAGCTCTCGGCTGCGGCGGTCATGTGTTCCGATCTCCGCGCATCTGCTTCGCTGGTATTGGCAGCACTGGTTGCAGACGGCGAGTCGATTCTCGACCGCGTGTATCACATGGATCGCGGGTACGAACGCATTGAAGAAAAACTGTGCGGCGTCGGTGCTGAAATTCAGCGGATGGGCAATGTGTTTCCAGCCAGGGAAACAGCCGAAGCAGAAGCTTAGTTCGAGGTTACCAACTCCTGAACGTGCAACCATAATTAGTGCCGGCGGAAACTCATTCCACCTGAGTGTTACAAACCGTGACAAATTGCTCCGCAACTTTTTCCGCGTCCAAACGTTGATACCAACGTAACCCGGAACGAGTCATCAATTCCGGTAACGCTGAAATCGTGAAGGAGAACATTACCGTGAAAAAGATTGCATTGGCTTTGTTGCTTGCACTTTCTTTGGCTCCCGTGGGAGCGATGGCGGAGGTGAGAGCCGCTATCCATGTTGGACCGCCTGCTCCTGTCGTTGAGCATTACGGAAGGGCGCCGCACCGCGGCAATGTGTGGGTCGCGGGCTATTATCGCTGGAATGCCGGGCGCTATGTTTGGGTTCCCGGATATTGGACCGCACCACCGCGACCCCACGCCGTTTGGGTTCCGCATCGCTGGGTACACAGCCATGGTGGCTGGGTGCTGGTTGGTGGACGCTGGCGCTAATCGCGCTTAATCGATGAATGCAAAAAGCGGGGCGTTTGCCCCGCTTTTGCTTTGGCGCCGCTGTCGCGATGTACTTAGTGGTTCCTGATCGATGCGATTACTTGATCTCAATCACATCCGTAGCTGCCGCTGCTGCCGCTTCAGCGCGTTCCATAACTTTTTCGGCGACGCCGTAGAACTCTGCCGCCTGCGGGCTCTTGGGTCCTGCAAGCGCTACCGGCAGACCGCGGTCGCCACCCTCGCGAATCGCGGGTAAAAGCTCGATCGAACCCAGGAAGGGAACGTTGAACTGTTTTGCGGTTCGCTCCGCGCCGCCTTTTGAAAAAATGTCGATCTGCTGTTGGCAGTGCGGGCAGGTAAAGTGGCTCATGTTCTCAACAATGCCGAGCACTTCCACGTTTACCTGCGCAAACATCTCCAGCGCCTTGCGCGCATCTTCCAGGCTCACGTCGCTGGGTGTCGATACCACGACCGCGCCGGTCAGCGGCACAGTCTGAACAAGTGAGATCACCACGTCGCCGGTTCCCGGCGGCAGATCGACGATCAGGTAGTCCAACTCGCCCCATTCCACCTGTTGCAGAAACTGGCGAATAATTTGGTGCAGCATGGGGCCGCGCATCACCAGCGGCTTGTCGCCCGGAGAGATGTATCCAATGGAGATGGTTTTGATGCCGTGCGTATCGTTGGGCTGAATCATGTTGCCGGCTCCCACGCGCGGCTGCTGCGTAGAACCCATCATGAGCGGAACATTTGGGCCGTAGATATCGGCATCGATCAGGCCAACGCGCTTTCCGAGCTTTGAGAGTGCAACGGCCAGGTTGACCGCGACGGTGGTTTTGCCTACTCCGCCTTTGCCGGAACCAACAGCAACGATCTTTGAAACGCCCGGCAAAGCAACCGGCGAAGGCATAGCGTGAGAATGGGCCATCGGTAATGCTCCTTGTACGAACTCTTCTTGCTTGATCCGCCTCCGAACGCGAACCACACTCAAGAGCGAAACTTTGGCCGCACGTGTGTACAACAGTGCGGCCTCTTGAGATTTTACAGGAGTTATGGAGCGCTCACATGGGACAAGAGATGCATCCGGCGCAATGCGATACTGCATGGTTCCTCGGCAATTGAGGAATTTGCCGGGTAATCAGGGTTTGTCCTGCGAGGGCGCCTCTAGTGCTGCTGTGGCAAGCCGCTCATGATGCCGGCGCGCGCTTTCGCGTTCGCGGTGTTCGCGGCGGCGTAGCGCATCGGCACAGCGGCGAATCTCGTCCGGCGTCTCCGGCAACAGCTGCGGCACGGTTTGCAGGCTACCGTGCTCGTCAATCGCGACGAAGACCAGGTATGCGCTGGCCACGTGAACCACGCCACCGGTACGCGTATTCTCAGCCCAAACCTTTACGCCGACCTCCATTGAACTGGTGAACGCGCGATTCACGCTCGATTTGAGCGTCAACAGGTCACCCAGGCGCACCGGGCGAATAAAGTCGATGTGGTCCATCGCGGCTGTCACTACGTGCGTTCGCGAGTGCCGATAAGCAGCCATGGCGCCGGTGAGATCGATGAAGTGCATCAATCTTCCACCCAGCAGATTGCCCAGGGTATTGGTGTCGTTAGGCAGGATGATCTCAGTCATCTCCGACTGCGTGCTGGCCACTGTCTTGATCGTTCGTTCTTTGTCTGGCTCATTCATCGGCAATCACTCCAACTGTCGGCTCACAGGCGCGCCCGGCAGCTAAAATCAAAAGTATCGGTGGGCGTTCGATCTGGCAGCATTGATTTAGTGCAATACTGTTTCAGTTTCGGCAATCCCCGCGAATTAATCAAATCCCACAACGTATTGGGAAGATTGTCCTGATTCGGACTTATGGATAAAATTGCAGCTCTTCGAGAGATTCTGGCGTCGGACCCCAAAAACAGCTTTGCCCGCTACGGCATCGCCATGGAACTGGTAAGCTGCAAGGAGACTGCGGCGGCGCTTGAGGAATTTACCACATTGCTAGCCAATGACCCCGACTACACGGCGGGCTATTTCATGTCGGCCCAGACGTTGAGTGGCGCAGGAAGGACCGCCGAGGCCACTGAAATGCTGAAAGCCGGAATTGCATGTGCCGGGCGCGTTGGTAATTCTCATGCACTCAACGAGATGCAAACTATGCTCGATGAATTGGACCGCTAGACATCTTTCCTGCCGCAGGGTGCAACTTATCGGTATAAGTGGTTTTTGAGTAACTATCGGACCAGGTATTCGTTTACTCTCGATCTAGACCCGCTTTCATGTAGCCAATTACCTAGCCGGATGTCGCGGCCTGCCACTGGATCGGCATTTCACCTCTAGGTCCACTTTGCGGAACAAAAAAGTAGTCCATCGTTCTTGCTGGAGCGTCTATTACTGATATGGCCAAATACTCCATTGTTGTGCCGTTTCACAATGAAGAAGAGAACGTCACCGTCCTGTATGCTCGCTTGAAGCAGGTCATGGAGCAGGTGTCAGACAGCTTCGAGATGGTATTGGTCGATGACGGTTCAAGAGACCGGACCTACAAGCTGCTGGAGGAGATAGCTGCCGTAGATAGCCGCGTGTTAGTAGTAAAACTGCGGCGAAACTTCGGTCAGACGTCGGCACTGGCGGCAGGTTTCGATCACGCCTCCGGCGAGTATATTCTTGCCATGGACGGCGACCTTCAGCACGATCCCAACGATATTCCCGCATTTATTGAGAAACTCGATGAGGGTTACGATGTCGTCTCCGGCTGGCGCAAGGAACGCATCGACAACTTCGTAATGCGCCGCATTCCTTCACGCTGCGCCAACTGGATCATGGCTCGGTTTTCCGGCGTGGATATTCACGACTTCGGAACCACCTTCAAAGCTTATCGCCGCGAGGTTATTCAGAGCATTCCGCTGTATGGCGAGATGCACCGCTTCATTCCCGCTTTGGCGAGCTGGTATGGTGCGTCCATCTGCGAAATTCCCATACGCAACGCAAATCGCGAGGCGGGCAAGAGCCACTACGGCATTGGCCGCACCTTCCGGGTGTTCTTTGACTTGATGACCATCCGTTTCCTGCTCCGCTACATGAGCCGGCCGCTGCACTTCTTTGGCGGTCTAGGTATGTTGGCGCTGATGGGCGGTTCTGCTCTGGCGATGGTCCTGTTGGGAATGAAGGTCATGCATCCCGATGTAAGCTTGATGCTCCATCACGCGCCTATGTTCGTTGTGGGCTCGGTCATGATTCTTGCCGGCATTCAGCTTCTCGCCATCGGACTGTTGGGAGAGTTGCAGGTGCGCCACTACTATTCGAGCCAGCATCCCTCTCCGTACACCGTTGACCGGCTGGTACGGCTCGTCTCTCCGGACGAGCAGAATCTGCTATCGGAGAGCAGGGAAGACAACTTCTGAGAATTGAGCGCCCGAGCAAGAGCTGGAAGATAAGCGTGAGCCGCTAACGAGGTGTCCTGCTTTTTCTATGCGCAATCAATTGCGCTTGCCCCCACCAACCCCAAGGGTTCATCCTAACTTCTGTTATGAAAGCAATTCAAATTCAAGAGACGGGCGGGCCGGAAGTTCTCAAGCTCGTCGAGCTTCCCATTCCTACCCCCGGACCCGGCCAGGTGCTGATTCGCGTTGAAAGCGTGGGGCTGAATTTCATCGAGATCTATTTCCGCAAGGGTCAGTACAAGGCGGCGTTTCCTTTGGTGCCCGGCAGCGAGGCTGCTGGAACCGTTGAGGAACTCGGTCCGGGCGTGCAGGGATTCACCGCAGGCGATCTGGTTGCTTCAACAGCGGTGATGGGCAGCTATGCGGAGTACGCGCTGGTGCCCGCGGCCCAGCTAGTTAAGGTCCCGGAGGGACTGTGTCCTGAGAAAGCCGCTGCAGCCCTGCTGCAGGGCATGACCGCACATTATCTCGCCTATTCCACCTATCCGTTGAAAGCTGGTGAGACCGCGCTGGTGCATGCTGGCGCCGGTGGCGTGGGGCTGTTGCTTACGCAAATGGCCAGGCAAATTGGGGCTCGGGTCATCACCACCGTCTCAACGCAGGACAAGGCCGAGCTTTCGCGCGAAGCCGGCGCGGATGAAGTGATTCTCTACACCGAGCAGGACTTTGAGGAAGAGGTGAAGCGGATCACAGGCGGCAAGGGCGTCGATGTTGTCTACGACTCAGTGGGCAAAACTACGTTTGAGAAAAGCTTGAACTGCCTCAGACCGCGCGGCATGTTGGCATTGTTCGGTGGATCGAGCGGAGCGGTTCCACCATTCGATCCGATTCAGTTGAGCACCAGGGGATCGCTCTTTCTTACCAGGCCGACACTGTGGCATTACATCGCCACCCGCGCCGAGCTGGAATTGCGCGCCGGAGAAGTGCTGAACTGGGCGGCAAAGGGTGAACTCAAGCTTCGCACTGAGCATATCTATTCGCTCGATGAGGCGGGCCAGGCGCAGTCCGACATGGAATCGCGCAAGACCACCGGCAAGGTTCTTCTAGAGCCATAACGGGATAATAGGAGAAATGAGCAAAGTTGCTATCGGCACGGGCGACCGTGTCTTCGTCTTGACAGGTGCGGGTATCAGCGCCGAGAGCGGATTGCCGACATTTCGCGCCTCCGACGGATTGTGGGCAGGCAATCGCATTGAAGATGTGTGCACGCCCGAGGCATGGGAGCGAAATCCCGAACTGGTGTGGAGGTTCTACTCAAAGCGCAGACAGGATGGAGCAAAGGCGCAGCCGAACCCAGCGCACGTTGCGCTTGCTGAACTCGAGAAGTGCATTGGAGACAGATTCTTTCTCTGCACGCAGAACGTAGACGACCTGCACGAACGCGCCGGATCTGTGCGCCTTCTGCACATGCACGGCGAGCTGGCCAAGTCGCGCTGCGAACACGAGTGTGGCCGCCCGCCAATGGAGGATTGCGCCATCTACGCTAGCCTGAGCGAAGTGGGCCGCTGTCTGTGCGGAGGACTTCTGCGCCCGCACATCGTCTTTTTTGGCGAAATGCCTTTGGAGATGGGGCGTATCCAGGATGAGATCGGCAAAGCGTCGATCATGCTGGTCATCGGCACGTCGGGCTCAGTGTATCCAGCAGCTAGCTTTGTTCATTGGGCCAGACTTGGCAAAGCCCGTACCGTTTACATCGGCCCTGAGCCTCCGTTGAATGCCTCGGCATTCACGCAGATCGTGGAAGGCAAAGCGGGCGAGGTGATGCCGGGCTTATTCGAACTGGAGTAGCAGAGGCTGCTTGCGTTCCTGGTTGCTCGGCTTTTACTTGAGCGCCCTGCTTACGCGCCTTATTTACGTGCTTTGATGTACTCGCTGCGGCGAAATCGAAGTGCGGTCCAGTCTTCGTCGATCGCGATTGCCCGGACCGTCTCAAAGCCGAGAGCGTTCATTGCATCCCATCCGGTGTCGCGATTGAAATCGCACTTGTACTTCTTGGAGCTACCCTTGGGGTAGGCAAACCAGACGATTGCGTCGCCTTTGGCGCGTCTGGCAATCTGCGGAGCAAGCGCATCCACTTCGCTCTTGCGCGTAACAAACGCTAGCAGAAAAGGGGCCACTTTAGCAGGCGCAAGGTTGCGATAGATCTTCGCGCATGAAAGTCCAGACAACTCGCTCTCAAAGCTGGTGGGCGCGTTCAGCACCACAACTTCCTGCGGGTCTTTCCAGTTGAGTTTTTCAAAAACGGAGGCCATGATTTTTCCATCATAGCCGCCATCGGAGAAATGCTGCAATCGCCCGCTCAAAAATGAAAGCGATAGCGGAGTTCGGCGGAAATCATCCGCGGATCGTTCCAGTGGAAACCGCCCACAGTGATCGAGTTGTCCTGCAGCACGCGATGATTGGTCACGTTGATTGCCGAGGCTGTAAACCGCCAGTCTTCGCCGAACGAGTGTCCAATCGAAGCGTCGAAGGTAGTGTGCGCGGGCAGATATTCTCCGTTGTAGGGCCCCTGGCCCGATCCCGCCAGCCCGTTTACAAAACCGGAACCGTAGTAGACATTGGTCGCGAACCATGTACGAAGCGGCAGGTTCGCCGTGAATCCGGTGTTCAGGGTGTGCCGCTGGTCGTGATCCACCGGTTCATAGCCGGAGTCGCCTTCGCACGCGGGATCGCCCGGCAGAGAGCAGGTGAATCCACCCACAATGTCGCCGCGTTGTTCCGCGATCTGGTTGGAGTAGGCGAGATGAAATTGCCCAAGCCTCCCAAGTTCAGGTGAGCGCAGTGTCATCTCCCAGGCCCGCACCAAAGCGCCATCCACCGCAATCGGGAAGTACATGTTCGATTCGCCCAGGTTGGCGTGGTCGAGGAAGTTGTTGATGCGCGTTCTGAACGTGTCAACATTCAGCATCCAACCCTTGTATGGAATCACAATGCCGAACTGGTGTTCCTCGTCGCGTTCCGAGTGTAGAGGAGTAAAGGTGTCCTGACCTGAGCCGAGACTGTCCGCGTAGTTCAGTACGGAGCTCGACACTGTCTGTACCGGAGCCGGTTGGAAGCTGCGCCCATAATAGCCGCGCAGAATCCAGTTGAGGCGAGGAATGCGTACGGTCGCGCCGATTCGCGGGTACATGGCGGTTTCGTTCACACCGGCACGAAAGATGGAAAATCGCTCGCCGGCCTGCAATGTGATGTAGGAGCCGAGCCGCAAATGGTCAGAGATGTAAAACTCAACAAGGCCGGCGTTGGCTATCGATGAAGTGTCGGGCTGCGATGGGCCGCTGCCGTCGTTTACCTGGGTACCGAACAGGTCATTTTCCCGCTGAAAGAACGAGTACAACCCGCCGGACAAACTGTTCAAACCCGCCTCAAGGCGCGCGTCGGACTGCAAGCCCACGTAGTTTGAGTTCTGGTGCCAGGTAGTCGCCACCGGGTAGTCACTTGGCAGCGAGTCGTAGTTGGATTGGTTCAGGTGGAAGAACGGTGCGACCGAAAACTCTGCATGAGGTGAAACCGTGTGAACCCAGTTGGCAATGAGAAATGAATCGCGCTCCATCTGGCCGTCGCGCAGGCCGTATGAACTGTAATAGCCCGAAGTGGTCTGGTAATCGGTAGTGCTGGGATTGTAAGGGACCTGAAAATAGTCGTGGCGGAACTGCCCATCGATTCGAATCTGGTCTCGGTCAGTCTGATTGCGAATCACTGAAGCAAACACGCTCTGCGAGTTGGTTGCGTCGTGATAGGCGGTGGGAACCGGAGTTTCAAGTCCATAGTTGGCGCGCGCTCCAGTCAGGCTCGTATACCATGCCGTCTTTTCGGTGTGGTCGCCCAGCGAAAGTTGCGATTCGGCGGAATAAAAGTTGCCCGCCGAGACGCGCAGCTCCGCCTCTCGATTGCGCTCGAAACCGTTGCGTGGCAATACGTCGAACACTCCGTAGGTTCGATCGCCAACTCCCGCTCCATAGCTGCCGCGTTGCGTTTCCAGCGAATTAATGTCTTTGGGGTCGATCTGCGGACCCACATTGGCTGCGATCTTGGTGTTGGGTATCGACACGCCATCGATAAGCCAGCTCACCTGGTGGCCGCCGCGAATGTGCAGTTGGTTGTGAGTCATGTAAGCGCCGGGCACGTAGTCGGTAATCATCTGCATGCCCAACGTACGGCCCGCACCCGGCGTGTGATCGATCATCGCACGAGTAACCAGCGTCGCAGTTGTCATGGAGTCCACGGGCGTTGCCGAGCTTTCCACGGTCACTGATTGCGTAGCTGAAGCCACTGCGAGCGGAATGTGTAATACAGGATTCGTTCCCGATGTTACGGCTAGAGACTGCATTGAAGTGGCAAAGCCTGATGCGGTGACTGACAAGCGGTATACACCGATAGGCACGCGTGGCAGATCGAACACGCCGTCAGCAGAAGTGGTTGCGTGCAGCGCAAAGTCTGAACTGGCATCCTGGAGCGTGACTGCCGCGCCGGCGATAGGCCGATGCTGAGAGTCATGAACTACGCCATGCAGATTCGAAAATACAGTCGCATGCACATCTGGTGAAACAACTAGAAGAATGATTGCTGCAATGAATAAACGATGATAAATACGCAAAGATCAACCTCCGGAAGACGAACGTAATGAATCCAGGAATACGGCGCTGAGGCAGAATTGCGGGAAGGCTCAGCGACAACGCAATCGGTCCGGCTGCGAAGTGTTCCTCACGGTCGAGACTCATCGAGCAGGAATTAAATGTAGGAATTCAGCGAACGCTTCAGAGGCAGGCAGGAGGAGCACGGCCGTCAGGCGTGCCTGCCGGGAATGTCCGTGTCTGCACGTTTACGGCTGCTGGCGAGAGGCTCAGTCCGCGCAGAATCGGAAGACCTGCAAGCGTGGGCATCACCGAGTGTGGGAGTGTTGTATACCCTGCGCCGAGGCCGGGAAACATGGGGCAGGTAGAAGGCGCGGCAAAAGCAGGCGTGGAGCCGTAGATCCGCTGCATCGCTGCCATCATCTCCGCGTTCATCTCGCAGTGATGCGCACCATTGCGGCGGCAGCATGCCGGCAGACGCGAGTCATCGCTGGCCCCGAGCACTCCCTGGAGAGGGCCCAAGGCGAAGAACAGCACCATCAGGATCGCGAGGGGACGCCGCATCTGCATTGATGCTACACGAATTCAGGCTCATTGCGCAGCCTATGCGGAGCAGCTCGTGTATAGCGCAAGCCACCGAATTCCTGATCATTTATCATTTGAATGACTGATTTAGCTAAATTCCCAATTCAGCAAAGGGGTTCTTCAGGTGTTGGAAGCAAAAGGTGCAGCATCCCGGCGGGAGCAATCGAATGCAGTTGCGGTCGGCTCAGCCGCGCGACGGCCGTTGCGCGTGGCGCTCTTCGGCTTTGGAACAGTTGGCAGTTCGGTCGCCCGCATTCTCGCCGAATCGGAGCCCGACGTTCTGAAGTTATCCCACATCTTCAACCGCGGTGTGGCGCGCAAGCGTGTCGATTGGGTGCCTTCCGGCGTGGTGTGGACTGACGATGCCGAGTCGGTGCTCAACTCGGATGCGGACGTGATTGTAGAACTGGTCGGCGGACTCGATCCGGCAGGGAACTGGGTGCGCCGCGCACTCGAGGCAGGCAAGAGCGTCGTCACTGCGAACAAGAAGCTCATAGCATTCCATGGCATCGAACTTGAGCGGCTGGCTGCGGCCAAAGGCGGACATCTGAAGTATGGCGCTGCTGTCGCGGGCGGTATTCCGGTGATTCCAGGACTTGAACAAGGTCTGGCCGGCGACTGCATCGAGCGCATCGAGGGTATTTTGAACGGCACCTGCAACTTCATCCTGAGCAAGATGGACGAAGGCGCCGAATACGCAACGGTGCTGGCTGAAGCCCAGGCCAAGGGATACGCCGAGGCCGATCCTACAGAGGACGTGGGCGGATTCGACGCACGCGCGAAGCTGGCAATTCTGATGCGGCTTGCGCTGCGCGTAGTCGTCGATCCTGAAGAGATCAAGCCGCAGGCCATCACGGCTGTTTCGGCAATCGACTTCAGCTACGCGCGCGATCTGGGTTGCACCATCCGCCAGATTGCCCGCGCACACACTACAAGCGGCTGCGTGGCCGCCACGGTTGCGCCTATGCTGGTCGACCTGCGTTCTCCTCTCGCCTGGTCGCGCAGTACTGAGAACATGGTAGTGCTTACCGGCAAGTATGGCGGCGATGTTGTCTTCTCAGGTCACGGCGCAGGCGGGCATCCCACCGCTGTCGCGGTGGTGAGCGATCTGCTCGCGCTGGCGCACGATTCCCGCCGTGTTGAAATTCCTTCTGTTCCCGCGCGGCTCGGCGTAGAGTTCGAAGTTCCGCACTACATTCGCTTTACGGTGAACGACCGCCCGGGAATCGTGGCTGAGATTGCCGGAACGCTCGCGCGCGAACACATCAACATCCGCGCCATTGTGCAAAAGCCGGGCTATCCCGCTCACTCACTGCCGTTCGTTGTGACCGTCGAGCCATGCAAGTCGTCGGCGATGGAGCACGCCTTGGCGGAAATTCGCAAAATGGACTGCCATATCGTTGAGCCGCTTAATCTCCAGATGCTGGAATAGAATCAGCTAAAGGCGCTCAAAAGACTTACCGAGAACGCCGAAGAACGGCTCTGCTGAAAACTGAGGTTGCGTCTTGATCGGACACGAATATCGATGTGAAATCTGCGGCGAGGACAGCGATAATCCCATCCGCTGGATCGTGATTAACTGCAACAGCACCCAACTGACTATTTACAAGTGGACAAAGGCTGCGGCCGACGCTCCGGGCGCTCGCCACTACTGCGGCGAAGCACACGCGCAGATATACATAAGCCGCTGGCTTGAGGCTGCCTGTTCCTGAAAAATCCTGGACTAATCGCGCGGCGCGAACGGAGCAGCCCCGGTTGACTCGCGTATCACCAGCTCAGGCAACATCACGATTTCTGTCGGGAAAACCTTTTCGCGATCGGCAATGCGTTGCAGCAGTACCTGCGCCCCGCGACGTCCCATTTCGCTCAGCGGCTGGCGTACGGTGGTGAGCGCAGGCATGGCGTACGCCGCGGACTGGATATCGTCGAAGCCGATCACTGAAACGTTTGTCGGCACCCGCAGCCCGGCATCGTTCAAAGCGCGAATCGCGCCTATGGCCGCAATGTCGTTAAAGCAGAAGATTGCCGTGAAGTCGGTGGCCTTTTTCAGCAGGGCCTTCATCGGTCTGTAGCCGATCTCCGGCGCCATCGGGTGATAACCGGTCTTCATTGACCATCCATCGGAGTCGATGCGAATAATGAGCGCGGGATCGAGTTTAATGCCGTACTCGCGGGCTACCAGTTGAATGCTTTCCCAGCGGTACTCGGAATCGGGAATGGCGCGCGGACCTCGCATGATGGCGATCTTTCTATGTCCAAGCTCATACAGGTGACCGAGCGCAAGCTTGGCGGCCTGGTAGTGGTCCAGAACGATGTTGGTTACGTTTTCATTCGCGATGTGCGCTGAAATTGCGACCACCGGAATCGGCACGGAAATCTTGTCGGCCTTAGTATTCAAAAGTAGAAAGCCGTCAACGGCGCGCTCCACCAGCATGCCCGGATACTTCTCGATCATTTCACTCTTCCAGTCGTGGCAGGCTGTGAAGTAAAAGTAGTGCGCGGCCGAGAGTTCTTCAACCACGCCGCTCATAACCCGGGTAAAGTAGCCTTCACTCAGATCGGGCGCCAGCACACCAACGCTCATGGAGCGGCTTTGCCGTAACGAGCGCGCAAAGTAGTTGGGCCGGTAGTCGAAACGTATTGCGGCATCGTGAACGCGCTTGCGCGTCTCAGGGGGAATCGATTTGGCAGACGGAGAATTGTTGAGGACCAGTGACACAGTCGTTTGCGAGAGCCGCAAATGCTCGGCCAGCATTTTCAGGTTCATGTGCCTGGGCTGCGCCGGTTTCTTGCTTTTAACCATGCTTGGAGTTTTAACACTTCCAATTGGGCTGGTAAACGCCTATTTATCGCTGGTATATCGGTTTAGCGTCGGATAGTGGTACCGCGCACTCCCGGCCGCGAAAATCGTCGACGATTATGGAGCTTCGATGGTGTTTTGACCGGGTCTCAGCGGCCACGATTTACCGTCGAATTCAAATTGCCCAGTCAGCTTGCCGGGCAATGTGACAACTGCCTTCAGCCCAACTCCTGTCCGGCTATATTGCACCCGAATCATTCCCTCGGGATGTGGATGCGTTGCCTTTAATGAGGGCAGGGAACCAAGGTGAGGCGCAATGCGCACGGTGGCGAACCCTGGGCTTGCTGGCTCAATTCCCGCGACAATCGAAAGCAGATCGTAGATGGGATGCGAGGTCCACGCATGCGAGTCGGAGCGCGAGTTGCCTGGAACCTCCGGCCAAGTGCTGAAGTGCAGCGGCAGCAACTTGCGCCATGGCTCGATGGAGTCGAGATAGCTACCGGCCATTCCCGCATGCTGCAGGGCGCGAGCCAGATAGAAGCGGAAATAATACGATGCGCTCAATGTACCGTTCGGTGTGGTCCCTGGCTCAATTGCCAGTACTTTCTTCAGCACTTCCTTCTGGCTTGTCTTTGGCACTACGTCAAGCAGCACTCCCAGAATGCTTGCCTGCTGGCTGAAGTGATTGCGATCCGGTGTATCGGCCACCATGCCTCGCTCTGCGTTCCAGCACTTGCTGTAAAGACCTGAACGCACGTGTGCGGCGCGAGCCTTGTAACTCACGGCAAGCTGCGGATCGCCCAATCCGCTTTCAAGAGCTGCGGCATCCTCAAGCGCACCCAGGTACTGCAGCGTGGTCACGCACGATTCGCCATTCGCATCGTAAGTCGGAATCTTTCCTGAAGGCACCCAATCGATGAAGCTCCACCACGGTAGCTGTTTCAACAGTCCGTCCGGCTGCTCGTAGTGAGCAAACCAGTTGAGCACAGCGCGCACACCCTGCAGTGACTCACGTGCGGGGCCCGCATCGGGCCAGTACATCCAGTAGTCGCGGACCATACCGATCCAGAGTAGAGAGAAGGTGGGAATCGTCTGAGCAATTGAACTCGGATAGCGGCTTCGCGTAATGCCGTCCGGGAAGCGAGAATCGTCAAACGCAGCCAGCGCCTGCCGCGCCAGGCGATCGTCACCCGCCACTGTATACGAAATCAGAGCCTGAATGCGCGTGTCGCCAACGTATTGCAGTTGCTCGTAATACGGCGTGTCCATGTAGGTTTCATGGGCATCGAGCCGTGCGGTACGCCAGCTTATATCCCAGATCTGCTTCAACTCCGGGTCGTGCGACTCAAACGTCGCGCGCTCCTGGAACGGATATGCAGTAAACGCAGCCTTCATCGATTCCAACGTGAGCGGATCGTTATCAGTCTTAATATCGAGATCCAGATAGCGCCACGTGCGCCACCACAGCGGTTCAAACGTGCGATGCGCTCCACCGTCGGGGAAAAAGCGGTCTCTCAGTCCAAGAGCCGTGCGATCGCCCACGTCGTTACGGTCGCCCTTGTGCAATTCTTTGTCGTAGAGGCCTTCGGAATAAGTCAGCCAGATACGAGCGCCCTTGCCCCCGGAAACGGTCAGCCCCGGATAAGCCGTGGTGAGCGTCTTGCGATCGAGCAAAACATGAACGTGAGACATTGCCGGAACAATGATAGGTGCAGCAGGAAATCCGATCGTGCCAGGTTGTTTCGCCGCGGCCAGATCGGTACGCACAACCTCGCCGGCACTCGTCGGCGAATACTCCATGTGCGGCAGCGGGTCCGGAACCAGATCCCAGGCATTGTTACCTGTTGAGTCGGCAGAGTGAGCGCGGCTATTGTCCGCGTCCATTGCATCGCGCATCGGCGTTCCTACCGGAACCCAGTCGCCGGCTGCATCCGATTCCGATTGCCATCCCCAATCGAACTTCGCGGCATCAATCTGTTCGCCGGGGCCGGCGGCGAAATATGCCTTCAGGTTCACGGAGCCGCGGTCGAGTGCGGTATGGCCAGGCTCCACCATCACCTGCCAACCCTCGGGAGTGCTTGTATCTTCAGCGCCCGTCGCCTCGCTTTCAAGCAGAAAGGCTGTGCGGTCGCTCATCTGCGCTAGAGGCGCAAAAATACCCCAATTCCACACGGTGGCGGTAATCAGGTTGTGTCCGGAATGTAGCAGAGGAGCCAGATCGAAGCGCTCATAGCGCCAATGGGCAAGGTCGCCTCGCGCGGGGCCATCGCCCACGCGCTGCCCGTTCACGTAGAGAATAAAGCGGTTATCTGCGCTTACACGCACCGGGTAACTGGCCGGAACCGAGGAGAGCGACAGCTCCCGTTTGAAGCGCAGCACCACAGGTTCCCGCAGAGGAGCCGTTGGATGCGTTACCCAGGAGGCTCGCCATTCGCGGTGCGGAGAGTCGCCGGCCGCAGGCTTTTGGAGATCCGTGCCCTGGGCACGGACCGCCATGTTAGCGGTAAAAATGGACAAGGCAAAGGCGATAACACTAAGCTGAGTGCGCGTCATGGCGGTCTTCCGGTTTCAGTTCAACAGCTTAACGGAAAGGACCGCTGTCGCTAGGATATTGTTTACACCAGGAACCTGGCGATTCGGCCGGAATTGATTTTTCTCGTTCTATGCACTGGATTTAGCAGTTCTGTAACCTACTGTTCATATTCGGTCTTTAGCCTTAATTCTGGTGAGCCCAAACGTGTCGGATATTCGAATACCTCAGATCAAGGTGCAGCCGGAATCGGCCCCATCCGGGCAGATTCAGACTGACGGGCAGATGTCGACGGAGGCATCCGCGGTCACCGTTTCACCCCAGCGAAGCTATCTGTTATCTCGCGGAAATTCCGCCACCAGCGACCGCATCTTTTCTTGGCTGATGCTCCTCTGCGGGCTCAGTATCTTTGTCATCGTCGCTCTCATTGCATTTGAGCTCGTGGTGCGGTCGCAGCTTACATGGCACAAGTTCGGGCTCGGATTCTTTTATCGCATCTACATTGACCCCTACACGCAAATGCCAACCTACTGGGACCCGGTCAACGAGTTCTTCAGCGCGCGGCCATTTGTGTACGGCACCCTGGTTTCGTCTTTCCTGGCGCTCTTGATGGCCGTACCCCTGGCGGTCGGTGTTGCAGTGTTCTTAACCGAAATGTGCCCTCGCTCGCTGCGTAGTCCGCTGGCATTCCTTACCGAACTGCTGGCTGCGATTCCCAGTGTCATTTACGGCCTGTGGGCAGTCACCATTCTTGTGCCGTTGTTGCGCGAGAATGTCGATCCTCTGTTGACGACCCTGTTTGGTTGGTCCGGGTTGTTCGGAAGCGACGCTCCCACCGGCCTTGGCTACTTTGCTGCCGGCGTCATCCTCGCCATCATGATTCTGCCCATCATCTCTTCGCTCACGCGCGAGGTCATGACGGCGGTGCCGTACGCGCAGCGCGAAGCTGTGCTTGCTCTCGGCGCCACCCGCTGGGAGATGATCCGAATGGGCGTCCTTCGTAACGCACGCATCGGCATTGTGGGCGCCATCATTCTTGGCCTGGGCCGCGCCCTTGGCGAAACCATGGCCGTGGCCATGGTCATCGGCGCTACTCCGGAGATTCATAAGTCCCTGCTCGCGACGGGCTCCTCAATGGCGACAGTCATCGCCAATGAATACGCAGAGGCGGTTAGCGACATGCACTTGAGCGCGCTTACTGAGATCGGACTCGCGCTCTTTATCGTCACCATCATCGTCAACTTCTTTGCCCAGCTATTGATCTGGGCTGTAACCAGGGGAACACCGCGATCGGCACGCTGATGCAAATGGAACGAATCAGGGGAGAGAGAGTTGAGTAACGGCGGGTCAAATTTTCGGGCGCAATTGCGGGCCGTCACCGATCACACGGTTACGGCGCTTGCCGTCCTGGCTACCCTCATCGTCATCGCGCCCCTCATCGCCATTTTCGTTTACCTCATTTACAAAGGCGCAAGCTCGCTGAACCTCGCGTTCTTTACGCAGATTCCCAAACCGGTTGGTGAGACCGGCGGAGGCATGGCAAACGCCATTCTTGGTTCGGCAATTCTGCTCGGGATTGCCAGCGCCATCGGCGTCCCCATCGGTATCGGCGGCGGCATCTTCCTGGCGGAATTCGGTCGCGGCACCAAGCTGGCCAACTCGATTCGGTTCACGGCAGACGTGTTGAATGGCGTGCCGTCCATCGTCATGGGGCTGGCTGCTTACGCGTTGATCGTGGTTCCCAAGATTCCGTTTCTGCCATTTACGGGGCACTTCTCGGCATTCTCAGGCGGAGTGGCCCTGGGTTTCATGATGATCCCCACCGTATGCCGTACCGCGGAAGAAATGTTGCTCATGGTGCCGAATTCAATCCGCGAAGCAGCTCTTGGATTAGGCGTGCCCAACTGGCGTTCGGTGCTTTCCATTTCCGTCAAGACGGCATCGCCCGGCATCATCACAGGATGCATGCTGGCGTTTGCGCGCGTGGCTGGAGAAACCGCACCGCTCATCTTTACGGCGCTCGGAAACCAGTTCTGGAGCGCGAGTCTCAATCACCCCATCGCGGCACTTCCGTTGCAGATTTATGTGTACGCGCTCTCGCCATACGACGACTGGCACAGGCTGGCATGGGCAGGATCGCTGGTCCTGATTATGTTGATTGTAATTTCGGTTTCGCTGGTGCGTTACGTGACCAGCCGCGGCGTGCTGAAAGGGAACAGTTAACGGCGTCTGTTGGCGTCTGGGTTGAAAGTCACCGGAGTGTCTGTAGTCAGGGACCGGTGCATTGAAGGAAGGAGAAATCCGCAAGTGGGCGTTGGGATAGAAGTCACTAACTTGAATGCGTGGTACGGCGCGAATCACACGCTGCAGGACATTAATCTGAATATTCCTGCAAACCATGCGACAGCGCTCATCGGTCCTTCGGGATGCGGCAAAAGCACGTTTGTGCGTTGCCTCAATCGCATGCATGAAACTAACCCTATAGGCAGGGTCACGGGAACCGTACGCATCGGCGATCTGGACATCTACAACGATGCCAAACCGGTGCAGATCCGCCGCCGCGTGGGCATGGTCTTTCAACGCCCCAATCCTTTTCCCACAATGTCGATCTACGACAACGTGGCTGCCGGGCTCAAATTGAACGGCTATTCAAATCGCCGCGCACTCGACGAGATTGTTGAACGGTCGTTGAAGGCCTCGGCCCTGTGGGATGAAGTAAAGGACGATCTGAAAAAGAAATCCGGCGCCAGCCTCTCCGGCGGCCAGCAGCAGCGGCTCTGTATCGCGCGCGCTCTGGCGGTAGATCCTGAAGTGCTGCTGATGGACGAGCCCGCTTCGGCACTTGACCCGGTTTCAACGTCGAAGATTGAAGACCTCATCTTTCAACTGAAATCGCAGTACACTATTGTGATTGTGACTCACAACATGCAGCAAGCCGCGCGTGTTGCCGAAAAGACCGGCTTCTTCCTGAACGGGCGCATGGTGGAGTTTGATTCGACTCACAAGATCTTCACCAATCCCAGCGACAAGCGAACTGAAGATTACATCACTGGCAGGTTTGGATGACACGCATTAAATTTCAACAGAGTCTCGACGATCTTAAGGAAAATCTCCTGGTGATGGCGGGACTTGCCGAGCAGGCCATTCAACGCGCCATCGAAGCCTATCGTGTGCGCGACGTGTCCATCTGCGACCTTGTTAGCCGCAGCGAAGTCGCCATCAATCGCCTGGAGCGCGACATTGATCAGGCAGCGCTTGACCTGTTGGCCATGGAGCAGCCGATGGCAGTCGATCTGCGCTTCATCTTGAGCGTGATCAAGATCAACGCCGATATAGAGCGCGTCGGTGACTCCGCCAAGAGTATCAGTGATAGGGTGCGCTACATGGTGGACATGGCGGTTGTCGATCTGCCCGTTGATATTCCAAAGATGGCTGCCCTCGCGTCAGAGATGGTGCGCAAGAGCCTGCAGGCGTTCATTGAAGGCAATGCGGAGATTGCGCGCTCAGTCCTGACTATGGATGACGCTGTCGATTCGATGAACCGCGCGGCCTACAAGGCTCTTACTCAGGTGATGGAGGAGCAAAACCATATCGCTCCGCAGGCATTGAATGCGCTTATGATCAGCCGCAGTCTCGAACGAGTTGCCGATCACGCCACCAACATTGCTGAAGACGTAATCTTCTGGGTGCAGGGTACGGATGTGCGCCACCACAAGAGCGTGATGCTCGGAGCCAACGATCCGCATGCAATGAGCTGACCGGGCCCGCTTCCTTGTCACAGAGAAAAGCCCCGCTTCGAGCGGGGCTTTTCTCTGTGATTCTTTCCAGATTACTTGGCAGCGATGCGTACACCCATGCCGTTCAATTTGCTACGCGCGCTAGCCCCTTCCGGCGTGCGCGGATGACGCTGGATCAGCAAGCGAAGTTCATGAATGCCGGCATCCCGCTTGTTCGTTGCCAACAGCGCAAGACCCTTATGAAGCTGAGCCGTAGGCGCCTTGGGATTGCCCGCGAAGCCCTCCAGCACGGCATTATAGGAGTTGATGGCATCCTCATAATGCTTCTGTTCGTAGGCGATCTCACCCAGGTAGAACTGCGCCGAGCCGGCGAGATCGTCAAGTGGGTAGTAGTGCAGTACATCCTGAAATTCACCCACCGCCACTTGATAGTGCCCGGCGTTGTAATCGCGGAGTCCGCTCTGGAAGGTCTCCTTCAGTGGAGGCGCCTGGTTAACGGCGGGCGATGCGGTTGGACCCGCATCGGGCTGTCCTCCGGGGCCCGTGGCGGCTCCGGTAATTGAAGGCGGCAACTGTTGCGACTGAATGTTCTGCATCTGCGCCTGCATATCCTGAACGGTCTTATCGAGCTTCGCGATGCGCGACTTCAACTCATCGACGGAGTCGTTGAGCGACTGCATCTGTCCACTCACGGTTTCTATCTTGCCGTTCACAGATTCGTTTTGCGCATTCAACTTCTGCTGCAGATCGTTTACGGTCGCACTCATCTGCTTTGCCTGGTCCGCTGTCTGTTGCGCCAGGTTCTGCAGCACGCCAAAACGCGTGTCCATGGTCGACTGGAGACGCTGCACCATGTCGAGAAGCTGCTGAACCTGCGTCTGCAGTTGGATGATCTCCTTCGCAACTGCGTGAGCGGGCGTGGGCGTCGAAGCAAGGACCGCAGCAACAAGCGCTACCACCAGAACTCGATTCCGAACTGTGCGTACCATCTTCATCACCCCTTCATGATATCAAGAAACATGCGGCAGCCCCTCCAATTGGCGGGACTGCCGCACGTTCTAAACGGTTTGTCATGGTGATCCGCCACCGTTTGCGCGATGAGGATCGCTCCTGTCTAGCGGTCCATCGTGAATCCGGCGCGGCGATTCTGCTGCCAGCAGGATTCATCCGACTCGGTGCAGAACGGCTTTTCCTTGCCGTAGCTGATGACACGCATACGGTCGGCAGCCACACCGGCCTGCACCAGTGCATTCTTTGCGGACTCTGCACGGCGCTGACCGAGAGCCAGGTTGTACTCATCCGAGCCGCGCTCGTCGCAGTAGCCGCCAATCACCACTTTCACGTTCGGATGAGAAGCCAGGTAGCCGGCATCCTTTGAAAGCGTTGCCTGTGCATCCAGGCGGATTGCATCGGTGTCGTAATCGAAGAAAATGTCCTGAACATTTGCCCTGAACTCTTCTTCGGCAGTCATCGTATTGGTGGGCACCTGCACTGCCGGAGGCGCGTTCACCGTCACGGTGGCTGATGCATCCGCCGAGCCGCCTTCGCCGCGTGCCACCAGATGATAGGTGGTGGTTTCGGTCGGAGTGACGGATTTCACGCCCGTTGAGGGAACGTCGCCGATGCCGTCAATCGAAATCGATGTAGCATCGGTTGTGCGCCATGACAGTTGAACCTGGTCGCCCGCCGAAATGACTGTTGGCGTGGCGGTCAACTGGGCCGTGGGTGACGGAGTTGTTGCCGGCGGTGCGCCTGCCGGCGGAGGAGGTAATGGCACCTGTTTCTTACAGCCTGCAATCGCCACCAATACGGCCAGCAATGAAACTGGCAAAAGAATTCGGTTCCGTATCTTCAATGTGTTACTCCCTTTCAGAAATTTAGACTTCGCTCCCGGCAATTCGGCGTTTTTTGAATCATCTGCACATGATTTAAAACATTGCTCTTGCGGCAATCTCTACCCAACCGAACCAACACCGAATACTTGCCTTCACTTGTCACAATGGTTCCACAGCAATCCTGCGCTGCTTCCGCAGCAATACCGCGTTGCTTCTCCTCAAACGCTTCCAGATTCGCAAAGGTCCCGGCACTATCACCATCAGCAATGCGATGCCGAGGGCCGCGAAACTCAATTACGAAAAATGATAGTCCATCAATCGAAGCGTAAATTCAAAATTGTGCAGCAAACCGTGATGGCGCGCACCATTTGTTCAAACGTTCAATTGCTACTTCCAGCTCCAATTCGGCATTGAATTGTCGCCCGATTTCGTCAGTTGTTGCTGGTGAGTGCCGTCGGCAAGCATGGTCCAGATCTGCGTGCGGCCGCCGCTCATCTTCCGCTGAAACACGATATGACGGCCGTCCGGAGACCAGGACGGAAAGTCGTTGTTACCCGATTCATGGGTCACCTGCAGCCATCGCATGGTAGCGATCTCGAACACGTAGATATCCTGCCCGCCCGGATCGCCCGGCCCATACTTGCGGTTCCAACTGAAGGTCAGATAGGCGCCGTTGGGATGCCACGAGGGCGAAACGGCATATCCACTGTCCGTCATGCGCTGAATGTTCGAGCCGTCCTGGTTCATGACATAAATCTGTGGTTCGTTGGTTCGTCCGCCCACAAAGGCAATCTGCGCATTCGTCCGCGGGTTCCACACCGGTGCAACATTGGGTCCGGGCAGCGAGGTCAATTTGTGCAGATTACCGCCTGTCGCGTCCGATACCCAGATCTCCGCGTTGCCTGCCCGCGATGAGGAGAACGCAATGCGCGAGCCGTCAGAGGTCCACGCAGGCGATAAGTTGCTGCCGCCTGCCGATCCGCCCGGAAAGCTCACCATCCGTCCTAGTTCCAGAGAATACATGCGGATAGACCAACCATCCCTTCCCAATGATGAAAATGCAACTCGGGAGTTGTCCGGTGAGATGCGCGGAGACAGGGAAATGCTGCCCAGATGCGTAACTTGATGTTGATTCTGCCCATCGTAGTCCATTGACCAGATCTCTTTTGTGCCCGAGCGGTTGCTGACAAAGTAGATCCTGGTCTCCGCAATGCCGTTGATTCCGCCGCCAAGGCGGGTAATGATCTCGTCTGCGAATTCATGCGCAATTTTGCGCGCCATCTCTTCGTTTGCCGCCTCGTTATACTGCTTGCCCAGCACCTGCGGGCTCGACGTGCTGCCGGTGTCGAACAGCCAGCCGTAAACCGCAATCCTGCCACCATTTACGGCAAAAGTTCCAAATGCCACCATCGCCGCTTCTGCGGGGGGAGCCGACCACTGATTCAGCACAATTTCTTGCGGAGAACCAGGCGTGGCTTGTGGAGCCATGCTCTTCGAAACCAGGTCGAAGATACCCGCATTGCCCAGATCGCTGAACAGCGTAGCGTCAAATACCGCCTTCAAAGCCGTCGTTTGCGGATCGTTGCCCGTGGGTTTGAAATCGGCGGCGGCAAGGCGGATGGTCTTATTGCCCAGGTTGGTGCCCGTATGCACCCAGTCCTGCGCAACCAGCGGCGAAGGCTGCCACAGAAGCAGGCAGAAGGGAACAATAGGCAAAAGCCGGTGCAAACTCTTCACGAGGATTCTTCTCATGCGATGAGCGGTCCTTCCTGGCAAATTGATCTGTTCGTACTCACGTCTCAAAGAGGTCTCATTTCGCAGACGGTGAAAATCGCAGATTGTTAGTACTCACAGTAGTAGGAAACCATCAATGTGCTCTTGTTGTAAGCAGGTGGCAGCATGCCGAACGTATCCACACGCTGCGCCGCACGCAAACACGACTGGTCCAGTGTCGGGCTTCCGCTGGAGCGGTCGAGCTTGATTTCCGATACGGTGCCACCCTTGTGAACCGTGAAAACCAGATATACACGAGCGCCCGGTGGCGTGCGCGGATCTACTTCCTGTTTGTACCAGCTATTCGCCATCTTGGCGTTTATCTGGCGAACGTACCAGCCAAACATGCTTACAAAGTCGCTGTCGCCTACCGCAGTGTTGCCAATGCTGCCTACGCTCGGCTGCGTGGCCCTCGGAAGATTCGATCCTTGCTGCTCTCCATAGCGAGCGGTGTTGTCCGTCTGCGGAGCGGGCTGGGGCGGAGTCTTCTGTGCCATCTCCTGTTGAGGTTTCACCTGCTTGCCTAGAATCGGAATCGCATCCGGCTCGACTTTCTGCTGTGTCTTCGGGCTCGGAGCCTGGGGCGCAGTGCTCGGCTTCTCGGTCGCCAGCACATTCTCGTTCCTCGGTTGATTGTTGGGCAAGGGAATGGCGTTACTCACCAGGCTCACCTGCATGGCCTGTCCTGCGCCCTGGTTGCCCCACACACTGGCTTTGAAGAGTCCGCTCAACAATCCGTAGCTCAAAATGGACGCAAACAGGACGGCATGGAGCACGAACGAACCCATCGCGGGCGCAGCAAGCGGTTCCGGGCTCAGTTCCCGTTCCAGATGTTCGGTGCCTTCAATGAGTCCATCCATCGTTTTGCCTGAATTGCTCGCCTCAAGTGAAGTTTGCGCCGCGTTAGGCTCGATTACTTGGCGCTGGCTGAAGAGTTTGAAGTATCAAGCGCCTGCGTCACGATCGATACGTTGGTTATCCCGGCTTGCTTCACTGCATCCATCACGGTGGCAAACGCGCCGAACGGAACCGTCTGATCTGCTCGCAGGTAAATCACCTGGCGCGACGGATCGGTTCCGGCGCGCATCAGCCTCTGCGGCAGTTCATGAATATTCACAGGCTGGTCACCCAGATAGATCTTCTGGTTGTGATCGATGGTCACAACCATGCGCTGCTCGGTAATTTCACGCACGGTGCGTGTCTTCGGCACGTTCACTTCAATGCCCGATTGCAGCACTGGCGCGGTGATCATAAAGATCACCAGAAGCACCAGCACCACGTCGACCAGCGGGGTAACGTTGATGTCTGCAAGCGAGCTGCGTGTTTGGCCGTTGCTACTTGTAAACGCCACGTTCAGCCTCCCGCGGCATATCCGGCGCGCGCGGTGACGGCGGAGCCGTGCGTACCGGAATCTCTTCCAGCGAGTTCAGCAACTCCCGGCAAAAGTCATCGGTGGCCGATGCAAACACTTTGATCCGCGCCGTGAGCTGGTTGTAGGCGACCAGGGCCGGAACCGCTACAAACAATCCAGCGGCGGTTGTAATCAGCGCTTCCGCAATGCCGGGCGCTACCGCTTTAAGAGTGCCGGATCCAGCCGTGCCCAAACCGAGAAAGGCGTCAACGATGCCCATCACGGTTCCGAACAGGCCCACGAACGGACTCGTCGATGCAATCGTCGCCAGCCAGGTCATGCGCCGTTCAAGAGTGGTGATGGCTTCGCTCGAAGCGGTCATCGCCGTTCGTTCCAGCGAAACCATGTTACGCGGAGGTCCCGAGCCACCCGTCTGCCGCTTGTAGGAATCGTACACATCCTCGAACACCTGCGCCAGCGGGCTTCCTGCGCACTCCGAGGCCAGAGAGGCGATCTCCTGCAACTTCGACGCCTTGCGGAAAGCGCGCACAAACCGGCGGCTCTGGTTGGTCGCCCTTTTGAAGGTGGACATCTTTCCAAGAATCACGGTCCAGGAGTAGAGACTCGCAAGCAGCAGCAGGACCAGCACGCCTGCCGCGATGGGGCCAATGTTGCTGAGCAGGCTAGCCAACGTGCCAAAGCCTGTCGCTCCGGTTGGTGCCGCTGGGGGAGCGCCGCTGTCAGACTGCAAAAAAAACGCAAACGCAGCTATTAAAATCGGCATGTCACCTCATTACAACGGTATCAGACGTCGAGGCCGCTACCAAGTCATCGCGCTGGTCCCCTAAGTAACTGATTCGGCCCCTCCAACAACCCTTTTCCTGTCAATCGTGCTATGCTGCGCTCGGACTCGCATGGCATTCCGAGGCCCGGTTCGTACGGCCGAAAACGGTTCCGAAATCTGAAGGCAAGACGGCTTGTCTCATCAAGCTTGAACACGACTTATGTGCTTTATTTTCCTGCTCCAATCCATTCAAATGGAGCAATAGCCGGACGGATCCGGCGGAAGAGTGAATTCTGCATGCTCGTCGAATTGCGCGCTGAGAACTACGCAGTAATCGATCACGCCATCGCTGCTCTGGGGCCGGGACTTAACCTGCTTACCGGCGAAACCGGCGCAGGCAAGTCTCTATTAGTAGATGCACTCGCGTTGCTTATGGGTGGCAAGGCCTCGGCAGACGTGGTCCGGCACGGTGCGGAGAAAGCCGTTGTTTCCTGTGTCTTCGAGTCCACGCCGGGCGCCGAAACCGTTCTTGAGGAAAACGGCATCGATTCTGAAGGCAACGAGATTATCCTTCGCCGCGAGATTCTTTCCGGCGGCAAAGGGCGAGTTTTTGTGAACAATCAACCCGCCACGGTAGCGGTGCTCAGGCTGCTCGCGCCGGAGCTGGCGTTGGTCCATGCGCAAACTGAAACCGCATCCAGCTTCGATCAGGCCCAGCAGCGCTTGCTGCTTGACCGCTTCGCCGGCGTCTCAACCGACGCAGTTGCCGAAGCCTACAACCAATGGCACGAAGCGCAGAACAAGCTCAACGATCTGCTTCAGGGCGAACAGGACCGCCTGCGCATGGTTGATCTGTGGGCCTATCAGCACAAAGAGATTGAAGCGGCGCAGCTCTCGGCAGGAGAAGACGAAGCTCTCGAAACGGAAAAACGCGTTCTGGCCAACGCTGAAAAGCTCTACGCCGCTGCAATGGGCGGGTTCGATCAACTTTACGAAGGTGGAGCCTCCGCCGAGGTTGCACTGCGTGCCGCTCTGCGCAACCTTGAAGAACTGGCGCGCTACGACAACCGATTTGCGGAGCCGGTGCAGCAGTTGACATCCGTTCGCGCCACGGTGGGCGACATCGGCGCAACGCTGCGCGATTACGCCGAGGGCATCAACGCATCGCCCGAGCGGCTTGCCGAAATCGAAGACCGGCTGGCGTTGCTCGACCGGCTGAAGCGCAAATACGGACACACCATCGACGAGGTAATTGCGTTTGGCCAGGATGTTGCACGCAAACTCGCCGAGGTTGAGGATCGAGACGAAATTCTCAAGCAACTGCGCGCCGCCGTCGATAAAACCGCTGAACAGTATCACGGCGCTGCTTCGGCCGTGAGTACTATCCGAAAAACCGCGGCAGCCAAGCTGGCCAAACTTGCTGAGGCGCAAATCAATTCACTCGCCATGAAGACCAGATTTGAAGTTGCCGTGAAGTCGAATGCGCAGGAATCGGCGTGGACAACCACCGGCTGGGATGAGGTTGAATGCCGCATCTCAACCAACCCCGGCGAGCCGCTCAAGCTGTTGACCGAGATTGCCTCGGGCGGAGAACTTTCGCGCGTCATGCTGGCGCTCAAGGTCGCTGTGGAAGAGAACTCGTCCAAGTCCAGGAAAAAGACAACGCCGCGCACATTGGTCTTCGACGAAATCGATATCGGCATCGGCGGCCGTGCAGCCGAGGCCGTCGGCCAGAAGCTGAAATCGCTCAGCCGAGGCCAGCAGGTTCTCTGCGTCACGCACCTGCCGCAGATCGCCGCGTTCGCCGATCAGCATCTTGCCGTGGAGAAGCGGGAGGATCACGGTCGCACCAAGACGCAAATTCGCGTCTTGGACGACCGTGCCCGCACCCATGAAGTTGCGAGGATGGTTTCCGGTGCAAAGGTAACCGAAACGAGCCTTCAGCACGCCGCGCAAATGATCGCTGCAAGCAGGTAACGGCTGAACGTAATTTGCCATCATTTTCGCAATCCAACGTCCAGCCGCTAAACGATCAGCTAGTGACCGTGCCCATGCCCGTTGCCATTGCCATGACCGTTATCGTGCCCACGGCCATGATCGTCGCCGTGCGGATTGCCGTGCTCTTTGTATTGTCCGTTGTGGTTGCCGTTATCGTGCCGGTATTCTGTGCGATACGATCGACCGTGAAATTGCTTCTCCCAGCCGCGGTGCCCTCCCCAATCGGCGCGCGCGCCACGCGGCGGCAGCGCTCCACGATATCCAAAACGCGGGTCGAAGCGGCGGTCAAAGTATCCGCGGAATCCAACCGGTCCGACGAACCACGGTCCTGCACCGATAAACACGCCGCTGTTGAACCACGTTGGTCCGTAGTAGCCGAAGGGAGCGCAATGGTACGGCGCGTAGTCGAAGTAACCATAAGGACAGACCGGCGCGGGCCCAATGTTGACATTGATGTTTACCTGAGCGCTCGCGGGCTGTGAGGCGCCCATGAGCAGCAGTACGCCAAAGAATGCTGCCACAGCGAAAATTCTGTAGTTCTTCCACAAGTTGTTCATCGATGTGTCCTCTCAAAAAAACAGGTTCTCCGCACTGATCTTCCGATTTCTCCGGCCAGTGCCGGGGCAATTTACGGAATCTGCAAAACGGATTCTGTGCAAACCGAAGACAACACAGTACACGTTGGATCCGGCTCGATCTCTTGTATGTGCAATAGGACCGAACTCATTTATCGCATCGTTGAACACCGTAGCATTCAACGCCACAACTGAATCATACGCTGTCCCTGCACGTTTCTTGAGCCTCTGCAACCTTCGTAATGGGTACCAAAGGGATGCCTCCGGCCTTTTGTCGGAGAGACTCGGCAAATCTGGAATGTTGTTGCCTTTAGCTGATTGGATGCGGCCTTTTAAGGCCCGGAGATGTTAGGATTTGTGGCGAAACCGGAGGTCACTTTCATGCAACGCCGTAAATTCCTGCAATCCCTTGCAGCGACAGCCGCAGCCGTCGCGGCTGGTCCGCTTCCCGCCTTTGGGGCGCTGCCCAAAATGAAAATCACGCGTATCCGCGCATACGAGCCGCCAAGAACGGCTTTCTCATTCAACCAGATCTTCAATCAGAGCTATGTTGTGGTCACCGTAGAAACCGATGCAGGCATTACAGGCATTGGAGAAGGTGGTTCGAAGGACCTGCTTGCACCCGGTGCCAGCCGTCTCATCGGCCGTGATCCTCAGTTTATTGAGCACCTCTGGCAGGACATGAATCGCGGGTATTTCTATCCCGCCGGTCGTGAGCGCACTGACGCCATCGGCGCTCTCGACCTTGCGCTATGGGACATCAAAGGCAAAGCCCTGAACGCTCCTGTGCATGAACTGCTTGGAGGCTCCACTCGCAATTTCATCGAGTGCTATAACACTGCCGGCATGATTCCAGGCGTCACGCGCGAAACTCCCATCAAGGAACGCGCAAAACTTACCCTTGCGGCGGGCTATCGCATGTTCCGGTTCGACGCCTTGTCCGTGCCCGTCAACACCACCTACGATACCCGCGAACGCCTGAACAAACTCCGCGGAGTCTGTGAGCAGGTGCGCGAGGGAGTAGGTACCGACGGCAACTGGTGCATCGATTTCCACCAGCGCTTCGATCTCTCCGATTCAATTCGCGGATGCAATCTGATCGAAGACCTTGCGCCGTACTTTGTAGAAGACCCGGTCCGTACGGAAGGCTTTCTTCAGGACCTCCCCATCCTCCGCCAGAAAGTCAACGTACCAATTGCCGCCGGCGAAGAGTGGGGCAATCGCTGGGACTTCAATCCGCTGGTCGAAAATCACGATATCGATTTCTGCCGCGCCACGCTGCCCAACGTGGGTGGCATTACCGAGATGCTCAAGATAGCGGCTATGTGCGAGACCCACTTTGTCGGCATCGTGCCGCACTTCACCGGACCCATCGCCACTGCGGCGCTCGTCAACACGCTCAGCACGTTCTCCGGTCCGCTGGTTATGGAATACAACTATCAGGGACGCACGCTGGCGCACCTGCCCAAGTGCCTCGACTTCAAGGATGGAAAGCTCTACACCAACGAGCGCCCCGGCCTTGGAGTGGAACTGGATATGAAGCAACTTACTCAGATTGCCGAGTGGACGGAACCCGACTTTCAGCGCGGGCAAATCTACTATCGTACCGACGGCTCCATCACCAACTGGTAGCCTCACTCAAAAGAACAAAGGCCCAGGTTCTACTCAAGAACTTGGGCCTTTGTGCTTGTGTCTCTTTCAAACTGCATGAGCAATCGGCCGTCAACGAAGAGCTGAATTCCTTAGTGCAGTTAACTCAATGATGGTCATGTCCATGGTCACGGCCACGGTCGTGGTGCGGCCGTTCTTCGTGCATTTCGCGCCCGTGGAAGTGTTCCACCCTGCCGTGGTGGCGATCCCAGTCCGGCCGCTCTCCGCGTCGCGGCAAATGTCCGCGATATCCGAAGCGCGGATCGAAGTGGTGATCAACGTGGCCCCTGAAATAGTCATCGCGGTCATACCACGGACCGGCGCCGATGAACACGCCATTGGCAAACCATTCCGGCCCGTAGTAGCCATAGGGAGCGCAACGGTATGGCGCGTAATCGAAGTAGCCGTACGGACACACAGGCTGTGGACCGATCTGAATGCCGAAGCTCACCTGCGCGCTCGCTTTCGGAGTAAAACTCAGAAAGCAAATTCCTACAATTGCAGCTGCTGCAAAATGTGTAAGTCTGTTCATGGTATCTCGTCTCCTTTCATCCAGGTTTTTTACGCTGCACATTCCTCTCGGCATCTCGTGAGATTGAGATGTCGGCCACCCGCGAATGGATGTAAGTGAGAAGGTTGCCTGAGAGGGGGCGTCTTCTAAAGCCAACGATTCGACGACTTACAGACGCCTGCCGCAGAAGAATTATTTTCCTCGGGGCAGAGATCGCTAAAAAGGGTGTCGCTATCGGAGGAAGGCCATCACGATGTGATTGACCGCGAAGGCCGCGCCGTACGCAAGCGCCAGCATGTAAACGAACTGCACTGCCGGCCACTTCCAGCTATTGGTCTCGCGCCTCACCACTGCCATCGTGGAAGTGCATTGCATGGCGAAGGCGAAGAAGATCATCAGTGCCAGTGCGCCACCCAGCGTCATGTCGCTGTGCAATGCGGTCTGCAGGTGCAGCGATTGTGTCGTGGGGTCAGCTCCGTACAACGTGCCCATGGTGCTCACCATCACTTCGCGGGCCAGCACGCTCGACAGCAGACCGATGCCGATCTTCCAGTTGAATCCAAGCGGAGCAATCACCGGCTCGATAAAATGTCCCAGCCTTCCAATGAGGCTTTCAGCTAGTTCCGGCGCAGTCCAATGTCCGGCAATATGCGCAATTGGCAGATGAGCAAGAACCCACAGCGCCATGGTCACGCACACAATGATGGTGCCTGCCTGGCGCAGAAAGATGCTCGCGCGATCGACAAGCCGCAGCATGAGAGAGTGCAGCGTCGGCATGCGATATTGCGGCAGTTCAAGAATGAATGGCGTCTCACTCGATTTGAGGATGGAGCTTTTAAGCAGCCATGCGGTTGTCATGGCCCCGACAAATCCCGCCAGGTAGAGACTCAGCATGACGATCGTTTGCAGGCCCAGAAGCCCGTCCAGGTAATATACGTTCGGGATGAATGCCGCTATCAGCAGCATATAAACCGGCAGGCGCGCAGAGCACGTCATGAACGGCGTCACCAGGATCGTCGCGAACCGGTCGCGCTTGTTTTCGATCGTGCGCGTGGCCATGATCGCAGGTACCGCACACGCATAAGCCGAAAGCAACGGGATAAACGCTTTGCCGTTCAATCCGATGGTGCGCATCACGCGGTCGGCAATCAGCGCGGCACGTGCCAAGTATCCTGAGTCTTCAAGAATTCCAATAAAGAGAAACAGCAGCAGAATCTGCGGCAAAAACACCAGCACTGAGCTGATGCCTTTCCACACGCCGTCGAGCACCAGCGATTGCAGCCAGCCTGCGGGCAGCAAGGGGCGCACCAATTCACCGGCCCGCGCCAGGACATCGCCAAAGCCGTCTGAGAGCGGCTGACCTAATGCGAACACCACCTCGAAGACTCCGACCACTACAAAGAGAAACAGCAACGGTCCCCATATGCGGTGCAGCAGCACATTGTCGATCTTGCGCGTATTTTCCGCTGAAAGTGGTGCGCGATAACCCGTACGCCTGCTTATCTGTGCAGCCCATGAGTGTGTGCTGGCGGCATTGCCCAGTACCGGCAGTGTCAGCGGCTGCGCAGCCTGCCGCCCGGACTGCTGATTCAAAAACAGTGAAACCGCTTCAAGACCTGTACCGTGCACGGCTGAGATCTGCGCAACCGGTGCGCCCAGTTCCTTGGCCAGTTTGAGAGCGTCGAGTTCGCCTCCGCGCGACTCCATCAGGTCCGTCATGTTCAGCAGCACAAGCGTGGGCAGTCCAACCGCGAGCACCGGGGCCGCCAGCATCAGTTGCCGCGTCAGGTGCAGTGAGTCGAGAACCAGCAGTACTGCGTCGGGCTTGGGCGTGCCCGGCATCCTGCCCTGCAGCACGTCGACAGATACCCGAGCATCCTCAGAGTAGGGATCAAGAGAGTAGATTCCCGGCAGGTCGATCAGCGTCAGGTCTTCGCGCCCCACGCCGGCCATCAGGCCTAGCCGCTGTTCGACGGTCACGCCTGGAAAATTGGCCACCTTTTGCCGCAAGCCGGTCAAACGGTTGAATAGTGTGGATTTACCGGAATTGGGCGGACCGATCAACACCACAGTCCGCAGCGCACCCTCCGGGGGTGGCGTTGTGGGTGGAACGTAAGGTGCTGGAGTGCAGCAGGTGCTGCTCATTGCGCAGCCTCAATAAGTTCAGGCGATTCCTCGCTGATTTCGGCCTCTGCAACCACGGCAAGTGAAGGCTTTACCCGAATTGCGTCGGCCGTCTCATGCCTGAGTGCAATCTCCATGCCGTCAATGCCATACACCGTGGGGTCGCCTGCCGGTGCGCACCGTAGCGCTTTTACCAGGGCATCCGGTACAAAGCCCATATGCATCAGTTGGTTTTGCACGGATTCAGGCAGGTCAAGAGCAACCAGGACCGCGCTTTCACCGACCTTCAACTCACTTAAAACGCTCACCCGCCGGACTCCGCCACGCCGCCGAAACAGCGGCAATCTGAAATTAGGACCTTTCTGGTCGTATTTCAGTATAAGGCTATTTGCCTCCGGCCTGCAAACCTTGTTTTCTCTACTTATCGCCGGGTTTACGCTCACCTCTCGACCTCCGTGAGGGCGCACTTCTCCCGTCCTCGCCAGCCCCTCTCTCCTACCCCCTGGCGGGCCCTCTGCCTGTTTTTATCGGAACATTGATTCATTTTTAGCAGTACTTGTTTCCTTTGAATGTGACCTAAATCACTAAAGCCGCCCCAAAAGCGTTCCATTGCCGACTCCTCTTGGGGGTGCTACAAGATTGTCATGAAGATTCAGAAGTTCCGTGCATCCCTGGCCCAGCCGGGGCCGGCAGAGGGTATCTCCATTCCGCTCCAGGCTCTCTGGTGGGACGCCAAGGGCGAGTGGGCCCGTGCCCACAGTCTGGTCGACGAGCTGGAGACTACCGAGGGCATGGCCGTCCACGCCTACCTGCATCGCAAGGAAGGCGTCACGTGGAACGCCGACTATTGGTACAACCGCGCCGGCATGAAGTTCCACCGCCCAACGCTCCAGGAAGAGTGGGAAGCGCTGGTTGAAGGGCTGGCGTAACACACCGTTTCGTCAAGCGCGAAAATGTTCCGATTGAGCGCGCGAATGATGAGCGCGATTTGGGGTAATTCGGGCGAAGAATACGCCAAAAACACCCCAAAAACGTGCTAGAAATGACCGAAAAACGGCCATTTTCGACCCTGTCTGTCGACTATAAGGTAAACAGTAAATTTTCTTAATCCGTTGATGTATAACAGGTTAGGTTATTTCCAAGTGCCCTGTGGATGGTGCATTCGGGGGAGGGGGGTAGGGGGTACGGTGGGTACGGACCGGGCACATGCCTGACATTTCAGACTTGGCGCATTCCTGGCACTACGCCTGCAACTGGAGTTTCCCGGTGAATGGCAGACTGTATCTAAGAACATAGATGAGCCTCTCGTAAAGATTATGCGAGAAGTGCAATCAATCTTCTGCAAGCGAGAAGCCTCTTGCATGCGGGATGCTGGAGAATTTTCAAAAGGAGGCTGGTATGCACTACCTGTTGTTTTATGAAGTTGCGGACGACTACATGACGCGCCGCGCGCAATTTCGCGATGCCCATCTTGCCAAAGCCTGGGCAGCAAGCGAGCGCGGCGAACTGGTGCTGGGAGGTGCATTGGCCAACCCGCCTGATGCCGCCATTCTGCTTTTTCGCGGAGATACTCCCGATGTGGCGGAGCAATTTGCAAGTACCGATCCCTATGTGATGAACGGCGTCGTAAAGCGGTGGCACGTCCGCGAGTGGACGACTGTGGCTGGGAAGGACGCTGCAACTCCAGTCAGACCATCCGCGGTAACAAACAAGAAAGAGGGCTGATTGCGCTCGAGAACCTGGTGCAGTTTGACGGAAAAGGGCTCCATCATCAGTGCGGATGACATGCACGATTGATCCAGTCAATGCCGATCGGTGCGAAATCATCAAATGCATCGTTATGCCCCCGTCCGGCAACCGAATGGAACTCCTTGGGCTCCTTCGCAAGGAGATAGAGGTCTTTCCCCTGCGAAGGCGGAATGACTTCATCGATCGAACCATTCGCAATCAGCAAGGGTGTGTGAACGGTCGCGATCTTCCGGTCATTCTCGTAGCGGTCAAGCACGATCAATGAAACCGGAAGGAAAGGAAAGTGATCCTTAGCGACGGCAGGAATTGACCTATACGGGGCGAGCAGCATCAGCCCACCAACATGAAATTCCTTTGCCATTTCAGTTGCAACTCCTGTGCCTAGCGAGTGGCCGAAAAGGATGATGCCTTGATTAGGCACACCGTGAGCAGTCAGAAACTGGATATAGGCACGAGCGTCGTCGTAAAGTCCCTTTTCAGTCGGTTTGTCCGGCAGCCCGCTATATCCCCGATATTCAGCTAGCAGAAATCCATATCCGGCCGCGATGTATGGATCGGCAATTTGAGCAGCCGTATACAAGCAATCTGCGTTGCCATGAAAGAAGACTATTGTGTAGGACTGGCTCGTTGATGGAGCGTACCAGGCCTTCAGACTGATGCCGTCGGCAGTTTCCGCAGAGATTTCGCGGAACGCCTGATTTGCATGAGCATCAGACAGCGCTATGTAGGTATGGCTCGGGTAGTACAAGAGCGAACGTTGCATTGTGAAAAACACAGCCACCAGCAGTAGATAGAGAGCGATTGTTAATGAAATGAAAAGCTTGAGTACTCTCACAAGGTCACCACGAATCCTGCGTGCGACGAGTCAGGTAATTCTATTCGATTGGCGAATGCAGTTTGTATCAAAGATGATCGACTTATCCCTTTTCTGAGAGGGAGTTCGCTGCCGCGGCGAGTTTCGGGTCGACCGCCGCCACGCAAGCGTGATGGCCGCAACACCTCCCTATCCTTTATGTGGAGTAGAATCCTCTCCAAATTCCGCTTTTGAGATAGAACGTGCAATACCGAAGTTTTGGACCTCTCGACTGGAAGCCTTCGGCTCTTGGCTTTGGCTGCATGCGCCTGCCCACGCTCGACGACCGGCGCAATAGCGCCAATATTGACGAAGCAGAAGCGATAAGCATGATCCGCCACGCCATCGACAACGGCGTGAACTATCTCGACACTGCTTATCCTTATCACGAAGGGCAAAGCGAGGTTCTTGTCGCCAAGGCGTTGCAGGCGGGTTACCGTGCGCGGGTTAAAGTTGCCACCAAACTCCCTGTCTGGCTGGTTAAGTCGACTGACGATTTCGACAGGTATCTGGATGAGCAACTCGAGAAGCTCCAGACCGATTACGTAGACTTCTATCTCTTCCACGCGCTCAACAAAGACATCTGGCGCGATGTAGTTCTGGAGCACAGACTGCTCGCCAGGGCCGAAGCGGCGCTTGCCGACGGGCGCATCAGGCATCTCGGGTTCTCCTTCCACGGAGACTATCCTGCGTTTTATGACATCGTGACCGGCAGCAGCCTTTGGACGATGTGCCAGATCCAGTACAGCTACATGGACACTGAGAATCAGGCCGGCACACGCGGGCTGCAACTGGCCGCGCACCAGGGTCTTGCCGTGGTCGTGATGGAGCCGCTACTTGGCGGCCGCCTGGCCGATCCGCCGCCGGACATTCGCGACTTCATTGAGGAGTTCCCCATCAAGCGGACTCCTGCCGAGTGGGCTCTGCGATGGCTCTGGAACCAGCCTGAGGTTTCGCTGGTGCTGAGCGGCATGAGCACTATGGAGCAGGTTGAGCAGAATCTGGCCTACGTTGTGGACTCACGCATCGGATACTTTGGCCCCGAGGAAGCGGAGCTCATCTCCCAGGTCCGGGAGAAGTACATGGCGCGCACCGTGGTTCCGTGCACGCGCTGCGGATATTGCATGCCGTGCCCAAACGGAGTTGACATTCCCGGCAACCTCGAGCTCTTCAACTACTCGCACACCCACAACGATGTGGTGAGCGCCCAGATTCGCTACAAGGTTCTGCTCAGCGATTCGCAGCGCGCCGGCGCGTGCACCAGCTGCGGCAGTTGCGAACCGCTCTGTCCGCAGAAGCTCGAAATACCACAGTGGATGGCGAAGGTGTCAGTGCTGCTTGGTTGATGCTGCAAGTCGCAGTTATTTCTCCGCAAGCCGCTCGAAATTCTGAGCAGGTCCCTTCCTGTATGAAGTCCTCGGTTTTCATCAACGGAAACCTGAGGCGGCTCTATGCCCATGCGGGCAGATGATTCGCCAGCGTGAGCAGACAACACGGCCGGATGAGTGCACGAGTCTTAATGAATTATTCACTTCCGACTAACAGCCCTATATCAATACGCCTTTAACTTTTTCGTTAGCGATTCATCCCAGTGCAATCAGTTGGCTTTGTGTCTTCTTCAGGAGGTCTGGTCTGTTGATCGGGAACCTTGGAGCCGAATACATGGGTTGTTCCAGGCCCCGCTTATTGTCAGGCTCCTCAACCGCTCTCTACCCGCCTCTTGCAACTCAATTTACAGGAAAGGTATTGATCATGGCTAGACACCAGAAGTTGTCGAGGATACTCCTTCTCATTCTGGTTGGGACTTTGTGCGCCAGTGCCCAGCAGACGTCAACCTCGGCCACCGCTGATTCCTCAGATGCTTCACAGCCGAAGATCACCAGTACAGAGACGGTGGTCGTGACCGCGCCCGGCGAATTTCGCGTTGAACAGACGCTGCAATCGTCGATGCTCATCGAGCAGGCACCCGGAACCAGCCCGATCAAGAGCCTCGCGCAGCTTCCTAGCGTGAACTTCGAGGCCGCCGACCCTTACGGCTCCTATGAATGGGCTGTTCGTATCTCTGTGCGCGGATTCAATCAAAATCAGCTCGGATTTACTCTCGACGACATACCGCTGGGCGATATGTCCTACGGCAACTGGAACGGTCTGCACATCAGCCGCGCCATTACGGACGAGAATATCGGCCGCATTGTGCTTTCGCAGGGCACCGGAGATCTCCAGACAGCGTCCACAAGCAACCTGGGCGGCACCGTGGAGTTCTATTCGGCCGACCCGTCGGACAAGCGCGGCTTTGCGCTGGCCCAGAGCTTTGGCAGCTTCAACGCCTATCGGACCTATGTGCGCTTTGAAAGCGGCTTAATGCCGAACCATACCAAGTTCTACGTCTCCGGCGTTTACAACCTCGCCAACAAGTGGCGCGGTCACGGCGACATTGGCCAGAACTATTGGCAGCTCAATGGCAAGTTTGTACACTTCATCGGCAGCACAGGCGAGATCGGCGGATTTGTCGATGTTTCGGATCGCCGCGAAGTTGACTACCAGGACGTGAACAAGGTTTGGGTGCAGAAGCTCGGCTACAACTGGGATAACTGGGGCAATTGGGCCAACGCAGTCCAGGCGGGATGGGCGTGCAACGGAATTGGAGACTATCCCGCTCCTGTCGACACTTTGGCTGCAAACGAAGACCCTTGTGATGCGGGCTACTATGCCGGCGCTGGATTGCGCAAGGACCAGTTGGCCGGCGTGAGTTACAAGCAGGCATTCGGCAGCCACGTCACGGTAAAATTCACCGGCTATGGGCACCATGACGACGGGCGCGGCCTGTGGTTCACGCCCTATCTGCCCACCTACGACAATATCTATAACCCGACAGCGATTATTTCTCCGATCTCTCTGCGCACATCTGAGTACGCTATCAACCGCGGCGGTTTCCTGACTTCGGTTGCATATGAAACCGCGAAAAACAAGGTGGAAGCCGGCATCTGGTTTGAAGGTGAAAGATGGAACCTTGCCCGCCGCTTCTACGCAACCAGCGCGACCGGCGCACTTCACTCGCTCTACTCCTTCCCATCAGATCCCTTCTACACGCAGTGGGAGTACGTCTTCAATTCCGAGCTTTACGACGTCTATTTTGATGACGTTTTCAAATTCAATAAAATGTTTTCGATTTCAGCGGGCTTTAAGAGCCAGGAGATGACGACGGATGGCCAGCTTTCGAACACCTTCAAGTCCAGCCCCGTTTTTGTCCTCGGCCAATATGCGCAAGGCAAGCTCACTTCGGGTAAGCCGATTCTGCCTCAGTTCGGAGTGAATGTAAAGCTCGACAAGAACAACGAAATCTTCGGCGACGTGGCCTACAACGTGCGCTCGTATGTGCCCGGCGGCTATGGCTTCGGCAACTCGCCCTGGGGGACCACGCAGGCCGGTTTCGATGCTCTCAAGTCCAGCCTCAAGCCTGAAACCTCGTGGACCGAGGAGGCCGGCTATCGATACACCGGCCGCATCGCCGCCGCGCAGGCCAGCTATTTCCACGTCAACTTCTATGACCGCCTGCTGGCGTTTGCAAGCGGCAGCGGCATTCAAGGCAATCCCTCTACCCTCAACAACGTGCCCGGTGTCACCACCAACGGCATCGACGGCTCAGTCAGCGTGCACTTCACGCCTGAGTGGACACTCTATAATGCGGCCACCTGGAATCGCTCCACTTACGACGGTGACCCGAAGGACTCAAGCGGTAATTGCATCTACAGCCTCCCAGGTGGCGGTTGCGACAGTATCAAGGGCAAGATCGCACTCGATACACCCGAAGGCATGTACAAGACCTCGCTTGAATACAAGAAGAATGGCCTCTTTGGCCACATCGGCGCCGACTATATGTCAACTCGCTACTTTACCTATTCGAACGACGGCTCGGTCGACGGCCGCTGGCTTGCCGACTTCGGCGCGGGCTACAGCCGTGAGCAACTCGGGGCCTTCAAGAACCTGAGAGCACAGCTCAACATATCCAATCTGGTTGGCGAGCGGTATTTCGCTACCATGGGCACCAACGGATTCGTTCTGCACGATCCGTTGGCGCTCGGCGACAACACCCTGCAGGTGGGCGCTCCGCGCGCTATCTCCGGCACCCTTTCCGTCAACTTCTGATGTTGAATCTGACCTTTGGCTGCGGGGCGCGGATATTTCGCGCCTCGCCCTTCCTGCCTCTCTCTTGATTCTGTCTCAAGATCAAGATCCGCCTGCAATGCATTTGATTCCCAGGTTCTGTCCAAGCGCCGATTCATTACATGAAACTCATTTCATAATGCGGGAATCTGTCGGCTCCCTGTGTCACCCATCACTGCTGTAATCCGACCATCAAAACGACACTCAACATGGCGGTTGAACACCCTTGCGCCGCCTAATGAGGCAAACGGAATGAGTGAAGCGAAAAACGCTAAGGAAATGGTAATTCTCGATGGCAATGAGGCTGCAGCCTCGGTTGCTTATCGACTCTCTGAAGTCGTCGCCATCTACCCCATCACCCCCTCGTCGCCAATGGCCGAGTGGGCCGATCAGTGGCGCGCCGAGGGAAAGAGAAATATTTGGGGCGCGTTGCCCGTCGTTGAAGAGCTGCAGAGCGAAGGCGGAGCCGCCGGCGCGCTTCATGGCGCATTACAGGCCGGTGCGTTCGGAACCACCTTTACCGCCTCGCAGGGCTTGCTGCTCATGATTCCCAACATGTTCAAGATCGCCGGCGAACTTACCCCGGCCACCATGCACGTCACCGCTCGCACCCTGGCGACGCATGCGCTGTCGATCTTCGGGGACCACTCTGACGTGATGGCCTGCCGCGCGACCGGCTGGGCCATGCTGGCGTCGAACTCCGTGCAGGAAGTGCACGACCTGGCCCTGGTGGCGCAGATCGCTACCCTTGAAGCGCGTCTTCCGTTCATGCATTTCTTTGACGGCTTCCGCACCTCGCACGAAGTAGCCAAGATTTTGCCCATCGGCGACGAGACCATTCGCGCCATGGTGAATGATGAACACCTCATCGACTTCCGCAAGAACGCACTCAGCCCCGATCGCCCCATTCTGCGCGGAACCGCACAGAATCCCGACTTCTTCTTCCAGGCGCGCGAAGCCTGCTCACCATACTACGTTGCAGTCCCCGGCATCGTGCAGTCGGTGATGGACCGCTTTGCCGCACTTACCGGCCGCGCCTACAAGCTGTTCGACTACTACGGTGCGCCCGATGCGGAACGCGTGATTGTTGTCATGGGCTCCGGCGCTGAAGTTGCTGAAGAAGCCGTCGATCTGATGGTCAAGCAGGGCGAGAAAGTTGGCATGGTCAAGGTTCGGCTCTACCGGCCCTTTGACTCCGCCGCGCTGTTTGCCGCTCTGCCCAAAACCGTTAAGGCCATTGCCGCTCTCGACCGCTGCAAGGAGCCCGGCGCAGTTGGCGAGCCGCTGTACCAGGACATCCTCGCCACGCTTGCTGAAAACGCCGCTACGCTGCCCTTCGCCATGCCGAAGGTCATCGGCGGACGCTACGGCCTGTCGTCGAAGGAGTTCACGCCGGCGATGGTCAAGGGCATCTTTGACGAGCTGGCAAAGCCGGTGTCGAAGAATCACTTCTCCATCGGCATCGTGGACGATGTCAGCAACTCGAGCCTCGATTACGATCCCAATTTTTCAACCGAAGATCCCAGGACGGTTCGCGCCCTCTTCTACGGACTCGGCTCTGACGGCACTGTAGGCGCCAACAAGAACTCCATCAAGATCATCGGCAACGAAACGCCGAACTATGCACAGGGTTACTTCGTGTACGACTCCAAGAAGTCCGGCTCGATGACCACCTCGCACCTCCGCTTCGGGCCCAATCCGATCCGGTCCAGCTACCTCATCACCCGGGCCAGCTTCGTTGCCTGCCACAACTTCAGCTTCCTTGAGAAGATGGACGTTCTTGAAGCGGCCATGCCCGGCGCAGTGTTCCTGCTCAACTCGCCCTACGCGGCCGAGGACGTGTGGAGCCACCTGCCGAAGCACACGCAGCAGGCCATGATCACAAAGAGGATCGAGTTCTACGTGATCGATGGTTACCAGGTGGCCCGCGATGCCGGCATGGGGACCCGCATCAACACCATCATGCAGACCTGCTTCTTCGCCATCAGCGGCGTACTCCCGCGTGAAGAGGCGATCGAGCAGATCAAGAAGGCCATCAAAAAGACCTACGGCAAGCGCGGCGAGGCAGTGGTTGCCAAGAACTTCGCCGCTGTGGATGCGGCACTCGCTCACCTGCACAAGGTCGAGCTGCCCAACGCTGCTTCGTCGAACTTCGACATCGTGCCTGCAATCTCGTCCAACGCCCCCGAGTTCGTGCGTGGCGTGCTGGGACAGATCGCGGCCGGAAAGGGCGATGACATCCCGGTGAGCGCAATTCCTGCCGGCGGCACATTCCCAACCGGAACCGCGCAGTGGGAGAAGCGCAACATCGCGCAGTTCATCCCGGTGTGGGACAAGGATCTGTGCATCCAGTGCGGCAAGTGCGTCATGGTTTGCCCGCACGCCGTCATCCGCTCCAAAGTCTACTCACCTGAGCGGGCCGCCAACGCTCCCACCACTTTCCAGTGGGCCAAGCCCAAGTGGAAGGGGATGGAGAACGACCGCTACACGCTGCAGGTAGCTCCTGAAGACTGCACCGGTTGCGCCGTCTGTGTGGATGTTTGCCCGGTAAAGAGCAAGAGCGACGCCAGCAGGAAGGCGATCAACATGACGCCGCAACCTCCGCTGCGCGAATCCGAGCGCGAGAACTGGGACTTCTTCCTCTCGCTGCCTGAGGTTGACCGCAGCAAGCTGTCGCACTCGCTGGTAAAGGATGTGCAGCTGCTGCAACCGCTCTTTGAGTTCTCCGGCGCATGCGCGGGTTGCGGTGAAACAGCGTACATCAAGCTGCTCACCCAGCTATTCGGCGACCGGCTCTACATTGCCAACGCCACCGGCTGCTCGTCGATCTACGGCGGTAACCTGCCCACTACGCCTTACACCACCAACCGCGAAGGCCGCGGTCCAACCTGGTCGAACTCGCTGTTCGAGGACAATGCGGAGTTCGGCTTCGGCATGAGGACCGCTCTCGACCAGCAGAAGGAATTTGCAGAACTGCTCGTGCAGCGCCTCGCCGGCGACATCGGCGTCGAACTCGTTGCCGAGCTGCTTCACGCATCGCAAAAGACCGAGGATGAAATAACCGCCCAGCGGAAGCGCGTGGAGCAGGTGCGCGAGAAGCTGGCGGGTAACGCCTCATCCGATGCAAAGAATCTGCTTGCCATCGCAGACTCGCTGGTTCGTAAGAGCGTGTGGATTCTGGGCGGCGACGGCTGGGCGTTCGACATCGGCTTCGGCGGGCTCGACCACGTGCTCGGTTCCGGCAAGAACATCAATGTGCTGGTCCTTGACACCGAGGTTTACTCCAACACCGGCGGCCAGATGTCCAAGGCCACTCCGCGCGGCGCGGTTGCCAAATTTGCCGCTGCCGGCAAGCCGGTAAGCCGCAAGGATCTCGCCATGGAAGCGGTAAGCTACGGCTCGGTATATGTGGCGCAGGTGGCTCTGGGCGGCAACGACAGCCACGTGATAAAAGCCTTCCAGGAGGCCGAGGCTCACGAAGGGCCGTCCATCATCATCGCTTACTCAAGCTGCATCGCTCACGGCTACGACCTCATCCACGGACTCGAGCAGCAAAAGCTCGCCGTCCAGTCCGGTTACTGGCCGCTGATGCGCTACAACCCATCGCTCCGCGAGTCGGGCAAGAATCCATTCCAGCTTGATTCCAGGGCGCCGTCAATCCGCCTGAAGGAATATGCCTACCGCGAGGCGCGTTACACGATGCTTGCGCGTGGAAATCCGGAATTGGCGGCGGAACTTTTGAAGGAAGCTCAGGACGACGTAGAGCGCCAGTGGCGCGTCTACTCCGCGCGTGCAGCAATGCCCGGCCGCGGCGAAACTCCGCATATCGCACCAGCTGAAAAGCAAGAAGAGAAGAACCTGGCGGCGGTCGCTGCCGGAGGTGAAGAATGATCGACCTGTCTATGCAATACCTCGGACAGAAACTGAGTGGACCCATCGTGGTGGCGTCCACTCCGCTCTCCGAGTCCATTGAGAATGTTCGTCACATGGAAGACGCGGGTGCGTCAGCCATTGTGCTCACGTCGCTCTTTGAGGAGCAACTGGCTCTTGAGTCGCGCACTCTCGATGAGGACCTCTCCCGCGGCACCGATTCCTACGCCGAGTCGCTTGGATATCTGCCCGATCTCGATGACTATCGCATGACTCACGAGATTTATCTGGAGAATCTGCGCCGTGCTCGCGAAGCCGTCTCCATTCCCGTCATGGCCAGCCTTAACGGCGCAACCAGTGGCGGCTGGGTTCGCTTTGCCAAAGAGATGGAGCAGGCCGGGGCGCACGCCATCGAACTGAACACCTACGCGCTGGCTACAGATGGAAACGTGACTTCGAGCGATATAGAGAAGCAGCTTCTCGATCTGGTCAAGACCGTCTGCCAGGCGGTCAAAGTTCCGGTCGCGGTCAAGCTGTCGCAGTTCTATACAAGCATTCCGAACCTTACTCTGCAGCTACAGCAGGCGGGAGCCGCGGGCGTTGTGCTGTTCAACCGCTTCTATCAGCCGGATTTCGATATCGAGGCACTTGAAGTGCGGCCTACACTGCACTTTTCAACGCCCTCTGAGTTGCTCAAACGCCTTCACTGGGCTGCCATTCTATTTGGCCATCTCGACATCGACATCGCCATCACTGGCGGCGTACACTCAGCCGAGGATGTGCTGAAGAGCATTATGGCCGGTGGGAACTGCGCCATGATGGTTTCAGCGCTCCACATCCACGGCATCGATCACATCCGTCGCGTCCTTGCCGACATGTGCTACTGGCTTGAGAAGCGCGAGTACACGTCGCTCGCAGAAACGCGCGGTTGCCTCAGCCGCCGTTCTGTGCCCGACACATCACCCTTCGACCGCGGCAACTACATCAAGACGCTAAGCTCGTACAGCCTGCGTCAGACCGTGGCCGCTTTCTAATGTTCCATTCTTCCTTTTCGCATGCGGCGGTGCTTCGGCACTGCCGCTTTTTTTGCGCAGAGTGGCCAGGGCGTCCGACGGAGGAGTTCGGTTGGTGAATTACAGCCCCATCAGGATATCGATAAGCACGCCGCTGGTCAGAACCACGACCGACACGCTCTCCAGCAACCCGCCTATTGAGGCCACAGCCTTGAAAGTTCCGCCGCTATACTGGAAAAATTTACATAGCCGCTCGTTTGAGACCGGCGTGTGCGTCAGAGCACTTGCCAGCCTGCCGCTTCGCTTGGCCATGAAATTCCCCAATAGAAACAGACAGATACACAGCACCAAGCCTGTAATGTGAAAGAGGATCCTCATGGGGTCCTTCCTCCCTCTTATATTTATGGACACTTTATCTGCGCATTAGTTGCCAAACAGGCCATTGTTGTTCGTGTAATTCGGCTGCGCCTTGAGCAGCGCGCTAATTCCGCTCGCCGTCATCGTTACGTGACGGGCAGACTTATTCAACGACGGATCGAACAACGTTGCTTCCACGGCAACAGCGAGCTATTGCGGTGCGCTCTGGAAGCCGGGGGTCAGCATGCGCGAGTTCGACCCGAATTTGCGGAAGTTGCTGAACTGAAGGTCGTTGCGTTCGAGCTTGCGTCTGCCTTGTCCCGCCACCACCTGCGCGCTTACCGGCAACAGGTAGTCGTGGTCGTTGATCGCGACGTAGTCGTAGTCCACGCGCACGGCAGCGCTGCGGATGGGGAATTTCTCCGGAACATCGTCCGCGATGATCGTGATGCTGCGGACACCGTGCGTAGCGTGGTCGACATAGACGCGACCGTGATAGCCCACCTTGGCGGAGGCATCGGGAGCAGTCAGAACAAAGCTTGAATTTTCCGCGGCGATGCTGTAGTCGAACTCTTCAGTCTGCTCGCCGTGCAGAGTGCCCAGGCCTTTCAGCGTGAATTCGGCCTTTGAAGATGGTTTGAATATATTGCTCAGCGCCACGCCAAACTCACCCGTTGAAATCATGCCAATCTGCGACATGGTCTTCTCGTCTTTCTTTGCGTGGTTCACTACGCCGCCCACAACTGTTCGGTTCTCCCGATGGTCGACGTAGGTCAGCACTTCCACAATCTTGTCCTGCAAACGCCAGTCACCCTTGCCGTGGGAGTCGATTAACCGGGTCGTCGTTTGCTGGCAGATCAGATTGGGGAGTGTGTCACTATAGCCAAGCGCGTTCCTGCGCACATCGGCTAATATCCGGTCCGATTCCTCCTGAGACAGGTCAGTGGCCGTGCGCTCGTCGGTTGCCAATCCTGGCGGATCAATGTTGAGTGGAATGTCTGCTGTTCCGGCGCTCGCAATCTGTTCGTCTCCACCTGCGAGAGCGAATTTCCCGGTCGAGTCAGCGGATCGGCCGTCCTGCGTCACGGTTGCCCGCACCTCATAGTCGCCGTCAGCCGCCGAGCTGATGGCAAAGCTCTTCACCACCGGCGCAAAATCCGCTCCGGCCTTCAGGGTTGAAATCAGCGGCTTGCCTTTCAGCGGAACACCATCGCGCAGGACTTCGAGCTTTACGGTTGCCGGCTCTGCAGACTTGGGATCGGTATAGGCAAAGAAAAACACTGACAAATTGTGCACACCCGGAGGCAACTGGCCATACAGATTCGGCAGCACGCGCTCAGCGCCACGCCACAACAGATCGGGATCGCTGCCGGTATTGTCGATGGGCTCTGTTCCTCTAACCAGCATCAGATCGCCGAGTCCAGGCATGGATTTGTTACCGGAAATTTCAAAAGTCTCACGCCTGGCTGCGGCTTTGCCGCTATTCTGGTCCGTGATCGCAGTCGCCAGAACATATTGGCCCGGCGGTGCAGAAAAGCTTCGCTCGAACGAAACAACTTCAGGCGCTGCTGCGGCGTCCTTGCCCGCAGACCATCGACGCGCAATATCTTCGCTGAACCGCTCGATCTCCATTCCGGAGCTGTCTTTGATGGTTGCCAGTACGGAGACGTGCGCCGAATTGAGATGCGTACTTGGATCTTCATGAACCTCAAGTCCGCTCACCGGTACTTCAAGAGCAACGATGCCTACGTTGCCTCCTTCCTGACGGCCCATGCGCAGTACCGCGGCGCGGTAATCAACATCTTTCGGCAGGTCCGTACGTTTCAGCAATGCCAGCAGTGGTAGTTCAAAAGGTTGCGGCGGCGAAGTAATTCCAACGCTTGGAGGCAGCGCCAGGTATCCGGATCGTGCGCGCATCCGCAACCCACGCCGCGTCGTTTTGAATGCCGTCGTATGAAAACTTCCGTCTTCCACTTGCGAAGGAGGAACAAACGATGCTTCGTAGTACGTGGTCAGACCTTGAATCAGATCCTTGATCTGCCCCGACATTCTCCCGCTGGCATTGATCACATTGCCGCCGGTTTGCCTGGCCAACGCATTCAGATTCTCCTGTGTAGAACTCGCGCTTGGTTTGCGGGAGGCCACCGTGGCCATGGCAAAGTTCGTGGTGTCCATCATCGGCGTACCCGACGCGGTAATGTCGGCACCGGCGCCATAGGGGCTCATCCCCATGCCCGCAGTGCTGAAGATGGTAGCCAGTTGATCCGTATCTCCCACTTCGTCCGGCAGAACAACGTAGATATTCGCGCCCGCGCGGTTCGCCGCTCCAACAATCGAATGGATTGCGGATTTGGCATGGCTGTCCTGGTTCAACCAGTTGTTTGAATCGCTGCCGCTCTCGTCGTTCGTCGCAAAATAAACAATTGCCTTACGCCCCGGCACTGCTTGCTGCGACTCCACCAGGGCAAGCAGGCACGCCAGTGAAAGCGGCAGGTGTTGATCTTTGGCAATGTGGCTCGAGGTTTGCATCGCAGCATACATTGACCGCGCCAGCGCCCGGTCTCGTGTGCTCATGTCGGAGCCTGAAGAATCCTGTCCCGTCTTTGCAATCTGGATCTGGCGCTTCTCTTCCGCGTTCGCCGCGACTCTGGTGCCGTACACTTCAGGATCGACGGCAGCCGAAATGGCCTTCGCGACAGCTTTGTGATCCGAAGTGAAAGCCTGCTGAATCTGTAGCCGTCCCCACACATCAACTACCGCAAACCTGACACCCGAACCGGGGAACCCCTTCAGAAATTTGGCGGCGGCGGTGCGAAGCTGCCTGCTTGTCTCACGTGCGGCAATCGGAGACCTGCCGAATAGAAAATCGTCCGATCCCTTGCGAGTGTCATGCATTCCCGGCCGATCAAAGACGAAAGTGATCAGCGGCTCATTCTGCCCCTTCCCGTCCACGAGGTGCAGATCGGTCAACTTAACGGCGGTGCCGTTGTCCGCAATCGAAAGCTCTTCCGGATGCAGATCGAGGACGGGTTTGTTGTGCCGGTCCCTGACGGCCAGATCGAGCATGACAGAGTCGGCGCTCATCTGGGGACTTGCAGCTTCCGTGGACGACGGCTGCGCTGCTAAAGGCTCCGCGGCCGCGCCAATAAGCAGGACCACCGTGACTACGTACGTGTGGCAGCAGAAATTTACCATCATCAATCTCAACGCAATTCGCGATTCCGGACGAGCTGAAGGGAGGGACTTTTGAATAGACGAATGGTGCCTCCTGCAAGTTTCATTCCCTATGCAATTCGGTGTAAATATCAGCCCAGCGGACGTCTGCCATGCTTTCGAGAGGACACTCATCCCGCGGGACAGAGGAAAATCCCCAGGGCGCGGCACTTAAAAATTTGAACGGGGCAGTCATACAGCTTCGCAGCGACGGTGCGAAATCTTATCTGCCGGTAAGCATCTCAAGAACAGCTTTCTCAAGCCGATCGCACGCCGGCGGAATGGCGTCGACAACAGCCGGACTGAACTCTTCGCTCAGCTCCATCGATCCGGCGCCGACGGTCAGCAATTGTGCGCGCCGGGGCAGGTAACCGTACAGTTCCTGCGTCATGCGGAGCAACTGCGCGGCGCTCACCTGGTGTGTTCCCACGCCATCTGTCTGAGCGGTGGGCTGCACGTCGCAAATGTCCACAGCCCCCGGTGCCGAAGTGGCAGAGCAATCGGCAAAAAGCACGGCTTCGGCTGCAGCAATGTCAGAGGCCAGTTCGGGTGTCCACTGTTGCCTGCTGATCACCTTAACGCCCGGCTCGCCGCTGAAGCGTTCTTCCGCCCAATCGGCAAGCCAAGGCCCGATACCGTCGTCCCCGCGCAGTGTGTTTCCGCAAGCGAGAAGCAGGCATCGGGCCTTGGTGGAATTCATACTCTTATCGTACTTCGCGTACGAACGGATTGACTTCGGTTACGAATGCCCCAGGTCCGGATTTTCGGACCTGGGATGAAACATCGGGCAGTTGTCCCACGCCGGTTAGCGTATGACTTGATCCACAACCTCGCCTTCAGCGGTAACAAGCGAGAGAACCAAGGGCATCTGCCCGTAAGCATGCGTCGAGCAGCTAAGGCAGGGATCGAAAGTGCGTACCACCGCTTCTACGCGGTTCAGTATGCCTTCCGTAAATTTTCCGTCCTTGATGTAGTGTTTCGCGGCCTGAGCCACGCCCTTGTTCATGGCGTTGTTGTTCTGTCCGGTGGCAATCACCAGGTTAGCCCAGGTCATCTTTCCGTTTTCGTCCACCTTGTAATGGTGGTTCAATGTGCCGCGCGGCGCTTCGGCCTGGCCGGAGCCTTCCAGGCGATTTACGCCCGCCGTGGCCCGCACCTGCTTGTCGAGAATCAGAGGATCGCTCAGTATCTCCTCGATCTTCTCAATGCCGTACAGCATCTCCACCAGCCGTGCGTGATGGTAGTAGAAAGAGCTCTCCACCGGCCCATCTGCCAGTTGCTTGAACTCAGCCAGCTCCTTCTCGGCCTTCGGCGTGCCCATGCTCTTTACAATGTTCAGCCGTGCCAGCGGACCCACGCGATAGCTGCCGTCCGGGTATCCGAGAGGCTTGTAATAGGCAAACTTGGTGTAGCTGTACGATTCCACCGCTTCGCCAATCACTTCGTTGTACTTGCTCGCCGTAATGCCTTCTTCGATGGTGTTGCCCCTGGCGTCGATCAGCCGAAGCTCACCGTCGGTGAACTCGATCGACTCGTCTTTATTGATCAAGCCCATGTAAAGAGACGGGAAGTTGGCGAAGATATCGATCTCGGGCTTAAAGTTCTCAGCCACCTGCTTGTACCAGCCGATTCCCAGGCCCAGTTGTGCGTAGGCCTCGGGAATCATGGCCAGAATCTCATCGCGCTTGGCCGGAGCCAGCGGCTCGGTTACTCCGCCCGGCACCACCCAACCCGGATGGATGCGCTTGTTGCCGAGAAGCTCGATAATGTGCTGCCCGAAGCGCCGCAGTCCGATGCCCGCCAGCCCCAGTTCCGGCTTGGCGGCGGCAACGCCCAGAATGTTGCGCACCTTTGGGTCCGCTTCCATGCCCATCGCCAGGTCAGGCGAGGAGAGATAGAAGAAGCTCAGCGCATGCGACTGCACCATCTGCGCCAGATTCAGCATGCGGCGTAGTTGTGCCGCGGTGTGCGGAATCCGCACCGACATGATGGCTTCGCAGGCCTTTGCTGAGGCGATCAGGTGGCTCACCGGGCAAATGCCGCAGATGCGCGCCATCAGGCTCGGCATCTCGTAGAACGGCCGCCCCTCGGCAAAGCGCTCAAAGCCGCGCACCTGGGTTACGTGAAAGTGAGCATCCGCCACCTCGCCCTGCTCATTCAACTGGATGGTGACCTTGCCGTGCCCTTCAAGGCGCGTTACTGGATCGATTGTGATTGTCTGGCTCATGAGGCAAGCTCCCTGTCTTTACGCACCAAAGCGTGTCAGCGCCGGAATGTCCACCGGCCCCCCGGTTACCAGCGCCGTCAGCGCCGTGTGAAATGTATCCGCGGAAGGCGGGCATCCAGGCAGAAACACGTCCACCTTCACGAACTCGTGAATTGGCCGCACCACCTTCAGCAGCTTGGGCACCACCACGCATGGAATCTGCTGCTGCGCGCTCGCATTCTCAATGTAAGCGCGGTTCAAGATCGCCTCCGGCCCAATCGGGTTGCGCATTGAAGGCACGTTGCCGGCTACCGCGCAGTCGCCCATCGCCACCAGCATCTTTGAGTGGGCGCGAATCTTCTTGATCTTCTTCTCGTCGTCCACTGAGGCCACCGCCCCCTCAACCAGCGCGATGTCCACCTCGTCAGGGAACTCCTTGGTATCGACGATGGGGCTGTACACCACATCGACCAGCTCCGCCAGTTCGAGCAGACGTTCGTCCATATCGAGGAACGACATGTGACAGCCCGAACAGCCGTCAAGCCACACTGTTGCCAGCTTCAATTTGCTCATTGTGCCTCCCTCATCAGGTTCAGATAAGGCAGAAAGTCAGGATTCTTTGGGTGATCGGCGCCAATCTTGCTCTTGTCGAACAGGGCTCCGGTTGGGCAAACCTGCACGCACTTGCCGCACTTGGTGCAGGTTGAGCTGCCCCATTCTTCATGCAGGTCGGTAATGACGATGGAGTTGATGCCGCGTCCCATCACATCCCACACATGCGCGCCTTCAATCTCGGCGCATACGCGCACGCAGCGTGTGCAAAGAATGCAGCGGTTGTGGTCAACGGTGAATCGCTCATGCGAGGCATCTACCGAGAGTTCGGGATTGCGGTACGGCAACCGGATGTGAGTCAGTCCCTGCTCCTGGCCCAGCGACTGCAGCTCGCACCGGCCGTTCGACACGCACACGCTGCAGATATGGTTGCGCTCGGCAAACAGCATCTCCAGAATGGTGCGGCGGTGTTTCTGCAGGCGCTCGGAGTTGGTGGTTACCTCCATGCCTTCAAACACCGTCGCCACGCAGGCCGGCAGTAGTTTATTGCTTCCCTTGATCTCAACTAGGCACATGCGGCACGCGCCCACGTCGCTCAGGCCATCAAGATGGCAAAGCGTGGGAATATCGATGTCGTTTTCCCGCGCTACCTCCAGGATGGTCTGCCCGCGAAGTGCGCTTACTTCCTCGCCGTCGATGATGAGTGTTTTAACCTCTACGGCATCGCTCATGCGACCACCTCCACCTGGGGTTTCATATGGCAAACGCCGGCCGGGCAGCGCTTGTTCACAATGTGCTCAATGTATTCGCTGCGGAAATACTTCAGCGTGCTCAGCACCGGGTTCGGAGCCGTCTGGCCAAGTCCGCACAAGCTTGCTTCCTTTACCGTGGAGCAAAGATCTTCGATCAGCTCCAGATCGTCCATGGTTGCGGCGCCGTTGCAGATCTTGGTCAGCAAGCCATAAAGTTGCGCCGTTCCCGCGCGGCACGGAATGCACTTGCCGCAGGACTCCGTCATGCAGAACTCGATGAAGAACCGCGCCACATTGACCATGCACGATGTATCGTCCATCACGATCATGCCGCCGGAGCCCATAATGGACCCCATCGCCATCAGCGCGTCGTAGCTCACGCCCACGTCCAGCATCTCGACCGGAATGCACCCACCCGAAGGGCCGCCCGTCTGCACTGCCTTGAACGTCCGCCCGTCCGGTACACCGCCGCCGATCACCTCGATGATCTCGCGTAGCTTAATGCCCATCGGCACTTCCACCAAGCCGGTGTTCTTGATCTTGCCCGTCAGCGCAAATACCTTGGTTCCCTTGCTGCGCTCCGAGCCCATGTCGGCAAACCACTTGCCGCCCTTGCGGATGATCGGCGCAATGTTGGCGTAGGTCTCAACGTTGTTGATCAACGTCGGCTTGCCCCACAACCCGCTCACTGCCGGATAAGGCGGTCTCGGCTTCGGTGTTCCGCGCCGGCCTTCAATTGAGGCCAGCAGGGCAGTCTCTTCGCCGCACACAAATGCGCCTGCACCCAGTCGGATCTCCACGTCGAAGTTGAACGTGGTACCGGCGATATTGTTGCCCAAAAGGCCGCGCCGCCGCGCTTCGCGAATCGCCGTGGTCAGCCGCGATACGGCCACCGGATACTCGGCGCGCACGTAGATGAAGCCCTTGCTGGCGCCCACGCCATAGGCCGCAATCGCCATGCCTTCAATCACGCGGTGCGGATCGCCTTCCATCACGCTGCGATCCATGAACGCGCCGGGGTCGCCCTCGTCGCCGTTACATACCACGTACTTCTGGTCGCCCGTAGCCTTGGCTACGGTGCTCCATTTCAGGCCGGTCGGGTATCCGCCGCCGCCTCTGCCGCGCAGGCGACTTTCGGTAATGCGATGCACCACGCCGTTCGGAGTCATCTCCATCAGCGCGGTCAGCAGAGCCTTGTAGCCGTCGCAGGAAATGTACTCGTCGATCTTCTCTGGATCGATGTGTCCCGCGTTCTCAAGAACCACCCGCACCTGCTTGTCGAAGTGGTCGTTCAGGTCGCACTGCAGTTCCGGTACCGGCAAGCCGCCCAGGCTCGCAACAATAGCCTCGGCGTGCTTCGCATTCACGTGCGCGTAAAGCGTCTCCTCAGGATCCACGCGAACCAGCGGACCCGAAGAACACGGCCCCATGCAGCCGGTGCGGCGGATCAGAACTTTCTTGCCTGAAGCTTCAGCGGCCTTTACCAGATCTTCGCGCAGCTTATCCGCGCCCTGGCTCGCGCACGCCAAGTCCATGCACACATGAACTTCATGGTCGTACTTCTTATTTTCAAGGCGAACGCTTTCCGCTATCTGTTCAAGTTCCTCGATTGTCATTCCACCGTCCACCTTTCAAGCTGCTCCAGCACGTGTTCCACTGACGCTTCGCCGGCCACCTCGCCGTCACACAGCACTACGGGAGCACGGCTGCAGGCGCCCACGCAGCGCGCCGTCATCAGGCTGATGTTGCCGTCCCTCGTCGTCTGCCCCTGCGAGATGCCCAGCCGCTCTTCGGCAGCCGCAATCAACTGGTCCGCGCCCTTGATGTAGCATGCGGTTCCGGCGCATACCGTAACGGTGTGCTTGCCCGGTGGCTTCAGACTGAAGTAGTGGTAGAACGTAACCACGCCGTATGCCTGGCTTAGCGGCACGCGCAGCGAGCGGGCCACAAAGCGGATCGCGTCGTCATCCAGATATCCAAACGAAGACTGAACGGTGTGGAGCGTTTCAATGAGCGCATGACGGGCGTAGCCGTTCTTGCGCATGGTGCCGTTCACTATCTTCCATCTCTTGTCGTCGCTAGGCAGCGGCGGAGGCGTGAATGCTGGCACGATTCCCTCCTGAATTGGAGACATCGCGCGGAGCATTTCGTACCATCTTTCCCGGCGATGCCTAACATTGTTGTACGCGGAAGCAGGGTTGGCAACCGTGATAGTGGTCACGTGCTTCTGTGGGCTATGTCGTTCCAGATCACCAGCTTCGGGTTTACATCACTGATTCGAGTGACCCTGATCACTCATCAGGCATTCTTGCATACGCAAACGAACTGCGGGGCGCAGGTTCTGCAGGTACCTTTCGAGATGCAAACGAGCAAGGGATGTTAATTGAATGGGGGATTGCGCTCGGCGACAACAGCTCGAAGCCCGAGACCTGCGGGTCAAAGTTCTGGAACAACTTGCGCCGCAAGAGCCTTCTCGATCGCTTCCTTTTGATCAAGGGACTCTTCCCCGTAGACCGCGACCTTAAAGGCTGTGGCGCCTTTCTTTACGATGAGGCCAACATTATTGCCAACCGCCAGGTAGTAGGAATCATCCCCAATGCCGCTGACCGGCGTGACGACGATCGTCTTAACGTAAGCCACCTTGCCGGCCTGGAAGGCATCAAGCCCTTCCATCATGAGCGTGACGTACCCGCCGCCGGGTGCGGCTCTCCATGTGCAGGTTGTCTTGAACGTGGGAGCTACCCAGGCGCCTGCACCGACGGATGCGCCAAGGGCAGAGCCGACCTGGGCCTGCGTGAGGAGGGAACAGGCGTCGGCAGCCGAGGGCGCGGCAACGGCTGGAACGGTGCCGGCCATGATGACGATTGGGGCGAGGAATGCGCCTAGAGTCTTGTAAGACATGGAATCGACCTCCATCGAAAATTTGCGCACTCAGTGTACTACCGACTGACGATGAGCGCAGCGAAAAAGGGAGAATCCGCGGTAGCCTGTCAGGCTCTGTGCGCGGTTAGTCGGATAGCAGTTCAGTAAGCAGCCAACAACCACCAACAAGGAAATAGCGGAATGCTGATAACTGACAACAGTCAACTGATGACTGACAACTTACAGTCACCCCAGCGTAGGCAGATGATCCGACATCCCGAACAGGAAGATGACGCCCAGGATAAGGCTGTACGCCGCGCCGGTCCAGGCAATCGCGCTATAAAACAGCGGATGGTGGCCGCCGGCCTTGTAGGCGCTGCTCATTGACGCGGTCATCAGCGCGTTCATCGCCACCAGGCCCAGCGCAAACGCGGCCAACCCCAGCATTCCGCGAGAGGTTCCGCCAAGGTTAGCGGTCAGGAAGAATAGCGCGAGCTGGCTTGGGGTCTCCGCGCCAATCCCGTGCAGGACGCCGATTGCGAACACAGACTTGCCGTTGTACATCCACTGGAACCGGTCCGGCCTGGGCAGGTCTGGATTCCGGAATCGGCGCAGCCACCACGCAAGCCACCGCACTCCGTTGATGGCGATGGCCAGCCGGCTCTCAATGCGAGTGTGTTTGTGTCCGTGCGCATCCTTGCGCATGATGCCGGCCACTACGCCAAGGCCAAGTACAATCAGCGTCAGCCCCACCAGCTTCTCGGTCCAGTGGTCCAGCCCTTCCGGAAGGCCCATGTGCATCTGCAGCACCAGGATTCCCAGCGTTGCCACGGTGGCGGCATGCCCCAGCGCATAGGTCATGCCCAGGCGCAATCCGCTCAGCCAGTTGCGTTGCACGGCAGTGATGTCTGAAATTGCGGCCAGATGGTCGTAATCGAAGCCATGACGAAGCCCCAGCACCAGGCAGGAGCCGAGCGCGGCATCAAGTTTCCAATCGCCAAATATTGGGGCCATCATCGCACAGTATATGGGCACAGTATATTGCACAGGGAGCTCAATTGGCTTGAGATGTCCGTCACAGCTCTTAACTCACCGGGATTGAATCTGGTAGCCCTTGTATTCGATGGTGATCACTACCTTGCCAAACAGGCTTTTCGATTCAGCGCGGGCCTGGGTGGCCTGCGAAAATCCATCAATTTCAGCGTATTGCCGCATCGCGTGAGCAGGCGAGGCCCAGAAGGACGGGCTCTTCGACGTCTCACCCTCCAGCCGCACCACCGTAAAGTCTTTGGTATCCACCCAGAGCGTTCCGTCAATCAGGTTCGGAGCCTTGTGGTGGGGAGCAATGCTCAGAACCCAGCACTCATGCCCATCCTGCTGTACAGGGCCACCCGGCTTGAGCTGCATATCGTAATTGGCGGAGACGATCCACGCCGTGCTCACCTTGGCCGGATCGTTGATCTCCTTTTCGTTTTCCAGCAGCGGATGCAAAAGAAACTTGAGCAGAATTCCCGAACCGCTTTCGGAGAGTATCTGGTAACTCTTGCCCGCCTCAGGCCGATAGGTCGTCTTCACCTTCATCTCGGCCACGGGATCTTTATCGTCCTTGCCGCGAAATACCTTGTAGATTTCGGTGTCGGAGTATTCGGCAATGTGGTCAACGCGCCACTTCACAGCGGCATCGATCTTGCGAACGGCTGTAGCGTTGTCAATCTGCTGACCACCAGCGGTTGTTTGCCCTAGAGCAAGACAAAAGAAGGCAATGGCAACGTTCAGCATGCGGTGGTTGACGGAAGAAAACAAACCCACATCTTGAAGCTTAGCAGGAAGGGGATAAGCACTGCGCGCTCCAGAGTCGCGAAGATGGCGGTCTCTGAAGCGCGCATCTTTTGATCGGCTTCCCGCTTGCGAACGCAGCTTGCTGTTACTGCGTCGCCAATGCCTGCTCACGTGCGCCCTTTACGGCATTAAGGAAAGGCTCGGCTGCTGCAGGCGTATTTACCCGGCCGTCAAGGACGGCGCGCTGGTTCACGTCGGGACCATAGACTGTTTTCATGGCATCGTCATCCTGTCGGATTGCCGCGCCGGAAAGATTGATTCCTGCAAACACGCCCTTCGCTCGTGAGTAGGTCAGAACTTCCGCGTCCATCTTCCAGTCAGTCTTGGCTGAGGCATGGCGTCCTACCGGACCGGCGGCAACCGATCCTCCGGCGCCGAGTTGGAACTTGCTCGAAAGCATCTGCTGCATGCCCTTGTCGTTCTGGATCACCATGACCAGATCAACGCCCTCAACTCCGATCTGCAATCCCCAACTGCCTCCGGTAATGACAAAGAACGCAGGAGCGCTCCAGCCACTCGAAGTTCTGCAGGTAGCTACACCGCGGCCCTGCTCGGCGCCGAAAACGAATCCGCCCTTCACCATATGCGGTACTACGGCAATACATTTTGCGTGCTCGAGAACCTCTTCCGGTATGCCCTTGTCGGGAGCCGCCATCACTTCGTGCATCACCTTTCCTGCCATTTCCAGGCGGTCCGTAGTAGCTGCGGATGAGCCGGCCCACCCGAGCGGAGCCAATGCCAAAAGAGCTGCAAAAGTCACTATCTTCTTCATGTCATTCTCCTCTCTGAGCCTGCTGAATACAGTGGCTCTTTTGCATAGCTAATGGAAAGACCAAGCTGATACCCCGGTCTTTCCCTTCGCTTAGGGGTTTGAGCGAACTAAGGCCTGATTGGTTGCTCCGCCGGGCAGGTGCACCAAACGTGTCGAAGCTTTACGCTTGTCGTACGGTATGCTGAATTTCGGTGCGAGGAAAAAGGTTGGCTCATCATGCGCAACCAAATACGAAAAAAACTGTAAGGCGCCGGGTGCGCGTCAGCGGAGTTGTGCAGGGTGTAGGCTTTCGCCCGTTCATCTACCGGCTAGCCCAGCAGGAGCATCTCTCCGGCTTTATCGGCAATGACACAGACGGAGTTTTTATTGAGATCGAAGGCGCTCCCGCATCGATCGACAGTTTCCTCACGCAACTCCACTCCGACGCTCCGCCACTCTCGCGCGTCGATTCAGTTGACGTGAGCGATGTTGAACCCGCAGGTGACACCGGCTTCCGCATCATCGCCAGTGAAGTTCTGGGCCGCGTCTCCACAGGAATCCCCGCCGATGCCGCCACCTGTCCCGACTGTCTCCGCGAGCTGCTCACGCCCACTGACCGCCGCTATCGCTACCCGTTTCTCAACTGTACAAACTGCGGCCCGCGCTTCACCATCACCCGCCGTATTCCGTACGACCGTCCGCAGACCTCAATGGCCGGTTTCAAAATGTGCACGGCCTGCCAGGAAGAGTATGACGATCCGGCCAATCGCCGCTTTCACGCGCAACCCAACGCCTGCTGGGACTGTGGCCCGCAGCTCACGCTTGCTGCAGCCTCCGGCGAAGCAATTCCGTCCAATGATATTGTCAGCGATGTCATCACGCGTCTTGCCGCAGGAGAAATCCTCGCCATCAAAGGCATTGGCGGCTTTCACCTGAGCGTTGATGCAACCAACGATGCAGCGGTCAAGCAACTTCGCCAACGCAAACATCGCTACGGCAAGCCGCTCGCCGTCATGGTGCGAGATATTGATGCGGCGCTCGAATTTTGCGAAGTCAGCGACGACGAAGCCGCATTGCTCACAACGCCCGCGCGCCCTATCGTTCTGCTGCGTCGCCGATTAGAACGAACCGAAATCGCCGCCTCGGTCGCACCCGGCATTCCCTGGCTCGGCATCTTTCTTCCATACGCGCCGCTGCATCATCTATTGTTTGCCGATGGCCGCCTGAAGGCGCTGGTTATGACATCGGCCAATCTGAGTGAAGAGCCCATCGCAATCGACAACGACGAAGCGCGTGCCCGCCTCGGCAATATAGCCGACGCATTTGTCCTGCACAACCGCGAAATCCTACAGCGCTGCGACGACTCCGTGGCCACCATCGTCGACAGCGCCCCGCAGATTATCCGCCGCGCGCGCGGTTATGTTCCGCTCGGTATCGAGCTTCCTTACAATGCGCCGCCGCTGTTGGCTGTCGGCGGACACCTCAAGAATGTCTTCGCGCTGGCTCGAGGACGCCATATCTATCAGAGCCAGCACCTCGGCGATCTCGAAAATATCACCGGCCTCGACTTCTTCCGCGAATCGCTCGACCACCTGATGCGCACCTTCGAAATCGAGCCCGAGGTTGTAGTGCACGACATGCACCCCGGCTACCTCTCAACGCAATGGGCCACACAATGGGCGGCCGAGCGAGGCCTGCGCACCATCGCCGTGCAGCACCACTTTGCCCATGTGGCCGGATGCATGGCCGAGCATGCGATTGATTCCGATTTCATTGGCTTGTCGCTCGACGGCACCGGGTATGGAACCGATGGCCGCATCTGGGGCGGGGAAGTGCTCATAGGCCACCTGAGCGGTGAGCGCGCCGGCAGCTTTGAGCGTTTCGCGCATCTCGATTACGTGCCCATGCCCGGCGGTGAGGCGGCCATCCGCGAGCCGTGGCGCATGGCCTTCGGCCACCTGAGCGCAGCCGGTTTCGATATTGAGTCGCCTGAGATGCAGAAGCTGCTCGGCACATCCGCCCAAGACGTGCGTGTGCTCTCCCGCATGATCGAGCGCAGCGTGAACACGCCACTCACTTCAAGCTGCGGCCGTCTCTTCGACGCAGTAGCAGCCCTCATCTTGCGGCGCACGCACGTGGACTACGAAGCCCAGGCCGCCATCGAACTTGAAGGCGTCGCAATCGATGAACCGTTCGACCTCGATATCGAAAATTGCTACGAACTTGATCTAGCCCCCGGCGACTGGCTGCAACAAATTCCCACCGTCATCTCCGCAGCAAAAATGTGGAGAGCCCTCATCGAAGACCTCCGCGCTGGAATGCCCGCTCCACGCATCGCCGCACAGTTTCATGCCGCTGTCGCCTCCGCCTTCGTACGCACAGCCATTCTCGCCCGCAGCGCGACTGGCATTCAGCAAGTCGCCTTATCCGGCGGTTGCATGCACAATCGCCGGCTAACTCGCCACTTGCGTGCCGGCCTCGAAGAAGAAGGCTTCACCGTCTACACACATCGCCAAGTCAGCCCCGGCGATGGCGGGCTCAGCTACGGACAGGCTGCCGTTGCCGCCGCAGTCCTTCGCGGCAAGAAATAGCTGCGCCTGCTTGTTTCGCGCGCAATATGCTATTTTGCTTAGGTCTCTTACTCCAAGCCGGAGCCACACCCGAAATGCAAAGCCTGAAGTTGCGCTGGACTCACCTGATCACCGTTGCCATTCTTGCTGTCTCTGCATTTGCCGCACTCCATGCGCAAACTCGGGGCACCGTCACGCCGTTGGGGCCCGATCCTACCGCGCGCCCGCCTTATGGAATTAACGTCAAGCGGCCGCTGCTTGCCGCCGCGTGTAAAGGATGTCCCTGGGGCGCGATGGCCTACGCCGTTACAGCGGCCATGAAGCCCTACGGCTACGACGTTCAGGTGTGCTGGGTGTGCTGGTCCAGCTTCGGCCCGCGCGAAGTAGCGGATAGAACCAAGCCGGTGATGCCGCGCGGCGGAAATGTTCCGTGGTATCTTGAGCCTCCGCCGGATGGTGTGCCCGACTTCGGCATTACCAGCGACATGAATCTGACAAACGCCTATCTCGGCGAAGGCGCCTACGCTGGCGATCGCATAAAACGCCACAACTACCGCGTCGTTGCTACGCTGCTTCAGGAGAACTACGTCCTCACCGCGGTCTCAGCCAAGTCGGGCATCAAGAGTCTGTGGGAGATCAAGGACCGCACGCAGCCCACGCGTATCTGGATCGACAGCCATAATCCGGCGGTGGACACCATTCTGAAGTATTACGGAATTGATGAAGAAGAGCTAGAGCGCAAAGGCGGCGGGTTCATTCATCCGCTGATGCTTGAGCGTCACGAGCGCGCATCGGCCGATGTCTACATCGGCGGCGGACTGCTGGTGAACACGCCGGAGCAGCACACATGGTATGAAGTCACGCAGCTCTCCGACCTGGTTTTCGTGCAGATGGACGATCAGCTCATCGACGAGCTCGCCAAAATCCACGGCTACCATCGCGCCATCGTGCCCATGGGCTTCATGCGCGGCGTCGATCACCGCTTCCCGACCGTGGCCCGCGATCGCCACGTGGTCTACGTGCGTGCTGACGCTCCAGACGACTTTGTCTACACGCTCGCGAAGGCGCTCGACGAGCATCAGGACGAGTTCCGCAACCTCGCGCAACCGTATTACTACGACATTCGCCAGGTCGCAGTCAGCCCGGTCGTTCCAATGCATCCCGGCGCAATCAAGTACTACAAGGAAAGGGGCTACATAAAGTAGCCCTCGTAAATCAGTTTTTTTTGATTTTGGCTGAAAGTAGACGGCATCCATCAGCAATACAAAGCTAGAAGCTAGTAGCCAAAAGCTCTTTTCAACCCAAGATCCTCACCAGCTCCTGCGCCTCTTGACGCGGTCCGAGAATCGAGATCCGCGGTATGCGGCCGCGCACCATCGCCACTTCATCGCAGCGGTGCAGCCGCGGGCAGCTCTGGCAGTCCTTAAAAATCTTGTCCGGCAGCTCGGCCTTGTCTTCAACCACGCGGAAACCGTATTTGAAAAAGAAATCCGGAATGCGCGTAAATAAACACACAGACTGAATGCCGTGTTCATCGGCCTCTTCGATCAGCCCCTTCAGGATGCGCCCGCCGGCTCCCTGTCCCTTAGCCTCCGGCTTCACCACAATCGATCGCACTTCGCACAGGTGTGGCCCGTAGAAGTGCAATGCACCGCAGCCAAGAAACGCACCGCCGTCCGACTCCGCTACTGTAAAGTCGCGGATGTTCTCGCAGATCTCCGCAAAGTTGCGCTTTAACAGCGTGCCGTCGCCGGAAAGAGAATTCACCAGGTCGTAGACGTTTGAGGCGTCTTGGAGCAATGCCTTACGAACCAGCATGGACAGCCTCCCCAGTCTTTTGATTCATCAGCCCGGCAATTCGTTTCGCCGCGTCGTCAATGGCAGCCTTGACCCGTCCGCGCGCCGTTCCGCCCGTCACGTCGTGGCAGTCCAGCGTGGTCTTCAGCGTAACCGCCTGGAAAAAGTCCTCGCCAAACTCCGGTCCAAATGCGCGCAGTTCATCGAGCGTCAAATCGCCCAGTTCCACGCCTTTGTCCAGCGCGTAACGGACAGCATTGCCAATTTTTTCATGCGCTTTGCGGAAGGGAACGTCCTTGTGCACAAGATACGTCGCCGCGGCCATCGCATTCAGATAGCCTGTCTGCGCCGCCTCGCGCATGCATTCCTCATTGAATTCGAGTGCTGCTGCAAAGCGGGCCACCAGCTTCAGCATCGGCGCAACAAAATCCACCGCGAAAGCCGGCTCCTGCGTCTCCTGCATGTCTTTATTGTAGGCCAACGGCAATCCTTTCAATTGCAGAGTCACCGCCTCAGCCGCTCCGTGAATGCGCCCCACCTTGGCGCGCAAAAGTTCAGTCAAATCAGGATTCTTCTTCTGCGGCATCGCACTCGATCCGGTCGAAAATGCCTCGGGAAGAACTACAAACCCGTACTCCGCTGTCGCAAACAGCGTGATCTCTTCCGCAAACCTGCTAAGGTGCAGACCAACAAACGTAAGCGCCTGCAGATACTCGAGAATAAAGTCGCGATCGCTCGTCGCATCCATCGAGTTCGCCGTCGGCCCCGCAAAGCCAAGTTCCTTCGCGGCAATCGCACGATCCAGCGCCAGCGTTGCTCCAGCAATTGCTCCCGAGCCAAGCGGGCAGTAGTTCATCCGTGCGGCACAATCGCGCAAGCGGCTCGCATCGCGCAGAATCATCTCCACGTATGCAAGCAGCCAATGTGCCACCAGCACCGGCTCGGCCCGTTGCAGATGCGTATAGCTCGGCATCACCGCGTCGCCCGCCGCGCGCGCCTTCTCCAGCAGCGCACCCGCCCATGTGGCAAGTCCATCCACTACCGATTCAATTTCGCCGCGCACATAAAGCCGCAGATCGGTGGCAATCTGCTCATTGCGGCTGCGGCCAGTGTGCAGCTTCAATCCGAGCGACCCAACCCGCTCAACAATTTTCAACTCGACGAAGTGATGAATATCTTCGGCGGTCGCGTGGTCGCGCACTTCTGCCTTGCCTGCCTCGGTGCTGTGTGCTGCGGCAATCGCGTCCAGCGCAGCGCGCAGTTCTGCGAGTTCCGCCGCGGTCAGCACGCCGGCGGCTTCAAGCGCACTGGCATGGGCCTTGCTCGCGGCCACTTCGTGCGGCAACAGCCGCCAGTCAAAGACGATCGATCTCTGCCACTTCTCGAACTCGCTGTCCAGCGGCTCGCGAAAGCGTCCCGACCACATCTTTCCGGATTGTTGTTCGTTTGACATTGAGTCAGGCATACCTCGCGCTATTCCTTCTCTTTGGCACCGCTCAACATCGGCATTTCGTCGCCCTTGCTCAGGGTGAGGAGTCCGCTCTTGGCATAAGTAAGCAGCTTGTCGCGCGTGTCGGTAATGTCGAGATTGCGCATGGTGAGCTGGCCGATGCGGTCACGTGGCGAGAATGTCGACTCGGTCTTCTCCATGCTGAGCCGCTCGGGATGAAACGTAAGGTTAGGCGATTCGGTGTTGAGGATCGAGTAGTCGTTGCCGCGGCGCAGCTCTAGTGTCACTTCGCCGGTGATGGGCTTCGCTACCCAGCGCTGTGCGGATTCGCGCAGCATGATGGCCTGCGAGTCAAACCAGCGGCCCTGATAAAGCAGCCGGCCCAGCTTACGGCCATTCTCGCGATACTGCTCGATGGTGTCCTCATTGTGAATGCCGGTGATGAGGCGCTCGTATGCGATATAGAGCAGCGCAAGACCGGGCGCTTCGTAAATGCCGCGGCTCTTGGCTTCAATAATGCGGTTCTCAATCTGGTCCGACATGCCAAGCCCGTGGCGTCCGCCGATGCGGTTGGCTTCCAGAAGCAGTTCGACAGGGTCATCGATTTGCTTGCCGTTGAGCGCGACAGGAAAACCTTCTTCAAACCGCACGGTGACTTCTTCGCGCTTTACCTCTACGTCATCGCGCCACGAGGCCACGCCCATAATGGGAACCACAATCCTGATTGACGAAGAAAGATACTCCAGGTCCTTTGCCTCATGCGTCGCGCCCAGCAGGTTTGAGTCCGTGGAGTAGGCCTTCTCGGCAGACATCTTGTAGGCAAAGCCGCAGCGCTGCATGAAAGCGGACATCTCCGCGCGGCCACCCAACTCGTCGATGAAAGCGGCATCGAGCCAGGGCTTGTAAATCTTCAGGTCGGGATTAACCAGCAGGCCGTAGCGATAGAAACGCTCAATATCGTTGCCTTTGAACGTCGATCCGTCGCCCCAGATGTGGACGTCGTCTTCCTTCATCGCAGCCACCAGCAGCGTGCCGGTAACAGCGCGGCCAATCGGCGTGGTGTTGAAGTAAGGCACGCCCGCAGTGCTGATGTGGAATGCGCCGGATTGCAGCGCGGCGATGCCTTCGCGCACCAGCGGTTCGCGGCAGTCGATCAACCGTGCCTTCTCGGCGCCATATTCGAGCGCCGCGCGCGGAATGGCATCGTAATCAGCCTCGTCGGGCTGGCCCAGATTGGCCGTGTAAGCGTAAGGGAAAGCACCCTTCTGCTTCATCCAGTGCAGCGCGGCAGAAGTGTCAAGCCCGCCGGAAAAAGCAATGCCGACTTTCTGTCCGACAGGCAAAGATTCGAGTATTACAGACATTCCTTCAATCCCTCTTAATGCAATGGACAGTAATCACTGACAACTGACAACTGACAACTGTCCACTGATCACTGTTTATTAAAACTTCTCCACATTCGCCAGCCCGCCCAGCAGCAACAGCAGCAGCGCCTTCTGCACGTGCATGCGATTCTCTGCCTGGTCAAAGACAATCGACTGCGGCCCATCCAGAACGGCATCGGTCACTTCAGCGCCCCGGCGCGCGGGCAGGCAGTGCATAAACACCGCATGCTCGTTTGCCTTCTGCATCAGTGCTTCATTCACCTGGAAGGGACGGAAGATGGGCGCGCGCTTGGTCGACTCATGCTCAAAGCCCATGCTCACGCATACGTCCGTGTACATCGCATCCGCGCCCTCGGCCGCTGCTACGGGATCCTGCAGCAGGCGAATTTCGCAGCCGTTGGCCGCCGCCATCTCGCGTGCCTTGGTCACAATCTCAATGTCGGGCGAGTAGCCGCGCGGTGTCGCCACCGTCACGTTTGCTCCCAGTTGCGCGCCCGTCAGCATCAGCGAGTGGCACACGTTGTTGCCGTCGCCGACGTAGGTAAAGTTCAGGCCCGTCACCGTGCCGAAATGCTCTTCGAGCGTCATAAAATCGGCCAGCGCCTGGCATGGATGCTCAAAGTCGGAAAGCGCATTGATCACCGGAACCCGCGAGTTGGCCGCCATCTCCGTGATGGTGTCGTGCGCGTAGGTGCGCAGCACAATCACGTCCACCCAGCGCTCCACGTTGCGCGCCACATCGGCAATGGCCTCGCGCTCGCCCAGTGGCGAACTGGTCTGGTCAACAAATATTGCGTTGCCGCCCATCGTGTTGATGCCGGTCTCAAACGCCAGCCGCGTGCGCAGGCTCGCCTTCTCAAACATCAGCACCATCTGCTTGGCGTCGAGCGCATTGCGGTATTCACGCGGATTGCGCTTCACGCTGTGCCCCAGCTTTAAAAGCGCGCGTACCTCGGAGCTCGACAGGTCCGCGATTGAACACAAATCCTCACCGGCCATCCGGGCTGCTGCCGCCAGAATGTCCTCATCCTTATGTACGGCGATCGCGCCCAGGTTTTCCATCATTGTTTTGCTAGCCACGTTGGTGTCCTCCTGCGGATGCGGCGGCACCCTGCTTGGCCGCGTGTTCGGTAAAAATTTCGTCAAGTGCTGCAATGGCTGCATCAACATGCTTGCGCTCCAGAATGTACGGAGGCAGGAAGCGCAGCACCGTGTCGCTGGTGCAGTTGATCAGTATCTTTCGCTTCAGCATCTCGGCCACTGTCTTCTTCGCCAGGTCAGCTGAATCAAGCTCAGCGGCAACCATCAGACCCATGCCTCTGACCTCCGCAATGGCGTCATGCTTCTTTGCCAGTCCACGGAGCTTCTCCATAAAGTACTCGCCCACTGCGACGTTATTCGCCAGCAGACCGTCCTTCTCCAGAGCGTCAATCACGGCAATGCCCACCGCGCAAGCTAGCGGTCCACCGCCGAACGTTGTTCCGTGCATGCCGGGGTGGAATGAACGTGCCACCTCTTCGGTGCACAGAATTGCGCCCAGAGGCAGCCCACCTGCCAGCGGCTTGGCCAGCGTCGTAATGTCCGGCTGGATGCCGTAATGCTGATATGCGCACCACTTGCCCGTACGGCCCATGCCGGCCTGAATCTCATCTACGATCAGCAGCGCGCCGGTAGAGTCGGCCAGCTTCCGCGCTTCAGCAAAGAACTCCTGCGTCAGCGGACGAATGCCGCCCTCACCCTGAATCGCTTCAACCAGAATGGCGCAAACCTCGTTTGAAAACTTCGCGCGCAGATCCGCCACATCGTTCAGCTTCACAAACTCCACGCCCGGCACCACCGGCGCAAACGGCTCACGGTACTTAGCCTTGTGCGTGGTTGACACAGCGCCAAAGGTGCGTCCATGGAAGCTGTGCTCCAGGGCCAGAAACTTCGTCCCGATCTGCTTGCCTTCGCTGCGCAGCACTCCCGCGTGAGCACGCGCCAGTTTCATCGCGCCTTCCCACGCTTCGGTACCGCTGTTGCAGAAGAATGCGCGATCCATTCCCGTGTGCTCGGTCAGCCGCAGTGCCAGTTCGGCTTGGCCCTCGTGGAAGTACAGGTTCGAAATGTGGACGAGCTTTTTACTCTGCTGCGCAATCGCGTTTTCGATCACGGGATTCGCATAGCCCAGCGCATTCACGCCGATGCCGCTCAACAGGTCAAGGTACCGGTTGCCCTGTTCGTCGATAACGTAAACGCCCTCGCCCCCCGTAAACAGCAGCGGGTTGCGATCGTAGGTGGAAACCAATAACCGCGCTTCCGCGGCCTTAATCTGATCAAGTTTCGTCAATTCCGTTTCTCCTCAGGCCACCATTACTTCTGTGCCTTGGGCTACGCGATGACTGCACAGGTCGGGAAGAGAACCGGCAGCCTCGGCGGGTAAAATCCTTACGCGCTTAACACCGTTCAATAGTGCTTCACGGCATGCTCCCAGCTTGGGCAACATGCCTCCGGTGATCACCGCGCTCTTGGCCATCTCGGCGATCTGATCGATGCTCAACCATCGAAGCACCTCGCCGTTCGCGCCCTTTACTCCGGGAACATCGGTTAGAAACACCAGCGCGTCCGCATTGCAGGCAATGGCGCATGCCGCCGCCATTTCATCCGCATTGATGTTGTAGTATTCACCGTCAAAACCAAGCGCCATCGAACAAAGTACCGGCACGCCGTTGAGCTGCCAGATCGCGTCAAGCCAGCGCGCATCGCTCGCAGCGATTTCGCCGACAAACCCGAGATCCGGCGCGGTTCGCTTTTTTCGTGCGCGAAACAGTAATCCATCTCCGCCCGACATGCCCATCGCCGGCTGACCCAGCGCGCCAAGCGCCGCCACCAGGCTCTTGTTCACCTTGCCTGCCAGCACCATCAGCGCCGCGTCGCGTGTCTCCGCATCCGTCACTCGCAGTCCATTGATGAATTCGCTCTGCTTGCCCAGCGCCTTCAGCGTCCTCGTCAGTTGCACGCCGCCGCCGTGAACCACGGCCACGTGGTTGCCGTCGCGCACCAGCTCGGTAATCGCGCGCACACAGCCTTCCAGCAACGCCGGAACCTCAAGTCCCGCTCCGCCCAATTTGACTACGTACTTCATTCAAGCCCCTCTGATTCGCACCAGCCCTGCATCACATTCATGTTCTGCACGGCCTGAGACGACGCGCCCTTCAGCAAATTGTCCAGGCAGCTCACAATCACTGCCCGCTTGCCGCTCGCATCGAGCTGGAAGCCGATGTCTGCGTAGCTGGTCCTCACCGAGTTCTGAATCTGCGGCAGTCCGTGCTCATACAGCCGAACCATCGGACTGCCCGCAAAAAACTTGCGATACGTCTTCATCACGCTCGCGCGTGTCTGCGCCTCGTTGAAGTGCACGTAAATCGTCGACAAGATTCCGCGCGGAATAGGCAGCAGATGCGGCGTGAATACAATCTCGCCCCCCGCGATCCCAATCTGCTCCAGCAACTCGCCGGTGTGCCGATGACCAAACACGCCGTACGCCGAAAGATTGTCTGCCGCATACATGAAGTGCGTCTTCGCCGTGGGCGATTTGCCCGCGCCGCTCACTCCGCTCTTTGAATCGGCCACGATCCCGTGCTTCAAGTTGACCAGCCCCGCTGCCACCAGCGGCTTCAGCGGCAGAATCACTGACGTCGCGTAGCACCCGGGATTAGCAATCAGCTTTGCGCCCGGAATCTCATTGCGATGCAACTCCGGCATCCCGTAAACCGCCTGTGCCTGCGTAGCCGCGGCCAGTTCGGCGCCGTCGTCCGCGAACGCATACACAGCGCGATTCGCCGCCTCGGTCAGCCGCCATGCGCCGCTCAGGTCGATCACGCGTATGCCGAGCTTCAGTGCTTCCGGGGCCCACTCCCGCGACTGCTCGTGCGGAGTCGCCATGAACAGAATGTCCACGCCGCGCTCCTTCAGAAGTTCCCACGAGAACGGCTCCTGCTTCAGCGCGCCGCTGCCTTTACTATCCACCAGTTCGGGATGAATCTCGCCCAGCGGAACGCCGCCACGCGCAACATCCTTCGCGTCCACACGTCCGGCGAAGACCGGCGGCTTGCCCTTCAGCCGGGGATGATGCAGCAACAGTCTCGCTAGCTCCGCACCCGCGTATCCTGTAACTCCTATGACTGCGGTCTGAATCGCCGCAGTGCTTTCAATCGTATCTTTCATGACTCCAGCAATTTCCTCAATCGCGCTTCCACTTCCGTGGCGCGCCGCGCATCCGCGCAAATTACCAGCACCGTATCGTCGCCGGCGATGGTTCCCAAAACATCCTGCCAGCCCGCCCGATCCATCGCGGCGGCTACCGGCTGCGCTCCGCCCAACACCGTGCGAAGCACCACCTGGTTCATCGCCTGCCGTACTCGCAAGCCAAAGCTTTCCAGCATGTCTTCAATCGAAGGCGGCGCATCGTCTTCCTCGGCTGCGGCCGCGCTTGTTCCGCGATGCCCGTTCCCGTTCGGCAGTGCATAGCCGCTTGGTCCCTTAAGCAGACGCAGCTCGTGAATATCGCGTGAGAGCGTTGCCTGGGTAACCTCAAAGCCCCGTCGTCGCAGCTTGCGCCGCAGCTCGTCCTGGCTGGTTACCGGAGAAACCTCGAGCACTTTCCGAATTGCGTTCAGCCTTTGATGCTTCATGGCCGTCTTCCGATCTGGAGACAAAAAACTTGCGCGGCCCGCGTAGCGGAAACCGCGCACGAATAAATATACATCAAATTTGCATAAGTATGCAAGCCGGTTTTTGCACAGATTTCGGCCAAATCCCTGTTAATTAACTCGGCAACTTTTCCTCTTCTGTAAACTCATCTATGTCTGGACCTGCGTGACTCTCCTTCTTCAGCCGTTTCACCTCGTACATAGCCTCGTCGGCGGTGTCCATCAGTTCGTCGAGCGTCATCCTGTTCGTCTCATCCCGTGTGGTAAAACCGACGCTCAAGCTAAGTTCATATTGGCGTCCCTCGATCTTGTTCCTCCGTGCGCAGTTTTCCCTTAGCCGCTGCACGCTGGCAGACATCGACCTCCTGCTGAATTGACCCGCAACCGCAAATTCGTCGCCGCCGATGCGCCCCAGTACGTCTGTTTCGCGGAAAGTTTCTCGCAGAGTCTCTGCCGCCTCAGAAATGTACTCCGATCCAACTTGGTGTCCCAGCGAATCGTTGATCGGTTTCAAACCGTCCAGATCCACGTACATGATTGAAAACGCCATCTGCGAACGAAGCGCCAACCGCATGGCCTGGTCTGCCAGCAACTTGAAACCTCTCAAGTTATTGAGCCCTGTCAATTCATCGCGCAGTGCCAGAGCATTGATCTCCGTCTCCATGCTTTCGATTCGCCACGCCAGGTACAACAAGATGGAAATCGAAAAAATCGCTGCCGACGAGGCCAGAAGTGCGGTAACGTAATGCGGCGGCATTTTGTTCACGCCAATGATGCGGGCTCTCGAGCCTTCGCGCAAAAATGGCGCAAGTAGAAGAATCGGCGAAAGGACCCGGACCAGATTCCCCGCGTTTCCCCTTCCGGAGTAAATCGAAAAGATTCCTCTTTCAGTCCGCCGCAAGACTGTGAGCGTGGTAAGGAGGGACAGGCAGAACATCGTTCCGCGTAAGGTTGGAACCGCTGCCGGAGTTCCAAAGATACTCCATTTGCCGAAGAGGTAGCTCGAAACAAGTGTGAATGACCCGACGCACAAACACAGGGTCAATACATCCCCTATCCAGACGGCGGTCTTTACTTCTATTGTCATCGCGAGCATGGAGACGCCGAGAATCGCAAATACACCCGCGCTCAGAGGCGTCATTCCAGTCCGCGATTGAGAACCATAAGACAGGACGAACTCAGTTGGCCAGGTCGAGGCGTGGGGCACCAAGTTATTTACGAGAACAATTGCCGCCAGCAGGATCACTGCTCCGGCCATCGATGGAATCACCCAGCGTTTCCATTTCGCCTGGAGCGTGCCCAAAAACATGAGACACAGGGAACTCAGCAGAGTCGCAGCCGCCGATTCGGGGTGCATCGGCAGCCAATTGCCGAGCGCAGTCCAATCGGTCGCCGGGGCCGGCCATGCAATGAGGTCGGTCGCAGATACCATGATCAACAGTGCCAGGCACACGTATTCGATCCGCTCAAACCATGCATGGATCGCGGGATCGGGATCGCGGGGGTGGAGGGCAGAAGGAGGCTTGGGCATTGCTAAACGGGAGAGTCTTAATCGTCCGGCAAACAATCTCAGTTCACAACTGCTCTAAGTTTACCTCCCAACGATTGTTTATTGACCCGGAATCTGCCGAAATTCAGCCGCCCCGAGTCTCGCGCTGTTACACTCTCGTTGGTCCCCAACGGGCAATTTGTCATACAAATTTGAGAAGCGATAACGATGAACCTTCCCATCGCAACCATTAATGATCTATTCCGCCGTGTTGCCTCGGCGGGCAATCCCCGCGCGGTGCTCTGGCAGGATGAATTTGGTCATTGGCAGCCCATCTCCTCAGACCAGATCTACCAGCGTGTCCGCGCTCTGTCCCAGGCCTTTCTCGGTTGGGGTGCGAAAAAGGGCGACCGCATCGCCCTGATCGCCGAAAATCGCTGGGAGTGGATCGTCACCGACTTTGCCGCCCTCGCCATAGGCGCTGCCGACGTGCCCATCTACCCCACACTCACCGGCGAACAAATCGCCGAACTAATTTCGGACGCAGGTTGCCGCATTGCCGTTGTCTCCACGCGCAGGCAGTTTGACAAGCTCAACTCCGTCCGGTCCCGCACGCCGCTCGAGCGGATCGTCATCATGGACGCCCCTGCGCCCGAGGGAGCTATCGCCTTCAGTTCGTTGATCGACGACGCGGACCTGCGCGGGGCTGAGCGCGATCCTGTCTTCGATGCCCTTGTAAGCTCCGTTGGGCCCCAGGACATCGCCACCCTCATCTACACCTCGGGCACCACCGGCGAACCTAAGGGAGTGGTACTCACCCATGGAAACTTCGCGGCCAACCAAACCCACGCGCCCAGGGATTTTCATTTTGATTCCTCCGACGCGTGTATCTCGTTTCTGCCTCTCTCGCACGTAACTGCTCGTGCCCTCGATTACGTGATGTACAACTCGGGCGCACAGGTCGTTTACTGCACCCAGTTCGACAAGCTGCCGCAGGCCATGAAAGAGGTCAAGCCTACCGTTATCGTCGGCGTGCCGCGTGTCTTCGAAAAAATCCGTCAGGCAGTTGAGAGCCGGGCCGCCCTGTCGCCCGTCAAAAAGCGCCTTCTTGCCTGGGCCATTCGTCTCGGCGGAAACTTTGCCGACGTTGTCTACGACGGCCGCAAACCTTCATCAAAGCGCTGGGGTCTGGCCAACAAACTGGTTTACTCCAAGGTGAGCGAGGCATTCGGAGGCCGCGTAAAAGTGTTCGTCTCCGGCGGCGCTCCGCTCGGTATTGACACCGCGCGCTGGTTCGCTTCGGTCGGCATTGCGCTCTGGGAGGGCTACGGTCTTACTGAAACCTCGCCGGTCATCTCGCTCAACACGCCGCTGCGCCACCGCATGGGCTCCGCCGGCATGCCTCTTGAAAATGTAGAGCTAAAGCTCGCCGATGACGGTGAACTGCTGGTTCGCGGACCCTCTGTTTTTGCCGGCTACTGGAATAAGCCTCAGGCCAATGCCGAATGTTTTGATGAGGAGGGATGGTTCAGGACGGGCGACATCGGTCATCTCGACGCCGACGGCTTTCTCTACATCACCGATCGCAAAAAAGAGCTGCTCAAAACCTCCGGCGGCAAGATGGTTGCGCCTCAGCCTGTCGAAAACAAGCTCAAGAACAGCATCCTCGTGGCCCAGGCGGCACTGGTGGGCGACAAGCACAAGTTCATTTCGGCGCTCATCTCGCCCAACTTTGTCGCTCTAGAAAATTGGGCAAAGCAGCACGGCGTCGAGGCCGGATCTCGTGCCGATCTCGTGGCTGACGGACGCGTCATCACTCTCTATGCGGAGGTTGTCCGCGAGGTAAACGGCACTCTGGCCAACTTCGAGTCGCTCAAGCGCTTCCGCGTGGTGGGCGACGAGTGGAGCCAGGAGACCGGCGAACTCACCCCATCCATGAAGCTCAAGCGGCGGGTGATTACACAGAAGTATGCCGAGGTAATCGCCGAGCTTTACGAGGACGAAGCAACCGCACGAGGCGAATAGGCGAGCCCAGGCGTTTGAGCCCCTTGCCAAACAGCAGCCCGCGCCTCGCCAGCCGCTCCAGTCCCCTGAAAAACGGACTGCCCATGGCTCCCACGGCCAGCAAAGCGCCAAAAAGAATCACCGCGTCGATGCTCAATCGTCCCTGGCGCGTCCAGTAGGCGTCGGGGCTCAGGTTCAGCCAAAGGGCAAACTCGTCCAGCGTCAACGCCGCTCCGGCTCCGTAGCCCACGGCCATCAGCCTGCCGAAAAAAATCGAAATCGGCGTATTCGACCGGCCCAGGTCGGCCAGCCATCCGTAGCCCACCAGCAGCAGGATCAGGATGCCCCACACCAGGTGGTGAATGTGGGTTCCGCGTACCACCACGAATTGGAGGACGCCCTCGTGGCTCACGATCCGGTGGACCAGGATTCGTACCCCGACAAAGGTAAGTAGAAACGAGAGGGAGGCAAGAAACATCCGCTGGCGCGGCCGGTCCGGAATGGTCGTGCGCACAAGCAGACCAAGCCGGGTCAACTGCAACAGAACCAGCAGGACGATAACCACCAGGCTGGCGAACGCCAGCAAGAGTAAGGCTCCGGCTCCGATCATATCTTCCTATTCAAACACTCCCAGGTGATGTACCAAAATTTCGGGTTTCGGCTCTGCATCTTTGCATAGCCCAAACTGGTCAAAATTGGCCCCAAATCCCCAATCCCTGATTCTGTTCTCTTGCTCATGGCTCCCTCGTAAACTTGTCAACTTGTAAACTCGTAAACCGCAGCTCTGTTGCTCCGTGAGCGCGGTCACGATTCCGCTTTACAGCGCCGGGGTACACTGTTTAAGGCGTTGAAACCGGCCGTTGCCGGGAACGATACGCTTGTTTTCGAAAACAGTTCAGGGACAGGTTCCCGGCACGGCCTGGCGGCCGTGCAATTTCAGGAGATTTTGCGATGCGAGTTGCTTTGTTGACCGGTGGCGGTGACTGCCCCGGACTGAATGCGGTCATCTATGCCGCGGTGCGGAAAGGCATCAATCACTACGGAGACGAGTTCATCGGCTTTCTCGATGGCTGGAAGGGCGTTCTTGAAAACCGGTTCGTTCCCCTCACGCTTGAAAAAATCGATGGCATTCAACTGAAAGGCGGCACCGTCCTCCACTCTTCCCGCACCAACGTGAAGAAGATCCCCGGCGGCATTGAGAAGGTGCAAGAGGTTCTGAAACTCAACAAGATCGACGCGCTCATTGCCCTGGGCGGCGACGACACTCAGTCCGTCACGCTCTATCTGAGCGAGAACGGTCTGCCTGCAGTCGGCGTGCCCAAGACTATCGACAACGACATCAACGGTACGGATCAGACCTTCGGTTTCGACACTGCGGTTGCCATTGCGACTGAAGCTGTCGATCGCATCCACACCACCGCCGACTCGCATAACCGCGTCGTCGTGATCGAAGTCATGGGCCGTGACGCCGGCTGGATCGCTTATGCCTCCGGAGTTGCCGGTGGCGCCCACGTCATCCTGGTGCCTGAAGTCGATGTGGACATTGACCACGTCTGCGCTCTGCTCAAGTACAACTACGACCACGGCAAGCATTATGGCGTTGTGGTTGTCGCGGAAGGCTGCCACCTGCCTGAAGTAGGCCAGGTTATGGGCTCGGAGCAGGTCGATTCCTTTGGCCATGCCCGTCTCTCCGGCATCGGCGAAGCTCTGGCGGAGCTCATCGAGAAGAAGACCGGGTTTGAAACCCGCTCGGTGAACCTGGGTCACACCCAGCGCGGTGGCGTACCCACAGCATTCGACCGCGTGCTCGGCCAGCGCTACGGTCTACATGCCATTGACATGGTTCACGACCAGAAGTGGGGCCGCATTGCGGTTCTCCGTGGCACTGACATCACAGACATCACCATCAAGGAAGCCATCGCCACCAACCGCCGCCTCGACAAGCGTTTCTTTGACGTGATTCGCGACCTCGAAGCCAAGGTCTAACCGGCCCATGCTTCATACAAAAAGCCATCCTCCAGACGAGGATGGCTTTTTGCTTGGCAACTGACTAACACCCCAAACAACGCTAACACCGCTATCTCCGCTGCTCATGGATTACCGCCTCTATCGCGAAGACGACTTTGCCCAGCTCTACGACATTGAGCTCGCGTGCTTTGAGCCGCCCATTCGCTTTTCGCGGCAGACCATGCGCAGGTTCCTCGCGGATACCGCTTCGGCCACATGGATCGCCGAGGAGCATGAGCAGATGGCAGGCTTTGCCATCGTCTACTGGGCTCCACCGCCTGAGCAGCCGCTTGCCTACATCCAGACGATCGAGGTTGCGCCTGCGCAGCGCAATCGCGGCGTCGCCCGCGAACTGCTGAGCCGTGTTGAAGAATCGGCCCGAGCCGCAGGCGCGCTCGTTATCTGGCTGCACGTTGCTGAGATAAATACCGCGGCGATCCGCCTGTATGAGAGCCACGGCTACAGTCTGCAGGGCAGGGAAGATCACTACTACGCCGAAGGAATCCCCGCGCTTCTCTACGCCAAGGCGATAGGCCACGCCTCTTGATTTCGCCGTTTTAATTGTTCCTGCTAATATTAAGAAGAACCCCAAAATGTCCATAAGCAATCCGAATCTGCCTAAGTTGGTGCTGTCTCTCCGCACCTACAACGCCCAGATGTTCCTTCACGACCTGCTCGCAGGCGCGACCGTTGGACTGGTGGCGCTGCCGCTGGCCATGGCCTTCGGTATCGCGTCGGGAGTCACCCCGCAGGCCGGACTTTACACAGCCGTCGTCGCCGGGTTCCTCATCTCCGCCTTAGGTGGTTCGCGCACGCAGATCGGCGGCCCTACGGGCGCTTTTGTCGTCATCGTTGCCGGCATTCTCGCGAAGTTCGGGATGAGCGGGCTTTCGATGGTCACTCTGATGGCGGGAGTGCTGCTGCTCGCAATGGGGCTCACGGGGCTTGGAGCTGCGGTTCGATTCATTCCCCGCATGGTGATCATCGGGTTCACCAACGGCATCGCGATCCTCATCGCATCCACCCAGATCAAAGACTTTTTCGGACTCACTACCCCGCCCGTTCCCAGCGAATTTCTTCCCCGCATGAGTCTCCTGTCTACGCACTTCGCCAACCTCAATCCCTATGCGCTGGGGCTAGGTCTATGCACGCTGGCAATCATGCTGATCATTCCAAGGATCAACCGCCGAATTCCGGCCTCGATTATCGCAGTGCTCGTATGCACGGCTGGAGCAGCATTACTCCACCTGCCCGTAGAAACCATCGGCACCAGGTTTGGCGGAATCCCTCGTGGCCTGCCGCCGTTTACTGTTCCTGTATTTCACGCCGACCATATTCTGCCGCTCATCCCGGCGGCATTCACCGTGGCCATGCTGGCCGCGCTTGAAAGCATGTTGTCAGCAGTAGTTGCCGACGGCATGACAGGCGATCGACACAACTCTAATGTTGAGCTATCCGCGCAAGGAATTGCGAACATCGTGTCACCACTCTTTGGCGGTATTCCCGCTACGGGAGCTATTGCCCGCACCGCCACCAACATCCGTGCCGGAGCGCGCTCGCCGGTTTCGGGTATTATTCACGCGCTCACGCTGCTCGTCATTCTGCTTGTGGCCGCGCCGCTCGCCAGTTATATCCCTCTCACTACGTTGGCCGCCGTGCTTTTCGTCGTCGCCTACAACATGGGTGAGTGGCACGAAATCGGCGCTATCATGCACCTCGATGTTGCTGCCATCGCGGTCTGGCTGGCCACCTTCGGACTGACGGTGTTTGCGGATCTCACGGTCGCGGTAGCGGTCGGGCTCAGCCTTGCTGCTTTGACCTATATCTATCGCGTTGCCGACACCACCACGGTTGCTACGGTCAATGACGACTACATACGCGACACTTCGCCACACAATTTGCAGGGCCGCATCATTCCACCTTACGTGACGCTGCTGCGGATACACGGACCGTTCCTCTTTGGAACTACCGAGAAGCTTGTAGAAGCCACCGCCAACCTGGATGCCTTCGAACCTGTGGTGATCTTGCGTCTCCGCAATATGACCGCCATCGATGCCACGGGGATCCATGCCATTGAGACTTTTGCGAAGCGACTACGGGCGACCGGCCGTGTGCTCATCGTCTGCGGAGCCATGGAGCAGCCGTCAAAACTACTGCGCGGTCCGCGCTTCCTTGAACACATTGGCACGGAAAACATCATGCCAAACATCCAGGCGGCTCTCGACCGGGCGAAAGAGATCTACGCGCAGCGGCTCCAACCTGTGTCCGAGGCCTCCTAGTGGCGAGGTCAGCAGACCGCACTGTTTACCGGTCGGATCGGTCTGTTTTACGGTCGCAACCCCCACGAACGTGCAGTTGCTTTGCCTTTCCCGTAGATTTATCCTTCTCTATTCTGACTCTCTGTTTCCGCTCCGGTTCAAGCGCTTCAGGGGCCAGTCCTTATACGAATTGAATCTTCGTTCTTTCTGTGGAGACAGAGCTATGGCCCTCCAACCAGCAGAATCTGCACGCGGCGTTGAATCCATTCCTGTGGTGCTCAATGGCCGCACGCTTGAAGCCAACCTGCGTATCTCTCTGAATACCGACTGGGTTGACCAAGTCCGCGTAAACACCAGCGCGGTTGAACGCCGCGCCGCAACCCACGTCACCCGTCGCACCGTGAAGAAGGAAAACCAGGCCGCGTGGCTGTTGCGCGCGATTGCCTGCATGGACCTTACCACTCTCAGCGGCGACGACTCAGCCGACCGCGTGCGGCGTCTATGTGCGAAAGCGCGCAATCCGCTGCAACGTCACATCGTTGATGGGCTGGGAATTCAAGATCTGCATCTGCACGTTGGTGCTGTGTGCGTCTATCACGACTTTGTCGAGACAGCCGTCAAGGCGCTTGAAGGTTCCGACATTCCGGTGGCTGCTGTGTCGGCGGGCTTTCCGCACGGGCTCTCGCCGCTTGCCGAACGCGTAAATGAGATTCACCGTTCGCTTGAGGCAGGCGCGTCGGAGATCGACATCGTGATTACTCGCGCGCACGTGTTCAACGGCGAGTGGCAGGCACTTTACGACGAGATAGCGGCCTTTAAGGAGGCCTGCGGACCGCACGCACATCTCAAAACGATTCTTGGCACCGGCGACCTGATGACATTACGCAATGTGGCGCGCGCAAGCTGGGTGGCGATGATGGCCGGAGCGGACTTCATCAAAACTTCTACCGGCAAGGAATCGGTGAATGCCACGCTGCCCGTTTCGCTCGTGATGGTTCGCTGCATTCGCGACTACGCGGAGCGCACCGGCATGGCAGTTGGTTTCAAGCCGGCCGGCGGAATCCGCACTGCGAAGCAGTCGCTCGACTGGCTTTCGCTGATGAAGGATGAGCTCGGCCGCGCATGGCTTGAGCCGTCGATGTTTCGCTTTGGAGCCAGCGGCATGCTGGGTGACATTGAGCGCCAGCTTGAGCACTATCTGACAGGCCGCTACTCGGCTACTTATCGCCATCCGATTGCGTAGCCGAAATCGGTGGCATCTCTTCGTCGCTTTTTTTGAAGCTCGGAAGGACACGCAATGAGCATCGTTGAAAAGTTCTACAGCATGGAGTACGGAGTGGCACCGGAGGATCCCAAAGAAGCGGTGCAGTGGCTCGAACGGCATCATCGCCGCTTCAATGAGTTCATCGGGGGCGGGTGGGTTGCGCCGGCCAGCGGCGAGTACATGACCACCAGCGATCCCTCCACCGGTGAAGCCATCGCTGAGATTGCGAAGGGCAATGCTGACGATGTTGAAGCCGCCGTAGCCGCTGCGCGCAAGGCGTTGCCCGCCTGGCAGGCGCTGAGCGGACATGAGCGCGCCCGCTATCTCTATGCGCTGGCCCGCCAGGTACAGAAGCACTCGCGCCGCCTCGCCGTGCTTGAGACCATGGACAACGGTAAGCCCATCCGCGAGAGCCGCGACATCGACATTCCGCTGGTGGCGCGCCACTTCTACCATCACGCAGGTTGGGCGCAGTTGCTCGAATCTGAATTTCCGAACTACACGGCCTGCGGAGTTGTGGGCCAGGTGATCCCGTGGAACTTTCCGCTGCTGATGTTTGCGTGGAAGGTTGCGCCCGCGCTCGCAGCGGGCAACACCGTGGTCATCAAGCCCGCAAAGTACACGCCTCTCACCGCGCTTGCGTTTGCCGAGCTCGCCATGGAAGCGGGTCTGCCGCCAGGCGTGCTTAACGTGCTTACCTGCGACGCAAAGACCGGCCAGGCGTTGATCGAGCATCCCGGCATTGACAAGGTTGCGTTCACGGGATCGACCGAAGTGGGCCGCATCATTCGCAAGGCCACGGCCAGCTCGACGAAGAAGCTTTCGCTCGAACTCGGCGGCAAATCGCCCTTCGTGGTTTTCGACGACGCCGACATTGACTCCGCCGTTGAAGGACTTGTAGATGCCATCTGGTTCAACCAGGGGCAGGTGTGCTGCGCCGGTTCGCGGTTGCTGGTGCAGGAGCGTGTGGCGGAAACGCTCTACTCGCGCCTTCGCGCGCGCATGGAGACGCTGCGCGTCGGCCCACCGCTCGACAAGTCTATCGACATCGGCGCCATTGTTTCGCCGGTGCAGCTTGAGACCATTCGCAAGATGGTAGACACCGGCGTGGCCGAAGGCGCGCGTTGCTGGCAGCCCAGCAACCCGCTGCCGGAGAAGGGCAGCTTCTATCCGCCGACACTGCTGACCGATGTGCATCCCGCGGCGACGGTGGTGCAGGAAGAGATCTTCGGGCCCGTGCTTGTGGGCATGACCTTCCGCACGCCTGCGGAAGCAGCCGAGCTTGCGAACAACACGGTGTACGGCCTTGCCGCGAGTGTATGGAGCGAGAACATCAACGTTGCGCTCGATCTGGCTGCGAAGGTGAAGGCGGGGGTGGTGTGGGTGAACTGCACCAACCAGTTCGATGCGGCATGCGGCTTCGGCGGATATCGCGAGTCCGGCTACGGGCGCGAAGGCGGGCGCGAGGGCATGCTCGAATACCTGACCCCGAAGTGGCTGCACATGCTTGCGCCTGCTCAGCAATCGGCTGCTCCAAACCAGGTTCACGATGAGGGCGGCGCCATTGCGACTGACGGCTTGCCGGGTAACATTGGCATCGATCGCACGGTGAAGCAGTACATCGGCGGCAAACAGGCGCGGCCCGATTCCGGCTACTCCAACCCAATCTACGGGCGCAACGACGAACTGCTGGGCGAGTCGCCGCTTGGCAATCGCAAGGATATTCGCAACGCAGTTGAAGCTGCGCGCGGCGCGTCCGGTTGGGCCAAGCTCGGCGCGCATGGCCGGGCGCAGGTGATTTACTATATCGCCGAAAACATGATCCAGCGCCGCGACGAGATTGCTGCGCGGCTGGCGCGCGTGGTCGGCGAAGACCAGGCCGCGGCCGAGGTGGATCTTTCCATTCAACGGATATTCAGTTACGGCGCATGGGCAGACAAATATGAAGGCGTTGTGCATCATCCTCCCGGCCGCAACATTACCATTGCCATGCCTGAGCCGGTGGGCGTGATCGGCATTCTTGCATCCGCGCAGGCTCCGCTGCTCGGGCTGCTCTCGCTTGTGCTGCCGGCCATCGCTGTCGGTAACTCGGTTGTTGCGGTGCCTTCTGAGAGCTATCCGCTCATCATCGGCGATCTCTACCAGATTCTCGAGACCAGCGATGTGCCGAGCGGAGTGGTGAATCTTGTCGCGGGCAATCCGGTGGAACTCGCCAAGACGCTCGCAGATCATGACGGTGTGGAAGCCGTGTGGTGCTTCCGCAGCAACGACGAGGCCAACGCAGTGCGCGCTGCTTCGATCGGCAACATGAAGCAGGTGTGGACCAACGACGGCCACGAGTACGACTGGTTCAGCCCGCAGGCGGAAGGCCGCTGGTTCCTGCAGCATGCCACTCAGGTGAAGAACATCTGGGTTCCATACGGAGAATAGCTTGCTTTGGAGGGCCGTTTTCGCTCGAAAACGGCCCAAAATGACGTGAAAAGTGCCAAAAACAGGCCCAAATCAGCGTGTCTTTTTGAGGCATGGTCAAACGCCATTGCCTGTAAACCTCTGACTTTCTGCAAGCTCTTTTTGCAGATTGATTGCACCAGGTATGCCTCCCTGGGGGAGGGGTAGGGGGTAGATGTGTTTGGAGTCATCGGAGTGGCTATTTTCGCGCAAGAGTTGAGGGTCTGCATGACTTCATTGTGCACTCGGTAGTGGTAATTGAGCGCAATGCGAGATTCGAGTCTGTCTGTAATTCCAGGCTCGTGCGACTTAATGGTGCATGGATTGTAGGTCCCCGCTGAATAACAAGATCAAACCGTTCGCTTCTTTCACTGCGTTCCGACCGCTCAAGGTGAAAGTACCTGAGAGAGTCTCTATCCCATGTATGACAGCGTCTGCTCCTGTCAAGGATGGGGTGCCCGATGTCCAGTCGGATGCGAAGGGAGATCACTTGCATTTCCAACCCTAGGCGCAAGGAACGCGTCGAAGGTGGGGCACTGGCCTGACGCAGATTGCAGCGATCACTTAAAGCCGATATCTTATCTTTGATGAGCGCGTATGCGGAGAACGACTTCATCGCCTGGCAGCGAGTTATCATTGATTGCGATATACCCTTCCCAGCGGAAGCGATCATCATCGGTCCCCAAAAGGTATAAATAGGCAGGAGTTTCTCATCGAGTGATGCAGAGTGCAACAGGGATTTGTGCGCGAGCCTGGTTGAATCGGTCCCGGCGCAGCATAATCCGGCGGATGCACCAAGTGGGCAGGCCGGCGGCTCGCATTGCATCGCTTCGGCTCTTTTCAGCAGGGCTTCGCGCGGGCATCGGTGTTGCTCTTTGTGCTGTGCTTGTTTTGCCGGTGTTGGCGCCTCTTGCCGTGTATGCCGACGACGATGCGCAGGCCTGTTGTTGTAAGGGTGAGTGCCACTGCCGCTACTGCAAGATGCATCACCGCGGAGTGCCGCCAGATAACAGCGGGTCAGCCTTCGTTTCTCCGGCGACACAGTGCCCCTGCTGTCCCGATCAACTTCCCAGGCTGCTCTCACTGCACTACACGCCGGCTGCTGCCAGCTCACTGGAAACCAATGTTGAGGTACATCCAGCCGGGCGGCCGCAGACGCAAGCTCGGCAGCGGCTGACATGCATTCGCGTTCGCCAAAAGCGCGGTCCCCCGACTCTCCAACAAGCGATCTAAGAGCACATTTTCAGCCGGACTGGAAGACCATCCGGCATAGCATTCCCCTGCTCAAAATACAAGGAGAGTCGTTTATGCATCTCTACCGCAGGGCAGCGTTTGCTGTCCTCATATCAGCCATTTTTCTTTCAACATCCTTACACATTGCTTCCCAAGGCCCGAGTGCAAGCATTGACGGCACACTTACGGACCGCTCCGGCGCTGTTTTGACCGGCGCAACAATCAGCCTTCGCTATACCGGGTCCGGGCGAAGCTGGAGCGCGACCACCGGTTCTACCGGACACTTTGCGATTGAGGGGCTTGAGGCTGGGCGTTACACGCTCAGTGTTCATCAAGGCGGCTTCTCGGAAATTGTGCGTACGATCAGCCTCTCGGCTGGTGAGCATGTCAACCAGCCGCTTGTGCTAAGCCTGGCATCTGTGGTGCAGCAGGTGACGGTATCAAGCGGGCCTGCGAACGACGGTCTGACAGCGCAGGAGATTCGGCAGGGAGGCGCGCGCGACCTTGGCGAGGCCACAGAGCAGATCGCCGGCGTGAATAAAGTGCGCAAGGCTGCGATTGCGAACGATATCGCCATTCGCGGGATGTTTCACAGCAACATCGCCACGAGCATCGACGGAGAGCGGCTTTACGGAGCCTGCACGGGACAGATGGATCCGGCGGCCTACCATGTGGATCTTTCCGAAGTGGATCATGTGGATGTGGTGAAGGGTCCCTTCGATGTGACGACGCAAGGCGCCTTGGGAGGATTCGTGAAGGTCATCAACAAAATGCCTTCGGCGCGCGGGCTCGAGTTCAGTTCCAATGTTTCGACCGGATCGTATGGCTACTACAACCCTGAAGCCACGATGCAGGGAGGCAACGATACCTTCCACTCACTCTTCGGTTACTCGTATCGCACATCGGAGTTCTACAAAGACGGCGATGGCAATCGCGTCAGCAGTCTGGGATCGTACAGGAATGGCGCGGAGAACCTGCAGGCTTTTCGCACCCAGAGCGTCTGGACCAAAGTTGCGTTCCAGGTGGGAGCGAACCAGCGCGGTGAGATCGGATACACGCGGCAGCAAAGCGGGAACCTGCTCTATCCGTACATGATGATGGACGGCATCTTCGACAATGCCGACCGTTTCTCATCCCGCTATGACTATCTGCAACGACATGGCTTGGTGAGTGCGCTTCACGGGCTGATCTACGTGGACAAGATCAATCATCTGATGGATAACCGTGAGCGCGCGGGTGCGGGTTCGTTGCCTGTTTCGATGAGTGCGCAGGTGGTTTCGTTTACTGACGGTGTTCGGCTGGATGCGGACCTGGCCGGTGGTTTTACGGCAGGATACGAGTACCACCGGAGATATTGGAACTCGAACGGCTTCATGATCACGACCATGATGGGCATGCCGATGAAGATGAACACGCAGACCCTGCCGGATGTTACAGCAGATGTGCATGGAGGGTATCTGACATTTCGCCGTGCGTTGGGTGAGCGTGTTCTGTTCACCGCCGGAGGCCGTTACGACCATGTGCATACCGATGCGGCGAAGGCTAACCCAGCGCTTTACGCGGCCTACCACAATACGAATGCAACGGCAGTAAACGGCTCAGGAGCCTCAGGTAATGTACGGATCACCTGGCAGGCAACCGGGGCTATGTCGCTGTATACCGGAGTAGGCAGCAATATTCGTTTTCCCGACCCGCAGGAACTGTTTTTCAACAGCGATTCCTCGATGGGAACGGCCTGGGTAGGCAATCCGCTGCTTACAAATCCGCGCAATACCGAATACGATTTGGGTGTGACGGCGAAGAACGGACATTTCATGCTGAGTCCGTTGGTATTCTTTAGCCGGCTTGATCACTACATAACGCTGTACGGTGCCAACCGCCTGCAACCGGTGACGGGGGTATCGTCAACCAACGCTCAGAGCTATGCCAACGTGCAGGCTCATCAATGGGGAGGAGAACTGACAGGTAGGGCTCCGATTGCGGGAGGCCTGATGGCAACAGGCACCCTGAGTTACACGCGTGGTACAAAGGTCCCGGAGCCGGCAAATAACATTTTGAGCAGTAACCTCTTTCAGGTGCCGCCGCTGCGTTCGCAATTGAATTTGCGATACGAGAGGTCCAGGGTCTACCTGGAGGCGGAAGGGATTATAACGGGACGCCAGGATCACGTGGATACCGACGAGAATGAACTGCGAACCCCGGGGTTTTCGGTCTTCAATTTGCGACTTGGATATTCTGCAAACCGATTTCGTTTCGCAGCCGGTCTCAACAATCTTCTGGCTCGTGAATATTCAGAGTATCTTTCCTATGCGCGCAATCCGTATTCAAACGGAGTGAGGTTACCCGAACCGGGCCGAAATTTCTTTGTCAACGTGTCGTATACGATTGGCACTCACAGCGGAGATTGACGGAAGGATCGACGAATCGCGAAGGCACTTCATCGGCAGAAGGTGGGTGTTTTTTGGCCGTTGACAACCACCCAGCCGTTGTCGGCGCTGCGGTGGGTGGAACAGTGGACATCGTGAATGCCGGCGGCCCAACCGCCGCCGCTGATGTAGCCCTGTCCGTATGCGAACACGCTGTCGCCGCGGGCCGCGCTCACTGGCCCATCGAGTGAATCGTTGACGGCGATCTGCACGCGCACCTTGCCGCCCTGGGGAAGCTGGGCGTCGACCGTAATGATGTGGTGGCTGCCATGGCGGCCACCGCTGTTTACGCGGGTTCCTTCAGCGATGCCGCAGACCATTACGTTCTCGAGGTAGCGGCGCGGATGGTTGCGGATCATCTGCTGAAGTTTGGAGTTCACCTGCGGCGTACAGGAGCGAGGAACGGGTACGTTGCGGCCCTGCGCGGAGCCCGGCAATGAGATTGCGCCGAGAAATGCAAGAGTGAAAACCGTGAGAAGATTCTTCATTCTGGAGTTCTTTTTTGGATGCCGGTGTTCGTGCTATCCCACTTTAACCGATGCGCGATGAGATTGCAGGAAGGATGGGGCCACCGTCTTTGGTTGTTATTACGGTGCAGGCGACAGTCTCGGCCGTTGTTCTGCCGTGAGCTGCTTTGAAACTGTCTCGACTTCACGAAAGACACGCAGCAGGTTGCCGCCGAGGATCTTGCGGCAGTCTTCGGCCGAGTAGCCACGCTGCATTAGCGCCGTTGTGATCCTGGGAAGGTCGGCGGGCGAGTCGATGCCCTGCGGCAACTGGCTGCTGACGCCGTCGAAATCCGAGCCGATGCCCACGTGGTCAATGCCTGCGACTTTGGCGATATGGTCGATCTGGTCGATAAGCTCTGAGAGGGGCGGGTGGGGAATCGTGTCGGCGTAAGAGCGCTGGACTTTCTCGATATCTGTTGGGGTGAGTGTCCGGCCCTCGGCCTTCGTCTTGTCCTTGAGAGCCTGGATGGCTTTGTCGATTTCGGCTTGAAGCGCCTTCTGTGCGTTGCGGTAATCCTGCGATACGAACCCTGAGTAGAAGTTGGCCTGGACGACGCCGCCCCTGGAGTCGGGTCCGCCTGAGTTTGCGATGGCGCGCAGCATGTCGTCGGTCAAGTTGCGCGGGGAGTCACACAGAACGCGGGCGTTGGAGTGAGATGCGATGATGGGCGCCCGGGTGATGATCAGCGTGCGGAAGAAGGTCTTGTCGGATACGTGCGAAACATCGACCATCATGCCGAGGCGATTCATCTCGTAGACAACGTCCTTGCCGAACTCGCTGAGGCCTTCCCTGGTGTGCGGCACGTTTGCGTTGTCGATGTCGCCCGAGCTGTCGGCCCAGCCGTTGGAGTTGGCCCAGGTGAGCGTCATGTATCGGACGCCGAGGGCATAGTACTGACGGAGGAGGCCGAGCGAGTTCTCAATGGAGTGTCCACCCTCAATGCCCATGAGGACGGCGAGTTTGTGTTCGCGGTGAGCGCGCCGGATTCCCTCAGGCGAGGTGACCAGCTCCAGTTCCTTGGTGTGCTTTGCCACCTGCTGCTTTACGGCGTCGATGAGCTCAAGCGTACGGCGGGCGTAATGGCCCTTGTACAGGTCCGGTTCGGCCCAGATGGAGAAGAACTCTGCTCCCAGGTTGCCTTTGCGCGCCGAGGCCAGGTTGAAGTTTCCGCCGCCGAGGGGATCGTCGAGGTCGAAGTGCTCGTCGAGAAAGCGTTGCGGCGTGTCGGCGTGGGTGTCAATTACGATGGCGGACAGGTGAACCTCGGCCGGAGTGAGCTTTTTTGCGGACATTTTTTGTGCCGACCTCGCGGGGGATTGGGGGTTGGCTGGTGAGGCCTGGGCTGCGGCAGAGATTGTGGTTCCAGCAGTTAGAAACAGGGCTGTTGCAGCCATCGAAAACAGTGCGGAGGTACCGAATCTTCGCATTATCCTGGCTGTGAGTTTATACCGGAGGAGGGCCTAGAAGCGGGCCTGGTTCCATCGCATGAATGGGATTTCGGTTGCGGCATCGCCCCTCCGGGGCTCACTGTCTGATCGCCGGCCATTTTCCACACGCTGAAGCGCGGGGCAAATATCCATTGCGCCTCCGGCGCGGGGGAAGCCTCGGTGCCGATTGCTGAGGGAAAGCATTGTGTCTGCGGTTCGGGAGGAACTGGAACCGTGTTGTGCAACAAAAAGCCTGCCTGTGACTGCCATTGGCGGAGATTCCCGCTGGGGCGGGCATCCCTTACCTTTTGCTATACTTGTATGGTTCACCTCGTGCGGAGGTGGCGAAATTGGCAGACGCACTAGCTTGAGGTGCTAGCGGGTAACTCCATAGGGGTTCAAGTCCCCTCCTCCGCACCAATCGACATTAAGTCCGGCACGCCGGGCAGATTTGGAACGCTTCACAATGCAGATTCTCTTCTACGTGTTAATCGTCCTCCACCTGATCGTGTGTTTCTTCCTGATTGGTGTGGTTCTTATTCAGCAGGGCCGTTCGGCCGATCTTGCCGGCGCCTTCGGTGGACAGGGTTCCCAGACGGCGTTTGGACCGCGTGCTGCGGCGAACGTGCTTACCCGCCTTACCACTTGGTCGGCTGTGGTGTTTATGTGCACATCGCTTGCGCTGGTGGTTTTGTATAACCGTTCCAGCACGTCGCACTCGGTTCTTGACAACGCCAAGCCCGCGCCGATCAGCACTCCGGCCAAGTAAGGCAGTATCTCACCCACTGAACGAGGACCCAAGCTCATGCCGCTTTCCGGAGAAGCTATCCGCCTGATGAACTACATTGACGACGTTGCGGTAACTCTGCGCCGCGTACTGGCCACCATTCCGGTGCTCACTCCGGAAGAACGCACCCGCGTGGCCCAGCACCTGCAGCAGACCCACCCCAGCGCTGAGGATGTTGCCCGCGCTCTCTCGGCCAAGTAGCGCTTCTCGATTTCATCTAAAGAAGAAGAAGTCCGGAACTGGTCTAGTCATGGTAGTTCCATGGCGAGGCCGGCTATGGCCAAGATGAGCTTGGCTGCGTATCGCACACTCAAGCAGATCGCCGATTTACCAGGTACAACGTTTCGGTTCCCGTGGCCAACTCAGGAACTTCGACTGGCGGCTCAGCCACAACTTTTGTTTGCTCAGAAACAGCGGGTTCGTTGTTGAGTTGGCTTTTCAGCGCGTCGGCGGTGCCCGGATGCCCATAAAGCCAGCCCTGGGCGTGGATCTTCTGTCTGGCCGGATCAAAATAGTCCGACTGCATCCTGGTCTCAACACCCTCGACGACGACGCCGAGGCCCAGCGTTTTGGCCATGTCCAGAATCTGCGGCAGGATGGCCGCGGTAACAGATTCCGTGCCGATTACCTGGGTGAACGCCTTATCAATCTTGATGGTGTCGGCATAGAGATACAGAAGCTTATCCAGGTTTGAGTGCCCGGTGCCGAAGTCGTCGATGTGAATGGCATATCCACTTCGCCGCAGATTGCGAATAGTCTCCCGCACTCCAGGACCGTCGATCGCCGAACGCTCTGTAATCTCGATAACGATGCTCTCGGGCTTTACATTGGCGCGCTTAAGCGATTCGTCCATCATGGGAAGGAAGGCGGGGTCGGAGAGATCATCGGCAGAAACGTTCATGCTGATGCGGAATCCAGGCCGATTCTGCAGCGTGGCAGCAAAATCGTTGAGGATGTGTCTCAGCACCGACCTGGTGATCTTTCCGACGATACCGCGCTCTTCAGCGATTTTTACGAAGATGTCCGGGGGCACGTTCTCACCATCTTCATTCGTCCAGCGTGCCAGCGCTTCGGCGCCGATGATCTTTTGTGTAGCAAGGTTCACAATGGGCTGATAAGCAACTTGCAACTGATCGCGTTCGAGTGCTCGCCTCAGTTGACTTGGCATGTCCTGACTTCGCGAGCGGATCTTCATGAGCAGGCTCCACAGTAGCAGCCCGGTCATGGCTCCAACAGCGGATGAAATTGCGATTGCGATGGTGCTCTGCTGCCTTACGTAGGCAGCTGGAATGCTCAGCGTGATGCAGTCGAGACCCAGCGAAGAACAATGTGTGGCATAGAGCGACTCTCCGCTTTGCCCTGAACCTTCCAGCGGGAGTGCCGGTCCATCGACCTTTGGTGTGAGACCCGCATTGGAATTGGCGTGCGCCTCTTCGCTGCCCATTATTGAGACGTTAAGCCGTGCGGGGCCCGCGTCCTGATTCAGACTCTGGCCCGAATCGACCACAACAAAAGCATTGCCAAGTTGCAGCACGGCGCGAATCAGGTCGGTTTTTGCTGTCTTCTTCAGGCGGTAGTAGGTGAGTTCACCTTCAGTTCGCGATGCCAAAACGCCCAGGGAAGCGAGGGCTCGAACAGTTCGGCCTGAATTGGCGGAGCATTTTATCTTGTCGTCCTGGATTCGACCGGCGTCCTTCAGGTTAGCATTTTGAAAGACGATATCTCGCAGGCGCTCAATATCGTTGTCGGTGCATGCGGGGCTGACTGCTCCTGTCATGGAGCCGAGGACTTGGCGCGCATCCGCGAGGGAAGCATCATTCTGGACCACGATCAGCTTCGAGTACTGTTCGAGCTTACTGAGGGACTCCCAAATTACCGCCTGGCGGCCGAGCACATATCCAGCCGCGCTGCCACCTACGATGAAGGCGATAGCGAGAATACGGCCGAAAAAGACCTGCTGCCGAGATGCGCGGCTCATGGAGATTCCGTGAAGTGAGCTGTTGGAGAAGTCCTGTATGTGCACTTGCTTTCAAGCTATGCACCTGTCCCAACTTTAGGCGTAAATCTTTTTCTCCGGCAGTTCAATGCCACTTATTGGGGATATCGAGCTCCCCCCAGGGAAAAGTGCACGCGGAAATGGACCGGCATTTTTCAGTTGATCGTGTTCGATTTCTCATGCTGCGGGTGGCAACATTCCGGGAAAATGCGAAGGTTCGCCCCGAGGGGGTAACCGAATTCGCGCGGGATTGTTGCATCATTCGGCAATAGCTTTTGCAGCGATTCAATCAGACTGAGATGCTGGAAACTGCAAATCTTTTGCGTTGCTTGCCGGCGGCTCAGCAGACTGAATTGCAGGTCCACTTGTTGTTTTGGTCGATTCCCGTAAACGCTGTCGACGATTTTGGGCGGCCCGTTACGGCAGCCTACAATAGAGATAAATCGTGCCTACCGTCGCCATTATTGGAGCAGGGCCGCTTGGCCGCTGGCTGGCCCTTGAAGCCGCTCGTGCGGGCTTTGAGGTGCTGCTTGAAGATGTGATGCCCGGTAATCTGCACCACGCGCAGGAATACATCCGGCAGGAACTCAATTCCGAATCTCTGCCGTCAGTCCGCTTTGTCTCGACGATTGAAGATGCGGTGCGAGACGCCGATCTGGCCATCGACTGCATTCCCGATGAACTCGAATCGAAGCTGGAGATTCTGTGGTTGCTTGACCGCATGTCGCCACCTCAGACTGTGTTTGCAACGCCGACGACCAATCTTTCGATCGCCGATCTTGCTTCCTGCACCTACCGATCTGGAAAGTGCATTGCAATTGTGGCCGAACCGCAGTCGTTGATTGCCAGGTTGAGCAACGACGTTTTGTTGCACACCATCGCAGAGACGGAGAGCGCTGCAATTTCGCTTGTCGATGATTTTTGGCGGAGGCTTGGTCTTACACCGCGGTTTGAGCTGGAAGGGTGAAGGCAGGGAACAGGGAACAGGGAACAGGGAACAGGGAACAGCTTCTCGCTGCCAGCTCCTGGCCAATCTTTTTCAGGCTATTGCGAAATGTGAAGTACCGCTGAAAAGCGCGTTGAACCTTTGGCGCCTGGTTGATTACTGCTTGTGGATCACTGCTCGCTGCTAACTGCTCTTCAAGACTTTTTCGTAATACTGGACGTACTTGGGGACGACCAACGATGCGCAGAAGCGTTTTTGTGCGGCGCGGCGAGCTGCGTCGCGCATGGTTTCGAGCCGCGACTTATCGCCGAGCAGGTTGAGCGCTCCCTGCGACATGCCTTCTACATCGCCGACATTAAAGAGGAGTCCGTTCTCGCCGTCATCGATCAGTTCCGGTACGCCTCCGACGCGTGTGGCGATGGGCGGGACCTTGCATGCCATTGCTTCAAGTGCCACCAGACCAAAGGACTCGAGTTCGCTGGGCATGAGTAACAGATCGGCGAGCGGCAGCAGTTCGTTTACGCGGTCCTGCTTGCCAAGGAAATGCACCTTTCCCTGTATGCCGAGATCGTGCGCGAGCCATTCGGCCGCGGAGCGATCCGGTCCATCGCCCACAAGGACCAGTTGCGCGGGAATTTCTTTTGCTACGCGGGCAAAGATCTTTACTACGTCGACCACGCGCTTGACCGGCCGGAAGTTCGACAGGTGCATCAGGATCGCTTCATGCGGGGCGGCGAGCTTGCGGCGGGCGTCTGCGCGTCCGGCTTCATCCTTGATCGGGGTGTAGACATCGCAGTTGACGAAGTTCGTTACTACTTCGATTTCGCGCGTCACGTTGAAGCTCTCGATGGTCTTTTCCTTTAGATAATTCGAGATGCTGGTGACACCGTCGCTCTCCTGGATTGCGTAGCGCGTGATGGGCAGATAGCTGCGGTCGAGTCCCACGAGCGTGATGTCTGTGCCGTGCAGGGTGGTGACAAATGGCAAGCGCCGGCCTCGGCCGGCAAGCATTTGCCGCGCCAGCAGTGCGCTCACCGAGTGCGGAATGGCGTAATGAACGTGCAGCAGGTCGAGATCGTTGAACTCAGCAACCTCAGCCATGCGCGAAGCCAAGGCGAGATCGTATGGGGGAAACTCGAACAGCGGGTAGTTTGAAACCGGAACTTCGTGATAGACGATGCCGTCATCGCGGCCATTGAGCCTGAAAGGCTGTGAATAGGAGATGAAATGAACCTGGTGGCCCTGCGCAGCAAGTTCGATTCCCAGTTCTGTTGCCACCACGCCTGAACCGCCGTAGGTGGGATAACACGTAATTCCGATGCGCATAGATTTTTCCAGGTTCGATCAACAACTACAGCAAGACATCCCCTTATGAGGAGATACAGGACAAGGGTATCACTCTGACGACTGACAAGCTGTCCGCAGCATGCTAGCGGAGGCCTATTGTCCTGCAGCCGCGGTCTGCAATGAGAAGAGCGCACCGCGCGCGCCGATGTAGAGCGTGTTCCGGTCAACTCCGCCAAAGGCCAGGCTGCTGGGCCGCTCGGGAATCTCGACCACGCCGATCTGCTTTCCGCTTGAGTTGTAGATGTAGAGCTGACCTGCTGCTACATAAACATTTTCTGCTGTGTCGGTGACGACGCTGGAACCTCCGCGAGGCGCAAACTCTGTCGTCGTGATGTGCTCAAGGCTGTCGAGCTTCACGCGGTAGGTGGTGTCTTCTTCTTCGCTTACTGCAAGGTGCTCGTCTCCGACATGGAAGAGCCGCCACTGCGAGGCTTGCAGCATCGGCCGCCAGTCGCCGCCGGCGATGATGGCGTTCGTCGTGCCTGGCGCGTAGTAGAAATTCCGCGGCTGGTCCGTTACGCGGGCAACGATCGCCATGTTGCTGCGGCCCGAGTAGATCACGCCGCGGCGTTCCAACTGCATTCTGAGGGCCTCCATGGGGAAGTGGAAGCCGACCGGCATCAAGAGACTCGTTCCGTTCATGGGGGCGCTTGCGCCTTCTATCTTTTTTGCATCGCCGGTTTTTGTGTCGACGCTGTAGACGGAGCGGCTGTAGTCCTGCACGAGCAAAGTCCCATTGCCGGCGAATACGGCGGCCATCGGCGTAGGCACTTTGCCGGTGAGTAGTTCGGCTTTCTTATCATCCGCATTCCACTTGTAGATCTTGTGCATTGCAGCGTCAGTGAAGAACAGTTGGCCGGCATCATCGATGGTGAGGCCCGCGATGTTGCTGAATCCGGCGGCGAGCTGTTGCAGCTTTGCTCCGGAGGCAAATACTCCCGCGGGCAGCAGCAAGGCGGCGCCTGGTTTGACTTCGGCATTGAGCACAAATGCTGTGAAGTCGTGTGTGCGCACGTGCACACCGCTGGACTGGTCAAAAACACTGTTATCAAACGCCAGTCGCGTCATGCTGAAGTCATGAAGGTTCTCAAAACGAATGCCACTGGAGTTCGCCGATTCAACTGCGTTCAATTTGGGTAGAACGTTGCGCGAAACCCGGTACATGAACAGGTTTGCGAACAGTATCTGATGGGCATTTTTCAGATCGACTGAGAACGCGTCGGCACCGGCAGGATTCTCCTCTTCGGTTTGCAGCGCGTACACCGTCCAGTTTGAAGCGTTGTGAAATTGCGTCTCGTGGTACATGTGATGCTCGCACGACATCTCGTAAACGATGCTCGGCGTGGTTGTGTTTTCAACCATGAACCCGGCACGAGCGAGCGTATTTGCTGTCCAGATGCCACGAAAGAGGCCACCTCCTCCGTCTTTTACCCAGAGGCTGGGATATTGCGCTCCAGTTCCAGCCATAGGGTTGAATGTACCTGGACGCGGCAACTGCGGAGGGTGGGGTAGATTGGGGCTGAGAACCGGACTGCGACGGCCCGGCCCGCGCATGAAGTTCACATCTTCAACGAAGGATTTTGGGCCGGCACGCCACACCAGTCCTGCTGCGCGATGATCCGCAGTTGAAGTGAGGATGCCGAGGCCGGTTATGATGGCTGCGCCGCCTTTTGCGGACTCCACCATTGGCGCGGGATCGCCGTCCCCGGTGAAGTTCGTATCTTCATCGGTGGCCACAAGCACTGTGGTTACGGGATTAAAGCCGATCAAGACGCTGTCGGGTTTGAGTTGCAGCGTATTTGAAATGTGGTAGGTTCCGCTGGGGAGGTAAAGCACTCGATGCGCGTCGATTGCCGCCTGAAGCGCCTCGGTGTCGTCCGATCCGTCGCCCTTTACGCCGAGGGTGTGCACGTTGGTCCATTGCTGCATGGGAGGCAGAGCCGGAATATCAGAGGGCACAGCCTTGGCGACGCCGGCACGCTCACTGTGATGCACTTCGACTCCGCGCTCGCGACCGTCGGGGCCAATTTGCAGGCCGATGGCGAGGTGTTCTTCTACGAAAGACTTTGTGTTGCCTCTTACTGCGAGGCTGGCGGTGGCAGCATCTTGTCCCTTTACTAATTGCGGAACGTTTCGGCAGACGATGTTGTCTAGCGTTACCTGGTGATGATCTTTGAATGCGTCGCCGAGCAGCACGGCGGATTGGCTGATGTCTTCGAGCACCAGGTCGCGGCCGTACAACTGCTCGGTCATTCCTCTGGTGATTTCAACTGCCACGGGAACGTGAGAGATGTGGACGCGAACCAGCGTCATGCCGACTTCCTGGGTGTGGATCGCGGCGCGTCTCTGGCCGGAGATGCTCGAGTCCATCAATAAGAATTGCCAGGCCGGAGCTGTACGCACAGAGATGATGCCGTACTCGCCGCCTTCGATGTGCAGGTCGATAGCGCCGTTGCCAACGTCCTCGACTCCGGCGCGCCCATGGCCGACATTGATGTGCATGTGTTGCAGGAACGAGTGCTGGGCTACGTGGAAGCGAATAGCTATGGCCGCAGGATTGCCGGGGCCGATCTCGAAATCGATATTGTTGATACCGCTATAGAACGTAAACTCGTTGCCATCCACTACCGGCTGGCCCTCGCGCGGATGCCGTGAAGCAAACTGCAACATGTAGCGGCCCGTGCCGAGAAACTCGTGGCCTTCCTGGAAACCGGGAGTGTTTGCTCCCAGAACAAATACCGGGCGATGCGCGCCGTAGCCGATAAGACGTATGCCGGACCACAGGTGGATTTCATGGCTGATGCGATACCTGCCTTCGGCGACAAAAACTACACCCTCACCGGTTGTCTCGGAGACTTGATCGATTGCGGATTGAATGGCCGCGGTATCATCCGCCTGCCCATCCGCAGCCGCGCCAAAGCTGCCGCGTTCAAGATATACGGCGTGAGGATCGTCCGGCCGCATGGTGTAGATCGATTGAGCAGGAAGCGCGCAAGAAGCCAAAGCAACAAAAAGAAAGATCGAGATAAGCCGACGCATAAGGAACACTCCGCAGAGAAAAGAACAAATATTCGACGAACCTTTATAACGCATTTCCGGCATGCGTGGTGCTGGACAGGGGCGAAGCTTCGCAGGACATATTGCCGAACCTTGACATGCGAAATTACAGCGCGATAGGCTTCTCAGCACACCAGGGATCCTTGTTGTGGCTGCCGCGAAAGATTATTCACCGGGGCTACAGAGAAAACGCTTACTTGGAAGGACAGATCATGAAGAAACTACTGCCGCTTCTGCTCCTCGTCTCGGGAGCAATTTGCATCGCCCAGGACGCTTCGATACCCGCTTCGACCAACGTGCCCGGGGCTGGGTATCCACGCATCAACCCCGACCTGAGCGTGGCTTTCAGGCTGAAAGCTCCGGATGCGCATAAGGTGGAGGTTCGGCTTGGGGGCAACTTTGAGATGACTCGCGCCGAGGACGGCACATGGAGTGTCACGATTCCGCCGCAGGTTCCGGGCTTCCACTACTATTACCTGGTCGTGGATGGAGTGGTTGTGAACGATCCGGCCAGCGAGACATTCTATGGCGTCAGCCGCGAGTCGAGTGGCATTGAGATACCGGAAAAGGGAGTGGATTTCTACGAGGTGAAAGATGTTCCGCACGGGGAGATTCGCCAGTTTCGCTACTACTCGACTGTGACGCAGTCGTGGCGCAGGGCATTTGTGTACACGCCACCGGACTACGATACGAATCTCAAAGCGCGTTATCCGGTGCTGCTTCTGCAGCACGGCGGCGGAGAAGACGAGCGCGGATGGGTGGTGCAGGGAAGGACCGACCTGATTCTCGACAATCTGATTGCAGAAAAGAAAGCGGTGCCGATGATCGTGGTTATCGACAACAGCTACGCTTACAAGCCGGGTGAGTCCAGGGCAGTGCAGATGCCGCCGGCGGGAGCCATGCCCGGCAATTTCCGCATTGTGGTTTCGCACACGTTTGGCGAAGTGGTAATGAAGGATATGCTGCCCGTGCTCGATAAGCGCTACCGCACCATTCCGGATCGGAATCATCGTGCCGTTGCGGGGCTCTCAATGGGGGCCGCGTTTGCCATGCAGATTGGTCTGGGCAATCTCGACGCGTTCAGCTATTTTGGTTCGTTCAGCGGCACCGTGATGCGCGACCTGGATGTGAAGACATCGTACGATGGAGTGCTGGCGGACGGAGCAGCCTTCAACAAGAAATGCAACCTGATGTTTATTGCCGCGGGGACGGCAGAGCAGTCGCGGCTTGACGCGGCCAAACATGCTGAAGGTGAACTCGACAAGGTCGGTATCAAGTATGTTGCGTACGAGTCGCCCGGAACCGCTCATGAGTGGCTGACATGGAGGCGCGACCTGCACGAGTTTGCACCGTTGCTGTTCAGGAAGTAGAAGGCGAGTTGAGGTAAAAGGTGAATGCCCCATTCCTTGGAACGGGGCATTTATTTTTTGGCAGGAAATCAGTGAGTGGCGGGCGGCGGTCCCTGATGCGTTTGAGCATTGGGGTCGGCATTTGAATACCAGTCGAGCAGGCGGACTTCAATTCCGGTGCCTTTGAGTGCGTCGGCGAATTTTTGTATGTCCTGACCACGATAGTGGTAGGGAATTGCGATCTTGGGCTTGAAGGCCTTTACCGCGTCGGCCGCTTCTTCCGGGGTCATGGTGTAAGGCAGATTCATGGGAATGAAGGCCACGTCGATGTTTTTGAGGGCGCGCATTTCGGGAGTGCCCTCGGTGTCGCCGGCGAAGTAAAAATTCTTACCGCCGTATTTGAGGACATAGCCGTTGCCTCTGCCTTTGGGATGGAACGGCGTGCCATTCGGCATGGTGTGCTTGATGTTGTACATGGGCACGGCGGTGATCTTCCAATTGTGCCACTGCATGGATTCGCCGTTGGCGATCACCTTTGCCGATTTTACCGTTTCCTGCACAGCCGCCGGAGCAATGATCTCAGTCTTGGCGTCGCTGAGAGCAGTGATGTCACCCGCGTTCAAGTGGTCCCCGTGGATGTCAGTGATCAGAATCAGGTTGCCGGGCTTGAGGTCACTGATGTTCGCTGGAGGCGCCGGATCGATATAGATCGTATCGCCGCCGGCTTTGATCATGGCGCCGGCATGATAAAGGGGCGTGATTTCGACAGGGCCGGCAGACGTTTGAAATGTTTGTACTGGAACAGACGCCGCAAACATAGCCGTTGCCGAAGCTATGCCTGCCACAAGCATCGCGGTCTTAATGGACGAACTGATCTCCGATTGCATATGTGTAACAATCCTCCTCATGCTCTCTGGCTTGTTCTTGTCTGGATCACTGGAAGATGAAGCGAGAATGAAATGAGATTTTTGCAGCGATCTCATGCATGTCCCTGTTGCTGCCGTTAACGGCCTTTGCTGGTCCAGATGCCCAGCAACCATCGACCGCAGCAAACCCATCCAGACTAATCAATTGCAGGCGGCGAAGCAAATGCTCAGGCAGGGATGGTCAGATTGCCCACGAGGCCTGCAAACGAAGTCAATTCGATCTGCGGAAATTCACGAATCGCGAGCAATGCCTGGCGCTCCGCATCGCGCGAGGCGCGCAGCCGCGTGCGAACCTTGGCGAGATCGGCGTCGTTATAGCCGGGATGCGTGACCAGCTCCCAGGTTCCGTCGGGCATTGCAGAAAGCAGCGAGCGCACTGTTGCGGCAGTCATTACGCCGGTTCCGACTACGGCTATGGTGCCTTCGGTTGTGGCGAATCCTGCCTGCGCGATAATATTGCGGCAATGGGACTCCATCTTGCGCAGCAGGCTCACCTCAAAACAACGCGCCAACTTTGCACCCGCAGTTGCGCGCACTGCCCACGCAGGTTCAAATGGATTTCTCACTGCTCGAATGCCCGCTGCACGCGCGGCGCGAAGCACGGGCCGCAGCACGGCTGGAAACATATGTGTGTGCTTGTGGGAGTCAACGTGTGTCAGCTTGAGTCCTTGACTCTTCAATAAACCGATCTGCGCGGAAGCCTCGGCTTCAACCTCTTCAGCAGCAATGCGGCCGGTGAAGAGCCTGGCCAGGAATTTGGAAAGAGTCTCAGGAAAACGGCCCGTCTTTTGATCTACGAGGGTTGGAATTTCGCGCGGTGACAAAACTGGTCTGCCGTCGGCGAGCACGATATGGCATCCAACGCCCAACGTGGGGGTGAGAAGCGCAAGGTTGATCGCCTCGGATGTGGCGCCTGCGCGCGCCATCAAGGTAGTGCTGGTGAGCACGCCCGCATCATGCAGCTCCGCGATCGCCCGGTTGACCCCGGCGGTCAGTCCAAAATCGTCGGCATTGACAATCAATCGGCCCACGGGCTGAGTGTAACAACCAAAATCTCTGAAAGGGTAATCGCTGATATCATAGTTGGAGTGTGCAGACGCATTTTTGAAGTCCTGCGGTTGTGTGCACATCTGGCGGGGGCGGTTAGCTCAGTTGGTTAGAGCGCCTGCCTTACAAGCAGGAAGTCGGGGGTTCGAGTCCCTCACTGCCCACCACAAATCAGTTCCAAGCGGTTCGAAGAAGTACGAAATCCCGAACAATACTCAATAAAATCAGCAATTCTGCGGATTGTGCCGCCCGAAGCGGTACGATTAAAGCCAGGTCGCGCGGGGGTACTTCGGGGGTATCCTGCTTCCGTTCGGGGGGGTACTTTCTGCAGCGGTGTTTCTTAGGAGGTGGAAATGCCACTAAGCCACATTCGCGGGATTCAGCGCTGTCTGCATCCAGGGCGCGTGAGAAGCCGAGCGACTCCACTCCGCGACTCCAGGTTCCCTTGAGAACCTGCAATCCACATGATCTTTCATAGCTGCGACATACTCGCAGCTAGCCACGATCTGGCTGAAACAGGCCGGGAACTAACCATCTAAGTGGTAGGATTTTGGGTTTTGGGCTCACACTGCGTACTGCAGCATCTTCCGTACCGTCTCACACGATAGCCCGGAATCCCTGGCTACCGACCGCTGACTCTTGCCCTCGACTCGAACTGCTCGCCGTACACGTCCATAGATCTCCACCTCGAACATCCCTCCGGTGTTTCATGAACCACGTTGCCCTGCACAACTCAGCTCATGGAACCAAGATCCGGCGGTGGACTACTGTTACTCCGCCGCCCAACACCGCTTACGCGGCGCTGGGTGGCCTAGTTTTGCCCGGCGCTCATAACTTTCCCCTCGTGTAGCTATCCGTTCATGCGCCTTTTTATCTTGCAGGCCTCGCAGCGTAGCGGAGTGTCACTACGCTTGTGCGGCCATCCGGGAACATGGAAATGGCGATAAGTCGACCGTATTCGCCACTCCCCAAAGGCGCAATATCCTTTCCAGTAAGCGCATGTACGATTCTTGGAACACTTGCGCGATGCCCCACGATGAGGATTGATTCGTCAGTCCTCAAGGCCGCGCGAACTTTCTCGATAAGCTCATCGAAGTCTTTCTGAGGCACAATTACGGGCGAAATTCTGGCTAAGCTTGCAAGCGGCGCTGCTGTCTGCTTCGTCCGAATGAGCTCAGTGGTAAAAATGTGGCGGATATTTGCGTCGGATAGAAGCTGGGCGAGAGACTGAGCCTGCTTTTCCCCGATAGGCGTGAGGGCAGGATCGTCCTCGGTTCCGTAGCGGTCCGCGTGGCGAGTGACGAAGATTGTGGATTGTGCAAGCGCGGCAGGAATGCAGATGCAGAAGATCGAGAGAAAAAGCAGAGTGCGAATTCGTTTCGTAAGCACAGAAACATCATGATGCCGCGAGTTTAAGATTTCATGAAAACTGAACTGATAATGATCTCTGATCCACTCATCGCAAACCTGCTTGCGGCAAAATCTAAACATGGATCGCAGAGAGTTGTTAAAAGCAGGTTTACTTGCAGCGGGCGCATCTTGGCTCGCTCCCCCTAAACTTTGGGCGACACCCCAGTTCTCAACTGATCCATTTCAACTGGGCGTAGCTTCCGGCGAACCGCTGTCCGACGGCGTCGTTTTGTGGACTCGGCTCGCCCCCGATCCACTGAACGGCGGCGGAATGCCGAAAGAGGATGTACTCGTTCGATGGCGAGTAGCAAGCGATGAACGTATGTCGAATATTGTGCGGCAGGGCACCTCCGGCGCGAATCCGGAGTGGGCACACAGCGTACACGTTGAAGTAGACGGTTTGAAGCCTGATCGCTGGTATTGGTACCAATTCGATGTTGGAACTGGTACTTCCCGCGTTGCCAGCCAGATTGGTCGAACCAAAACAGCTCCTGAAATTTCAGATCGTCCCGAGCGATTTCCATTTGCGTTTGTGTCCTGTCAAAAGTACGAGTCGGGTTTCTATACGGCCATCGATCACTTATGCGAGGAAGATATCTCACTGTTGATTCATCTCGGCGACTACATCTACGAAAAAGGCCCGGCAAAAGATGTGCGGCCTATGCCGATTCCCACGTCGGTATCCCTCGATGGCTACAGAGACCGCTATGCGTATTACAAAATGGACCCTTCGCTTAAGCGACTGCACGCGCAGTTTCCGTTTGCGGCGGTGTCAGACGATCATGAGGTGTCGAACAACTATGCCGGGCTCATTCCTGAAAAGGTATCGCAGGTTCCTGGATTCGAACAGCGACGGGCTGCGGCCTATCGTGCGTACTACGAGCACATGCCGTTCAGAATTGCGGTTCGGCCTCATGATGCTTATATGACAATGTATCGAACACTTCGAATCGGCCGTCTGGCAGACATTCATATGCTGGATACACGGCAGTATCGCACAGACCAGCCTTGTGGAGATGGAACTAAGCCCTCCTGTCCGGCGCGCGAAGGACCGTCGACAATGATGGGCAGTGTGCAAGAGGAGTGGCTGAACAGGCAGCTTGCAAGCGGCAAGACCGTGGGTACAAGATGGAATGTACTGGCGCAGCAGATCATTTTCTCCCAGATTGATGTGGGCCGCAACGGCGTCGCGGAATACATGATGGACAAGTGGGATGGATACCCGCAGGCGCGGAAGCGGCTGGTTAACAGCATTGTGGAGAACCAATTGCCGAACGTTGTCATCCTAAGCGGTGACAACCACAACAACTGGGTATTTGACGTAAAGCGCGCCCCGGATGAAGAGAAATCTGCCGTGGTTGCGTCCGAGTTCTCGGGTACTTCGTTGACGTCGGGAGGCGACGGTACGGATCTCGCTCCCGACTTCGCGCCGATCCTCTCGAAAAACCCGCAGGTGAAATTTCACAATTCTCAGCGTGGATATGTGAGATGCGTCATCACTCCAAAGGAGTGGACAAGCGACTATCGCATTGTGCCGTACGTTAGCAGGCCGGGCGCGCCAATTCAAACCCGCGCAAGTTTTGTTGTGGAAGCGGGCCGGCCAGGGCCGCAAAGGACTTAGATTACGCGAGCTTCATTGGCACTTCATCTCGGGTTCATTTTTTAAGGCAGGTGTAACGCCGCAGACACCGAAGGTTCACACATGCTACTTAATATCCCCTAAAGATCGAGCGCGCAATTATGTGCTTTGGTCAATTAAGGGGGTTAGTGTTGAAGCCTTTACTCTTGCTATTGGCTCTGTTGTTCCCCGTGTCTTTGACAGCCCAAGCCACAGAGGGAAGCATCCTAGGCGTCGTCGTTGATTCAACCGGACATGCACTGGTTGGAGCACATGTTGTTGTCACCAATACTCAAACTGGCTTGCCCAGAGCCACAGTCTCAAACGAATCGGGTGAATATGTTGTCGCGAATCTTCCGGTGGGCATCTACCGCGTGTCTGCGGAGATGGCCGGCTTCAGTACAGATGTTGAAGCCAATATCGAGCTGACGATCAAAGCTCGCGCCCGCGTTGATTTCAAAATGCATCCTGGCACAGTGAACCAATCTGTCGAAGTGACCAGTGAAGCCCCGATCCTGAAAACAGACACTACGGATGTAAGTACCGTGATTACGCGAAAGGAACTCGAAGCGCTTCCGTCTCTTGATCGCAATCTGCTGAGTTTTCAAGTATTGGTGCCTGGGACCTATCGCCGTTGGCCAAATGCCGGCGGCGACCGCATTGGCGATTTCTCAGGCGGCGAATCCATGCAGGTGAATGGCGTCGACGCCGGGCAAAACAATTTCATTCTCGACGGGATATCGAACAATGTCGCGCTTACCGGAGGAATGAATTCGGTCCCGCCAATGGATGCGATCCAGGAATTCGCGATTCAGACGAATGGCTATTCCGCAGAGTTTGGGCGCGCCGGCGGCGGAATTGTGAACGTGGCCCTTCGAAGCGGAACTAACCAGTTCCATGGATATGGGTACGACTATATTCAGAACGACATCTTCAATGCGCGGCCGTACGACTTTACCGGCACGAGTCCGGATAAACCCGCTCTAAGGAGAAATCTCTTCGGTGCAGGCGGCGGAGGCCCAATTGTGCGGAACCGGGCATTCTTCTTTTTCAGCTACGAGGGGCTCAGACAACCGCAGAGCGTGATCGAATACCAGACTGTCCCAACGGCACTTGAGCGCAAGGGCGACTTTAGCCAGAGCGGTTGGACTGTATACGATCCCGAGACGACAGACAGCAACGGCAATCGCACGGCTTTCCCCGGAAACGTGATTCCGAGTGGGCGCATTGACCCGCTGATGTCGCACCTCGCTAATATCTTACCGCTCCCGAATTACAAAGATCCCAACCCTACTGTGCTTAATAACTTCCTGTCGTTCGATCGCAACAATGACATACGCGACACCTACAACGTTAAGAACGATATCACCTTGACGCAGAAAGATACGTTGACTCTTCGCTTTTCAAAACAGCATTCAGAGAAGGATCGCAGCGGTTGGGTCACCGGCGGTTGGATTGGAGGCGAGGGTCTGCTCGATGGATATAACTCCGGATTGAATGAGACTCATGTCTTTACACCGAATCTGCTCAATGAAGTTCGAGTCGGATGGAACTACATTAATGATGGAAACAGCCCTTTGAATGACACGCCGATCAATGAGCTGAGTGAGATACCAGGCGGCTTTGCGAAAGATGGATTTCCCACCGTATCGTTTCGCAATATCGGTTCCACTAAGGCAGTGCGGCCTTTAACCACTTTGCCGAATCCGTACGTTTTGTGGCAAAACTCATTGCAGTTCATGGATAACGTGACTTGGCATATGGGGCGCCACACATTCAAGGTTGGGGCCGATACAACGCGCCAGCACAATAGCGTAGGAGGCGGTGCACCGCCCGGGGGAATGAAGTTTTCCATTGATGGCTATGCCACGGTTGCATCCATCACCACGAAGCGACCGACGAATCTCACAGGAACTGCTGAAGGATTGCTAGGTTACGTGAGCACTCTGACCACCTACAACTACGCTGACAAAACACGTCTCTACCAGAATGCCTGGTCAGCATTTATTCAGGACGAGTGGCATTTGACTAGGAAGCTGAATCTCAGTCTTGGCATCCGCTACGAGTACTCGCCGAACTGGCAGAACATGGGCGACCTCACCACAAACTTCGACCTCGCAACAGGTCGGATCCTGGTGCCGGATACAACAAAGGCCTACGTGCAGAACGTGGTTGGGCTTCCGGATGCCATACTTCCCGCCAACTACCAATACGTATCTCCGTCAGATGTGTATCCGCACGATAATCACAAAGACTTTGCCCCGCGAGTGGGTCTTGCCTATTCGATCACTCCAACCATCGTCTTCCGGGCAGAATATGGGCGCTTCTTTGCTCCCTCGGTTTTGCTCGGCATGAACAACATGGCCGGTGCTCCCTTTAGCTATCAGCTTCAGGTCATCGGCGATCAGGCAGATCCAGTGAAGATTACCAATGGATTCCCGACGGGCGGGGCCGCTGCAGAACTAGGCTCCTCTGACATTGCGCCGGTCTACTATCAAAACAACTATGACACTCCTGTTGTGGAGAAGTTCGGTGCCAATTTCCAGTTCCTGCCAATGAAGCAGACAGTGGTTGAGGTCGGATATGAAGGAAATCACGCGCACGGACTGGATGAGTCCTATCAATTGAATTTCCCGACTCCGGCTCCGGGAGACATCAACGCCCGGCGTCCTTATCCGAATCTGGCGGAGGGCACCGCGACCATTTATGGCGGTGCCTCTTACTACAACGCTTTTGAAGTGACTGTGCACCAACGGGCCTATCACGGACTTTCCGTGCAGAGCAGCTTGACCGTGGAACACGGCTATGGTCAGAATGGCATCACCAACCCTTACAACTACAGCTACTCGTATGGGCGGATGGCAACCGACTATGGCAAGCAGTGGGTAACGGCCGTCATCTATGACTTACCCCAGTCAAGGACTCTTCCGCTAGTGGCCAGGACCTTCCTGGGCGGCTGGGAGGCTTCGGGGATCGTTCAGCTTCGCGGTGGCCTGCCATTCTCGGTCGCATCATCGCAGATCATGAACGACGACCTGAACGCCAGCCGTGCAAATGTAAGCTATGCGAACGGCGATCCGAACGACCCGGTTGGCAAGCGATCCATCAATAACTGGTTTAATGCGGACGCGTTTAGCACCCCGCCGGATTACACATATGGCAACTCCGGAATCAACATTCTGCGCGGTCCAGGTTTTTCGCAAGTCGACTTCTCCATGCAGAAGACTTTTTCTGTCATGGAGCAATATCACTTGACGCTGCGTGCCGAAGCGGAGAATTTGCTCAACCATGCCAACTTCGGAAATCCTTCGTCGACGTTGGGCGCTTCCAATTTCAACACCATCCGCGGTCTCAACGGCGATCCGAGGCTAATGCAGATGGTCTTCCGTTTTGCGTTTTAATGCATTAAGCGGAGTTTTCGCGGCCTACCTACCCTCGGAAACTGAATTGGTTATCGAGCGGTCTGAATGTTCCATTCAGAGTCTTAAACGCGTGCGTTGGGGAACAAGAGGCCTTGAGCAATTCGGAGTTGTCTTCTGACTTGGATCAATTCCGGGCAACGTTTAATGGATCGGCTGCCTTGATCAGCTCGCTTTCGAAGTCTGAGAGCGAGCGTGCAGTTTGATTTCCGGAGTGGGGAAGAGTGCTGTATGTGGACAGGCGGATTCTCGAAGGGCAGCGCAGTTACAGAGTGTAATTGTGCCAATATGTCGAAGTGGTATTCAGCGGTCCGCGTACCTCAACAAGGTGAAACCATTTTCTGCTGCAAACTTGGCCATGGTATCGAGAATTGAGACACGCGAATCGTGTAAATCTCGGCAAATTGCCTATCCGATCGGAGATCAATGTGAGTATGAGCCCACTTAAGTGGGCCAAAGATGGCGTAGTTGAGATAAGTAACTCGGCCCGCACCGAAAACCAATACAAGGTCCGAGGGAGACTAAAGGTTCCTATGCAGATTTACAAAAGGTGTTCCACGGCCGCGACGCTTCTTGTCGCATCGATGTCACTGATTCAACCCCTCAGCACACAGGAACGCATCGAAAGCGTGCCCGACCCCGGAGCGATAACAACGCACCAGACAATCACGCCGGCAGGAGTTCAATCAGTCTTTGCAGGCCGGGTCGACGGCGCCGCATTCTGCGGATCGGACTCGGAATTGACGGTTGCGGTTGAAGGATCCCGTACAAGTACCGTTTACCGGCTTGGTGTCTTGTCAAACAAAATTCTCGCGGAGCAGAAATATCCTGAACAATGGTTCGGGATACAAGGCATGGCCTGCGTGCCGCTGAGTGGAGAGACGTTGCTCAGCATGGGGAATGCGAAGAGTGAGCACGTGGTGGAGCTTTTGTCGGCGTTTCAGGCAACTGCAATTCCTGGAACGGTCAATGGTGGAACGACAACATCGAACGGGAAGGTGGAGGGCGACGCTTGGTGGACTGCGGCCAAGTTAAGCGGCACGCTCACGAAGGGCGCCATCGGTGGAGTCGGGGTTGCTGCCGGTGCTCGGATCGCGGCGGCAGCGTTGACCGCTTCAAACGAAATTGCGGTCATTGACCTTGGACAGGAAAGGATCACCAAATACATTCCCGTGGGAATTGCTCCATTTTCGGCGGCAGTGAGCGACGATGGTAAAGTGGCCTGGGTATCAAACTGGGGTGGCCGCGTACCAAAAAGCAATGAGAGGACTGCGCCCGCTGGGTCGGACAGCAAGACTCCCGATCAGGTTCTAATCGATGCACGCGGAATCGCTGCAAGCGGCACAGTTTCTCGCGTAGATTTGGTTGCAGGGCGTGTGACAAACGAAGTGGCTGTGGGTTTACATCCGACTGCGCTGGTTCTTGATGCAAAACGGAGCAGACTCTATGTGGCAAACGGAAACGGCGACTCGATTTCAGTGATTGATACAACTTCCAGCCGGGTTGTTGCCACCTGGGAGATTCAGCCGTTTATGGTGCATGTGAATGGTGTGGCGCCGACCAGTATTGTTTTGTCGCCTGACGGGTCGCAGCTTTATGTTGCTTGCGGCGGAATCAATGCCGTGGCTGTTCTTGGAGTAACAAATGGCATGCTTGCAGGGTTGATTCCAACGGGCTGGTATCCATCGCAAGTCACTATAAGTCCAAATGGCAAATTACTCGCGGTTTCAACTCTACTGGGAGTTGGCTCGGGACAACTCACCGAGGAAATAGCTAAGCGCTTCAGAAACGAGCAGCCGAACCTGCAACTCGGGATTATGCGGCGATACGTGCATTCCTATCGAGGCACCGTTCATGTCATCCCGGTACCTGAGAAGATGCAGCTTGGAACATACACGCGGATCGTGGCGGAGAACAGCCATCTTCGTTTGCGTTCCGATTCCCCGGTACTAACTTCAAAACCCTCGGTCCCACCTCCAGCAATGCCTGTACCGGAACGGTCCGGCGACCCTTCATTGATCGAGCATGCCGTCTACATTGTCAAGGAGAACCGCGCCTACGATCAGATCTTCGGCGACTTGGACCGCGGCAATGGCGATGCCTCGCTAATGCTCTACGGTGAAGACTGCACGCCAAATCACCACAGGCTTGCTCGAGAGTTTGTGGTTCTCGATAACTTTTATGCGACCGGAGGCGATTCCGGCGATGGGCATCAATGGGTAACACAGGCATCGGAGACCGATTACGCTTATTGGCCCGGATACTCAGGACGAAGCTATCCATTTGATGGCGACGATCCGATCGCCTATGCGAAGGGAGGATTTCTATGGGACGCTGTGCTTAAGGCGAGAAAATCCTTTGCGGATTTTGGTGAGTTTATTCCCGCTGGTCAATACGCCGAAATAGAAAAGGATCCCAACTATCACGTGGAAAAATTGCGATCCGATCTCCTGCAGCAATGGAAATCAGGAGATCAGTTCATTCATCGGTTCAACGTCAGTTCGCCAATTCCTCCACTCGACGCGCACCTGGTTCGAGACTATCCAAGTTACGGCGCAGCTTCGCCAGACGTTGTTCGTGCACGCATCTTTCTCCGGCATCTTCAGGAATGGGAGAAGTCGGGCACAATGCCTAGTCTGACCTATATTCAGTTGCCTTCGGATCACACGAGCGGGACAAAAGCCGACCATTGCATTCCTAAAGCTTGCTTGGCAGACAACGACCTCGCACTCGGTCAGATTGTCGAGGGACTGACACACTCGAAATTCTGGCCGCACATGGCCATCTATGTTGTTGAGGACGATGCGCAAGGGGGCGTGGACCATGTGGATGGTCACCGAACGGTCGCGTTAGCAATTAGTCCGTATATTCGCCATCATTCAGTGGACTCGACTTTCTACTCGCACCCTAGCATTGCCAGAACAATTGAACTTCAGTTGGGGCTTGGGAATCTGTCGATTTTCGATCTTATCGCGAACGACATGCGCAACAGCTTCACTCAGACACCGGATTTTACTCCGTACACTGCAGTCATCCCAAAGCAATCCATCTTTGAAACCAATCCCCAAGTGCAATCGCTTAGCGGACAGGTCAGAAAGGATGCGATTGCCTCAGCTAAGATGAACTGGTCCGTTCCCGATGCAGCGCCGGCAAAGAAGCTCCTTGAAATACTGTGGCGAAATGCAAAGGGACCTAACCTGCCAGTACGTCATCAACAGAATGCCGTTTTTCTCCCGTTCGCGCCACGGGACGAGGACGATGACGGCGACGACGGGCTACATCCCGTCACCCATGCGGATGGGCATAGCTGATACCAGAACGCGGCCGGACGCGGAAGATCGCACTTTGTCATTGCTTTCGGTGGTTCGGCTCCCGCCGCAGCGAAGGAAAAAAGGAACGCCCGTAGACTTCTCGGTCTGTGGCCGCTGCTCAACGGTCACGTAGATCGCATCGAGATGAACAAGTTGCAGAGGATTGTCGATACGGAGCCGTCCAGTGCCGTTGGCTTCGCTGTACATAGCCGCACCGGCACTTTCTCCAGATAAGCTTTTGCGGAGTGCTTCTTTCCAGGGCAGCAACTTGAGTAGTCAAATCGCCGTCTCCGCAAGTATCTCCGCATCTTTGCAGGCAGGGAAGAATACTTGTACCCGGGTGCCGGTCCCGGCTCGACTTACAACTTGTAGCTCGGCATGATGTATGTCGGCAATCCATTTTGCAATGGCAAGGCCAAGACCGCTTCCCTCGACAATGTCACGTGCGTCAGCGGCCCGGTAGAACCGTTCAAACACATGCGGAAGGTCGGATTCGGCGATCCCAATTCCATTGTCTTGAATGCTCAGCATGATTTTGTCTGTCGTAGATTCGACTCCTACCTCGATCAGCCCGGGACTCAGAGTGTATTTGATCGCGTTATCCAGCAAGATCCAAATTAGTCTCTTCAAGATCGCCGCATCTGCCCTTATGGCCGTCTTCTGACGATGACTGAACGTGCAGCGGATTGAGTTTCCTTTCGCTGTTGCATGTTCTTGGAGAGATTGGCATACTTCATTTGCGGCGGAGGCCAGTTCCAACGCCTCGAATCTGGCGCTGCCGCGGTCTGAATCAGCACGAGCTAAAATCAACAGATCTTCGAGTACTACAGTTGCTTTGGTGCATTCCTGAACAATTTCTTTAAATGTTTTTGCACTTTCCCGATCAATATGCGGATTCATCAAGGCGACCTCGGCCATAGTCCTGGCAAAGGAAAGTGGGCTGCGCAATTCGTGCGATGCATTTGAAGTGAAATTGCGAATCTGTTCTACCGCCGTGTCCAGACGCGCCAGCATTTCGTTGCAGGTTTCAGCCAGCCTTTGCAGTTCGTCGCTCGTGCTCGACACAGGAAGCCGATCCGAAAGGTTCCACACGGTGATGTTTCTTGCCTGGGCTGTAATTCGATCCACTGGTAACAGCGCGCGTCTGCTGACGAAATACCCGCATCCAGCCGAGGCAAGCAGCAAAACTGGCATGGCGACCAGTAATCCGAGGGTAAAGCGATCGAGGAGAGCAAGGTTGCCCGCCAGAGGCGCTGCCAAAAGTAGGTCATAGCTTTCATTTCCAATCTGAACCGGCGAATTCAGAACTCTATACTTCTGACCGGCATATTTAGCCTCAATAAATTGTTCGCGGTTTGCTGGCTTTGGCCAAGGAAATGCCCGAGCATCATCGGATGGCGGAGGGAAGGCGCGCGAGCCGTCTGTTCTGAAGACTTCGATCAATCCGTCGCCAGTAGCAGTTGCGAAGTCCAAATACTCCCGTTCGCGAACCTCTTCAGATTCACCACGTATCTTTCTAAGCAAGTCGGTAAGCCGATCGGCACGACGGGAAAGAGTTTGATAACGGCCCGCCGTGAGCGCGTGTTCCAGATCAAATCGCATCGCCGATCCGAACAGAATCCACCCCAGGAAGAGGATGGTCGAAAACCATACTGCAAGGCGAGTTGAGATGGATGTATTTCGAATCAGCACGTCTCGGTTCTAATTGAGTAGCCAACGCCGCGTACGGTGTGAAGCAACTCCTTTTCGCCTTTCTGCGTGATCTTGGAGCGCAACGAACTGATAAATACATAGAGCGATGCACCGGAGCCCTCCGCATCCAAACCACAAGCCTGCTCGATAAGGACTTCCCGTGGAATGATGATCCGCGGACGTCTGATCAGTTTCTCGAGGATGGCGCACTCGGTGCGAGTGAGTTTGGTAACGCGTGATCCGCGTTGCAACTCGAAGGTCTCCGGATTCAACTTGAGATCTTCAAACTGCAGGCATGGATGCTCGCTGGGCATTTTGCGGCGTCCTGCAGCCCTCACGCGTGCCAGCAACATATCGAGCGCAAACGGTTTGGTGATGTAGTCGTCGGCCCCCATGTCGAGACCATGGATGATCTCCGCCATGGAGTCACGCGCCGATAGGATGATTGCCGGAGTGCGGATGCCTTGCTGCCGCAGCTGTTTGAGGACACTCAAGCCGTCGATGCGCGGAAGCATGATGTCCAGAATGATGACACCAAGCGAGGAGTTCTTGCCGAGCGATAATCCTCTTTCTCCGTCGTATGCAACGTCGACTGAATACCCCTGCATTTCGAGTGCGCGGCGCAGAGCGTCAGCCATGCTGACCTTGTCCTCAATCACAAGTACCCGCATGCAAACACGATAGGTCTCGAATGTGAATTGTTGGTAAACACGTGACGGAGATCACGGCTCCCTTAGATTCGGTTTAGATTCGCATGTTTCAATCGCCTCGTACTCCGCACATATTTGGATGGCGGAACTCTGAAATAAATTGGAGACGTCCATGAAGACGAGAGTCAAGGCCATAGGAGCCATTCTCTTTGCCCTGTTCCTCTGTAATTCGATTTCACTCGTGGCGCAAAATGACCGAGGCAGCATCACTGGATTGGTAGCAGATCCTTCTGGAGCTGTGCTCCAGGGCGCGCATATCACGCTGATTCCCAGCGGTCGCACCGCCGTAACAAATGGCGATGGCGAATTCAACTTAACCGACATTCCTGCAGGCACATATACTCTGGAAGTCTCTTATCTGGGCTTCTCGCCGAAGTCTACTGAAGTGGTGGTGACCACGGGAAAAGCTGCAAGTGCCCAGTTCTCGCTTCAGGTAGCCAACGAAAATGACGAGGTTGTGGTCGTAGCCGACCGCGTTCACGGCGAAGCTGAAGCACTGAACCGTATCCGCACCGGCGACAATATCCTCCAGATTGCCACGTCGGAAATGATTACTTCACTGCCCAATGCCAACATGGCTGATGCCATTGGACGCATGCCCTCGGTTACGCTGGACCGCGACGAGGGTGAGGGTGCTTACATTCAGGTACGTGGCACTGAGCCTCGCCTTACCAATGTGACGGTTAACGGCAACACAATCCCGTCAGAAGAAGGCGGCGTTCGCCAGATCCGCCTAGATGCCGTAGCCTCGGACCTGGTTGACTCGGTTGAGTTGAACAAGACGCTCTCGGCAAGTCAGGACGCTGATGGCATCGGCGGCTCTGTGAACTTTGTCACCAAGACCGCCAGCGACAGGCCGACTCTCATCATCACCGGTCTGGGGGGATATTCGCGCATCACAGCGGGTCGATATGTAAACCAGGCCGGCGTAACTGCGGGCAAGCGCTTTGGCAAGGACAAGTCATTGGGCATTCTGGGCGGCTTTACCTTCGATTTCAATGGCCGCGGTTTCGATACTCTTCAGCCAAGCTTCGCTTCGGGAACCACGACCTACGGCGATCTGCAAACACGCGAATACATGTACAACCGCTTGCGCTACGGTCTTACCGGGAGCGTGGACAAGAAGCTGAGCAACAGCTCCAGCCTTTATCTGAAAGGCATCTTCTCTGAGCTTTACGACTACGGCGACAAATGGTACTACGACTACATTCAAGCCTCCGCCCCGAAATTCTACACGTCAAAAAAGAGCCCAATTTATGCCGTGAGCACAATAAGCCTCGGTGGCAGGCATTTCTTCGGCCCTAACGCGCTTCACTGGGATCTATCGCCCTCATATTCCTGGGAAGACGCCGCGGCCGGCAACCCCAAAGCGGACTTCTCATGGCTGCCAGCATCAGGCGTGGCTTCGAAGATCAACTACACCATCGACCAGACAACCGATCCGATGCGGCCAACGTTCACGCCGACCAATGCGACCCTCGATCAGATTCAGACGCCTTCCAACTGGGTTCTAATCGACGCCTATACATCCTCGGGCAGGTCGGGTGCGCTCTCGCTCTCTGGCGCCGTCGACTTCCAGCGCGTTCACAAGCTCGGCTCGCATTACGGTGAATTCTCTATGGGCGCCAAGGTGCGCAACGTGCATCGCGGCCAGAACGCTATCCAATACATCTATGATCTCGGCGGTACAGGCGCCAAACCCTCCAGTTCCATCTCTAACGCCTACCGATTGAACAACTTTCTCAGCGACTTTACGAACCCAAACTACTATGACGGCACATATAAGCTCGGTCCAGTCTCAGACTTCCAGGCAATCATCAAGAATGCCGTTAACGCAGCCAGTCCGCTGCTTTTGCTGGACGTTCCAAAAACCCTTTCGAAGACAGCCACTTCCAACTACAACCTCGTTGAACGCATCAGCGCCGGATATCTGATGGAAAGCGTCGATCTTACTCGCCTTTTTCACCTTCAGGTCGGCGTGCGCTTTGAGAACACCTACGAAAACGGCTGGGGGTACAAATATGTTGCGAGTTCCAGCACGGCCTCGAGGACCGACCCGGGAACTCAATCCTATCTCGACGCAATGCCGAGCGTTCAACTCCGCTTTTCGCCGACCCCCAACGACAACTTACGTCTGGTCTACGGCCGCGGCATTGCGCGACCGAACCCGCTCGACCTGATCCCCTATGTCAACGAGACCGACGGCACCACGACATGTCCCACGGGCTATTCTTGCGCCGGCTCTCTCTCTATCGGCAACCCGAAGCTGGTGGCTGAGTACGCCAACAACTACGACCTGCTGTACGAGCGCTTCCTCAGGCCAGTGGGCATGATCCAGGCCGGCTTCTTCTACAAGGATCTCAGCAAGCCGCTCTTCACAACTCAGAGTGTCACGCAGTACCAGGGCCAGAACTGGGCTACAACACAGCCGGTCAACGGTACCAGTGCTCATCTGATGGGTTTTGAAATTGGTTTTCAGCAGCGCATGACCTACCTGCCCGGCTTACTGAACGGTCTGGGCATGAATGCCAATTACAGTTACACTACCTCGGAAGCCAACGGCATTCCTTACAACAACGGTGGCACGACCACCTACCGTTCGGCTCCGCTGCTACGCCAAGCGCCGCATACCTGGAACATCGGCCCAACCTATGATCGAGGCCGCTTCTCTATCCGCGGCGGCATCAGCTTCAACTCGCATAACCTCTATTCATACAGCAGCGTGGATCCGAGCTGCACGGATATTACCTGCAACGCTCATGGACCGGCTGGCGACACTTACGTTTACGACCACACCCAGGTCGATGTCCAGGGAACCGTACGCATCTATCGTGGGCTCAATTTCCTGGCCTACGGGCAGAACCTGACTAACGAACCCTTCGGTAACTACAACGGAGCTCCGAAGTACATAAACTTTCGCGAGTACTACAAACAGACGCTGGCATTTGGCTTGAAGTACTACCTCAGACCGAGCGAGCACTAACTCTTGTTACCGTTTCTTACGACCGGGGCTGTCTTAGAAGGCAGCCCCATTTTTAGGAGTCGAATGTTATTCAATATTCATCGCCATGCAGCGTTTTGCTTGATCTGTCTGTGCCTACTGCCGGCACTCGCCGCGCAGCAAATTCTGCGTAAGAGCGAAATCAGGAATCCAGCCTTTGTTCCTGAACGAGTCTTGCTGAACATCAGTTCCGATCCTGCGCACAACCAGATCGTGACGTGGAGAACGGGAACATTCGAATCCTCCGCGCAGGCTCAAATTGCTTTGGCCACGTCTCATCCGGATTTCGAGAATGCGGCTGCGACAGTTGCGGCAACCTCGATCGCACTTGAAGTAACCAAGGGCAAGACCGTCGGCGAATATGCTGCCCACTTCACAGGATTAAAACCTGATACACGCTATTGCTACCGTGTAGGCGATGGCGCAAACTGGAGCGAGTGGTTCGACTTCCGGACCGCTGCGGATCACCTTGAGCCTTTCAAGTTCATCTATCTGGGAGACGCACAGAACTCTATCCGGTCTCTGTGGTCGCGGGCAGTTCGCGCCGCATACGCCAAAGCTCCGGATGCACGTTTCATTGCCCATGCCGGAGATCTGGTTGCCGAGGGCTATGATGATGGTCTGTGGGGCGAGTGGTTCGAGGCACAGGGATTCATCGCCGCGTCAATCCCCAGCTTTCCGGTGCCCGGTAATCACGATCTGCATCGCGGATCCGGCATCAAAGAAGTGCTTGATACCGCGCCGATCTGGCGAGCTCAATTCTCTCTTCCACATAACGGTCCAGCAGGCATTCCTGAACTCGATCAACATTCGTATTACGTCGATTACGAGGGAGTGCGCCTAATTGCAGTCGACGTCAACGTGTATGCAAACACGGACTTCAATCCTTCTGAAAGACAGCGGATTGCTACTGCCGAGACGGCATGGCTTGAGAAGGTTCTTCACGACAATCCTAACCGTTGGACGATCGTGGTGCAGCATCAGCCCATCTTCGCGATTTCAAAAGAGCGCGATTATGAGGAAATGCGCAGGGTCCTGCTTCCTCTCTACGACAAATACCACGTTGACCTGGTGCTGCAGGGACACGACCACGCATATGCCCGCACGCGCCCGCTCATTGACGGCAAGCCTGCTGGACCAAACCGAAGGGGCACAATCTACACAATCTCTGTAAGTGGACCAAAGATGTATGAAGCGACAGATGAATCGCTTTCACTTATGGTGAAGGAAATCCGGAATACACAAATGTTCCAGGTTATCGAAGTCAATGCAAACCAACTGAAATACCAGGCCTTCGATATTGAGGGCCACCTTTTGGACGATTTCAAACTTGATAAGCCGCGCTACACTAACACTCTCCACGGTACAAATTCCCCGGGGCCGATCAGGCCAACGATGTGAAAAACTCCGTTCCGCCATGTTCAGCCACGAGCAGCCAGTGGGAGTGAAATGCATGTGAAAGCGGGGATGGCGGTCGAGCCAGCGCTGGACCTTTGGATGTTTGTGGGTAGCGTAGTTGTCGACGATCATGTGGATCTGCTTGTGTTCTGGAACCACGTCATCGATGGCGCAGGAACTTCAGCCATTCCTGATGACGATGCCGGTCATCGCACATCGAGATCACTTGGCTTTCAAGCGAATCCAGGGCCGCAAAGAGCGTGGCGGTGCCATTGCGCTTGTAGTCGTGGGTCATGGTTTCGCATCGACCTTTCTTCATCGGCAAGCCGGGCTGAGTGCGTCCAGAGCCAGAATCCGGCTTTTCTCGTCGGCGCACAGTACGATGGCGTGTTCGGGCGGATTCAGATAGAGGCCGACGATGTCCTCCAGATTCTCGGTAAACTCAGGATCGGAAAGTACGCGGGTCGACCAATGGGTGGCATTCGCCGGCTTGTGATGCAGCGTCATTTCCACGACTCTTTTCATCTTCCCGTCGGTGATGGTACGCGTGCGCCCCGGCCGGGACGCGTCCTGTCTCAGAGCCGCGATGCCGCCTGCCACGAAGTGATTCCGCCAACGCGCCGCCTTTTTCGGTGTCATGTTCATTCGCCCGGCGATCTGCTGGTTCTCCATGCCGTCTGCGGCCAACAGCACGATCCGCGCCCGTTCCACAAGCCGCGCGGACATGGACCGTGCCCGCGCCATCTGCTCCAGGGCTTGTTTTTGTTCCGGACTCAAGGCAACTGCCGCGGCGATACGCATACCATGTCGTCTCCATAGTATGGACGCGCAACGGTTATAATGGTCGCGATTTATGACGCACTACGCTAGAGGGTTGAAGGCCCTTGGCAACTAGCGATCCTGCTTTTCTCCCGTTTCACGCAGAGCCGTCGCGTGCCCACACCAGCCACTTTCAGCAACCGAAACTTGAGAGCCAAAAAGGGCGGAAGCTTTTCGCGGCGCGATTCGCGTCTTCATCACCGCCTGAAGTTCGTCAAAGTGCCAAGGCCGGAACGCATGAGTATCGACGTCAACGTCAATCGAGAGAGACCGAGGGCATCGGGCAGATTGCCGTGCGAGTGTCCGTAGAGGTACCACGCGCATTGGGCGTGGCGTGGCCAGACTCTCATCGCATAGTGGCAAAGCACAATTTTCTGCTTCGCTACGTTAATCTCTGACAGCACGCTCCAGCTGGCAAATAGATTCTGCTGCGTCGGGCGACCTTGTCGTGACTGCCTTCGACGAAATGGATCGTCTTGCAGGCTAGGTGCTTCCGATAGGCAATCACTTGCTCCGCTCTCCCCAGACAGAAGTCCCCAAGGAAATAGAGAACGTCGTTCGACTTTACGCAGGCCTTCACGCCATCAACGATTGCATCGTCCATCGCCAGTATGTTCGCAAAAGAGCGATTGCAATACCGAATGATATTAAAGTGCCCGAGATGGAAGTCCGACGTGAACCAGATGCTGCGCATGACACCTCATTTTCGCTGATCTTGCCCAGAGGCAGACACCGTTGCCGGCGAAAGGATAATCACACATCCTTTCGCTTTGGAGATTTCAACGAAGGGGATGGCATCACCTAAACTGTACCGAGACACAGGAAATCCGCTCAGGGGAACGATCTCCCTACAGAATAATGCTTATTTTCAATCACTTAACTACGATCATCCGTCTCTCCACGCAAGAATAATGACACTCGATGTGATGATGAATATGCAAAAATGATTTGCAAGATGATAAATATATCAACTCGATGAGATTTTTATGATTAAATGGCAGCGCCCGCCTCGATGAGGTTTATCGAATCTTGAGGCGAAGAAATGAGGATTTACGATGGCCGATGACGATTCCACACGTACCTTCCCACGAACAGTTGGCCTTTGTCGGCTGATTGAAGAGCTTCAACTCCAGGTTGCGCCGCCCGCGACACGTTCTGAGATTGTCGCGGGGGCCAGAAAAACCATCATGTCGGATGGCAGAATACTGGAGCAATACCCAAGAAATTACGCCCCCAAGGGGCAGTTCGGCGACCTCCGCTTTGCCTTGCGCTATGAGCCCGTCGCCTTGGACGTGCACCTGGCCATCTTCCAGACGCTCGACGCCCGCCAAGTTGAAGAGTGGATTCGCTCCGAACCTACCAGCATTTTTGCGCGCCGGGCCTGGTACCTGTATGAGCTCTTGATGAAGAAGCAACTCGACGTGCCGGACGTGATTCCCTCCGGCTACATCGATCTTCTCGATCCCAAGATCCACTTCACCGGACCACGCCGGCTGGTGCGCCGCCAGCGAATCAATGACAATCTTCTCGGCAGTGGCAAATACTCTCCGCTCGTGCGTCGGACACAGACGCTGGCGGCCTACATGGAAAAGGACCTGGCCCAAGAGGCAAGCGCAATTGTCAAGAGTTGTGACCCAGCTATCCTCGCGCGCGCCGTGCACTATCTGTTTACCAAGGAGACCAAATCCTCCTTTGCCATCGAAGGAGAAGCGCCGAGCAAGGACCGCACGGAAAGATTTGTGGCTGCGCTGATGAAGGCACCTGGCTTCGACGCCACGAGCAAGGACGCTTTCGTTCAACTGCAAAATGCCATCGTCGATCCTCGCTATGCGCAAAAGGACTGGCGAACAACGCAGAACTTCGTCTCCCAGACGTTGCCGGATTACAGCGAGGATGTGCATTTTGTCTGTCCGAGGCCAGAGGATGTGCCCGGCCTGATGGACGTATGGATGGAGATGGTTGGCCGACTGAAACTTCCTGAAGGTGTTGACCCTGTCGTCGCCGCCGCAGTTGCTGCATTCGGGTTCGTTTTCATCCATCCATTCGATGACGGCAACGGCCGCATTCACCGATTCCTTGTCCATCACATCTTGTCGAAGCTCGGGTTCACGCCCACTGGGATACTGTTTCCCGTCTCAGCCGCCATGCTGCGAGACCGGCTGGCGTACGATCAGGTTCTGGAAGGCTTCTCCGCTTCCATCATGCCGTTCATTCAGTACGATCTCGACTTGGAACGCGGAATGACCGTACGGAACAATACGGCTTGTCTCTATCGCTTCTTCGATGCCACGGTGCTTGCCGAATACCTGTATCGGTGTATCGAAGAAGCCATCTACCATGACTTGCGGGATGAGATCAGATTTCTTGCGGTATTCGATGCCGCGCTTCGCGCGACTCTCAACATCGTAGACATGCCGAATCGCCGGGCATCACTGCTGGTGAGATTGATCCTGCAAAACAAAGGCAAACTGGCCAAAGGGAAGCGGACATCGTTTGCTGAAATAACTGACCAGGAGATCGATCGGATTGAAAAGGCCGTGTGGGCCGTATGTCAGGAGAACCTACACGAATAGAGCACAAAAGCGCGCTGTTCCGAAAAGACCGCGCTCTGTCTGCGCTCTGTTTGTCTGTTTTAGGTGGCTTCTGGTGGCTTTTCAGCGTCATCCTCCGCTCTGCATGTTGTTGAAAATACGTTGATTGTGCTTTCAAGTCCTTCATGACAAGTCGGCTAATGGAGGTGTGCCGCAAATCGTGTGCCATCTGAAGTTCGGCATTTGCGTTTCACGCACGGCGATTTCAAACCAGCTTCTCTGTTAATTCCCGCTGGCACAAATTACTGGGCAGGCCAGGCGCATCACGGCGCGGCTTTCACGTTGGCCCTGTCCCACTCGGGGGGGATATTTGGGGGTAGTTTTCTTGAAGCTAAGGAAATCTTGTCTATAAACAATGGTTTACCGTGAGATTCGAGTCCCTCACTGGCGGGTGATTCTTTGAATCGCTCAAGGCGTGCTACTGGGCGTTTATGCGCGCAGTCTGGTTAGCAGGTCCTGCGGGTGAACGGGCTTGGCCAGGATGTCGAATTCGTGCCCTTGAGCGCGGGCTTTTTCAAGCAGGTCGGCAGTGGCTGCCTGGCCGGAGAAGAGCAGGATCTTGATCTTTGGCAGGAGCGCGCGAATGCGGATGGCCGCGTCGATCCCGTTGAGGTCCGCCATGATGACGTCGCAGATCAGCATGTCAGGAGCAAACGTAGGCACCAACTCAAGCGCTCCCTCGCCGGAGTAAACCGCACGTGCTTCAAATCCGCTTTGATTCAAGATCATCGCCAGGGTATCTGCAATCACGCGTTCGTCGTCGACGACCAGGACTTTGGGTTTCGCCATATTGTCAGTCATATGCTCCTGCGCTTTTCGATTAGGGACGCTCCAAAGCAAGGACGATCAATCCTGCAAGTCCAATGAGAAGCTGGGTTTATTACTGTCTCATCTCTTCTAATGATACTCTCAGCTTAGGATGATTTTATCCGATCGTCGGTCCTTCGGTCACGAATCCCGCCGATTAACGGCAGTATGCGCCCGTCCAGCCTGCGCCGCATATTCATCTGTAGGCAACAGCCTGTAAATATACTGACCGCACATCGGTCAACCTTGGCCCGCTTACGAAAGGCGGCCGCAACCGGGATTTCGCCATGGAAAACGTAAACATTTCCAACCAGGATCAGTCTTCGCCTCAGCCGGTGTCTCTGGACGCTATTATTCGCGCCGAGAAGATTGAGAAGTACTATGCTCAGCCCAGTCAAAACCGCATTCAGGTGATATCGCCCACCGATTTGAGCGTCTTGCCGGGTGAGATTCTGGCGCTGCTGGGGCCTTCCGGATCGGGCAAGTCGACCATGCTTCGCATGCTCAGCGGTCTCTCCGCGCCAAGCGCCGGGCAGGTGTACTGGCACCAGACGCCGATTGCCAAGGCCGAGACGAACGTTTCCATTGTGTTTCAGAGCTTCGCGCTATTTCCCTGGCTAACGGTTCTTGAAAATGTTGAGGCGCCCTTGCAGGCGCGCGGTGTAGATGCGGATGAGCGCCGCGCACGCAGCATGAAGATGCTCGACACGGTAGGACTCGACGGCTTTGAGGCAGCGTATCCGAAGGAGCTTTCCGGTGGCATGAAGCAGCGCGTTGGCTTTGCACGCGCGCTGGTGGTGGAACCTGAAGTGCTGTTCATGGACGAACCGTTCTCTGCTCTGGATGTGCTGACTGCTGAGAACCTGCGCAGCGAACTGCTTGAACTGTGGGCCAACAAGACGATGCCGACCAAAGCCGTTTTTCTGGTAACGCACAACATTGAAGAAGCCGTACTGCTTGCAGACCGCATTGTTGTGCTGGGCCGCAATCCCGGTCATATCCGCACCGATTTCCGCGTCCAGCTACCGCAGCCGCGCGATCGCAAATCGGAGCCGTTTACTCAGCTGGTCGATTACATCTATAAAGTTCTGACTCGACCCGACATGACGCCGGCCGAGGCTCCCGGTCCAACTGCCGGGCAACGCCCGCGCGATCAGCGGCAGTTGCGCTATCAAATGCTGCCGCATGCGCGGCCGGGCGGAGTTGCCGGACTTCTTGAACTCCTGCTGGACAAAGGCGGTCGCGACGACATCTATCGTCTTGCGGACGATCTCGCATTTGAAATCGACGACCTGTTCCCGATTGTGGACGCGGCGCAATTGCTGGGCTTCCTTAATGTGGAAGAGGGCGACGCTGCCATCACGCCAAGCGGCACTGAATTTGCCAATTCCGAGATTCTGCGCCAAAAGGAACTGTTTCGTGATGCCGCGGTTGAAAATGTTTTGCTGCTCAGGCAGATTCGCCGCGCGCTGGAGTCGAAGAGCGATCATACGGTGCCGGAGGATTTTTTTCTCGACTTGCTGGATGAGCAATTCAGCGAGGAAGAGGGTCTTCGCCAGTTGGAAACCACCATTGCGTGGGGCCGCTATGCGGAGATATTCGAATATGACTCATCGCGCCGCCGGTTTGTGCTGCCGGACGCGTCAGAGGAGGGAGCGGACGAGGACGCCGATACGAGAGAGGGCGGCGAGTGACGAACCAGCATCCTCTTGCCATCTCGAGCGTTACTGCTCGCACATGGCCGTTCTTCATTGATCTGATCCTTGCCGGTATTGGACTGGCTGCTCTGCTTACTGTGGTCAGCACCGGCATCTACTGGCTCGGCAAGCCTGTTCCGGTCGTCGAGATTTCCAGTTCGGTCCGCTCATTGCCCACATACGCGTTTTATTCGATGGTGCGCATGGCAATTGCGTACGCGCTGAGCCTGGGTTTCGCCATCGCTTACGGCTACATTGCTGCGTACAATCCTCGCCTCGAGCCGTGGATGGTTGCCGCGCTCGATATTCTGCAATCGATTCCGGTTCTGAGCTTTTTGCCTCCTTTGATTCTCGCAATGGTTGCGCTGGTTCCCGGCCACCAACTTGGCATTGAGATGGCAATCATTCTGCTCATCTTTACGGGACAGGTCTGGAATCTTGCATTCAGTTTCTATTCGTCGCTCAAAACGATTCCACGCGAGATGCTCGAGGCTTCGCGCATCTACCGGTACTCCGGCTGGCAACGCTTCTGGCAGCTTGAGTTGCCGCACGCGGCGATTGGCCTGGTGTGGAACTCGATCGTATCTGTGGCGGGTGGCTGGTTCGCACTCATCTTCTGCGAGACCTTCTCAATGGGCGCGCGCGATTTTCAGTTGCCGGGGCTAGGCAGTTACATTCAGGAGGCAACAAACGATGGGGATGTTCATGCGCTCATCAGCGGCATTGCAACTGTGGTTCTGATTGTTGTTGCAACGGACCAGCTTATCTGGCGGCCGCTGATCGCATGGAGTGACAAGTTCAAGATTGAGCAGGTGGAGTCTTCGGAGCATATCACCTCGCCGATTCTCGAATTGCTTCGCCGCTCAAATCTGGCTGCATTGCCGGGCCAGATGTTTACGCGGTTAGATGAGCCCATCTTTCGCCATTTTGCCTTTCGCAACAGGAACCGGCCTGTAAAACCCATCGATCAAGCCCGGCAACATAGTGTCTCCACAGCGATGTGGACGCTGATGGTTGTATTCGGAACGATTGCCGTGTGGGGAGTAGCGAAAGCCGGCGCCATGTTGGCCACCGTGACATGGCCTGAGTTGAAGTTGCTGTTTGAAGGCGCGGCGGCTACGTTTCTGCGCGTGAATGTCGCGCTGCTTATTTCGGCGGCGTGGACGATTCCCGTAGGAGTCGCAATTGGCTTGACACCACGCCTGGCGAAGATTGTTCAGCCACTGGCGCAGATTCTTGCCTCGGTACCGGCAACAGCGTTCTTTCCAATTCTGCTGATGGGTCTGGTGAAGATCGGAGGCGGGCTGGGCATCGGTTCGGTGGCGCTGATGCTGCTGGGTACGCAGTGGTACATTCTGTTCAATGTGATCGCTGGAGCCATGTCGATTCCATCGGATCTGCGTGAGGTAGCGTCGCTCTATGGATTTACCCGCCGGCAGAGATGGACGAAGTTGATTCTCCCCGGAATTTTTCCGTATCTGCTTACCGGCATGGTGACAGCGTCAGGCGGCGCATGGAACGCATCGGTGATGGCGGAGTATTCGCATGTGAAGAACGCCACCCTTAAAACGATAGGGCTCGGTGCGCAGATAGACGCAGCCACAGACGCGGGACGCTTTCCAATTCTTTTGCTTGCAACCATCATGATCAGCCTAATGGTGATCACCATGAATCGCCTGGTATGGCGGCGTTTGTACCACCTGGCTGAAACGCGCTTCAAGTTGGGCTAAAGAATGCTGGACTTCAACTGAGCGAAGCAGGGAAGAGAGAGAATCTAAACCACCCGGCTGAGCGCATCGTTGTTCTTTGGAGCGTTTTCCACTAGCGGCACCCAGAATGTGAATGAAGCACCCTTGTCCGGCTCGCTTGTGACCTCAATACCGCCGCCGTGAGCAAGTAGAATTGCACGCGCGATAGCAAGGCCCATGCCTGAACCTTTGCGTGAGGTTGTGTTCCTCTTACCCCGGTAAAACTTTTCAAAGATCAGCGGCAGATCAGCAGGGTCGATTCCTGGACCGTCGTCAGTTACATTGAACTCAAGCCGATTTCCGGTGCGAAGATAGCTGAGAGTTACAGTTGTTCCGGGTGGCGTATGGGCTCCGGCGTTTTCAAGCAGGTGGCGCATGACCCGGCTAAGTAATTGCGCATCGAACCATGCGCGCTGACTCGGCTCGATTTCACCCGGCACGATCTCTACTCTGTGCCCGGTCAGTACCTTGCGCGATTGTTCCGCTGCCTCATCAAGCAGCGCTACTGGATGACGGGGCGCAAGGTGGATCTCAACGGAATTTGCATCAATTTGCGCCATCTCGACTGCCTCGCCGATTAACATGTCGAGCCGCGCAGATTCTTCGTCGATGATCGTCACCATGTCCTGCCGTCCGGCTTCATCCATTCCGCCGGCCTGGAGCAGCGTGGTGGCGGCGGCGCGAATCGAAGTGAGCGGAGTGCGTAGTTCATGGGTCAGCGAATCGGTGAGCGCGTTGCGAAGGCGCTCGCTTTCGCGTGCTGCCTCGGCGCGGGTTGAGGCTTCAATTGCGATGGATCGTGCAATCACCGTTGCCACCTGAGCGCTGACGGCTGTAGCCACCTCGTGCGAGAGTCCTGCAGGTTTCCATGCAAGCGTTCCAACCGGGCGCATACCAAGCATCAGAGGTCTTGCCTTCAGGTCTCCTGGGATCGGAATGTTCAGATTCTGATCATGGGTGAGCGCTCGCAGACTGTTACGGATATTCATGGGGAGATCTGGAGCCGATGCGTAGAACTGATCGCGTGCGGATACATAGAGCACCACACCTTCCAATGAAAAGATGCGGCCAATCAAAGTGGGAAGTTCGCGCAGAAGACCGTCAGCGTCCTCGTACAGCATCAACTCCTGGCTCAACTGGTAGAGCATTTCCACGTCGCGCCGACGTTGCTCGGCGTGGCGTGTCTGCTGGCGGGCCTGTTCGGCCACGCGGCTGACTACCAGGCAACTTGCCGCGAAGGCCAGCATTTCGATCCACTCTTGTGCACCAGCCAACCAGAATGTATGGAATGGGCGCAGAAAGAAGAAATCAAAGCAGAGCGCGCAAAGCGCGGCAACATAGAGCGATATTCGAATACCGGCCTGCGTTGCCACCCAAACCAGCAAAGCCAGGAAAACCATTCCAGCCGTAGTCGAATTGGCGTGGAGCATCCCGAGGATTAAGGTGGTCACCGCTGCTAAGCACGTGGCGATAATCCAGTGGAAGATCCCCTCTGACTGGAACAGCCCCTCTTTTAACCTGGAAATCGAATTCATCAGAAAGATGATACGCGTTCTACCGGATGGTTTAATCTTCGATTAAAGAAGAAAGTTATGCCCGGAAGAATTCTTGTTATCGACGACGAACCCCAGATTACCCGGGTGCTGCGCGCCGCGCTTTCTGCGCAGGGTTACGATGTTCGCACCGCAAACGAGCCCGAAGAAGGCCTACGTGTCTTCAAGGATTGGCCCCCAGACCTAGTGATTACCGACCTGATGATGCCCGGGATGAGCGGCGTGGACGTATGCCGCGCCATTCGAGAAGACGGTGCGACACCGGTACTGGTTCTCTCAGTACGAGAGCACGAGCGCTCAAAGGTAGAGGCACTTGATGCCGGCGCTGACGATTATGTAACCAAGCCCTTTGGCATTCAGGAACTGCTGGCGCGTGTAAGGGCGCATTTGCGCCGCGCGCCTGAGCGCATCACTGAAGCCCTTATGGCTGGAGACTTCGTTATCGATTCGGGCGCTCACTCGGCAATGGTGCAGGGCAAGGCGCTGCACCTGACTCCAAAGGAATTTGACTTGCTTCTGCACCTGGCGCGCAATGCAGGCAAGGTGATGACGCATCGCTCACTACTGACCACGGTGTGGGGTGCTCAGTCGGCTCATCAGCCGGAATATCTAAGGGTATTTGTGGGGCAATTGCGCAAGAAGCTCGAAGGAGAAACGGGCCGCCAATATATTCAGACCGAGCCGTGGATCGGCTATCGGTTTCTTCCTGAAGGCTACACGGAAACCGAAGGGTAATGTACTTTCGCTTTGACGCTTACTTTAGCTTGATTACTTCCTGGTGGCCACCGACCCCCTTACAGATTCTTTAGAAAATCTTTTGTGCAATTAAACTTCCCTAGCTCCAAGATCAATTTAGTGGCTGAATTCCGCAGGCGGGCAAGTGAGAGTTTGATTGCCCGCCAAAGTAGAAAGTGCCAATAAACATGAGTGCCGGCGCGGTCTGGAGGCCACGCAAGTGCATTCGAAAGGCCTTGAGAGTAACCATGCAGGATCTGCTCATGTTGCTGTTCACATCAATCTTTTTTGCCGTGGCGTTTCTCTACGTCAAGACATGCCAGAAATTGAGGTAGCTGATGCAATTCGACATTGTGACCGCGGCGGCGTTAATTATCTCAGTTCTCTTATTCATCTATTTGACCATCACGCTTTTGTATCCGGAGAAGTTTTAGCATGTCGGCAAACGGGTGGCTTCAGTTCGGTGTTTACTCGATCGTGCTGCTGTTGATGGTGCGCCCAATGGGGAGTTATCTGGCGCGCGTTCTGGAAGGTGAGCGAACGTGGCTCGATCCGGTGTTACGCCCCATTGAGCGCTTGATTTACAGGATGTGCCTCGTGAATGCCGAATGCGAGATGACCTGGCGCCAGTATGCCTTTGCATTGCTGGGGTTCTCAGCCGTCGGGCTCGTTTTTACGTACGCCATTGAACGGCTGCAGAATCTTCTGCCCTTGAATCCGCAAGGCCTGGCTGCGGTGAGGCCGGATCTTGCATGGAATACCGCCGTCAGCTTTACCACCAATACAAACTGGCAATTCTATACACCTGAAAGCACAATGAGCTATCTCACCGAGATGCTCGGGCTAGCGATGCATAATTTCTGGTCGGCCGCTGCGGGAATCGTGGTTGCAATTGCGCTGGTTCGCGGAATCAAGCGCACGGCATCGGCAACGATCGGCAACTTCTGGGTCGACATGACCCGCACAATACTTTACATTCTGCTTCCTGCCTGCATCATCTATTCATTGTTGCTGGTGGCCCAGGGCGTCCCGCAGAACTTCAGCGCATATGTCGTGGCTCATCCGCTCGAACAGCCGACGCAGACGCAAATAATTGGTGAGGGACCAGTGGCGTCGCAGGAAGCGATCAAGATGTTGGGCACAAACGGCGGGGGATTCTTTAACGCCAATAGTTCCCACCCCTATGAGAATCCCACACCACTATCCAATTATCTGCAACTACTGTCTATCTTCATCATTCCCGCCGGCCTTACCTACTCGCTGGGCAAAATAACGGGCTCTCCGGGGCACGGCTGGGCGGTTTTCGCGGCCATGTTTGTGCTCTTCGCTGCCGGATTTACGGTTTGCTATTGGGCGGAATCGCAACCGCATCCGCTCATACACGGAGCGCAACAAGCACGAACTGCCGGCGCTCCCGGCGGCAACATGGAGGGCAAGGAAGTTCGCAACGGGGTTGCCGAGAGCGCGCTCTTTGCCACCATAACCACCGACGCAAGTTGCGGAGCGGTCAATGGGATGCACGACAGCTTTACCTCGCTCGGCGGCATGATCCCTCTCACCAACATCATGCTCGGCGAGGTGGTTTTCGGCGGGGTCGGCGCAGGCCTGTACGGAATACTCATTTTCGTGGTGCTTGCGGTGTTCATCGCGGGCCTGATGGTTGGCCGCACGCCCGAGTACCTCGGCAAGAAGATTGAGTCTTACGACGTAAAGATGTCGATGCTTTACGCGCTTATTTTTCCGCTTATCATTCTCACCTTCGCGGCGACATTTGTGCTTCTACCTAATGTTGGCCTTTCTGCAACCAACAACCCAGGACCGCACGGATTGAGCGAGATTCTCTACGCCTTCACTTCCGGTGCAGGCAACAACGGATCTGCCTTCGCAGGCCTTGGTACGAACTGGTGGTACAACGTCTGCATGGGCTGGGACATGCTCATCGGGCGCTTTGTGATGATCATCCCGGTGCTCGCGCTGGCCGGCAACCTGGCGCAGAAGAAGAGTGTTCCCCCCTCTCCCGGAACGTTCCCAGTGAATAACGCCCTGTTCACGGTGCTGCTGATCGGCATTGTACTGCTGCTTGGCGCGCTTACGTTCTTCCCGGCTCTCAGCCTTGGCCCGATTCTTGAGCACCTTCAACTCCATGCGGGGCGGGTTTTCTAACCAACACGTCTGCAAGAGGACAAACTTTCATGATCGAAAAAGCGAATCTTTGGAATACCAATATCCTTGGTCAGGCGGCAGTAGATGCAGTACACAAGCTCGACCCGCGCGGCATGGTCAAGAATCCGGTGATGTTTGTTGTAGAGGTAGGTAGCGTGCTGACAACCGCTCTGCTTATCAACGACGCAATTCACCATCGTCCGGGCTTTGGCTTCAATCTCCAGATCACATTCTGGCTGTGGTTTACGGTGCTGTTCGCCAATTTTGCCGAAGCAATGGCAGAAGGCCGTGGCAAGGCGCAGGCAGATACCCTTCGCAAAGCCAAAGGCGAGACGATTGCAAAGCGATACAAGCATGACGGCGGCTTCGAGGAGGTCGGCAGCGGACTGCTGCGTGCGGGCGATCTCATTTGCGTCGAGGCCGGCAACTATATTGCGGGCGATGGCGAAGTTATCGAGGGCGTTGCCTCAGTCGACGAGTCGGCCATCACAGGTGAGTCGGCGCCAGTCATCCGCGAAGCCGGCGGTGATCGATCGGCAGTAACCGGAGGCACGAAGGTGCTCTCGGACTGGATCAAGGTGCGCATCACTTCCAACCCAGGTGAAACATTTCTCGATCGCATGATCGCGCTAGTCGAAGGCGCATCGCGCCAAAAGACACCCAACGAGATTGCACTGAGCATTCTTCTCTCCGGCCTGACGGTGGTGTTTCTACTGGCCGTGGTAACGTTGCAGCCATTTTCAGAATATTCGAAGGCGCCACAGAGTATTTTTGTGCTGGTGTCGCTGCTGGTGTGTCTGATTCCGACAACTATCGGTGGCTTGCTTTCTGCCATTGGCATTGCAGGTATGGATCGCCTGGTGCAATACAACGTGCTGGCCATGAGCGGCCGCGCCGTTGAGGCGGCGGGCGACGTGAATACGCTGTTGCTCGACAAGACGGGCACGATAACTCTTGGAAATCGCCAGGCCACGGAGTTCGTTGCGGCACCGAATGTAAACGAGGACAGGCTTGCCAATGCTGCCCAGCTTGCATCGCTCTCCGACGAAACTCCTGAGGGCCGGTCAATCGTTGTACTCGCAAAGGAGAAGTACAATCTTCGCGGGCGCGATGTTGCGGGAATGCATGCGGAGTTCGTTCCCTTCACGGCTCAAACGCGCATGAGTGGTGTTGATCTGCCTGGCATACAAATCCGCAAAGGCTCGGTCGATGCAATTGCGCGCTTTCTTGAAAATCAGCGTTCGCAGCTTCCTCAAAAGGTGCGTGAGAGCGTGGAAATAATTGCACGTGCCGGAGGTACTCCGCTTGTGGTTGCGGAAAATGCGACAGCGCTTGGTGTAATCCACTTGAAAGACATTGTAAAAGGCGGGCTCAAAGAGCGCCTGGCACGGCTGCGCGCTATGGGAATCCGCACCATCATGATCACCGGTGACAATCCGCTTACCGCGGCAGTTATTGCGCGTGAGGCCGGCGTGGATGACTTCCTTGCCGAAGCAAAGCCTAAAGACAAAATGGACCTAATCAAGCGCGAGCAAGCGAAAGGAAAGTTGGTGGCCATGACCGGAGACGGCACTAACGACGCACCTGCGCTCGCCCAGGCAGATGTTGGCGTTGCCATGAACTCCGGTACCCAGGCGGCCAAGGAAGCGGGCAATATGGTCGATCTGGATTCGAACCCGACAAAGTTGATTGAGATTGTCGAGATCGGCAAGCAGTTGCTCATGACCCGCGGAGCGCTCACGACGTTCTCAATTTCGAACGACGTGGCCAAGTACTTCGCCATTATCCCGGCGATGTTCGCGGGCGTGTTTCCGGTTTTGCAGGTGCTCAACGTCATGTACCTGCATTCGCCGCAGTCGGCAATTCTTTCCGCAGTCATCTTTAACGCGATCATCATCGTTGCGCTCATTCCGCTGGCACTGAAAGGCGTTAAATACGAGCCCAAGCCGGCCGAAATCCTGCTGCGAAACAACTTGTTAATTTACGGAGTGGGCGGTATCGTGGTGCCATTCATCGGAATCAAGGCTATCGATATGTGCCTGGTGGCGTTGCATCTGGCTTGACGACCAGCAGTGGGATTGAAGCATAAAGGACGCAAGTCCAAAGGAGGTTCGAAATGCATTTCATGACGGCAACGGCGGTGGCGGCCAAAGAAGAGAGAGCTCATTCCAAAATGGCGGTAACTCAAGCAAAAGAGGGGCAAGCCACTCATTCAGTGTGGAAGACATCTGTGCTTTTCGCGCTGGTAACGGCGATCATGCTCGGCGTCGGCTATCCGTTGGCCGTTACTGGACTCGCATCGATCTTCTTTCCTCATCAGGCTGCGGGCAGCCTGATCCTAAAGGATGGGCAGGTTATCGGTTCTGAGTTGCTGGCACAAAGCTTTACGTCCGATCGGTATTTCCATCCCCGGCCGTCAGCAGCAGGTAATGGATACGATGCAACCGCTTCTGGTGGTACCAACCTTGCACAGTCGAACGCGAAGTTGGTGCAGCGCATTCAGGGAGACATCGATAAGTTGCAGGTGCAGAACCCTGGCAAACCCGTGCCCATCGACATGGTTACGACTTCAGCATCTGGCTTGGACCCCGATGTTACGCCCGACAATGCGTACTACCAGGCATCGCGCGTGGCCGGAGCACGAGGACTGTCGGAAGATCGCATTAGAAACCTGATCGCGCATCATACAGAGGGGCGCGAGCTTGGATTTCTGGGTGAGGCGCGCGTCAACGTGCTCGAACTCAATCTGGCACTTGATCAGATTTCGCAATAGCATCACTGTTTGAGGATCGAAAAGCTTAAGCAGGATCAGCCTAGGGGATGTCCTGTCTATTTTCTGAGAATTGAATAAGGTGTGCGGATTACACTTCGCGGCGGCCTTCGAGTGCGCGCGCCATGGTGACTTCATCAGCGTATTCAATGTCGCTGCCTGCGGGAACTCCGGTTGCTATGCGGGTGATCTTCACCGAAAAACTGCGCAGCGAGGAGGCCAGCCAGTTTGCGGTTGCCTCGCCCTCAAGCGTGGGGCTGGTGGCCAGAATAACTTCGTCAATGTCGCCTTTTTCAACGCGGGCGATTAGCGAACCAGCGCGCAACTGATCCGGTCCAACGCCGTGCAGCGGCGATAACGTACCATGGAGAACGTGATAAACGCCGTTGTATCCGCGAGTGCGTTCAACTGCATCAATGCTGGTCGGTTCTTCAATGACGCATACCAGGCGCTGGTTGCGTGTGGGGCTGGCACAGTAGGCGCAGGGGTCAACGTCGGTCACGTTGTTGCACAAGGAGCACAGGCGCAGGCTTGCCTTCAGGCCGCGAACGGCATCGGCCAGAGCCTCGGCGTCGCTTTCACTTGAACGCAAAAGATGGAAAGCGAACCTTTGTGCGCTCTTGGTGCCCACTCCGGGGAGTTTCTTCAGCTCTTCAATGAGCCGGGCCATGGGCTCGGCATAGCGTGACAACTTTCTCGCCTCCGTCGTTCACTCGTCTGCGGCGTTGCGCTCAGGACCCAAGACCGGGGATATTGAATCCGCCGAGCATGCCCTGCAGGCTGCTCTGCAAAATCTCTTCGGCCTTTCGTCCCGCCTCATTTACGGCGGCAACGATCAGATCTTCGAGCATCTCCACATCGTTCTGTGCGCCGCTGAGCGAAGCCACGGCCGAGGGATCGATGCGCAATTTGAGCAACTGTTTTTTTCCATTCATGGTGGCGGTTACGGCACCACCTCCGCTCGATGCTTCGACGATTGTCTCGCCCAGTTTACGCTGCACTTCTTCCTGCATCTGGTTTGCCTGGGAAAGCATTTCGGAGATTTTGAGGGGATTAATCATGTTTAGTTCTCCTGCGATGCCGCGCGTGCATAAAATGCAATCTCATTACTTTTGACGCAGATCGACAACGGTGCGCACCTCTGCCTGGAAGATCTCTTTTGCGCGCTGTACTAGTGGATGCGCAAGCGCCGCCTCCTGGATGCTGCCCGCTGCGGGTGCGGCCACGGGAGCTTGAGCGACGCCTTCACCGGGAACCACCATGAACCGAGTCGGCGCGCCGAGCCGCTGCAGTTCCAGGCGGATGATTTTTTCCGCGGCGGCATTGATGGTGAGGCCCAGCATCTTTTTGCTCATGCCGGGAACTTCAATGCGCAGGCCGGCTCCGTCCAGTTTCCACGTAGCCGTGCCCAGCAGTTGCGCGGCAGAGGCATGGCCCTCTTTTGTGAGTGTCTCACCGATTGCTTCGCGCAGAATTTCTGCAGACGGCGCCGCACCAGAAGGAGTGGGAGTTTCCACCTCGGGTTCCGGGGCCTTTGCCAGCGCTCCTTCAGTTAAGGGAGTGGATGTGAACCCTACGGCAGATGCCGAGACAGCAGAAAACTGAGGCGCATCCGCCGGTGCTCCCGCGTGCGAGGTTTTGTTTGCCGGCGAAGATGCGGTGCGCTCCATCTCCACTATTGGAGTTGAAACTGCGCTTTGCTTTGGGCCTGGTGTGGAACTCCATCCGCCGGATGAAAACGGTGAAATCGGCGGTGCGGACGGTGTCGAGGCCGGCGCAGCCGACGGTCGCGCTGGTGCAGCGGTTCGAGGAGTAGATTGCGGAGCAGGGCTACGCGCGCCTGTGCTGGTCGCTGTGCCACTGAGAAGTTCCTCAATGGGCAGCAGCCGCTGCGCATGGATCAGCTTGAGCAGGCCCAATTCCAGATGAAAGCGCTGTTCCTGGCGGTAGTTCAGATCGTCAAAGGTGCGCAGCACAATCTGCAGGTTGCGCGTGATCTCTTCTTCGGTGAACAGCATCGCGGTGTGGGCGACGCGGGCCCGTTCGTCGCCTGAAATCTGCAGCAGCTCGGTCCGCTCGCCGCCGATCTTGGCCATCAGTGTGTTGCGCAGGTAGCGAACCATTTGCCGCGCCAGAGACGACGGACTGTGCCCTGCGTTCACGAGCACGTTCGCCTGCTCCATCAATTCGGCGCTTTGACCGGCAGCCACGGCTTCAAACATTCGCTCGAATACGGTGTTCGGCACTGAGCCCATCAGTTCGCGAATCTGCGCGGCTGACAGCATCGGCCGTCCGCCCTCTAATGGCGCAGAGGCAATGGCCTGGTCCATGATCGAAAGCGCATCGCGCATGGAGCCGTCGCCGGCTTCGGCAAGCAAAGCAAGTGCGCCTTCTTCGGCGGCGACCTCTTCCTGCGTGGCGATGGACTTGAGCTGAGCGAGAATGTCGTCGAACTTTACTGCATGGAAGCTGAAGTGCTGGCACCGCGAGCGAATGGTTTGCGGAATATTTTCGGGCTCGGTAGTCGCCATCATAAAGATGACGTGCGCGGGTGGCTCTTCCAGCGTCTTGAGCAGGGCATTGAAGGCCGCTTCGGTGATCTGGTGAGCTTCGTCGAGGATGTAGATTTTGAACTGATCGCGGGCGGGCGAATAGCGGGTCGCATCGCGAAGCTCGCGGATCTCGTCAATGCCGCGATTGGTGGCGGCGTCGATCTCGATAACGTCGACGGCATTACCCTGGCGGATTTCAGTGCAGGAGTCGCAGACGCCGCAGGGCTCGGGCGTCGGCCGCTCGGCCGAACCTACCTTGTTGCGGCAGTTGAGCGCCATGGCGACGATGCGGGCGATGGTGGTCTTGCCGATGCCGCGGTGGCCGGAAAAGATATAGCCGTGCGCTATCCGGTTCTGGCTGAGCGCGTTAAGCAGCGTCCGGGTCACGTGATCCTGGCCGGCCACGTCGGCAAAGCGCTGCGGACGGTATTTTCTGGCCAGAACCTGATAACCCATGGGGAAAACGCTCCTTTAGATCGGCTATCGCACGGATAGCCTAGAGGCGATTGTAACGTTCCGGGGTGGTAGTGCGGGATGGCCGGAGGGTGGAAAAGTGACCGCGCAATACGGCGCGCGAAATCAGAGGTTTGTACTCAGAATTTTAGGATTGTCTCTGTCGCGGATTCTACGGTTTTGAAGGCAAGGAGTTTCAGGGCTCTTAAGGATTTTCGAACAAAATCCGGCCTCTCCTATTGACAATCTATACGAGAAATAGCAAAGTCATATAGACATCCAATAGGGGAGGTATATGGGCTCGAAGCAGACAAACCTTCTGCAAGGAACGCTGGATCTGCTGATCTTGAAAGCGCTGAGCACTGGAGAACTGCACGGGCTGGGAATCTCTCGAAGAATCGACCAGATTACCCGGGGGACGTTCGTCGTCAAGCCGGGATCGCTGTTTCCGGCATTGCATCGCATGGAAGAGGCCGGTTGGCTCAGCGCATTTTGGGGCGACTCTGAAAACAACCGCCGTGCAAAGTACTACCAATTGACAAAGACGGGCAAGGCGCAGCTCACCGTTGAAACGGAGCAATGGAACACGATTGCGCTGGCGATGGCGAACGCATTGAATGCGAACAGTTAGGGAGGAGCCATGAGGATCTGGGCCAGGTTGCGCGGTGCCGTGAAGAATCTATTTCACAAAGACCGCGTCGAGCGCCAGTTGGATAGCGAACTCCGAGCGTATGTGGATATGGTTGCCGATGAGAAGGTCGCCGAAGGGGCGTCAGCTTCGGAGGCCAGACGCAGCACTCTGGCGGAGTTCGGCGGGATGGAGCAGGTGAAACAGGCGGTTCGAGATCACCGTGCGGGAACGCGACTGGAAGTAGTTTGGGGCGATGTCCGCTATGGTTGGCGGCAGTTGCTGCGCAATCCGGGATTTGCGACCGCGGTCGTCGTCACGCTTGCGCTCTCGGTCGGAGTGAACACTGCTATCTTCTCGATTGTTAACGCCTTGATGCTTAAGAGCCTGCCCTATCCGGAGCCTGGGCGGCTGGGAACCATATTCATGGGCATTCAGGGTTCCAAGCCCTACGATGGCATGGAGGACATCGACGGAGAGCAGTGGGAGCAGTTGCGTGACAACGTGCCTTCAGTGCTCGCCGCAATCTCAAGCGGCATTTCGTCCGGAGCAAACGTGGTGGCTGGAGAGAACGTTCAATATGCACATGCCGGGCGCGTCTCCGCACACTACTTCGATGTCCTTGGAATTCGGCCAGCGTTGGGAAGGGGCTTCACCGAAGACGAGGACCGGCCTAACGGCCCAAAGGCTGTGATTCTCTCATACGATTTGTGGCGCAATATCTTTCATGGCGACCTCCACCTGGTCGGGCAAGCCATTCAGATGAAGGGTGAGGCCTATACAGTGGTCGGAATACTTCCGGCGGGTGCAATGACGCCATTGAATGCCGATGTCTACACGCCGATCAAGCCGAGCCGCAGTGGCGAAGGCGGAGGCGCCAACTACGAGGTGATTGTTCGATTGCGCGATGGAGCCAACTGGCACCAGGCAGACGCAGAGATCAATCGCGCATGGACAAATCGTGCAATGCGGGTCGCAAGGGAATTTCATCCGGGCTCGAAGGTTTCGTTCTATGCGGTCCCGCTGCAAGCAGGACAGACAGCAACGCTTCGTCCCAAGGCGCTTACGCTCATGCTTGCTGCGGGAGTCATCCTGCTGATTGCCTGCGCCAACCTCGCGGGTCTCGTGATGGTGCGCATGACGCGGCGCACTGCGGAGATCGCAACACGAATGGCCCTAGGCGCTTCGCGGTGGCAGGTGCAGAGGCAACTTTGGATCGAGAATCTGCTGCTGGCGGTGATTGGCGGCGCGGTTGGCATCGGAGTTGGATACCTGGCTCTGCGCGGCCTTTTGAAGCTGCTGCCGAAGGGGTATCTGCCGGTCGCGGGTGTTCCGCTCGATCAGCACGTACTTGCATTTGCGGTGTGCGTGTCGCTGGCTACGAGTATGCTCTTCGGCATGTTACCCGCGCTCGGGATACGGGGAATCGATCTGCGCTCGTTCATGAGCAGCAGGACGATCGCAGGCGTGGAACGGCTGCGGTTGCGCCAGATACTGATCGCCGGAGAAGTTGCTTTGACGGTCGTACTGCTTGCGGCGAGCGGCTTGCTCATCCGCACACTGATTCATTTGCAGACGCTTCCGCCGGGTTTCAATCCGAATGGTGTGATGACTGCCAAGGCATCACTCGATGATGCACGATTCCGCGATCCTGCCGCTTTTGATCGGCTGACGAGCGAGAGCACGGCGGCCATGGAAAGGATTCCCGGAGTAGAGAGCGCAGCGGTCGGCTTATCACTCCCCTATGAGCGCGCCTTGAATAACGCAACGACGATCAACAGCGGTTCTCAGGCGGGAGAGCAGGTAGTGACCGGCGAGGTCTATGTGACGCCGGGCTATTTTGAGACTCTTGAGATTCCACTGCTGGCTGGACGGACTTTCACGAACTCTGATCGGCGAGATACATCTCCGGTGGCCATTGTGAATCGGGCGTTTGTTCGCAAGTTCTATGGCGGGGCAAATCCAGTGAGCGAGTTGCTCGACAAGCAAGGAAGAATGATTGTCGGAGTGGTGGAGAATGTAACGCTTCCGCCGCATACCGACAACGCGAACGAGCCGCTTGGGAGCGAGGCCACAGTGTATATCCCATCCGCGCAAGCCGATCCCAAACTCCTCAGCGTGGTGCATGTCTGGTTTCAGCCGAGCTGGATTGTACGCACAAATGGGCGCACTGAAGGATTAACGGGGCAGATGCAGCGCGCCCTCGCAAGCGTTGATCCAGGCTTGCCGTTTTCAGGTTTTTACACCATGAACGATCATCTAGCAGAGGCTGTCTCAACGCAACGCATAGAAGTCGCATTGCTGAGTGCGATGGCGGGGCTGGCTTTGCTGTTGAGTGCGGTGGGGATCTTTGCCCTGGTGGCGAACATTGTTGCCCAGCGAACACGCGAGATCGGCATTCGCATTGCGCTTGGCGCGACTGTGCGCCAGGTGATGGCGAGCGTCGCTTCTTCGGGGATTCGATCGTCGGCGATTGGGTTGGTGCTGGGACTCGTACTTTGCGTGGGTGCATTGCGCGCCATGCGCAGCGTGCTTTACGGCGTCGGCGTGTACGATATGCCGAGCATAGCGAGCGTTGTAATGATATTGATCGTGGTCACGTTATTGGCCACGATGATACCCGTTCTTCGCATCACAAAGACCGATCCGGCGGCGACCCTGCGTGAACAGTAGACTCTGGCGGGCGTTAAGTCTGGACTTTGGCGTGTTGACCTCGCCCTTCAGCGAACGTGACGGAGAAGGGCGAGCGATATGAATTTGAACCGAGAGTGCGAGGCTACTCAGCGCCGCGCCAGATGGCTTCCATCTGCTCGAGTGTGCGGCCCTTGGTTTCCGGAACAAATTTCCACATGAACAGAGCCGCGAACATGCTCATGACGCCGTAGATCCAGTATGCGAAGCCATGCTTGAAGTGCTCAACAAGATAAGGATTCTTGTCGAGGATCGGGAACGTCCAGCTTACCAGGTAGTTCGCGATCCACTGCATGGCAACGGCAAGCGCCATTGCTTTTCCGCGAATCTGGTTTGGGAAGATTTCAGACAGGAGCACCCAGGTTACCGGTCCCCATGAAACGGCGAAGCCGGCTGTGTAGACCAGCATCGAAACAAGAGCCAGCATACCCTCACCGCCGAGCCAGAAAGCCGTGCCCAGCGAGATCATGGCCACCGCCATGATCAACGCGCCGATGATCTGGAGTGGGCGGCGTCCGAAGCGATCTACGGTAAAGATGGCTACGGTGGTGAAGGTAAGGTTGATTGCGCCTACGATGATGGTCTGGAAGAGCGAGGCATTGGTGTTCATGCCCATGCCCTTGAAGATGTCAGAGGCGTAGTAGAGCACCACGTTAATGCCGACAAACTGCTGGAAGACCGACAACATGATGCCGATGAACACGACCATGGCGCCAAACGAAAGCAGCTTGCCGGAGTGATGCTCGCTGAGCGAGGCGCGAATTTCGGAGAGTTCTTTTGCGCCTTCTTCCGGTGTAACGAGCTTGGCCAGCACGGCGCGGGCCCCCGCCTCGTCGCCCTTGAGCATGAGGAAGCGGGGAGTTTCCGGCACGAGGAAAAGCAACACCAGGAAGAGGACAGCCGGAATGGCGCCGGAGAGGAACATGTAACGCCAGCCGATGACGTTCAGCCAGGCGTCGCCGCTGCCGGACTTGGAGATGCCAAAGTTGACGAAGTAAATGACCAGCATGCCGAAAACGATGGCGAACTGGTTCCATGCCACCAGGTTTCCGCGAATCTTGGGCGGCGCAATTTCCGCGATGTACATGGGTGAAAGCATGGATGCCAGGCCCACGCCAATGCCGCCGAGGATGCGGTAGAAGACGAAGTTGGCCATGTAACTGGGTCCGCCATGGCCGATGGCGGCAAACGGGAACTCAGGGGCCGATGCACCAAGCGCCGAGATCAAAAAGAGCACAGCGGCAATTATCAGTCCGCGCTTGCGGCCGATGTTTGTGCTGACCCATCCGCCAAGGAGTCCGCCGATAATGCAGCCGATAAGGGCACTTGAAACCACAAAGCCGAGCAGAGAGTTTGCTGCGTTCGCCTGGGCCGGGTTGGTCAGGTCGGCAAAACGAGGGTCAATGAAATAAACCTTCAGGCTGTCGACTGCGCCGTTGATTACGGCTGTGTCATATCCAAAGAGCAGCCCACCCAGTGTGGCGATGAGGGTGAGCAACAAAACATACGGGTTAATACGTGGCATAGAGTTCCTTGATCCTCGATAGGGACTTTAATGCGGACTTTACGGATCATCGTGATTCAAGCCTTAGTGCGCAGATTGCAATAAGGGTTTGATCGATCCTGTTGCCCATTTCCAGTTCGAAATTGAATCTCTGAAATGATAGCTTACCGAGCCATGACGATGCGGTGGGGACGCTCACTTCCAGCAGGGGATCGGGTTGGAGAGAGATTCTCTTCCGCATGTCACTATTCAGCATCGCGCCGGAGTGATATTCTGGCGCGTCGTCGCATATGGACCAGGAGGATGATGTGAGAAAGGTAATCATATTCGCCATAGGCGCCATGGCGCTTTTGGCGGGGTGCGAGAACCAGGCAAACAAGGCTAACAATGTTCCTATCGAGCCCAAATGGAAAGGGCTCCCTTACCGCATTTCTTTCGATACCAAAGCAACCAAGCCAAGTTCCGCGGGCATTACCATCCCGGCCGTTAAATTCACCGCGAATCCCGATGCGCTCGAAAAGAGAGCGTGTCTGGTGGTGCAGTTCGATACCTCGAAGGACAAGGACAACCCTGTCATGAACCAGATGATTGTGGGTCCTACGGATATATCGGGAGCCGAGGGAGTTTTGCCGGCCGACTATATGGATCTGGCCGATAAGCAACTGGCGCGATATCTGGCGGCTTACAAGATCAAGGGAAAGATCAAGATTTCGGTGGCGCTTGCCCGGTCATCTTTGAACGGACGTGCTGGGACCGCCGAAGTGGATGACAAGCGTCTTTCAGACTGGCTGGACACGGAAGTTACCTTCAAGGGCGCGAAGGGCTAATTCGGCGTGGAGTGGGCGATACCAGTCAATTGGCCGAAGTTAAAGGCACTGGGCGGCATCGCGTACCGAAGCCGAAATTCTGAAGTCGAGGGCGCAGTCTGTGCGCGGCCGGCTTGAGGCCTACGGCAACTGTAGGGTTGTTCGAAACGTGATCCCGTCGCGGTGATTGCAGATGTTGTTCAATCAATTAGCGTATTCCAGCAGACCCACTATCTATTCAACGGATCTTCGGTTCCGGGTTCTGCCTATCTCCCTCCCGAGTACCGCTTTCCATCTCCCAAACATTGGAAACAATCGGTGAATGAGTCGCTCAAGGAGATGTGACTCACCGGTGCAGACATCACAGGCGTGCATCTAGAAATGCGTGTACAATTCCGCTGGGTTTCGAAGTAATCGATTAAGTAGCCGATGTTCATCCTGGGCCGCAAAGGCCTTCTTGAACCGCCACACATGCGAGGTAAAGATGAAACGCAGGGATTTGCTAAGAATGGGCTCATTGGTTGCGGGACTTGCCGGATCGCAGACACTCATCAAGCCGTTGCTGGCGAGTGAAAGCAAGGGCACGACGCCGGCCAAGGCAGGGTCAACCGCGGCCAAGCCGAAAGAACTGAGAAGTGCGGAGTATCTTCGTCGCGCCAGGGCTGAGCAATTCCCGGCGAAGCCGCCAGCGTTTAGGAAATCGGAGGCGGCGGCCAACATACCGGTTTCACCAATGCCGCTGGCGGAAAGGCTCAAGCGGAATATTGTGCCACGAAAGGGCTTTTGCAGCCTAGAGCCAGGCAAGACGGTCAGCGACGGAGTCACCTCCGGCAATGGACACATGAATATCGAGGTGACCTGCGATCCGTATTCGGAACAGATTCTCTACCACCACGAAAGCCTGCTGGTGCCGTGGAAGAGGCCGTTTGAGGCGCCCAAGGCAGCGGGGGTTTTTCCGCAAGTGCGGCAAATGGTTTTGGATGGGAAATACCAGGAAGCGGTTGAATTCGCGTTCAAGGAAATGAACAAGGGACCCATCAAGCAGAACACTGGACCGCATCCCACTGTTCCGGCATTCATGATGCATCTCGATTTCCCGAAAACCGCGGCAATCAGGGATTATCTGCGCACCGTCAATTTCGAGACCAGTGAGGTAAAGGTGCACTGGAGCGATGAACGTGGCGACTGGGTTCGCCAGGCGTTCACCTCCCGCCCCGATGATGTTGTTGTCCAATTGCTGACGGCTCCGAGTGGGCAAAAGGTGAATGCCCGCATTGCAATTGGGAAATATTCCAGGGGAAGGCGCGCCAGCAATGGATTGTTCGGCGGAAACCTTGGCGAAAGCGAAGTGAAGCAAGACTTCAATGAAGAACGGCTTATCTACAAATGCCGTTTGGACCCCGCTGTGGATAACAGCGGCTACGCTGGTGTGGTCCGCGTGGTTCGTAACGGCGGATCGGCCCGGATGGATGGCGACACCCTGGTCGTCGAGAATGCGACCTCGGTAACGCTCCTCACTCGCATCGAGTGGTTTGCTGATTACAACGACGACAAGGTCGAAGCACTGCGACAGGCCGTCGAACAGTTGAGCCCCGAATATGAAACAATCCTGGAACGCCACCGCAAAGTTCAGTCTGAAGCTTTGAACCGTGTCACGGTAGACTTTGGCGGAGCCTCCCAACATGGAATGTCTACAGAAGAGCTTCTGGACGATCAGAGGTCGCGTTGCGGCTACTCGCCCGCATTGCTTGAAAAGATATTTGAAATGGGACGCTACTGGTTCATCCTTACCAGCGGCAAATATCCCTCCATGTCGGCCGAGACCAATGCCAACATCAACATGCAGATTGCGCCTGGTCCGCAGGGTGATTTGCGAGAAGGCATGGACGCTTACTTTAACTGGATGGAGAGCCTCGTCCCGGATTTCCGCGTGAATGCAAAGAATATTTATGGCATGCGCGGCACTCATTACGCTCTCATCCCGCAGCAGAACGTCGGCGTCTCTTTCCATTATTCCTATGCCGCTTCAACCGGAGAGATCTGGCCTCATCCCTATTGGCTTTCCGCCGGGGGATGGTGCGTTCGTCCGTTCTGGGACCATTACCTGACAACCGGGGACGTGGAGTTCCTGCGCAACCGCGTGGTGCCCGCCTATAAGGATCTAGCCCTCTTTTACGAAGACTTCCTTACCGCCACCGACAAAAATGGGAACTACATCTTCGCGCCATCTTTCTCGCCAGAGAATAATCCCTTGAACATGGGCCCAGGGGCAATGATGTCGATCAATGCCACCATGGATATCGCGGTCTGCCGCGAGGTGCTGACCAATCTGATCGAGGCATGCGAACTCCTTGGTACCGACGTCGACAGCATTCCGAAATGGAAGGCGATGGTGGCCAAGTTGCCGCCCTATTTGCTGGAAACAGACGGCACTTTGAAGGAGTGGGCGTGGCCCACGCTGGAAGAGCGCTATTCCCATCGGCATGTCTCACATCTTTACGGCGCCTGGCCCGGAGACGAAATCGATCCCGATCGCACGCCTCATTTGGCGCTTGCGGCAATGATCGCCGACAGAAAGCGTGTACCAGAGAGACTGGCAGCTCATGGGCGTCTCCATCGTGCATTGGTAGGGGCTCGGCTTAAAGACTGCTATATGGTTGACACCGAATTGAGGCAACTGATTGAGCAGGGTTATGTCGCTCGGACTCTTCGCTGTTCCCACGACCCGTGGGCTTTCCCCATGCCGGATGCGCAGGGTGGGATTCCGACGATCATGATGGAAATGCTGGCATATTCGCGGCCTGGAGTGATCGAAGTACTTCCCGCTCTGCCGGAGCCGCTCGTGACAGGTGCGATCAACGGAATGTTGTTACGCACTTTCGCCAGGCTGGACAAAATGTCGTGGGATATGGAGACCCGGACTGTGGAGTTGACGGTAACCTCGTTCCGTAAACAGGACGTGACGCTAATCGCCCGGCATGGGATCGAAGAGATCAATACGGTCGCAGGAGTGCCGGCAGAGGCGCTCAAGCGGGGCGAAGCCGACTGCAATCTGCATTTGCCGGCAAACAAACCGGTGACCATCCGCATGAAACTTGGTATGCACAAGCCAATTGAGTGGGTCGAGCAGGTGCAGACGGCATAAAGCACAACGGCGCAGGCGAGCCCTCAGCTCTTTCCGGGAGGGCCTGCGTGCAGGCCATGCGATTTCAATTCACGGTTTGCTCGCGTTCATTTCGAAAGGGAGACTATGCGTAACGCTATCTTCGCCTCAATTCTTGCCCTGACAATTGCCATTCCCGTTCAACTATCGGCTGCAGATCCCGTGCTCTGGTATCGCCACCCCGCGCAAAAATGGGGCGATGCGCTGCCTGTCGGCAACGGCAGGCTGGGCGGGATGGTTTATGGAAGCGTCGTCAACGAGCATATCCAGTTGAACGAAGATACCATCTGGAACGGGAAGAAGCGCGACCGCGTGAATCCCGAAGCGTTGAAGGCGTTGCCTGAAGTGCGCCGTCTGCTGTTTGAGGGCAAGTCGCGCGAAGCCGAAACTCTCGAAGACAAGAAAATGATGGGCGTCCCGAACCGGCAGCCTCCTTACCAGCCGTTGGGCGACTTGAATATCGGCTTCGAGGGGCAAGAAAATGCCGCCGACTACCGGCGCGAACTTAACCTGGCGACCGGGGTTGTTCGCGTTACATACAGCGTGGGCGATACGCATTACTCGCGCGAGGTTTTCTCTTCCGCGCCCGACCAGGTGCTGGTTGTCCGTCTTGCTACCGACAAGCCGGGCAGTCTGTCGTTTCACATATCGTTGTCGCGCTCGCAGGATAGCCAGACAACTGTACTTGCGCCCGATCGCCTGCTTTTGCAAGGAGAAGCAATTGCTCACACCGATTTTTGGATTACACCGAACCTGAAGCCCGAGCAGCGCAAAGCGGAAGTGGACCAGCTTGAGCCGACAGGCGTGAAGTTCAGAGCGGTTTTGCGCGTAATGAACGAGGGCGGTCAGGTTACGGCTTCAGGCAATGAACTGGTTGTGACCGGTGCGAATGCAGCGACTTTTCTGCTGGTTGCGGCGACGAATTATCGAGGAGGCGATCCGGCCGCGGCGTGCGATGAATATCTGAAACGCGCAACGAAACCTTATTCGGCGCTGAAATCGGCGCACCTCACGGATCACGAGAAGCTCTTTCGCCGCGTGGAACTGGAGATGTCGCCGGCGAGCGACGGGGCTGAGATCGAGAGTCTGCCCATCGACGAGCGCATTGCACGGGTCAAGCAAGGGAAGGAAGATCCAGGTCTCGCGGCGCTGTACTTTCAATTTGGCAGGTATTTGCTGATGGGCAGCAGTCGGCCCGGCACGATGGCTGCAAATCTTCAAGGCATCTGGAACGACAGCATGGCTCCGCCGTGGGACAGCAAGTACACCACCAACATCAATGTCGAGATGAACTACTGGCCTGCTGAGGTCGGCGATCTTCCCGAGACCACACAGCCTTTCTTTGACCTGGTTCAGATGTCGCTTGCGAGCGGCCGCCGCACTGCCAGGGAAATGTATGGCGCGCGCGGGTTTGTGTTTCATCACAATCTGGACGCGTGGGCCGATACCACACCGGTAGATTACGGGTACGTGGGTGTGTGGCCGATGGGCGGCGCGTGGATGGCGCTGCACTATTGGGAGCACTATCAATTCTGGCTCAATCGCGCCTTCCTGAGCCGGGATGCCTATCCGGTAATGAAAGAGGCCACCCAGTTCCTGCTCGATTTCATGGTGGATGACGGCAAGGGGCATCTGGTTACGAATCCTTCGTACTCGCCTGAAAACAGCTATCGAATGGCGGACGGAACGATCGGGCGGCAGACCGTGGGCGCGACTATGGACTACGAGATCATTTACACGCTATTTCACGCGACTATTGACGCTTCGAAGATCCTGGGTGTCGACCCTGCGTATCGAGCAAAGTTGAGTGAAGAGCTCAAGCGCCTTCCCGACCTGAAGATCGGCAAACACGGACAGCTCCAGGAGTGGAGCAAGGACTACGATGAACCCACGCCGGGGATGAGCCATGTTTCTCACCTGTTCGCGCTCTTTCCTTCAGATGAGATCACGTTGCGCGGAACGCCGGAACTGGCCAAGGCAGCGCGCATTTCGCTCGAACGCCGAGAAGAGAACGGCGGTGGCCGTGGCGGTTGGCCCAGCGCATGGTATTCAAATCTTTGGGCGAGGCTTGAGGATAGCGAGAATGCGAACAAACACATTCAGGACTTGCTCGGGCTATCGGCCGAGAGCCTGCTGAACGCCAACCGCCGCTGGTTCCAGATCGATGCAAACTTCGGAGGCGCCTCGGGCATCGCACAGATGCTGCTGCAAAGCCACTCAGGCGTGATTGCAATATTGCCCGCGCTGCCGGCGGAGTGGCCTGAAGGCCACTACAACGGACTGCGCGCCCGAGGCGGTGTGGGAGTCGACGCGGCGTGGAAAGCAGGCAAGGCAACTTCGGCAACTCTGCGCCCGGACGTAGAGGGCCAATTCAAAATGCGGCCTCCGCATGGACAGCGGATAGCGATGATCCAAACAGGGAGCCGGAAGGTCACTGCAAAGGAAGTAGACGGAGTCTGGCAGTTCTCGATGGAAGCGCATAAGGAGTACAAGGTCGTCTTCGAGTAGCACTCGGTCACGGTCTCGGGGCCGATCGAATGACGAACATGTTTTCCTTGACCGCGAGATCAGTTAAGGCATCTTGTCAAAGACCAGGCGTTGCTGCGCGTCGCCGTAGATGTTATGCCCTTCAACCAGTTCGATGAGTTGTGATCCGTCCGCTGAAAGAAACAAGCGATGTTTCGTCATGTTCGCGAGGCCGGAAACGATCTGCACAAGTTCGAGCGTATTGCCCTGCCATGTGGCGGTCACATGCAGTGCAGGCGGCTTCTGCTGGCTATTGTTGGACTGCACTTGAACTTCGTGCTCTTTCCCGTCGGTAGCCACTTGCATTGTGGTTGTGGAGTCGGGCAGGGGAATGTTCACGTTGGAATTGTGAATGGACGCATCGGTAATCGTGATGGCATCGCCGCTTTGCTTGATCGTCTTCGTGAGCTGGTAGTTGCTGAACGGGTGTTCCATGCCCATAAAGCTCTTGGCGACGTTCAATCTCCAGGTTCCGCTCAGGTTTGCTTTTTGTGCGTGCATGGCAAGGGGCGCCAGTGCCGCCAGCATGATTGCGATGCAAAATTGGTTTCGCATAGTCTCCGCTCCCGTGCGTACTTCAGTGGTGATCGATCTCAATGAGCGCGATGCCGTCCGGAGGAAGTTCGACGGCAAGCTCATGGTCGGCGGCCAGCGTTTTTTGCTCAGGCATCGGCAACTCCGCGGCACTTCGCAGTTCCGCAAGTTGTGCGGCGCTTGGATACTTTGGGCTCCCCATCTCGCGCCATTTTGGAATAGCCGTGCCGACCTGATTGTTGATCTGGCTGATGGAGGCCATCGAGGAAGTAGTCAGTCCCGCAAGTTTGAGCTTGAACTGTTTGCCAGTGCCCGCCGCTCCACGCCCGCCGGCGCTTGCTGCCGTCGGATCACCGTTGGCCACGCCGCCCGCGTCCGCTGGAATCAGGTTCCACAGCAAGATCGCAATCGATCCGTTGGAGCGGCGCGTTGCCAGAATTGGACCTGCGTCCGTGCTCAGCAATGAGTCGCCCAGCTTGTGCAGAAAAACGAAGGAGTGGAGCGATGGCCGCGCGATGCCCCACTGGTCGAGCATGCCAAAGGTCGAGTTGAAAATGCCGCCCGGCACGCCGCCTTCTTCAAACACATTGCTGAAAGTCCAGTACGACATTGCCTCGGTAAGGCCGATGCAGTTCCTAATGGTGTCGGCGATGAACGCAGGGTTTTGCGAACTCCACTCAGTGATCCAGAGCGGAAGCTTCGGCATCTTCGAACTTTCTATCTGTTGCTTGACGAGCGCGACACCTTTGGGGATCACATCTTCGAGCTTGTAGAGATTCTCCTTTCCAAAGATCAGCTCCTGCGGATCGTTCGCATACACGTGCGTGCTCGCGAAGTCGAGCGGTACGCCATTCTGCGCGCAGTATTGAATGAGATCGGGAACCCACTGCAGTTGCGCGGTCGATGGGCCACCAACCTGAAGTTGCGAATCAACTTTCTTGATAGCCATTGCAGATTGTCTGTAGAGTTCGAAATACTCCTGCTGCGTCCCAGCCCAGAAAGATATGTTCGGTTCATTCCAGACTTCGAACTTCCAGCCGCGAACTTCGGGCAGACCGTAGCGCTTTACGCAATGATCAGTGAAAGCCTGCACCATATTGTGCCAATCCTGCCAGTTGCGCGGCGGCGATACATTGCCTTTGTACGCGAAGATGCGATTGGCGCTGGTGGCGAATGCCTCGGGCATAAAGCTCAATTCCACAAACGGCCTGACGCCGTGGTCGAGCATGAAATCATAAATCTGATCAACGTAAAGGAAATTGAAGTTGCCCGGGCCGGCTTGCGCTATCCCCATCTCGTCGTTGAATAAGCCATGGCAGCGAACCGATTGGACGCCGGTCTCTTTCTGGACGCGAATGAGATCTTGCCGCCACTGTTCACGCAGGCCAACGACAGTGCGGTCGGAGCCGGCGGCTTTTTCCCAGTAATGAGGGAGAGGACTCGTGATACGTGAAGTGTCGACGGAGATGGATATACTAGCTGCCGATTCCGCGTCGACGTCCGCATCGACGCCCGCACCCCAAGCGGCCCCTCGTGAGGCTGTGGCCGCCAACATCGTGCCTGCCGCTTTCACAAACTGTCGCCTGTCCATTGCTACGCCCTCGCTGCTTCTAGTTAAGCGTGCTCACAAAACAAAGTCTGTCAGGTTGGGCAGGCGGATGTAAAGCTAGGCGCATTCGTTATTGAAGGTGCTTGTTGAAGAAGTCTGCAAGCGCTTGCATTGCTTCATGCGATTCCGGCATCTCCGGATGCTCCCAGAAAACGTGCCACATGCCTTCAAAGATATTGAGATCGGCATCGACGCCGGCGTTGCGCAGCTTGCGATGCAGAAGCACGGTTTGCGACAGGCACATATCGCGCGTGCCCGAGAGCAGAAAGGCAGGAGGATAGCCTTTGGGGATCTCGCCATCAAGCGCGGTGGCAGGCGGATCGGTCGGTTTGCGTGGAGCAGTATCGCGCCCGCCAAACGGAAGCCTGCCGGAGAATGCGCTGGAGAGAGATGCGTCGAGACCATTGAGTGTGAAACGAGAATCGCCCGGATTCGATCCGCCGGAACAAGTGTTGAGGCCGACGGCTCCGGGCAAGGGCAGCTTTTGTTGCGGCAGCCACAGAATCGTGGTCTGCGCAAGCGTGCACCCACCCGATGCGCCGAACATGCCGATGCTCTTCGGCTTGTAAGTCTTCAGCAACTCTCGATAGACGGCGACGATGTCTTCATTGCCGGGGATCGACGGGCCGCCACCACGATAGTTCACCTTGATGACCTTCAACTGGCCGAGGCTGGCGACTGCAATGGCTTCAGCGTCGATCTCAAATTCCATCACAACCTTGTCCCGATTTTTGGCAGGCATCACTTTGGGTGCGTAGACAGTGACGCCTACTCCGCCGATCTTCGTCTCTTCTTCAGTGACAGGATAGATATTGAGAGCTTCCTTCTTGCTCCAGTCGCGTTCGTTGACCGCAATGGTTTCAGTGGTGTTTGCTGAAGCCAGGCCTCCGTGTGAGGCAGACGTCTGGGCATGCTGCAGCATCTGCTGAATGTAAACGCTGCGTGATTCGGGGCTGGCGAGTGCAGGCGGCGGAACCCTGCGGGCGCCGAAATGCAACGTGCCATCAGTGTCGACAACGAGATGCGGAACCGTCGGTGCGTCGAGTGGGACGGACTTGTCACTGTTTTGCTGTGTTGCCTGACCTGACAAAGACGAGGTGCAGAGAAGCACCAACGACGCAAAGGATGCAAGTGACAACGAAACAGCAATTCGGCGTGCCTTCAACATGATGAGAGTCCTCCCTGGGCAACTGCAATACGGGCGATATTGCGTACGGGTATAGGGGCATGCAGCGTTCAGGCCCGAGGCAACACTATCAGCCCCTAAACTGTGCTGCAAGGTGGATTAAAAACGCATTCTTAGCGAGTTGCGCAGCAAGCCGCGATGCGCGCAAATGTGTGCGGCTGCTGGGCAAATTGCCGCACGTGAAAATCAGGTCATACAGGCGGGGATTCTTGTGTAAATCCTTGCGTACGAAATTATCGAATTAATCGATCTCTGGTCTCAAAAAAAGCAACTTTATGGGTGCGATGACAGATTATAGTATTCGCTTGTCCAAACAAACCCATCAATGAGTTCGCCTAGAGGATAGGTCTGTCAGAAAGCCGAAGGATATGAGCAGAATGAAGATCGAGTTGATTGCCGTTGCCGGATTGATAGCAGCGAGCATTTGTTATGCGCAGGAAGGCAACCTGGGGAACTTCCAACCGGCTTCGACCAACGTTGGGACGCCATATCCTCGTGTCGGCAGCGACTCACGAATCCAGGTGCAGATCAAGGCCCCTGATGCCAAGAGCGTAAAGGTGCGCATTTGGGGCGGTCCGACGCTCGATATGGCGAAGCAGCCGGACGGAACATGGGTTGCGACGAGTTTGCCGCTTGCCCCCGGATTCCACTACTACACACTCATCATTGACGGCGCTGAAGTGAGCGATCCCGGGAGCTATACATTTTACGGCGGCGGCAAGAATGCCAGCGCGATAGAGGTTCCCGAGGCGGGCGCAACTTATTACGACGCGCAGGATGTTCCGCACGGACAGGTTCGCCAGATCTGGTATCACTCCAGCATTACGGGCACCTGGCGTCATGCGTTTGTTTACACGCCGCCGAACTACGACGACCAACCGACGCTGCGCTACCCGGTGCTCTACCTGCAGCACGGCGGTGGAGAAGACGAGACTGGATGGATCAGGCAGGGCCACGCCAATTTCATTCTGGACAATCTGATTGCGAGCAAGATCAGCCGGCCCATGATCGTGGTGATGGCCGACGGGAATACGCGCCAGCCGGGGCAGGCGGCTCCCATGCGGGCCGGCGGCCAGCCAAACATGGCGGCAATGCTGCAGGCCATGCAGGAGATGAATCAGGTTTTTGTGGATGAGATGACGAAGGTGATCGTTCCGTACATCGACGTCAACTTTAGGACTATTCCAGATCGCGATCACCGCGCAATGGCGGGACTCTCGATGGGCGGAGGGCAGGCATTCGCCGTGGCGCTGAGCAAACCGGACCTGTTCGCGTATGTGGGCGGGTTCAGCGGCGTTCCCGGCGGAGCCGGCGGGCCAGCTTTCAATACCAAGACGGATTTTGGCGGAGTGATGGCCGATGCCGATGCATTTAACAAGCGTATGAAACTGGTGTGGTTCGGCATTGGAACCCAGGAGCCGGAGCGAATGATGAAGGGTATGCAGAATTTCCGCAAGGCTCTTTCCGATGCGGGCATCAGGTTCGTGTACTTTGAGTCGCCGGGGACCGCGCATGAATGGCAGACTTGGCGCCGCGACCTGAAGGACTTTGCATCCAGGCTGTTCAAATAAGAGGCGTAGCAGAATGCATTCGGCGTTCAACTTCCCGAAATAAAGTGCAATCTTTGAGCGTGCATGCAAATTCACACGCAGCGCACGCCGTCCGCCTAGAGATCACGAACCGCCGACCGGTCGCACGGAGTGCACCTGCCTAGGTTTAAGCGTTTGGCGTTTCTGTGTTTGGTGCTGGACCTGGGTCGATGGAGTGCAATTCTTTACCGGGCTTGAACCTTACCGCCTTGCCGGGAGCAATGCTGACTTCGGTTCCGGTGCGGGGATTGCGGCCAATGCCGGTTTTGCGAGCGCGGACGCTGAATACGCCAAATCCGCGCAGTTCGATACGCTCACCGGCAGCCAAAGCCTGCTTCAGGCCCTCGAAGACCGTGTCAACGGCTGCTTCGGCCTTGGTGCGCGGAAGGCCGGTGCGCTCGATTACGTGATGAACGATGTCCTGTTTAATCAATGGGGTAACCTCGCTGACGCGACTGATTTGACTCTACTACGCCCTACTCTGGAGATGCTACAGATTTTGCCTCGAATATGGAACAGCAGAATGACGTTAAGGCCATTTTTCTCCTGAGGAAAAGTAAAATCGGCTGAAGTGGACTCGATTTCTGGGTATCGGACGGACCGTTGGCCGAAAGTGAATTCCGATTGTAAGTATGCGCAAGGTTTGCGTAAGATGAGTTTTCAGTTCGCAGCCCAGGATAGTCATTATTCCGGGGAGGAAATCGGCCGGAAGGGGAGAGAAATGTCGATCCAGAGCGACCGGTGGATCCGAGAGCAGGCCGTGAAGCATGGCATGATTGAGCCGTTCAGCGAGAAGCAGGTGGCTGCCGGCGTGATCTCTTACGGTCTGTCCTCCTACGGCTACGACCTACGAGTCTCAGATGAATTCAAAATCTTTACCAATGTAAACAGTGCGATTATCGACCCGAAGGCGTTCGACGAGCGATCTTTCGTCTCGGTGCAGGCGGATTCGGTCATCATTCCTCCAAATTCGTTCGCTCTGGCGCGGTCGGTTGAGTATTTTCGAATTCCGCGCGATGTGCTGACGATCTGTGTGGGCAAATCAACCTACGCGCGATGCGGGATCATCGTGAATGTGACGCCATTCGAGCCGGAATGGGAGGGTTTTGTGACGCTGGAAATCTCGAACACCACTCCGCTGCCGGCCAAGGTTTACGCAAACGAAGGGCTTTGCCAGATCCTCTTTTTCCGTTCCAACGAAACCTGCGAAACCAGCTACGCGGATCGCAAGGGAAAATACCAGAAGCAGCGAGGCATCGTGCTTCCAAAACTTTGAGTGAGGGCCGCTACGCGGGCCGGGAATACGCAAGCCGTGCGGCGCAGGGAGCGGGGTCCTGCTGCCGTGTATCAATGAGTCTCGGAGTCTCGACTACAGGCGAGAACTACACCATGCCTCCAAGTTACAGATCAGATCAAATTCGCATTGGAGTTGCGTCAGAGGAACCCATCCGCCTGGCCGGGCTTTCAAGCGTATTCGACCAGCCGGCGCGGGAGGATCACGCGCAGCTCGTTCCTGTTCCCGGCTCGGTGCGTGAGCTGTTGGCGAAACCTGAACTGAAATACCTCGTTGTCGATCTGCATTCGATGGTGAGCGGAGTGAAAGCTCTGGAGACGATTCGCCGCGCGAGGCCCGATGTGCGCATGATCGTCATTGGTCCGGCAGACGATGAAGAGCTGGTGATGAAATCCATCGTTGCCGGAGCAAGAGCTTACCTGGATTTGAATGCCGGACCTGAAATCGTGCGCGATGCGGTCGAGGTGGTAACGCAGGGCTCAATCTGGGCGCCGCGCCGGCTACTGTCAAAGCTGATTGACCGGCTGCTCAACAATCCGGACACAAGTGCCGACGAACCGGCTGCAAGGCTGACGCTGCGCGAGCGGCAGGTGCTGGAGCTGATTCTGAAGGCGCGGTCGAACAGGGAGATCGCGCTGCAACTTGGCATTGATGAGCGCACGGTGCGTGCTCACCTGGCAAGGCTGATGCGCAAAGCAGGCGTGGATAACCGAATCAAGCTTTCGATGTCGGTTTTGGGCCGATCGGTCGTGAAGGAAATTGAGTCAAACCGGCACTCGGCGGGCAGTGAAAAGGGCGGAAGCTTATTAACTAATTAGTAAATTTTAATGGTTACTTTAAGGTATAACCTCTTAGTACTCTTGTGACTCCCCATCCGTATCAACAATCCTATTTTCAGAAACAACGCAGATCTGGGGAAAGGAGTTCCCAGGCGGCATGTTTCCGTGAAGCCTGGGAACTCCTATTTTTTCGTAAGTTTGAGGAAAACAAAAACCCTGATCTTTTGTACAGCCCTCCCCCATTCTCGTTCGATTTGCCCCCTCGCGGCAGTTGTGTCCATCCCGGCCGGTTCATCAAGCATCACAATGAAAGGCAAGGCTAAGAGGTACGTTACGGCGCGAAAGCGCGAAACGGACACTGCGGTTGCCGCATGCCAAGGATCACAGTTCACAAGTGAATACCGCGGCGACGCCGATTGACTTCCTGCGAAGTCAAATACTGTAGCCTGATTTTCAGCAAGCTCGCAGGACAATGCGAGATGAGCAGACCTTGCAAGCTGGGTTACCGCCGGCAGCAGGCCGGGTAACGGGTTGTATGACTTTAAATTCCCGCTTCCTCCCCAAACGCTGGAAGCGATCTTGAAAGGAAAAGTGACCAAATGAAAAAGACGATCGCTACACTTCTGATTTGTTTCGGGCTGGTTCCAGCAGCTTTTGCAGCCTCGTCCCGGGAAGATTTGCAGGTCCGCATCGATTCGGCGAAGACGGTGCTGGAGCAGATTATGGCTGCACAAGACCGCAGTATTCCGATGAACATTCTGGAGCAGGCCACCTGCGTTGGCGTTGTGCCCGGTCTGTTGAAGGGCGCATTCATATTTGGCGGCCAGTACGGTCAGGGTGTGGTTACGTGCCGCACCGGCCATGGCTGGAGCGCGCCGGTCTTCATTCGCATGGCGGGCGGTTCCTTTGGATTCCAGATCGGCGGCCAGTCGACCGACCTGGTGCTGGTTGCGGTGAATAATCGCGGCTTCCAGGACCTGTTGAAGAGCAAATTCAAGATTGGCGGCGATGCCTCAGCGGCGGCCGGCCCGGTGGGCCGCAGCGGTCAGGCGGCAACTGACTGGAAGATGAACGCGGAGCTGTTGAGCTATTCGCGGAACAAAGGATTGTTTGCCGGCATCGATCTGGACGGCACCAGCGTGAGCCAGAACGTTGAAGACACAAATACCTATTACGGTACTCCGCATACCTTTGAATCGATCCTGAAGGGCGAAGTTCCGGTTCCACAGGGCTCAGTGCCGTTTGTGCGCTCAGTGGCGCATTACTTTGTTCAATCAAAGGCCAACTGAGAAGCTGGATAGCCTTTAAACATAGAAGGGCGGCCCCCAGGCGGAGGCCGCCCTTTTGTTTGTGTGCAGAACCGGCTTGCGCCATACCGCTAAACTGGTGTTTGCCTAAGACGATGCGGGAAAGGCTCGAATACTTGTTGGTGCTCTTGGTGGCGCGCGCCCTGGGGTGGATGCCGCGAGCACTTGCGCGCATGTGGGCCGGCCTGCTGGCTTTCAAAGTGTATTGGTTGTTTGGCCGGCTGCGGCGAGTTGGTTTTCGCAACATCGAGATGGCGCTGCCGGAAGCCAGGCGGGAAGAACGCAAGAGGATTCTGCGCGGCGTATACGTTCACCTGGGCTGGCAACTGGTGGAATTTTGCCGAATGACCCGCTACACGCCGGAGAACAGCCGCGACTGGATGGGCACCGAAGGGCTGGAGCATTATTTGGCGGCACAGGCCAAAGGCAAAGGTGTCCTGGTGATCACCGCTCACCTGGGCGCGTGGGAGCTGTCGAGCTTCTACCACTCGTTGATGGGGCACCCAATGGGGATGGTGATCCGCAGGCTCGATAATCGTTTGCTGGATGCATTCGTGAACGGGATTCGATGCATGCACGGGAACTACGTACTGCACAAAGACGACTTTGGCCGCGGCCTGTTGACGGCGATGCGCTCGGGCGGAACAGTAGGCATCCTGATGGACACCAATATGACTCCGCCGCAGGGCGAGTTTGTAAAGTTTTTTGGAATTGAAGCGTGCACCGCTACGGGATTGGCGCACGTGGCGCGCAAGACCGGTGCGGCGGTGTTGCCGGGGTTCATGCTTTGGGAGCCGGTGAAGAAATGCTATGTGCTGCACTTTGGGCCGGAGGTCGAGATTCCGCACACAGAGGATGTTGCAGCGGACATTCTGGCAGGAACGCAGCTCTGCACATCGGTCATCGAGTCGTGGATCAGACGCTATCCTGACCAGTGGCTATGGATTCATCGTCGCTGGAAGACGCGGCCTGCAGGAGAGCCGTCGCTTTACTGAGGATTAAGGAGAGACGCATGACGCTTGGCGAACTGATTGCGCAATTGGGCGGCAAGCTGGTTCACGGCGCGCCTGAAAAGGTTCTGACCGGAGTGAATGCGCGCGAACGTGCATCGGTTACCGAACTTCTTTTTGCGGAGGATGCCGAAGCTGCGAAGCAGGCGATTTCCAGCAGCGCCGGAGCCGTTGTGGTGAAGCCCGGATGCCTGGCAGAGTACGCAAGCGCCACCGATGTTGCCGTGATTGAAGCTGAGCAGCCGCGTTTGTGGTTTGCGCGAGCGGCAAAACTGTTGAAGCCGGCAATGCCCACGAGCGGAGTGCATCCTTCCGCGGTGATTGGAACCAACGCTGCACTTGGCGCGCATGTGACGGTTGGGCCCTGTGCGGTAGTAGGCGAGGGCGCACGCATTGGAGCAGGGACGCGCATTGAAGCCGGCGCAGTTATCGGCGACGGCGTGAGCGTTGGTGAACATTGCCGAATCTATCCGCGTGCGGTGCTGTATCCAGGAACCACGCTGGGTGATCGAGTAATGGTGCACAGCGGAGCGGTTCTTGGAGCGGACGGCTTCGGCTATGTGCGCGATGCAACGGGCGCGTACACGCAGTTTCCGCAGCAGGGCACGCTGGTGCTTGAAGACGACGTGGAGATTGGCGCGAACTCGACCGTAGATCGCGGCGCGCTAAAACAAACGCGCATTGGGCGCGGAACCAAGATAGACAATCTTGTGCACGTTGGGCATAACTGCGACATTGGTGAAGACGTGATTCTGGTGGCGCTGACTGGCATCTCCGGCTCGTCTACCGTGGGCAAGAGTGCAGTGATTGCGGGCCAGGTCGGCATAGGAGATCACGTACAGATTGGTCCAGGCGTGATTCTGGGAGGCCAGGCAGGCGTCTTCAGTGGATCGAAGGTGACAGCCGAAGGGCTGAAGCCGGGCACGGTCCTTTACGGCACTCCAGCGCGGCCGCTGAGACAGGTATTGCGCGAGCAGGCGGTGCTGGCGCGGCTGGCGAAGAAGAACAGAGAAAAGTAATCAATTCTCAGTTCTCAGATGCTTTTGATTACTGCTTTGGGGATTGCTTCGATATGGCGATTGTGGTTGTGGGTGGCGGTGGGCGAGGAGCGGGCAAAACTGCGCTGATGTGTGGAGTAATTTCCGCGCTACCCGAGATGAAATGGGTTGCCGTGAAGATTTCACCGCTCACGCACGGAATTGAAAGGCCGTTGTGGGAAGAGATTGCGCCGGGAGATGCAACCGATACGGAGCGTTATCTTGCCGCTGGAGCGAACAGATCGTTTCTGCTGACCGCCACGGATGACGCAGAAATGAAGGCGGTGCTCGATGGCCTTTGGGCAAAAATCGGGCGCGATGCGAATTTCATCTTTGAGTCGAATCGAGTACTGCAATTGGTGACGCCGGATGTGTGCCTGATGGTAGGCCCCGGATCCGATGGAGACGAAAAGGAAACCGACCAATTGATTGCCGCACACGCCGACGCGATTGTGATGCACACCGGAGATGTAGAACCCGGACAGCCACCTGATGAAGTGGAGAGTCGGTTATCGGTATTTCATCTGGAGCATTTTGAGCATCTGTCGCCCAGGATGGTGGGCTGGATCAGCGGGCGGCTGAGTTATCGTTGAAGACGAGCCATGAGACAGATCCTTACCCGCCTTGTATTGACGCTCCCCGTGGTTTGGCTCGTTGTCTCGCTCGTTTTCCTGCTGATCCATCTTGTGCCGGGCGATCCGATCCAGATGATGCTCGGCGATGGCGCAACTCCCGCGGATATCAGCAGAGTACGTCACGACCTCAAACTTGATCTGCCGTTGCACACGCAGTATATCGATTACTGGAGTGGAGTTCTGCGCGGCGACCTTGGCCAGTCGATACGGATGCACGATCCGGTCGGGCATTTGATCGAACAGCGTTATCCTTACACTCTTGCTCTTACGCTCTGCTCGCTCGGGTTTGGATTGTTGTTGGCTCTGCCTGCCGGCATTCTTGCGGCTGTGATGCGAGGGAAGTGGGTGGATCAGGCTCTGTCAGTGGTGTCGCTTTTTGGGCTATCTGTTCCTGCAATCGCGCTGGGCCCTGTGCTGATTCTGGTGTTCTCCATCATGCTGGGATGGCTGCCCGTGTCGGGGGCGAACCCTACCGGCACCGACACGATTGACTGGCGATATCTTGTGCTGCCTTCCATTGCAATGGGCGCGTCGCTGGCGGCGATTCTGACGCGCATGGTGCGGACTGCAATGCTTGAGGAATTAGGGCAAGACTACATTCGTACCGCGCGCGCCAAGGGCTTGAGCGAAATTTCGGTTGTGATCCGACATGCTCTGCCTAACGCAATGGTGCCGATTGTGACGGTGGTAGGTCTACAGTTTGGCGCGCTGCTGGCAGGGGCCATTGTGACGGAAACAATCTTCAGTTGGCCGGGGTTGGGCCGACTAACGGTGAGCGCGATTTCAAATCGCGACTACGCACTGGTGCAGGGATGCCTGCTTTCGATTGGATTGACCTATGTGTTGGTGAATTTGCTGACGGACATAGTGTATCGGTGGGTGAACCCGAGAATGCGGTGAAGCAGTCGCCGAGTTTACGAGTTTCCAAGGTTACAAGTGGAATTGTGGTGGGTGTTGAACAGCAAAGTGCATGTGTCACTTTGCTGTTGTCAGATACACGATCTCCGGCCGTAGCTCTTTGTTTTCGATTGTCAGCAATCCCACGGTGATGGGCAGATCGAAGCGGCGTGGACCGCATGAGCCCGGATTGAAATACAACACACCCTTCTTCGTTATGTAATTGGGCACATGAGTATGGCCGGAGAGCACCGCTGCAAATTTAGCAGCGGCAGGGTCAAGGTGCAGCGTCTTTACGTCGTGCAGCATGTAGATGTAGAGACCTTCAATGAGCACAACGTCGGTTTCGTGCAGCTTGGCGCAGCGGCCTTCGCGGTCAACGTTGCCCCGTACGGCGGTAACGGGCGCGATCTCGCTCAGCGCATCGAGAATTGAAATCTTCCCCACGTCGCCGAGATGCAGAATCTGGTCCACGCCTTTCAGAGCAGGCGCAACTTCGGGGCGAAGAAGTCCATGGGTATCGCTGATGACGCCGATTCTCATCTCAGAGCCCTAACTCGAGGCGGGTACGCGGGTCAAGCTCGTCGCGCAGGGCATCGCCGAGGAAGTTGAAGCCGAGCACCGCTGCGGCAATCGCGGCGGCAGGGAAGAGCAGTAGGTGCGGCGAGTCGAAGAGATGCGAGCGTGCGTCGTTCAGCATCGAGCCCCAGCTTGGCGCCGGAGCGGGAATGCCGAGGCCGAGAAATGACAGCGTAGCCTCGGCAAGGATCACGCCGGCCATGCCGATGGATGCCTGTACCAGCACCGGCTGCACGATGTTGGGCAAGATGTGGCGGAAGAAGATGCGCAAGCCACCTGCGCCGAGCGCGCGCGCCGCATCGACATACTCGCGGTCACGCACAGCCATTACCTGTGCACGGACCAGGCGCGCGTATCCTGCCCAACCACCGATGGCAAGTGCAAGTACAAGGTTGATGAAGCCCGGCCCCAGGAAAGCTGCGAACGCAATTGCCAGCAGAATTCCGGGCAGCGCAAGGAAAGTATTCATAGCGAAGGTGGTGAGCGCTGTATCGACCCAACCTCTCAGGTAGCCTGCGAGCCCACCGATGGCGAGGCCAAGCGCCAGCGACACCGAAACCACGCTTACCGAGATGGTGAGCGAAAGCCGCGCACCCCACACCAGGCGAGAGAGCGTGTCGCGGCCAAGTTCATCGGTTCCGGCAAGGTGAGCGGCTGAGGGTCCCTGCAGGCGATGAATCAGATCGATGGCCGCCGGATTATAGGGCGCAAGCAACGGCGCTGCCAGTCCGCAGATGATGAATGCAGCAAGCAGAACGATGCCGATGACGGCCAGCGGTTGACGCCGCGCGCGCCGCCGCAATGCGGCCAATTTCGATGCGGAGAGAACAAACATCGGCAATGAAAGAATAACGCGGCGGGGCACAATTATCGGTTTATGCGAAGTTTGCAGGGTTGATGACCACGCGTAATCGGACTTTCGCGGCCGGAAGCCGGAAATTAAGGTTGTAAATGGAGATAGCGCAACTGAGCTGGATAATCTGTGTCTGACAGGATATGAGGTTGATATTGAGGGGATTTTTGTTTTTATTTGTACTTACTTTGTTGCTAGCTGGTCTGGGGCCGCGGGCCTTTGCACAGTACAAAGACGGAACCGTGGTACATACCGCAGCCGAGCAGTTGATGGCGCTTGCCAATCGCGAACGCGCGCAGCGAGGAACCGGAAAGCTGGATTGGGATCCTGCACTGGCGAAAGCCGCATTGGAGCATTGCCAACGCATGGTGCAGGAAGGTCCCATCGCGCACCAGTACGCCAATGAGCCAGACCTTGCGGCACGCACTGGGCAGGCGGGAGCGCACTTCAGCGTGATTGAAGAGAATGTGGCTGTTGGACCTTCAGCCGCGGGGATTCATGAGGAGTGGATGCACTCGCCGGGGCATCGCAGCAATCTGCTGAGCGCCGATGTGGATCGCGTAGGGATTGCTGTCATCGCAAGTCATAGCGTGCTCTATGCGGTGGCGGACTACTCGCATGCGGTGGAATCGCTGGGTGAGAACCAGGCGGAAGCCCGCGTGGCAGCATTGATCCGGCGAAGTGGCCTTACGATTCTAGGCAACCCCTCCGTGGCGCGTGAAGCGTGCGCGATGGATTCAGGAGTCCCGCGATCGGCATCGCCGCGCCCCGGATTCATCATGCGTTGGCAGGATTCTCAATTAAGCCAGCTTCCCGGCGCGCTGGTCGATCGCCTGTCTTCAGGGCGATATCATCGCGCTGAAGTCGGCAGTTGCCCCGCGCAGGGAGTGCAAGGCGCGTTTACGGTGTATCGGTTGGCGGTGCTGCTTTACTGATACGGCAGAAACTCAGCCGAAGTTCCGATGTTCCTGCCACACGATGGGCCAGGGCTTGCGCGGCGGGCCGCAGACAAAGATGTCAGGATGGTAGTCGCTCTCTTCATTGCGGATTCCAAGCGAGTTCGCATTATGGCCTGCGAGCCGGCATCCAGTGAAGATTTGGTTGGCCTGTTTGGCAGTAATGCCGAGAGCGATGATAGTCGTGGGCGGCGTTGCAGGATATCCCCGCAGCCACTCAGAATTTGTGGTGCCGATAGGGGCAGGCAGATTATAGGCGGGGCCCAGGATGTCGATGGCCCCGTACTCGCCATAGTTGCCCACAGTGATCCCGAGATGTGCCTGCTGATCCGCCGGCAGGGAATCGCGAATGGATGCAACGGTGCGGACGAGATCATCCCAGCCAATTTCCTCGCGTAGGTCGCCGTTGTTTTTGAGCGCGAATTGCATGAGCGGTCCGCTACGCGCCAACGGAACGATAATGGCGCACACATAAGCCGACACAAATGCGAAAGCGGCGAAATAGGCTGTCCTGGCTGAGATCCTGCCGAGTGCAGGCAGCTTCGCCGTCCAGCGTTCGGCAGCCACAGTGCCCATCGCCATGAGTGCTGGATATGCGCCGGCAGCGTAGTAGCCGCGTCCTTTGCCAATAGCGAATAGCGCGATAGGAACAATCGACATCCACGCCAGCATTCGGTAGTGCCGGTCGCGCAGGAAACAGACCAGTCCGGCGATGCAGAGCGGCAGCGCCGCGAGGTTCATGCATTTGAGCGCCTGATCGCGCCAAAAGCCGTTGGCGCGGCCAATACCGACATCACGTTCGTGGATGTGCTGGAGGAACTGATAGGAGATGAAGTCGTGCCGGACGAGCCAGATGAAGTTGGGAAGAAAGATGAGCAGCGCCACGCCGATGCCCGCCCAGAACCATGGGCTGCGAAGATAGTTGCGGGCCTGCGAAAGAGCGACGCCTGCCAAAATTCCAACAACCAGAAAGACGATGGCGTACTTGGTTTCGAGTCCCAGGCCAACCACGACGCCGATGGCGGGCCACCAACGCGGATTGTTTGTTTTGAGCAGACGAATGACGAACCACGCGATGAGTACCCACCAGAGATAGTCGAATGAGGTGTACTGGAACTCAGTGCCTCCAAAGACTGAGAGCGGGGCAAAGGCTACGGCCAGTGCCGATGTGGCTTGCGCAAGGCGTCCGCCGCCAAGATCGCGAGACATGAGTCCGCCTGCAATGATTGCGATGGCCTGGGCCAGCACAGCAAACAGCCGCAAGCCTACCATCGACAGGCCGAAGATCGACAGGAGTATGTGTTCCAGAAATGAGGTAAGCGGCGGGTAAGGGACGAATCCCCAATCGAGATGAACTGCGTCGCTCAGGAACTGAAGCTCGTCGCGGTGAAATCCATAGCGGTTGTTGGTGAGCAGGTGCAGCAGCGCGACAGCGGCGGCGATGCCGAAGATGATGAGCAAGTCCGAAGCGCGGCGATCGGGGTGGGCTAGAGTTGCCTCATTGCCCGCCGACGAAGGCCGCGCTTGCATTCCGGACTCCACTGCTTTCTCTATACGGTTTGCGTCAGGCAACGGTTCCCGCGGCGCGTCTTTCGAGTGGATTTGGTACGCGAACCGAGGCCATTCCCGCCGATGTTGCAGCCTGGATGCCGATGTCGGCGTCCTCAAAAACCAGGCAAGATTCAGGTGAAATCCCGAGCCGCTCCGCTGCCAGCAGGAACGCGTCGGGTGCGGGTTTGCTGCGCGTGTAGTCCTCAGAGGCGACGATGGTCTGGAACCGGTCGAGCATGCCTATCGTAGTGAGAGAGTTAACGACAGATTCACGCGTGCTGCCGGAGACGACTCCGAACGGAATTTTTCCGTATTGCGCTTCGACGTGTTCGATGACCTCGGGAACTGGCTTGAGCTGCGGTAGTTGATCGAAGTAGTAGCTCTCCTTGCGCTCGGCAACCTCAATCACGGGCATGTTAAGGCCGTGCATTCTATTCAGTCTCTCGACGATCTCAATAGGAGGCACGCCGCCCCAAGAATAGAAAAGCTCTTCGTCAAACGGGCAGTTGCACTCGCCCAGCGCTTTCTTCCAGGCAATGTAATGGAGAGGCATGGAGTCAGCAACTGTGCCGTCGCAGTCGAAGAGGTAGGCTTTGAAATTGCCCGGGGGCAGGGTGAGCTTCATTCGAACAGGGAACTCCTTCAATGCAATTCGTTGGGATTGTGTGAACCTTGCGATGTTTCGTCTGCCGGGGACGAATTAACGCGCCGCAGCCGTCTCTTGCGTTGGAACGCAGCCGCCTTCACCGGGCTTGGTCGGTTCCATATTGAGCGCGTTGTTGAACCGGTTGAAGTAATTGAACAGGCCGATGGCGCAGAGCAGCTCAACAATTTCGCCTTCGTCGTAGAAACCGCGCAGTTCTGCAAACTGCTCGTCGCTGATGGCGTGAGCGTCACGGGTAACGGTCTCGGCCAGACGCAGGGCGGCCTTTTCTGCAGGCGTAAAGTCGGAACGGGTGGGCCATCTGGCCAGGTCAGTGAGCTGCTCGTCGCTCCAGCCCAGATTGCGGGCCAGGATGGTGTGGCTGGCCAGGCAATAGGGCGTCTGGTTTACCTGGCTGGTGCGGACAATGATGAGCTCCTTCAGCTTGGTAGAGACCGTGCCGGTGTTCAGGACCGCGCCGAAATGCGCCTGCATGGTGGCGAATATCTCAGGCCGATGGGCCATGACACGAAACATGTTGGGCACATTGCCGCGCTGGGCAAAAGCCTTGTCATAGAGTGCAGCCATATCGGGGGTTACTTCACTGCGGTCGAGCCGGGAAATCCGGGACATGGTGGCCCCTCCTTATTACTGATAGCGCCCGAACATGGCGCCATCCTTAGCCTATCGCATCGTCTGGCAGAGGCCCGTCCGGGATAGGGCAAGGACATAGATTTGGGGCGTGGATTTGTGAGGGAGATTTGACCGACTATCCCAGAGGTGGAAGCTCCCGAATCAGGCCTCAAAGTAGCTCCCCGGAAGGAGTTCGGGGTTTTGACGAGGCCTCGCTACTCTGGTACCTTGATAGAGGATAATTTTAAAGCCAAACACTCCTCAGTAGCTCAATGGCAGAGCATTCGGCTGTTAACCGAAGGGTTGTAGGTTCGAGTCCTACCTGAGGAGCCAATAAATCAATAACTTA